>JAJDXQ010000043.1 GCA_022823185.1 Caldilineaceae bacterium
CGTCTACCCACCGAAATGAATAGCCACCGCTTCCCGTTCGACTTGCATGTGTTAAGCACGCCGCCAGCGTTCATCCTGAGCCAGGATCAAACTCTCCGTATTTTCGCCGCCGTCTCTCAAGCATACCTCCTACTACCAGTATACCCCGAAACAACAGCACTTCTACGCAAAGCTCTTCTAAACTCTCAAGCCATCTCGCTCCCAAACCGCCCCGCACCCCGGCTACGCCAGTATACGGAACAACCCGAAAACGATTGACAGGTCTGCTGGACTCGCTTATCTTGCCACTCTTCAGCTGTTAATGTGCCGCAACCCTGCTATCTTACTACATCCTGCAATTCCCTGGCAAATCGGAAGGAGGCCGATCAACTATCTGTTTCGCGCCTCGCCGACTTGCGAAGGTTTCCTGAATGTATCACACCGCAGATGGCCTGTCAAATGGGATTTCGACGGAATTCACTTTGGATATGCCGCGTCTGCGGGGCGGCGGGACAGGATGTGCCGCCGGTTAGCCGATAACGATCAGTACGGCTTCCTGTTCAACGCTTTGGCCGGCAGTGACCTCAACTTTACGCACCACGCCGGAACGCACGGCGCGAATCTCGTTTTCCATTTTCATGGCTTCCAGGATCATCAGCGGCTGGTCTTCGATGATCTCATCGCCATCCTGCACGAGCACTTTGACGATCATGCCGGGGATGGGGGCTCTGACAGCGAGGTCGCCCTGGGGGACCGCCGGCCCTTGCCGGCCAGCATTGAGCCGCCGTGTGCGTTCGTCTTCGATTTGGACGCGGAACTGCTCACCGCGGAGCGTCACGTCGTGGCTTTGCGAGGTTTCCTCGACCAGCATTTCGAAACTTGCGTCATCCAGGAGCAGGCTGTACAGCTGCGTGACGCCGCTCTGCCGGAGGTCGACCGTGATCGGTTCGCCATCGACCAACACTTCTTCCTCGTTGATTTCGATTTCAAACGTATGGTCGCCGACGCTGGCAAAGTATTTCACCACCGCCCTCCCAATCCCGTGATGCGCCCAGCCTGTTTCCAGGGGCTGGCGGCATTGTCCTCGCCTCCGCCGATATTGACAGCCCGGCGCCCGGCCTCATGCGCGACCAACGCGGCGGCGACGGCAGCGATGCGCGCCTGCTCGCGGTCGGGTTCGTTTTTGGCCACCAGTTGACGACGATCGAGGAAACCGGTATCGAACGTTCCCCAGATGAACTCGGTGCTGTCCATAATCTCCTGGTGGAACGGGATCGACGTTTTGATTCCGCTGATACGATATTCGTTGAGCGCGCGGCGCATGCGCAGGATGGCTTCGGCCCTGTTCTCGCCCCAAACGATCAGTTTGGCGACCATTGGGTCGTAGAAGAGGCTGACTTCGTAGCCGCGGTAGAGCGCGCTTTCGACGCGCACGCCAGGGCCGGTGGGTTCCTTGAGGTAGGTGACGACGCCGCTATTGGGCATAAAGCCATTGAAGGGGTCTTCGGCAGTGAGACGGCACTCGATCGACCAGCCTTTGGGGTTGATGTCTTCGGGTCGATAGCGCATTCGGCGGCCGGCGGCGATGGTGAGCTGTTCTTTAACGATATCGACGCCGGTGACAAATTCGGTGACCGGGTGTTCCACCTGCAGGCGGGTGTTCATCTCCAGGAAGTAGAATTTCTCTTCCTTGGCATCGTACAGAAATTCAATCGTGCCTGCGTTTACATATTCCACGGACTCGGCGGCAGCCACTGCGACGCGACCGAGTTCCTGACGCAGGTTTTCGTCGACGGCGACACTGGGGGCCTCTTCGATCAGCTTTTGGTGGCGCCGCTGGATGGAACATTCCCGCTCGCCGAGGTGGATGGTATGCCCGTAGCTGTCGGCGAGGACCTGGACCTCGATATGGCGGGCGCTGGATATGAATTTTTCCAGGTAGACCTCGCCATTTCCGAAAGCGCCAACGGCTTCGCGGCGCGCGGCCAGCAGCGCGCTTGTGAACTGGCTGGGATCGTGAACGACGCGCATGCCTTTGCCGCCGCCGCCAGCGGTGGCCTTAATCATCAGGGGGAACCCGATCTGGATGGCGGTTGCCCTCAGTTCGTCATCTCGCAGGCCTTTGCGCGACCCGGGCACCAGCGGCACATTGTTTTTGGCAACGGTTTCGCGTGCGGTCTGTTTATCGCCCATTTTGGCGATCGCATCAGGAGACGGCCCGATAAATGTGATGCCGGCGTCGGCGCAGGCGGCAGCGAATTCGGCGTTTTCGGCCAGGAAGCCGTAGCCGGGATGGACCGCGTCGACCCCGGCCTGGCGCGCCACGTCGATGATCTTGTCGATGCGCAGGTAGCTGTCGCGGCTGGGGGCCGGGCCGATGTGGTAGGCTTCGTCGGCGTACCGCACGTGAAGGGCGGTCCGGTCTACATCTGAAAAGACGGTCGCGGTGGCGATGCCCCGCTCTTCACAGGCCCGTAACACGCGTACCGCGATTTCACCTCGATTCGCAACCAGAACTTTCTTGAACATGCGCTGATCCTTACAGTTTACCGTCTATTCCGAGTATCGTGTGCCGCCGGGGCGAGGCGTTGGCTGATTTTCTTGACTGTCACCCTTTATTCGCCGGGAGAATACGCGGACACCTTTTGAAGGCGTAACCTGTATCAGAACAGTCCTGTCGAGACAGTCGACTCGGTTGAGAACTGTCGCGCCGGCGCCTCGCGGAGAGGCCGGTCTTCGAAGTCAACCGCGCATCAGATTCCCTGGCGATGGACACGTGCCTGAATCAGAAGCCGGTCATGGGTGAAGGGGGCCGGCGGGATTTCACTGCTCGGGTGCCACGTGCCGAAGGCGCTGTCGTTGGGCGAAAGAAGCAGGCGGCGAAAGCCCCACATTGACAGATCGACAGTGCGTCCTACCGGTGAGGTGAAACTTTCCTCCACAATTGCCTGCACAGGCGCAAATCCGGCTGCGTAGCGGGTTTCCCATGTTCCATCGGGGAGAACGCCGTCGTCAGTGGGAGCGCAAGCGACGCGCAAGGTAACGATCTTGCAGTCTACCACGATCACTGCCATCTGGGCGCTTCCGTATTCGATATCGGCCTCGACGATTTGGCCGGCAAAGGCGTAGAGGGCAGGGCCGATCTGCGTGAATCTGCCAGCCAGCGGCTCCTTCTGTACGGCGTACCAGGGCTCTGGCCCGGGCTCGGGCAGGAGGACGCCGCCGTCCAGCACGGCGGTCAGGGGGAGGCCCTGTTGCAACCTGGGGAAGCCCATCAGCGAGAACTGTTCGGCGGAAAGCTCGAATTCGATCTGGGGCAGTTTCTGCATCCTGGCGGCAGTTGGCCTGGGGCCGATTCGGGCTGTTTGCCGCCTGGAAGCCTGACCGGCCAGGCGGTCGATTTTTTTTTCTCCGTTCGGTTCCAGCGGCGTTGAATTCACAGGCATTGGGTTCACAGGGGGATATTCCCGTGTTTTTTCGGGGGGAGTCGATCACGTTTGTTTTGCAGCATTTCCAGGGCGTTGATCAGGCGGGGGCGGGATTCGTGCGGTTCGATGACATCGTCGATGAAGCCGTTGGCGGCCGCGATATACGGGTTGGCGAACCGGCTGCGATAGTCTGCGACCAGGTCGTTTCGCTTGGCCACAGGGTCTTCGGCAGCGGCGATTTCGCGCCGGAAGATTACATTGACGGCGCCCTCCGGGCCCATGACAGCGATTTCGGCTGAGGGCCAGGCGAGGACGAGGTCGGCGCCGATGTGGCGGGGATTCATGACGCAGTAGGCGCCGCCGTAGGCCTTGCGCACGATGACGGTCAGTTTGGGAACTGTCGCTTCGGAGAATGCGTAGAGCAGCTTGGCGCCGTGGCGGATGATGCCGCCGTGTTCCTGATTGAGGCCGGGCATGAAACCGGGCACATCCTCGAGGACGACCAGCGGGATGTTGAAGCAGTCGCAGAAACGGACGAAACGGGCCGCTTTCTGGCTGGCGTCCACATCGAGGACACCGGCGAGGACGGCGGGTTGCTGGGCGACGATGCCGATGGTGCGGCCGCCGAGACGGGCGAAGCAGACCATCACATTGCGCGCCCACTGTTCGTGGACCTCGAGGAACTGTCCGTCGTCGACGATACGCCGGATGATCTCTTTCATATCGTAGGGACGGTTGGGATTGTCGGGCACGATCGAGTCCAGCTCTTCATCCTGGCGCAGCAGATCGTCGGTGGAAGGGACGACGGGCGGATCTTCCATATTGTTGTTGGGCAGGTAGCTCATCAACTGCTGCACGATGAAGAGGGCGTCTTCCTCGTTTTCGGCGGTGAAGTGGGCGACGCCGGATTTGCTGCCATGGATCGACGCGCCGCCCAACTCCTCAAAGGTGACCTCTTCATGGGTGACTGTTTTGACCACATCGGGTCCGGTGACGAACATGTGGCTTGTGTCTTTGACCATGATGACGAAGTCGGTGATGGCGGGCGAGTAAACGGCTCCGCCGGCGCAGGGCCCCATTATGACGCTGACCTGGGGGACGACGCCGGACGCCATGACATTACGGAAGAAGATGTCGGCGTAGCCGGCCAAGCTGAGCACGCCTTCTTGGATACGTGCGCCGCCGGAGTCGTTCAGGCCGATGACGGGGGCGCCGTTTTTCATGGACATATCGAGGATTTTGCAGATCTTGGCGGCGTGATGGCGGCTGACGCTGCCTCCGAAGACGGTGAAGTCCTGCGAAAAGACGTAAACGAGGCGGTCGTCGATTGTGCCGAAGCCTGTGACGACGCCGTCCCCGGGGATGCGCTGCTCGTCGAGGCCGAAGTCGTGGCTGTCGTGGGTGACCAGCGCGTCGACTTCGCGAAAGCTGCCTTTATCCAGCATCAGCTCAAGCCGCTCGCGGGCGGTGGCCCTGCCTTTAGCGTGCTGAATCTCGATCCGTTCAAGGCCGCCCCCGAGTTTGGCCATGTCTTTACGGCTGCGCAGATCGGTGATACGAGGGTCGATTGTCGAGTCAGTCAAGACAAACTCCTATATCCTGTCATAGTTCGTTTTGCGGATGCTCCTGGCATCATTGCCTGCTGGCCGCGGCAAGTTTCGATCGCCGGGCGTGTCTGGCGGGCCGCTGCGCTATCAGGGGATGGACGTGACCGGTCACAGCTCCGGAGCCGCATGGGACGGACGCCGGTTGTCCCGGAGAACCGGTCAATCCAGACCCCAGTGCCAGTCATCAGAGCGTGATCGTACCTGTCAGGAGCAGCAGTCCGACCAGGATCGGCTGATGGATCACATAGATGACCAGGGAATGGCGGCCAAGAAACTGCAGAACAGGGAATGGGAAAACCCCTCCGAAGTCAGGCAGCGGCAGTTTGCGTGCGCCGTCTTCATAGAAAACGGTTCCCACGAATACGCCGATCAGGAAGACGGCAAACCAGTGGGGAAAGGGAAAGTAATCGGAATAGTAGTAGCCCGGCGGTTCAATGCCGAGCGGAACCAGCCAGGAGACACCGGCGGGCGCCTGCACATTCATGAACTGCAAAATATAGCTGAGGGCATAGAGCACAGCGGCCACCGACAGCGTCAGCCAGCGTCTGTTCAGGAAAAGGATCGAGCAGATAATTGATGTTCCAATCAGGTGCAGGACGCCGAAGTCGATCGGGGGCAGACCGGCCACACGCATGACCAGGGAGAGGATCAGTCCGATACCAAGTATGTGCAGCCCCCTGCGTGCGACTTTCCAGGCCAGGCCATCGGCCGATCCACGAATGGACAGCGCCCGATTATAGCTGAGAACGATTGAAACTCCGGCCAGTGTGATGAACGAGGTGGCGGTGAAACGTTGAAAGTAGAACCAGAAGCCTTCATGCAGTACGACCGGCAGGCCACCGAAGTTGCGCAGGTCGAACATGAGATGAAAGATGACCATGGTGATGATGGCCACGCCGCGCCAACTGTCGACCTCCCAGAAGCGGGTGACGGCGGGGGTCGCGGCGGGCGGGATGGTCTCGCCGGTGTCATTGCCCGGTGGGGCCATCTTTTCCAGCTCGTCGTAGTTTTCGAGTGAATTCCGCTGCGCCGTTGCGGCCATTGGCATCATCAGGCACTTTCAGATTTCGTGGAAACGGCAGACATACGCAGCAGCTGCGCGCTTGAAACATTCTCCGGTTCCTGCGAAAATCTGTAAGAGGCCACTCCCGTTTGTCCTGTTTGTGTTCTGCGCACGAATCTGGGACGCGTGTTCGTACACTTCGCGTCGAGCGCGTTGCTGGCGCGCGCTGGATATTCGATCCCATACGATATAACCGGCGCTCCCCAACCCAACGGCAACGCGCGCAAGCTTAATCGTCAATGGTGGGATCGGCGCAGGAACAGCGTCTGAGCGTGGTCAGCGAGTCGCAGTTTGTGGCCAGGGAAAGGGTACGCGCCACGCACTGCCCTTGTACTTCCAGTGCGCGGTTATTCTACACGATACGTCAGGAGATCACAAGCAAATTGAACAAAGCGGAGGCGGGTTGTTCCGGCGACAGATTGCCGAAAGGCGCAAGCGGGCAACAGCAATCGGCTCCCCCCGGATGGATTGGACGGGCCTTGGCGATGGCGGGCGCGACTGAAGGGCCGAGGTCGCGCCGGTATATGGGACACAGTATCGAATTCTACCATTCGGCGCCAAGCACAATGCCGGCCGCGCGACGGATTTTCGAGGCGCGCGGCGACGATGCCGCCGGCGCGGTGGTCATCGCCGACCATCAGACTGCGGGGCGGGGCCGCCTGGATCGCGGTTGGGAGGACGCGGCCGGCCGCGGGCTGTTGGGCAGTTACATTTTGTGCGGCGAGATGCTGCCGGAACATCCTACTTTGGCGGTGATGTCAGGGGGCCTGGCCCTGATGCGTGCGATCAGCGGGTGCTGTCCACGCCTGGCAGACCGCCTGCGCCTGAAGTGGCCAAACGATGTCATCGCTCTGGAGCCCGACGGGCCTGTGAAACTGGCGGGCATCCTGGTGGAGAGTATCTTTGATCAGCAGGAACTCCGCGGCGTGATTCTCGGTATCGGTGTCAATGTCAATCAGCATCAGGAGGAGTTGCCGTCCGTGCGGGCCGGCGGGTTGCCTCCATCCAGCTTGATGTTGCTGGCTGATGGCGGCAGTCGGCCTCCAGGCGATTTCTCGCCGATTGGCAGGGAATATCTGTTGGCGGCTCTGTGCCGGGCGCTGGATGATCTGTGCGCGCCAGGCTCCCGCCCTGCGGCGGAGGTCCTGCATGCCCAGTGGGAGGCCGCCCTGCATGGTCTGGGCGCTATGGTGGCTGCCCACACGGCAAACGGGATCGTTCACGGTCGGGCAGTGGGGACATCTCCGCAAGGCGCGCTGCTGGTCCGCGCAGCTGAAGGCAAGACGGTTACCGTTCACGCCGGCGACGTCAGCTTTGATTGGGCTTCGATTCGCGGCGATTCATAGCTGAGAGTGGACGCAGAATCCGGCGGCTCCATATCTGCGGGCAGGGCGGCCCAACCGTATCGGTTTTTTCCCGGTTATGGGGAAGCGCGGTCGCGTTCCCGTACAGCTGGATGCGCGCCCCGTTGAGGGGATGATTGGTCTTCATTGGTGTAGGGGGTATGATAGGAGGTATACACTCTGTTGATCCAAACGCGCGCGGCGCCCCTCTTTCCGCTATGAATCTATCTTTTGAATCACCGGTTCGATTTCAACTTGTGCAGACGCCGGAGCCAAGGCACGTCCCGCGCGGCCAGCCGCGCGGCGCGGAGCCTTTGCAGCAGCGCTGGATGGCGCTGGTGATCCTGCTTGCGTTCGGCTGGCGGATGTTCGGCCTGATTGCGCGGAAACTCGGCCAGGTGGAACAGGAGACGATCGAGCTGGCGGCCAGCCCGGTGGAGGAGACGATTGGCGGGCTGATCGCGCCGGGTCAGGGCGGGATATTGTATTTTCTTCTGATCCGGCCGTGGATTCAATTCTTTGGAACCGATCTCTTCGCGTTGCGATATTTTTCGGTGCTGGCCAGCGCCATCGCCATCGCCCTCATGTGGCAGGTGGCCCGCCGGATGGTGCCGGCAGTTGGCAGCACGCTGCTGAGGAATCTGCCGCTGCTGTCAACACTTTTCCTGGCCTTCAATCCATTGCAGCTCTGGTACAGCCAGGAGGGGGGCGTATATGGATTGGTGGTGATGCTGGCGCTGTTTTCAAGCTGGAGCTGGCTGCAGGCAATGTGGTACAGCGGACCCTGGCGCTGGCTGACCTACCTTGTCATTTCGTCGATAGCCATCTATACGCAGGTGTTGACGGCGCTGCTCCTGCCGGTCCATCTGGTCTGGTTTTTGCTGGCAAACCCCCTTAACCGGAAGCGCTGGCAGGGATACGGACTGACGCTGGTCGGCTTTGCGCTGCCCATTCTGCCGCTGACGGCGTGGGGCAGGGGCCATCTGGCCGGCATATTCGGCGGGGTCGAGCAGCAGAGCGGCAGCGCGCTGCAAGCCGTCGCAGCCGACCTGCCCGTCACGCCTCTGACGCAGATGGCGCGCACATTGCTCCTTGATAATGCGCAGGGCTTGCTGGAACCGATTTCGCATCTCTGGCTGATCCCCGTCTTCTTTCTTGGCTTGACCGGTCTTCTGGTTGGGTATACGGAGTTCGGGGGGCGGATCGCCAATGTGGGCATGTTGGCGACCTGGCTGATTCTGCCGGTCCTGCTGCTCTACGCTATCAGTCTGTTTGTCCCGGCGATGGCGCAGCCCGCAGCCCAGGTCGGAGAGAGAGCGGCCCGGTTTGAGGGCATTATCTGGATTGCCCCGGCGTTTACAATGTTCGTGGCGCTGGGGACGCAGGTGTTACGCCGCGCCTACGGGCGTGTGGGCAACTGGCTGGCGGTCGGGATGATCGTTTTTGTGATCGCCTACTGGGGTTATAGCTGGTGGGCGCACGGCCAGCAGCCGATCAACGTTCAGTCGGGCGCGGCGGAGTTCTTGCCCCACGCGTGGCACGGATATCTGGAGTTGTGATATGTATGGAGGTTCTGGCGGACGGGGCTGGAATGCCCTAACCCGCACGCAGCAGATCGCAATTGGGGTCGTAGGAATTCTGGTTTTGTATGCGCTGGTGTCCGGGGGTAGTTCCCTGGGGCGGATGGGCGATCCGCTCTGGCTGGTCGCGGTGGCGGTCATTGTTCTGGTTGCTTTGCCTGTTCATGAAATGGCGCATGCGGCGATGGCGGTCCAGTTGGGCGATCCCACGCCGCGCATGCAAGGGCGCTACACGTTCAATCCAGTTGCCCATATCGATCCGATTGGCGCGCTGTTGATTCTGTTTACGGGATTCGGCTGGGCCAAACCGGTGCAGTGGAACCCTGGCAACATCGATGTAGACGTGCGAGTGGGGACGATATTGGTGGCGGCGGCCGGCCCAGTGAGCAATCTGCTGCTGGCTGCGGTGGGGGTTTTCCTCATACCCTTCGCCGACGTCCCGGTGCTGGAGCGGTTCCTGAATTTCTTTGTCTGGATCAACACGCTGTTGTTTGTATTCAATCTGATCCCGATTCCGCCGCTGGACGGCTCGCATATTCTGTTTGCGCTTTTGCCGGGAGATAATTTCGAGCTGCAGATGGCCCTGGGCCGCTTCGGCTTTCTGATTCTGCTGGCCGCGATCTACCTTGGCGGCGGCTTTATCACCGGCGTGGCCGGCCAGGTTGTCAGGTGGCTGTTCTTGGTTTTTGGGAGCTGAAACTGCAGTGATCAGTGGTCAGTGACTGAGGCGGTTGATTGGGGATAGGTGGTTGGACGGTTGTGGAGGGTTGATTTCCGGGCGGGGGGAGCGGCTCTGTTCATTTTGGTGGGCGGCTATGATTGAGTATGATGGGGCGGCAGGAGTGGGGCTGGATTGACCGATGCGGGGGACGGCCGGCAGAATTTTGCGTCGCGTACGCCAATTTACGCGGGGCATCACAGCTTCCGTTTCGGCTGAGGAACTGCAGCAGGCCGCCCGATTTCTCCCGCCCGCAGGGCTGGCCCGTTTCCGGCAGATGCCGGTGGACGCCCAGCGGCACAGCTTGAACGTTCTGAACAGTTTGCAGCGCGCGGGCTGGCGTGATTCCGATTTGGCGGCGGCGGCACTGCTGCATGATGCCGGCAAGTTGGCAGCGGCGGAGACCGGACTGACCTTCAACGCATGGGTGCGAACGGCGCTGGTGCTGCTGGACGCATTGGCTCCCAGTCTTGTTCTCCGTCTGACAGTTGACGATGCGGCCGGTGGTTGGCGGTATCTGTTGCACGTTCATCTGGCGCATCCGTGCATTGGGGCGCGTTGGGCCGAAGAAGATGGATGCAGCCCGCTTACCTGCTGGTTAATCGCTCATCATCAGGATAAAGCCGCTTTGTCGGACAGTTCATTCGAGAAGCCGCGATGGGGGGAGGGAGGCGCGCGGCAAGAGGCCGGGGAAGAACAGATGCGCCTGCTGAAGGTGCTGCAGTGGGCGGACAGCCAGAACTGATCGCAACCCGCGTGACGTCTGGCGGACGGAAGCGGGAAACGCGGCGGCAGTATGCGCAGATTTCGACGACGGCGCAATTTGGTCTTGGCTGGGCCTCGTTGCCCTGTCAAAGACGGCGTTATTGGCGGCTTCAGATTGGCGTAAAGCCCGCGACGATATCACCATGCTTGCATGGAAGCGATTGACAACATTCAGGAAAGCAACCCATGGCTGAGACGACAGCAAAAATCACAATCGTTGGATTGGATTTGATCGGAACCAGTATCGGTCTCTCTTTGCGCGAGAATGCGGGCAGCTACCAGGTGATCGGCCACGACCGCGAACCGACCCGAATGAATGAGGCCAAACAGTTGGGCGCGATTGATTCGACCACCTGGAATCTGCATTCGGCGTGTGAGAACGCCAGCCTGGTTGTCGCGACCGAGCCACTGTCGGAGCTGCCGGAGTTTCTGCAGCAAATTCGTGAAGATGTCGCTGAGGGCGCGGTGATATTCGGGATTGGCCCGGTGATGCAGCCGGCGCTCGCGATTGCCGCCAACAACCTGCCGGAGGGCATCCACTTTGTGGCGGGCCGCCCGGTTCACAGTGACCTCAGCAGCGAGCCGGAGCCGCGCAGCGAATTGTTCAAGGAGAGCACTTTCTGCATTGGCGCGGGGACGCAGACCGAAAGCAGCGCGCTGGAACTGGTGAGCAATCTGTTGGCGCGGTTGGGCGCGAAGCCGCTCTACATCGATCCGCTGGAACATGACGGTATTGTGGCGGCGGTGGAACAGCTGCCGGAAATCCTGGCGGCGGCGCTATTTCAGGCGGTGCACGACGCCCCCGGTTGGAGTGAGAGCCAAAAGCTGGCCGGCCGCCGTTTTGCCCTCAGCACGGCTCTGGAGGCCAGCGCTGAGGAACTGGCTGCTTCGCTTTTCGCCAATCGGGAAACGATCTTGCAACGGTTGGACCAGCTTTCGGCGTTACTCGAGTCCTGGCGCGGCCATTTGAACGCTGAGGACGCCAAGCCGTTGGAGGAGGAGCTGGACGGATTGGTGCTGGGGCGGGCCAAGTGGGAGCGGGACGCCAAACTGCGTGATTGGGACCGTCTGACGGAGCCGACTTCACGCGAGGATTATGGCAGTTCGCTGGGCCAGATGTTTTTCGGCAGTCTTTTTCGCGGGCGTGCGGGGCGCAGGGACCCTGGCCGCAGCGATCGAGGCGAAGAGTCGAAGCGATAGAGTTCGATATTGCGACGATAGTCTGCGGATTTGCTTCGGCCTTAGGCGGCGTTTGGCTCGCTGCATGGCGAACCGGCCGAGCTCAGGACAGTTTCCTCTTTGTTTACGGCGACTCGCGGCGCTTCCGGCGACGTGGGTTGGCAGCCCTTTCAACATGCGGAGAAGATTGTCGGGCGGGGTCCGCTTCGCGCGCGCTGAGGGCCGGGAGACGGGGGCCGTGCGCCCGTCCGGGCTCGGGCACTCTGGTCCAAGGGAATCACAGCTGAACTTGGCGTTTTGAATGGGCCGCGCAGGGCGCCCACAAAGGCAACGCGAACCGATTCTGGCAACCTCACGAGGGTATGTCGTTTGGGGAAGCAGTTGCCCCATCCTTGATCGGACTGTTGTTGACGACTCAACACACTTACACTAAACTTTGTTGTGATAGTGATGATTCACGCCCCTGATTTCGCGCATGACTGCGCAGCGTAATACGGAAGGAGCCGAGCAGAAATATGAAACGGAAACCTCTGTTGGCCTCTGTCACGATTGGACTGGCATTTGTGTTGGCTTTCGCGATGGGCTACACAAACACTCATGCGCAGGGGCAGTTTCCCGGCTACAAGTCTACAATTCAGACCTACAATATGAGCGAATCCACCGCCAATATCATCCTGGCCTTCTACAGGCAGGACGGCAGCCTGGAGAAGACGCTGACCGACATCATCGAGCGCGATCGATCCAAGATCTATTTCACTCTGCCGGTTAATGAGGGCTTCAGCGGCTCGGTTGTCATCTCCTCGGATCAGCCTGTCGCCGCCCTCAGCAACATGATGAACAGCGCGCTCTCGGCGGGCGGAACCTATGTGGGGCGCAGTGAAGGCAGCAGTACGGTCTATCTCCCGCTGCTGATGGCCAATGGGGCCGGCGGTTTCAATAGCTGGTTTGCGTTGCAGAATCCGAATCCCACATCCACGAATGTGACGGTGAATTACAGTGACGGCATCACGACTTCGATCACGCTGGCGGCATACGCATCGCACAATTTTTACCAGAAGCAGGAGCCGCACACGAGCAACCTCTTTGCTGCCGAAGTGACCAGCAACGAGCCTGTGGTCGTCGTCGCGTTCCTGGAGGATTCGGCGTCGATGGCGGCCTACAACGGATTCGCCAGCGGAGCTGTCAGTCCGGCGATGCCTCTGGTGAACGCCAACAATAACGGCATCAATACGGAGATCCAGATACAGAATACAGGTGACAGCGAAACCAGTGTCACTGTGTCCTATCAGCCGTCGGCGGCGGGCAGCGCATGCGCGGAGACGCAGACGATCGCGGCCAACCAGACGGTAACTTTCGCGCGCGACGCATTTCAGAGCGGCTCCAATTCCACGTGCGCGGGCGGCGAGCGATTCATCGGTTCCGGCTATGTCACGGCGAACAGCGGCAGCCAACCTCTGGTCGCGGTTGTCACGCAGAGGTCCGGGAGCTCTCCACTGACGCAGCTCGCGGCCTACGGCAGTTTTGATCCTGATGATGCCACACAGGCTGTGCGTCTGCCTGCGATCAATGACCGCAACGCGGGCTTCTTCACCAGTATTAATGTGATGAACGTAGGATCATCGGAGACGTCGGTGTCGTGCAGTTTCACCGACACGACGTACACGGTCAGCGGGACGCTGCAACCCAATGAGACGTTGACGGACCTGCAGGCGAATAAGATCCAGGACAGCTATGTGGGCAGCGCGACATGCACGGCTTCAACAGAGGGGGCCAAAATTGTGGCTGTTGTCAACCAGTTGAAGACGGGCTCAACGGACGACCAGTTCCAGGTTTACGAGGGGATCAATCAGTAGGGGGAGCAGGCGAGGAGCGTGAGGACGCGTTTCACACACGGCTGGTTGTGAAAGCGGCCCATGAAACGGCAGGCGCATATTCTCATAACGGTCCTATTGCTCCTGGGATGCAGGGCCGCTGCGTTCGAGAGCGCACGGACGGACGGGGAAGGGGCAGGGGACCCAACATCATCATCGCTTGAAGCCGCGGCCGGCGCCGGTTCTCTGACCGGCGCCCTGTTCTTGCGGACGGAGAACGGTCTGCAGCCGGTGGTGGATGTCAAGCTGGCGATCGGCGAAATCTTGAGCGATGATGAGGGCACTGAGCGGATTGTGGCGTACGATCCGTCGGCGGCGCCGGTCGCTTATACCGATGCAGACGGCCGCTTCATGTTCACCGACATCCAGGCGGGACGGTACGGCCTCATTCTGGACATGGTCATGGGTTCCTTCCTGTTGTACCAGGAGGGGACGGAGGACGCCATCCTCTTTAACATTACTGACGGTGAAACGACGGATCTAGGCAACCTCGAATATGCGACGTTGCCCTTGCCCCAGTCATACAGATGATAGATGAGTGATTGCAGACGGCGTCCGGCCGTCTGTTATTGCGCGGCGGAGCCGTCGACGAGCCAGGTTCCCATCCAGCAGATCTCATCAACGAAGCCCATACGGCGGTAGAACTGAACTGGTGAATCGGCTGGATCAGTGGCGATCAGGAGAGATCGCTTTCCCAGCGCGTAGGTGTCAGCGAGCACGCGGGAAAGCAGTTGACGTGCGATGCCCTGATTGCGGAAAGGCGCACGCGTCGCCAAGTTGAAGATGTAGCGGTCGGGGCCTTCGTACCATCCGATGATCGCGGCGGCTTCGGCGCCGACACGGGCGACGAGGAAGGCCCCACCGGCATTCAGCTCGGCCCGGCGATTCACTATTTCGGCCTCGATGGCCGCCGGGGCGGGTTCCTCTTCGCTGCCAGCAAATGCCTTTCGTTTTGTCACAACATAGTCGAGAAGGTTGGTGTGTGTGACCGGCTCCATCTGTGCTGGGCCGGGCTCGACTTTGGGAGGAACGCCGGTCTTGACGTGGGCGAGATAGAGCTTCGCCGGGCCGCGGGCGCAGCCGGCCTGTTCCAGCGCGGCGGACAGGCGCCTGTCGACGGCCTGGCCGTGGGTGAAGATGTGTACCTGGCGGCCGCCATAGAAGGCTTTCACGTCTTCGAGAAAGGCGCGCGTCTCTGCCGGGTCGAACGGTTCCAGGATGTGAATATCGCAGTAGCTGGTCTTGGAGTTGAGGCTGTAGTAGCCGAATGGCCGCCGCGTCACGACCTTGCCCAGGGCTGGAAAGTCCTGGATGTACCAGGAGCGCACTTCCCGGACGAGGTGGTCGTGAGCGGGATGGCTGGTCATACGGGGGCTGCTGCGGCCCGCATGGATTCTGCCCACGTCAGCCGGCCGGCTCCAGCGTCTCTTCCGCCTTGGGAAATGGGCTCAGCCCTGACGACCTTTCGGGGATATCCGCGGGCTGGGGCGGGAAGTCGGCGCAAAGTTCGCCGTTGCGCAGGATCCAATGGTATGGCTGCGGGAACTGGCGCTGGCGCGTGATTTGCGGCGTGGAGTAGACGCCGGCGATGGCGATGCGGCTGTTAGGGCTGGGGTTGGGCGGGCTGTAGTGGCAAATGGAGCTGTGCCAGCAGACGACGTCACCCGAATCCAACTCACAGTGTTCCACGCCGCTGTCGGCGATCATCTGGCGCACCCTTTCCCTGGGCAGTTCGCCATGGATGCTGTCGGCATAGAGGATGTGAGGGAAAATATCCTGTTTGTGGCTTCCGGGGATGAACTGCAGGCAGCCGTTTTCGGTCGTTGCCGGGTCCAGAGCCATCCAGAAATTGAACGGTTCGGTTTCGCCGTCGCGCCAGAGGCCGTTGTCCTGATGCCAGGGCGTGGCGCTGCCGGTACGGGCGGGCTTGACGAAACAGCTGCTGAACTTGAGGAAAATGTCATCGCCCAGGAAGTAGCGGCCAACGGAGGGCATCGTCTGACCGCCGTAGTAACTGTGCCAGATCAGAGGCAGGCGTGCGGAGAACCCGCTGAGCTTGCGGAAGCGGGCGGTGCGCGCCTGGGGTGAGTCACCCATGGGGTCCATGGGATCGTCGTCGGTTTTCAGGCCTGGGTCGGGGCGCAGAAGGAAATCTTTGATCACGCCCCGCATTTCGATGGCGTTGTCTCTGGGGATGGCGCCGCGGATGATGAAGTATCCTTTGGTCTGCCAGTCTTCCAATTGCTCCTTTGTTGGTTGCCAGTTGTTCATGGAGCTTCTCCTGCCATTGGCGGCCTGTTTGCAGCGAACAGCCGCCAGCAATGTCGATAGCGACTAGGTGATCAGTCCTTTGGCGCGAAACGCGGTCGCCAGGCGGCGAATGCCTTCTTTGATTTCAGCGGCCTGGTTGTAACCGAAGCAGAGCCGGGCGCAGTTGGCGCCGGAAACGCCGTCGGGCGCGAAGTTTGGACCCGGGAGATAGCCGACGTCGTACTCTTCGAGAATGTCATCGCGCACTGCGGCCAGGTCGACGTGTTCGGGGAGTTGCAGCCAGATGAAGAGGCCGCCGTCCGGCCGGCTCCAGGTGGCGCCGCTGCCGCTGAAGTGTTCGTCGAGCGCAGCCAGAATGGCGTCGCGGCGTTCTTTCTGGATATCGTTGATTTCCTCGATGTGGCTGTAGAGATGGGTGGTGGAGAAGCGATGCACGGCCCAAGAGGCGAAGGTGTTCACGGAACCGCCGCTCTTTGCGCCGATCGCGTGTTCGAGGAAGGGCCGGGGCCCGGTCAGATAGCCGAGGCGCATACCGGGCGCGATGATCTTGGAAAAGGATGCGACGTAGAGGACGCGGCCGGTGTCGTCGAGAGAATGGAGTGAGGTAACGTCGGAGCCATCGTATCGCAGGTCCACATAGCAGTCATCTTCGAGGATGGGCACGTCATACTTCTGTGAGAGGGCCACCAGCGCTTTGCGGCGGGCCAGGGTCATGGTCCAGCCCTGTGGATTCTGGAAGGTGGGCACGGTGTAGATCATCTTGGGGCGTTTGCCTTCGGCGCTGGCGGCGCGGATGGCCTCTTCGATGGCGTCCGGAATCATGCCCTCTTCGTCGGTGGCGACGCCGCGCAGGTCGGCGCGGAAACGGCGCAGCGTATTGAGCGTGCCGGCGTAGACGAAATCTTCGGTCAGGACGACATCGCCGGGATCGAGGAGAGTTTCGGCGACCATGTGGATGGGCTGGCTGGAGCCGTCGGCGAGGATGATGTCGTCGGCGGTCACGTTGATCGCTCTGTCGCGTTGCAGCTTGGCCGCCACGAACTCTCGCAAAGGTGTGTAGCCCTGGGGATTGGCATAGAGAGAGAGATCTCCGCCTTCTTCATCCATCGCCTGTTTGAGGCCGTCGAGAAGGCCTGCCAGGGGCAGAGAGCCGGGGTCCGGATAGGCGACGGCAAAGTCGTAACGGCCGCGTTTTCCGCGCCCCAAGCCCTTGGGCTCCGCCGCGTTGCGGGCATACATGCCGGCCCAGGTGAACTGCTCTGCGGGGTCGCTGTTTGGGCGCTGGCTGGTGGTTGACATGAGCGAATCTCCACTGTGGTGTGTTCGGGAGGTTGATGCGGATTGGAGTATGGAAAGAGTACCCGCCAACAGACAAAAAAGCAATTTTGAGGCCCCACGCGCAGTTGTGTGGGCAGCCGGATGCTGCGATAATGCGGAACGGCTGTTTTGGTAGCCAGTTTTTGGTGAACGCCGCTCGTACAGTTGTACTGGCAAGGCGTGAGTTCTTTGGCTGGGTAATTATCAAGAGATGAGGAACGGGGCTGATGACGACTTTTGAAGGATCGAGACAGTTGATCGCCGAGGCGTCCGGTTCTCTGCCCGGTGGTGTGAACAGCAATTATCGAATGGGAATTGCGCCGACGCCGCTGGTCTTTGAGCGGGGTGAAGGGCCATACCTGTATGATGCGGACGGCAACCGGCTGATCGACTATTACCTGGGCATGGGCCCGATGATCCTAGGGCACAACCCTGCGCCGGTGCTGGAGGCGGTGCAGGAGGAGCTGCGGTCGGGCATCCTTTATGCGGGGCAGAGCCGGATCGAGCAGGAGGCGGCGAGACGGGTCTGCGAAATGGTTCCGTGCGCGGAGTTGGTGCGCTTCAGCTGCGCGGGCAGTGAGGTTGTGCAGGCGGTGATCCGGCTGGCGCGGGCGGCGACGCAGCGCTCGGTGATCATCAAGTTCGAGGGGCATTATCACGGTTGGATGGACAACATATTGTGGAGCATCGCGCCGGCGCCGGAGGAGTACGGTCCTGAGGATGCGCCGAACGCCATTCCCGGAAGCGCGGGACAGGACCTGCAGGCCGGATGGCACACGGAGGTGCTGCCGTGGAACAACCTGGAGGCACTGGAGAGGCGGCTGGAGCGCGAGGATGTGGCCGGGGTGATCATGGAGCCGGCGATGTGCAATACGAGCACGGTTTTTCCGGCTGACGGATACCTGGAAGGCGTGCGCCGCGCGTGCAGCGAGACCGGCACAGTGCTGATTTTCGACGAGGTGATCACCGGCTTCCGGGTTGCGCCGGGGGGCGCGCAGGCCCACTTTGGCGTAACGCCGGACCTGGCGACCTTTGGCAAGGCGATCGCGAGCGGCTTTCCGGTCTCCTGCTTTGCCGGCCGCGCGGAGCTGATGGAGCTGTTCGCGAGCGGCGGCGTGATGCACGGCGGCACGTTCAACGGGCATCCGGCGTGCATGGCTGCGCTGGTCGCGACGTTGGGGGAACTTGAGAAGCCGGCGACCTTTGCCGCGCTCGACAGGCAGGGGACGCGGTTGATGGAGGGCATGCGGGAGGCGTTGGACGCGGCCGACATCCAGGCCCGCGTTGAAGGGTTCCCCCAGATCTTCCATGTTGGATTTGGGGTGGAGGCGCCGGTAACGGACTATCGCAGCTCACTGCAGGCGGACAAGGAGCGCTATACGCGCTTCACGGAGGCGCTGCACTATCGGGGCGTACGCGCGCTGGAGCGGGGCGCGTGGTTTTTGTCGACGGCGCATACGGCGGATGTGGTCGACGAGACGGTGGCTGCGGTCGCCGCGGTGGCGCGGGAGGTCTGAGGAGGCGGCAGGCGGCTGCAGGCATGTTTGGGATCTCTTTCGCCTGGCTCTCTTGTGAACCAAACTGATCGATCCGCGAAGTTACGCGAAGGGTCGCGAAGAACACCAGGGGTTTCGCGGAAATTCTTCTTGTGGCTGGGCGGCCCTTCATGGGTCTGCCGTGCTGTTCTCCTGTAAATCGCTGTTCTGACAATCTTCAACGAGCCCTAGTCATCATCTTTCCAATATAGCTCCTTGAGGCGGCGAATGTACTCCCGGTCCCGTTTTTCGACGGCTTCGTCGAAGTTGGCGGGGTCCAGGAACCAGGGCTGCGCCTTCAACATCTGCTCGCGCAGTTTTTCGTTTTGGATGGCGCGGGGATTGCGTACGTCCTCGGGCCATTTCCAGATTCCTGCCAGGTCGTAGTGCAGGAACGGGCCTTCGTGGGGCATGCGGAAGCCGAAGGTGGAGACGATCCCCAGCTCAATATCCTCTGCGCTGGCCATGCCTTCCGCCCACAGCTGGCTGGCCTCGCGCGCCAGCGCGTGCTGAATCCGGTTGAGAAGGTATCCTGGTTTTTCCCCGCGCACACGGATGGGGATTTTACGGGCGCTGCGCAACAGTTCGCAGGTGAGCTCTAAGCTCTCGTCGGTCGCGCCGGGCCCTTTGGCGACCTCCAAGCCGGGGACGATGTGCGGCGGCGCGAAGTAGTGGGTGAGAACGAGTTTCTCCTGGCGTTTGGCGTGCGCGCCGATGTCGCTGAGCACGAGGCGCGAGGTGTTGCTGGCCAGAATCGTATGGGGCGGGCAAAGTTCGTCGAGCCGTTTGAAAAGCGCTTGTTTGTCGGGCAGCCGCTCGACGATCGCTTCCGTGATGAAGTCGCTCTGCCCAGCCAGCTGCGCGAGGTCGGTGGTGGTGGTGATGCGGGCGAGCGTTTCCCCGGCGCGGTCCTGGGTGATCAACCCGCCCTCGACAAAGAGCTTCAGGGCATGGGCGATGTTGGACTCGGTCCCAGCCAAAACATCGTCACTGAGGTCACTTATGATTGTCGGGTAGCCCCACAGCGCGAAGTTGATGGCGATGCCGAAGCCCATGGTCCCTCCGCCGACGACGCCGACGGTCTTGATGTCGGATAGCTGCATGGTTTTGACTCCGGTTTTCAGCGGTCAGCGGTTGGCTGGGCTTCACTGGTCAACGCCACCTGATCGCTAATTCTTGCCGTTTGCGATCGCCAGTTCGTACAGCGGCTCGAGCTGCCCCACGTGATAGGCCTCGTGGAAGACCAGATAGAAGTGCAACCGCTGATCGACGGTGACACCCCGCTCCTCATCATACACTTCATCCAGGCGAGATTCCGGCATCTTTTCGAGCGCGGCGACGACCTTGTCGGACAGATCATCGAGACGCGCCAGAATGGTTTCGAGGGGAATGGCTTTGTCGGGGTCGGTCAACGGTTCGGAGCCGCCGCCGTAGATGGCGAACTCGTCCTCGTCGGGCTGGGTGACGCCGTCGATCACGCCGAGGTACTGCTCCCGATAGACCATGATATGGCCGAGGATCCAGTTCATGCAGTTGGCGGGGATGGGCAGCTGCAACATGCTGTCGGCATGGGTCAGGCCCTCGGTCTTCTGCTTGATCACGTTATTGGCGGTCCCGAGCATGTTGACATACAGGGTTGGGGAATGCACAAGCAACTCCTTTCATAGCAAAATCTGATTTGTATTCCGGTGTGGCCTCGGGTTTCCAACTGCAGGCCGCGGGTCCTTCACATGTGCTTTCATCTGCCAAGCGTTGCGTGAAACGTCTCGGGCGTCTTTTGGCGGGTAAGCCTGGTAGAAGAGATGCCAGCGGTCCTGCCAGAAGCAGAGTCCGTTGGGGTCGTTGAGCGTGTTTTCCGGGTTGACGTAGTGGTAGATGGGCCGGTGGGGGTCGCCCTCGTAGCGTTCGCGATAGGCGAGCAGCCGCTGCATCAGTGAGTTTGTTTCCAACACAGCTTCCTGTTCCGCCAACGTTTCGGGAAAGCGAAATTGAGGTACGCGGGAGGTGTTATCGGTTCTTTCGGCGACGCTCATGAATGTGGTTTCCCTTTCGCGGCTGACTGCCCGCAATGCGGGTCTCCTGGCGCAATCGCTGTCGGGGACAACTGATCACTGACCAGATCGCTTCGCGATCGCCAGTTCGTACAGCGGCTCGAGTTGGCCCACATGATAGGCTTCGTGGTAGACCAGATTGAAGTGCAGCCGTTGACCGACGGTGACGCCGCGCTCCTCATCCAAGATCTCATCCAGGCGGGATTCAGGCATCTCTTCGAGCGCGGCGCCGACCTGCTCGGATATTGCATCCAGGCGCGCCAGGAGCGTTTCGAGCGGAATGGCCTTGTCGGAGTCGGTCATCGGTTCGGAACCGAAGCCGTAGAGCGCGAACTCGCCCTCGTCGGGTTCGCTGACCCCATCGATCAGGCCCAGGCATTGCATGCGGTAGACCATGAGATGGCCGAGGATCCAGTTCATGCAGTTGCCGGGGAAGGGCAGCTGCAACATGCTGTCGGCGTGGGTAAGGCCCTCGGTCTTCTCCTTGATTACGTAGTCGCTCGTTCCCAGGATGTTGTTATAAAGGGTTGGCAAGTGCATAGATTGCGCCTTTCAGAGAAAAGTGAGGCCGTCGAAACAGGACGGCCGCAGGTTACGAATAGATATTTTCCATCTGCCACGCTTCGAGCGAAACGACGCGGGCATCCTGCCCTTGCGAGCGCAGCGAAACGCCCAGGCTATCCTCGCGCTCGGGGTAGACGCGCAAGGCCGCGCTCTGCTTGCCGTTGACGAAGACCTCGACGACGCTTTTGTCGACGAAGATCCTGAGGCGCAGCGGCTCATCCCTTTCGAGGAAGACCGGCGCGGTCTCGGGCGCCCGCGAACGGACGTCGGGCGCGAGGGAGGAGTAGGAGGAGTCGATGGAGATCAGGCTGTCTGTGGCGGCGGCCAGCTTGTCGCGCTGCCAGCCGGTGTACCGTTCCCAGTTGCGGAAGCCGCGTTCGCGGTAGAAGGCGATGCGGGTGAACTCCTCTTTGCCGGGGGAGCGCAGGACGTTCAGTTCGACAAGCGGCGCGTCGTCGGTCTCGATCTCCGCCATCAGCTCGATCGCGTTGCCCCTGATGCTTCCCAGGACGATCTCCTGGTTGGCGGGCAGGGCCATGTCGGTGATCTGGCGGTGCTCCCGCCGCAGCGACTTGAGGTTGCCGGTGGGATCGACCAGCAGGGTGTCGCGGCCGATCTTGTCGGTTCCCTGCAGAGAAAGGCGCCTCGGCAGCGTCATGATCTGGTTCCAGCCTTCGGTCGGCTTGGCCGGGTTCATGTTGAAGATGACGTAGACGCCGCCTTTGCCGTCCGGCGTGGCTGAGGGGGCGTGGACGCCGCCGGGACCGTAGGGGCCGAAGTTGAATTCATGGTGAGAGGTGACGACGAACTTGTCGCGTTCGGTGTCGTAATCGCCCAGCAGGGCCTGTCCGCCGCTCATGTGGCTGAAAAAGAGGAGGATGTGGCGGTCGCCGATTGGCCAGAAATAGGGGCAGGCGCCGTCATCGCCGATGCGCGTGAAGCGGTCGTCTTCCACAAACGGATGCAGATAGTCCCAGTCGACCAGGTTGGGCGAGCGGAAAAGGAAGTTGGCGCGCGTGCGCCTGCCGGAGGCTGCGTGGGGCAGCGTGCCGCCGGACAGGGCGTAGTAGTGGTCGCCCTTCTTCCAGATGCAGGGGTCAAAGACGCGGTAGGGCAGGGGGGAGCCGTCCGCGCTGGCGATGGGGATGACGGGCGCGCCGGTGAGTTTCTCCCAGTTGAGCAGCAGCGGATCGTGCGAGACGGCGACCATGTTGCCCACCTTGGTGCCGTGATAGATGGCGATCACGCGGTCCTCTTCGACCAGCGTCGCGCCGGAATAGCAGCACTCTTCGGGGTTGGGATAGATGGCATAGGGCAGGTCGCGCCAGTGGATCAGGTCATCGCTGACGGCGTGGCCCCAGTGCTGGCGGGGGTCTTCGGGCGGGTAGGCCTGGTAGAAGAGATGCCAGCGGTCCTGCCAGAAACAGAGTCCGTTAGGGTCGTTAAGCGTGTTTTCCGGGTTGACGTAGTGGTAGATGGGCCGGTGGGGGTCTCCCTCGTAACGCTGGCGATAGGCGAGCAGACGCTGCATCAGTGAGTTGGTCGACAGTACGGCTTCCTGTTCCGCCAAGGTTTCGGGAAATTGAAATTGGGGCACGAGGGAGGTGTAATCAGTCTGTTCGACAGCGCTCATGGCTGTTGTTGTCCTTTCGCGGCTGGCAGCTTGTCGTTGGTGGTACGTCGCGCCATGCAGCTTTGCGGCGACTGTTCAGGATCCGGCGCAATCCGGCAGGGGATGGGGCGGGACGAGCGCGCCGCCGTTTTCATATGAATCAATGGCGGCCCAGGTGTACTCCAGGGTGGCCAGGGCGTCGCGTCCCGAAGCCCGCAGTTCGCTCTTCGGCGCTTGGTTGCTCACGTCTTCAAGGAAGGCGTGGATACGGCGGGGGAAGGTCTGGTTGAAGTCGCTGATACCGCTGTGCGTGACCTGCGGCGACGGGGCGCCTTCTGCGGTGGGAGCGGGCCAGTATGTGATCTTTTCGATACAGTTCTCGATGCAGAAGGTGCCGCGCGTCCCGGCGACCTCGACACTCCACCAGCCGCCGAGGCCGAAGGTGGCGTCGCCGCGCTGGCTGAGAAGGTAGCCGGCGGCGCCGCTGGCAAACTGCAGGTGGATGCTGGTGACGGACAGCATGGGGTCGTCGGCCTTTACGCGGAAGGAGGGGCGGCTGAAAAAGGCCTGGACGTGGGTGATGTCGCCGCAGAAATGGCGCATGATGCTGAAAGGGTGGGCCAGGAAGGCTTTCACATGGAAGTAGGGGAAGCCGGCGGCGTTGGGCGCGCTGTTCTTGCTGTAGGTATGTTCCCCGCCGTTGAAGCCCATTTTGTGCAGGCAGTAGACCGGCTCGCCGATTTGGCCCCGCGCGATGTATTCTCGGGCCTTCTCCGCGGGGGGCGTAAAGTAGTGGTTCAGGTTGCAGCCGAGGTAGAGGTCCATCTCTGCGGCCTTGGCCACCATCTGGCGGGCCTCTTCGATCTGATTGGAGATCGGCTTTTCCACGAGCACGTGCTTGCCGGCTTCCAGGGCTTCCATGGTCGGCTCGAAGTGCCAGCTGCCGTTTTCGGCGCCGCCGGTGGAGACGTCGACGATATCGAGCTCTTCGTGCCGCAGCATGTCGGCGAGGCTGGTGTAGCCGCGCACGCCGTGCATGCGCGCGGCCTCGTCGGCGCGTTCCTGGACGAGGTCGCAGACGGCGACCAGTTCGGCGAGGGGGTCCTGCAGATAGGCGCGTGCGTGTCTTTCACCGATGCCGCGCGCGCCGACGATTCCGACTTTGAGAGGCATATTTCTGTCCTGCGATTGACTGAAATGGCTGAAGCGATGGAAGTGCTTTCGCCAAGAATCGATTGCGCTTGTTGATTGTATTGTAAGGAGGCGCTGCCTGTAGGCTCAACCTTACACTGTTTGCAGAGGTTGAACAAAGATAGCGCCAACCGGTTGAAGGCAGTTCTGAACTGATCACTGGCTGCAAGGACTCCGACCGTGTTGGTCAAGCCACCACCGAGGCATAGAGCGCCTTCATATAGCCGATGGAGTAGGCCCAGCCGACGTCGCGTGTTTCGTTGTCACCGGGCAGGTCGGGAATGTGGTCGGGGTTGATGTAGCCGCTGAAGCCGACGTTGCGCAGTTCGCGCAGGATGCGGGCCATGTTGAGGTCGCCGTCGTCGAGCAGGGTTTCTTCGAAGCCGCCGGCGGTGGCCAGGCTGCCGCGCACGTTGCGCATGTGGAGCATGAAAAGCTTGCCCTTGCGGCCGTAGTTGTTGATCTCGTCGATCACGAGTGAGCTGCCGCCGGCTTCGGAGCGAGTGCCGATGCAGTAGACGTAGCCGACGTTGGGGCTGGGGAAGGCGTCGATGATGCGGTGGAAGCCGATGCCGCCGAAGGGTGTGTCGATGTTGGGCGTATCGGACGGATGGACGGCCAGCTTGATGTCGTATTCCTCGGCGATCGGTGTCAGGCGTTCGAAGGCATGGCAGAAGCGGTCCCACCAGTGTTCCAGTTCGGCGCGCGAGGGGATGTCGTGCGGCCCCTGCACAAGCGTTTCGGCGCGTGCAAGGTAGCCGCCGCGATGCCCGGTGCGGTACTGCTCCATCATCTGCGGGAAGACGTCGCCTTCCACGCGCTGACGGGCGATTGGGATGCGGGCCTGGCCGTAGACTTCGAGGGCTTTGGCGGCGTTGTCCAGCTCATCCTCGGCCCCGACCCGCTCGTCAATGTAGGCGCGGGTAAGCGTGGGGAGCGTGACGCGGTTGATGTCGATACCGAAGGAGCGCACGCGCTTGCGCAGGGCGCGCACTTCGTCAATGTCCGGGTAACCATTTTCGGTGACGCCGGGCATGTCGGCGTCGCGCCCGAAGTCGATGGCGTCGGCGCCGAGGGCTACCTTTTGGAGAAGCCACTGGTCGGTCAGGTCTGCTTGATGCTTGAAGATGGAAACGCGCAGCATGTTTGTGTCCTTTGCAGCAGTTGGCGCGGCGGCTCCGGCGGGTGTTCAGTCGGGGTGGGAGTTTCCGCGCAAAGATAGAAATTGCGCCGGTCAACTCCTGGCTTCTGCCATCGCCGGCGCAGATACACTTTTTCTCTTAAGAGCTCTCTGACGATTTACGAGGTAAAGAAATCAAAGACATTGCCCAGGTTGGAGGTGCTTGACTTGTAGATCTCGGTGTACTGGCAGCGTGTGCAGGTGACGGTGGTGAATTTCTTGTTCTGGACATCGAAGATCTTGGCAAGCGTGCCTCCGGTGGCCTGGAAGATGTCGGTCTCGAATTCAAGGTTGTTGCATTTGGGGCAGTTCCAATTTTCGTGGCGCATGGTATGGCACTCTCCACATTCACTGTTCACTGGATACGGACAACTGGGCATGCAGATGTCCTGACAGAATTCGCTGCTACCTATTCGGGTATTGCTTTCATACTTATCGTGTCTGCCAAAGCCGCAGCTTCAACTCTAAAGGCGTCAAATTCCCGACTATTTGTATTTCTGACACCTATTTGATACTCAATTCCTCCCCGATGTTGATGGCTAAGAAACTCATTCTGATTCATCAGGAAATCTATTCTTTTCCTTCGATTTCGGGAAAAGGACTATGCCACTGCCAGCCGGTTCTGCCGGATTCCCGGTAGCGCTCCAGGCGTCGTATCGTGATCTCAGCAAAGATTGGGTCAATGTCGAAAGTGTAAACCCTTCGACGGGACAGTTCACCGGCCATCAGAGTTGTCCCAGAGTGGGCGAAAAAATCTACGACCAGATCATTTTCCTGGCTGCTTGATTGTACGATTCGCTGAATCGCTTTCAAGGGTTTCTGCGCGTAGCAGCCTGGCACGTTCTCTTCCATCCGATAGAATACTTGCTGAACGTCAACCCAGACATTTCCGGGACGTATCGTTTGGGACTTGCTTCGCTCAAGATTTTCTTTCCGACGACCATCCACTTCCTTATAGTAGCCTTTCAAAACTTTGGGGATATCCGTATAGGTTACGGTGAAGCCAGGATTGCCCTTCACATAATGAAGCAATTCTTGTCGAACCCACATCCAGTTCTTCTGAGTGCCGTAGCCCCGCTGGTTACGGACGGTAATGAGATTTCTTGGACTCAAGTCGCGGAACTCTCTCATCAGAATCATGAAGTCGGGTAGAGGCTGAAAGTCATCCTTGTAGTCGGCGCCAATCCAGATGTAGAAATGTGCGTCAGCCTTGGCAATCTGGAGCGCTTTCGACACCCACATCTCTGAGAAGTCAAGATATGAGGGGAGTTCGATCTTTGAGAGATTGGCTGTGTTGGCATTGCCGACCATGACATTGTACGGGGGATCGCTAATAAGGAGCCCGGATGTCTCGTCGCTCATCATTCGCTCTACATCCGCATGGACGGTCGCGTCGAGGACACCAACTCGGTGGCCGCTGCCCGAATCCTCCCAGATTTCGCCGTGTCTTAGCCGGCAATAGGGAAGCAACTGTTCTCTGAGTTCAGCATCGGTATCGATCCTTTTCAGCCGTTCGGTGGTCTCCCGTTTCATTGCCTTGGAAACCGATCGCACAGTGTCAGAGGGGAAGAGCGTTGTTTGTTGAGATCGTTTCATTTTATGAGTCTGATAGCAAAACATGCCCAAAGAGCCGCGGACGCCTTTTCACCTCACTGCGAACGCCACTGTATCAAAGCGCTCTCCAACCCCTCTACCAGAGGTTGTATGTCGCTTTCCGATTTTTCAGCCTCCCGGCGGGCGACAACCCGACATATATCCGGAGCGCTCCAGCGGAGAGCTTCGGCCAGACCGTGCAGCTTTGATTTGGCAATCTCTGAGAGCGAGTCGGACGCAGAGTCGTATACCGAGTCCAGCCGGTTCATCTCCGTGGCAAGCCCGGTTCGGTCAGCGCCAAGCCTTGCGGCCAAGTCGCCTGCGTTCTGCTTCAACCGCTCCCATACCCACGACTCCGGCGCACTCTGACCGGGAAGAAAGAATATATCAATGTTGCTTCCTGCCTGTTCTCGTATCTTTCCTTCGATGTCGCTGCCGCGTTTGTCGCCATCCAGCACGAAGACGAAACTCTCAATTTGACCGAATTTCCTGAAGGCTGTGGCGTGCATCGGAAACTCTTCAGCGCCGGTATCCCGCCCAATGCGAATCGACTCACCCCTGATCCTCTGCCGGGGTTGCAGAAAATCTCTTACCCCTTGCAGGATGCCTTCCGCAGCATCGTCCTCACACAGCAGGTTGAGCGCCTCGCTTGAACGTCCATAGAGGGCATCCTGAACAACGTCGCGATAGGGTGGATGCACCGCGACGCAGCCCGTTTCATCCCGTTCCAAGAAGATGCGTCCATGGGGAGGGACGGAGTCAAGGACCACTGGGCTATGGGAGGTTACGATGATTTGCAGGTCATTGCGCAGAGCAAGTTGCTGCAGTTGCAACATGAGCAGTTGCTGAACCCAGGGATGCAGGCCGGCCTCTACCTCATCAATCAGCACTAATGCGCCGCGAAGTTGGGCGATCTCTTGCGCCAGCCGCAGGATAGCGCGCTCGCCGGCGGCCATGTGCAGTTCAGAGTAGGCCGCGCCGCCATCCTGGGAGGCAAAAAGCAATTTCTTGTTTCCACTCGAGAGATCGACGACCTCCGCATAGCGGAAAGGAAGCATCTGCTGCGCGAACTCGATCTGTGATGCCGTCATAGGTGTTTCGTCCGGCGCGGAACTCAGGCGCGACATACTGAGAACGCCGCGTACCTCCGATGGATTGCTGAGATTACTCAAAGTTCTCAGATAGACTAGCCGCTCTGGTTGGCTGGCCCCCTTGCGGCCAAAGTAACTTCGACTCCATGCCTTGGTGCGCCGCCAACGCATGGAACGCAGACCGTCGGGTGTCGCATAGTCAAATTCGATGTTGATTTCGCGCGTCTCATCCCCGCGCTTCCCCAACTTGGGTCGATAATCGGGAAAGAGCGTAGAGGGCACATAATCCTTTGAACCCGCCCCCGGAACCTTGTAGGCGCATGCGGCCGCGAAGAGAACGGTGGATTTCCCGGTGGCGTTGCCGCCGGCAATCACGCTCACCGGATAGTCGAAAACCACTCGGAGGTCATCGAAGCCGCGAATGCCTTCCAGTCGAATCTCCGTCAGGAAATGCGGCACATGGGGTTTCTTGCCCTGTAGATCCTCCCAAAGCTCTCTGAAACGCCTCTCGATCATGCGTTATTCTCCTTCCTGCCGACTCCTCCATGCTGCTATTGGGCATGCTCCCCGCCAAACCGGGGCAACCGAGAACGTTTCGAGTATCCATACACATTCATAGACCGGTTCACCGCATGTACGGCGAATGGGACGTTGATGGGTCCCCGCCAAAGTTTTCGCCGCAGTAGCGGCATTTGATGGCTTCGGCTCTGACCAGTTCGGCGCAGTAGGGGCAGTACTGCATTTCGCCGCGCTGGACCATCCTTTGTTCAAGCACAGCCTGGTTCTTGGAGACTGCGAAGGACAGAATGAGGCCCAGTGGGCCCAATAGGAATCCAAGCAGAAACCAGCTGCAACCGCTTCTTCCTTTATTTGTCGCGACCATCGCGCTGACGATGCCGGACAGAAGCCAGACAGCTGCAAACGGAGCACCGATAATGTAAGCTTCTGTCGGTCCGAGCAACGCGGGCAGATCGACTGGTGGAAGATCCATTGTAGTTTCCTCTCAACTTATCAGACGTAATCCGCTGTCCTTATCTCGGACAATAACCGTTCTCGGCCTAAACGGCCAGAAAGACCGACATCCTCGCTATGCCAGGAAGTGTGATCTTAAGCCAAAGGGGGTCCTTAATCTGCTCAAGCGCCTGATCAGATGCCGGCTTTGGGTCTTGAAAATCAGGGAGGCGTGCAAAGCTCCGGCTCTTAGCTTGCCGCTGTCGAACCTTGTATGCGCTCAATCAGAAGAACGTTCACTAAGGTCTCGATTGACACGCCTTTCGCATGAGTTCCTCCGCCATTTCAGGAAGAATAGCAACGCGGACTGCACGCTTATGGGGCGTATCAAAACGGAACCACTTGTCATCGTCTTCCATAAAATCTGCGGTGTCCAGGTTATCCCAGAATGCGGCTTCCTCCTCGTAACTCTTGAAATCGGGGACTCTTAGCTTTTTCATTTCTTGTAACGACTAAGCCTGAGAGATGTCAGGGATATGGATTCTTGGCACGAGCTGTTCATACTCTACGAGAATTGCTTTAAGCGCTTTTTCAATCGACTGTTGACAGTGGAAAGCAACCATATGCGTCAGGTCTTCGCGATAGATGATCTCCTCCACAACCCCCCAAGTCATCGCGAGCCGAATCCAGCCAAGCTTTAGTCTGCCTTCTCATACAGCGTTTTTCCGGAGCGTTCTATCTCGCGGAGAAAAGAGGATCCTTGTTTTTTGAGGAATTCGTATTCGCCCCTGGTATAGACGACAAGGTCGATGGGAACACGCCTGTTGATGGCTCGGAGGCTTTTCCTCACCTTGAGCCTGCTTTGCATTCTTTCCCCATAGGTCTGTGAGATGTCCTCAGGGTCCAAAATGACCAGCAGATCGATATCGCTCTCCGAATCCTGTGTCGCCATTGCGTGAGAGCCAAACAGCACGATTCGGAAGGGATCGATTGTGCTGAGGTATGAGACGATTTCGCGTATGGCGCCGCTTCTGGCTTCCATATTTTTCGACCAAGCGATTCCAATAATCTGCGGAATTCATGCCACGTCAGCATATACCGTTTGACCTAACTCTCATAATCAGTCCACGCCGAGGGCCCTTCAATACGGCGCCATGGGCCAGTTGCACCAGGTTTGGTTATGGTAAGGCCGGCAAGTATACTGATCCCGGTCTACACTCCACAACCTGTTTGGGAAGCTTCTTATGACACTGAAAGATAAGATCGCAATCGTAACCGGGGGGGCTGTCGGGATTGGCGGCGCCATCGCGCGGCGGCTGGCCGCGGACGGGGCGAAGGTTCTGGTCGCCGACATTGTGCTGGAGAATGCCGCGGAAAATGTGGCCCGCATCGGGGAGAGCGGCGGCACAGCCTCCGCCTATGAGGTGGACATCTCCCAACCGGAACAGATCCGGCCGATGATCGAACGGGTGGTCGAACTTTGGGGTGGGCTGCACATCCTGGTGAACAACGCCTGGGGAACACTGGAGCCGGACGGGACGGCCATTACCCTGACTGAAACCGCCTTCGACCGGGCGCTCAGCGCGTCGCAGAAGGCGGTTTTTATGGGCGCGAAGTTCGGTGTGCCGCACATTCAGGCAAGCGGCGGCGGCAGCATTGTCAACATCTCTTCAGTGCATGGACAACTGGTGGCGCCGTCGAGCCTCGCATACGAGATGACGAAGGCGGCGATCATCGCGATGAGCCGCCAGATGGCGCTTGATTTCGGACCGATCGGTGTGCGCGTCAACTGCATCTGCCCCGGGCATATTGTCACTGAGCGCCAAGCCGAACGATGGGAAGAAAACCCCTCCATGCTGCGGTTCTTCGACCAGCATTATCCTCTGCGACACACGGGCGTGCCCGACGACATCGCCAACGCAGTCCGCTTCCTCTGCTCGGACGAAGCCGGGTTCATCACAGGACATACGATGGTCGTAGACGGCGGCATGACGATCCAGCTGCAGGAAAATCTGGTCCTCGATACTGCCAGATATTACCGCGATCACCCTGAGATTGACCTGGGCCCCTAGTAGCCGATACCCCGCAGATATGTGACCATTCCCGCGCTTCGTTCGGCCTCGCTCATGGGGTCATCGCGCCCTGGAATCGGCTGGCCGGGACAGGCGGTCACCCAGCGGTCGTAGCCGATTTCGTCAAGAACGACCCGGATGGACGGAAAATCGACATTTTCGTGTTCCCCGACCTGGCACCACTGGGGGTCGTAGTAGCCGTCGGCGCGTCGGGAGTTGGTGGCCCAATCCTGCAGGTGGACATAGTTCAACTGGGCGCTGAAGTCGCGCAGCGACGCGACGGGGTCATAGCCCCAGAGCTGCGCGTGGGAAACGTCGATGCACAGCTTGGCGGTGCGCAGGTTGTCCATGTACAGCTTCCAGTGGTCGATCGAATCGACAAGCAGATTTGTGTGGATGTGGTAGGTCAGCTCCAGGCCGAATTGGGCGGCGTATTCGGCCCATTCGTCGGCGCCTTCGGCGGCTGCTTTGACGTCATCGTTGCTCACGGGGCGGTCGTCGGGCTTGCCGCCGTTCATGTACATGAAGCAGTCGCAGCCCATCTCGGCGGCGAACTCCATGCGGCGGCGGTTGATCTCGACGTTTTCGCGATCGCGGCTATCAGGCGTCCCGTTGGCCGTTAGCACGACGAGAGGCATCCCCGCGTCATCGCAAACACGCCGCAGCCTCGCCGGCGTCCCCATCCAGTTGAGAGGCAGTCTGCTCTCCCAGCCCTGCCAGCCGGCTTCTGCCAGTCCGGCCAGGGCCGGCTCAAGTTCAGGGTTTTGCCATCGCAGGGTGCTGTAAGCGAGCTTGTAGCTCATGTGCGTTCTCCTTTGCCCGGTTGGAACTGCGTCTTATTCAAAGCGAGTGACATCGTCCTGGGGCTGATATCCGAGAAGGCTGCGCGCCTCTTCAAGGCTCCAGGCCATACCGGTGTTGTCGGACATGCCGTTGACGACGATGGCCGGCGCGGGCCATGCGCCGGCGTCTGCGTTGACGGCCCGTTCGAACAGGTGCGTAAAGTCGCGGTTTGACAGCCACATCAGGCGGAACCAGCGTTCGGCGCGGCGGTATCCTTCCGGGTCGGGGTGGGAATCGGCGGCGCCGCTGTCTGCGCCGGGTTCGCCGGTGGCGTTGAGCGTTTCGGGCCGGTTGGGGCCTGGCTGGCACCAGCCGATGCGCACGCTGACGAAAGTGGTGGCGCCTTCTGACTGCGCGCCAAGCGCCTGGCAGATGCGTTCGCCCACCATTTTGGTTGTCGAATAGGCAGTGGCGTCTAGGGGCGGGTCGGTCTCGGCCCAGACTGTGCCCACGCCCAGGGGCTTGTCAGGTGTCAGCGCGCTTGGGCCAACGGTGGCGGCCAGGGGATCGTCTTTGTAGCGGCCCATGACGTGGTTGGAGGTGGCGAAGACAAAGCGGTCCACGGCGGGGCTTGCGGCCGCGGCCAGCGCCACATTAAGGGTCATGTCGATGGAGACGGCCGCTTCGTCCCAGCTGGCGTCCGGGTAGGGATTGTCCGCGGCGAAGTGGACGACCGCTTGCACGCGGTCGAATGCATCGCGCCAGCGGCTGTCGCGGGGGTCGGTGAGGTCGCATTCGAGGAGTTCGACGGCAGGCGTCGTGCCAGTCGCGTTCTGCGCGGCGGCGTCGTGCAAGGCATGCAACTGGTCGGGAGACGGCGGGCGCACGTCCAGCCCGATCAAGCGGGGACAGGGACTTTCGCGGGCCAGGCGCAGCAGCAGTTTCGTGCCGAGGTTGCCAAGGCCGCCGGTAACGGCGACCGACCGGGAGGAAGGCATACGGCTGTTATCTCCTGTCTTCGAACCTTGCCATCAGTCGCTCTGCTCCTCATTATTGAAGCAAAAGGCGGGCCGGTCAACACATGGTCTACCGCCCCGCCTTGGCTTACAGTTCGGCGGCCCGTGAGGGATCTGGCCGCAGTCTATCGGAAACTGAACGCTAAGAGCCGTTTTTCTCCCAGATCGCTTCCAGGATCCGGGCCGGCGACATTGGCAGTTCTGTTGGGCGAACGCCAATGGCATCGTAGATCGCGTTGGCGATGGCTGCCGCGGGTGGAACGATCGGCACTTCACCCACGCCGCGCACGCCGAAGGGATGGTCGGGGTTGGCAACCTCGACCACTACTGTCTCGATCATGGGCAGATCGAGCGCGGTGGGCATGCGGTAGTCCAAGAGGCTGGCATTGAGCAGGTGGCCGTCGTCGCTGTAGATGTACTCTTCATTCAGGGCCCAGCCGATTCCCTGCACGACACCGCCCTGAATCTGGCCTTCCACATAGCTGGGGTGAATCGCCTTGCCGACATCCTGTACGGCGGTGTAGCGCAAGATGGTGACCTTTCCGGTTTCCGGATCGACCTCAACGTCGACAATATGGGTGCCGAAGCAGGGACCGGCCCCACCTGTATTCATGGTCACGCTGGCGGTCAGCGCTTCGTAGCCGCTGGACAGCTCCTGGGCGGCTTCTTTGAAGCCGAGGCTGTGGCCGTTGCCGCGGAACTGGCCATCCTGCCAGGCGATGTCGGATGTCTCCATTTCCCAGTAATCGGCCAGTTGTTCGCTCATCTTTCTGCGCAGTTCCAGCCCCAGTTGATGGGTCGTCACCCCGATCTTGTGGGTGACGCTGCTGCCGCCGGTGCCGCCGGTGTAGCCGATCGAGTCGGTGTCGACGACCTGGGGATTGATGTCTTCGGCTGCGACGCCGATTGTTTCGGCCAGCATCATGGCGGCAGAGGCCCGGGTCCCGCCGATATCGGCGGAGCCTTCGATCAGGTTGACGGTGCCGTCGGCATTGACGACCGCGGTCACGCTTGAAGGGCCGGCCCCGTTGAACCAGAAACCGGAGGCAACGCCGCGGCCCCGGTAGTTCCCCTCTTGCGGGGTGGCGGCATGGGGATGATCGATGGCGGCTTCAACCGTTTCCTTGTAGCCGATGCGCTTGTATTCGGGCCCGTCCGGTCGGCGGTCTCCTTCCTGCGCGGCGTTGATGTGGCGGAATTCCAGGGGATCGATGCCCAGTTCTTCGGCCAGTTCGTCGATGACCGTCTCGGAGGCGAAGGCTGCATTGGTGCCGCCGGGCGCGCGGTAGGCGCCGCTCTGAGGACGGTTCACGACAACATCGTAGCCATCGATACGCAGGTTATCCAGCTTGTAAGGAGAGAGAATGACGCCGGCGCCGGCGCCAACGGGCGAGCCGGGGTAGGCGCCGGCCTCGTAGATGAGGTCGGCTTCAACTGCGGTGATGCGGCCGTCCTTCGTCGCGCCCATCTTCACTTTGATATAGCTGCCTGAGGTGGGGCCGGTCGCCTGCAACACTTCGGTGCGGGTCAGCGCCATCTTTACCGGGCGGTAGCCGCTCTTGCGGGAGAGCAGGGCTGCGGGAAGGTCGGTGTAGGGGGTGAATTTGCCCCCGAAACCACCTCCGATCTCCGCCGGCGTAACCTTTACCTGGGAAACGGGAATCTGGAGAAGCGCGGAGACAGAATCCCGAATCTGGAAGGGGCCCTGTGTGCTGGTCCAGATGTGAATCTGGTCGTCGGCGCGCCACTGCACAGTAGAGGCCTGCGGTTCCAGATAGCCCTGATGGACCATCGCGGTGGTGAATTCCCGCTCGATGACTGCGTCGGCTGCCTCGTAACCGGCTTCGAGGTCGCCGCGTGCGTGGCGGAAGTGTTGCGCGACATTGGTCGGCTTATCGCCGACTTCGCCCAGGGCGTTTGTGCGGAGCTCTTCGAGAAGAATGGGGGCGTCGTCTGCCATTGCCTCCCGCACATCCAACACCGGCTTGAGGATCTCATATTCGACATCGATGAGGCCGACGGCCTCTTCGGCGACGTGGACGCTGGTCGCGGCCACTGCGGCGATGGCGTGGCCGTGGTACAGGACCTTATCCTGGGCCAGCATATTGGCGCTGAGATACCTCAGATTCACTGCGTCTTCGCCCATTTCCTGGATTTTGTCAGCTGCTTCAGCCAGGTCAGACGAGGTAACGATTGCGGCGACGCCTGGAAGCGCCTCGGCTTTGCTGGTATCGATACTCAGGATGCGTGCATGGGCGTGGGGGCTGCGCAGATACTTGCCGTACAACATGCCCGGCACGTTCTGATCAGCGGCATAGCGGGCAGCGCCGACAACCTTATCGGTACCGTCGTGCCGGATGGGCCGGGTCCCGACCACCTGGTAGTTTCCGGACATTACCGAATTGCCGTTTTCAGCCATAGAAATCTCCTTAAGAGTTGGTTACGGGTGGAAAGTCGCTTGCAGAGCCCTGCAATTCGCCACTTGCGAACAGCTCAATAGCTCTGCAGAACGTCTCAACTGGATATACCAGCCTCATTTTGTTTGAATGCCGCTGGTCACGACGAAACGATCTCTGGCGCATGACTCGGATTGTACCGATCTTCGTTCGCTCCGTCAAACGATCTACAAGTTTGGACGCTGCCCTAGCGGGGGGCGCGTCCTTGAACAGAATGTGTTCAAGAGTCCTGTTGGCGCAACCGGGCAAGTTCGGACTCCAACGCTTGCACACGTTCTTCTGCGACGCGCTGGGCGGTCACCGCTTCCCGATTGCCAGGTATGACATGCCCGGCGTAGGCCTCGTCCAGGGCCAACTCCGCCAAATCCGGCTGACTCCGCAGATCTCGACTTCGGACCTGGAATCCAGGCAGCGTCTCGGAGCGAATCACCTGCCTGTCGTTCGGAGGGATTTCCGCGTAGAAGCCCTTCGCGGGGGCAAGTCGGTAGAAGCGCATATTGTCGCCTTTGGGGTCGAGGATGTAGTACTCCTTCACCCCGGCGCCTGTCTTGCATCGCCTCTTTGGAATTCATACTCCCTCCTCCGGCCCTGCGGGTTGCAGGCAGCGCTTGGCCGATTCTAACACGAGTCCTGCGGCAAGGGGCAACGGGAGGTCAGCCGTCAATGATGATGGGCGTAATGGTGCGCCAGCAGATGTCTGCCGAAATCATTGGCCGGATCGCGCCAGACGGAGTGGATGTGGTTGGCGTCGTCCTGCGTGTTGTCGTATTCGCAGACGAAGCGCGGGCCCTGAATGCGGTAGTAGTGCCCCTGCCTCTTTTCGAGACCGCCAGCCCAGGCAAAGTGGATTCCGTCGAGGCCGTGTTCGCCGAGGTGATGCCACTCTGTCTCGGCGAGTTCGTCCGGCATTCGATGGATATATTCGCCGATGAGAGCCAGCAGGATCTCCTGTTGCTGGCTGTTCATACCGTTGCGGCAGAGGCCGCGGGGGGTATCGGAATAGCGCAGCGCCTGGACATGGGCATCGTCCACGCCATGGGCCTTTTGCCACAGCTTCAGGTCGGGGGAGTTGGCAGGCATTTTGAATGCGCCTTCAACTGCCTGGGGGAGATTGTAGAGTACATTATCGGGCGGCGCCGCCGGCGAGATTCTCGCGATGGCGAGGGCCTCCTCGTCAAAGGAGCGGGCCAGCTCCCGGGCGAGGTCTTCGACGCCTGCCAGAGGTCGGAGGGTGGCCGCAGGGCTGAAGGGCGCATCGGCCGGGTTCGAGCCGAAGAACATAGGCGTGGGCGAGATGATTTTTCCATCCGCGATCGTGAAATTGAGCGAGATATGATGCCCTTCGAATCGCCATCCCCACAGGCCCTTTTCATCCGGGCTGTCGAAAATGGTCATGAAATAGAGCTGTGGATCGCGGCCGGGATGTGTTCGCTTCCAGTCTTCCAACATGTCGAGGGCGTTTTCGATGCCCATCACGGTGGAGGCGGTAACAAAACCGGTGCGACTGAGGCCGGTATGTACCAGTTGGAGGGCTTTCTGCCGCTGCGGGAAGGTCATTTCGGAGAGGGAAAGACCCTTGCGTAGAATCGGGGTGTAGTGCCAGTTTGTGCGCTCTTCCTGGTCGTCGAAGGGAACGACCGCTCTGTGTTTCTGGTCTATGGAGAGGCAGGCCAGAAATGCGGCTGCGGCTTCACCCATACGCCTTACGACCGTTTGCGCGCCGGATCCGGTTAAGGTATCGGTTGAGTTTGGCATGCGTGCATCCTTTTGCAAATGACTGGGGCGTGTCCGGCTCGAGCGGCCGGATGCAATGTTCGCTCAATCGTACCCTAAATATGCGGATTGCTCAACAAGAGGCTGTCGGCGACGGAGCGCCGTAGAATAGGGTCGGAGGCATCCTGGGTTGGGAGCGCCAGGACGAGGAAATGGTTGAAGAACGCAGCATGTCAGCTCCGGTTCGGGAGGGGGCGCGCAGGGGATTCGCAATGACTGTGCCATGCGGCGACTGCGATCGTGAAACCGGGTATACGGACATTCGGGGAAAGCTGCGTCATGTTTATAGAGCGAGGGGCGCGTGAAGCGGGGGGAGGTGCGAAGGAGGCAGCGTCGCTCGCTTCACGCAGGGACCCGGGCCGCCTGAGGCGTAGACCCTTTGGCAAAGGCACGCCAGCTGCCATGGCCCGCTAACTGGCGGCTAACCGCCCAGAGACAAGAAGGGCGGGGGAAGGCGTGGGGAAAGCAAAACGGTTTCGATAGGCAAGATGATTTGCGAGTTGTCTGGTCGGGCGATGATACTCGGATTCCAGCTCAAAAAAAGCGGCTTCCGCGAATGGGCTTACTTGGGTATAATACCCTCGCCCCGCTTGATATCCGCCTATTGCCTGTATACTCTTCAGGCAGTTGAAACTGCGGTTCAGTGGGCCAATGGACAAGTGATGGAAGAGACCTTAACCATGGCGCTCTCGTTACCGGACGACTTTGGCGCCCGGCGGCGGAGCTTTTCGGAAAAGAGAGTTCAGCAGATCATTGAGCAGGCGGAGGGGAAGGAAAACCTCCTGATTCTGATGCACAATGATCCGGACCCTGACGCGATTGCGAGCGCGCGCGCATTAGAGGAAATGTTGCGCATCCATGCGCCGGCCACGCGTGTGACGCTGGGACACGGCGGCATAATCGGTCGATCCGAAAACCTCACGATGGCCCGTCTGATCATGCCGCACGGGGTGCGAATTTCGCAGCGGAACGCGGGGGAGGAGATCAGCGCGTATGACGGTGTCATGCTGGTCGATACCCAGCCTGTTGCGGCGAATCATCTGCTGTGGAGCACCGACCTTCCTCGTGAGGATGTCCTGGCCGCGATCGATCATCATCCTCCGCGGCGCAGCCGGTTGCGGGCCAAAGTCCACGATGTGCGTCCGGAGGTAGGCGCGTCCTCCACGCTGCTTTGCGAATATCTGGCTGTGGCCGAAGTGCCGATCGACCCGGAATTGGCGACGGCTCTCTTTTACGGGATCAAGTCGGACACGCTGGGTCTTAGCCGGCACACATCGAGTTTGGACATTTGGGCCTACTCGACATTGCGCCACCTTGTTCAAACTGATCTCCTGAACAAGATTGAGCATGTACAGCTTCCCCGCACATACTTCCGCAGCATCAGCGACGCGTTAGCCAACACAACAATCTACACCGTTTCGCTTCCGAGCGCCGTCGAAGAGGAAGATGACGAAGAGAGTGAGGAGGTCTTGGACGCGGACGATCCGGAAGGATACAGGGCGGATCTGGAGCGATTCGATCTCGACATCATTGCGCTCTCACGCATGCTCGCCCCCGGCGCATCTGGTCCACCGTCTCAGCTACAGGATGAAACCGCGACCGGGGAAGAGGCAGATGGGGCTGCCGACGCGGAGGAAGAGGCAGGCGACATCGCGGTCAGTCTGCTTTTTGATATGCCGCGGCCGGATATGGCGGCGGAGGTGGCGGATCTGCTGATGCGCATGGAGAATGTCTCATGGGTCGTCTGCCTGGGAATCTATGGAGACCAGGGGGTGATGTCGGTACGCGCGGCGGATTCAAACGCCAGGGCCGGGCGCCTGGTACGAAACGTAGCGGGCAGAAACGGTTCCGCCGGCGGGCACAATACAATTGCCGGCGGGCGTATCCATCTTCCGGACAAGACGCCGGCCGAGCGGATTGCCGAGCTGCACGCTTTAGTGCCTCGTTTTCTCAAAGAGTTGGGCGCAGGCGATGATATGGGCGTCCCTCTTCTGGAGGCAGAATAACGTTCGATTGCTCCCCTGCAGGTAAGCTACGAGAAGGAGATGCTCGATGCCGATCAGCGCCCCATCATTGGGAGACGAGGAAGACCGCCGCGATCCCCGCTTTCAGGATGACGATCTATATGAGTCAGAAAGTCTGACGTTTCCTGGGTTGACGCCCGACCAAGCTGAAGCCGTGTTGAAGCGGCTGGGGGCGGGGGTGGTTGAGAAGCTGGCGCTGGTAGAGGGCATAGGGTGGCAGGCGCGCATCGAGCCGGTCCAAGGCGGCGTTGAGATCCATTTCCGTGCGCATGACGAACTGATCGATGACCTTTTGCGTCGATGTGAACAGCAGGCAGAACGAGAAGCGTGATTGGCGGTCTTGCAACCGGTCCGCTGTCTGAACGCAAGGCCACTTGCCGCGCCGGCAGCAACATTGCCTTCATCAAGTACTGGGGGGTCGCCGAGGTCGCAACAGGGCAGGCCGGTGACCAGCCGCCGGTTCACGGTGAAGGCTTGAACATCCCACTCAACAACTCAATCAGCATGACCCTGGCGGAGGCGCATACGACGACGACGGTCGCGTGGGAGGACAGCGTCAACCTGCCAGAGGATACGGTTGCCATTGACGGCGTGCAGCTGAAGGGGTCTGCCGCGGAGCGAGTTGTCGCCCACCTCGACCGGTTGCGCGCTCTCGCCGGCGTCTCCGACAATGCCCGCGTTGTCAGCCTGAACAATTTTCCGATGGCATCGGGTATCGCGAGCTCGGCCAGCGGGTTTGCCGCGCTGACGGTGGCCGGCGCCGCGGCGCTGGGTCTGCGGTTGGACGCCACGCGGCTGTCCGCGGTGGCCCGCCAGGGGAGCGGCTCGGCCAGCCGCAGCCTTTTCGGGGGGTTTGTCGAATGGGAGCGGGGATGGGGAAGAGGGGAGAGTGAAAGGGAGAGCGGAGGGGCGCCTCTTCTCAGGCTGGACTCCGCGCTGCTCGATTCCCGGAGTGTGGCCCATCAGATGTATGACGAGAGGCACTGGGCGCTACGGGATGTGATCGCCATTGTCAGCGCCGGGGCCAAGCGGGTCAGCAGCAGCAGCGGGCACCGATTGGCGGCGACAAGCCCCTTAAACGCCGCGCGCACGGAGCGCGTTGGTGCGTGGCTGGAGATCGTGCGGCGCGCCGTCGGCGAACGCGATATTTCGCTGCTGGGGCCGGTGCTGGAGGCGGACGCGCTGGCGATGCACGGCGTGATGATGACGAGCGAGCCGAGCCTGCTCTACTGGCAGCCGGGCACGCTGGAGGTTCTGCACGCGGCGCGGGCCTGGCGCGAGGAGGGCTTGCCGGTCTATTTCACAATCGACGCGGGGCCGAACGTGCATCTCATCTGCGAGGCGGACGCTGCGGCCGAGGTGGAGTGGCGTGTCAGCGCGCTGCCGGCGGTGCGGCGGGTGCTGACGAGTGGACCCGGGGCGGGGCCGGAGTTGTTGGATGGGCATCTTTTCTGATAGAATGCGCTTGCGCGCAGGCGGTGGGCGCGCCCTCTGCAGGTACTCCCCAATTCGACGGTGAATTGAACCGGATTTTCCGCCGAAAACCCATGGAAAGGATAGAGAGCTATGCCCAAACTCCCGGGCGGCCCGCTTGCGCGGAGGCCGCTTCATTTCATTTGGATTGCCGACTGCTCGGGCTCTATGGGCTACGGGGGCAAGATCCAATCGTTAAACAACGCCATTCGCGAAGCGTTGCCCCACATGCAGGATGCCGCGGACGAGAATCCCAATGCCGAGGTGATGGTACGCGCCGTGCAGTTTTCCAGTGGCGCCAGCTGGCACATAGCCAACCCGGTTCCGGTCGACCAGCTTATGTAGGATGATCTGGAGGCCGGCGGCGCGACCGATATGGGAGAAGCCTTGCGATTGGTTGCCGAACAGCTGGATTCTGCAAGAATGCCCCAGCGGATGCTGCCTCCCGTACTCGTTCTCGTCTCTTGTAGCAAACCCACCGACGATGTAAGCGCTGGTTTGCGTGCCCTGATGGATCAGCCTTGGGAAAGGAAAGCGGTGCACGTCGCAATTGCCATTGGCGATGATGTCGACAAGAGTGTCCTGCAGTGCTTCATCGGCCGCCCTGACTCAGAGCCACTTCGGGCCAACAATTCAGAGAGCCTGGTCAAATTCATCAAATGGAATTCGACAATAGGAGAGACAACCATGCCCACAGGAGAGACACCCATATCCACAATCCCTGGCAGCCCGGCTAGCAGCCGCCCTCTTCACTTCATCTGGATTGCTGACTGTTCAGGTTCGATGGGAGGCAACAAAATGCCGAGCCTCAACGCCGCCATTAGCGGGGCACTGCCCGACATGAGGCAGGCCGCAGCAGCTAACCCCCACGCCGAGGTATTGGTGCGCGTCGTCAAGTTCTCCAGTGGCGCTAGTTGGCATGTAGCCGATCCTGTTCCGGTTGAGAAGTTTGAGTGGAAGAACCCTCTAAAAGCCGACGGGGTGACCGACATGGGCAAGGCCCTGCAACTGGTTGCTAGGGAGCTTGGTTCAGAAACGATGCCCAAGCGGGCGATGCCCCCTGTTCTGGTACTCATTTCCGACGGGCAGGCCACTGACGACGTCAGCGAGGGTCTACGCGCCTTGATGGCTCAGCCCTGGGGGACGAAAGCCGTGCGAATCGCTATCGCCATCGGCGAAGACGCCGATAAGGGCGTGCTGCAACGCTTCATCGGCCACCCTGAACTAGAGCCACTTCAGGCCAACAATTCTGAGAGCCTGGTCAGGTTCATCAAATGGGCATCAACAGCTGTCCTGAAGGCGGCTTCCTCTCCGACCAGTCAGGCTTCGGACAAAGGCCAAACCACCAACGTGCCCTTACCACCCCTACCAGATCTCGACGACACACAAGATAAGAAAGTGAAGCCGGGTGATGTCTTTTAGTAACGCTGGCGGATATGATAGGACTAAATCTACGCTGCATCCGGTACAAGGAAGTAGTGACGACACTCTGTCTTGCAGCACCCCGGACGCCAAAAGCTGGCAGATCATAAGCGCATCAGTGCTTGGTGCTTTCCATAAAAGCCATGGCGAGCGTAATCAAGACGCGTTGAGCTGGTGGTCGGCCGAGGGGGAACAGCCACTCGCTGTGCTTTGCGTAGCCGACGGCCACGGTGGCAGCGAGTACACGCGCAGCCATATTGGTGCACACTATGCAGTGGAACAAACTCAGCAACTCCTGGTGAGAGAACTGCTTCCCCGCATCCTAGACGGCAGCGCCCTGGCGGATTTGGCGAGGTTCGGGCAGCAACTAGACCAGCAGTTGGAAAAAGAGTTGGTGAAACGATGGCGGAATTCGATCGAAAAACACAAGGACCACACTCCGATCTTGGAGAAAGAAAAACTTGCTTGGTCAGACTCACAACCCGAGCGTCACTATGGAACTACGCTTCTGACAGCTCTCCTTACACCGGAATTGCATCTCTACATTCAATTGGGTGATGGTGACATCTTGACAATCTCATCAGATGGAGAAGTAATCCGTCCACCTTTCGAGGAGGATAGCCACCTGTTCGCCAATCACACCACTTCCCTGTGTTCGATGGAGGCTTGGCGTTTTGTGCGCGTCCATTTCCAACCAATTCTAGAAAAGCCACCTGTCCTCGTCATGCTGGCGACCGACGGCTATGCCAATTCCTTCGCCGACGACGCCGGCTTTGAACAGGTCGCCAGAGATCTCTACGCCGCCATCCAACAAGACGGCCCCTCCGTGGTTGCCAGTCATTTGCCTGACTGGTTGGAGGCCACATCCAAAGTCGGAAGCGGTGACGACATATCCGTTGTTATTGCCGCAAACCTTAGCCGGTGGGAGTATCCATTCGAAGCCGATCGATATACATCTTCCTCTGAATCCTCTATCGAAAAATGAACCAACTTCTGAACCGCGGCGAAAAAGTAAACATGCTACCGTCTGAACTCACCTACGAGGTCGAGACTTTTCTTGGCGGTGGCGGACAAGGGGAGGTCTATCGCGCCCGACTTGCTGAAGGCCACGATGCAGGCGCACCGGTGGCGCTGAAGTGGTTTTTCCGCCACTACCTGCGTCAGGATCCGGACCTACGCGCACGGCTAATGCGAGCGGTGGACATAGGGCCGCCCAACGATCGTTTTCTTTGGCCACAGGCGCTGGTAGAGAGCGACAACCGGCCCGGCTTCGGCTACGTCATGCCTCTACGGGAAGACCGCTTCGTCGGCATCACCGATCTTGTGTCGCGCCGAGCGACACCGACGTTTCGCGCCCTTGTGACAGCCGGTTTCGAACTGGCACACAACTTCCGGCAACTCCACGCCAAAGGATTCTGCTATCGCGACATTTCCTTCGGAAACGTCTTTTTCGATTCCGAGAGCGGAGAAGTGCGCATCTGTGACAACGATAATGTATGCGTTGATGGGCAGGACGGCGCCATCGGCGGAACGCCCCTCTTCATGGCACCGGAGATTGTGCGAGGCGAGACCGGTCCCAGTACCCAGACTGATCTCTTTTCGCTCGCAGTCCTGCTCTTCTATATGCTTGTCAACCATCACCCGCTCGATGGCGCAAGAGAGGCGGAGATCCGTATCCTTGACTCGCCAGCCATGACATATTTGTACGGAACTAACCCCCTTTTCATTTTCGATCCAGACGACGATAGCAACAGACCTCTCGATGACCACCATTTCAACGCGCTGGAATTATGGCCGCTCTATCCCCGCGTAATACAAGAGCTCTTCCTTCACACCTTTACCCAAGGTCTGCATGATCCCTTTAGGCGGACGCCAGAAAGCCAGTGGAGCAGAGAACTGATTCGTCTGCGCGATTCCATCTTCTATTGCCAGTACTGCCGCGCCGAAAACTTCTACGATCGGGATGCGCTAAGAGATTCCAACATTAGCTCAAAAGGCTGTTGGCGGCGCTGCGCTTCGCGTATTCCTTTACCGCCTCGACTGCGTATCGACCGAGACGATGTAGTGATGCTCAATCACGATACACTGCTCTATCCTTATCATCTCGACGCGAAACGCGAATACAACTTTGATGCCCCAGTCGCGGAAGTCACGCTGCACCCGCAGAATCCACAGATCTGGGGATTGCGCAACAACTCGGCGCAGATGTGGACAAGCCAGAAGGCGGACGGACAGGTCATTGAAGTGGAGCCGGGACAATCCGTCACCCTGTCGACCGGCCTACGGATTCAGTTCGGCAGCCGCGAAGGTGAAGTGCGCCTTTAGAGATGCACCCTCTTCCACGGCGAGTTCTGCGCAAGTTGCTCGAAGACTACGGCCTGGCTCTGCTAAATGAACCCGCACGTGTTAATTCTCTCTTAGCCGACCACTGCAGCCCCTATCACTGTGAGCGCTTTCTGCTGGTCCACGCGCTGCGGCAGCGCAATTCAATTGCCAATTGGCCTGTCGCGCAATGGCTCGGGACGTGCTCTCAACAGTTGCAGAAGCGGTATTGCTTTTCTGCTGAGGCCGCGGCTTGGGCGGTCGAGAGTTGGGCTTTCGCCTTGGGGCATGCTTCGATTGATGCGAGTACCAGCCACAGCGCCACAAAAAACCTTGACGTCGGTCATTCGGCGCTCTCCGATATTCCCGTACGAACATTAAACCAATTGCTGGCAGATCAGGGTCCCAAAATCCTGAGTGACCCTGTACGCGTGGATGCGCTTCTAGCCGACTTGTGCGGAGCGTTTACCCGAGAACGGTTCTTGCTATTCCACGCGCTGCGGGAGGATATTCCATTTCGACTGGTATTGGCACATGCGTTGCGGGAGCATGTTCCTGCCCAAATGGTAGTGGTCCACGCGCCGCGGGAACGCGCTCTTGCAGCACATGTTATCCACCCGCATGGGAAGGCAATCTACGCCTTCTGGCTTTCCCAAAATTTGCAAAACCGGTTTGGTTTTTTGGCTGAAGCCGCGCAGTGGGCAGTTGAGGGCTGTTTCTTCGCCCTGAACATCGCTCCGCCGGCGAACAACCATACAACGACGGGCAAACCTCTTCCATTGGTGGAGGAAGTCATATCGCGGATTCGCCGACATGACCCGCGCGCCGAGGCGTGGGTTTCGGCTGCAGTAATGGCTCGCAAGAAAGCCAGAGAGCAAGACGACGCGACAACTGCGGCTCGGCAGAAGGCAAAGGAGAGAGAAGCGGCAGAAGTGGCCATTCGTCAGAAAGCCAAAGAGCAGGACGACGCGGCAAAAGTGGCTCGGCAGAAGGCAAAGGAACGAGATGTGGCCGAAGAGGCTGTAAGTCTGAAAGCCAGAGAGCAAATTGATGCGGTAGCTATGGCTGGTCAGAAGGCAAAGGAGAGAGAGGCTGCCGAAGAAGCAGTTCGTAAGAGAGCCATTGAGCAGATCGCAGCGGTGGCCGTAGCTGGTCAGAAGGCAGAGGAACGAGATGTGGCGGAAGAGGCCGTAAGGCTGAATGCTGCCAGATGGAGAGCGGAGAAGTCGGTGTCCCTGGCGAGGGCCAAGGAGACAATTGCAGCGCAAGAGGCGGCCTTGACGAAAGCAAGGGAATTAGTGGCGACAGAAGCGACGGACCATCAAAAGGCAAGGGAATGGGGCGCTGCGGAAGAGGCAGTGCTGCAAAAGGCTGGTGAGTGGATCGAGACGAAAGTGGCGGAGCATCACAAGATAGCGGGATGGAGCGAAGCAAAGGCGGCGGAGCGCCAGAAGACAGAGGGATTGGCAGCGGCCGAAGCGGTGGCCTTGCGGAAAACTGAAGAGTTGGTCGAAATAACGGCAGTGGAACATCAGAAGACGGTAGAATGGGTCGCGGCCGAAGCGATTGTCTTGCAGAAAATAAAGGAGTGGGTCGCGGCCAAGGCAGCGGCTCGTCAGAAGATGGTTGAATGGGCCGCAGCCGGAAAGTTCGCTCACTTGAAGGCTGAAGAACAGGCCGCCGCCGAAGAAGCCGCTCGCATGAAGGCTACAGAGCAGTCCGTTGCTGAAGACACCGCTCTTGTAAAGGCGCAGGAGCAATCCTCAGCCGAAAAGGGGGCTCGACAGTTGGCGTTGGAAGAAATTACATTACATATCTTGAAGGAGACACCCTTAACCTCGCGCGAGGTGGCTGCCTTCCTGGACCGTGAGCATGAACAAGCTATCTCATGGCTCAGACGTTTACAGGCAAGGGGCCAGGTTGAATCCATACGGTTGGAACGATCTCCTGACAGCCCTTGTTACCAGACTACGCAATCTTTGCGTTCTCTTGCTTTGGCAAGGGAGAGCTTGTAAAGAGGGTTGGCGGAGATGACCAATTAGTTAGGACTGAAGAAGCTTCTAGCGATGCACCCACTCCCGAGGCGCATTTTACATCAACTGCTCAAAGACTTCGGCCGGACAATTCTAAATGACCCCGCGCGTTTAGACGCTCTCTTAGCCGACTTGTGGGGAGCGTATCATTGTGAACGCTTTCTCCTGTTTCACGCGGCCAAACTGTTGTCCACTTCGCGAGATAGCGCAGGCTACGGACATCATATTCCTCAGACTTTGCAGAGGCGTTACGGCTTTTCTTCTGAGGCGGCGCAGTGGGCGACTGAGAGTTGGTTCGAGGCTCTAGATCTCGGTCCATCACAACGGAATATCTCCCGCAATGGCAGCCATACAGAGTTTTCCCATGCCCCACAGATCGCGCTGCGCCGGCTGCTGACAGACTACGGACCCGCTCTCCTCGAAGATCCTGCGCGTGTACATGCTCTCTTGGCTGACCTTGGTGAATTGCCCGTTAGAGAACGATTCCTGTTGGTCCACGCTTTGCGGGAAAATATACCCGCCGAACTATTGGTCCAACACTTGGATGACAGAAACGAAAGGCAACAACTTTCCCAACGCTTTCAGAGGAAATACGGCCTTTCGACGGAGGCCGCACGCTGGGCAATTGAAAGTTGGTCTTTGTCTATTGTGGTTGCCCAATCTGGACAGGACTCTTCACTGAAGGTGAAGCGGGAAGCAGCGAAGGCGGTCGCTCGACATTTGGCAACGGAGAGGGAAGCAGCGAAAGCGGTTGCTCGTCAGAAGAAAAATGATCTGAAGGCAGCGGAAACTGTTGCTCGCCAGAAAAAGAGTGCCCTGGCCGCAGCGGAAACTGTCGCTCGCCAGAAAGCATATGACTTGGACGCAGCTCGAAAAGAATTCTGGCTTAAGGCTCGTGCTGCAAGAACCGCTCGACAGAAAGGTGAGGCGGTAAAAGAGGTCATTGTGCAAATCCTAGAACTGAATCCCTTAACCCCTGGCGAAGTGGGAAAGATCTTTGGAGTCAGTGAGGAGCAGGCAGTCACATGGTTGAGGCAATTGGAGGAATTGGAAAAAATCGAAGAAATCTTGTTAAGAAGACGCGGTCATTACCCCGCCGGCTTCCAGGTGAAGGGATGGTCATATACGACTGCTGTCGCGACTGATGAGAAAAAGAGGGCAGTGGGAGTGGCTGCTCGAAAGAAGGTAAAGGAATGGAGGGTAACGGAGCTAGTTGCTCGGAAGTCAGAAAGAGCGCGCGCTGCAGCGGTTTCGCATGTCCGACAGGTAGCTAGAGAACGCAGTTCGGCAGTATCGAAAGTCCATCAGGTAGCTGATGAACGCGATGTAGCAGAAACGAAAACGAAACAGTTAGCTAAGGAATGTGCCGAAGCGGATTCTGCAGCTCAGAAGTCAGTCAGTAGACTTGCCGAAGCGAAAACCGCGGTTCAACAACTGGCGAGAAAGCTGGCTGCAGCAGAAAGAGCGGAGCGTCTGAAATCGAAGGAGTGGTCCTCAGCGGCAGCGACAGCTCGCAAGATGGTCGAAAAACGAACAGAAGCCGAAACGAGGGCTCGACTGGCGGAAAAGAGATCATCTGAAATAGTTTTGAAGGAACTGAGACGGAGTCCGTTGACTTCTCGAGATGTTGCCGCAGTCCTGAAGACAGAACAAGTGCAGGTAATCGGGTTGCTCCAGCGATTACTTTCGGATAACCAGATTGAGATCACTTGGTCAAAGAAGTCTCCATACGCCCCTTGTTACCAGCCAGTTAAACACGCCAGTACACCTACTGTCCCCAAAGACCAATCTTCCCCACGCCCAAGTGGACCGAAGTCAAGCGATCCGCCCCCGAAAGAAGAGCGCGTCCCCAAAGATCGATCTTCTCCGCGCCCAAGTGGATGTATGTGGCTTCTTGCGTTACCGGGGCTGCTAGGGCTGGTTGCTTTGCTGGGATAGACTGTCCGACTTCCTCTTAGGCGAAAGAGATTCCAGGCGATGCATCCTCTCCCGCGGCGCACGTTGCGTCGACTGATAGAACAGTATGGACCGACCTTGCTCGATGAGCCCGCGCGCGTTGACGCTCTACTGGCCGACCACTGTGGAAGGCACCACGCAGAACGCTTGGTTCTGGTCTATGCTCTGCGGGAACGCGTTTCTGTTGCCGATAGCTCTGACACGTATTGGCGCAGAATGTGCTCCCGGCGATTGCAGAGCCGGTATTGCTTTTCCTCAGAGGCAGCGCAGTGGGCGGCCGAGAGCTGGTGTTCTGCCTTAAGAATCGATTCGCCAGAACCGAACACCTCTCGCGACGGTGACGACAGCCTAAATGGCCTGCACGGAGAGCTTTCCAATTATCCCAGGCATGCACTAAGCAAATTGCTCACTGACTATGGCTCTGACTTACTCAATGACCCCGCTCGAGTGAATGCGCTCCTGGCTGACCTCAGCGGCGAGTTCGGTAGGGAACGATTCCTCCTTGTCCACGCCTTGCGGGAGGGCATCCCCGCCGACCTTCTTGCCCAAAAGCGAAAGAGCGCAGCCAGAGTTCGGCGCCTCACACGACGACTGCAAAAGCGCTATGGCTTTTCTGGCAATGCAGCGCAGTGGGCTGTCGAAAGTTGGTCGGCAGCCCTGAATCAGGCCGCCCCCGCCGCTGCGTCAAGGCCGCAAGGTGCGAAGAGGACTAACCTTAGAAAGGTGTTAGGTCAACTGTCCTTTCGCCTACTGATGCTGTTGGGACTACTCGTGGTAGGGGTTGTGCCGCTCGTCTTTACGTGGCAGAGTGCAATCGAGGTTGCCGACAGGGGCGCCGCGTGGCTAGCAAGTATACCCGGAACCGTTGGGAAGGAACTGTACCAATTCGTTGATCATTTCGTAAGACCTGTGATCACATGGGTTGTGGGGCTACCAGGACTGATAGCACTGGGCACAGTTACAGGGCTGGCAACAATTAAAGCGTTAGGACTGAAAAGGGTATGGAGGGGAGTTACTTGGCTTATAGGAACTACCTGGTCGGGAATGGGCAAAGTGTCGGGTCGACTGTCCCATCGCCAGAAAATGTGGTTGGCGCTCGGCTTTATCGGAATTGTGGTACTAAGCTATACGTGGCAGAGCCTTTTTGTGTATGCCGAATGGGGAGTCGCATGGTTACAGAGCGTACCGAAGTTGATCGACGAGATACTTACCCACTTCGCTGTTCATGTCGTTTTGCCAGCGATTGCATGGCTTGTTGGGATACCAGGGCTGATAGCGTTAGGAGCAATTTCAGGGTTGTTAACGGTCAGATTAGTGGGATTGAGAAGGGCATGGATAGGATTCACCTGGCCGATAAGAATTACATGGTTGGGACTGAAAATAGTGGGGAAGGGATTTGTCTGGCTGATAGGAATCACATGGTTGGGTTTGGGAAAGGCGGGGAAGGGATCTGTCTGGCTGATAGGAGTCACATGGTTGGGTTTGGGAAAGGCGGGGAAGGGATCTGTCTGGCTGATAGGAGTCACATGGTTGGGTTTGAGAAAGGCGGGGAAGGGACTTGCCTGGCTGGCAGGAGTCACATGGTTGGGTTTGAGAAAGGCGGGGAAGGGATTTGCCTGGCTGATAGGAGTCACATGGTTGGGTCTGAGAAAACTGGCCAAGGGACTATCCTGGCTGATAAAAATTACCGGGATGGGATTGGGAAAGGCGTTGGATCAACTATCCTTCCGGCAACAGGTCTGGTTGGGGCTGGGCGTGACGGCGATATTGGCACTAGGCCTTATGTGGCAGGACGCTCTGGCATATGCCGAGTGGGGAATCGCTTTGGTACTGAGCACATCGAGATCAATTGAGGGAAGATTTTCACAGATCGTGGATTATGTCTCTAAAACAGAGATAGAAAGGTCTGTGACGATACCAGGATTGATAGCGCTGGGGGCAATTTCCGGGCTGTTGACATTAAAGTCGTTGGGATTTGGAAAAGTCTTAAGTCGACTGTCCCTTCCCCAACAGATCTGGCTGGGTCTGAGCTTGACGGCAATATTGGCGCTAGGTCTTATGTGGCAGGGCGCTACAATGTACGCCGAGAGGGGAATCGCATGGCTACTGAGTACACTAGATTCAATTGAGAGAAGACTTTCGCAAATCGTTGATTATGTCTCTGTTTCACAGATAGAAGGGTTGGCAGGGATACAAGGACTGATAGCGCTGGGGGCAGTCTTCGGGCTATTGACAATTATATTTATTGCGTCGGGACGGGAAAGGATACGGAGGGGAATTGCTTTACTGATGAGGTTGAAGCGGTGAGGGCCTCAGAATTCGCTGGGCCGGTTTTCCCGTCCCGCGTCCAGACAGAATCCAAAAGGCCGAACGTGCATCTGATATGCGAGGCAGACGCTGCGGACGAGGTGGAGCGGCGTGTCAGCGCCCTGCCGGCGGTGCGGCGGGTGCTGACGAGTGGACCCGGGGCGGGGCCGGAGTTGTTGGATGGGCATCTTTTCTGATAGACAAGAGGGAAAGCTGTCGTCTGCCCGGTTGCCCATGGCGGGGAGGGCCGACCGCTCAACATCGCTCGCGGGGGCGGGTCAGGCTTCTATGTGAAATGTCGCGACCGGCGCCCATTCGCGACGAGAAGACCCGCTGCGTGAAGTGATCCGGCTGCGCCGCGGCTTACTGGACGGGGTCGCACTGCGAGTGGCCGGACGCCAGCCTGCCTCGTTCTGTGGCCGCTCTGAACGGGACCTTGCCCAAACAGTCCTTCAGCGGCGGTTGCGCGTACGGTTCTCTTCTTCCCCGGCGGGCGCGAATTCCCGAAATCGTGTACAATATGCGAATCTTGCCGGGCCTGGCCTGCCGGGGCTTTGCTTGCAGCCGCGATTGGCAGCAGCGCTCTACTGGCCTGGCTACTTTGTGGACGTTGGCCTGCCGGGCCACCGGCACGCAGAAGGAGACGCAGCGGATGCCCGCCAACTGATCGCTTGCAAATGTAAAGGGAATTGCCGCCATTGGAAGCCGTTTTTGCCTCGAGGCGGCCAAAGCCGACTGGAATTGTTCCATTGTACAGCGTTAGCCTTCAGCGGGCACGATGATTTCCCCCCAATTTGGATGAACGCTGTGAAAGGCACACTTAGATAGATGTCAGAAAGTCAACATGAAAACCGTTCAGGCGGCCTGACGGTCGTCGATGATTTCACCGGCGCGGCCGAGGGCGGCGTCAGCGTCGTTGTGCGCGATGACCAGGGGCTGATTCTTACCGACAAGCCGGAAGAAGAGGCTGTTCTGGTTGGCGTCAGCCTGGCCGGTCAGCCCGGCATCCTCTCAATGGAGGACTCGCTTAGCGAACTGGCTCTGCTTGCCGCGACCGCGGGCCTGGAAGTGCGGGGAGAGATGACCCAACGGCTTCAACACCCGCACCCGGCAACCTTTATCGGCTCCGGCAAATTGGGCGACCTGAAGACGTTGATCCTGGAGCTGGGCGCGAATGTCGTGATCTTCGATGAGGAACTCTCGCCGCGCCAGCAACGCGAAATTGAGCGAGTTCTTGGGCAGGACGTGAAAGTAATCGACCGCACCGCCCTGATCCTGGATATTTTCGCCCGCCATGCCAAGACCAAAGAGGGCGCGGTGCAGGTGGAGCTTGCTCAGTATGAGTACCGGCTTCCCCGGCTCACCCGGGCGTGGACCCACCTGGCGCGGCAGGCCGGCGGGCGCGCGGGCGGCGCAAGCGGCGGCGTCGGCGTGCGCGGACCGGGCGAGACGCAGTTGGAAGTTGACCGGCGCGAGATCGGCCGCCGCATTGCCCATCTCAAGCGGGAGCTGGAGGAGGTACGCCAGCACCGCGATCGTTACCGGCAACGCCGCCAGAAATCCACGACGCCGGTCATTGTCGTGGTTGGTTATACGAATGCAGGGAAGAGCACGCTTCTCAACGCGGTCAGCGATGCCAGCGTTCTGGCCCAGGACCAGCTGTTTGCCACCCTGGACCCGACCACCCGGCGCGTCGAGCTGCCCAGCGCGCGCACAGCCCTGTTCACGGATACGGTCGGTTTCATCCAGAAGCTGCCCACGGCGCTGGTGGCCGCGTTTCGGGCAACCCTGGAAGAGATCACAGAGGCTGACCTGCTGCTGCATGTGGTGGATATCTCTCACCCCAACGCGGATGAGCAGGTAAGGGCGGTGGAAGAGATGTTGGAAGAACTGGATGCGGGCGCCAAACCGCTGGTGACCGCGCTGAACAAGACGGACCTGCTCCACCCCGGAGGAGAAGAAGATCCCAACCTTGCGGCGCAGTTGCGCAACGCCCTTCAGGAGTATCCTTCGCCTGTTCCAATCAGCGCTCGGACAGGAGAAGGCATTCCCGAACTGCTGGCCGCGGTCGATGGCAAGTTGCAGGAAACGATGACGGCGCTGCGGTTGCTGCTCCCCTACAGCAAAGGTGACCTGGTTGCCTTGATCTATGAGCACGGTCGTGTGGAGCGGGAGGAGTTTACCGAGGATGGGACGCTGATTGAGGGCAGGCTGCCACCCCATCTGGTCAGCCGCGTAGAGGCGTGGAGCGTGGCGGAGGCTGGGAGCCGCTAATCAGCAGAAAAGAAGGCCGGGCCGCGCGCCGAAGTTCGGTGGGCGGCCGGCGGTTATCGACCCGAAAAGAAACGGAAAGCCGTAGACAAGATGAGCAAACCCACAGTTGTTGTAACCCGCCAGCTGCCGCAGGCGGCGATTGCGCCGATCCTGGAAAGATGTGAAGCCCGCTACTGGGACAGCGAAGAGCCAATCGGGCGCGATACGCTGCTGGATTGGGTGCAGGGCGCGGACGGGCTCTACTGTCTGCTGACGGAGGCGATCGATGATGAGCTGTTGGACGCGGCAGGACCCGGGTTACGGGTTGTGGCCACGATGTCGGTCGGATACGATCACGTGGATGTGGCTGCGCTGCGCCGGCGGGACATTCCGCTGGGGAATACGCCCGGCGTATTGACCGAGACGACCGCGGAGTTGGCGCTGGCCCTGCTTCTGGCGACGGCTCGGCGCTTGCCGGAAGGCACGCGCGCCGTGCAGAACGGGACGTGGCCCAGTTGGAGACCGATGTGGTTGACAGGCCGCGACATTCACGGGAGCACGGTCGGGCTGGTGGGCCTGGGGCGCATCGGCGCCGCTTTTGCGCGTATGCTGGGCGGCTTTGGCTGCCGCATTCTGTATACCGGGCCAAGAGAAAAGCCGGAGGCGGCGCGAGAGGTGGGCGCGACATTTGCGCCGATGGACAGGCTGCTGCAGGAGAGTGACTATGTGGCGGTTCATTGCCCGCTTAACGACCAGACCCGCTCCCTGTTCAGCGTTGAGGCGTTCCGCAAGATGAAGCCGACGGCGGTCTTCATCAACACCAGCCGCGGCGGGGTCGTCGATCAGGAAGCGCTGTACGACGCGCTGACGCAGGGCGAGATCGCGGCCGCCGGACTGGACGTCACCGACCCGGAGCCTCTGCCCGCGGATCATCCGCTGGTCTCGCTGGATAACTGCGTCATTTTGCCCCACATTGGCAGCGCCACGGTCGCAACGCGCACGAAGATGGCGGTGATGACAACGGAGAATCTGCTCGCCGGAGTCGAGGGACGTCCGCTGCCGAATGCGGTCGAGCTGTCATAGCGACGCAGAGGGCGGGAAAGCAGAGCGTTCAGAGAATGGGGGAGCGTGTCACAGGTTCCGCAACTGTGGTGTACAGTAACTGAAAAGACCTGCAACGGTTAGTCAACCGAACTGAAAGGGATGTCCCGGCAATGAGTAAGCAGACGCTAACGATAACCGATAATCGCACCGGCCAGACGATCGAGCTACCGATCGAACATGACACAGTCCCGGCTATCGGCCTGCGCCAACTGAAGGCGCAGGCCGATGATTTTGGCATGATGCTCTACGATCCTGGTTATACGAATACGGCGTCCTGCAAGAGTCAAGTCACCTTCGTCGACGGCGACAAGGGGATACTTCGTTACCGGGGCTACCCGATTGAGCAACTGGCGAAAGAAAGCACTTTTCTGGAGGTGGCGTACCTGCTGCTCTTCGGGGAGCTGCCGAACGCAAGCAAGCTGACCGACTGGAACGCGCGCGTCATGGCGCAAACGCGGATCGACGATGGGCTGAAAAACCTGCTCCAGACCTTTCCGGCGGACGCCCACCCGATGGGCATTCTGATCAGCGCCGTTGCTGCGATGTCCACATTTTACCCGGAGGCCAAGCAGGTACATGACAGCGAGACCCGATTGCGGCAGGTCTTGCGGATGCTGGGCCAGCTCCCGACCGCGGTCGCTTTCGCCTACCGCAATGGTCTCGGCCTCCCGGCGATCGAGCCGGACGCCGCGCTAGGCTACAGCGACAACTTCCTGCATATGATGGGGTTCGCGGGCGATGGAGACGGCGGGATCGACCCGGTGCTGGCGAGGGCGATGGATGTCCTGTTTGTTCTACACGCCGATCATGAGCAGAACTGCTCTACTTCGGCGCTGCGCAACATCGCTTCCAGCGACGCTGATCCGTATTGCGCAGTCGCCGGCGCGATCGGGGCCCTGTACGGTCCTCTCCATGGGGGCGCCAATGAGGCGGTCCTGCGGATGCTTGCTGAAATCGGCGATGTGAAGAAGATTCCGGCTTTTCTGGATAGAGTGAAAGGCCGGGAGGTGCGTCTGATGGGTTTTGGCCATCGGGTGTACAAAAATTACGATCCGCGCGCCCAGATCGTGAAGAAGATCGCGTACGAAGTTTTCGACGTGACCGGCAGCAACCCGCTGATTGATATTGCCGTCGAATTGGAGCGCTCTGCTCTTGAGGACGACTATTTCGTTTCCCGCCGGCTATATCCCAATGTGGACTTTTACAGCGGCATCATCTACCAGGCGATGGGATTTCCGGTTGAGATCTTCCCGGTGCTCTTTGCGCTGGGAAGGACGCCGGGCTGGCTGGCCCAGTGGATGGAGCTCATGGGCGATGCGGAGCAACGCATTGCCCGTCCGCGGCAGATTTACCTGGGTGAGGGTGAGCGCCCGTATCCGCCCATAGGAGAGCGAGGCTAACTTCAATAGGGCGCTGCCAGCAACGGGGCGGCGGTCATGAGAGGTCGCCGTGCCCCTGCCAGAACTCCTCCACTTTCTTCCGCACCGGAGGATAGTCTCTGAGTTCAGGGTCTTGGCGCAAGAGGTCTTGGGCAGCCTCCTGGGCCAGATGCAATGTGTTCACGTCGCTGAGGTTGGCCAACTTCAGTTCCGGCAGCCCGCTCTGACGCGTACCGAGAAAGTCCCCGGGTCCCCGCAGTTCCAGGTCCTTTTCCGCCAGAACAAATCCGTCCGTTGTTTCCTCCAGCGCCTTGAGTCGTTCGGCCTGCGCGTCGGCTTTCACGCGGCTGATGAGCGCGCAGTAGCTCTCGTGCATGCCCCGGCCCACGCGGCCGCGAAACTGGTGCAGTTGCGCCAGGCCAAACCGTTCGGCATCCTCGATCAGCATTAAGGTGGCGTTGGGGACATCCACGCCGACTTCGACCACACTCGTGCTGACCAGAATATCGAGTTCACCGGCGGCGAAGGCGCGCATCACCTCGTCCTTTTCGGAGCCACCGAGACGGCCGTGGAGGAGCCCGACACGCAGATCGGGGAAGATCTCCTTGCTCAGACGGGTATGAGCGTCCACCGCTGCGCCGACGTCCAGCGTTTCACTCTCTTCGACGAGCGGATAGATGATATAGCCTTGGCGGCCGTCACGCACCTGCCGCCGCAGAAAACTGTAGAGGCGTTCCCGATCCGTGGGCTGGAACCGCTTGGTTTTGATCGGCGTCCGGCCCGGAGGCATTTCGTCGATGACACTCACGTCGAGGTCGCCGTAAACGGTGAGCGCGAGACTGCGCGGGATGGGCGTAGCGCTCATTACGAGCAGGTGGGGGACGGCGTTCCGCCCGCCCTTGTCACGGACGGCTGCCCGCTGGCCGACGCCAAAGCGATGCTGCTCGTCGACCACGACAAAGCCGAGGTTGGCAAACTCCACATTCTCCTGGATGAGCGCGGTGGTGCCGACCACGATTTGTACGCTGCCGTCTGCCAGGCCGGCAAGGGCGGCTTCCCTTTCCTGCCCGGTCACGCGCCCGGTCAGGAGAGCGACATGCGGCGCTTCACCGCCGGCCAGCCGGACGTTTTCCAGCAGGTTGCGCAGCCCGCGACAGTGCTGCTCCGCCAGAATCTGGGTGGGCGCCAGCAGGGCGGACTGGAAGCCATTGGACGCGGCGATCAGCATGGCCCCGGCGGCCACCACGGTCTTGCCGCTGCCGACGTCACCTTGCGCCAGGCGGCTCATCGGCACGCTCAGCTCCATATCCCGCTGCAGTTCATCCAACGTCCGCTGTTGGGCGCCGGTCAGGGCAAAGGGAAGGGCTGACCGATAGGCCGCTAAGAGTTCGCTTTCAACGGACATTGCCGGGGCGCTGAAATGCTGGATTTCCTGCCGGCGGCGCTGCACGCCGAGCTGAAGGTAGAAGAAATCATCAAAGATAATGCGATTGCGGGCGTTTTCAAGTTTTTCCGGTGATTCGGGAGCGTGAATCTGTCGCAGTGCATCGGCCAGGGGAACCAGGTTGTACTTGCCGCGAAGCGACTCAGGCAGGGGATCCTGAAGCGATGGCAGCGCCTGTTTCAGGGCCAGCTTCACCTGTCTGCTGACATCGCTGCTACGCAGACCGGCGGTCAATCCGTATACGGGTAAAATCGGTCCTTCTCTGATGACGCTGGAACCGATCTCTTCGAAGATTGGATTTTCCAGCGTTTTGTGGCCCATGTAAAGTCCGACAACGCCGCTCAGACGGTATGTCTTGCCGACCGTCAAACGTTTCTTCAACCACGATTGATTCCACCAGCTGGTTCGGACCGTGCCGCTGCCGTCATTGAAGATAGCCTCCAGAATCTCCTTCTTATAGGCATATTTGCGCTCGCTGAACCCTTTCAGATTGGCGATAACCGAAAGGCTTTCACCCTCTTCGACATCGGCGATGGGGCGCACGCGGCTGTAGTCATCGTAGCGATGGGGCAGATGCCAGATGAGGTCGGCAACGGTCTCAATGGCGAGGCGTCTGTACTGCTCCGCTCTCTTTGCGCCGATTCCCTTCAAGAAGGTAATCGGCTCTCCCAGAATATCGGGGGGCGTGGCGGCGCTAGTCGCAGCCGGGGGTTGTTGCCGCTCCTGCTGGGGCGGCGACTTGACCTCTCTTTTTCCCCTGTCTTGAGGCGCGGGGGCAGTTGTTTGGCGGGCGGCTGCGCGGTCGATCTGGTCTACGTTCTCGAGAGCCGGGTCGGGGGGCGGCAGTTCGTCCAATAGAGTGAGAAGAGAGTTCAGCAGCCGCGCTCGTTCATCGGTTTCGGCTTCGGCATAGTGTGACAGCCGTTCGACGATTTCCTGCAACAGCCCGGGCTGGACTTCCTCGGCTCTGGCGTCAGCCGCCCAGCGATCGCAGAAGGCGGCCACCCCGCCGGCGAAGGCCCTTTCACGCCAGTTGGTCTGGGCCTCCAGGTTCAGTAGATTGCGCAGTCGCGTCAGGGCTCTTTCAGCCATTTTCAGTAGAGGCCCTCGTACACGATGACGCCCATCACATTTGGCCCGAGGTGGGCTGCCAGGCTGGGCGGATAGCGCCATGCCCGGGCCGAGATGTCTGGCAGACCTTCCTCCAGCCGCTCCAGGAGCAGCTTTTGTGTCTGTTCATAGCGGTGCTGCACCAGCCCGATGCGTTCATTCTGCGCGAATTCGGCGGTATAGTCGTACAGCTTTTCGGCGACGTCTTCTCGAGTCTGCACCTTTTCCAGGGGGATCAGCTGGCCGTCTTCCATGGTGACCATCGCCTTGATGCCGAGCATCGTGCCGAGGACGCTTTGCGCTGCGCCGAGACGGGCGCTGCGTTCGAGGTAGTAGAGAGTTTCGGCGAAGAAGGTTACGTAGATGTGTGGGATTGCGCCGTTCACGACCCGGGCGACTTCGGACAGATTGGCCCCATTGTCGGCGGCCTTCGCGGCCAGTTCGGCCAGCATTCCCAGGCCCATTGCGGTGGTTTGGCTGTCCATGACGCGAATGCGATAGCGCCCCATCATCATATCGGCCGCCTTGCGCGACTGGCTCCACATTGGGCTGAGCGCGCTACTCATGTGGATTGCGATGATTTCCTCGGCATCCTGCCCCAGCCGTTGATAGACATCCATCAGGCGGTTCAGCTCCGGCGCCTCTACGTCTGGCAGCAAGATGCGTCCACCGGACTGATTTTCGCGGATCAGTTGAAAGAGTTGGTCTGCGCTGAACTCTTCTTTGTCCTCAAAGCGTTCCCGCCCGACGCGCAGCACGTGGGGGATCACTTCGATGGAGTATTTTTCCAGAATGTCAGCCGGAATGCTGGCGTTACTATCGGTAACGATACGAACCTTGCTCACAGCAGATGCTCCAACTTTTGACAACCGAACAGCCGTATGATAATGTCGGATAATTCAGTTATACGAGAACTTTGGTCGAGTGTCAGTGATCTTTCACCGACTCTGGGCTAATGAGGAACCGGAGGGTACAGTATCATGGCAAAATGCCAAAAATGCGGCAAGAGTCCTCAGTTTGGAAACAACCGTCCCTGGTCCAAAAAGGCCACACGGCATAAATGGAAGATCAACATACAGAAGGTCAAAGTCCTGGAAAACGACCGGCTGGTTTCGCGTCGACTTTGCACCTCTTGCATCCGCACACTTGCGAAAGCCTGAGCCTCCCTGCCCCTACATCTGAATCAAGCCTGTAGAAGCGTTGAGCCATTCTGCTCGGCGCTTTTTTGTCACGCGGCCAGGAGAATCGTTTCCGCGGAAGACACAGGTTTACGACTCCGCCGCATTGCGTAATTGCCCGCATCCTGCGTCGATTTCGATTCCGCGGCGGATGCGCACAGTGGTCGAAATGCCGCGGGCGCTCAGTCGCTCCGCGAACCGTTGCGTGTCTCTGTCGCTGGTCGGCTGAAAAGAGCTGTCGGGAATCGGATTGAGAGGGATGAGATTGACATGGCACAGGATGCCTTGCAGCTTGTCCGCCAGATCTTCGGCTAGGGAGGGGCTGTCGTTTACGCCCCGCATCAATGCGTACTCAAAGGTGACGCGACGATTGGTCTTGGCAATATAGCGGCGAACTGACGCCAGAAGATCGTCTACCGGATAACGGCGACTCGGTGGAACAAGCTTGCTGCGCAGGGCGTTGTTCGGCGCGTGCAGGCTGACGGCCAGATTCACCTGGAGTCCTTCATCGGCCATGCGATCGATCATGGGAACCAGGCCCACGGTACTGAGCGTAATATGCCGTGCGCCGAGCCCGAACCCGTCGGCGGCCGTCAGGCGTCGGATGGCCGTCCACACATTCTTATAGTTGTGCATTGGTTCGCCCATTCCCATCAGCACAATGTTTGTCACGGTGGTCGGCCTTTTCACCCGCATCTTTGGCCTTTCGCCGGCATTGCGCAGATAGCGGGCGAAGAACAGCACCTGGGCGACAATCTCGCCGGCGGTCAGATTGCGCCGCAGGCCGCCAAGGGCCGTCGCGCAGAAGGCGCAGCCCATGGCGCATCCGGCCTGGCTGCTGATGCAGAGGGTCCTCCGCTGGTCATAGAGCATCAGGACAGCTTCGACCGTTTCCCCGTCCGGCATCTGAAACAGCGCCTTTTGCGTGTCCCCGGCCTTGGAAACACGCTGTTCGACGGGCGTCAGCGGCGTGAGCGTTGCGGTTGCGGCCAAGCCGTCGCGCATCGCCTTCGGCAGATTGGACATCTCTTCAAAGGAGCGGGCGTATTTCTTGTAGATCCACTCCTGAATCTGACGGATGCGATAGGCCGGCACGCTGGCGGCCCGCCCCTTGGCGTCTTCACGCTGGGGCGGCAGTGCCTTGACGACTTCGGCAAGCTCTTGGGGAGAGCAATCCAATAGCGAGCGGGCAGATGGGAGGACGGCGGGCGCAGAAAGCGGGATGGTCTTCATTGTTGCAATTGTAGCGCAGCTATTCAGTTGCCGTCAAAATATAGCCCGATGACTCCCTCGCGGTCTATGCGGGCGATCTGGGCTTCGGCGGGCGTGAGGCGCTCAGTTGTCGGCCTGTTGGAAGGCTTCCAGAAGTTCGGGCAGACCGGGCAGGATCAGGTCCGGCTTGGGCACGACCGTGTGGAACTCCTCCTCGGTGGTGATCCCTGTCAGCACGGCTGCCGTGGGCATGCCCAACTCGATGGCCCCGGCAATATCCGTCTCGTAGCGGTCCCCGACCATCAGCGTTGAAGAGACTTTGGTACCCAGTTTGTGCATGGCTTGCTGGAACATGCCGGCGTTTGGTTTGCCGATCACCGTCGGTGTAACGCCGGTAGCCGCCTCCAGCAAGGCCAGCAGCGCGCCGGTTCCGGGGATTTGGCCGCGTTCGCTGGGGAATGATGTATCGCTGTTGGTGCCGATAAAGCGGGCGCCGGCGCGTATCGCGAGGGTGGCATCCGCCAGGCGCTCGTAACGCACACTGAAGTCGATGCCGGAAACGATCACATCGGCCGCCTGCGCGTCCTCGACGATGGTGATGCCTTCCTGCTCCAGGGCCGAGCGCAGGCCATCCTGGCCAATCATAAAGGCGCGAACGCCGTTGGGATACTGTTCCGCCAGCCAGCTTGCGGTGGCGAGCGCGCTGCTGAGAATATGGGCCTCATCCGCGCCGATGCCCATGCGGCCGACCTTTTCGACAAACTGGTTCGGGGTGCGCGAAGAATTGTTGGTTACGAACAGCCAGTTCCGCTCTGTCGCTTCCAGATAATCCAGTAGTTCCTGGACGCCGGGAAGGGGTTCCTCGCCGACATAGACAACGCCATCCATGTCCAGCAAAACGGCGCGTACCTCTTTCAGGTTAGCTCTTTGTGCCATGAGTGAACTCTACGATCCTTTCAATGGTCCGTCGGAGATCAGGTCCGGCGGGTGGTTTGCGGCAACAGACGGCGCCGCGCAACGCGAGGTCAGTCTACGCTGGTCCGCAGATCCTGGATGTTGAGCTGCAGAGAGCGGCGGCCCTGCCATTCGTTGACTTCAAGATGGAAAACAATGTCGATGAGGCTGCCTACTTGCAGGTTTGCAGCGCGCCCACCCAAGCCAAAGCCAATTCCGTCCAGCACGGGTGAAAGGTCGCGGCCGGTGATCACGATTTTCAGATGTTTGCCCCCGCCCACGGTGCGGATGCTGCGCACACGGCAATGACGGCAAAGGAAGAGCGCGGGCTCGTTCTGCTGGCCGACCGGCTCCATGCGGGAAAGTTGACTTTGCAATGCCCAGTCGATCTGTTCGATGGGTAGCTCGGCATCGATATTCAGGGTCGGCCGCAGATTCTCCAGAGGACCGAGTTCCCGCCCGGCTGCCTCGGTCAGCGCATCCCGCAATGCGGGCAACTGCTCGGCGCGCACGGTAAAGCCGGCCGCCCGGCTGTGCCCGCCGTGTCGCACCAGCAGAGAGCTGACCTGGTCCAAGGCGGCAATCATATCAAATTCGGCGATGCTGCGGGCACTGCCGCGGCAGAACTCGTTGCCCTGTTCGATTACGACTGCCGGGCGGTAGAACTGATCGCTCAATCTTCCTGCGGCAAGCCCGACGATGCCGGGTTGAAACCTGTCGCTGGCGACGATCAGAATCGGGGCGTCGGATGGATCAAGGCCGGCCAACTCATTCTCGGCTACCGTGTGGGCTTCGGTTGTGAGCGCCTGGCGCCGCTGGTTGAGGCGTTCCAGGCCCATGGCCATATCATATGCCGTCTCGTAGTCGTCACAGCGCAGGAGATCATAGGCCATTTTGGCGCTGGCAAGTCGGCCGGCGGCGTTGATACGCGGCGCGATGCGAAAGCTGATCGCTGTGCTGTCGACCCCGTCCAGAGGCACAGAAGCCATCTCTGTCAACGCAAACAACCCGACCCGGTTGCCCTGACGCATTTCCGCCAATCCCCGCCGCACCAGGGAACGGTTTTCGCCCAGCAGCGGCACCAGGTCGGCGACGGTGCCGACAGCCACCAGATCGAGGAGGGACTGTTCCTCCTGCGCAGCTTCTTCCGTAGAAAGCCGGCTCCAGGGCTGCTGCGAGACGACGCGCAGGACGCCCTGCGCCAGCCGGTAAGCAACGCCAACCCCGGCCAGCGGTTGAAATGTGTCTGCGCGGGCATCTCGGCGCGGATTGATCACTGCCAGGGCCGAAGGCAACTCTGCGCCGATTGTGTGATGGTCGGTGAGCACAACGTCCATGCCCAGCTCTGCGGCTTCCGCGACTTCGGCGACACTGCGAATGCCGCAGTCGACCGTCACGAGCAGGTCGGCTCCCTTGGCGGCGATAGAGCGGAGCGCCTCCACATTCAGGCCGTAGCCCTCATCCACCCGGTTTGGGATGTATGCGCCGACGAGGGCGCCGGCGCGTTGCAAGGCCGTCGTCATCAGGGCGGTGGCCGTGACGCCGTCGGCGTCGAAATCTCCGTATACACAGATGACTTCACGCGTTTCAATGGCCCGCGCTACCCGCGAGACGGCGGCCGACATGTCGGTCAGGCGAAATGGATTTTCCTGGACAGCATCCTCGCCTTGCAGGAAGGACGTTACGGCCGCTCCGTCACGCAGACCGCGATTGTACAGCACCTGCAACAACGCCGGATGTTCGTGGCTGTTAGCCAGGAAGCTCTCCGGCGCGGGTGGATGGAAGTTCCAATGTTTATCGGTCGCGGACAAAGTGGATTCTCCACCAGGAGAGGAACGATACGGCGTACGGAGTCCAATTATAGTCGAGAGAGCAGATGGGGCGCAAAAAAGAGGGGGATTTCCCGCCTCTATGGGGCTGGGCTACAATAGGGATTCAGTCTGGACTGATCACGCTTCAAAGCATTCCCGATGTCCTCTACTTCTGAACGTTTGCGCCGCCTGCAGGGCTTGCGCGGCCGGCGCGCATCTTCTGCGCCGGCGAAAACGGGCGCGCCCGAGCAGTCTGCGGCGCCATCGCCCGAATGGCAGGCTGAGCCAGCATCCGTCGAGGCGTTGGAGACGGGTGAAATTGTCGAGAACAGCGCCGGACACTGTTACCTTGTTACCCGGCGCTACGCGGCAGGGGAAGTTGAGGGAAGCCAGCCGCCCGCTTTGCCCGCCCTCCGAAAGCAGACCGTGCCAGGCAATCTTCCGGAACGCGATCCTTCGGTCCTTGCTCCTCTATACCCCGCCTACCGGTTGGAAGACTGCCCTGATTTTCGCAAGGCCGCATTTCTGGACATCGAGAGCACCGGTCTGGGCGGAGGCGCCGGCATCTACGCCTTTATGGTCGGAATTGGCACGTTTGAACGCCAAGGCCGGGCTGTGGACGAGCCGGAGGACCGTTGGACATTTGTAGCGCGTCAATTTTTCATGCGCCATCCGGGCGAAGAGCCGGCCCTGCTGACGGCGATCGCAGATCTGCTAGAGGGCTGCGAGAGCCTGGTGACCTTCAACGGTCGTTCCTTCGACGCCCCGCTCTTGCGCGGGCGATACCGCTACGCCGGCCGTTTCCTGCCCGCAGACGTTGCAATGCCAGCTGTGTTGAAAGAGGGCGCGCCCCACTTGGATCTGTTACACCCTGCCCGCCGATTGTGGCGCAAACGCCTGGGCAGCTGCGCTCTCAGCAATCTGGAACAGAAAGTCCTGGGGATTGCGCGGACGGAGGCCGATGTGCCCGGCAGCCTGATCCCGCAATTGTACGCTGACTATCTGCGAGACGGCGACGGCCGCATGATGCAGAGCGTCTTCTACCACAATCGCGAGGATATCATTTCGATGGCGGCGTTGACGGAGGTGGTCTGCAGCGTATTCGCCGAACCGACCGCCGCGGGCGCCGGCCATCTGCAGCCGCTCGACCTGCTGAGCATGGCGCGGCTGCAGGAGGAGCTGGAGCGGCTGGACCGCGCTGAGACGCTTTTCCGCGCCGCGCTGGAGGCGCTCAGCGGCCGTGCGCACCTGGCTGAGTCGTTTGACGGTTTGGGCCGTCTGCTCAAACGACAGCGGCGCTGGGAAGAGGCAGCGGCCGTCTGGCAGCAGTGGCTGACGACGGTGGGCGGCGCGGGGAGCGCCCCAGACAGCCGCCCCTACGTAGAACTGGCAAAGTTCTGCGAATGGCACAGCGGCGACCTGGCGCAAGCGGCCATGTGGACCCGGTGGGCGTTGCACGAACAGGAGCAGTCCCCGCCCCACGCGCGGTCCCCGCAGGTCCAGACTGAACTGCGTCACCGGCTGACCCGCCTGCAACGGAAGCTGGGCGCGGACGGGTGAACAGGGGGAGATGTATCCCAGACGATCGTCCGGCGAGCGGGGCCAGACCGTTGTCTGGCCTGGGGCCGCCACTGATCGGATGCTTGCCGCCAACACTTTGGATTCGCTTAGCAAGTAGGGAAGCAGGGCAATCGCATCTTATTGGGAGAGAACTTTCAGCAGATAGTCAGTTTTCCAACCAGCTCGTTTCCGTTTGGCGGCAATACCGACTTTGGCGCTTTTCTCTTTGCGTAGGGGGTTTAGGGCCAGTTTGCGTAAGATGGCCAGGTTTCGCTGTGCATGGCCCTGACGGACGCGACTGTCGTCCTCGCGAAAGGCGACATCGAGGACCCAGTGGACTGAATTCTCGATGCTCCAGTGGCTGCGGGTGAAATGCAAGAGCATTTTGGCGTCGGGAGGCAAGCTGGAGATGAAGTATCGAGTTGCATACGAAGTGCCTTCTGGAAGTTGTCGTTTGGCTTCGACCATGACGAGGCTCTGCAGTTGTGACCACTCTTGGTCCGGGTCCATGTAGGCGAGGAAATCAAGGTCAGAGATAACCCAACAGCGCCTGGTTTCGATGCGACCGTGGTCTTTTTCTATCGTCTGGTGGAAGTCGTGGTCAACATTGGCAAATTCACTCTCTTTCTCCAGTGTGAACATGGTCTCGACAGCTTCATGCAACTGCGGTTGATTCTTTTTGAGCGCAAGAACGTAGTCAGCGCCGTCCTCTGTAATCTGATGCGCAATTGTTTTGGCATTTATGTATTTAACTTCACAAATTTCGCCTTGTGAAATGCTGTGGATGAACGTGCTGCGCTTTTAACTTATAGGAGATGAATAGGAACATTGTTTCTTTTTCTTTCATACGTAAGTAGTACCATCACTTACTCTGAAAGGAGAGTAAACATGAACGAAGAGCAGAATATAATTGTAGGCAAGGTGTTTCAATTAAGAGGTGATCCAAAAGTATTTGAGTGGATCGAAATCTTTGCCAGTAGGATCGTGCAGCACGGGGACTCCATCTTTATCAAGGAAGGGAAGGGGACCGAGGCTCTCCAACTTTTCTATGAGAAAGCTATTGAAATCTTCGGGCAATTTGGGGGAGGGGACGAGGATGGCACCGGAAATTCCGCAAGCGGGGCAATGAAGGAGGAGGACATTACTACTGATTTTTACAATGCCAGCATTGAATTGCTTGTGTTTGCGACACTTGAGTTGCCTCATTTGGTGACTCCCGACGACACGTCTCACCGCAAACTGGGCCAAAATTCGCCAAATTCAGGGTAGCAGGATGGGTACATTGGGCGTGTGGCATCTTGATAATCGATCACGTCATCAACTTCATGCTGAGTAACACTGCCCCCGGTAACGCCATCAACTAGGTAATTTCTCGGAAATAGCCTAGTTGATTGGTTTATCTCCTCGAAGAGAGGTGCCAAACTAACCGACTCTTTCAGCGCATCAAAAGCTGGTTTAAGACTGTTTGTTCTTGCGATCTCTGCTACCGCAGTATCCAAAGCAGAGGATCGCGCTGCTTCCTGCGCAACAACCCTTAAACGCGGGGCAAGTTGATTGTGACGCAAAATAGCTGCTATAGACATGCTATTCTCCTTTGAAATAGGGAAACACACATCATCTGGCTCGTCTGGCCTCGAATTTGACAAGCTGACCAGTATATGCTATAATGTTCGACAATGCACTGGTGTCAAATCCAATGCTGTTTTGTGGCAGTGCATGTTCACATTGTAACCTAGCTGTGACGACATGCCAATAGCTAAAAAGGGGCGCGTGATGGATCAGAAAAATGCGGACACGACGATCAGCGTATTCGATTTCTTCGAGATGTTCCCGGATGAAAGTGCTGCCATCGACTACTTTGAGGATTTGCGATGGGGAGAAACGGGTGTGTGTTGCCCCGGTTGCGATTCCAACAAGGTTAAACGACTCAAGCGCAGACCGTATCACCTGTGCAGTAGTTGTCGCAAAACGTTCACGGTTCGTACTGGCACCATCTTCGAACGGTCGCACGTCCCACTCAACAAGTGGCTCTACGCCATCTACTTGTTGGATACTTCACGTAAGGGTATCTCCAGTGTACAGTTGTCTAAAGAGTTGGGAGTACAGCAACGAACCGCTTGGTTCATGCTTCACCGATTGCGTGAGGCGTGCGACATCTTGGCTGAACGAATGGATGGAACAATTGAGGTGGATGAAACGTTTGTTGGTGGCAGCAAGACGAACATGCACTATGAGAAGAAAAAGAAGCTGCCACCTGGACCGCTAGGCGGAAAGGAAATCGTGTTGGGAATGCGTGAGCGCGAATCTGGCAGAGTTATCGCCTACCCTGTCCCTGACAGGTCAACGAAGCGAATGTCCAGCGAGGTGCTGCGCAACGTGGAACGAGGCTCGACCGTTTACACTGACGACCACAATGGGTATCACAAGCTGAACAAGTGGTACAAACACAGAACAGTAAACCATTCCAACTGGCAATTCGCGGAAGGAGACGTGAGCACAAACGGGATAGAGAGTGTGTGGTCGGTGCTAAAACGTGGTTACAAGGGCATCTACCACCATTGGTCGAAGAAAAACATGGAGCGATACGTCAACGAATTCACGTTTCGACTCAATGGTAAGAAGGTGTACAATCACTTCATGGACAGAATGGATGACCTGCTTTCTAACGCCATTGGCAAACGGTTGACGTACAAGGAACTGACCGCGAAAGGGGACTGACCGTTCCGAGTCGCACACGATACAAACTCGGAACAACCAGACCCCGCCAACACCGTACCAGTTCACAATCAAGAAGTCAAGCGGGAGGGATCAATGGAAGAAAAGGGCAGGAGAATTGACCGCAGACGCCTCGACTTCATCGCCAAGCAGGTGATTGATTACAGGCCAAGTGAGAAAAAGGAGAAGCCAAAACCCAAAAAGCCCAAGCGTCAACCCGATTTGTTTGACGAGGAAAAGAAGAAAGACGAGGACACCTGAAAGACTAAAAGAGAAGGCCCCTGGCGGGAATCGAACCCGCAACCTCCACATGCGACTGTGACGCTCTCTCCGATTGAGCTACAGGGCCTTCAACACAGGCAAGAGTATCATAACCGTGGTGTTCTCGCCAAATACAAAGCCATCGCAAAAGTAGCGGTGGCTTTTTTGTTGGACAGTTGACGCAACCGAATAATCGTGTTAAGTTGACGCTTGCCACAGCAGTATGCCCCATCGGGGCGTTTCGATCTCATATCAGGGGAGTGCGCATTGCGCCTCCTTGTTGGTCTATGAGATCGGAATAGACTGCTGTGGCAAGCGTCCATTCTTCTTACCCAACAAGGAGGCACCGTCGTGGAAATTGTAATCGTGGTGATAGTACTCTTGGTTCTAATTTGGGTAATAGTAGCCAGCGGTTCAAGTGCCAAAAAGAGAAAGGAAGAGTTACGAGCAAAGTATCGGAAAGAGACGCCAGCACGACGTGCCCTTATTCTTCAACTATACGCGGATGGAATTGACTTGAAGGAGATAACTTTCATTCTCAGAAGGGCAGACTATCGGGGCGTCGAAGGCGAAGAAATAACCATGAAAGAAATCATGGAAGAACACGCTCAGATACAGATTAACACGCATCGCGAAGCATTGAAGGCTGAAGTATAATGGAAGAACAAGACGAACAACGCTAACACGATTGGTACATATCGCACACGGATCATTACCCAAGTGGGTACATAGAATACGAACGTTGCTGGAGATGTAAAGCCTTTCGCGTCGTGCAGTATCCACCTGGAATTGTTCTTGACTCCAGACCGAAGCCTTTGCCTAAGTATTGTTCGGTCGAGACGTATGAAGAGTGAAAACTGTGTTTGCGCTCTGTTGATCCCTGCGGGGACTAAAGGAGGGTGGCATGGAACGATTCAGCGACGACGACTTTAATGAACTTTTCAGTCAGGACGCTTTGCGCAGTTTGATTGAGAAAGTGAGGGCCGAGCCGACGCCACCAGGAGAAACCCTGACGGTGCAAGTCAGCGACGACGACTTGAGCGAAGTGTGCGAACTGAGCGTGTATCTTGGCAAAAGCAGGGACGAAACACTTGAACTCGCAATGAAGGTAGGGCTGGCGGCCTTGCTAGCGCAGTACTACGGCCAGACCTAGACCCACGATATACCCTAAAAAATCGCGGCGTGCAAAATCAAATTTTTTGCGCGCCGCGATCTTATCCTTTGTAACTTGCCAAATTTTAATTTCTCTATAGGGTAAAAAAAATACGCGGTGACTACTGATCACGCTACACTAAAATCACGTCATAATCGCTCGTTAAAGGCGAGGCCAAAATTGATGGTGGCCTTGCAAACATCGCTTGACAAATCAAGCAAAATACGCTAGGCTAATGGGCATGACTACGATAGCCCCCGGAGAGAAAACCATGGCAAAGAAAAATAAAAATGCAAGCACTGATGAACGGCTTACACATTTAGAAGCAGACATGCGCTGGGTCAAATGGATCGTTATGGTCGGAATACCCTTCATCGTACTGCAACTCTTCTACGTCACCTCGCGCCTGCCTCCTATCAACTAAATAGCTCACACTACATAAACCCACGACCGCGTTAATCACAACGCGGTCGTTTTTGTTCACGTAAAAGAAACAATGCAAGATAACGTTCCTCTAATAGTGCAAGGCCACGAAAATTCGTGTGAAGTTAAATACATAAATCCCATTGTTTTCTGACAGCCGATCGCATCGATTGACACGATGCAACCAGATAGCTCCAACATCTCCAGTAGTTCAGGAATTGCCGTGATCTCGTTGCTCTCTTCCTCCACCTTGGTCTGCCCCAGCACGAGCCGACTCCTCGTTGCCCACGCACTCACGAGGTGCAGCGGATTCTTCTTCTGCCTCCGGTCATGCGAACGACGAGCCGTCTTCCCATCGATCGCCAGCAACTGTCCCTGCGTCAATTCATGCAAATGCTGCACCCATTTCACAAAGCAGGCCTCAAACTTCTCCGCATCCAGCATGGCAAAGACTCGGCCAAAGGTATCATGCGATGGAATTCCGTTCGGTATTCCCAGCAGCGCCTCCAACCAGTCCCGTTTGGCCTGTCCAAATTCCTCTACCTCGACCCAGTTGTCCGCTCCACATATGACTGCGCATATCGCAATCACGATGATGTCGCTTAATCGATGGATCCTTGTGCGTTCAACACGAGGATCTTCCAATTCCTCAAAGTGTTCAACCAGTGATACACCCTTTTTGTCCGACATGAGTCCCCCCTTGTCTGGTGAAAGGACTCTCAATCGTATCAAATCGTCTCGATTACGTCATCTTACCCATTCTTCGACCCAATTTAGATGCGATTGCCCTGAAATGGGCAGGGGGAACTGAGGGGGGAAGGGAAGGGGGACTGCTTGCGGGAAGTCGCCTCCCTTAATTGGAGCGGAGCAGGTCAAGGAGTTCGTGAAGGAAAATCTGTGGATCTTAATCGGTACAGGATGGGTTGCCGGGACATTGTTGGATTGCGCATTCGCCGTCGCGACGAGTAAGGGTGGAATCGAGGGGGACTCCGGCTACTCATGGGCTTGGATGACGACGCGGCCTCCGTCCTTTACGTCGATGTTCAGGTTTTGGCGGTCCAGCAACCGCATACCCCGAGAGGCGTCGTATCGGCGGCGTCGGCGAGGACATATCTTGTCTGGCCGTCCCAGACCACCGCGACATCGTATACATCGAAGGTCACTTCGCTGCCGTCGGCAAGGGTTGCCCGGCTGGTACCCTCAAGGGCCAATCCCAACTCCGCCGCCAACGCTGGCGGAACGGTCAGGAACCCGGTGAAGCCGGTGTCAATTATCGCTTCGATTTCCCTTGCCTGCCCCGACGGAACTTGTAGGGTCAGGAGCAAGACCGGCTCATAGGCGCCGTTTACAACGCCTTCTGTCACTCTGCGCCTCGAATGGGACGACCCCCAAAGTGATGCAGCGCCCGGTGCCCAACCCGGAGCAACCAGACATCAATCGCGCCAGGGCGCTGCGTGCGGAGTCGTTTCGCTGCCGTTCTAAGGTCGTCGGAGAGGGCCCAGCTTCCGCTGTCAACGTCGATCGCGACAAATTCCCCGTGGTGGTCGGCCTCTACCTGGGGACGGATGACTCGTTCATATATTTCGTCGCCCAAGCGGGCTGTCTCTTCGCTAGATCGGCGTGGGGGCATCGCGGCGCCCCCGAACTGGGCGGGCGTCCCGGTCGTCTCGGTGTCCTTCATGCGTCTCCCTTCGAAGCGTACTTCCTGTCACGGGACATTCTACCACTTGCGGGCATGTGAGACAACGATGGAAGGTTCGAAGGTGCGGTCCTATATCGAGGCAAACTTCTGGCTACCCTTGGATTACTGCAACCTTGCTTCAGTGGTCAGTGGTCGGTGGTCAGTGGTCAGAAGGCGTCGGGACGGGGAGGCTACGCGGGGCGGGGATTTGGCGGAGCGACTGGGAGGGGTTTGGCCCGGTTTGGGCGTGACGGGGTTGTTGGAAAGGGCTTGGTTGGCGGGGAGCAGAGGCGGGACTTTTTTTGGTGTAGGGTGATCATTTGAAAGGTGAGAGGTATGGCATGTAAAAGGGAGATGCGAGAAGTGGGCGCCACATGCTATAATCTCTGCGAACCAGGCTGCGTCGCGGAGAGGCGGGGCAGCGGAGGAGAGTGGCCGCGACAGGAGGGCGGCAGATGACGAAAACAGTCCGACTCGGCGTCCTTACGAGTGGCGGTGACGCACAAGGCATGAATGCGGCCGTACGCTCGGCCGTTCGCGCCGCGCTGGAAAGGGACGCGCAGGTATTCGGGATATACGAAGGATTCCAGGGCATGATTGAAGGTGGAGATCAGATCCGCCCCTTCAATTGGGACTCTGTTGGCGGCGTGCTGCAACAGGGCGGCACTCTGTTGGGAACTGCCAGAAGCCCTGATTTTCTGAAGAGGGAAGGGCGCAAGGAGGCGGTGCGCAACCTGCTCCTGCAGGGGATCAATCGACTGATCGTGATCGGCGGCGACGGGAGTTTGACAGGCGCGCAGGTTTTGCGGGAGGAGTGGCGCGATTTACTGGGAGAGTTGGTGGCGGAAGGGCGACTGGACCCTTCGGTCGAGGAAGAATACGGGTTTCTTGGAGTCGCAGGTCTGGTGGGTTCGATCGACAATGACATGTTTGGGACGGATCTGTCGATCGGGACGGACTCGGCGCTGCACCGCATCACCGAGGCGCTTGACGCCATCACCAGCACGGCGGCCAGTCATCAACGGGCGTTTGTAGTCGAGGTGATGGGGCACCACTGCGGGCATTTGGCGCTTATGGGCGCGCTGGCTTCGGGGGCGGATTTCGCGCTGATTCCGGAAAGCCCGCCCAATCTGGATGCGTGGGAAGAGAGGATGTGCTCGATCTTGCGCAAGGGCCGCGAGATGGGCCGGCGGGACAGCATTGTGGTTGTGGCGGAAGGGGCGCAGGACCGTCACGGCAACCCGATTTCCAGCGCCTACGTCGAAGAGGTGCTGACCAAGTATCTGGGCGAAGAGGCGCGGGTGACGGTACTTGGTCATGTGCAACGCGGCGGTTCACCCAGCGCTTCTGACAGAGTGCTGGCGACGTTGCTGGGCGCGGCCGCGGCGGAAGCTGTGCTGAACGCCAAGCCGAGCGACGAGGCGGTGCTGCTTGGCATCGAGAACAACAAGATTGTTCACAGCTCGTTGACGGAGTGCGTGGAGCAGACGCACAGAGTGGGACGCTGCATCCATGAATGCAGATTCGATGAGGCGATGGAGTACCGGGGGAAGGCGTATAAGGACTCTTTCCGCATATTGCGGACGCTGATTCGAGCCAACCCGCGCCCGCCGCAGCCCAATAAGAGGCGGATGCGTGTTGCCGTCATGACAGGCGGGGCGCCGGCGCCGGGGATGAACGCCGCGACGCGTGCGGTTGTGCGGATGTTGGAGGACAACGGCCATATACCGCTGGGCGTCAAGTGGGGATTTCGGGGCTTGATTGACGACGACATTCAGGAAATGAACTGGATGACTGTCAACGGATGGGCGCCGACGGGGGGATCGGAGCTGGGGAGCAGCCGCAAGACGCCGGAAGGCGCGGAGCTGTACGCTGCGGCGCAGGCGCTCGAGAAGCATCGGGTCGACGCGATCGTCATGATTGGCGGCTGGGCCGGGTACCACGCGGTACACCGACTGTATGAAGAGCGGCATAACTTTCCGGCGTTTGATATTCCTCTGATCTGCATACCGGCCAGTATCAACAACAACCTGCCCGGCTCGGAGCTGAGCATCGGCGCCGACACCGCTCTGAACAGCATCGTAGAGGTGGTGGACAAGATCAAGCAGTCTGCAGTGGCATTGAACAGGTGTTTCATTGTCGAGGTGATGGGCCGTTACTGCGGTTACCTGGCGTTGATGAGCGCCATCGCCACGGGCGCGGAACGCGTCTATTTGCACGAGGAGGGGATCACGCTCAAGGACCTCGAACGGGATATCGAGCTGTTGAAGCAGGGATTCCAGCAGGGGAAGCGTTTGGGGTTGATGATCCGGAACGAGACGGCCAACTCGTTCTATACGACCTCTTTCATTGCCGCGCTCTTTGAAGAAGAGGGAGGCGATCTGTTCGAGGTGCGGCAGTCAATACTTGGGCACCTGCAGCAGGGGGGCAACCCGTCCCCGTTTGACCGCATCCTGGCGGCGCGACTGGCGTGGGAGGCGGTGCAGCGGATTGAAGAAACGGCGAGCCAACGAGGACGACAGAGATATTCGGAGGCTGGGGCTGTTTGCCTGGGCATTCAGGAAGGCGACGTAAACGCCACACCCTTGTACCGGATCCCCCGTTTGATGGACGAATATCATCAGCGCCCCTTGGAACAGTGGTGGATGGAACTGCGGCCCCTGGCACGCATGCTGGCGCAGCCTGGCCCTGGTTTCTTCGAACAGTCTGTGTTGGGTGAGGACGACCCGTCCTGAGAAGGACCGGCAGAGGAGTACTCTGTGGCAGACTACAACTCGGTCACAACCGCACTCAGGCGCGCGTACGATGCCCAGGCCGAGCAACGAGACAAGCGACCTGTCCTGGAATGGAGGCAGGCGTTGTGGTCTCAGTTTCTGCGGCGCTTGCAGGCCGAAAACGTAGCGTCGCTGCTGGAGATCGGGGCGGGCACGGGCCAGGCAGGGCTCTTCTTTCAGGAGGCGGGCCTCAAAGTGGTCTGCACGGATCTGTCATTGGAGATGGTTCGCTACTGCCGTGCGAAAGGGTTGGAGGCGTACGAGATGGACTTTTTGCGGCTCGACTTTGCGGACGGCCACTTCGACAGCCTCTTCGCCCAGAACTGTCTTCTGCATGTGCCGAAAGCGGACTTCGGGGAGGTTCTGCGGGAGATCCGGCGGGTCGTGAGGCCTGGGGGTCTTCTGTTCATTGGCACGCGCGGGGGCAAGGACTTTGAGGGCGTGCGGGAAGAGGACAGCTATGAGCCAAAGCGATTCTATTCCCATTACACGGACGAGGCGTTGCGGTCGGTCCTGGGGCAGTTCTTCGAGGTGCTATCCTTTGAGGTGATTGGCAAGGAAGAGCAGGCGTCCACAGCGTTTCAAGCCGTAACCCTGCGCAAGCGACGGTAGACAAGGGGACGCGGCGGCCATGGGCGGCACAGCGCTATTTCTCTGCACCGGGAACTATTACCGCAGCCGTTTTGCCGAGCATTTCTTCAATGCGCTGTGCCGGCAGCGGGGGCTGGCATGGCAGGCGAGCAGCCGGGGTTTGCAGCCAAGCCAGGAGAACCTGGGCGCCATGTCCAGGTATGCGTTAGACCGGCTGCGGGCGCACGGCATCGAGCTGGGGGCCGAGCTGCGAATGCCGATGGATTTGCAGCGATCGGATCTGATGGAGGCCGACGTAACGGTTGCGGTGAATGAGGTTGAACACCGGCCAATGATGCAGGCGCTTTATCCTGATTGGGCCGACGGCATCAGGTACTGGCGTGTGCATGACCTGGATGTGACGGACGCAGAAACGGCGCTGGCCGCCATTGAGGAGGCGGTTCGGTCGTTGATCGAGGAACTCAGCGCACTTTGAGGACGATCTTGCCGATGTTTTCGTAGGCGGCCATGCGTTCGTGCGCGGCATGGGCCTCGGCCACCTCCATCACCGTGTCAATGACGGGCCGGATCGCGCCTTCTTCGATCTGGCTCCAGAACTGTTGTCGGAAGCGGCTGATGATTTCCGCCTTTTCGGTGACAGGCCTCGCACGCAGAACAGAGCCAATGAGCCGGGCGCGCCGGCCCATGAGTTGGCGGATGTCGATTGCGGCTTCGGCCCCGCCAAGCGTGGCGATGAAGACCAGCCGCCCCTTCACTTTGAGCAGGCTGACGTTGCGTTCGAGGTAGTCTGCCCCCACCATATCCAATATGATATCGACGCCTTCGCCGCCGGTAAATTCTTTTGTACGGGCGGCGAAGTCTTCCGCGCGATAGTTGATGGCCAGGTCCGCGCCCTGTTCCAGGCAGGTTTCCACTTTGTCGGGGCGGCCCGCGGTGGCAATGACGCGGCCGCCCGCTCCCTTTACCAGCTGAATTGCTGCGGTGCCCACCCCGCTTGCGCCGCCGTGGATGAGGACTGTTTCGCCCCGTTGGAATCCCGCTTCCATGAATATATTGACGTAGGCTGTCAGGTAGACTTCCGGCAGGCAGGCGGCTTCTAGGAGCGACCAGCCGGGGGGAATGGGGATGAGGAGGCGCTGGTCGACGGCGACTCGTTCGGCGTAGCCGCCTCCGGCCAGGAGGGCGCAGGCCTGATCTCCCACCTGCCATCCTTCAACGTTTGCGCCGGTTTCGATGATCTCTCCTGCCATGTCCAGGCCCATGATGTCGGGCGCGCCAGGCGGGGGCGGGTAGTTGCCTTCGGCCTGCGAGAGATCGGCGCGATTCAGCGTCGTTGCATGAATGGAAACGAGCGCTTCTCCCTGATTTACGATTGGCTCTTCGGTTTCTTGCCATACGAGCCGGTGACCAGACTGGGTCTTATCAACTACGATTGCGCGCATGGGGTTTATCCTTGGCGTGCGGCCTGCGATTGGAGTTCGTATAAGTTTTCTCTGCGAACGGCAGCTGGTAGGGGGAGGCTGGTCGGGGGACCTTGTAAGGTCCGCGTCCGTTCGTTCGGGTCGTGCGTTTCGACATCTTCAGGCCCGCGTTGCGTCTGAAGCAGGACATCGGCTGTGAGCGGGCCGCCCGGCTCCTTACTGGAAATTGCCCTGCGACAGGGCCATCGCAATGGTTGGCGGCGGCAACCTGAAATCGTTGCTTTGGCGACGGATTTACTGGTAGGCCAGGGATCCGTCGGGGCGGATGAGAAACGGTCTGTGCCAGGGGCGGCCCGGGTACGAGGCGAGGGCGTCGATGTTGAGGTCGATGCCGAGGCCGGGGCGATTTGGCAGTTCCAGGTAGCCGTCGATCAGCTTGACGGGTTCGTCGACGATTTCGGCGCGGCGGCCCTCGTCAGCCTTGTATTCGAGGATCAGGAAGTTGGAGGTGCTGGCCGCGAAATGGACATTTACGGCGGTGGCGACCGGTCCGCAAGGATTGTGGGGGGCGACGCTGGCGTAGTGCGCCTCGGCCATGGAGGCGATCTTTTTCATTTCCCAGAGTCCGCCGGTGATGCAGATGTCGGGCTGGATAATGTCGACGGCATGGTGGCCCAGCAGCTCGCGAAATTCGTGTCGTGTGTAGAGCATTTCGCCGGTAGCGATGGGGACGTTGACCTTCTGGCTGAGTTTGGCGAGCGCGTCATAGTTTTCGGGTCGGAGTGGTTCTTCGACGAAGAGTGGCCGGTAGGGGGCGACTACCTCGCAAAGCTGGGCGGCGCGGCCGATTTCGAGGATGCGGGCGTGGGGGTCCAGGCCGATATCGATATCGGGTCCCACGGCTTCGCGGACGGCGGCGACGCGTCGTTCTGTCTCGCGCAGGGCGCGGTTCCAAGGCATCTGGTGCCAGCCGGGCGGGAGGGGGCCCATTTTGAGGGCGGTGTAACCATAGGTCTGGATGAGGCGGATGGCGTCCTCTGCCGCCTCTTGGGGCGTGTTGCCGCCAATGCTCTGGTAGACGCGGACGCGATTGCGGGCTTTGCCGCCGACGAGCCTGTAGACGGGCAGACCGGCGGCCTTGCCGGCGATATCCCAGAGCGCGTGTTCGATGCCGCTGATGGCGGCGTTGACTACTGAGCCGCCGGGGAAGCGGCCTCCGGCGTACATCAGATGGTAGAGGCCTTCGATGTCGCGGGGATCGCGTCCTGTCAGCCATTTTTCCAGGTCGTGGATGGCGGCGACGGTTGCGCCGTCGGGCCCGCACGAGAAGGGTTCGCCGACGCCGTGGATGCCTTCGTCGGTATGGACGACGACAAAGGGGATGGAGCGGTTAGCCAGTTCCGTCAGATGCGTGTCGATGCGGGTGATTTTCATTGTTGCGTCTCCTGTGACCAGTTTCGGAAATTATCATTTAGGGCGGTCCAGGTGTCAAACTGCAGTGGACAGTGGATAGTGGGGTGGCGGGGAAACTGGCTGCTGTCTGAACAGGGATTTGGGGGGATTATGGGGATTTGGGGGATGGGCGGGCGCGCGGAAGGGTCTTGGGGGGGTGATGGGAATTGTAAACATTGTGGGGTAGGCGTCAGGGGGTGGCGGGGATGGGGATGGGCCGCGGGGTGGGCATCTTGGGGGTTGGGAGAGGCGGGGGAGAGGTTGGATACTTCTTTGGGGGATTCCACTGAGTTTTGCAGCTTGCTTCTCCAGGACTCATCGAGTCTGGAGTGGAATCTGAAGCCGCCTTTTCCGGACGACCCCGGAGCAGGACAGCTTGTATTGCGCGTGATTGATTGACTTTTGACTTTAAGTGTGCTTTTATGCCAGGCAAATATGGAGTGGGCAGCGTTGTTTGATCAGGCGCAGTTGGCTGCGCCGGAAGACGCATTTTTTTGCATGGGCGGCTCGGCCGGTGTCGCGGCGGGGGTCAGTGCCTTTGTGGGGGGCTCTCTCGGCAAATGAAAAGACTTGAAATCCAGATCGCCGTAGCGAAGGTCGCGAAATACGCGGCGAGCGAGAGCGGGGATACGGTGGAGGTGGTGGAGCGCCCGCACGGCGGTATCAGCATCGTCGTTTCCGACGGCCAGCGGAGCGGCCGGAGCGCGAAAGCGATCAGCAACGTGGTGGCGCGGAAGGCGATGAGCTTGATCGCTGAAGGTGTGCGGGATGGCGCGGTGGCGCGGGCTACACACGATTATTTGCGCACCAACCGGGGCGGGAAGGTCAGCGCGGAGCTGGTCATTGCGAGCGTCGATCTGGTAACGGAGACGCTTGTTCTCAGCCGCAACAGCCGCTGCCCTGTACTGGTTCAGCAGGATGGCAGAACGGAGTGGCTGGACGAACCGTGCGACGCGATTGGCATTTATCGAAATACAAAACCCAATATCGTTGAACTGCCGCTTGCGCCCGGTTTGACGGCTGTGGTATTTACGGATGGAATCTGGAGCGCGGGGCGCCGCAGCGGCGGGTCCATGGATGTAGCCGGGGCGGCCAGGCTGAATGGGAGCGGCGGCGCTCCTTCCGCGATAGGCGGCGCCAAGGGGATCGCCGACAGCATCTTAGAGGCGGCTATGGAGCAGGACAAGGGGCGGCCAAAGGACGACTCGACGGTCCTGGCTATCATGGTTGGAACTCATGAGAGGGAGCAGAAGATCCGCCAGATGGAAATCACGCTGCCCATATAGGATTATCCTGACTGAGCTGGATTGCGTGTGCGTTATTCTGACCGCCGATGGGGGCGGCCTAAGTGAATTTGGACCTTGTCAAGATTGCAGGTGTGAGCGCGGCCGGCAAATCGACACTTGTGGCAGGGCTGAGAGAGTTGGGTTACAATGCCCGCCCTGTTGCCCAGGAGCACAGCCAGGTACAAGACATGTGGCAGCGTATCCGGCCGCCAAGGTGGCTGATATTTCTGGATGCGGACCTGGCAGCCCAAGGTGAGAGGCGTCCCGACGTGAGCTGGGACGAGCCCTGGCGCAGGACGGAGTTGAAACGGCTTGGGCATGCGCGCAATTCGGCGGACCTGGTGATTGACACCAGCAGTTTGTCAGCGGAGAGGGTATTGCGGCAGGCAGTTGATTTTCTGCGCGAACGCGGCGCGGCCGCGGCGGACGGGCCGCTGGCAGAATTGCCGCGGACTGGGAGTGTGTGGCGCCGGGACTGAGGCAGGCATACAGTAGAGGCTTGGTCATTTTGGTTTCGCCTTCCGAGGATTCCAGGCAGAGGCTGCGGGCGCAGAGCGAAAGGGCGTATGGCGAGACATGGCAACGTGTACGCCAGGCGGCTCGCCTCCAGGACAGTAAGCGCAAGAGCGCGTAAGAGTTGGATTCGCATACACTCCGAACATAAGAAAACGAGAGGACTGCGTCAATGGCTGTTCAGACTGCAGGTCGGCTATTCGCCTTCAACATGTGGGCCTGGAAGAGAGTGTTTCCAAGTTTGGCGGCGCTTCCGGAAGAAGAGTATTACGCTGAGCGCCCTTTCTTCTGGCACTCTCTGCATGGGCTGGCTGTCCACGGTTTCAGCTCAGAGAGGAATTGGCTGCTCCGATCCAGGGACGGCCGTTCGCCGCAGCCGGCGACAGCCGGGGAGTTCCCAACGTTCGCGGCTTTGCACAGTGCGTGGGAACCTCTGTGGGACGCGTGGCAGGCGTATCTCGGTTCGTTGGAATCGAGCTCGCTCACCAGTACTGTCACCTATCGCAATGACGAGGGCGCCGGATTCAGCATATTGCTGGATGATGTTTTGCGCCATGTCGTGAACCATGGCACTGAGCACCGAAGCCAGATGACACCGGTTCTGGCACAGTTGGGACATCCGACCGAACCGCTGGATTATGCCTATTTTGCCATTACCGAGAGACAGTAAGCTCGTTTGGCTGGTCTGATCTTCAGGTTGCTGACGCGCGGTCCGAGGGCTGCGCGCGAGCCTCCACTTCCCGGAAAATGAAATACAGGCGGCGTCCGTTTGGGGCGCGCATTTGGCGCGCGCTCCAGGGAAGTCGTTCGGTGGTTACGCGAAGAGGCGCGAAGAACGGCAACGGTGCATGGGGGATCGGCGGGGAGGGCGCCCACATGGGGCGCCCCTACAGGGGGAGGCGGGGCGCGTATTTGCCGATGGGCAACGACAAGGGGCAAGGCAGGACAGGCGGAAATTTCGGGTTACGTCGGGGGAATATCGCTGGAGCCCGGGGGCAGCTTTTGCTGGCAATCAAGGATCTGGATGGCAAACAGGACACCTGGAAGGTGATTGACATTTCAGACTCTGCGTGCTATAAGGTTCCTGTGGTTGCTGCAGACGCCGGCCGTGTGGGAATGAGGCGGGCCAAGCTAGCCCCATACCCCACACGAATCAATTTACAGGTCGGGTGAACGGTGCAGGGAAGCTGCAACTGAAGACGACTCGCAACCAAGACTCATAAGGATGAATCTAATGTCTGTTCAATCCGTAAACAGGCTTTTTGAATACAACAAGTGGGCTTGGCGGCGGGTCTTTCCGAGCCTGGAGGCGCTCTCGGAGGCGGATTATCTCGCGGAACGCCCCTTTTTCTGGCAGTCGCTCCATGGCTTGACAGCTCATAGTTACGGCGCGGAGAAAGTGTGGCTGCAGCGGCTGGAGGGATTCAGTCCACCCGAATTGCCCGGGGCTTCCGAGTTTGCCTCTTTCGACGAAGTTCGGGCGGCGTGGGTCCCCCTGTGGGATGCGTGGGGGGATTTCCTTGGCAGCTTGACGAACAGCAGGTTCAATGACTTTCTCCTGTACCGCAACATCGAAGGCACGGCATATGAACTGAGAGTGGACGACGTTCTGCGTCACGTATTCAATCACGCCACTGAACATCGCAGTCAGATGACTCCTGTACTGGCTCAGTTGGGACATCCGACCGAGCCGCTCGACTTCGGGAGATTCGCCATGCGAGAGAGCAAGCAGACATGAGTAGGGCGAAGACATGACAACGACGGATTGAGAGCCGGATTCATTGCAGGAAATTATCGCGTCAGACCAAGGAGAGAAGGCAAGAATGCGTTACACGGCAGAAAATGTGCTGGTGAGGCCGCAGACCGATGGCGAGGACCCGGGTCTGATCTTATCGGTGACGCCCCAAAGCGCTGGATGGGAGTACATATCCTTTCAGGCGAGAAGGTTGGGCGAAGGAGAAGCGTGGTCCTTCGACACGGGCGAAAACGAGTTCGCGTTTGTCAATTTGACCGGACGTTACCGAGTCGAGAGTGACAGAGGCAGCTGGACTGGGATGGGCGGGCGGGCTGATGTATTCAGCGGCGCTGCGCATGCGCTTTATTTGCCGCGACAGACCAGCCTTACGATCACGGCGGAGGAGGCGGGCGAATTTGCGGTTACGTGGACGCCGACCTCTGAGGACCACGAACCATGGCTGATCCGTCCGGAGGACGTGGCCGTGAGCATTCGCGGGGGAGACAACGTGAGCCGCCAGATCAACGACCTGCTGCCGCCGGGCTCGCCGGTCCACAGAATTGTGCTGGTGGAGGTCTACACGCCGAGCGGCAACTGGAGCAGCTATCCGCCGCACAAGCACGACGTCCACATTGAGGGCGAAGCGGGGGAGCTGGTCGAGGCTGATTTGGAGGAGGTCTATTTCTATCGGATCGACCGGCCTGAAGGGTTTGCGTACCAGAGGGTCTATACGGACGAAAACTCGCCGATGCATGCTGCGGGCAATCCGATTGATGCACTTGTGCGGGTCGGCCACAATGAGGCGGTGCTGGTGCCTGAGGGGTATCATCCCGTCGTGAGCATGCCGGGCTACACCACGTATTATTTGAATGTGTTGGCGGGCAGCGCGCAGAGTCTGGCAAACCAGGAGGACCCGAATTACGGTTGGGTAAAGGACAGTTATGCAGGGATGGACGAGAGGCTGCCCCTGTACTGAACCATCAACGTATGTCAACGCGGGTGGCGGGGGTTCGCAGTCGCCTGATTGGGCCCGGAGAAGCCAGAGAAATGACGATGGAAAACAGTAAGAGAAAGTATGACTCGCTGCACATGGGTCGTTCCTCAATAGACCTGTACAGCAATGATGTGGGGGCGCGGTTTTCGGACATCGGCAGCTTTGCCGCGTATGTTGGAGGGTCGCCGACAAATATCAGTGTGGGCGGGGCGCGGTTGGGCTTGAAGACGGCGCTGGTGACGGGGCTGGGAGAGGATCCGGTTGGGGATTTCATCGCCGACTTTCTGGAGAAGGAGGGGGTCGATTTCAGTTTCAGCCCGCGCAAACCTGGACATCGCACCAGCGCGGTTGTGCTCGGCATCGAGCCGCCGGACCGTTTTCCGCTGGTCTATTACCGGGAGAACTGCGCGGATATAGAGTTGACGATAGACGATGTTCTGGCTGCGCCGGTGGCGGATGCGAATGTGTTCCAGTTCGCGGGCACGAATCTGAGCAAGGAGCCGAGCCGGAGTTCTACGATGTTCGGCGCGGAGTTTTCCCAGCAGGTGGGCACGACGGTGGTCTTCGACCTCGACTTCCGGCCGGATCAGTGGCATGATCCGCGGGCGTTCGGCGTGGTGGCGCGGTCCGTTTTGCCGAACGTGGATGTGGTGATCGGGACGGAGGACGAGATCAATGCCGCGGTGCTGAGCGACGCCAGCCAGATGTCGCTGACCCACTCGCAGATATCGGATGCAAAGGTTGAGGGGGATGTTAAGGCGGCGATAGAGTGGCTGCTGGCGTTGGGGCCGGAGGCGGTAGTTGAGAAGGTGGGCGCGCTTGGTTCGCGGGTGCATCTGGCCGGCGGCGAGGTGCTGGAGGTGCCGGGATTTCCGGTTGAAATCTACAATATACTGGGGGCGGGGGACGCGTTCGGGGCCGGGTTCATCTACGGTTATGTCAATGACTGGGGATGGCAGCGTTCTGCCCGGCTGGGCAATGCCTGCGGGGCCATCGTCGTGCTGGCGCACGGCTGCGCGAACTTTATGCCGACATACGATGAGGTGATGGCGTTTGTGGAAGAGCGGGGAGGGTTTTAGGTGCGGCGCCGCACAGAAGGGACTGAACTTTCTTGTTGGCAGCCCTCTGCCGAAGGAGTTCTTGCACGCGTAGCCGACCAAATGGGAATTCCATGGGCAAGGTCTCGGTTTCAAAACTGACAGCTAAGAACTACAAGAATATCCGTCTGGAAGAAGGCCTCGATTTGGGTCCGCTGACTGTCTTCATTGGCGCAAATGGATCGGGAAAGAGCAATGTTATTTCGCTGTTCAGGTTTCTGCAGGAGTGTGTAGCCGGTTTCGGGGCGGGCGATCAGAGGGGCCGCACCAGCTTTGAGAATGCTGTTTCCCGGCTAGGAGGGGCCAAGATCCTGGATGGGACCGTCGACGCGCCCGCCAAGGTGGAAATCAAGTATCAGTTCGCGCTTCATAAAGAAGAGGCAACACTGGGAATCGAGCTACTGGCTCCGCGTGCGTATCATGGCGTCATTGTAGAAAGAGAGTTTCTCGCCCTTGGAAACGGTGATTCGGATCCCCGTATATTTTATCGAGTTCAGGGCGGACAAGGCGGCAGTGGTTCCGGCGTGATTTCCGTGTCAGACTTTCCTGAGCCGATTACAAGGACGATGGTTGACCCAAAGGGCCATTTGGAGAGCATAAAGAACATCCCGAACAATGAACTCGCACTTTCGGTTTTGCCCCGGCTACTTGAATCCAGCATTTTGGCCCCTGGATCAGTGCCTCTCTATGGGCCGCGGGGAAAACTAATCGACTCGACCGTTTCGTGGAAGTTTTACAATGCAAACAGCATGGATGTGGAGGAGATAAAGTCATCTGACCCCAAATTAGGCCGTTCAGACCTGTTCGTGTCACCTTCGGGAGATAATCTGGTTCTTGTCCTATATAACTTGATTCACGAAGACTTTGCGTTTGAAGAGTCGCTGAATCTCATGATCAGGGACATTCTACCTGTCACTCAAAAGATCCGCGCCCTGGCTCTAGGGAGGAGCTCTGTTTTCCTGGAGTGGCGCGTGGAGGGTTGTTCGGAGCCATTCTTTCTGGATGAGATGTCTGATGGCTCAATTCGCATGTTATGTTGGGCCGCCATTCTCAGTTCTCCTCGCCTGCCATCGCTCATCGTATTGGACGAACCCGAGCTGGGGATCCATCCGGCCTGGATGCCGTTCCTGGCGGCGTGGATCAAGAGCGCCGCGCAGAAAACACAGGTAATCGTGACCACACATAGCCCGGACCTATTGGATCATTTTACTGACCAGCTTGATGACAGAGGATACATATACAGCTTTCAACAGGATCCCGCCCGTCTGAGTCACTTCAAGCCCAGGCGCCTTAGCAGGGACGCCGTTTCCGGCTGGCTGGAAGAAGGCTGGCAGCTAGGCGACTTGTACAGGGTGGGAAATCCCGCGGTTGGGGGGTGGCCGTGGTAGTGTGGGTCTTCTCAGGAGGCGGAGAATCTGAAGTGAGAGGTTTGGTCCCACTCCTAAGAAGGATGGGTTCGGAACACACATTTGAAAGAAAGTCCCCCATAAGACGGAGGCATAGGCCACGCCCAGCGCAAGAGCCGGGCTATGGGCACACAGGTGTAAGCCTTGCCCAGCAGATGGAGAAGCTGCTTACTGAATCGCTAAGAGCAGATGATCGTTGTGATTTGATTCTCGTCATTGATGATCTTGATTGCCATGATCCGAAGGATCGGAGAGAGCTCTTCGACAGATCGATAATGAATGTGGACAAGGCGACCAGTATCGATCGCTATGTTGGGTTTGCCTCACCGGAAATAGAAGCGTGGATTGTCGCGGATTGGGACAATTCAATTGCCAGGGATCCGGACTTTCGCGGCTGTCACAATCAGATGCGTCAATGGCTGAGCTCGCAGAAGGATGTTTCTTTTGACCAGCCTGAGACCTTTAGCAGTTTGGACGAGGACAGGGGTTCATGTGTTGACAAGCTTTCTGACGCGCTTGTTGAATCTTCGGTCCAATGCGGGGCGCGGTCCCCCTATTCCAAAGGCGTGCATACGGCAAGGTTTCTGCAAACAGTTTCAACGGACATTGTACACAGCAAATGCCCTCTCTTTCGCGAGTTGCGCAACCGGTTGACCGGGAAAGAATAGGATAGGGACGAGATGAAAGTAAGAGTTGCGACAGCGCCTGTTTCCTGGGGTGTCCTGATGAAGGACACGCCGAACGTTCCTCAATACAGCCAGGTCCTAGATGAGATTCAGGAGGCCGGGTATGTGGGAACGGAGTTGGGGCCTTACGGCTACCTGCCCTTTGACGCGGCGAAACTGCGAGACGAGTTGGAGCGGCGCGGGCTGTCGTTGATTTCAGCCTTCACGATCTTCAACTTCCTGGCCGGCAAGGAGGACGAGACGGTCTACCGGGAAGCGTTGGAGACGGCGCAGGTGCTTTCGGCCATGGGATGCAGTCATATTGTGCTGTCTGACGTGCTGTTTGTGGAGGAGAGGCGGGCCCGTCGCGCCGGTCGCATCCGCCCGGAGGATTCTCTTGGCGAGGCGGAGTGGAAGCGGGCCGCGGCGAATGTGGACGCATTCGCGAGGGTCGTCTTCGACGAGTACGGAATGCGGTGCGCGGCGCATCCGCATGTGGGGGGCTACCTGGAGACCGACTTTGAAATCGACGCTCTATTGGAGCGCACCGACCCGGAACTGGTCGGGCTGTGCTTTGACATGGCGCATATCGCGTACGGCGGCGGCGACCCGGTTGCGGTTCTCGACAAGTGGCGGGAGCGCACGTGGTATCTGCATATCAAGGAGTGCGATGGTCGCGCGCGCGAGGAAGTCATTGGACGCGGCGGCGACTACTATGATGGGGTACAGTCCGGCGTATTCCCGGAATTGGGCCGAGGGACGACTGACTGGCGCGGGATAAACCGCATATTGGAAGAGATAGACTTTGATGGATGGGGCACGGTTGAACAGGACATTCTGCCGGGGATGGGCATCGATGCCCTGGCGAGCGCCAGGCGCAACCGGGCGTATCTGCGTACGGAACTTGGGTGGTAGACGGTTTGCTTCCCCTTGTGTCGGGAAGCCTTGAAGGGCAGTTATTTGGCGTTGGACACTCTCATAGGTACTTCCATATAAGGAGAGCGCGACAGCGAAGGGGCTTCCGGTCATTTTCTTCATGCACAATGTCAACTAGAATTGCCAGGCGCCGGACAGCTACACGATCATGCGGCAGGGAGAGAAGGTGGGCAGGAACCAGAATGGGGACCTTTCACAGCAGGACATTGCCGACCTGATTACCGGGGCGCGTGAGAGTTAGGGTAAACTAGGGGAGCCAACGCAAGGAAAGGCAACCATCGAAAAATAAATCAGGAGCAGTCCATTGGAATCATCCAGTTCCATGCAGGGCAAATATGCCGTCGTGACGGGCAGCACGCAGGGGCTGGGCGAGGCGGCTGCGCGCTTGTTTGCGGAGCGGGGTGCGGCGGGGATCATCGTCAGCGGACGGAATGCGGACAGGGGCAACGCGGTTGCGGCTGATTTGCGCGCGGGGGGTTGTCAGGCGCATTTCGTACAGGCCGACCTGGCCGACGTTGCGGCCTGCCGGGGGATCGTCGCGGCGGCGGATGAGCGCTTTGGGGCGGTTCACGCGCTGGTAAACTGCGCGGCGCTGACTGTCCGCGGCAACATTTGGGACACGAGCCCCGAACTCTTTGACCGGATCATCGCCATTAACACGCGGGCTCCGCTGCTTCTGATGCAGGACGCGTGCAAACTGATGCGGAGCGAAGGAAACGGCGGGTCGATCGTCAATATCTCCAGTGTCGCCTCGTACGGCAGCGAGCAGTTTCTGCTTCCCTACACAGCTTCGAAGAGCGCGTTGAATGCGATGACGAAGAACGTCGCGTTTGCCGTGATGCGATACGGGATCAGGGTCAATGCGCTTGCGGTGGGATGGATGGATTCGCCTGCCGAGGATTTCATTCAGCGCAAATTCCATTCTGAAGGCGAAGACTGGTTGGAGAAGGCGGAGAAGGAGCAGCCCTTTGGACGGCTGCTGAAGACGGATGAGGTGGCGCGTGCGATCGCTTTTCTTGCCTCCGACGAGTCTGGCATGATGACAGGCAGCGTGATCGATTTCGACCAGTCGGTGCGGGGCGCGGGCCCGGTTTCAAAGCCGCCGCCGCTCGACGATCCGTACTGGAAGGTCGGGGCTAGGGACTAGCGCACGCCTGGACCTTGGGCCGAACAAGCCGGCGATCGCGCCCTGCGCTTGTTCGTCTCCTGACTCCGGCGGTTTGACGGAAGTTCATTTCACCACAGGGCAAAACCAAAGATGAGCGACACGGTCAACATCGGTGTGATTGGCGCGGGCGGCATGGGTGGCAGACATGCTGTCAATCTGACTGACGAGATTGGATCAGCCAGAGTGGCCGCGATCATGGATGTGGACGCGGCGCGTGCAGAAGATGTGGCGGCCCGATGCGGCGGATCGAAAGTGTACGCCGATGCCGAGGCGTTGATCGCGGACCCTGATGTTGACGGTGTTGTGATCGCGGCGCCGAACCGGTTTCATGCCGAGTTGACGCGGACGTGCATCGCTGCGGGAAAGCCGGTTCTATGCGAAAAGCCGCTGGCCACGGACGGGGAGGAAGGGCGCAGGGTAATTGAGGCCGAGGTCAGAGGGGGAAGACGGCTGACCCAGGTTGGATTCATGCGCGAGTATGATCCAGACCATCTGGCGGTCAAGCGGGTCAGCGACAGCGGCGAGCAGGGGAGGGCGCTGGTTTTTCGCAGTGTCCACATCAACCCTGGGTGGAATGACTTTCCAGGTCTAGGTGACGTAGTCAACGGATCTCTTGTGCATGACATTCACTCGGCGCGGTGGATGATGGGGGAGGAGATCTCCCGTGTGTATACGTCTTATCTCCCTTTTTCGCCGGCAATGCCTGACAGCGCGCGATATGTGGTTGTTCAGCTTCAGTTTGAGAGCGGCTCGCTGGGTAATCTGGAGTGCAATTCGGATGCGGGATATGGTTACGAGATTTCGGTCAGCATCACAGGTGAGAGCGGGGTGGCGCAGTCGGGCCCTCTGTCAAGCCCTGTTGTGCGCCGAAGCAACGCGATTCGCCAGTGGGTGGAGGAGGACTGGCTGCAGCGATTCCGGGTGGCCTATATAGATGAGATGCGGGCGTGGGTGAAGTCGATTGGGGAGGGGAGGACTGCCGGGCCGAGCGCGTGGGACGGCTATGCGGCGATGCTGGTCGCCGATGCGTGCATTGAATCGGGCGTCAGTTCGAAACCGGTGGAGGTGGATTTGCCCGATAGGCCGTCGATCTACGGATAGCGACGAGAGCGGCTGCCCGCAAGGAAATGCAGTTGTCTGAGGTTGGGGATCAGTGGCAGCTGGCAGGAAGAGGTCTTTGACAGGGGCACTGGGACTGTATGAGCGGCTCAGGTTTCGCGGTTACGAAGGCAGAGTATTCATCCTGGGGGAAGAGAGGGCAAAATGAAGACGGAACGACTGACGATGGCACAGGCGATCGTTCGCTTTCTCAAGGCGCAGCACAGCGAACGGGATGGTGTGGAACAGGCTTTTTTTGGCGGCTGCTTTGGGATTTTCGGGCATGGGAATGTGGCGGGCATGGGACAAGCGCTGCAGCAGTACCCGGATTTCCGCTACTATCAGACGCGCAATGAGCAGGCGATGGTGCATACTGCGGCGGCATACGCGAAGCACAGCAACCGGATGCGGACGCTGGCCTGCACGAGCTCGATCGGGCCGGGCGCGACGAATATGGTTTCGGGCGCGGCGACGGCGACGATCAACCGGCTGCCGGTGCTTCTTCTGCCGGGCGACATTTTTGCGCGGCGCAATGTTGCGCCCGTGTTGCAGCAGTTGGAGTCGGAGCACAGTCAGGACATTTCGGTCAATGACTGCTTCAGACCGGTTAGCCGGTACTGGGATCGGATTAACCGGCCGGATCAGCTGGTCACATCGTTGATTGAGGCGATGCGTGTGCTGACGAGCCCGGCGGACACGGGCGCGGTAACGCTCTCGATTCCGCAGGACGTGCAGACGGAGGCATTCGACTATCCTGCGGAGCTGTTTGAGAAGCGGGTATGGTCGGTGCCGCGCAACCGGCCGGACCAGGGGGCGTTGCGGCGGGCGGCGGAGGCGATCCGCGCGGCGAAGAAACCGCTGATCATTGCGGGCGGCGGCGTTCTGTACAGTGAGGCGGCGGATGCGCTGAGGGCGTTTGTCGACCGGTTCGGGATTCCTGTCGCTGAGACGATGGCGGGCAAGGGCAGCCTGGTTTACGACCACCCTCTGCAGTTGGGGGCGGCGGGGGCGACCGGCACTTTTGCGGTGGAGCAGGTGGCTGACGAGGCAGATGTTGTGATTGGCATCGGCACTCGCTACAGTGATTTCACAACGTCCAGCAAGACGGCGTTCAAGCATCCGGACGTGCAGTTCGTGAACATCAATGTCGCCGAGTTTGACGCCTACAAGCATTGCGCGATCGCGCTGGTGGGCGATGCGCGGGCCACGCTGGAAGAGTTGAGCGACCTGCTGGGCGGCTACCGGAACGGCGACGAAAACGTCGCCCAGTCCCAGAGGCTGCATGACGAGTGGGAAGCGGAGGTGCAGCGCAACTATGATTTGCACGAGGCCGAGAGCGGGCTGCCCTACCAGGGGGCGCTGATTGGGGCCGTAAACGACGGGGGCGACCCGGACGCGGTGATGGTCTGCGCGGCGGGCAGTTTGCCCGGGGATATGCACAAGCTGTGGCGCGCCCGCCATGCCAAGCAGTATCATCTTGAGTACGGTTACTCCTGCATGGGCTATGAGATTGCCGGGGGATTGGGGATCAAGATGGCCGACCCGGAGCGGGAGGTCTACGTGATGGTGGGCGACGGCAGCTATCTGATGATGAATACGGATTTGATCACGTCGATTCAGGAAGGATACAAGCTGACTGTGGTCTTGATGGACAACAGCGGCTTTCGCTCGATTGGGGCGCTCAGCCGTTCGCTGGGCCAGGGCGGTTTTGGCACGCGCTATGTCTTTCCGGATCAGGTGGAGGTCCCCCACAGGAACGGGCAATCCTATGACAGCCTGCCTGCGGATGGGCCCGGCTATGATGTCGATGCGCTGCCGGTGGATCTGGCAGCGAATGCCGAGAGCCTGGGATGCCACGTGATCCGCTGCCAAAGCGTGCATGACGTTGTGCAGGCGCTGGAGGATGCCAAGTCGGTTGAGAGGACGACGGTCATTCACGTGCCCAATGATCGCTATCTTGGCGTTCCGGGCTACAGCTGGTGGGATGTGCCGGTGGCCGAGGTGAGTGAGATGGACGAAGTGAATGCGGCGCGCGAGGAGTGGGAAGAGATGCGAGTAACGGAGAGGTATTATATTTGAGGCACGTGAGTGTGGACGAATTGCAGGCAGGGCGCTCGCCTGGCGCGGTATCCGGGAGCGCGGGAGCCGCCTGAGAAACAATTTCAGGCATTGGGTTTCTGCAAAGGAGAATTACAGTGGTTGCGACGGTGACACCGAGGTCGAATGAGGTTGAAAACTACGAAAGGGACCGGGGAAAACCGGCGCCCAGCTTCAACCACTACTTTGTTCAGACGCAGTTGCAGTTTGCCCTTCATGAGGCTTGCGGAGACAGGTATCTTGTTGGAGGGGAGCTGTCACTCAGTACGGAGCCAACGACGACTCCTGACCTTGCTGTCTGCAACTTTCGCCACCCGGACTGGTTGCACGATGAAGTACGTGCAGTGGAACCCCCGGTCATGGTGGTCGAGATCCTATCCCCTTCGCAGAGCGTCAATGAAATCATCCCCAAGATTGAGGCCTATTTCCGTTTCGGGATCAGATCGGTTTGGCTGGTGCAACCGCCCTTGAAGCAGGTGGCCGTCTTCACACCGGAGATGGAGCCGCAGGTGTTTGTAGAGGGCGATGTCGTTGACCCGACCTTGGATGCCAGCGTGTCACTTGACAAGATATTTTCCTAAAAGGGGTGAGAGATATGACACAGAGTCAGGAACTGCTCAACTACGTCAATGGCAGTTGGCAGCATAGCGCTGCAGCGGAGGCGCTTGACGTGCATAACCCTGCGACGGGGGCTGCGATCGCCACGGTGGTGTTGTCGCCGGCGGCGGAGGTGGATGCGGCGGCTCGCGCCGGGTTGAAAGCCTATGCAGCGTGGCGCGAGACGCCGGTCGTTGATCGCGTCCAGCCGTTGTTCCGGTTGAAGATGCTGCTGGAGGAGCATTTGGAGGAGATCGGACGGGTGATCACGGAGGAGTGCGGCAAGACGTTTGCCGAGAGCGTGGGCGAGATGCGGCGGGGCATCGAGAATGTGGAGGTGGCCTGCGGCGCGCCGTCGCTCGTTCAGGGCTGGAATAACGAGGACATTGCCAGCGGGATTGATGAGCATATGCTGCGCCAGCCGCTGGGCGTCGTGGCCGCGATCACGCCGTTCAACTTTCCCGGCATGATCCCGCTCTGGTTTCTTCCCTACGCGGTGGCGACGGGCAACTGCTTCATTCTGAAGCCGAGCGAAAAGGTGCCGATGACGACGCAGAAGCTGTTTGCGTTGATCGAAGAGGCCGGATTCCCGCCGGGGGTTGTGCAGCTTGTGAACGGCGGCGCGGATACGGTCAACGCGATCCTGGATCATCCTGACATACGGGCGATCAGTTTTGTGGGGTCGACGGCGGTGGCGAAGTATGTTTACAGCCGGGCCACCGCGAACGGGAAGCGGGCGCAGTGCCAGGGCGGAGCGAAGAACCCGGTGGTGATCATGCCGGACGCGGACATTGGGTCAACGACGCAGATCATGGGCGACTCGGCGTTTGGTTGCGCGGGCCAGCGGTGCCTGGCAGTGTCGGTGGCGGTTACGGTGGGAGAGGCGAAGGACCCGTTTACAGAGAGCATTGCGGACCTGGCGGCGAGCCGCAAGGTCGGGTATGGGATGGACGAGGCGAGCGAGATGGGTCCGGTCATCACCAGCGAGAGCAGGGATCGGATCGAAGGATTGATTGCGGCAGGCGCGCAGGAGGGGGCGCGCGTGCTGGTAGACGGACGGCAGAAGCGCGTTGCCGGATATGAAGACGGTTACTGGGTCTTTCCGACGGTATTGGATGCGGTGGCGCCGACCAGCGAGATTGCCAGCACGGAGATATTTGGGCCGGTGCTCAGTCTGATGCATGCGGATACGATCGAGGAAGCGATCGCGCTGATCAATGATCGGAGCGTGAGCGCGTACGGCAATATGGCCTGTCTGTTCACGAGCAGCGGCGCGGTGGCGCGCCAGTTCCGTCACGAGGTTGACGCCGGCAACATTGGGATCAACATCGGTGTGGCGGCTCCGATGGCCTTTTTCCCGTTCAGCGGCTGGAATGAGAGTTTCTTTGGCGATCTTCATGCGCAAAGCCGGCATGGGATCGAGTTCTATACGCAGACGAAGGTTGTGGTGGAGCGCTGGCCGCAGGAGTGGAGCAGGAAGTTCTAGGGGCGGGCTCTGATCGCGATCCGGATTCAGATTGACGCGCGCCCCGCCGACTGCGGTGTCCTCAGGACACGATGGAAGGCGGGGCCGTTTTGAATCAGGCGGGCAATGAAAACGGGAGGCAAGCGAGAACCGCATGGCCCGAGAGATAGGCATTGGCGTGATCGGCATGGGCTGGATGGGGACGGTTCACAGCCGGTCGTACAGGATGTTGAACGACCGATTCCACGATAGCGGCGTTCAGGCCAAGTTGGTGGTCTGCGCCGACGATGTGGCGCATCGGGCGGAGGAGGCCAGGCGGACGCTGGGGTTCGCCGAATCCACGACGGACTGGCGTGAGGTGGTCGAGCATCCAAAGGTGGAGGTGGTGAACATTGCCGCGCCCAATTTTCTGCACAGGGAGATGGTAGAGGCGGCTACGGCGGCGGGAAAGCACGTCTTTTGCGAGAAGCCGGTCGGCCGCAGCCCGCAGGAGACGGCCGCGATTGAACGGATGGCGCGTGCCGCCGGGGTGATGAGCTTTGTGGGATTCAACTACCGGTGGGCCCCAATGGTGCGGCATTGCAAGGCGCTGATCGAGGCGGGGACGTTGGGGCAGCTGACGCACTACCGGGGCCGGTTTTTCACCATGTACGGCAGCAACCCCAATGGCATGCTGACGTGGCGATTCAAGAAGGAGCAGGCTGGCCTGGGCGTGCTTGGCGATATCATGTCCCATACGGTGGATATGGCGCACATGCTTGTCGGCCCGATTCGGCGGCTGGTGAGCAGCCGGCATACATTTATCGGGGCGCGTCCTCTGCCTGTGCCGGGACAGGGCACACATTTTTCAGTGGGCAAGGAGGGCGATCCGACCGGCGAAGTGGAAAACGAGGACTACGTTGGCGCGCTGGTCGAGTTCGAGAATGGGGTGCGAGGCAGTTTTGAGGCGTGCCGGGTGATCTTTGGCCCGAAGTGCGAGATGTCCTTCGGGGTGAACGGCACGGCGGGGGCGGCCAACTGGAACTTCGAGCGCATGAACGAGTTGGAGCTGTATCTGCCTGGTACGGACGGGATGCAGGACGGCTACACAACGCTGCTGGGGGGACCGGCCTACCCGGACCACGGGCGATTCAACCCGGGTGACGGCATTGGGCTGGGCTATGAGGACCTGAAGGTGCTTGAGGCGCACAATTTTCTGATGTCGATCGCGGAAGGGGCGCAGCGGTCGCCGAGCTTTGCGGATGCATTGCGCCTGGCGGAGGTGCAGGAGGCGATGACGCGCTCGTGGGAGAGCGCGTCCTGGGAGGAAGTGCGGCCGCTTGCAGAGGACGAGGACAGCCGCCCAAGGTAAACGGAGAGAGCTAAGATGTGGGAAAGAGTCAGGGTCGGAGTTGTCAGCACGAGCTGGTGGGCGGACGCGATGTATTTGCCGGCGTTGGACGCGCACCCTGGGGCGGATGTCGTCGCGGTCTGCGGTCGCAACCGGGAGCGGGCGGACGCATTTGCCGCGCGCTGGGGCATCCCGCAGGTGTATACGGACGCGGGGGCTTTGATTGGCAGCGGAGAGATCGACGCGCTGGTGGTGGCGTCCGGCCATGAGAGTCACTATCCGATCACGATGGAGGCGCTGGAGGCGGGGTTGCATGTTCTATGCGAAAAGCCACTGGCGTTGCGTTACGGCCATGCGGAGGAGATGGCGGCGCTGGCGGCGGAAAAGGGAGTGACGCACTGCACGCCGTTCACCTACCGGTTCATGCCGACCAACCGGTATATCAATGAACTGATCGAGGATGGTTACATTGGCAGACCGTATCATCTGAATCTGCGGTACTATACCGGCTATGCGCGCACGCCCGGCTACGGATGGCGGCATGATCGGGCCTATTCGGCCACGGGCGTGCTGGGCAATATCGCGTCGCATTTCTTCTATTTAGCGTACTGGTGGTTTGGCGAGGTAACGGACGTGTTTTGCCTTGCGGGGGAATTTGTCGACCGGCCTACGGAGACACCTGAAGGGGAGCCCTATGACCGGACGGAGGACGCGGCGTACACGTTGCTGCGCTTTGCCAACGGCGCGCAGGGGCTGGTGCAGGCGTCGGCCGTTTGCACGGAGGAGACGGCGTTCGGGCAGAGGCATGAGTTTGATCTGCACGGCGAGGAAGGCACTTTGCGCAGCGTGATCGACTGGGACAGGCGGCAGGATGTTGAGGGCACGAGGCGGGGTGAAGGGCCAACGCGGCCGCTTGAATTGCCGGAGCATGTCTGGGGCGCGGCGCGCAGTGATACGGTGCATAATACATATCGCGATGTTTTCCGCGTCGAGGACCATATGACGAGGGGTTGGCTCAATGCGATTGCGGAAGGGCAGCCGTTCAGCCCCAGCCTGGAGGATGGCGCGGTCGTGCAGCGAATCATAGACGCGGCGGCTCTGAGCGCGGCAGAAGGTCGGTGGGTTGCTGTTCAGGAGATCGGCTAAGGGGGACGCAGTGGGCAACGAGGTGAGATTCGCGATCCTGGGCGCCGGGCGAATTGGTCAGGTTCATGCGGAGAATCTGACGCGGCACGTTCAGGAGGCGGAGGTTGTCGCGATCGCGGATGTCGTTCCAGAAGCGGCAGAGCGGGCGGCGCGGCGTTTTGGAATCCCGCATGCAAGTGGAGATCCGGCGGAGATATTCAGCCGGGACGACGTAGACGCGGTCGCGATCTGTTCATCAACGGAGACGCATGCTGAATTCATCATACGGGCGGCGCGGTCCGGCAAGCATGCGTTTTGCGAGAAGCCGATCGCGCTTGACCTGGCTGCGGTCGACGAAGCCCTGGCAGCTGTGGACGAAAGCGGGACAAAGCTGCAGATTGGCTTCAACCGGCGCTTTGATCCGAACTTCCGCGGCATACGCGATGCGGTGCGGGAAGGCGAGATCGGCACGCCCTACCTGGTGCAGATCACCAGCCGCGATCCGGCCCCGCCTCCGATCGGATATGTGAAGAGTTCGGGCGGGTTGTTCCTGGACATGATGATTCATGACTTTGACATGGCGCGGTTTCTATTGGACGACGAGGTGGAGGCTGTGTCGGCAACCGGGGCGGTACGGGTGGATGAGGCGATCGGCGCGGCTGGTGACATTGACACGGCGGTCGTCTCCATACGTTACCGGTGCGGGGCGCTTGGGGTAATCACCAATTCACGCCAGGCGGTATACGGGTCGGACCAGAGAGTAGAGGTGCTGGGCTCGCTGGGGTCGGTGTCATGCGAAAATAACACGCCGGACCGGGTCATCAGGCAAACTGAGGCCGGCGTTATCCATGCCAAGCCGCTGTATTTTTTCCTCGAACGTTATCAGGCTGCATACGCTGACGAGTTGCGCTCGTTCATTCGCGCCATCCGGGAGGACTGTGAGGTCGAGGTAACGGGGGCGGATGGGCGGGCCCCGGTTGCGCTGGCGCTGGCGGCGGGTTTGTCGTATCGAGAGCGGCGCGTTGTGGCGATGAGCGAAATCGGTGCGTGAGCGCGAGTCATGGGCCAACCTGCGGGCTGCGGTACACGACCGTTTATTGGCTTGCTTCTATCCGGGCTTCCCATTCCCTTTTGACCAAATCGGCCAGCAGGCTGCCCGCTGCCTTGATACGGCGGCGCAGTTGACCGCGCCCGCGCGCTGGAGGAAGGCGCAGTTCACGGCGCTGGGTTGGGCCGAAGGTACAAGAGGGGGGAACGGCAGGGGGCAGGAGGTGACGGGGCGGGATGGCGCCGCGGGGTGGCGTTGCGGGGAAGCGAAGGGGAGGGCGACCACAAGGGGCGCCCCTACAGGGGGATGATGGGGAAGGGAGACTTTGTGGGGCGGCCTTGCGGGGGCGCCGGGACGGGCTTAGTGTGGCGGGTATAGGGGTTGCTACTGGGAAATCCAGCTGGATCGCGGGGCCTGCTTCGGATGACATTCTCAGGTTTGGACTGTGCTGACGGGTAAGTTGGCGGTGCCTTGGCGAAAAGGGATGTGGTACACTTTGGAGACCGGGTTGACTGCCGCGTTGTGGGCCCGGGCGTTTTTTTCGGGAACCAAGACTTAGAACAGGTTTGGTAGGACGCTGATTTGATGCGACAGATTTTCGCGAAGCTTAAGCAATCGGGAGTTCCAACGGGAGCAAGCCGCAATCGCGACAGGTTCGGGACTGCGCCTTCACTCTCTCTTAGGGCTGTGAGAGGTCCACTGATACTGGCGCTTATACTGGTCTCAGCCCTGCTTGCGGTTGTGGGTTCGGCGGGGGAGACAGGGTTTGCGCAGGCCCGCGAGCCCGCTGCCGGCCTAAGGGCGAATTCCTCGCCTTCCCAGCCTCGCGCTTTGCTGCCCCCGTCCTCATACCGCCAGCTATCCTCAGTAACCGGCACGCTGACTGCGACACTGTCCGTTTCGGATTTTGGCCTGGCCTTTGTCAACTCGGCCGAGTCTCACAGCGGGACGCAACGGATTCAGCGCGGTCTTGATACAGGCGTGACAATGGACCGTTTTCCGATTTACTGGGAGCAGGTAGAAAGGTCGATCGGGGCGTACACGTGGACAAGCCAGGATACTGCGATACGCGCGAACGAGAGCCTGGGTATGGCGACCCTGGCGATATTGCTGGGCACGCCGCGCCAGTATCGCCTGGGGGGACGGTCGGTGTCGACATCGCTGGGGGGCTCCTTTGCCGGGTTGCCGCCGACGCTGGCGCCTCGTTCGGCTGGGTGTTCTCCGCAAGAGGCGGGGGGCGAGTGCGACATTGTCGAGAGCGCAGGCTACTCATTGCGGCAAGCAGAGAGCGCGCGGACCGGGGACGGGGGTGGTTCCGGCGGGCTGCAGGCGCAGTCCGGCAGTTGTCTGCGCCACGAGGGACCGCCTGCGCCATTTGGGCTGTGGAACCCGATATTCACGGACGGCACCGATGTCCCGTCGAATGAAGGGCGGCTGAATCCCACGAATCCCTGGGCTCGATTTGTCGGGGCGGCGGTGACACGCTACCGGCCGGGGGGCGAGGCGGGAACGCATATACGGCACTGGGAGATTTGGAACGAGCCGGATCTGTGCCACTTCTGGTCGGGGACTCCGCAGGAGTATGCCCGGCTATTAAAGGTGGCATATATAGTGATCAAGTGGATCGACCCGGATGCCTACGTGGTGTTCGGCGGCCTGGCGCATTTCGCCAATGGGCAGTGGCTGTACGACATGCTGGACGCGCTGCAGTCTGATTCCTTGAGCGGGCAGTACGACGGTTTTTTCGATGCGGCCGGGTCGCATCATTACTCGCTGGCGTACGTCGGCTATCAGTACACGAACAAGGTACGCAACGCTTTGAATCAGCGGGGCTGGGCAGGCAAGCCGATCTGGATCACGGAGAGCGGAGTCCCGGTTTGCGACGACTATCCGGGTCCGAACTGCCCCAGCCCATGGCGGGCCAGAGCGAAGGAGCAGGCTTCGTACATATGGCAGAATATCGCCTACACGCGACTGGCGGGAGGGGGGCCAATCTTCCATTTCATGCTGCATGACGATTGCGGCAATGTGGTGGCGGTGGATTCTCCGGACGGCTTCGGGCTGGCCAAGAACGAGAGCACAAGCTACTGTTCTCCTTCCAATGCGGAGCAACGCCTGGCTTACTCGGCGTTCAAGTTGGCAAACGAGCATCTGACGGGCACGACGGTATCGTGGGCAGACATTGAACGCTTCCGTGTTCGCCGTGTGGCCTTGTATCACCCGGAGACGGAGGAGCGTCGACTGCTTGCGTGGGCGCTCACTTCAGAGGCCCAGACGGGGAACATACCCGCCACCGGGACGAGCGCGCGTCTGATCAAGATGGACGGCACTGAATCGGTGATTACCCCTACGGCCGGCATCTACGAGGTCAGCCTGGGGGGCTCTACGAACGCGAACTGGCCGGACGGGCAAGGCGGGTACGGGATGGGCATTTTCGGCGAGCCGGTGTTGCTGATTGAGGAGGATACGCTGCCGCCGACGGCAGCGATTCTGGACCTGCCCACTTATTCTCCGCAGACGATTACAGTGAACTGGCTCGTGAACGACTGGGGCTCCGGGGTCGCCGCGGTCGACGTCTACGTGCGGGTTGATGGCGGGGATTGGACGCTATGGCAAGAGGGCGTCGCGGCTTTCGGGAGAGCGTCCTATCGCGGTGAGTCGGGCAAGCGGTACGAATTCAGCATTGGGGCTGAGGATCTGCTGGGGCACGAGTTGGAGATGGGGGCAGTTCTGGGCGAGACGACCGTGGCGGAGAACAGCGCGGTAACGGGAAGAGTCATCAATCCGGCCGGTGAAGGCGCGGTTGGGGTCGTTGTGCAGATTGGCGAGACGACGGCCACAACGGGAGCGAACGGGCGGTTCACGATGACCGTGCCGATTGGCAGCTGGAACATTTCGGTCAGCGATCAGTTGCTTATACGCCGGAGGTCCTTCGGGACGAGTGACAGTTTGGCGCTGTTGTATTCGCCGGGGACGAATGCGGTGACGAACGGCGACTTTGAGAGTTCATTTGACAGTTGGACGAAGTCCGGCAGCTCTACTTCCGCGATCGAGGGCCAGAGCGGGACCTCAGATCACGCGCTGCGGCTGGCTAGCGCCTTTGTCGCGAACGAGGGCGTACCTGGAACCGAGGGCAGCGACGGCGGCAACAGCACGGTTTCTCAGCGGGTGACCGTGCCTGCGGGGCGTCCCTATCTGGCATTCGCCTACAGGGTGGAGTCGGCGGAAACGGAGACGGACAGGGACAAGTTCGAGGTCATCGCGGTGGAGGACGGACAGCCGGCCAATTACATGTTGGTCCAGCGTCAGAGCAGCGGATGGCAGTATCGCCATGTTGACATGGCGCAGTATGCGGGCAAGGAGATCAACTTGATCTTCAATTTGTATGAGACTTCACCGAACCGGCGGACGAGCGCGTGGCTCGACCTGGTGACGTTGAGCGACACGCCGGCGGGGGGTCTGCAGAGTAGCGGGCCGGGCGCGGGACTTGGGGCCCGGCCGCGGCCGGCCGACGCGCCTCCTGCTCAGCGATCGCCGCCGGCGTCGGGGCAGGAGGAGGCGTCATCGGCCAGTTACAGAGTCTTTTTCCCCGTTGTACTGAACGGAGTTGATCCATAGCGTCAATCTTCAGGCCTGGCTGAACGTCAGCCGTCTTCTTCGAGGCCGACAAGCTCTTCTTCAGGGTAAAGCTCGCGCCAGAGGAACCATGCCCCGGCGCGGCGCTGTCCCTTGGGGGCCCGATCATAGTAGATATCAAAAAGCCGCCCTTCTGCAGTGCGCACGCGGAAGTAGGCCCTGCCCTGGCCCCACGAGCCTTGTGTGCGGCCGCTGCGCACGTGGTAGGGCGGCCTTCCGCCCTGCGTCCGAATTTCCGGCTTGCCGTAGCGGTGCCACATGGCCAGCATTTCGGAGACGGCGTGTGTTTTTCCCTGCCAGTTGAAGGAGACGGGGACGGGCGGTTTTTTCTCCAGCGAGAACCCGACGGGAAGTTTCACGGATATTTCGCGGCCTATGAACTGCATGGATTCACCTCTTTGGCGTCAGGGAAGACCGGGGCCGGCAGCCTACGACCTACCTGACACGGGAGATTTCAGATGTGCCTGGCGCGTGTCGAGCAGGATCAGATTGAGTACGGTGAGAACGACCAAAAGGGCAGAGATTCCATAGACGGGCGCGAAGCCGACGGAGACAACCAGCCCGAAGGCCAGCAAAGGACCTACGGCAGATCCCAGGTCGGAGGCGGTGGCATAGGCGCCGACGAAGAGCTGCGGGTGGTGTGTGACCAGGGCTGCCTGGTTGGCGTATGTGTCGAGCACGACATTTACGCCGGTGCTGACGATCAGGACGGCCAGCAGAGCAACAAGGGCCAGGGCCCCGGGCATGGTGAGCATGAGGGCCAAGCCGAGGCAGAGCAGGAAGACAAGAATCATGGTTAGCCGGATGCGCCCGAACAGGTCTGAGAGCACGCCCATAGCGGCGCCGAGGAAGAGGTCGGAAAACCAGCGCGTTCCAAGTACGATACCTGATAGGGCGCCAACCTGCAGACCGAGGAGAATGCCATCGGACTGGCTACCGAAGCGGTCGGCCAGAAAGACGGAGGCAGTGGCCACGAGGATAGAGTTGAGCAACAGTTTAAAAAACCCGACGAGTAGGACTGCGCGTTGAAGGGGATCGGAGAGCGATTCTATCCAACCACCGAGAATTTCATGGTCTTCGCGCTCTGTGACGCTGCCTTTGGGGGCGCTTTCTGACTGGGCCTTGGAACTGGCGCCGGGAGGATCGTCTTCGTAGTGAGGGGAGGCGCTCGCCGGCCAGTTCAGGCCAAAGGCGATGGGTATGGCCAGTGCGGAGATGCCGGCAATGGACAGGACTGTGGTCTGGAAGCCGAAGTGATCGAAGAGAAACCCGCCAAGAACGGCGCTGACTGCGCTGCCCCCGCGGACCACACCCCACATCAGCCCCATCAGACGGCCGGCGTTTGCTTGATCGCCGGCCCAAATCGACTGGAAGGTGCCCTGTCGAAGGCCGGACCAGCTGATCCCCCACCCGATTCGCGCCAGGAGCAGAACGATGAAACCGAATTCCAGACCATAGGCTGCTGTGGTCAGCACACCGAGAATCGAGGAAACGACAAAGGCCCGGTATGGGCCGAACCGGGCAAAAATCGCGCTGAGCCAGGTATTAGAGAAGAGACGGACGAGGCGGTTTGCGCTGAGGAGGAGGCCAACCTGCTGGGGCGAAATGGACAGCTCTCCTGCTGAAAGCGGGAGGATGGCGTAGAGGAGCGAGTCGCCCATGATGGCGAAGGCGACTGCCCCGGAAACGACGAGTACCAGCGCGGCGGCGGGCGACAGACGGAGGAACGGTTTGCGCGGCGAATCGGCCGCTTCAGGATTGTGGTCAGATTGGGACATGCCGGCAGCCAGGGCGCAGTGACATCCGGGCACGAACAGAAACCGTCTCTGCTCGCTTGGAATGGGGGTGTGCCGATTCGGGCCATTGTAACACAGGCGGGTTGTGATGCGCTTATCGGGTTGAAGCGGTGTTTTGCAAGGAAACGGCGGCCGGAGGAGCGCCTTTGACAGAGTTTGCTTCTGAAGTTAGTATCGAGATGGCGCGCGTGCCCAGGCTTTCGGGGACGTGATTCAGGTTGGATTTGGGTTGGACAAGCTGGGCTTTTGCGTCGGACTGGTGAAACGGAATTCTTGCATTTTCTGGGGGAAATCGTGATAGAGAACAGCGCTAAACGGAAGATGCGGGCGGGGCAAGCGGCGTTTGGCTTCACCTTAGGGATGGGGTCTTCGCTGAATGCAGAGCTGTTGAGCCGGAGCGGGATCGACTTTGTGATGGTTGACCGGCAGCACGGGTCATGGGGAGAGGACAGCGCAATTGCCGCGCTTACGGCAATTCACGGGAGTTCGGCCGTTCCGATGGCGCGGGTGGCCCGCAATGATTACACGTTTATCGGCCGGCTCTTGGACGAGGGCGTGATGGGCATAATTGTGCCGATGGTGGATACGCCAGAGCAGGCTCGCGTTGCGGCCGATTCGTGCCTTCTGCCGCCTGAAGGCAAGCGCTCCTGGGGCTGGGGCCGGGCCAAGCTGTACGGCGCGGATTATGCTGACAGGATCAATGAGGAGCTCTTTGTGGCGGTGCAGTTGGAGAGCGCTGAGGCGGTGGAGAATGCAGAGGCGATCCTGAGCACGCCGGGGATTGACGGTTGCTGGACAGGGCCGAGCGACCTGGCGCTTTCTTTGGGCTTTCACCCGTCGGAGATGGACGAACGTGACGCGCACGCGCGGGCGCTTGAAACTGTTTTGGCGGCTTGCAGAAACACAGGAAAGATTCCCGGCATTGCCGGCCGAAGCGTAGAAGACGCGCTGAACAGAGCCAGCCAGGGGTTCCGGTTCATCACGGCGACCAGCGACGGCGGGCTGTTGGATGCCGGCGCGGCCGCAGCGGTTGCTAGACTGGCCGCTTTCTCAGGCTAATCGAAGATATCCTGGGGCACTGGAGGGCGTGGAATCTGATTCAGAGAAACCTTGGCGGGAGGAGATAGGGCCGTAGGCGGCCGCTTGCCAAGGGAACGGGAGTTTGAAAGGACTCGTTGAATGGCTACTCCATCTGACTTTCTTGTTGTCGGCGCGGGCATATTTGGTTCGACAACGGCGTTGTCGCTGCGCGAGCGCGGGTATCGCGTCACCTTGATCGATCCTGGACCGATACCATACGCCCTGGCAGCCTCGACGGATGTGAGCAAGGTAGTCCGAATGGAATACGGCAGCAACCGGCAATACATGCAGATGGTGATACAGGCGATCGAGGGGTTCCACCGCTGGAATGCGTTGTTCGGGGAGACGCTGTACCATGAGACGGGCATTTTGGCGGCATCGATGGCGCCAATGGAGGACAACGAGTTCGTCAAGAGCAGCTATGATATGTTGCTGGAGGAGGGACAGCGGCCCGAAAGGTTGGACGGGGCCGAGATTGCGCGTCGCTTTCCGGCCTGGACAACCGGGACGTATGTGGACGGCTTTTACAATCCGCGCGGCGGCTACGCCGAGAGCGGGCGGGTTGTTGGCAAGCTGGTGGCGCATGCTGCGGAGGCGGGGGTCGACGTTCGATCCGGTCAGACTGCGGAACAGCTGTTGCTGAGCGGCACCCGGGTTCAGGGTGTGCGAACACGTGAAGGCGAGATCTTTTCAGCGGAACACACCGTGGTGGCAGCCGGGTCCTGGACGCACTGGCTGTTGCCGGAGTTGCAGCCGGTCATGAAGTCCACGGGGCACCCGATCTTTCATCTGAATCCAGTCGATCCCGCTACATTCACGGCGCCGGACTTTGTCGTCTTTTTCGGCGATACATCGCGCACAGGCTGGTACGGGTTTCCGATGTTGAGAGAAGGGGTAATGAAAATTTCGCGGCACGGGGTGGGGGTGGAATTGCACCCGGAGGATGATGAACGCGTCGTTTACGAGGAGGACTTTGCGGAACTGCGCAAGTTCCTTCAGGACACATTTCCCGCCCTGCTGGACGCTGAGATTACCTATACGCGGCGGTGTTTGTACAATGACACGCTTGATGAACATTTCTGGATCGACCACCATCCTGGGATGGAGGGGTTGAGTGTTGCGACAGGAGGAAGCGGCCACGGATTCAAATTCGGGCCGGTTCTCGGCGACCTGATCGCGGATGTGGTCGAAGACAAACCGAACGACTGGGCAGCGCCGTTCCGGTGGCGGGCCCTTGATCCTGGCATGACGGGACAGGAGGCTTCGCGCTATCACGGGGATGAAGAAGACGGCAGTTAGACTTCGGGCGGGCAGGGTAGAACACTTGAACAGAAGCGCCGCCTTCTTTGGGCAATTGAGATGACTAAACAGTTTGGACTTGCCGAGTACGACAGCGCGGCAGAGTACGTGCGCACGCGAATTGAAGGCCGGAGAATCCAGCTGGCCGGGGAGCGGCCGGTCGGCCTGATCTTGGGGAGCGGATTGAATCCGCTGGCGGAGGCGATAGAAGGCGGGGAGGCGATCCCATTTGGGGAGATTCCGCACTTTCGCAGCAGCACGGCGCCAGGACACGCGGGGCGGCTGATTGTAGGCCGGCTGGCGGGACAGACGGTGGCGGCGATGCAGGGGCGGATCCACTTCTACGAGGGGTACACTGTAGAGGAAATCACCTTCCCGATTCGGGTGATGCGTCGTTTGGGCGTAGAGAGGCTGATTTTAACGAATGCGGCGGGCGGCTTGAATCCCAGATTTCGGGTCGGAGACTTTATGCTGATTGTTGACCATCTGAACTTTGTAGGGATGGCGGGTCACAATCCCTTGATCGGCCCTAACATGGAGTCGATTGGAACAAGATTTCCGTCAATGACGCATGCGTATGCGCGAAATCTGCGCCAGACGGCGCTGGCGTGTGCGCAGGAGTTGGGGATCACGCTGCGGCAAGGCGTTTACGCCTTTCTGGCGGGCCCGAACTTTGAAACGCCGGCTGAGGTTCGCTATCTACGCATGGTCGGAGCGGACGCGGTGGGGATGAGCACAGTGCCAGAGGCGCTTGTGGCGGTCCACGCAGGGATGACTGTGCTGGGAATCAGCACGATCACAAATGCGGCGATTGATCATCTGGATTCGGAGGGGGATACCAGCGAGGAAGAGGTGATGGAGACGGGCAGGGTGGTCGTGCCAAGACTGACAGCGCTGATTACGCGGATTCTGGAACAGATTTAGGCGGGAAAGCCGGATTGAAGAGCGGGGAGGCGCATGGCGCCTCCCCGCTCTTTTCTATCTGGAATCATCGCGACATGCGACCCGGAGCGTGTCCGCAGGCGCGATAGGCACATGTTGGGCGCTATCCGCCGGCGACAGCCTCCCGCTCTTCATCTGTCGCCTTGGCGATTTTGAGGTGTTCGTCCTCGGGGCGCTCCTCGCGCATTGCTTTCATGAACTCGATGTGCGCGGGTTGGCGCACGAAACCGAGCCGGTTGTTGATGCCGAGCATGGCCTGGTTGTTTATTTCGTTCCAGGTTCGGATTTCCTTGAAGCCATTTTTGAGAGCATATTCGACGGAAAGAACCTTCAGGGCCATGGCGATGCCGCGTTTGCGGTGTGAACGGATCACGCCGGTAATGCCGACATAGAGCAGTTCGGGGTTTGCCTGGCTGGACCACAGGTTGGTCATCCCCACGTATTCGCCGTCGTCGAGGGCGACGAACCAGGCGTCGGGGATCAGATTTGTCCGTTCCCAGACTTTCTGAAACTCCTCAAAGGGCACCTTTGAAGGCGGTTCGGGGCTGGGGACGTCGCGGTCGATTAGCCACTCCAGCTCGTAGAGCTTTCGATCGCGATTGGGATCGGATTTCAGCTCTGCGACGGTTCTGATCTCGATCCCTTGCTCCGCGACGCTTTGCGGGTACCTGCTCCACTCATCCAGGTCGAGACTCTCCGGATTCAGACGGGACTCCCAGTCGCGCATACATTCGTTGAAGCCGAGTTTCTGGGCAAATCGAATGCCGTCTTCGTAGTCTTCGCGGGTGTGGGCAAGGAGGCGGAGGGGATCGAACTGCTGGACCTCCTGGCGCAGGCGCTCCCAAAGCGCGGTACCGACGCCGCGCTTGCGAAATTCCTTCAGCACTTCAATGCCTACGAACAGCTTGCCAGGGTGGTTAATCCATAAGGACTGGCTGTAACTGGCAAATCCGACCGGCCTGCCCTCAATTTCAGCGAAGAATCGGCCCCTCTTTGTCAGCTTGGATCGTTTCTCATCGGACTCCTTCCACTCTTCCACAGTATCAGGATATTCCGGCCAGACGGCGTTCGTGATTTCGACGGCCTGCCGGTAGTCTTCATCGTTTTGTTCGAAAGGACGGATTGTAATCAAGGTATTGCTCCATTTGCGAGTTTCAACGGGTTCCCTGGGTCTGTCGACGCAGCACTCGGTTCTGCGCTTCTGTTCTGAGGGCTCTCCTGCGTTGGTTGCGGACACAAAAAACCGTGGAGCGGTCAACGCACGCGTCCACGGTCTGAAGTCAGGTTCTGGGGCGCCTGGCGGTCAGGTGGGAATCTCCCCCAGAAAGGACGCGAAAACAGCGGTCTTCGTGAACAGTTTAGTACTCATCGCGCATCCTCCTTTCCGAGTTTGAGTTGATCCAGCACCGATTTTGGGTCAAGGCACGCGAACAAAGATAGCACTTCATGTAATTTTGGTCAAGTTCGGCGAGCGACTTTTTGCGCCAGGCTATTTTGCGACGATTACGTAAGCGGCTCGGAAATCACCTTGTCGAGAATGGCGTTTTCTTCGTTTTCGATCACGGCCTGGACATGTTTAAGAATGTCGTCCAAAGGCAGTTCCCGGATCTCATCGCCGCGGCGCAGCTTGAGTTCGGCGACACCATTTTTGACGCCTCTCGCGCCGATTGTCAGGCGGAGGGGGATTCCGAGCAGGTCGGCGTCATTAAATTTGACGCCGGCGCGTTCGTCGCGGTCGTCATACAGCACCTCGATTCCTGCGTCCTGCAGTTGGGCATAGACCTCTTCGGCGGTTTCCGTCACTTCGGGCGTACGCCGGGTGGCCAGACTAACCAGATAGAGCTGGTACGGGGCGATCGTTATTGGCCAGACGATGCCGTTATCGTCGTTGTTGGTTTCGATTACGCTTGCCATGAGGCGGCCGGAGCCGATTCCATAGCAGCCCATCACCATTGGGGCGCTGCCGCCGTCTTCGTCGAGGAAGGCGGCTTCCATGGCCTCGCTGTACTTTGTCCCCAGCTTGAAGATGTTTCCGACTTCCACGCCGCGCACGGCATTCAGGGGCGCCTGGCAGTTGGGACAGGAATGTCCGGCGGCGGCGGCGACCAGGTCGGCGGTCAGGTCGGGTTGATAGTCGCGTCCGCAGTTGACATTTCTGAGATGCCATCCTGCGCGATTGGCGCCGGCTACCAGGTTGGGGGAACGCGGGATGAGATCGTCGACCACGAGGAGTACTTCGTCTCTGAGAATACCGACAGGTGAACCGTAGCCGGGCTCTGCGCCGATGGCGCGAATCTCTTCGACCTGGGCCGGGCGCAGTTGGCGGGCCTTGAGAGCGTTGGTCAGCTTGGTTTCGTTCAGGTCCATGTCGCCGCGAACGACTGCAAAGACGAACTGCTCCTTTTCCTGGCCATCCTCTTCGATTGTCGCGACGAGGAAGAGGGCTTTGGCTGTGCGGCTCTCGGGAATCTCGAGGAATTCGGCGAGTGCGGCGATGGTATTGACTTCGGGCGTGGCGACTTCTTCGAGGGGAAGTGCCTCTTCTTCGGCGCGGCTTTCGTCTTCGGGCTTCACGAAGGTAGCAACTTGTCGATTGGCCTGGTAGCCGCACGCATCGCAAAGTATAAGCGTGTCTTCACCGACTTCTGTCAGGGCCATGAACTCATGGGCCATCGTCCCGCCCATCATGCCGGTATCGCTTTCGACCGCGATGACCTCCAGGCCGGCGCGGCCAAAGATGTTGAAGTAGGCCTGGTAGACAAGTGGGTAGTAACTGTCGAGGCTGGAGATGTCCGGGTGGAAGGAGTAACCGTCCTTCATCGTAAACTCGCGGACGCGGATCAGGCCGCCCCTGGGTCTGGGTTCGTCTCGGAACTTGGTTTGGATCTGGTAGAGCATGACGGGCAGCTGCCGGTAGCTGTTGATAACGCCGGCAGCCAGTTCGGTGATTACTTCCTCGTGGGTCATGCCGAGGACCAGTTCGCGACCGTTGCGGTCGGTGAGGCGGGCGAGGTCATCGCCGATTTCATACCAGCGGCCGGTCCGTTTCCAAAGCGCGGCGGGTTGCACGACGGGCATCACGATTTCCTGGCCGTCGATGGCGTCCATCTCATCCCGCATGATCGCTTCGATCTTTTTCTTGACGCGCAGGCCAAGAGGCATGTATTCGAAGATCCCAGCGGCGACTTGACGGACGAGCGCGGCCCGCAACATCAGCTGGTGGCTGCGGACATCGGCGTCGGCGGGGGCTTCTCGCAGTGTCTGGAAAAACAGTTTCGACATGCGCATATCAGTTTATCCTTGTTTCGATTGTCCTTGGTTGCATCTTGCCATGTGATGCCGGTCTTCCGGGCCCATTCGAAGCCCACGGCGGCATCGCGCGGCTTCGCGTTTTCGAGTATTCTGTTCCTCCACCCGCGTCCAGGCGCGAAGCGTTCAACGGGTGGAGGTTGTAGGATCAGGGGAGGACGCTGGCGGCGCGGGAATCTCGGAGGATGCCAGACCGGGGTCAGAATTGCGGGGTTTGAGGGCAAGCTGAACAAGAATGCAGGCCTCAATGACATCGAGGCCGTGTTCTTTGGCCCAGCGGCTGGCGGAGGCGTTCTCGGCGCCCGGTTGGAACCAGACAGCCTGCGCGCCGGCTGCCGCAGCCTGTTCGACGACGGCAGGGGCTTCCGAGGGAGGCACAACCATGTTGACGACGGCAGGGTGTTCCGGCAACGCCAGCAGGCTTTTGTAGGCGGTGTCGCCTTCTATCGTCCGCTCGCGGCGATTAACGGGGTAGACGCGATAGCCTGATTCTTTGAGTTTCAGGTAGATGCGATTGCCATATTTGGCCCTGTTGTTGCTTGCTCCGACGACGGCCCATACGGGTTCGTTGACGTATTTGTCGGTGAGCGACATGTTGTCCTGCTTTGCGTTGCATGTTTTGGAGGCGCGCTTACTCGCTTGGAAGTAAAGTATACGTACGAACGAACGGCTGTGTCAAAGATTGGCGGGGGTGGACTGTGGTTTGTAGTTTTCGGAATTTCGGTTGGTTGTGGGGGCTCGCGGATGGGTATCGGGGCTGTGCGCGGCGTTTGGCGGAAAGGGTGGTGCGTCGCGGGGGAACAAGGAGTTTGAGCATGAGCGTGTGTGTTCTGGGGCGGACCAGGGCACGCGGGCGCGGTGGGAGTCTTCGCGACGACGACTGAAACAGGAAAGGCGGGTCCTCGGAGGGACTGATGTTTAGGGTCCTTGGATAACTTCGTTGTAGGATGCGGGGCCTTTCTGATATACTTTATTCACATTCGGGAGGCCGAGTCCTGTATTCCTGGGTGTTGTTCCTGGCGATCGCGGCGCTGCCGCCGGCGCGATTCAGGAGGCATCAGACTAAAGAAAAGGAGGATCTGCAACGATGTTTATATACGAACAGAAGCCATGGTTAGAGAAGTACGAAGCAGGTGTGCCGGAGTCGATCGAGTATAACGGCCAGCTCACACACGAGATGCTGGATGCCTCGGCCCAGACTTACGCCAACCAGGTCGCGACGCGGCTGCTGCTGGCGTATTTGCCGCTGGGAATCACTGTGCAGGCAAAGCAGACGTATTCCGAGTTGAAAGACTCTGTAGATCGATTCGCCTTTGCCCTGCGCCGAATTGGTTTGCAGCAGGGTGACCGCGTCGCAATCATGCTGCCCAATATTCCCCAGCAGGTCGTTTCCTATTTCGGCGCTTTGAAGGCCGGCTGCGTGGTCGTCAACACGAATCCGACCTATACGCCGCGCGAGTTGAACCATTTGCTGAAGGATAGCGGGGCGGCTGCCATCGTCATTTTGAGCGGGTTCCATGAAAGGGTTGCGCAGGCCAAAGAGGATACGGAGCTAAAGCACACGATCGTGACGGATGTTCCCGACCCGCTGGGATTTCCCTTCAACAAGCTGGTCGCGAGGAAGGTGCAGGCATCGGGAATGATGACCGAAGTGCCGGACGGGCCGGGCACGTGGGCGTTCGACAACCTGATCGAAACGAGCGCGCCGAATCCGCCGAGCATTGACGTTTCACCGGATGACGTTGTTTTGTTCCAGTACACCGGCGGCACGACCGGTTCGCCTAAGGCGGCGATGCTGACGCACCGGAATCTCATGTCGAATGTACAGCAGATCGAGGCGTGGTACCGGGACCTGGAATACGGTGGTGAGAGGATGTTGGGCGCGATTCCCTTTTTCCATGTATACGGAATGACGGTGGCGATGCTCTTCTCCATTTATACGGGCGCGGAGCTGATCGTAACACCTGATCCGCGCCAGACCGATCTGGTCCTGGATATATTGCAGCGTGAGAAGGTGACGATGTATCCCGGCATCCCAACGATGTATACGGCGATCATCAACCATCCCAAGGTGGATGACGCTGATTTGCGCTCGATCAAGGCTTGTCTTTCGGGCGGGATGTCGTTGCCGGTCGAAATTCAGCGCCGCTTTGAACAACTAACGGGCGGCAAATTGGTGGAGGGCTATGGTCTTACGGAGACTTCGCCGGTGGCCTGCGCCAACCCGATCAACGGACTCCGGAAGGAAGGGTCGATCGGTTTCCCGGTGCCGAGCACAGAGGTTGCGATCGTCGGCCTGGACGCGAATGAGGAGGGTGCGTTCGAGGCCGTGGCCGCGGGTGAGGAAGGTGAGCTGATCGTCCGAGGGCCCCAGGTGATGAAGGGGTATTGGAAGCGGCCGGATGAGACGGCAGACTCGATCACCGAGGAAGGCTGGTTCCACACGGGTGACATTGCGCGCATGGATGAAGACGGGTGCCTCTACATCGTAGACCGCAAAAAGGACTTGATAATCGCCAGCGGGTACAACATCGTGCCTAGAGAGGTGGAAGAGGTACTCTACATGCACGAGGCGGTGCAGGAGGCGGTGGTTGCAGGCGTGCCGGATGCGATTCGAGGTGAAACTGTAAAGGCGTACATTGTGTTGAAAGCGGGACAGCAGAGTACGCAGGACGAGATTACGACATTCTGCCGGGAGCATCTGGCGCCGTACAAGGTTCCCAGGGTCGTGGACTTCCGCGACGAGCTGCCGAAGAGCCAGGTGGGCAAGATTCTGCGGCGCGTGCTGGTCGAGGAGGAGAAGAGCAAGATGGCGTAGGCACAGATTCGGCGGGGCAGGTATGGGCCGGAACTGGACAACGAGGCGCCAAAAGGCGAATACACGGGGCTCGGCATTTGACAGTATGGAGGCCGACTCGTATGATTACAGTCGGTTGCGCCCCCGTGGTGGAATTGGTATACACAGCAGGTTGAGGGCCTGTGCCCATTAGGGCATCTCCGTTCGAGTCGGAGCGGGGGCACCAGAGAGGGATGTGCGAGTCGTGAACTCGCACATCTTTTTTTTGTTGAAAGGGGAGCTGCGGTGTGCGAGGCGCGGCCGGTCTATTTGTCGAGGTGGGGGAGGGCTTTGATTCCCGGGTAAGAGGCGATGGGGCCCAAGTCCTCTTCGATGCGAAGCAACTGGTTGTATTTGGCGACGCGATCGCTGCGAGCAGGGGCACCGGTCTTTATTTGGCCGGTGTTGAAGGCCACGACGAGGTCGGCGATCGTGGCGTCTTCGGTCTCGCCGGAGCGGTGGCTGACGACGGCGGCCCAGCCTGCGCGGTGACTCATTTCAATGGCGGCGACGCTTTCGGTGAGCGTGCCAATTTGATTGACTTTGCAAAGGAGGGCGTTGCAGGCCCGCAGTTCGATGGCACGTTCAATGCGCTTCACATTTGTCACCAGCAGGTCGTCTCCGACCAGTTGGACGCGCTGGCCTACGGCGTCGTGGAGCTGCTGCCAGCCGTCCCAGTCGTCTTCGGCCATGCCGTCTTCGATGGAGATGATGGGGTAGCGGGCGCACCAGTCGGCCAAGAGGTCGACAAGCTCTTTGCTGGACAGCTCGATGCCCTCGATGTCTAGTTGGTACCGTTCAGTCTCCTCATCGTACAGCTCGCTTACGGCGGGATCGAGGGCGATATAAACGTCTTCGGCGGGACGGTATCCGGCCTTTTCGATCGCCTGCAGGATCACCTCGAGCGCGGCGGCGTTTCCTCCAAGACTTGGAGCGAAACCGCCTTCATCGCCGACGTTTGTGCTGAAGCCTGCGTCGTGGAGAACCTCTCTTAGAGTGTGATAGATTTCGGCGCCCCAGCGGACTCCTTCTGAAAAGGAGGGCGCGCCGGTTGGCATCACCATGAATTCCTGGAAGTCGGTGCTGTTCACGGCATGTTTGCCGCCGTTGAGAATGTTCATCATGGGGACGGGAAGCGCGTGGGCGTTGACGCCGCCGAGATAGCGGTAGAGCGGGAGGCCGGCGGCGGAGGCGGCGGCCTTGGCGACGGCAAGGCTGACGCCCAGAATTGCATTCGCGCCCAGCTTGCTCTTGTTCTCCGTGCCGTCCAACTCCAGCATGAAACGGTCGATGGTAACCTGGTCGAGTGCGTCTGCGCCGATCAGTTCTTCGGCGAGGATGGTGTTGACATTGTGGACGGCCTGCAAGACGCCCTTGCCGCCATACGTCAGCTCGTCGCCATCGCGTAGCTCGACGGCTTCGTGGACGCCGGTGCTGGCGCCGCTGGGCACGGCCGCGCGCCCGATGGCGCCGCCGCTCAACTGAATTTCGACTTCGACGGTGGGGTTGCCCCGGCTGTCCAAGATTTGGCGTCCGATTACGGTTTCGATAAGAGTCATCAGCGTTTCCCCTGATTTTGAAAGTTGTGGCGGTTCCCACTGTTCTGGCCGGTGGGAATCGGTTTGGCGCATTGCATCCGGCTGGCAGCGCGGCCATCGCGCTGCGCAAGCAAACTTGTAAAAAAGCCGAACAGTCAGTATGCTATGCCACGACCAATTGGCGCACGCTGCGAACCTGCTGGGTTGGCGGCAGAGCTGTGACAGAGAAGAGTATACCGCATGTCATTCATTTACCTGGATCATTCGGCAACGACACCTTTGCGCGACGAAGCGTGGGCCGCGATGGCGCCCTATTTCGGTTCAACTGAAGAGAAAGATACCCCGAATTACGGGAATCCGTCCAGCATTCATCGCGCCGGTCGTGCAGCCCATGCTGGGATGAGCGAGGCGCGGCGCACGATCGCAGAGATTCTGGGGGCGGATTCGGGCGAGATCATATTCACCGGATGCGGAAGTGAAAGCGATAATTCGGCGCTGCGGGGCATCGCGCTGGCCCGGCGCAAGCAGTGCGGCGCAAATCGCATCATCACGAGCGCGGTCGAGCATCATGCAGTGCTGTACACGGCTGAGGATCTGAAGGACTTCTTTGGATTTAAATTGACTTTGCTCCCGGTGGACGGCGAGGGCCTGGTGGACGAGAGTGACCTGGCGGAGGCGCTGGGCGACGGGTCTGACGTTGCGGTAGTCAGCGTGATGTACGCGAATAACGAGATAGGCAGCGTGCAGCCGATCAGCGGGCTGGGCGCGCTGTGCCGGGAACGGAACGTGCCGTTTCACACTGATGCTGTGCAGGCGGCAGGAAAGTTGCCGCTGGATGTCGAAGCGTTGCAGGTGGATGCGCTGAGCGCAAGCGCCCACAAGTTTTACGGCCCGAAGGGCGTCGGCTTTCTGTACTTGCGGCGGGGTACTCCGTTTCACCCATTTCTTACCGGGGGCAGTCATGAAGGCAGGCGACGGGCCGGGACGCAGGATGTACCGGGCATCGTAGGCATGGCCACGGCGCTGGCCCAGTGCGATTCGGAACGAGACCGTGAAATGGCCCGTCTGCGCCAGTTGCGGGACCGGATCATTGGCACTCTCTTGGAGACAGTTCCCGGTGTGCGGCTTACCGGCAGCAGGTCGCAGAGGCTGGCGAATCATGCGAGTTTCACGATACGCGACGCAGAGGCGGAAGGGATTCTGATCGCGCTTGATTTGGCCGGAATCGCAGCCAGCAGCGGCAGCGCTTGCACGAGCGCGCGGCAACAGCCGAGCCACGTTTTGGAGGCGATCGGTGTCCCGGCTGACGAACTGGCCGGCGGGTTGCGGCTTAGCCTTGGCCTGAGCAACAACGCGGGCCAGATCGAGCTGCTCCTGGAAAAGCTGCCGGAAATCGTTGAGAAGCAGCGACAGATCGCGCCTGCTCCTCTTTGACTTGTTCTGACGTTTCCTTAGCGGCAAGGGCTACTCCTGACCGGCATGCGCAGTTCTCCTCGAAATCGTCCTCAACAGGTCCAAGCCGGGGGCCACGGTCTGACGCTTGTTGGCCTTCTAAGTCTTGACCTGCCCGCGATCCTCAGCGCGCTCTTTGTCGTGGGCACGCTCATCCCTTCATCACTTATCGTTACCCTTGGCTACCTGCCACTTGGCTTCCTGTACGGGACGGGGGGCCAGGGCAATATGGACCGGCTCGTCTTCGAAGGAGCGGAGATCCCGCTGGTAGCGGCCGTCGCCGGCGTCGTCCTGCTTGTGGCGGGGCCAACGTTGTACTGGCGCGTCCAGCATTTCCGCCAGATTTTGCATGCCCCTACACTGGTTCATGGTCAGATTCGGAGCCTGAATTTCAATCCCCTGGAGTTCAGCGTTGACTATGTGTACTGGTTCCAGCAGCAGGCCTATGCGGGCCGCAATGTGATCCGGCGCAATCACCGGCGCGAAAAGCGGGAAAGTTTGCGTCCGGGCCAAGACATCACGGCGCTGGTCGACGGTTTTGAGCCGGAGGCTTCTATCGTGCTGGAGCTGTATACGCGCGGGGACGGCGGAAGGTAGGGGTGAAGGCAGGGCGGCCCGCGGGGAGCTTCCTGGGGCGTGGGAGGTTGCCGAACTGCAGTGGTCAGAGTTCAGTGGACGGCGGAGCAGACATAGGGGGATGGCAGATTGCGGTCGGTTTCAGGGTACGCGTGGGAAATAAGGCAGAATTCCCCTGCTGAACCGTCTTGAATGCCCCGGTTTTGGACTGGACCCCGTCTGCCTTGCGATACGCACGAAGCGGCGCTGTTGCGTTATACTTAACCCGGTATGGATCTTGACTGGACGTACAAGCCGCGCCGCCGACGCCGCAAAGGGTGTCTGCTATGGAGCGGTTTGGCCCTGCTCTTAGCCGTCTATCTGTACATACAGCGCCCGGACTGGCTAATCAGGCAGGCGCCGCCGCCCGTGACGACGCCTACACCCAGCGCGCTCTACTGGCAGACGAAGGCGGAAGCGCACATTGCCGCCGGCAATTTCGGTGAGGCCGCGTCTGCGTTGCAGCGAATGGCGGAACTTGAGCCGGAGAACGCGGATCCCCTGGTGGCGCTGGCGAAGTTGCGATTGATGGCGCGGCAGACTGAGCAGGCGTATGAGCTCACACAGGAGGCGGTGCGGCTCGAGGACAAAAACGTAGCAGCGCTGGCGATGCATGCGCGGGTACTGGACTGGCTTGGCAGATACGATTCCGCCAGTGATTTTGCTTTTCAGGCGCTTGAATTGGAGCCCGATAACGCCGACGTGCTGGCCATTCTGGGGGAAATTTACAGCGACGTAGGAAACTATGCGGTTGCGTCGGATTACCTGGAAGAGGCGCTCGCGGTCGACCCCGAAAATGTGATGGCCCGCCGCAACCTGGGATATCTCCACGAGGTTCAGCGAGATCACGAAAGGGCCATCGAGGAGTACGGACGCGCGGTTGAACTGGCGCCGAATCGGCCTGATCTGTACATTGAGCTGGGAAGACAGTACGAGCGTCTGGAAGAGTGGGAGCTGGCCATCAGCAGCTATGAAAAGGCCGTGAATGTGGGGGAGACCGCATTTGCGCTGGACGCTCTTGGCTGGGCGTTGTGGCAGAGCGGCGACCATTTGCAGTCGTTGCGCGTTTTGCGCCGGGCAGCGGAGTTGGAGCCGGAGAACGGCCTTGTGCTGGCCCACCTCGGCATGGCCTACTATCGCCGTCTCAATTATGAGAGCGCAGCAGAAACGCTGGAAGAGGCGATGGTCTATTTGAAGGAGGCTGAGGTCAACGCCCAGTTTACCTTGACCCTGGGACTTTCCCACGTCTACAAGAAACCACAGGATTGCGAGTCGGCCATACGCTGGCTGCGGGAGACTCTGGAGTTCGCGCCGGGGCTTTCGTCGGCGCTGCACGGATTGCGCCGATGCAACGCCAGCTGATCTACTGCCGCCCCGGCTTTCAGGGTTGTATTCAATAGCCGCTACGCGAAATCAGGTCGCCAAGGCGGTCTCGTAGGACCGCACTGCCATCATATATGTCTCAACACCGCGCCCGTCTGAAATCCTCCCTGCCCCGCCCCACGATCGCAGCGCCGTCCCGCGGCAATAATGGGCCGCGCGACCCTGCAGCTCCTCAGCAGGAGCCGACGCCGATCAGACCCCCTGAGCAAGCCGATCGCAGCGCCCAGATTCGTGAGCGGGTAGCGACAAGGACAGTAACGTCCAAGCGCCGGCTACAGCGGTCGGGTACTCCCTTGCGAGTTTTGCAGCAGCCGATCCAGGCAGGGATGCGGAAGGTATTCGACCTTCGCCGGCTGCTGGTGGTGGTTGGCGTGACGATCCTCGTTCTGCTCCTGCCGACCCCGGAAGGGCTCAGCGCCGGCGGGCACAAGGCCTTGGCTCTATTTGCCTTTTCGGGGTTAATCCTGGCGCTGGAGCCGGCGCCGCTGCCGATCGTCGCGCTGCTGGTGCCGATTGTTCAGATTGCGCTTGGCGTTGATGACGCCGGCGGCGCGTTCGAACCATTCGGGACTCCGGTGGTGTTCCTGATCCTGGGCAGTCTATTCCTTGCCGAAGCGTTGCGAAAGCATGGCCTTACGCGGAGGATGGCGCTGCACGCGATAGTCAGAAGCAGAGGGGAGTTTGGTCCTCTTCTGCTGGCGCTGATGACCATTACGGGCGGATTGAGCATGTTTGTGCTGAATACGGCCACAGCGGCGGTGTTGATTCCGGTGGCGATCACGATTGCGCAGCAGATCCCGCGGCCGGAGGACGGGCGCAAGGCGCTTGCGGTTTTGATTCTTGCCATTGGATATAGCTCAAGTATCGGCGCGATAGCCACGATCATGGGCAGCGGGGAAAATGCGATAGCCAGCGGCCTCCTGGGACAGTTGTATGGGTTCGGATTTGTGGATTGGATGAAGTACGGCTTGCCGGTTGCCGTGCTTCTGATGCCAATTGTGTGGCTGTTGTTGCCGAGGCTTTTTGCGCTGCCGGATTTGAAGATAGACACCGAGCCGGCCAAGCTGGAGATTGAACGGTTGGGCAGACTTTCGGGGCCGGAACGGGAGATCATCGCTGTGTTGCTGGTTTCGATCAGCCTGTGGGTTGCCGGGGGATACATCGAACACCTATTCAGGTTGCCGGCCACGTTGTTGAGCAGCGCGGTGATTGCCATCGGCGCGGTCGCTGTCCTTTCGGTTGAGAATATAGTGGATTGGAGTGATTTGAAAGGGGTGAACTGGGGGGTATTTTTTGTCATCGGCGCGGGTCTGACGCTGGGGGACGCCCTTGAAAAGACGGGGGCCAGCGCGTGGTTTGCGAACCTGGTCGCGCCGACGCTTGCCGGCATGCCTTTCTTTGTGATTTTAGGCGCGTTGATTCTGTTGGCGTTCGTGGTCACCCAGTTTATGAATAATGTCCCGCTGGGGGCGATTCTGGCGCCGGTCCTGATTACGCTGGGACAGGCTTCAGACATTGACCCGGTTCGACTGGTGATCCCGACCATCTTTGCCGTCGCGCTGGCATTTGCTCTTCCCAGCGGTTCAGCACGCATGATTCTGGTCGCGGTGACAGGCGTGGTGAACCGGCAGGAGATGTTGCGCACGGGCGCGGTTGTCGGATTGGCCTGTTCGGGCGCGATCTTCGCTTTCTTCCTGCTGCTTAGCCAGTTTGGCATGATTTAAAGGGGGCGGAAGGTGCGCCTGCGAAGTTGGTTGGGGGCTCCCCTACCCTTTCAGGCAACGCGGTGAAAGTTGGGAAGGTGGTGACCCGCGGGGTCGTTGCCGGGGGAGATGACCCCGCACAAGGGAAGCGGCTTGCGGCTGACAGTCCAGAAGGAGAACCCCCGACGGGCTCAGGCTCGTTAAACGCGGTGATCGGCCGTTTTTGAGTGGGAGCAGCCTGAGGCTGCTTATGGATGGCGGCTGAGCGGATTCCAAGGTTCAGTCAAATGTGAAGCCGGAAAACTAACTACGGTGAAAGCGATTGGGGGTGGAGGATGCGCGTCTGGCTCATTGGCGCCGGCAATATTGGTTCGGTCGCGCTGCGCCAACTACTGAAGAATCCGGCTGTCGAAATCTTTGTGAGCGATCCGTCAGATGAGCCGGAGGCAGTGCGCGACGGGTTGATCGAGCGAGTTGATCTGGTTGCGAACATTTCGCCCGTCAATGTCAATGAGATAGCCCGCCGTGTGCGTCCGGACCTGATTCTGCTTTCGCCGGGCATTGGTGAACAGGGATTCGGCGGCGTTGAAGGAAGCAAGGCGCTGTCGGATGCACTGAATTACGAGACGACTGTCGCCAGCGACTACCCATGTCTGATACTCTCTCTGTCAAACCATAGCTAGGCGGCGCTTGAAGGGCCGACCTGTTTCAATTTCGGCCGACGATGTAACGACATTTGCTCAATGACTGAAGAAACAGCGCGAATACGGCACAATTTAGGCGTTTACAGGTTACGCGGATTCAGCGGCCGCGTGGCGGAATTGGGTACTTTGCGCCGGTGGCTGCTCGAGCAGAACGAGCAGCCGGCCCTGGCAATCAGTGGGGGGCAGGGCATCGGCAAGAGTACGCTGGCCACCGCTGCGGCATGGCGGACCATCCACAATTTTCCTGATGGCATCATCTGGGTGGGCGCAGCGGGCCGGGACCGTTTTCGCATGTACGACATTGTGCGCACGTTGGATACGGTGCTTGGGACAACGCTAACGCGTGTGAGCGAGGAACGATGGGGCATTGGGATCCTGGAACAGTTGTACCGACGGCGGCGCCTTCTGATTCTTGACGAACTGTCGGGCGCGACCGACCGTGAGATTGAGACGCTGGCCGAGATAATCGGCCACCTGCACGACTCGGGCGGTCAGTCCCATATTCTGTTGATCGATCGCGACATTCATCCTGAATTTGCGGAGCTGGTGGGAGATCGCCACCTGCAGCTGGGAGGGCTGCCGTTGTCTGAGACGGTGGCGTTTGTCCATGCAAGGGCGCCGGAGCCGGTGCGGGATACCGCTCTGCGCAATGTCGAGGGACTGCACCGCCGCACCGGCGGCAAACCTTTGAGCATGCGCCTGGTGATGGGTTTGCTGATGGATTTTGGTCTGTGGAGCGAACTTGAGGAGCTGCTGTCGGAGTTGCCAGCAAACGACGGCGTTGTGGACATGAACAGCGCGGCCGGTTTTGCGGTGGAGAATTTTGCGGCATTCTGGCCGGAGGCAGGCCTGATTCTGGATCGGTTGGTCAGCGCGGCCGGCGGCGCGACCTACCAGGCGTTAACCGAGCTGTTTACGGTGGGGATGGGCACGGAGGAGGAGAAACGTCAGACATTTGAGGCGCTGGTTGGCCGGGCGCTGGTGGAGGTGGACCTGTTTGATCAGCGGATCGTCGTACAGCCGGTCGTGCGGCGCTACCTTGTTGAGGGCGCTGTGATGTTAGGCGAGGACTGGCATCGCCAGCATGCAAGCTACTACCTGCAGTTTGCCCAGCGCTACCATGAATTTCCGATCCAGCGCTGGGGGGAGATCGATCCATTCTGGGGCAACATTCATTGGGGCGCGGACTGGGCAACGGACCGGGTGGAGCGCATCTTCGGGCAGTCGGTAGAGGAGCTGGTCGGAGAAAAGCTGGAGCTTGACGGTCTGCGCGATGTGCCGATCAATTTTCCGGAGGTGCAGGATGACCTCAAGCTCATGCGAGACTATGCGCTGGCGCTGGCCCACTATGCCTTCTGGAGGCACCCGCCGGGCATCTGGCGCTGGCTGTGCGGGGGCGCGGTGGCGGCGATAGCGCTCGGCGACGTTGGCGATTTTGGGTGGATGCTGGCCAACATAGGGCGCCAGCGATTTTTCAACGGGGAAGTGGAAGAGGCAATCGAGTGGCTGCAAAGGGCGTTACGGATCTTTGACGAGCGGGACATGTTGATGGCGCTGGCCTACGGTCATACTGACCTGGCGACATCGTTTCGCGTGCTGGAGGAGCCTCGCCAGGCGCTGGATCACTTCTGGTTGGCCTTTGAGGCGGTGGCGCAGTTGGGGGACCCGCGTTCACTGGCGCCCGCGTATATGAATCTGGGCAGCGCGTATTTGAGCCTGAATAATTTTGAGAGGGCGGTCGAGCAGCATCGCAAAGCGCTGCGGGTGGCGATGCGCCTGGGAGACGAAGGGCTGGTGGCGAGCGCGCACAACAATCTGGGGCTGGCGATGGAAGGGATGGCGATGTATGCGGAGGCCCAACGGGCCTACGAGTCGGCGCTTGCCGTCTTTGAACGGAACCACGACGAAACCGGAATCAGCACCTGTTACAACAATCTCGGTTCAGTTTGCTACGCGCGGCAGGACTTTGCCGCCGCGCTGGGCTGGTATGAGAAGGACCTGGCGCTATCGGACCAGCGGGGCGCGTGGATGGACAAGGCGGCGACGCTGCATAATCTTGGCCACGTGGCGCTGGAGCAGCAGGACCCTGCGAAGGCGGCGTCGTATTTTGAGCGAAGCCGCGAACTATACGCGGCCTTTCAACTTGATGAATACGTGGCTGAGGAGGACGAGATGCTCTCGTACGTGGCCGCGGTGTCAACCTCCGGCGGTTCCCAACGCTAACAAAACGCTTACGTTTAATGTGCTTGAGAATCTTGTCATGCGACAGGAACTATGCTACACTTTCTGACGGTTTAGCACTCAAGCCCAATGAGTGCTAAAGGGTAAGAGGTCGACGAAATGGGAAGCGAAGGGGCCGGCTCCGGCGGGCAGGATCACCGGCCCAAGACAAGCATCAGAATCCTGTTTTCCGCCGAAAAAAAGGCGGGCGATCTAAAGTCACTCGAAGTTCATCAGAATAACGCAAGGCAAGGAGGAAGTTAGAATGAATCTCAAGCCGCTTGGTGATCGGCTGGTAGTGCAGCCCCTGGAGGGAGAGGAGCAGACATCCACGGGTATCTATCTGCCGGAAACTGCAAAAGAGAAGCCACAGCAGGGCGAGGTGATTGCGGCCGGTCCTGGCGCACGCGACGAAGACGGCAAGCGCATCGAGATGGATGTCTCTGTCGGTGATATCGTTTTGTATGCGAAGTACTCTGGCACGAACATCAAGCTGGATGCATCAGAAGTGCTGATTCTCAAGGAATCGGACGTATTGGCGCTGGTCGAGAACTAGACTGGCCGACACTGGACAAGCTCAACTCGCCCGCCGCGGAAGAGCGGGTCAAACTGAAGGAGACAGACCGCAATGGCAAAGCAACTAGTGTTTGAAGAAGAAGCCCGCCGCAGCCTGAAGAAGGGGATTGACGCCCTGGCGGATGCGGTAAAGACGACGCTTGGGCCGAAGGGCCGCAATGTGGCGCTGGACAAGAAGTGGGGCAGCCCGACCGTGACCCACGACGGTGTGACAGTGGCCAAAGAGATTGAACTGGAAGAGCCTTTCGAGAATATGGGCGCGCAGCTTCTGAAGGAAGCGGCGACGAAGACCAACGATATTGCCGGCGACGGCACAACGACGGCCACGGTTTTGGCGCAGTCGATCGTCACTGAGGGGCTGAAGAATGTCACGGCGGGCGCCAACCCGATGTTGCTCAAGCGCGGGATTGAGGCCAGCTGCGACGCGATCGTCGCCGCGTTGAAGGATATGGCGACACCGGTTGCCGGGCAGGAAGAGATCGCCCAGGTAGCCAGCAACTCTGCGGCCGACTCTCAGATTGGCGATCTTATCGCCGAAGTGATGGCCAAGGTTGGCAAAGACGGGGTCATTACCGTTGAAGAGAGCAAGGGTCTTCAGTTCGAGACCGAGTATGTCGAGGGAATGCAGCTGGACCGCGGCTATCTCAGCCCGTACTTTGTCACCAATAACGAGAGGATGGAGGCGGAGTTGGAAGCGCCTTATCTCTTGATCACCGACAAAAAGATCAGCAGCGCGCAGGACATTGTGCCTCTGCTGGAGAAGCTGGTCCAGGTTGGGAAGCGCGAGCTGATCGTGATTGCCGAGGATGTAGACGGCGAGGCGCTGGCCACACTCGTACTTAACAAGCTGCGCGGCATGTTCAATGCAATGGCGATCAAGGCGCCCGGATTCGGCGACCGCCGCAAAGCGATGCTGCGCGATATTGCCATCCTGACCGGTGGCCAGATACTTTCGGAAGAGGTAGGCCGCACGCTTGAGAGCGCGCAACTGGAGGATCTCGGCCAGGCTGACAAGGTGATCAGCACCAAGGACGCGACCACGATTGTGGGCGGCCACGGGGGCACTGAGGAGATTCAGGGTCGGATCGAAGAGATCCGGGCAGAGATTGATGCCAGCACCAGCGACTATGACCGCGAGAAGTTGCAGGAGCGGCTGGCGAAGCTGGCGGGCGGCGTTGCCATTTTGCGTGTTGGCGCGGCCACCGAGACGGAGCTCAAGTACCGGAAGACCCGTGTCGAGGATGCGCTGAGCGCAACCCGCGCGGCGGTCGAGGAAGGTGTTGTGCCCGGCGGCGGCGTCGCGCTGATCAATGCCGTTTCCGCGCTGGACAGCGTTGAGATGGCGGATGCTGATGCGGCTACGGGCGCCCGCATTCTGAAGCGCGCCCTGGAAGAGCCGATGCGCATGATTGCCACGAACGCAGGATTGGACGGCGCCGTGGTGATCGAGAAGGTGCGCGGCCTGCACGAAGGCGGCAAGGCCAACACGGGCTATGATGTGATTCAGAACGACTATGTCGACATGATGGATGCAGGCCTGTCCGACCCGGTCAAGGTTACGCGCAGCGCGGTTGAGAATGCGAGCTCGATTGCGGCGATGATCCTGACGACGGCGGCGCTGGTTACGGACATCCCTGAGGAAGAGAAGCCGATGCCGGCCGGCGATCCCAGCATGGGCGGGATGATGTAGACCCGGTTGATTCGGGAACTGAATAAAGTAGGAAAAGGCGCCGGGGACGCGAAGTCTCCGGCGCCGGTTATTTTGGGGAGAGACGGGAAGAAGCGTGGCGCAGATTCAGAGAGGCGTGAAACCGTTGGTCAAGTTGACCTCGGGGGAGTCATCCCGGCCGTTTCTGCATCGCGGCAGGGAAGGTCTTCTCGATGACGGGACAGGCCGAGAGCAGGCGAAGCCTTGCGTAACGTCTATCGAATGTGTTGGAAGGATAGGAATGCAGATTCGACCTTTACGAGCTGGACTGATCCTGGCTGGTAAGGATCGGCGCAGCCAAAGTTTACTTCGTGACGAAGCTTCAATGGTCGGCGCAAACGTATCGTACAGTCAGCGTTCATGGTCCTCGACAACGGGACGATACTGAATGAGCGCCGACCGCCTAGCGATATCAATGAAGCGGGCCCAGAGTTCGACTCCCTTGGCATCGGAAAGCCGCAGCTCCTCGCCGAGAAGGAAAGATACGGGCTGCGCCGCACCTTGATTGACGGCCACATTTGAGGCGTAGAGATAGGTACGGTCGTGTGTGTCGCGAATAGGATTGAGGCGGCCAGCAATTCCTGGAAGCGCGCCGGTTCCTTCGGGATAGATCACGCTGCCTCCAGCAGGCAGTTTTTGCAGTTCGATTGCAAGCGCCCTCTGACTCGGAATCCAATCGCGTTCTACGTTGGCGGCGTAGCCCTTGGCAGCAGCGTACACTGTCATAGGCAAGTCGGTCGTATAGAGGGAGAAAGTAGCCACTCCCTCAGTATCGCTAGACGAGCGCAGCCAGGTGTGGTTAGGAAACAGGGCAAGGACATCGACACCGGGCAGAGGCCGTCCGGCCTCCCGAATCGTGATCTGAACTTGCGCCGGGCAGGGTTCCAGGTGCGCAGAGGGAAGCAATACGAGCAGGTCGGTATCACCCACGATCCGAAATTCGGCTGGTTTTCCGCTGAGGCCCTTGGTCTCGCTCTGGATGATGGGCACACCGTCGCCCCTGCGCTCCATAAAATAGCGGCGATCTCCGCGGCCCCGCACGCCCCCGGTCGGCGTTCTGCCCAACAAGGAAACGAGCAGTTCGTTGCGCGTGGCCTGGCGGTCGGAAAAGACGGAGAGCCGGATGCGGCTGCTCTGGATAGAGTAGTCGCGGTGGGCTATGGCGTTTACGATCGCTTCGAAAATGGCTTGCTCGCTGAATTGGGGGAGATCGAGTCGATCCGGATCCTTGTGCGCTGACACTCTCATATTGCGCGTTGCAAAGGCAACAGCCTCCGAGATCTGCTGGGTGATTGGTCCGGAAATCGTCTGCGCGTCAACTTGCCCGCTGGCCCTTTCAGTTCCGCGATAGGTGGTTGCTGTAATACAGGCGTTTGGGAGCCATTCTTCAGGTTGCCGGCTGCAAAGGAGGATGCCAGCGACCGTGGCCAGCTGCGGTCCCTCCGCAGGATCGCTTAAGAGACCTATTTTGGCCAGCGCCAGCTCAGGGTCGGCAGCTCCTTGTACGCTCAACAGCGGCCGCCACAGAGCCTTATCCAGGGCTCCGAATCCGGTTCCCGGAACGGGTTGATTGTCGAACCAGACAAAGCGGGATTGGGCCCGAAGCTGGGCCAGCCGCAGCTGGTCATCACTCATCATCGATCTCTTGGAACTTCCAACACGCCGATAACTGCCTCCCGGACTGATGTGGAGAGCGTAGCCCGGCGCGACTTCCACGGCCAGGAAGGCCTTTTCGTCGATTTCGAGGCGAAGGGTTTCGATTTCGATGGCGGGCTTTATCAAATCGGTGGAGATATTTGCGACCAGTCGCTCAACTGCATCCAGTTGGTCACGGTTCATGCCCTGAATGCGGCCTTCATCGGTCACACCGCAGAACAGGACGCCGCCATTGCCATTCGCGAAGGCAGCTAATTCATCGGCAAGGTCGTGGGAATCTGGCGCAACAGGGCGGTTAAACCGGAATTCGAACTGCTTGAACGCAAAGCGGCTGTCCTCACCCAAGCGCAGCCGGCGCCTGATCTCGTCGTCGCTAAAGAAAGATGGCGTCATAATCACATGGCTACTCTATTTCGCAGGATTCGGTCCTCTGCGAAAGAATGTTGAGTTTTGATCGCCCGTGCAGGAGATTCGCAGTCTTCAGGGAGCGGCGCCCTTCCGGAGTTGGAACCAGGTCAAATGCCGCGAATCAGATTCAAGGTGATGACCGAAACGCTATTGATTCAGGGCAGTTGGAGCCCTTTTGCGCGCAGCCGGTTAGCTGGTGGCGTTCCTCAGCACATTGGCGAGGCCCCAAGGCGGCGCCAGTACCGTGGGCGACACGGTCATGCCGTCGCACGGGATTCGTCCAGGATTGACAGAGCGATTTTCTGCAACTCACGATCTCCTGATCAACTGCGGATCGCTTTCAACCGAAAAGTACGCATCTCCGGCACAAGACTGGCAGAGGATCTTGCCATCCTGGAGGAGCTCGCGTTCGTTGATGATTTCTTCGCCGCAGCTTTCGCATTTGGCCCGTGCGCCGGCGCGACTGACGATGGCGGCGACCGGCTTCGTGAGCTTGACCCACTGGAATGAGAGCAGTTCTTCATCGGGCATGCGCTGGTATCCGTGGAGCATGGCGAAATAGCGGCGCGTCTGCTCTGGCGCGTAGTCATGGGCGCGCTGGCGTACGTCGAGTCGCGGCGCGACGCGGAGAGCGCGTTCGGTTTTGACGTCGACGAAGGTCGCGGCGATTTTGCCGTAGTCCTCGACGCGTAGTGTGCGCCGGCCTACGGAGACGCCGGCAACGGCCTCGACACCGTCGACGAAGCAGCCGTCGGTCTCCGAGATCACGAGGAGACGTTTGTCTGGGCGCGGCACTTCGAGGCTGAGGATGCGGGCGGCGGCGATGGCGCAGCGCGCCCCGAGCACCTGGCGGGGGCAGAGATGCCTGTGACGGGCCGCGGCCACTTCGAGGGCATCTGTCAGGGCTTGGGAGACGACCTGCGGTAAGGTGTCGATCGATGTCGTCATGGAGAGGACTCCTCTGTTGCGGCCGTCTTTCCTCGCGCATCGTTGATTTCAGGTATGCGTCGAAAGGTTGTGTACGCGGCCTCGCGGCCCCATTATACCACTCCTTTCAAATTGCTCTTTTGGTACGCAACGAAGTGGGGGGCTTCCCAAAGAGGGGCGCGTTTTTGAGCACATTCCGGGGTCTTGTACCGAAACCTGAAGACTCTTTCTACCGAAAACGGCAGTGGACAGAGCTGCGCTGGTCAGGGTTCAGTGGTCAGTCACTGCAGTGGCCCGTGTTTGGTGAAGTGTTGAGGCGCGGAGGTCGACGGATTGCGAACGGCGGGTGATCCGCGAAGGGACGCGAAAGGGCGCGAAGTACGCAAACTGCAGCGGGTGGCGGTGGGGATGCGTCGCGGGCCTAACATACGAAGAATCGACGAGGAGGACGCCCGCACGGGGCCCCCCCTACAGCCGTGTGATGGAAACTGTACACACGTCGGGACGACCTTTGGGGGGGTTACACGGCGGGGATGCGCCTTAGGAAGGACATATCACACCATGAGACATCCCCGCGCGCACTCGCTCACCAACACACAACCCCTCTGCAAGGGCGTCCGCAAAGACGGCTCCCCCTGTCAGGCAGAAGGGCATCGCGACCTGGACGGCTACTGCATCGCCCACGCCCCCGCCGACAAACTGCACGCCTGGCGCGTCCACGGCGGCAGCGCCGCCACCGCCACCCGGATCGACCGGCGCGTCCCCAAACGCTTCAAAGACATCATCGAGCTCCTCACAGAAGACATGACCGCAGTGCGTTCAGGCCGGCGAACTGACTCGCCTCCTCGAGAACCTCTATCAGGATGACGACTACGAAAGAACGCAGGACGAACTTCACGACCCGGACGCCCCCAATGGCGCCGTAATCAGCCACCAGCCCGTCCCAACCTCCTGACCAGGGAAGGCTGAAAAACAAATAGAATATAATAAACACCTGTCCCACTTCCCCGCGGCAACGTAACCCCCTACCCCCCATCCTGCCGCCCCACCCGCCGCAACGCCCATAAGCAAGCCCAATCCCCCTCAACACCTCGTCAGACCCTTGCACCCCCCTATACACCGCCCATTTATCACTCACCCTGGCCCCGATTCGCTTCACTTCGCGAATCCCCGCCCTTTTCCACCTCCAATCTCTCACGAACACTCACAAACACTCACAAACACTCACAAACACTCACGAACGCTCACAAACACTCACAAACGCTCACAAACGCTCACAAACACTCGTGAACGCTCGTGAACACTCACACGCTCACGAACGCTCGTGAACGCTCACAAACACTCACGAACGCTCACGAACGCTCGTGACACTCACAAACACTCGTGAACGCTCACAAACGCTCACGAACGCTCACAAACGCTCACGAACGCTCACAAACTCGCACGAACGCTCACAAACACGCACGAACGCTCGTGACACTCACAAACACTCGTGAACACTCACATACACTCATGAACGCTCGTAAACACTCGTAAACACTCACAAACGCTCACAAACGCTCACATACACTCACGAACGCTCACAAACACGCACCACTCCCTCACACCATCCCCTTCGCGCACCAAAAAGGCGCTGCCCTCCCCCGTGGATCAAAAGACGTCGCCGTTCGCCGTTGCCGTTTCCCCCATCCCCCAAATCCCCGTTCAGACATATCCCCGTTCAGACAAATCCCCGTCCCAAATCACCGTTCAGACAAAATCCCCGTCCCCTCGCACAGGGGAAGCCGCTTGCGGCTGACCGCCCCAAAGCGAGGAGAGGGGGGAGAGGAGTGAGAAGTGAGGAGTGAGAGAATGACAGGTAAGCCCGAGGAGCAGGGTAGTTTGGGCAAGTTTCGGGCTATCGCTGGGAGACCTCATTGAATCCTGGAGCCAGCTTTTCCAGGCAGCCGCATATCTGAACTGCGCTCAGCGAAGTCGTTGGCGAGAAGGAGCGGGCCCGAACACGCGCAGGCTGCTCCGGCCATGACGGAAAAAGGATGGCTGTGTTAAAATGCGCAGCATGATGGACAGGACGATGAGACGCAAGGAACGGATTTCACCATCTGAGGCGACCGTCGTCGTTGCCATGAGCGGAGGTGTCGACAGTTCAGTGGCAGCGGCGTTGCTGGTTGAGCAGGGCTATCGCTGCGTTGGCGTGATGATGCGCCTGTGGGCCGAAGCGGCGAGCGGCGAGGGATCCGGGAACAAGTGCTGTGATGAAGACAGCGTGGAAGATGCGCGGCGGGTCGCAGACCGGCTGGGCATACCATTCTATCTGATCAACGTCGAGCGGCCTTTCAAAGAGAAAGTCGTGGATTTCTTCATTGATGGGTATAGCGCCGGGCTGACGCCGAATCCCTGTCTTGCATGCAACCGTCATATAAGATTCGACTATCTTCTCAACTATGCTCGGCGGCTGGGGGCTGATTTCCTGGCGACGGGACACTACGCCCGGCTGCGGCGGGAGGAGGACGGTCGCGTACATCTGCTGCGGGGTGTGGATCTTCAGAAGGACCAGTCGTATGTTCTGAGCGTGCTGGGCCAGGCTGAGCTGCGGGATCTGCTCTTTCCGGTTGGGGATATGCCGAAGCAGGAAGTCAGACAGATGGCGGCGGCGCGCGGGCTGCCGATTCACAGCAAGCACGATTCGATGGATCTGTGTTTTGTTTTTGACGACGACTACCGGCGCTTTCTGACAGACTGGGCTCCTGAGGCAATGGCCGGGGGCGACATCGTGGACGTGGATGGGAAGGTGGTTGGCAAGCATCGGGGGTTGCCTAACTATACGGTTGGCCAGCGGAAGGGTCTTGGCCTGAGCGGCTCGGCTTCCCCTATGTATGTGGTCTCGTTGGAGCCCGACGGCAATGAACTGGTCGTTGGGCCGGCCGAGGCGCTGGGCAGGTTGGAGCTCTTCGCAAGAGATGTCAATTGGACATCAGGCGAGCCGGTTGCGGAAGGCAGCCGGGTCCAATGTCAGATCCGCTATTCGGGCCGTCCCCTCGACTGCAGGGTTTACCCGCTGCAGGACGGCAACGTTCGGGTGGCATTCGATGAGCCGGCGCGCGGAATCAGTCCCGGCCAGGGCGCGGTCTTCTATGATGGGGCTCGTTGTTTGGGTGGGGGGTTGATTGAAAGGCCGGAAGCGGGCAACGCGAGGCCGGTTGAGCCCGGGTTGGAACGGGCTGGGCCTGCGTCTTAGGGAACGGGGAGGTACTCGACTGGTTCCTGGTACGCCGATCACATCACTTATTCTTAGTCCGGCGGTCCTGTTGGGTACACTGCTTGTAACGGGCTATGCCAGCATATTTCATCTGTGGACAGGACGTTCGCTACGCGAATTGCCGCAGTTTATCGTTGTGGCCGGGTTGGGATTTGCGTTGGGCCATTGGGTCAGTGAAACATTACAGTGGGATACTTTGCGAGTAGGTCAGCTCAGCCTGTTAGAGGCGACGGTGGCATCGGTATTTGCACTCATTCTTATGAGGGTTGTTCTGCCCTAGGGGCGAGATTCCTGGCCGTGCGGTCGGGAAATTATCCTGTTTGACAGGTTTTTGACGGTCCGACCGGCCGAAAAAGGAGAGCGTCGTGGTCAGCGCCGCGGTTCGGGATATCGCCATCATTCTTGTGGCCTTGGAAATCCTCATCATGAACGCGCTGCTGGTGATCCTGATCTGGCAGGTGTGGCGCCTGGTCAAGATGATCGGAGCGGAGATGAAGCCGGTGATCAAAGACGGCCAGGAGACAGTCGGCACGGTAAAGGGTTCAGCCGAATTTGTGAGCGCAAGTTTCATCACTCCTCTGATCACGACGAGCAGCAGGCTGGCAGGTATCTGGCGCTCCGTGAACGTAATCAGGTCGGAGCTGAAGGGGTCGATGGGTGAGATCACGCCAACAAGGCGGCAGCAGCGGACCACCGATCCTGATTCGGCTTCGGAGACGACGCAGGGCACGCCGCCAGTCACCTGATTAGAGACGTTGCAGTGGTTTGTGGTCGAGGGTTGGTTGGCAGAGGTAGGGTCCAGAGGAGGCAGGTAGGGGTTCGGCGCCAATGTTGGCCTGAACCTTTCTTTTTTTCTGCAACTGCGGGGAAAAGGAGGCGGACGATTCCAGGAAGTCTCCCCGAACGAAGGAGGCTTGCGGCTGACCATCCAAGCAAATGGTCTTTGGAGTGGAAACCAGGGGCGAGAGAGGTGGCATGAACTACTGGCAGACGAGTTTAGTCCGATTGCGCGGCGTGGAGCCGGAGGACGGGGATGTATTCTGGGAATGGAATCAAGATAGTGAGATGGCCCGGAATCTGGAGTTCGTGTGGCCTCCGGTGTCGATCGCGCAGGTGCGTGCGTGGGCGGGAACCGAGGCCAAGAGAAAGCTGGAGGATGACTCCTTCAGGTGGGTGATTGAGAATCTGGAAGGCACGCCGGTCGGCTTCATACACACACATAACTGCCAGCCCCGCAATGGCGTGTTCAAGTACGGCATCGGTATCGCCGGGCCGCACCGGGGAAAGGGATTTGCCAGGGCGGCGGCGCTTCTCGTCCTTCGCTACTACTTCAAGGAATTGCGTTATCAGAAAGTCACTGTTCAGATGCACAGCGCAAACGCCGCCTCGCGTGCGCTGCATGAAGGGATGGGCTTTGTGCGTGAAGGCACAGTGCGGCGCGCGATATTCACGGATGGTCGCTACCTGGACGAGCTGTTTTACGGCATGACGGTAGAGGAGTGGCAGCAGCGCTACGATTTGGGGGAAGGATGAAACGCGCGCTCAGCGGCCGGCGCCTTGACCCGGCGTCGGCCAAGTGGCCGGGCCAACTTCGGGCGATGCGACGGCACTTGGGGGGGCGGCCGTCGTTGCTGCCTCACCACTTTCTGGAGACTGTCCTACCCTGGATAGGAGGGGCGTGCGTCGCGATTATGGCCGGCGGGGCTGCGGGCAGCGAGACGCCCTGCGGCTATGCATTTCTGCTGCCACGCGACTCCAAGGGCGGCGAACCGCTGTATACGCTGCGCTATGAGCAGGCGCCGGGAGCCCTGGCGGCGGGAGAAGAGGAGATTGCAGGCGCGGTCGCGGAGGCCCTGCCGAGCTGCCCGAGGATGCTGTTTTACCGGCCCGAGGGCGCGCACGTCTTCGCGCCGACGCACGTTGATATTGAGGGCGTTGATTGCGGGCGCGCCGACGAAGGAGAGGCAGAAGAAATTCGGACGTTGCAGAAGGCAATCTGGCACAGCCCTTCTGACGGACTGTACCCAAGCGATTTACACTGCGCGGAAGGGGGCACGGGTTGTTCGCTGGTGGCCCGCGTTGACGGAGCGCTGGCGGGTTTTCTGCTGGGTTTCTACAGTTTTGCCCCTGCGCCGGCTGGGCTGCCGCTTGGAGATTACAGGCAGGACCTGCAGCTGGAATCGCAGTTGCTGGCAGTGGCTCCTGGGGTCCGAAGGCGGCGAATCGGCCTGCTGCTCAAGCGACTGCAGGCAGAGCAGGCCCGGGAGATGGGCATCGACTTGATTTGCTGGACGACGGACCCCCTGCTCTATGGCAACGCGCTGCTCAATTTCACGCGCTTGGGCGCAGTAGCCTGCGAATTCGAACGCAGTATGTATTCGTTTCGCAATGAATTGAACCGGGTAGCGGCAGCGCGGCTGAAACTCACGTGGCTGGTAAGCTCGCGGAGGGCACGAAGGACGTGGGAAGAGGGTACGGGGCGACGCCCACTCGAAATTGAGGCCGAACCGGACGTGGCCGTGGTCAACCGGGGAGCGACCGCGCCGGATTTCGGGGCCACCGGCGCACGGATCGCGATCGAGATTCCTGCGGATTGGATCGAACTCCAGCGAAGAGACCAGACGGCGGCGCAAGCGTGGCGGGACGTCACGAGCCAGTTACTGGAACACTACATTGGTGTGCGCCAGGGCCAGTACATCCTGACGGGGACAGGGGTGAGTGGATTCCGGCGCTATCTGATCGGTGACCGGGTGGACAGCAGACTGTTGGACGGACTAGCCGCGCCGGCAGAATGAGGATTCAGCGAAACCAGATTCTCCCGCCACCCCTGTGACAGAGTGTATCCAGAAGTGTGGAAGGCGCGTCAGACTAGAAGGCGATCAATTTCGACATCGTGACGCCTTTTGCGGGATTGAACGACAGCGCGCTGTCGAAGAACGCGTGGGAGGCCGAGTAGGCCGGCAATCTGACCGCGCATGCGGGCGCGAGCGGCTGTTCCCCTGTAGTTGCGGAGCGCGTCGGCGGCGATTTCGAATTGGGCTGTGACGATATGGGCGGCGTGGGCAAGCAGGAGCGAGGTGGGCATATTCTTTGCGATGGTCCAAATGGTATTGCGGCCGACGTAGAAGCTGCTCAGTTCGTCGCCGCCGCTGCCGCCCAGTCTATGGTAGATGTGGGCTGAGGGCGCGAAGACGGTCTGCCAGCCCATGAGTTGAGCCCGGAACGAAAAATCCGCGTCTTCGAGATACATCCAGAACTCCTCATCGAAGCCGTTGAGGGCATTCCAGAGTTCACGGCGCACAGCCATTGCGCCGCCACAGCCGCCAAACACGTCAACAGAGTGGTCAAACTGTCCGCTGTCGATGGACCATACGCCGCGGTTGCGGGGAATGCCGTCGCGGCCCATCATGTCGCCGGCGGTATGAATGCGGTCGCGTTCTTCGAAGAGGAGGAGTTTGGCGGCGATAATTCCTGCGCCGGGGAAGTTGCAGACCGTTTTGGCCAGCTCCGCGAGGAAGTCCGGGGCGGGCTGGGTGTCGTTATTCAGGAGCACGAAGATGCGGCCGCGGGCGGAGCTGGCGGCGAAGTTGACGGTGGCTACAAAGCCCTCGTTTTCCCGCTTGGCGAGAAGGCGCGCGTTGCAGGCATTGGCCTGCACCCAGGCAACGGAGTCGTCGCTGCTGGCATCGTCGGCGAAGATTATTTCGAAATCCGTGAAGGATTGGGACTTCAGTCCCGCGAACAGGTCTGGCAGATAGCGGCGGCCGTTGTAATTGGGAATGAGCACTGAGAAGAAGGGCACAGGCGCCGCCTGACTGATTTGTGTGGGCCTCTCTGCGGTCTCGCCGTTCAGGTTCATTTCAGCTCCCAATATATCTTTTGTATTCAGTTCGGACATGTTTTCTGAGCGCGTCCCGCCAATGGGGCAGCGTGATGCCCAGGGCTGCGCCGGCCTGATTGACAAGAACGGCATGAGGCGGCGGCGCCGTTTTGCGCGGCCAATCATGCGCACAGATTGGGGTTACGGGCAGCGATTCTCGTTCGGTCAGGCGCATCAGCTCAACGGCCCAGTCGTAGCGGCTGGCAAAGCCTTCATTTACGAAGTGGTAGACGCCAAAGCGCTGGGTCTCGACCAGCTGCGCGATGGCTGCGGCAACGTCTGAGGCGCAGGTGGGATTACCGTACTCATCACTGACGACGCGCAGGGCGCCGTGCCGGTCAGCCGCTGCGCTGATTTTGGCTGGAAAGTTGCTGCCGCCTGCGCCGTAGAGCCAGGCAACGCGGACAATGTAGAGGCGGTCCAGGACGGAGGCCGCGGCGTGTTCGCCGGCGGCCTTGCTGCGTGCGTACACGCTTCCCGGCGCGGTCTGTTCATACTCATGATAGAAGCGGCCCTCAACTCCGGCGAACACTTCATTTGTGCTTATTTGAACCAGAGCGGCGCCGCACTGGGCGCATGCTTCGGCCAGGTATTTGGGCCCGAGAGCGTTGACGGCGAACGCGAAATTTGGGGCGTCTTCGGCGCCGTCCACGTCGGTCCAGGCGGCGGCGTTGATAAGGACGTCGGGTCTGGCCGCTGCGACCGCGGTGGCAATCGAAGGGTCGGCAATGTCATAGCGAGGGCGCGTCCAACAGGTCAATTTGGCAGAGGAGGCGAAGCGGGCGGCCAGGGCCTGCCCAAGTTGTCCGTTTGCGCCAACAATCAGGATATGCGGCATAGCGGTTTTGGCGGTCGCGGCCGGGGGCCGCGTATGCGGTGACAGAAAAAATGCCTTGCCGCGTCCCAGTATACCTGAGTTCTTGTTCGCGGCGGAAAGTTTGGCAGGGGAATAGCGGGACCGGGGCAGTTCAGTCTTTGATTGGTTCCTGTTCGAGGAGGGTCTCTATCAGTTCGGGGAGCCGGTTTCGCAAGGGGAAGAGATCGTTGTAGCCTACGTGCCCCCCGTAGGGCAGGATGTGGACCTGCAACAGGGGATGCGGAGGGAGCGCGGCGATGTCACAGGGGGGAATGATGGGGTCGTTGGCTGCTGAAAGGATAGTCAGATTGGTGTTCAGGTCGTGGATCTGCCTGGGTTTGACGCTGTAGGCGTTGAGGTATTCTTCCACACCGTTGAAGTGGGCGCCGCTTTTTGTGAGGCAGTCTGTCATTTCCCAGATGGTCCGGATTGATCGGAGGGGCGTGAAATCGTAAAGTTCGGGAAAGAGCTCCTGTTTTTTGCGCAGGGAATCGAGCCAGCGGCGGCGGAAATAACGGCGCAGGAGTGGATGGCTGTCGAGGAGAATGCAGGTGCGCCGGGGGTTGAGAACTGGATTGATGGCAATGGCCCTTCGCAGATTTGGAATCGGTCGGCGGGCATGGAGCAATGCCATGCGGACTGCAAAACTGCCGCCAAGGGATGCGCCGATGAGGAAAAACGGCTTGCCTGCGGCGAGAAGGCCGACCCGCTGGGTGACGGCGTGAACTTCCTCGATCAGGGTGGCAAAGAAGATTCCCCGGTTGAGGTGGTGTGTTGGTCCGTGGTCGCGCAGATTGAGACGTATGACATCATATCCTGCGCGAACCAGGGCGCTGCCCAGTACAAGATTGTAGGCGGAGTGGCTATCTCCTTCCCAACCATGCAGCAGCATTGCCAGGCCTTTGGACAAGGAAGGCGCGTGGGATGGCGCGCGGGAAGTCTCTGAGGCCGGCGTGAAAAAGCCGAGCAGGCGCACGGCCCGGTCTGGGTCGAGAGTGGTGTGATCGGGCCCGGCATCGAACAGAACCATTTGTTGGTCGCGATTGACGAGAGCGGCGTCTGGGGGAAGGCGCCGGCTGATTATGGTTTGCAGGTTGCCGCTACGGAGGAGGGGATGAGGCCGATATAGGTTGACTGGGTTGGTCAGCCAAGGCTGCCGCGGATGATATCGGTGTGTTCTCATTTCAAGAGGTGGCAGAGGGCACAGTTCAGGGCGCCCGGTTCTGATTCAGTTGGAGACATTGTACGACATGTGGGGCCCAAATCCGGAAATCTGTGTCGACAATTGTAGTCTTTGCGTAGTGGACTATTGTACGATACAATTCTATGATATTATTCCCGCGCCGATCGCGAGGTCAGTTCGGCTGGCTGTATTTCTGAGGCAGCCCGCGGCTAAACCATTCATTCAAACGCCGCCTCTGCCCTGTTGATATGTACTGAAGTGGAAAAAGAGGTCTCATACTATGGTCAATCAGTTAGCGCGCCTTGGACCTGAGGCGATCGAGGTTCATTCCGACGGCATCGCACCGGCGGCCGTTGAAGCGCCTCCTCTTGAGTCCTACCTGAACGGAAGTAGTGAGCTGGTCGATCCATTTTCACAGCGAATCGAAGCCTGGTGGGAACGGACTGCCGAGGCAAAGGCCAGCGAACACTACTATTATTTTCAGGCAGTGGATGCCCTGGAAGGGCCATGGGTCCATACTGAAGGCAAGCGCAAACTGATGTTTGCGACGTACAGCTATCTGGGATTGATCAACCATCCTCGAATTGTGGCGGCGGCAAAAGCGGCGGCCGACAAATACGGCACAGGAACGCACGGGGTACGTATTCTGGGGGGCACGCTCGATCTTCATGCCGAGATGGAGAGAACGATTGCGGACTTCGCCAGGCGCGAGGAGGCGATAGTTTACAGCTCCGGCTATGTCACCAATCTTGCGACGGTCAGTACACTGGTGGGCAGGGGTGATTGGGTGTTTTCGGACAGATGGAACCATGCGAGCATAGTCGATGGTTGTTTGCTGGCGCGGGGCAAGTTTGTTCGGTTCCGCCACAATGACATGGACGACCTTGAGAGGCAGCTGAGACGCGCCCCGGAAGACGCGGGAAAGTTGGTCATTGCGGATGCAGTGTTTTCGATGGATGGTGACATCTTCGACTTGCCAGCGGCGCACGAGATCTGCAGGCGCTACAACGCCCGCCTGATGCTGGACGAGGCCCATAGCATTGGCGTTCTCGGCAAGACGGGGCATGGGATCGAAGAGCATTTTGACATGTATGGCTCCATCGATCTGAAGATGGGCACGCTCAGCAAGACGATTCCCGGAATTGGCGGGTATGTCGCCGGCAGCGACAGGCTGGTAACTTACTTGCGCCATACAGCGCGCGGCTTTGTATTCAGCGCCGCGCTGCCGCCTGCGGTTGCGGCAGCCATCACTGAAGGGTTCCACGTTCTGGAAGATGAAGGCACTGAGCGAAACCGCATTCTCCTGCGCAATGCGCGTCAGTTCACGAGCGGTCTGCAGGCAGCTGGATTTGATACTGGTCTGACAGAGTCGCCGATCGTTCCTATCATGGTTGGCACTGAAGAACGCGCATTCGCCATGACCAAATATTGCCAGGACAACGGCATATTTGTCCTTCCCGTACTCCCTCCTGCCGTTAAAGAAGGCACAGCCCGTCTGAGGGCGAACGTTACGGCTGCCCACACTGAAGAAGACATAGAGTTTGCATTGAGCGTCTTCATTGAGGCAGGGCGCCACATAGGCGTCATTGACTGAAGCCGGCAACGGAAACCAGACGTGCATTGCGCGTTGCGTTTTGGCGCGCCTTTCAACCGAAACGGATAGCCCATGAAACGGGTCGTCTCAATCAGCTTGGGCAGCAGCAAGCGAAACAAACGGGTCGAGACCACGATCATGGACGAGCCGATCGTCCTGGAGAGGATTGGCGCGGACGGGGACCAGAAACGGATGCGGGAGCTGTTTCTGGAATTCGACGGGCAGGTAGACGCGTTTGGATTTGGCGGCGCGGATCTTGGGTTGGAGGTAAACGAACGTTACTTCCCGCTGCATTCGGTTGGCAGCATTGTGGCGGGCGTTCAGTCTCCGGTTGTGGACGGGGGTGGTGTCCGCGCGGTGGTTGAGCGCAATACGGCGCAGCGACTCCAAGGGCTCTTGCCGCCGCATCCCAAGCGGGTCCTGATTTGCGTGGCTGTCGGGCGCTACGCGATGGTGCGCGGGTTTCTGGATATGGGCTATCAGCCGCTTTTTGGGGATCTGGCCTTCGGATTGGGAATACCGGTGTTTTTGCGCAGCCTGAGGACGCTTCATCTGCTGGCCAGACTCCTGCTCCCGGTCATGGCGCGACTGCCCTTTTCGTGGTTATACCCGACGGGCGAGCAACAGGAGAAGATCGTGCCGAAGTACGGGGCGCAGTACAGTTGGGCGTCGGTCATTGCCGATGATTTTCATTACATCCGGCAGCACTTGCCTTCGAGTTTGGAAGGGAAAACAATTGTCACCAATACAACCACGGATGAAGACGTGGCACTGTTGAAGAAGCGAGGCCTTGCAAGGCTGGCAACGGTGACGCCCCGATTGGACGGGCGCAGTTTTGGGACGAATGTGATGGAAGCGGCATTGACAGCGCTGGCGGGCAAAGGGCGACCGCTGTCTCCTGCTGAGCTGAGAGAGATGATGGACGAGGAGGGGATGACTCCGAGCCTCCTCAACCTTTCACCATAGAATCTGGCATCGGAAATACTGGAATCACCCTCCTGCAATGAAGGCCGTCAGTCGAACTTGAATCACCGCCGCCCGTTTGCGGACACGGAAAGGGAGTTACTCTGTCGATGACCAACAGAACAATTATTGCGAATGCTGACTGCGTCGTAACGATGAACGATACGCGTGCTGAGATCTCTGACGGAGCGGTCGTCATTGAGGGAACTCAGATAGTGTGGGTGGGGCCGACCGCGGACATGCCAGCCGATTACAAGGAAAGTGCGTCGGCCGATTCAGCATCCACTACACATATCGACGCGCGCGGAAAGATCGTCCTGCCCGGATTTGTAAACACGCATCACCATTTTTTCCAGACGCTCACCAGGGTGGTGCCTGCTGCGCAGAATGGCGTTCTGTTCGACTGGCTGCGCGCGCTCTATCCGACGTGGGCCTGCATCATCCCGGAGGACGTGCATGTCAGCACGCAGGTAGCGCTGACGGAGCTTCTGCTGAGCGGGTGCACGACGAGCAGCGACCATCATTATCTGTGGCATAACGGTTCAAAGCTCGACGATCAGTTTGCGGCCGCGGAGGAGATTGGGGTTCGGTTTCACGGAACGAGGGGCAGCGTCAGCCTTGGGGAGAGCCGGGGTGGTCTGCCGCCGGACTGGATGACTGAGGAAGAGGAAGCGATTCTGATCGAGTGCCGGCGACTGGTTGAAACATATCATGACGCCTCTCGGTTTTCGATGCGGCGTGTGGTGCTTGGCCCTGCCAGCCCGTTCAGCGTTAGTCAGGACCTGATGCGAGAGTGCGCCGCGCTGGCCCGCTCGTTCGGCCCGGAGATGGACGTACACCTTCACTCGCATTTGGCGGAGACGCTGGACGAAGAAGCGTTTTGCATGGAGATGTTCGGATACCGGCCGGGTACGTATGCTGAGGACGTGGACTGGCTTGGCGACGACGTCTGGCACGCGCATTGCGTGCATCTCAATGAGGAGGAGGTTGGCAAGTTTGCCAGAACAGGAACGGGCGCGGCCCATTGCCCCACGAGCAATATGCGATTGGCGAGCGGCATTTCTCCTGTACGGGCCATGCGAGACGCTGGCGTAAACGTGGGCCTTGGCGTGGATGGCAGCGCAAGCAATGACGGCAGCAATCTGATGGAAGAGGTGCGGCAGTGCCTGCTGTTACAACGCGTGATGGGGAACCCAAAGGGCATGACCGCGCGCGAGGCGCTTGAGATCGCCACCCTTGGGGGCGCGTCGGTTCTGGGCCGCGACGACATTGGGGCACTCGCGCCGGGGATGGCCGCGGATGTGATCGGCTTCGACCTGTCCGCGCTGACATTTGCCGGGGGCGCGGTCCACGATCCGGTGGCCGCCCTGGTCTTCTGTTCGCCGCAGCCGGTCGATTTTTCCATTGTCAACGGCCGCCTGCTGGTTGAAGGAAGCGTACCCCTCCACATAGACGTGCCGCTGCTGGCCGAACGCCACAACCGGGCCGCTGTGGCCTTGATGCGCCGGGCTGAAGGCGGGTAGGATTTGCTTCGGTCTGGGGGGTGCGGCCGCCAGACAGGATCAGACCCCTTCCCGGCAGGCGCTTGCGCGTCGGCGATGCGGGGCGTATAGTTGTTCGCAGATTCGGGGGCAACCCATCCGAATACGCTGATGCGCGGCCAAACTGTCATCTTAACCCACGAGCACGCTGATTTTGATGCGCTCGCCTCTCTGTTGGGGGGCGCGTTGCTTTTTCCGCGTGCTGTGCCCGTGTTGCCGTGGAAGCTGCAGCGCAACGTCGAGGCCTTTTTGTCCCTCTATCGAAACCAGTTCCCTTTTGTAGATCCAAGGCATTTGCTTAGGGGCCGTGTCGACTTGGCGATCCTGGTGGATACGCGCACCTTTAATGCCGTAAAGGGCATGGGGGACCAGACGCGTCACTTGGTGATAGACCACCACACCGCGACTGAGCCGCTGCCTTCAGGATGGGAGATCTGGCAGGAGGCGTTTGGGCCGCACACGACAGGCGCAAATACGACGCTTCTGGTTGAGAGGCTGTTGCACCAGAACAGAGGCTTAACCCAGTTTCAGGCTACTCTGCTTGCGCTGGGCATCTACGAAGACACCGGCAGTCTGCTATACCCCTCCACGACGCATCGTGATGTTCGTTGCGCGGCCTGGCTGGTTGAGCAGGGAGCCCGCCTGGAGGTGATCCGTCGTTTCATGCACTTCCCTCCGACGGACGCGCAGAAAGAACTGACCAAGCAGTTGACAGAGCAGGCTGAACATTTGAAGGTAGCGGGGCAGAATGTTCTGTTTGCCATGGCAGAAGCCCCTGACTATGACGATGAACTCAGTGGACTCGCTCACAGGCTGAACGAGCTATTCGATCCGGATGCCTTGTTTGTCGTCGTCAGTCTGAGCGATACCGTGCAGGTCGTGGCGCGCAGCAACACGGATGCGATAGACGTTGGAAAGATTGCCGAAGAGCTGGGCGGTGGAGGCCACCCGCGCGCTGCGGCTGCGCTTTTGAATGACGTGACGGTGGCGGAGTCCAGGGAGCGGATTGGCGGTTTGCTTGCGCGTTACGCGCGGGCGCCGGCTGACGTTGCGCAGATCATGAGCAAGGGACGGCCCCGCACACTTGAAGATTCGATGTCGGTATCGGCGGCGGCGGAGTTGATGCAGCGTTATGGCCACGAAGGATTTCCCGTTTTGCACGCTGGGGAAGACGGCAGCAGCAGTTTGGTGGGAATTCTGACTCGGAGAGAGGCGGATCGCACGATCAGCCACCGGCTAGGCAAGTTACCTGTACATAAAGTGATGATACAGGGGAGCCATACGATTCGGGCGGACGCGCCTGTGAGCGCGCTTCACGGGCTGATGATTGAGAGCGGCTGGGGACAGATTCCGGTTGTGGATGCCGAGGGCGAGATGGTGGGCATCGTCACGCGAACTGACCTGCTCAAGCTGTGGGGGGAAGAGAGAGAGGCAGGGCAGCGAATCCCCGACGTCAGCCGGGAGCTGGAACAAATTCTGTCGGCGAGCCAGCACAGGCTCCTGTGGCTGGTCGGAGAAACCGCGGCCGAGACAGGGAACGCCGTGTATGTGGTTGGCGGATTCGTTCGCGACTTGCTGTTTGGTCGATTCGACGGCGACGACGGGGCCGCATTCGTGGACATGGACCTGGTGGTGGAAGGTGATGCAATCGAATTGGCGGAGCGCATGCAGGCGCAGTGCGGCGGCCGGATCGTGACGCACGCCCGCTTCGGCACCGCCAAATGGATCCTGGACGAACCCGATTACCCCCTGACCTGTCCAGATTTGCAGAAAGGGGGGCTTCGTGATGGCGGGGCGCAATTGCCCAGCCATCTTGATTTCGTAACCGCGCGCACTGAATTTTACACTGAGCCGACCGTGCTGCCGACCGTAGAGCAGGGCAGTATCAAGTTGGACCTGCACCGGCGGGATTTCACGATCAATACGCTGGCAGTCGCGCTGACTCCGGATCGGTGGGGCGACCTGCTTGATTTCTACGGTGGATTGAGCGACTTGCAGAGCGGCAGGATCCGCGTTCTGCACAGTTTGAGTTTTGTGGATGACCCGACCCGCATTCTGCGCGCCGTTCGTTACGAACAGCGATTCGGATTCCATATAGAGGCGCGGACACAGGAGCATCTTGTGGATGCCGCGCAGTTGGTTGGACGCGTCACGGCCGCGCGAATTCGGCAGGAGTTGGACAGGATTTTCCAGGAGGCGATGCCAGAGGATGCGATTTTGCGCCTGGATGAGCTGGGCATTCTCAAGCAGATCCATCCCGAATTGCGGGCCGGGCCTGAATTTGCGGTGAGAAGCGTTGCCCTGCGCGACCGAATTGAAGTCAGCGAGGCGGGGAATGGGAGCGCTGACGGTGACCAAGCCGGACGGAATGGCGGACTAACGGCGGGCACGTCTTCGCCGCCGGAGTCGAAGGGCCCGGAAGGCCCGAGTGGCATATTTGGGACGCCAATCGAGCGTCTCTACTGGGGGCTGCTGGTCTATGATCTACTCCCCGCGAAGGGAAGGGGCGAAGGGGAAACGACGCCGCTGGAAAGCGCATTGAGTGAACGGCTGAAGCTTCGGAGTAAGACGCGCCAACTGATGCGCGAACTGCGGTTGGTCAAGGCCCGGTTGCCTGAGTTGACCGACCTTCGGATACGGCCGAGCGAGGTCGTTGCCATTCTGGACCGGGTTCAGCCGGTAATCCTGCTGCTCGTTTCGTTGCTGGAGGAGGACGCGTTGTTGCGGGAACGGCTGGATTGCTACGCGCAGAGTTGGCGGCACATTCAGTCGTCGCTGAACGGGGAAGACTTGAGAAGACTGGGCCTGCCGGTGGGCCCTGCGTATGGGGACGTATTGCGCGCCTTACGCTCGGCCCTGCTGGATGGCGAAGTTGCCGCTGGCGACGCGGAGTTGATGTTGGCCGAGAAGCTGGTGCGCGAGAGACTCGCGGCTGTATAGGCAGGCGGGGTGGGTTCTCGGCAGCGGGTCGACCGACCAAGAACGAGCCGAATGCATTCACGGGATAAAGAGAAATGAAGATAACGGCTGTGAAACCGATATTGGCACAAGGGGAGCGGCGCACATTCGTCTTTGTCAAGGTAGAGACTGATCAGCAGGGTCTGTTTGGCTGGGGCGAGGCTTCGGTGGAGGGCAAACCGAGAGCGGTGGCGGGCTGTATCCAGGACATGGAACCGATGATTCTGGGGTTCAGTCCGTTGGAGGTGGAACACTGCTGGCAGGTGCTGTACCGCAGCGGGTTCTGGAGGCAGGGCATCATCGGGCTATCGGCGCTGTCGGGCATCGATCAGGCGCTGTGGGACATCAAGGGCAAGGAGGCAGGCAAGCCAATCTACGAGCTGCTCGGCGGCAAGGTACGGGATCGAGTGCGAATGTACACGCACTTCGGAGGCGATACGCCGGATGCCATGGCGGAGAGCGCGCTGTCGAAAGCGGCGAAGGGTTGGGACGCGGTCAAGACGGTGCCGGCGCCGATTACGAATATACTGGACGGGCCGCGTGTACTGGATGAAGCGGAGGCGGGGTTGAGGGCAGTGCGGGAGGCGGTTGGGAACGGGGTCGATATTCTGCTGGACATGCACGGGCGCGTCACGCCGCAGATGGCGATCCGGTACGCGCAGCGATTTGAGCCTTACGAGCCGTTCTTCATGGAGGAGCCGGTGCAGGCTGAGAACCCGGCGGCGATGGCCCAGGTGGCGCGTGCCACGAGTATTCCGATTGCGACGGGGGAGCGTTTGTTCACCCGCTGGGGTTTCCGAGAGATTCTTGAGACCGGCGCGGCAAGTTTGCTGCAGCCGGACGCATGCCACGCGGGAGGAATCAGCGAGGTTCGCCGCATCGCTGCGCTGGGAGAGGTCTATTACGCAGGCCTGGCGCCCCACAATCCTTACGGGCCGGTTTCGACGGCTGCGTGCGTACATGTCGACTTTACGACGCCCAATTTCGTAATTCAGGAGATGGTCGACCCGGACGACATGCCTCTTTCGATGACCGAATTTGTGGTTGAGCCTTTGGAGGTTGTGGACGGTCACATTCTGCCGCCGGAGGGTCCGGGCCTGGGGGTGGAAGTGGACGAAGCGGCGTGCGCGCGCCATGCGCCGGACTTCAACTCAGACGCGTTCAGAGACTCATATCAGTCCTATCTGGCGCGCCATCGCGACGGAGGCATTGCCGATTCGTAAGGTAGATTTGGGCTGCGCGTCGTCCCTGGGCTTTACTGGCGGGGCGGACTGCCCCGCAATAAATCAATTTGGAGCTTTCCATGGCCCCGATTCTTTCCGGTAAACGAATCATGCTGGGTATCAGCGGCGGCATTGCGGCCTACAAATCGGTGACACTGGCGAGCCGCTTTACCCAGGCGAACGCGCTGGTGGACGTGATCATGACGCACTCGGCGGCCAAGTTCGTGGCGCCGGTAACGTTTCAGTCGATCACGCAACGAAGCGTTGCGACGGACACGTTTGAATTCTGGCACGATGCGGGCCGGTTGCGCATCGGGCATGTTGCGCTGGCGCACGCGGCCGACCTGTTCATCATCGCGCCGGCGACCGCGCACACGATTGCCCGCCTGGCTCACGGACTGAGCGACGATCTTCTGAGCATCACGGCGCTGAGCTACAAGGGACCGATGCTGTTGGCGCCGGCGATGGAGACCAATATGTGGACACACCCGGCGACGATGCGCAACGTGCAGGCGTTGCGAGAATGGGGGGTCGATTTCATTGGGCCGGAAGAGGGAAGGCTGGCGTCGGGAGAGGTTGGGGAGGGGCGGGTTGCGGAGCCGGAGGATATTTTCGAAGTGGCCTGCAAGGTGATTGGGCGGGGCGGCCCGTTGGATGGGCTGCGGGTGCTGATCACAGCCGGCGGGACACGTGAATCGATTGATCCGGTCCGGTTCATGGGCAACCACTCCACCGGGAAGATGGGGACGGCGCTGGCTCGGGCGGCGCGAGATCTGGGGGCGGAGACGGTGTTGGTCCATGCGCCGCTTTCGGTGCATCCGCCGGGCGGTGTGTCGCTTGTGCCAGTCCATACGGCTCAGCAGATGTTTGGGGCGGTGATGGAGCAACTCCCCCGGACGGACGTTTTAATCGGGGCGGCTGCGGTGGCTGACTACCGGCCGACCAGAAGCTCCAACCAGAAGCTGAAAAAGTCGCCGGAGAAGCAGATGATCACGCTGGAAAGGACGCCGGACATTCTGCATGAGGTCGGTACACGGCGGGAGGAGGGCAGCCCGGGCCCGCGCCTTGTGATCGGATTTGCCGCCGAGACGAACAATCTGGAGGCAAACGCGCTCGACAAGCTGAAGAAAAAGAATCTGGACCTCGTGGTCCTGAACGACGTGACTGCGCCGGACAGCGGCTTCGCGGTGGACACGAACCGGGTGACCTTGTTCGAGCGGGGCGGCAATCGCGAGGCCTGGCCGCTGATGAGCAAGGATGAAGTCGCACAGGCGATCCTGCAGCGGGTTGTCGTGCGGCTGGGACGGCTTGGCTGGAAGGGATCACAATCCCGCGAGCGGGACGGGTAGACTTTGAGGCGGCGGCCTGGGAAGCCACTGACATGGCGGCGATCAGGGTGTTTTATGGCGGCGGAGGACCAATGCGATGCCCCTCACAGCCAAAGAGGAAAGGGAGATTGCCGGCGCGCTGAGGGATGTCGATCCGGCGCAGATTGCTGTGACACGCAGGTTGAAGCCTGCGCAACGCGTCCAGCAAGGGTTGTCGATGATCCGAGTTGCGGAGAATGTCGTCGCGTATCGCACACGGGCGCGCTTTCCCGGGCTCTCGCGGGGAAAGGCGATGGGAATCGCGCGGTCCTCGTCGATGTCCGGAAAGGAGGAGGCAGTGACAGACCCGGAGCAGGAATTTGGCAGCTTCGTGCGCCAGGTTCTTGACGCGCTGGAAGAGGCGGGGATCAAGTATCTCGTAGGAGGGGCGGTGGCGGTATGGGGTTGGGGCGAGGCCCGGACCACGAGAGACTTTGATGTTGTTGTGGACCTGCCCGTTGAGCAGATGGCCCGTTTGTCCGAAGCGCTGCGGGACAGAGATATGCTGGTCCCGCCTGACTTGATGCTGGACATCTACCTGTCCACGGCAGATCTTCCAATCAACTCAGTTCATTTGCCGACCGGTTACAAGCTGGAAATCTTCCTTCTAAGGCCGGGCGACGCCCTGCGAGCAGGCGCGTTAGAGCGCCGTCTCATCGTAGACTTCGGGCCGGAAATTGGAGAAGCCTACGTTCATTCGCCGGAGGACCTGATCCTCTATAAGCTGCAGTATTACAGATTGAGCGGCCAGCCGAAACATATTCGCGACATTGGAAGCATCGTAGCCATGGTTGGCGAGGAGAGCCTGGAGCAGGATTACCTGGCGCACTGGGTCGACAGGTTGGAACTGGGGGAAATCTGGATGGAGATCGGAAATCGTCTGGGGAGACCAGGCGGCTAGTATGGTGGTTCGGCAGGGCCTTCATAGCCGCACATGCCGATCCGGGGGGAGTTGACGGCGGGCAGGATCATTTCATCGTCATGGACGTGCTGGTCTGCGTGTTGGACGCACAGGAAGCAGTTACCGTCTTCATAGAGACAGTCGAGGCAGAGCCAGTCGGCCTGCTTGCGGCAGACCATGCATTCCATTATGGGTGTCTCGTTGCGAGATAGAAGACGAACGGGTTTGCCCTCCCAGATGCCAGTGCGCGCTGCAGCCACAGTAATCAGAAGTTCGGAAGACGTGCCGTAGTCGTATAGGTACTCTGCCTCTGTTTCAGGTCCGAAGACGGAGGCGATCGGTGCGGACATCGACTTGGATTCATAGAATGCATACGGCAATTCAGACTCTTTGACATAGAAGATTTCATCTACAGAGAAGCGGCTGAGGTGGCCGCAGCACTCCAGCCAGATGAACCGCAAGTAGCTGTCCAACTCGTCAAGCGCGGCGCGGCCCGCGACCTCCAGATGCAGCCAGTAGTCGGATGACCAAGCGTCTTCCACAAGCAGATGAAGGATTCTCTGCTGCCGTCCTGGACCCGCGTCAGCGGAGTCGATTGCATTGCGCCGTTCCGCACACGTCTGCAGATGACGAGTCATGCCCCAACGCGTGTAATCTTTGCCACAGAATGAGCAGTTTCCTCTTGTCGCCCTTCTCCGCGGCATCTTCTTCTCCTTTATCCTACGTGAAGTGGGAAGTGCGGGATGTGATGCAGCCGATCCCTACTCTTCGCTAATCTCAACAACGATCCAATCGGTACCGGTGCGGCCGAAGGTTTCAGGCGCGTACATCTCTTCCGCCTTGGCGGGCGGGGCAGTGAAGGCGCCGGGTGTCGTCGCCCGGGCGATGTAGCTGTATTCGTAGACGCCGGCCCAGAGGTAGGAGGTGAAGGCCTCGGCGCGGTCGTCGCGCAGGTTCTGGTGTTGGTACCAGCTGCTCCACCACCAGCGCCCGGTTGAGGCCCTGTCCGTTTCCCGGGGGGGATCGGCGGTCACGGCCAGATCGGGGTTAAGGATTTCGAGGCCGGCAGGCAGGTGGTCTACGAGGGCGACGTGGACGCGCCGCGATGGAGCCGCCATCGTGAGACTGACGCGGACGCGGGCGCCGGCGCGGATGCGCCAAACGCCATTCTCGTCGCGGGTTACGTCGGCGGGGTCGTCGATTGCCTCGTAGATGCGTTCGAGGGCGAAGCCGTGGTCAGCTGGATCCAGGTCGAGGTCGGCGGGCGCGTAGCGCAAGCCCAAGCGGTAGTAGAGACGGCCTTGGCCCTCTTTCGAGACCATCAGCGGCAGCGTTTCATTCGGGCTGGTCGAACGGTCGCGGAGGAACTGCATCGGGAGGTCTAGTCCGACGTACTCGGTGGAACGGCCCTGGAACGAGTGACCCGCAACGAACTGTTCACCCAGCCAGATTCGGGCGTCGAAATCGGGTGTCAGCGCTTCAAAGCGATGGAAATAGCGGTCCATCGCCAGGAGCGCCCAGACGTTTTCCTGGGTATTGCTCCAGCGACCGGCTGTGCGATGGCCCAGCAGTCCGTTGACGAGCTTGGCGATGAGATCGCTTTCCGGTTGGTCGACGACGAGCGCCTCCAGGAGGACGGCGTCGGCGCGGCGGGTGGAGTGGAGCAGGAGATAGTCGCCGTCAGTGTAGGAGGATGCAATCGTGGCGGCGCCGGCCGTCTCGGTGACCCGGTTGTTGAGAAAGCGGCGCATTTCGGCGACCGTCGCCTGCGCGGCTGCATCGTCGGTGAGGACGAAGAGCAGCCAGCCGAGGCTTTCGAGAGAGAAGCTTTCGAGCCGGGCCTCGCGCAGCAGGGCGCGTGCTTTGGCGGGGTCGTGATCGTCGAGCAGTTTGCGAACGTAGAGGGCGTAGGCGGAGAGGCCGCGGCGCGTATCTTCAGCATACCAGGAAGGGACCTGCTGCTCGACAGTTCGAAGATAGGCGAGAGAGCGGTTCACCATTTCTTCGGGCACTGGGTAGCCTTTGAGGCGGGCGCGGGCGAGGGCATGCGCGACATGCACACTGTGGTAGGGCCAGATGGGCGCGCCGCGGCGCCAGATTGGGAAGCCGCCGCCGAAGTCCTGCATAGCCGCCAGCGTCTGCAGATCGCTTTCCATCCTTCTGTCGATTTCGTCGGGCGCGGGAAGACCCGCTGCGTCGAAGGCTGTCAGCAGATCCCGCAAGGCAGCGACGGACAAAATGCGGGAGGCGATCTGCTCGGAGCTGTCATACGGGTACCGGACGAGGTAGAGGTAGGCATCCGTCAGCGCTTGCAGAGCGGTGGAGGAGAGTGTCACTTCCAAGCCGCCGTAATCAGGAATCGCGTCTGCAGGTGGCTGCAGCGGTTGCAGAATGGCGCCGTCATCATCGATTTCGCCGTAGACTGCGAAGGCTTCGGTGGTGGCGGGGGTGAACACCGGCAGGTCGATTTCGGCGGCGTCGGCGGTGGCCGGTTGATTGGCGTCGACTACCCCGAACTGGAAGCGCGCCGTGCCGGCGCTGGCCGTTGTTGTGGGGAAGCGCACTTCAACCCGGTCGTTGGCCGGGATCGTAACCATGTAGCCGGCAGCTCCATCGACGCCGCTTTCTTCAGTCAGGACAGCGTTTGCCGCGCGGACCAGCGCATACGCCTCAATGTTCTCGTCGGTCTGGTTCTGCAGGACGACGGGGAGTTCAAAGCTGTCGCCGAAATTGAGGAAGCGGGGGGCGGATGGACGAGCCATGAGGGGCAGGCGCGCGGTCAGGCTGGCTTCACCGGCGCCGAAATGCTGGCCCCCGGAAACGGCGACCACCATGATGCGGTAGCGGGTGAGATTGTCGGGCAGCGTGAGCGCCAGGCTCGCACGGCCGTCGTGGTCGGTAAGGACTTCTGGCGCGAATAGGGCCAGGGGGTCGAAGTCGAGTCGAACGCGGATGGACTGACCATTGCTATCGGCTGACCCTCCCTCTTCAGCCATTTCATCGTCCATCGCCATCTCAGCCATGGCCGCCTGCGGGGCGGCGGCTAGACCCATGGACCGGGACTGCGTGGTCGTTGTTGCGGGTTGCGGCGTCCCGGTTGGGGAAGGCATCTCGTCCGACAGGATCTGTGAACTGGCGAGGAGAACATCATCCCGGTTGTGAAGATCACGGACACCGGCGCCTCTGTCGTTGTAGAAGACGCTGATTGGGTCAAGCATCTGATAGCCTGTGAGGGCGAGAATTGCCTCATCAACGACGACGACGGCGAACTCAGCGTTGGGCACGGGAGCGCCACTGTGGTCCAAGACGGTTACGTCGACAGTCGTTTCGGCGCCGGGCGCGAGGTGCGCCGCGCTGGGAACAGCCTCTACCTGAAGGGTACGGCTCAGGGGCGGGATCGTCAGGTTCAGTGTGCCGCGAGCGTAGGCAGGACGGGCAGGCAGACCTGGCAGAAGGTTGCCGGATTCGTCGACGCGCGCGCTGGCGCCGACAATGTCCACATGGACATGAAGGTTGGGAATGTGGCCCTCCTCGATCGGCACGAGAAGGGTGTAGGTTGGCTCGTCCATGGAGAAGCGACGGCTGGACACGAGTCCGTCACGCCGCAAGGTCAGGAGACCTTCAGCGGGGTAGAAGGGGGCCTGGACGAGAATCTCCGCCGTATCGCCCGGCGCGTAATCCTGGCTGTCCGGTATGAGCTGCAGCTCTTCACGGTCCAGAGTACGGCTGGGCGGGCGCGTGCCGCCCGTCACCCAGCGGGACAGTTCGGTCTGGCTACGCCGACCGGCGCGGTCGACAACTGTGGCGGTGATCCTGTACTCTCCACCGACTTTTGTGTCAAAAGAGCAGGAAGCAAAGGATTGTGCGGTGTCGTCCTGGCTGGACGCGGAGGTTGTTTCTACAGTGCAAGTCTGAGTATCGGTCTCGATTTGGCGCCACATGTCGTCACGATATTCCCAGTCGAGCAGGGCGGCTCTTACGACCGCTTGTTGCCCCTCGATGGCGTTTCCATCGATATCGGTGATGACGACATTGACGGTCAAGGGCTGGCCCTGGTCGACGAAGTAGCGGGCAGCGCGAAGGCCGACGTATCGGTCAGCCGGATGGAGCAGGAGACCGGCGCGGCTGCTCCAGGCTTGGCGATTGACGTCGAAGACGGTGGCTGTTGCGTTGATGTGGGTCGGGAAGGGGCTCACCTGATGGGGGCCGCTTGCGGCGGTGGGGGCATCTGCAGCTTCGTCGCGGAAGTCGATTCGGAGGACGTGCTGGCCAGTTGCGTCGGTGCGTGAGCTGAATGATGCGCGTCCGAGATGGCTGGACCCTTCATCGTAATGCCACCACGGGGACCATTTGCCAAAGATAAAGTCGGACCAGTTTGGCGGTTGGTAGGAGGCTTCGGAGGCTTCAACATCCCAGCCAACCTCTGCGCCGGGAAGCGGGCCGCCGGCAAAGTAGGAGGCGCTGACCGCGGCCAGGGCATGGCCGCCCGCGATGTGTGGCCCTTGGCTCACGGTTGCGCTGACTTCGAATTCGGGGCGGCGGAATTCCTGGATCTGAAACACGTGGCCATGGCGCGATTCATCTTCGCCGGAGATGTATTGGAACTCGATCCATGCGTAGCCCAGGTTGACGTTGCCGGGGAGCTCGAACTGGAAGTGGAATCCCCCCAGGGGATTGAGGGTTGCTTCGCCGGTCTGTATCTGATTGCTGGAGGAATCACGCACAGTGTACTGCAGGGAGTGGGAGGCACTTTGGGGTAGGAGGCCTACATCGCCTGTCGGACCGCCCTCTATCTTGCGCAGCCAACCTTTGACGCTAACGGTTTCGCCGGGGCGGTACATTTTGCGGTCGTCGAATAGAAAGAAGCGAACTTCGGATCTCTCATCGCGCTGCAGCCAGCCGTTCCAACCGCTTTCAATTCTGTAGTATTCGTAGCGGTTTTCGGGTAGGAAGGTTACGTCGTCGCCGTTGCGGGCGATGAGCAATTGGGCGCTGTTGCGGGGCAATTGCAGTAGGGCTGAGCCGGACTCGTCGGTAAGAGACTGGGCATCCTGCGGCCACAGGGCGACTTCAACGCCTGACAACGGGGAGCCGTCAGCGAGACTGTTGGTCCAGACCAACATTTCATCGGCGTCAACGAAGGCATCCAGGCCGATATTGGTTACCTGAACCCAACTGATGATACGCGTGTTCTGCAGACGACGGCCCATGAGAGGCGAAAGGAGGCCGAACTCCGGCTCAATGTCCAGGATCAGATGGCCCGTTTGGCCGCCGAGCGGAGCGGCGAGGTCGATCTCGGTTTCGACCATCACATCAAACTGGCGGCTGATTTCCAGCGTGCGCTCCATGACGAGCTCGCCGGGGGGCTCTGCCTGCTCATCGCGCCAGCGCTCGTTGCGCCACTGAAGGTATTCGATGAACTGCTCAGGCGCGACGCGATAGGCACGCACGTTCACCGCAAAAACATTCACCGAATATACTGGGAAGGAGGGTGGACCGTACGGGTCGAGAACGGTGATCGGGCCGCGGCTTCCTGCTATCAGAAAGGCCTCCGCTGGCCCCGTGATGAATTGAACCTGCACTTCCTCGGCAAGTCTCTGGCCAAAGCGGTCGGTCAAATCGGAATCGACGGTGACGCTGTAGGTCGTTCTGCCGCTGGTCGCGGCAGCAATCCAGATGGTGTTGTCGAAGACCTCGAATGAGACGTAGTCAGGCTCGGGGTCGAGAGAGATGAGGGAGGGATTGAAGGTCTCGGTGTCGATGGGATTGCTGAATTGCAGCGCGAAAGGAGTGTTGGGGGGGCAGATCTCACCTCTGCTCCAGCCGCATTCTTGCTGTTGGAGCAGGAAGGGGCCGGGTGTCTTGAAGCTGTAGCTCTGTGGGTGGGCAGTTACGAGGGGGCCTTCGGCGGAGGGTGTCCCGGCAAGAAAGGACACGGTTATGGTCGTGTTGCGCGGCAGCGGTTCAACGGGCACGAAAGCGAGCCACCTGCTCTCGGCAGACCTGGCGATCAGGCGCTGAATGCGGGGACTGGCGGAGATTTCGTCTTCGCTTGCGCTGCGGACGGGGTACGTACGGCCCTGTGCGGTTACTTGCGTGCGCTCGAGGACGGCGGCGGCGTCGATGGCCTGATCAAAGGAGGCGAAAAGAACCGGTTCCAGGCCAACCGGCCCGCCAATGGGATAGGCGGACTGCAAGGTCGGCGGCGGTGTGCGGAAGGTCCAGCTTACGGCTTCAGCGAGTTCTTTTCCGTCTGCAGACTTTGTACCGGCGGGCACGACAACCGAATACTCAGTGGCCATGGGCATTCTGTCTGCGCCGTCCATGCGTGCTTCAAAAAGGAGCGTTTTGGTTCCCACCCAGCGCCATTGTCCAGGCACGGCTGGTTCAAGGAGAACGGGACTTTCCTCTCCGGCCAGCTGTTGATGGCTGGTCAGGGGCGCCATGGGGAGATTGAAAGTTACGCTCAGCTGGGGGGCGAGAGGCACATTTCCTTGCGGGGAGAAGCGCAAGACGGAGAGCGCGGCGTCAAGCGGGGATTCGGGCGATGAGTCGGCTTGTGGCGGGGGGAAAGGCAGCTCCACCTCTGAGCCAGGTCTTGGGGGCGGGGCGCTCTGGTCGGGCAATCTGAACTGCTCTACGTCGCTCTCTTCCTCATGGAGTGGGGCAAGGCGGGCCAGCAGCTGCAGGAGTTGATCCTCGCTGAGAGGTGTTGTTTCGGCCAGAGGCGGACGGACTTCGCCTCCATCCCAAGCGAGCCGGCCTTCGCTCAGGACAAAGGGAGGCATGCCAGACTCATCGAAATCCAATTCCTCTTCGAAAAAGAAGCCAACATCGAAGTCGTCCGCAGATACGAATTCTTCTTCCGCGACGGACGGTCCGGCACTTCCCATGGCGGGCTCTGGCGATCGACTGCCGTTGCAACTGAGTAGAGTCAGTGCAAGCAGAAGCGGAAGCAACAACAGGAATCGACGTTGAAACATTGACTTAAACTCCTTGTGAAGAAGACCGAACCATGTGCCGAGAGGCGCCTCTTATTTGCCAAGTGTCAGCCAAGGGAAGGCGGGCTCGCGCCGAGTCAAATCATCAAGGGGGGTCAGACGCCGAACCTGGTCATAAGCATCTCGAAGAACTCCGCTCCCAGGTAGGCGGCCAGCACGTGTTTGATGATCTTTCCACAGATGACGACGCCCAGGAATTTCAGCACGGGAAAGCGCAAGGCCCCTGCGAGGATTCCGGCGAAGTCGAAGATTGGCAGGGGCAGGATGGCCAGGATGAATAGGGCCGGCGTGGTAAAGCGCGTTGTGACGTGAAGAAGGAACGAGTTGAGTTTGCCTTGACTGTTGACCAGATCCCGCCCAGTCTTTCCGGCCAGGTATCCGGACAGTTCACCTAAACCGGCTCCGATGCCGGCGACAGTGCCGAGGAGGACAGGATTCAGGTGCGCGCCCAGGGCGAGAATGAGCGCCAGGCCGGGGGCGGGGAGAATCACTGTCGCGCTCCCGATCAGGCTGATGATAAAGCTGCTCAGATAACCCCACTGGCTGAATCGCTGAACCAGCTCTTTCTGCGTTCCGAGCCAGAATGCGCCAACTACGATTGCAAGGATTCCGGCTAATTGAATCGACGTAATCCATGGATTGGGCTTTGAGGATTCCTGAACTTCCTTTTTGCTATCGCCGAGTGTGGCCGGGCCGCTTTCCCCTGCCACAATTGGTGTCTCCTTATCCGGGACTGGGCCCAGTTTTCCAGTTGTGTTCATTGAATTGCTCGCCGCAAAGCCCTGCGGAAGATGAGTCGCCGGATGCGCACGTGAACTTGATGTTTCTCTGTGCCTTCAACCATTCGGTCGTGTCCAGAAAGCTCTGATCCAGTTCCAGAAGGCGCTTCTGGCGCCTTGCTGCATTCATGCGCAGAGCGGAAACTCATGTGTTTCGTTCTTTCAGGACGGCAGCAAAACGTCCTTCCAGGTGTTCCAGCGATTGGATGGGCAAGGGTGAGGCATGTATGCAGCCGCAAGGTCATCCTCAAACTCACCGAGGGAACACAGGTCGTCCAGCAAGAAAGTTGCCGCTCATGCCTTCAAGTTTATTCCGATTCTTCAATTTCGACGGTCATCAGAAGATCGCCTGGCGAGTCGGCCGCCGCTGGATCGCGTAACGAAATCGACATCAGGACATCCATTCCTTCGACTACCTCGCCGAAGATCGTGTGATTGCCATTGAGCCAGGGCGTTTCGGCAAAAGTGATGAAAAACTGGCTGCCATTGGTGTTCGGGCCGGCGTTTGCCATGGCAAGAAGACCGGCGCGATCGTACTGAAGGCTGGCGACGATTTCGTCCTGGAACTGATAGCCGGGGCCGCCTGCGCCGCTGCCGGTTGGATCTCCACCTTGGGCCATGAAGTTTTCCAGGACTCTGTGAAAGTGCGTGTCGTTATAGAATCCATCGCGGGCAAGAAAGATGAAGTTGTTGACTGTTGCCGGCGCTTCCTCGGCGAAGAGGCGAACTCGCATGTCGCCTTTCTCTGTCTTGAAGAGAGCGTAGTACGCCACCGCTGGATCGATGGTCATGTCGGGAGGGTCGTTGTACATCCCGTGGCGGTCGCCAGGCTCAAGAGCGCCCGCAGTACCCTCCGCGGGCGGCGGCGGTTCTTCGGCCGCCTGTGGGGGATCCTCTGCCGCAGTGGGGGTTGAAGCGCAGGCGGAGAGGGACAGGGCCAGAAGGAGAAGAATCGAAATTGCTCCGGCAGACCCTTTACGAGAGAAGGACTTGGCAGAGTTTGGCTCTGTACCCGTATTCGCAAGAATGGCTGTAAACAGCGACATAAAGGCAGGGACGAGCCGGATGCGGCTAGAGAGCATTGAATTGACGGACTTTAATATGGCAGCAGAGAGCAAGACGAACTCCTTTTTCGAAATGGGTTTCAGCGTTCGGCAGCCTGCGGTCAGCCGATGCCCGCTAATGTTGGCTCAGGGATTCGAGCTTCCAGAGGGCAAAGAATGCCAGGGCGAGCGTGGCCAATCCAACCGCGATGGCCTCTTGTAAGTTGGCCTGGGTGAGAAAAATGGAGGCCAAGCCAGTTCCTCCAGTAATAAGATAACACAGAAGGACGGCTTCGCGCTGACTTCCTGTGAGGCGGGCCAGCCTGTGGCTGACATGGTCCTTGCCCGGCGTGGTGAGCGGGTTGTCGCCGCGGCGCATACGGCTGAAGAACACAAGAACTGTGTCAAAGACGGGGAGGGCGAGAACGAGGATGGGAATCATCCAGGTGATGCTGGCGCTGTTGGCCGGGAAACGGAGTTTGATGCCGACGGCGGCAAGCAGGAAACCGAGGAACAGGCTTCCCGTGTCGCCCATGAAGACGCGCGCCGGGTTCCAGTTATAGACGAGGAAACCGACACAGGCGCCAAAGAGCGCGGCCGCCAGGGCACCAACGAGATACTGGTCGCTCATGGCAGCGAGGAGCGTGAAATAGGCTGAGGCGATCGTGGCGATACCGGCTGACAGACCGTCCATATTGTCCAACAGATTGAGGGCATTTGTGATGCCAACGACCCAGAGTAGGGTCAGGAGAAGATCGGGCACGCCGCCAAGCAGGCGGACCTGGACCCCGCTGAGGATGAGAATGCAGGCGGCGGCAGTTTGGAGAAGGAGTTTCAGATAACTGCCCAGACCGCGACTGTCATCAATGGCGCCGACGAGACTGACCAGGGTTGCGCCGACAAAGATGCCAACCACTTCATTGACGTAACTGCGTTCGCTCCAGATTGCGAGGGCGGCGATAAATGCAAAGTAGATGGCGGCGCCACCCATCAGCGGCACGGGCGAACGGTGGATCTTGCGCGCAGAGGGCTGGTCCAGAATGCCCAGATGAAGCGCGGCGAAACGCACCAGCGGCGTGCTTCCGATGGCGAAAACCAGGGCGCTGGCTGCCATGAGCAGGAAAGAGGTCATTCGTACACCATTTGTTGAGAGCGGCGCACGCTACTCAATTGAATCGACAAAGGACTGGATTGGCGGTTTGTCACTGTCCGGGGCCAAAGCCAGGGCGTTTTCGCCAAACTGACGGGCGAACTGCGAGTTGCCCAGCTGCAGATGGATTTGGGCCAGTTGGAAAGGGTAGCGAAAGTCGTTGGGGGCCAGATCCATGAGGCGATGGAGGAAGTCGACAGATTCCGGCAAACGGCCGAGATCGAGGTTGATTTCGACGAGCATTCGATAGATGGAGACTGCCTCTTCCTGTCCGCCACGGCCCGTTTCAATCAGACCTTTGGCCAAGTCTGCCCACTGCAACGCCTCATCGTTACGGTCCAGCAGGCGAGTCAGAATGATCAGATTCCGGATACTGTCGAGGTCTTCGGGGGACCTGTTGTAGACTCTGGTGATTGTTTCCAGCGCGCCTTCAAGATCGCCGGCCTGCGATAGCGCCGAGCCCTTATGGTTGAGAAGCTGCAGGCTATCCGGCAACTTTTCGAGTCCCTGGTCAAGAATACGGATCATATTTTCCGGCTGGCTGTTTTGCCTGTGGACCTCGGCCAGCAGGAGGTAGGTATTTTCAAACCTGTCGTCCAGAGTCAGACTGTGCAAAAAGGATTGTTCCGCCTCTTCAGACCGGCCCAATGTCAGTTGGATCTGGCCTTTTTCATTCCAGAGGTGCGCCGCTTTGGGGCTGAGCGTCAGAGCGGCGTCATAGTATTCCAGGCTCGTTTCCAGAGCCTGGTTTCTTTCGTCGTTGTCGTTGGTTAGTTGCGACTGATAGCGGTAAAGTCGGGCAAGGTTGGCAGTATGATCTGTGTTGAGGGGGTTAACCTCCTGCGCTCTCAGGAGAACGGTTCTTGCAGCCTGCCACACGTCGTTTTGGCCCAGCAGCTCGATATTCTCGGTGCTCAGGTTCAGGATGTCATCGATAGATGGTTCGGCTGGCAAGGGCAAGGAGCCTTCGGGCGGGGCCTGCGCGGCTGATTCGAGAAGGCTGCGTCCCAGGTAGAGCATATAGTGGTCTTCCGTGGGTCTTACAGCCAGCGCGCGGCGGTAGAGGTCTGCGCTCTGGACCCAACGGGCTGCGGCATCGAAGGTCTGGCCCTGTTTGTAAAAGACATCGGCGCGCACTTGGGCGATGTTGACGTTGCCAATGATGAAGAATCCAAAGACGGCAAATACGGCGGCCGCGCCGACGGTGGCGACCCCGCGGCCGAGCCAAGTTTGTCTTGCAGGGGCAGGAGCGCGCAACGCCAGAACCAGCCCGGTCAGGAGGCACCAGGAGACGACCAGCCAGGCAAACAGGCCGTAGTGGCCGGCAATCTGGTCGAGCTGTTCGGCGACCGAGCCGGACCTGGCCCCAGGGAGGAGACGGGAGGCGTGGATAACGCCGTAGATCAGCCAGGCAGCGAAGAGGACCAAGCCATAGAGACCCGCGGCGCTTGCCACCTGGACGAGCATTCCCAGTTCGCGGCTGCTTCCGCTGGATACATTTCGCCCTGCAGCCTGCGAGCGGGTTGCTGTGGAACGGGCCGCCGGTTGTAGTGTTGGCAAGCGTATCAACGCTGTTGCCGCGCCCAACCCTGTCGCGATCAGCCAGGTGAAAAGGACCAGCCACAGGATGTCGGAGGTTCCTGCCCCGTTCGCGTTCTGCGACGCGCCTCCCAACCCCAGGAACAGGACTGAAAGAGGATTGGACAGGCCGCGGAAGTTCACGGTATAGAGGAAGGCCAGAGTGAACAGAATGAGAATGTCGGTGGGGAAAGTTGCCGGCAGGCGAGTGCGCCAACTCGTCACCGCAGGTATGGAACGGCGCCGGCCGCGGGCGCCTTTTGCACGGGAGGAAGCTCGCCTGCTGCCGGCGTTCGAGGCTCCGGCTCCTCCTTGGGTCTCCCGGTCTGGCACGGCCGCGCCGGCTGCAAAGGGCTCGGGAGTTAGCCAGTTCATTCCCACGCCAAGCATTAGCGCTGCGAAAACCCAGAAATATATGCGTGTTGCGGCGACGGCAATGCCGAAGTGGATTTCGACAAAGTGGGCGATAATCGCGGAGAAGGCAGCGACCAGGAGAAGCTGGCGGCGGCGCTGCGCGGGGGAAGTTGTGGATTCGGGTAGGAGGAAGACGGCAAGGGTGACGTATGCGATCAACCCGAGCACGAGGCCGGTGGGCCAGTTGACGCCGAGAAAACCGACGCTGACGCCGCGCAACTGGAAGAGAAGGCTGAGGAGAAGGCCGCAGCCGATGACCATGGAGGCGAAGAGCGCAACGTCCCGCCGCGAACGGATCAAGCCGAGCCAGCGCAGCGCCCAGAAAAAGATAGAAAGGAAAAGGAGGGAATTGGCAAGGAAGCCCAGGATTCCTGTCATTGCCAGACTGTCCCAGGTTTCATTGTGGGCGCGGTCGGGGCTGGCGCTGCGGGACTCCCACTGGGCCAGTTCCGGCGGATAGAAGCGATTGAAGGCCATCCACAAGGTTTCCGGGCCGTAGCCGATCAGAGGACGCAGAGCGTTGACAGGGTCTTTGCTGCCGTCGGGCAAGGTCAGCGGCGGGTTGGGGGAGATCAGTTCGGCGGTGCCCTCCCAGATGAGCACGCGGACGCGCCCTGTGCCGGTGGCGCTGTCCAGCATGGTGGTAAGACGTCCCCATGTGGGAACAGGGCGCAAGGCGTTGCCGAGGGCCGTTGTATTCAGGAGAATGAGGAGAATGAAGCCGGCGATGCCGAGCCCAACCCAGGCGGCTGTCCAGGAGCGGTAGTTGCGGGGCCGGAGTCCTGTCAGGAGCAGGAGGACAAAGACGTAGAGGCCACTTGCGAGTCCAAGCCAGGGGCCGCGACTCTGTGACCAGTAAATGGCTAACAGTTGGACAATGAGGATGAACAGGTAGGAGCCGCCTGCCAACACGCCTGCCAGACTCTGTTCCGGGGTAGGGCCTTCGGCGTCTTCATCCGGCGCAGGGCCTGCGTTTGACTGGGGCCCGGAGGTCAGGAGGAATGTGTAACTGGAGACGGCCCGTTCGAGGGTGAGGAAGAAGGCCATGATCAGGTGGGCGGACAGAAAGATGGGATTGCCTGCGTTTGCGGTGATCCGGCCATCCACGTCTTTGCCCCACGGAAGCGGGTCTTTGCCGAAGTGTTGAAAAATTCCGTAGAGGGATATCGGCAGGCTGGTCATGATGACCGTATGTTGGAGGCGGCGCAGTTGGGACGGTTGCCTCAGGTGGGCAGCTGCAAGAAGGGCGATTACCAGGTAGCTGAAGAAGGTGTAGGCGCCTTGGAGACGGTGGTAGGATCCCCACCAGCTGACGGAAGGGGAGATGCTCAGGAGTGTGCTGAGCATATAGGAAACAGCCAGCAACAGGACGGGAAGCAGGAGAGGGGCCTTCCAGAGGCGGCCCAAGGCCCAGTCTAATCCGGAATGATTGTCGTCATTCCCTGCGGGGGGGCGGCTCGCGGGTGAGGGAGGTTGCCCACCTGCCGGCAGCCAGATGCGGCCGCGATCAAGTACTTTGACCAGATAAGCCAGCAGCATCACCAGGGAGATAGACCGAATGAGGCTGATTTTATCGGGCTCGAAGACGCGGCTGGAGTATGTGTTGAAAAAGAGGGGCGCAATGATCAGCGCGGCAAGCCAGCCAGCCTCGATGATGGATTCGCAGTACTGCTGGATCCTGGTCTGTCTCATTCGTGAATCCAGACTGTCAGGCGTGATGTTGCAGGAACAGAAAGCCTGGTTTCGACTGCACGGGCCCTGTCGATCGCTTTAGGAAAGGATGGCTCGGTCGTTTGCGTCATTTGGATCTGGTAAGGGAGCCTGAGGTCCGAAGGCCGCTTCTATTGCTGTCGACGACTGTGACTCCAGGCCTGCTCCAAGGCTGTGAAGGCCAGCGCGGGTTGATTGGGGTTGGTCTCGTGGCGGCTACCGGTATTGTAGGTGAGGATCAGCTCCTGGCGGGCGCGGGTGATCCCGACATAGAGAAGGCGGAGTCGCTCGGCTGCCAGTTCCTTGCGGGCGGACCGGGAGGCTGAGCCAGGCAGGTATTCATCCAGGGTCCCCATGTGCAGGTGTTCGATCTGTTCCTGCGCTTCCTCGGTCAGATTGAGGTAGTCACGGACGAACCAGCGTTCACCGCGGTAGTCGCTATCATCGCCGCCGCTGGGGAAACTGTAATCGCTGACCGACGCGAGGTGGACGCGGTCCCACTCCAGACCTTTGGCGGTGTGCATGGTTGCGACGGTTACTTTGCCCGCTGGGGGTTCGAAGCCGCGAGTCTCGTCGCTGAAGCCGAGAAGCCGTCTTCGGCGGGACGCGATTTCTTCCAGCTCCCTGGTCAACTCGGGCAGACGCAGATTGGGGCGCTCGGCGGCCCTTTGGGCCAGCACGATGGCTGCGCTGTGCGCCAAGGCCAGGTCGGAATCTTCAGTGAAAAGATCTTGTCCCAAAGTAAGGATGAGCTCATCTACCGGCAGGGCGGCGGCGCCGCACCAGCGTTGAAGGTCCTGGCGGAACCGGTCGACCACTGAGGGAAAGAGTTCGTAGTCGTCCAGCCAGGCGATCTCTTTGCGCCAGTCATCGCCGGCGGCGGGATAGACAAAGCGTTCGGGCAGCCGCAGCCGGCCGAGGGCGTTGCTGAAGAGCGCAACCGGTTTCGGCAACTGTTCCTTTTGACTGTCTGCGTGCTGGTCAGAGGAGGCGGCAAACCAGGCAGGAAGGCAGGCGTCAAGGGCTTCTGGGCCGGACGCGGGACCACCCTCGGCGTTGGGTCCTGGTGCCGCAATCTCGAGCAGGCGCTTGCGCCCGAGGCGGGGCCACCATACACCTGACCAGAACGAATTGAGATGGGATGGATTGGACGGCTGGCCGATGAAACGCATCGAATTAATCAAAGTGTCCACGGCGGCGCGGGTCGCGCTGGTAGACTGGAGGAGCGTGTCGTCGAATGGCAAGGAGGCCTTTTCGAGGGCTCGACCGAAGTCGGCGCCGCGCCGGTTGTCGGGTACGAGCACGGCCACAGTCTGCTTGGGATGCTTGGCAAGCCAGCGGTCCAGGCTTGTAACGAGCGTGTTGATCTCCTGGGCAGGCGAAAGCGGCCTGTCGTAGAAAAACACAGCCGGTTCCCCCGGCGCGGGGTTGGGCTGCGGGTCACCAGGCTCAGTGGGCTCGATGAGAGGAGGGGAAAGGGCCTCTTCCTGTGGCAAGACCGGATGTGAATTGCGGCTCCATTTGATAAACAGGTTGGCCAGTTCCATGATCGGGAAGGAGCAGCGTCCGGAGTTGGGAAGCGGAAGATCATGGACATCTTCGCTACCAACGAAGTCGCGCAGGAATTTGGGATCGGCGCTGGTGAAAGTGGTATGGATGGCCTGGTTGGGATCTCCCACGCGAACCCAGTTGCCATGGGCGGCAGAGAGGAGGGTCAGCATCTGCTCCTGCAGGGCGCTACTGTCCTGGGCCTCATCTTCCAGCACGTAGGGCCAGCGGATTTGCAGGCGTGCGAGGAGGTTTTCGTCAGTTTCGAGCGCCTGGAGGGCGAGGAGAATGAGGTCGTCGAAGTCGACGCCGCCGCGCACACTCAGCCCGCGCTGGTAGTCCATATGGATTTGCAGGGCAAAGGAAAGCAAAGGCCAGGCGCCGGCCTGATGCGCGAGCGTCTTATCAAGCGCTACGGGGTCAGCTCGAAGCTCTTTGATGCGCCGGATGGCTGCGTCGGCGATCTCCTGCCCGGTGTCGGGTAGGTGGCGGGTCAGGCGGCCTGGCTGACTGAGGAATTCGGGCTTGATAAAGCCTCCCAGAAAGTCGGGATTCGACTGCAGGTAGTTGTTGACGGCTTGGCGCTTGATGTCCTGGCTTGTACGATCGTCGATGATCTCGAAATCTTCGCTGAGGCCGACGAGTCCGGGCCGTTCGCGCACGATGTCATGGGCCAGGCTGTGGAGGGTGCGGACGCGGTAGCCGCTGGGCAGCATGCGGCGGCTCTGGATGAACTGGCTGATGCTGTAGCGGAAGTTTTCCGCCGCGGCGTTGGTGAGGGTAACGACCAGTACTTCGCGGTCGTCGACAGGTCCGGATGCTGCCAGTTTTTGGACCAGTCGAGCCGCGAGACGGCTCAGGGTGAAAGTCTTGCCGCTGCCGGGCACAGCGCTGATGCCGAGGCGGCCTCCGTCATACTTGAGGATTTCCTCTTGCGCCGGGCGCAGTTTCTGTGTAGCGGCCATGGATGTGTTGCGGGATGCCTGGCAGATTCAGGTGGGGCGGCTGGGTACGCGGGTAGGCCTGGTAGCGGTAAATGGCTGCGAGGGGAACAGGCGTGGAGTGGGGGCGCACGCGGGGCTCAGGCCAGTGTTCCCAGCACTCTCAGGACGCCAACGAATTTGCCCTTCGCGTCGAGGCTGGCGTGCGTAATCAGTGCGGGAGCAGAACGGCCGTCCTCCAACTTCACTGTCATTTTGCGATCGCGGTGAAGTTCGACCATCATCTCTGTCGCGTTCAGGTTTGCGGTCTGGTAGTAGATTCGGATCCGATCGCTTTCGGGGTGATTGTCGCTGCCGAATTCCACAATTTTCACGTCATCCAGCACGGCAACCGGTTCGGACAGTGGGTCGAGATATAGCATCGCTTTCATGCAAGGCCTTCCGCGTATTAGGGTCGAATCAGTCCGGGCAGTTCAGCTTGCGCACGTCCTTTGGCGGACATCCTGAAGTTTGTGGCGGCCGTCAGGTGGACAGTGCCTGTCAAACAGAATTACGGAACGCTCGTACGGGCGGCAAGCTCCGGTCATTGTAGCAGAACGGAGGTTGTGCGAGCAAACCGGCACGGGTTTTGGGGCGCGGTGGTCCGGACGGGGGCTGGGGGATGTGTTGTTGTCTGGACGGGGATTTGGGGGATGGGATTTGATTTGTGGTCCAGCGGCGGGGGGACTGCGGGGGAAGGGCGAGGGGCACTGCGGGGGAACTGCGAGGGAAGGGCGCGAAGGACGTGTTGGCGTTTCTGATTGAAGGAAGGTGTCTGTGCGAAGGCGCCGGGGCGCCCACAAGGGGCCTCCGTACCAGGGGGGGGCGGGGCGGTGATGCGCCGCGGGGCCGGCATACGAGGGAGCGAGGAGGAGGGCGCCCACAAGGGGCGCCTCTACAGGGGGTGGCGGGGCGGGTAAGTGCCGCTGGGCGGGCGTTCGGGGCGTGACGGCGTGTCGTTGGGGGTCGGCGGGAGAGGAAAGTGATAGGTGGGCTTACTGGGGCGGCATCCAGGCCCTGGGAGCGATGCCTTCGACGTGCGTTTTGACGTCGACGACGGCAGGCCGCCCGGAGGAGAAGGCGCGGTCCAGTGCACCAGCGAGCTCGTCCGGCGCGTGAACGGTGATGCCGAGAGCGCCGAACGACTCGGCGATGGCGGCAAAATCGGCATCGTCGAAGAGCCAGAGCTCGTCGGAGCCGGTTGTCCGTCCACCGTAGGTCTGCTCGACCCCTTGCTGTTCCTGGTTGAGGGAGTGGTTGTTGTTGACCACGGTTACGGTGTTGATGCCGCAGCGGACGGCAGTTTCGAGTTCGGCAATGTGGTACCAGATGCCGCCATCGCCTGTGAAGCAGAGAACGGGGCGGTCGGGCTGGGCGCACTTGGCGCCCATGGCTGCAGGGAGGCCCCACCCGAGCGAGCCTGAACAGCGAATGTAGCTTTGATCGGCGTGCTTCAGGTCGATCATGGTACCGGTCCAGATTCCGGCGTGGCCGGTGTCTGAGACGAGGATTGAATCGGACGGCAGGTAGTTGGTCAGTTCGCGGCAAAGGCGTTCAGGGCGCATGGGGCGCGCGTCGGAGTCCACAAACTGCGCGACATCATCCTGCCACTCTTTAGCCAGTTGCTGAACACGGGCGACCCAGGGGCGGTCGGGGTCGCCTGGGGCTGCGCGGTCGACCATGAGGCGGAGGCTGCTCTTGACATCTCCCTGCAGGCCAACCTGGACGGGATAGTTGCGGCCAATCTCTTCCGGGTTTATGTCCAACTGGATGATCGGCGTGCCCTGGGGGGGAATCTGGTAAGAGTTGGTCACCTGGCCGCCGGTGTGGCTGCCGATAAAGAAGACGAGGTCGGCTTCGCAGAGAGTCTTGTTTGCGGAGGCGCGGGAGTAGGAGCCGGGGACGCCGACGGCAAGCCTGTGCTCGGCGGGGAACATGGCCTTGGCGTTGAGAGAGGTTGCGACAGGGACGGCGAGCTTTTCTGCCAGCTCGATCAGTTCGTTGCGTGCGTCGGAGGCCGCGACGCCGCCGCCGGCGACGATGACAGGCCGCTCCGCCGCAGCCAGGAGCCGGAGGGCCTGGTCGATTTTGGGCAGCTCGGCCTGGGGCCGGAAAGGGGGCAGTTGAGCAAAGTCGTCTTCAACGATGACTTCCAGATCTGCCTCCTGTTCCACCACTCCCTGACCGGCGATGCCCTCCAAATCCAGATGGGTTGGGCCGGGGGTCCCTGTCGCGGCGGCGCGGAAGGCCTGGCGGAGGTAGACAGGCAGGTGGCCGGGCGCGGGGACGTATGCGCTGTACTTGGTTACGGAGGAAAACGGATTGACGTGGTCGACTTCCTGGTATGCGTTCCGCTGTTGATTGATGAGGAGCTCCCTACCTGTCAGGGCAACGACGGGGGAACAGGAGAGGTAAGCATCCTGCAGCCCGGCCGCCAGATTGACGGCGCCGACGGATTGGGCCATGCAAAGGCCTGGGCCGCGTCGGATTCGGGCGTAGGCGTCGGCCATGTAGGCGGCGGCCTTTTCGCCGTGGGTCTGAACGCGCTTGATACCCAGTTTCTCCATCTCCATCAATGCCCGGGGCCCGATATAGGGCATGAAGAAAACATGGGTGATTCCGTAGCCGTGGACTGTTTCGGCGATAAACCGGCCTCCGGTCATGCTAGGCATAGGAAGCCCTCCTGATGGGCGCTTTGATTGTGTGAGCAGGTGGTTGGATGGGATTGCTCTATTGATAGCATCAGTTGGGCAACTTTGCAATGTGGGGAACTGCGGGAAAGGCGGGGGAACGGCGGGGAAACTACCGCTGTCGGTGGTCAGTGTTGGGGCGGCGCATTTGGCGCGGGAGGGAGGAGGGCATGCGGGGAGGGTGGACGCGGCGAGGCGAACAGAAGGGGGATCGATCGGGAGGGCGTCCGCCAGGGGCGCCCCTGCAGGGGGGCGCAAAGGGGGTACAAACACGACGGGAGGGCTAGCAACCAAGGGGTAGGTTGATGCGGCGGCGCGCTTCGCGCTGCATAGGGGAAGTTAGGCTGGACCTTGCAATTCGCTTCTCTTGGTGCTTCCCAGTCTTGGCTGGACTTGAGCGCAGATTCGGGATTGAGGGGGCCTGTCATTCGTGCTATGATTTCGGGAGGATTGCTGTTTCGATGCCAAGCAATTGGCATTGGACTGTGATGCCGGTTGTGGCCGCAGTCCGTCGTTGACAGTGGGGGTTGCAATCTGATGGTGGGAACCACAGTAGTATGAACTGCAGTAGTCAGTGGTCAGTAACTGCCGCGGTCAGTGGTGAGAGAGCGTTGGGACGGGGGAACTGAAGATTGGGGATGGGGCGAGGCTCCATCATTTAGGCGTTGTGGCTGAGCGGGCTCGTGTCAAGTTGGCTGGCCGACCTTAGAGGATGGCGGCGCGCTGGCGGCAGAGGAGGTGGTGGCAGGACTGGCGGGCCGGCGCTGGCGGAGGCTGGCATGGCAGGGTTGATAGACAGTTGGCCTGGTATTTGCAGATTTGGAACGAGAACTGAAGACCGAAAGGAAGTCGACGTGTCGAAAATCTTGAAGGTAGGGGTCGTGGGGGTGGGCGGCATCGCCAAGACGCATATGCCGGGCTGGGCGGCATCGGAGCATGCGGAGGTGGTGGCAGGCAGCGATATTTCAGCGGAGGCGCTGGAAAACTGGGGCGCGGTCTATGGGGTGACGAAGTTGGCGAGCGACCCGGCGGAACTGTTTCGCGATCCGGACATTGACATAATCGATGTTTGCACGCCCAACCGGTATCATGCGCCGATTTCAATCGCGGCCCTGGACGCGGGCAAGCATGTGTTGTGCGAGAAGCCGCTGGCGCCGACCCCGGAGGAGATCGAGGCGATGATCGCGGCGCGTGATCGGACGGGCAAGCTGCTGATGACGGCGCAGCATTTTCGCTTCAGGGGAGATTCCCAGGCGCTGAAGGCCGAAGCGGCGGCGGGGGCGCTGGGGGAGGTCTACCACGCCCGCAGCTGGATGTTGCGCCGGGGCTGGCTGCCGGTCCGGCCCGGCTTCATTTACAAGAAGCACAGCGGCGGGGGCCCTACAATTGACGTGGGCGTGCATATTCTGGATTTGACGCTATGGCTGATGGGCAACCCGCAGCCGGTGGCGGTGTCCGGGGTGGCCAAGGCTCCGCTGGCGCTGCGAGAAGGGGCGTTCAGCCAGTGGCGACTGGATCCGATACCGCAGGATATGGATGTGGAGGATTTCGCGGCGGCGTTTGTGCGCTTTGAAAATGGGGCGACTCTTGTGTTAGAGACCAGCTGGCTGTTGCATCATGATACGCCAGGGGAGGATACCCAGATCTGGCTCTACGGCACCGAGGGCGGTTGTCACTGGCCGTCTACAAAGATCCTCGAAACGAACTACGAGACCAGGCAGTTTTCCAATCGATTCCTGCAGCTGACGCAGGATAAGATGGAGCCGCACGCTTTGGAGTGCGTTGCGTTTGCCAAGGCGATCACGGAGGGCGCGCCGTCGCCCGTGCCGGCGGAGGAGTCTCTGCAAGTGCAGCAGATTCTGGACGGAATCTACCGCAGTGAACGGGAGGGCGGGGAAGTTCGCGTCGGGCCGTAAGCGCCGAACGAAGGTAGCGCTCGAGAGGCGGCCATACAGGCCGACCCTTTGGCCGACCGATTTGGGAACATCGCTTGCGTCTGGGGCTTGTTATCTGCCAGACCTGATGGGGCGGAAACTTTGCGGGTAGGCCTGCGTAGTGCTTACTGGAGAGTGTATCGCGGCGCGACGACTGAGGGTCTGCCGCCAGCCAGTACGCAAGGAGCCAGCAATGAACGAAACCAGGCCAAGCCAGAGTGCGCAGACGGTGGGCCAGGATGTGGAAGAGAGTTCGGTCTCGGCGGTCCAAGGGGCCATGGGAGAGACGACAGTTCCGGTAGAAACGATTGAAGAGGAGGGGACTTCGCGCGCGGAGGGAGGACGGACGTCATTCCTCTTCCGTCACCCGGAAGACAAGATGATAGGCGGGATTTGCGCCGGCCTGGGCGACTATTTTGGGATCGATCCGATTCTGGTGCGCCTGATGTGGGTTGTCTTGACGCTGGGGACCGCTGGGACAGGCCTGTTTGCCTACGCGGCGCTGTGGCTCCTGTTGCCTGTAGGGACAACGAAGGCCGGTCAACGCGCGCCGGCGGCGCTGGAATTAAATGAGCGGAACGTAGAGCGGGCCGGGTTGGCTCTGGTCGTGGTCGGCGTAGTGTGGCTGCTGGCGAATCTGGGCGTGCTGCCGGCTTTGTGGAGCGTCTTCTGGCGGGTAACAGCGCTGGTCTTCTGGCCTCTACTCCTGATCGGGGCGGGATTCCTGGTGCTGAAGAATCAACGGGCATGGCGCGGGCGATTTTTCGGGGCTGTGGACAGGATGAGGAGTGGGAAGGAGCGGGCCTCGTCGGGTTTGAATCGCGAGTCGGCGAAGGCGGGATTGCGACGGGCCAAGGAAGCTATCCCTTTGAAACGAAACCGTGAGGACCGGCTTGTTTTTGGCGTGTGCGGCGCCCTGGGCAAGGCGATCGGGTTAGACTCCAATCTTGTCCGCCTCATCTGGGTCGCATTTGCCATCGGCAGCGTGGGGACCGGCGTTCTGGTCTACGTGTTGGCCGGATGGATCTTGCCGGAGGAAAAGGAGGCATTGAGGCCGGTACCGATTCAGGAGGCGCAGGAAGTCAAGGTGATTGACGGCACGGTCGGTTGAAGCGAAGGGTGGCGTTTCCGATGATGGATTGGCGGGCACTGGCCAATTGCGAGAACGCGTTTAGAGCGGGCGGGGAGTAATTCACGGTGGGCAAGACTGAGAGTCTGGTGTTCGGCCTGCTTTTGGGGGCGGCCGCGGGCGCGGCGGCGGCCTATCTCTTTGGGCCGTCGAGAGCGACGACCTTTGACGGGCGTTACCAGTCCAGGTGGGACAGGGCGGTGGCGGAGGGGAAAGAGGCGGAGTTGGAGCGGAAGGCGGCGCTTGAGGCGGAGCTGGCCGAAGCGAAGCGACGCCATACGCCGGGAAGCGGGACCTGAAAGAGGAGAAGCAGGTGGAACGCTTGCAGGCTTATCCGGATGCCAGAGTTTTGATCTTCAACGCCATTTGTGGTGACGTGAGCCAGGTTATTTCTGACAGGCAGAGCAGTAGTGGGTGCTGCGCTGGGCGAGAACGGTGCGAGTAACCGGGGTATTGCAGCGAAAGCAAGGCTCGCCGCCGCGGCGAAAGACCTGGAACTGTTCTTGAAAACCGCCCTTGGCCCCGGTAGGCGGCGCGTAGTCCTGGAGAGAGCTGCCCTGGGCTTCGATTCCGGCCCGCAGAACTTTGCGCAGGGCACGATGGAGACTCTCGATTTCCTGGAATGAAAGGGAGCCGCCAGGCCTCCTGGGGTCGATTCCGGCGTGAAACAGGGACTCGTCGGCGTAGATATTGCCGACGCCGGCCAAGAGGGTCTGATTGAGCAGGAGCGATTTGACGTTTGCCTTACGTCCTGTCAGCGCTTGGGCCAGGGTCTGGGGGACGAAGGCGGCTTCCAGGGGTTCAGGACCAAGTTTCCCAACAACCGTTTCCGTATTCTCCACCAACCAGATGCGCCCGAATTTGCGGGTGTCGCGGAATCTCAACTCCTCGTCTGAATCCAACTCAAATACAACATGAGTGTGCTTATCAGGGCGCGTTTCGGCCAGATCTGGGCCGGCGCGGGCTGTGCCGTGCAGGCGTAGTTGGCCCGTCATGCGCAGATGGATGATAAGTGTTTCTTCGCTGTCGAGACCGAGGAGGATGTATTTTCCGCGCCGTGCGAAAGAGGCGAATCTGCGTCCGCGGATGAGGTCGGCGAATCGTGCGGCGTCAGGCGCAGCGATGATGCGAGGCCAGCGAACATTGGCCGACAGGATAGTTTTTCCCTGCAGGAGAGGTTTAAGGGCCCGAACGTAGGTCTCAACTTCGGGCAGTTCAGGCACGGCGGCTTCTTGAACGTGTACGGCTGAGCAGCCAGAGGGCGATGACGGCCACGACCAGGAGGACACGGGCATACCTGAAGACGGTGAGGAGCGGCTGATCGGCGCTGTCGGGCCCGGCGCTGTCGGGGATCAGTTGTTCGCCGCCGGCGTTCGTCTCAGGCTGGATGGCTACAGGGGCAGCTTGCTCGGGCGCGGGGGCGGCGGCTTCCTGGTCGTCTTCGGAGACGCTCAGCACGCCGAAGACGGGTTCTTCCTCTTCCTGTGGTGCGCCTTCCCGGCTGGTCTGCGCTGAACTCTCGCCGTCGCTGGCGGCGGTCTGTTCTGAGATGGCTCCTCCGACTGCGGTCACTTGCGCTTGCGGGGCGGCGCCGCCGCTGGAGAGCTCTCCGTCGGCAGCGGAGGGAACGCCGGGCCGGGACTGCTGCCACTGGAATTCAACCGCGGTGACGACAAGGAGGAGGACAGCGGCGAGGGCGGCGGCATTGCGAAGGGCGAGGTCGCCGCCGTTGAGAAAGTTGAGGAATTTCCGCCAGGCGGATTCGGCCGGTGTATGAATTTCATGGGGCGGCGGCGCGGCCAAGTTGGCGCGGCGGCGCCGTTCGATCAGAACGTCCTCGACCTGGTCTTCGGTCAGGGTGAAGGAACGGGGCAGGGGGACGCTGGGCAGATCCTGCAGAAGTTCGACCGTTTGTCGAAGCGTGTTTACTTCCCAGGCGACCTGCTCGTCGGCCGCCATGGCGTTTTCAACGCGCTGGCGTTCCTCAACGGTGACATCACCGTCGACATATGCCGCGACCAACTCTTCATCGATTGAATGCGGATGTTGGGGCTTCATATTGGTTTACTCTGTGGTGGCGATGCCCTGGATTGACCATCCGGGTGAGCTTTCACGGCATTTCCTCTGCCCGATCTGAACACGAGCGGCGTTTGGCAGGCCCCTGGCAAAACTGAAGGGAGAACTCAAATCCCCTACTTCAAAGAATGACGATAGACTGCGGGCAAAAGTTCCGCGTGTTTTCCAAGATAGTCGCGCACACGTCCGCGGGCCCGGTTGATGCGGGACTTGACGGTGCCCACGGCGGCGCTTGTGATCTCGGCGATCTCATCGTAGGCGTAGCCTTCAACATCGCGAAGGACGATGGCCGTGCGAAGGACTTCAGGCAGTGAGGTAATTGCGGATCCGATCAGCGCTTGCAACTCCTGCCGTTCGGCAAACTCGTGGGGCGATTCGCTCCGGTCGGTGAGTTGAGGGATGTACTCTTCTTCCACGGGCATGTCATCCAGGCTCTCGGTCCGTCTCCTCTGCCTGCTGCGCAGATGGTCGTAGCAGGTGTTCACGATGATTCTCATCAGCCAGCTTTTGAAGTTTCCACCGCGGTAGTTATCGAGCGCGCGGAACGCCTTGATGAAGCTATCTTGCAGGGCATCGGCGGCTGAGTCCGGGTCGTCGAGAAGTCGATAGGCGACACCGTAGCCAAGGCCTTGGTATTCGATCACCAGTTGATTGAACGCTTCCAAGTCTCCTTGCAGTGAGCGTTCTATAAGGTTGTCCTGGTCCATGAACTGTCCGCTTTGAGAGTGGGGCGGCGAGCGAAAAACTGATTCTGGCGTACAGGTCTGATTTCCTCTTGCGCTCCGAAACGCGCTTCGTCAGCAGCCGTTGCCGATGCGCGCCAGTCCACCGGTGAGGGAGTCAGCGTAGTCGCTGGCAATTTGACTGGAACTAACCCCAACCGCTATAATTTTTTTGTGCCGAAGTGGCGGAATAGGCAGACGCGCACGACTCAAACTCGTGTGGGGAAACCCGTGTGGGTTCGACTCCCACCTTCGGCACCAACTATTGGAAACGACTTTCTGGCTCCGGAAGAGCAGGATTCAGGAAGAAAGCCCCCAGTCGGTCACAAAAGAGAAGCGGGTCCATCATTGGGGAGATCTCCTGATCTCCGGTAATCCTGGATGAAATCAGGCCAAGGCAAGGCCCGCCGTTTCCTGGTAAGGACTCCCGTCCTTGGTCAATTATATCAGGTGCGAGGCCGATTCTCCATTACATGAAATGCATCCTACCACTCCTTTCCCGGAATCTTCAAGGCAGGGAAAGTTCCCTTTTGCAAATGCCTTGCGAGTCGGATTGGCTTGGCTTGGCGCTTTCGAGCAGGTAGACAGACAAGCGCAAGCCATCGGGCAGAGTTTCTGCGACTCTTTCTTCTGATCGTGTTGCGGCGCCGAAACAGAGCCAGGCACACGGTATCGGCGCTGATGCATTCGTCGAGCGGACATTGGAGATAGCATTCTCTATCTGGCACAATTAGGTCTTGTTGAGGCGGAGATAGTTGAAGCCGAAAGGAGTTTTCATGTCTGTCGAATTCTTGCGAGCGACGCCCTTATTTCATGATTTGTCAGATATGGAACTTAGAGAAATCGAATCGATATTGCGCGAAGAGAGCCGGCCGGGCGGCGCGACGCTGTTTCGGAGCGACGAGACCTGCAGCGAACTCTTCCTTATTCGGAAGGGTTTTGTCCGGCTGTTTGATTCAAGCGGCTCAGTGTTGGCGACTCTTGGTCCGGGGAGTCTACTGGGCGAGGCTGAGTTTTTGCGCGGGCTGGCACACAATACGAGCGCTGTAGCGGCTTCTGACATCCAGATGTGGGCGTTGCCTGACTCTGACTTGCGCCGAGTGCTTCAAAGACAGTATGGAATTGGGATAAAGCTGAGCCAGAGTTTTGGCGAGCAGATTTCTCAACTGGAAGACTACCTGGTGGACAAGCTCAGTAAGACACGTGCGCTGGAGGGCGCGCCCAGTAGAGTGATTGCGCCGATGGCCCGCAGTATGCAGCCCCACCGTTTGCAGCGCGGCAGGTTTTTGTTCCAGAGCGGGGAGAAAGCGGAGGCTCTCTTTCTGTTGGAGCGGGGGGCCCTGGAGAGGCAACCGGCCCCAACGCCGGAGGATCCAAGCCCGACAGCAAACCTGATTGAACCTGGAAATCTTTTTGGTGTTCTGCCCATATTGACGAACAAGCAGTATGAAGCGAGCGCGTTTGCAGTCGAAGAATGTGTTGTGTGGGCCCTTCCGGCGGCGACTTTTCACAGTCTCAGCAGCCAGTATCCTCTGCTGCGGCGGGCTCTCGGCCGGCACAGTCGGGGCAGGTTAAGCGCCAGCGACCAGACACAGGCGGTTGTCAGGCTGGCGCAGACGCCGCTCTTTGGCCAGCTAGAACGCGCCGAATTGAACGTTGTCGTTCAGAGGCTTGTTCTTCAGCATGTTCCGTCGGGGGAGTCGATTTATCGAATGGGCGATAGCAGTGACGCTCTCTATCTTGTTGATGAGGGCGAGGTAGAATTGACGGCTGAGAACGAGAGCGGCGTGCTTGAGGAACTGGCCCGCGTTGGCGTTGGCAGCTTCTTTGGCGCGATGAGCCTGTTGAAAGGGGAGGACCGGTTGGAGAACGCGACGGCCCTCCGCAACACAAATCTCTGGGCGCTGTTCAGGTCCGATTTGGAGGAATTGGCGGGACGAATTCCGGCGTTGAGGGAAGCTATCGACCAAACAGCGGCCTCCGGTCCGGCTCCACAAAGGGAATCGATAAGCGAGGGTAGGCTGCGACGCTTCCCCTTGCTGGCAAAACTCGACGTCAACGAACTGAGGGAAATCGCGCGACATATGCAGCTGGCCCAGTTCAGACAAGGCGAACAGGTTTTTCGGGCGGGCGCCCCGAGCGATGCACTCTACTTTATCGAGAGAGGGGCAGTGCGACTGCAGCTCCTGAATGGGGCGGGCAGTTGGACGCGGGGTGAAGGCGAGGTTTTTGGGGAGAAAGCGGTGCTGTCGGATGAACCTTACGGCCAAAGCGCGTATGCCGAGACCAACCTTGAATTGCTCTACCTGGAATTTCCGGGGCTGGATTTGCTCAAGACGCGGCTGCCTTCTGTGGCCGCTGATCTGCATCGAATCCTGAGCCAGCCTGTGGGTGACGAGAACGAGCTTTCGGGGCCGCCGCCGCCTCGGACAGCAAGTGACCCGTCCATCGAGGCGCCTCCGGGTCCTGCCCAACGTCGCCGGGAGGCTGCCCGCGGGGAGCAGATCCCGCCCCGTGAGAGCGGCGCTGGCGATGAGGGCTGGTTTGGCCGCCTTGGCGTGTGGGGAAAGATCCGTCTGGCGCTGGTTGTGATTTTGCTGGCTTATCTCGGCATCGTGGCCTTGCCGCAGTTGCTGGGCCTCGCGTTTTGACCAATTCCTGTCACGAAGAGCAGAGGAAGGCAGTCAAGGGGCGCCGACTCGGGTTCCCGGCGTTGAGTCTTCCGCTTTCACCAACCCTTAGCGAGAATTGGCCATTCGAGCTCGACTTCGCCTTTGCGATGACCGATGATGCGGGGGAAGAGATTGTTGGAGACGCAACAGTGGTTGACGAGAACACTGACCCTTTCACCGATCTCGGGCTTGCGGCTGCAGCGGGAAACATCGACATGACCATGCTCTTCCGAGAGCTTGAAGATTTCCGCTTCCGGGTATTCGACGATCAGGCCGTGACCAGGGGACTGACGGGCACCGTCAGCGGCAAGCGCTTTGCTGCCTGAATCGAGTACGATTCTGTCCTCGGTGGGCCTGCTCACCACAGTCGCCAAGACGAAGTAGGAGCAGTCGTCCAGGGTCATGACGCCGGCGTCGACCAGGTTCCGATCGCCGTAGACATACATGCCGGCGCGGTGTTCGGTTATCTCTGTAAATTCATGGGCCTGCCACATGCAGAAGGAACTTCCTCCGCTGGTCCGCTCCACGTCGAGGCCGTCTTGAGCGAGAAGCATTTTTGACTCGGCCATAAAGGCATTGGACTCAGGATTTGAAGGGTAGACCATGAGCCCGCCGAAGTGAAGGTGGGAGGCATCGTCGATCTGCCTGGCCAAATGGCGCACGCCTTCAGGCGTCGTCACCCCGCAGCGCTCATAGCCGCCATCCATTTCAATCAGAACCGGGAGAGAAGACCCCTCTTGCGCGGCCGCTTCGGCATATCCAGCCACGGTTGCGGCGGAATCTGCCGTGACGCTGATCTCTGCGCGCCGGGACAGGAGCATCAGGCGTTCCAGCTTTGCTTTGCTCAGCAGGTTGTAGGGGAGAAAGATATCTGTTACGCCGGCGCTGCACATGACCTCGGCTTCGCTCAATGTCTGGCAGGTGATGCCGACGGCGCCAGCTTTGAGCTGCATATGGGCGATGGCCGGGATGCGATGGGTCTTTATGTGGGGCCGGTTGTCGATATCATGTGATTCCAGGTAGCTCTGAAGCCGGTCGATGTTGGCAGACAGACGGTCCAGATCTACGACGCCAACGGGGGTTTCAAGTTCATCGATGCGCATGGCGTTACCTCGATTTCAGGAAGAGCAGGACGATCAGAATGACCTCGACAGCCTTCGTCACAAGGCCCAGGGTGTAGTTGAGCGGTTCAGGGTAGAGAAAGAAGTAGCCGATAATCGTTACCGCCGTATAGGCAACCAGCGTCCAACGGATATGCGTTGTCCAGCTGGCGAGCTGCGGTAGCAGGTAGAGCCCGGCGACCAGCGCGATGAAACCAAGGCCGTTAAGGATAAGGATGGAAAATCCGGTGGCAATTCCGACATACAGGTGGATCAGACCGGTGATAAGAGCGAGGGCGATAATTCGATACGAATTTGAACCCAGAGAACGCAGGTCGTTCATGGTCTCATATCTCCTCGTGTGAATCCAGCATGGCCGCCCCGGCGCATGGGGGGGTCATCAGTGCTTCTATGATGGCACATTCTTATCATTCACACAACGGGCGCATTTTGGAGTGGATGGAGCGGAGCGTGCCTTGCCATGGAGGATTCGGACCGCGCCCGGTTCAGTAGGTGACGCGTCTGGTTTCGAGCGGGCCGGGGGGCTTCATTCCTGGGCGGCGCCGAAACGCAGCCACCGGGCCTCCGGAACCCAGAGCGTGAATGATCCGCTGCCGAGGATGAGCAGGAGGGAGGAAAGGACGAGGAGTGTCAGAGCCAGCCAGGCCTGGCCGCCGAAAGCAAAGTAAATGTAGGCGGCTGCACAGAGGATTCCTGACGACGTCCGGGCGCCAATGCCAAGGAGGGCGGTCAAACCGCCAGCAACGGCCAAGGTGGATACCGGCGCGAGCAGTGACGCGGGGATAGCGGTTCCTGCAGCCAGCAGATTTGGGACCATGGTAGAGACGAGCGCCGCAATCGCAATACGGAGGCCTACGGGCGCCCTTACGAAGGCCCAGAGTTTCAGGCGGGCGCGCCAGTATTTGTAAGCGGGACGGTCCGGCCGCAGCCAGCCGATGTTGACCAGCCAGTCTCGCAGGAAGCTGAGGGAAACAGAGGCGCCGAAGACAGCGCCGACGGCGTAGGAGACTGGGGGCTCGAAAATGGGCCACAGGACCGTGCAGAGGAAGATCATGAGCAGACCGGCCACGATGCGGCGCTGGTCACTCTGGGTCATGGGGAAGTTGGGCAGTTCCATACGAGTACGCAACTGCATGCCCCAGACAAAGAGAGGGCGCGCAAAAGCCACCAGGAGGAACACAAGTGGCAGCTGCCCGTATTGGACGGCCAGCGCACAGGCGACCAGGACGCCGAAACCGTCGAACTCCATGTCCAGCGTTTCGCCCAAGCGGGTTACGCGCCCGGATCTGCGGGCCAGGTAGCCATCGAAAACGTCTGAGATGCTTGCGCCGATGTAGAGGAGGGCAGGGAGCCAATCCATGAGGCCGCCGGGCCGCGGCAGAAGCAGGAAGCCAGCCATCCAAGCGTAGGCGAGACCTCGATAGATTGTGAGAACATTGGCGGGTCCCAGGTCGGGGTACAGGTCCTGCTGGCCGGGCGGATGGTTTTGCTCGAGGACGCGGCGCAGAAACCAGAATTCACCGGCCACGACAAGGGCTGAAATCATCATCCAGCGGCGGGCGCTGAAGTCTGGGTTAAGGGCGGTGAAGCGCAATAGCAGCGCGCCGAAAAGCAGGGTAAGGCTGCAGACCAGAGTCAGGCGGCGGCTCTGCCTCTGGAGCAGGGCAACCTTGTTTTCAGCCATCAGCGGACCTCTTTACCGTTCCAGGCGGGGACACGGTGGCAACAATAGCACAGATTGGCCTAACTCTCAATGTATGGGCGAAGTGGAGGGTACGGTTCAAAATGGGGCCAGTTTTCGGCGACTTTGGGATTGCTGCAGCGAAAATACCGTGGTCAGTGGACGGCAGGGCGGGGGGCGCCGCGGGGCGGGAATATGGGAGCGAGGGGGTGGGCGCCCACAAGGAGCGCCCCTACAGGGGGTTGACGGTGAAGGTAGGGGCCGCGGGGTGTACCGGACGCGGTCTCGGTCGGAGGCTTTCATTCGCAGGCACTCAATCTCCTGTGCTATGATTGGGGCGAACCGAATGAGCGAGGGAGAAAATGCGGTGTCCGATTCAATCCCACTTGTTGTGCATGCAACCCATGAAGCCGGCGCGAAAGTCGGGGGCATCGGTTCGGTGCTGGATGGGATTTTGAGCGCAAAGTCATACAACGAGAAGGTCGGCCGGACAATTTTGGCAGGCCCGATGTTTGGCTTGGATCCTGCGCAGATGGAGCGATTGAGTGACCCGGCGCAGGGCGTACAGATCCGGTACAGCAGCCTGCATGGCATATTTTACGGCGTAAGCGAGTCTGTCCAGCAGGCTCTGCGAGAGGTGGAGCAGATATACCAGGTGGCGTTGTTGTATGGACTGCGGCAGTTCGGAGACGCGGCGCATGAAGTCCTTCTGGTCGATGCCAGCGCTCCACATATGGGGCTGGCGGACAGTTTTCGCTACTTTCTCTGGGAAAACTACGGGCTCGAAAGCCATCGCTACAGCCATGATCAGGAGTATAACCTCTATATTACGATCGCGCAGCCGCTTTTTTCCGGCCTCAAGGCGCTGGGGGTTGACAGTGGGCTGGCGCCGCACGAGCGGGTGATCATCGCTCATGAGTGGCTGGGCTTGCCGGTCGCGTTTGCGGCGCAGTTAAACGAACCGGAGCAGTGGCGCACGATATTTTACGCGCATGAAGCGGCGACAGCCCGGTTGCTGGTGGAGGGACACGAAGGGCACGATACGCGCTTTTACAATGCGCTTTTGCGTGCGCGAGAGTCCCATTTGCCGCTGGACACTGTTTTTGGCGACCAGGGCGCGTTTTTCAAACATGCGATTGTTCGACAGGCGGTACACTGTGACGCCATTTTTGCTGTAGGGGATGCGGTGCGCGAGGAGCTGCGATTTCTGGGGGGCGCCTTTGCTAATTGCAGGATTGACCTGGTGTACAACGGGATCAGAGCGGAGGAGATCACGGCGGCAGAACAGGAGGGATCCAAGGGGCGTTTGCAGGACTACTGCATGGCGCTGACGGGATTCAGGCCGGATTTCGTGTTCACGCATGTGGCGCGCATGGTCTTGTCCAAGGCGTTGTGGCGAGACGTACTGGTCATGCGACACCTGGACAGGTTATTGGAATCTGAAGGAAAAAAGGCGGCGCTGCTGGTGCTGGCGACCAGCGCACCGGCGGGCAGAGAACCGGCGCAAGTACGGAGTTGGGAGAGCGAATATGGGTGGCCCGTGGGCCATCGCGGGGACAACGGGGACCTGGTTGGGGAGGAGGCCCCCTTCTTTTTCGACGATGTCGAGCCGTTCAACCATTCGGCGAGCAGCAGCAGGATCATTTTCGTCAACCAGTTTGGCTGGAACCGGGACCGATGCGGCGCCCGAATGCCGGCCGCCATGGCATTTGGGGACATTCGCCGGGGCAGCGATCTTGAGTTTGGGCAGAGCATTTACGAACCATTCGGGATTGCACAGATCGAACCATTGAATTTCGGAGCGCTTTCCTGCGTCAGCAGTGCGTGCGGTTGCATTGGTTTTGTGCAGCAAGCAGCGGAGGACCTCATTCAGCAGGGGCTCTTGCCGGCGGAGAAGAATGGCGGGCCGAGCGAGGGCGGCATTCTTCTGCCTCACGGCGGGGCGATGGGGCCTGTTTTTGCCGATCGCACATTTCCGGTGGTCGTAGCTGACTACATAGGCCTGACTGAAGAGCAGGCGCCTGAGTCCCCCCAGGATGCGCTTGCGATTGGCCGGGAGACGCGGAGGAGAGTTGAAGCGCGCAGCGCAAGCGTTGCCGCGCAAGTGATATTTGAAAGGCTGCCCAGAAGCCGGGAAGAGAAGGCCGAGTTGACGCGAGTGGGGAGCGCTCTCGCGAGCAGCATGAGTTGGGAAAAGGTGGTGGAGGCCAGCTTACTACCGGGTCTGTTCAGGGTCTGCAGTCCGTAGGCGCAGCGGGTTCGGGTTGTAATTTGAGGGCCAGATGCCGGGCCAGAGCCTGTTGACCTCGCAGGACGGCTGATCGAGGGCTGATGTGGGGCGGCCCGCGTCGCAGGCCCCGAGAGTGTGAGCGAAGGACGAAGTCTTTTGACCGAGTCGTGGTTCAGTGATGACGAAGCCTACCTGTTCGGTGAGGGAAATTTTCTCTATTGCTACCGCAGGTTCGGCGCGCACTTTCGGAAGGTGGAGGGCGTCAGTGGCGTGCAATTTGCGGTTTGGGCGCCAAATGCCCGGTCTGTAAGTGTAATTGGGTCCTTCAATGGGTGGGATCCGCAGGTCCACCCAATGAGGTCGGACCGTGAAGGCATCTGGGAACTCTTTATCCCGGAAACGCCCGATCCGGGAGGCGGCGGCACGCCCTGCGCCAGCCTGGCTGCAGGGCAAGAGTACAAGTACTCCATTCAACTCCCGCTGGTGGACATTCGAATAGACAAAGCGGATCCGTACGGCTTCTATGCAGAAGTTCCGCCGGAAACGGCCTCGCGGATCTGGCCGCTTGACAGCTACCCTTGGGGTGACGGGGCGTGGGTGGCGGATCGCGCCAAACGGCAGGCGTTGGACCAGCCCATGAACATTTACGAGGTCCACCTGGGCAGCTGGCGTCGGACCGTCGAGGGGAACCGCGTTCTGGGCTACCGGGAACTTGCGCACCAACTGGTTGCCTACGTAAAGGAGATGGGTTACACGCATATTGAGTTGCTGCCCATTACCGAACACCCTTTTGATGGCTCCTGGGGGTATCAGAGCACGGGCTATTTCGCGCCGACCAGCCGCTTCGGCACACCGGATGACTTCAAGTATTTCGTGGACCATTGCCATCAGAATGAAATCGGCGTGATTCTGGATTGGGTGCCGGCCCATTTTCCCAAAGACGCACACGGGCTGGCCTATTTCGACGGCGCAGCGCTGTATGAGTATGAGGACCCCCGCCGGGGCGACCATCCTGACTGGGGCACGAAGATTTTTGACTATGGGCGCAACGAGGTGCGCAATTTTCTGATTGCGAGCGCCCTTTTCTGGGTGGAGGAGTGTCACATAGACGGGCTGCGGGTAGATGCGGTCGCCTCAATGCTGTATCTGAACTACAGCAGGGAGGGCGACGAGTGGATCCCGAATCAATATGGCGGCCACGAGAATCTGGACGCGATCGAGTTTCTGCGGATGACGAATGAGACGTTGCATGAGCGGGCGCCAGGGGTTCTGACGATTGCGGAGGAGAGCAGCATATGGCCGATGGTGTCGCGTCCAACTTACACGGGCGGCCTGGGATTCGATTACAAGTGGAATATGGGCTGGATGCATGATACGCTCAACTTTTTTGAGATGGACCCGTTGTTTCGGCGCTACAATCATCACCTTGTTACGTACAGTTTGAGTTACGCGTTCAGCGAAAACTTCATTCTGCCGCTCAGCCACGACGAGGTGGTCCATCTGAAGGGGTCGATGCTGGAGAAGATGCCGGGCGATGTGTGGCAGAAGTTTGCCCACTTGCGGCTCCTGTATGGGCTCATGAACGCGCATCCGGGCAAAAAGCTGCTCTTCATGGGCGGCGAGTTCGGCCAGTGGCGGGAGTGGACAGAGATCGCCAGTCTTGACTGGCATTTGCTCGAGGTCGATGAACACCGGCGGTTGCAGCGCTTTGTTCGGGATAGCAATCGACTCTACAGCTGGGAGAGCGCGCTCCATCAGACGGACGCGAGCTGGGGCGGCTTCCAATGGATCGATTACCAGGACGTGGACCATTCGGTCGCCAGTTTTGCGCGGCGGGATGCCGCGGGCGACAGCTGCATTGTGGTCATTTGCAACTTCACGCCGATTCCTCGCAATGGCTATCGCGTCGGGCTGCCAGGGCCGGGCTCCTACGAACAGATTCTGAACAGCGATTGGGAGATTTACGGAGGCAGCGGCATCGACAATCCGTTTCCCCTTGAGGCTGAGGAGATTGGCTGGCAGAGCGCGTCCTGGTCTGTTCTGATGGAATTGCCGCCTCTGGCCGTATTGTACTGGAGGTGGAGGGGACCATCTCCAGCGGGCAAGGAGTAGAACGTGGAGAACCAGGTGAACGAACGGGACAGCCGGCGGGATGGCGGGTCGATTGCCATTGGCGGCATCAGGGGCCTGACAGGCCGCACCGTTTTCGGAGCGGCGGCTGCCCCTCCGGGCGGGGCGTTTTCGCTCACATTCGAGGAAGGTTCAGTTGGTCCCTGGCAGGCAGGTGAGGTCCCCGTGACGAGCCCGTACCTGGATTGCAGCGGGTGTACGCTGCTGCCTGGGTTTATCGACGTTCACATTCATGGCAGCGGCGGCGCTGACGTGATGGACGCGACGCCGGAGAGTCTTGAGACAATCAGCCGCTTTCTGGTCCGGCACGGGGTAACCGGATTCTATGCTACGACGGTTACGGCGTCTCAATCGGCCACGCTGGAGGCTGTTGAGAATGTTGCGCGTTATGTAGACGCGTCCCGATCTGAGTCTGATGGAGACGGAGCTGTGGGGGCGCGCATCCTTGGCGTACATCTTGAGGGGCCTTTTATCAGCCCTGCGCACCCGGGCGCGCAGAATCCGGCCTACGTGCGTCCCGCGTCGACGGAGGAGTTTGAGGGGTTGCTGGCGGCGGGGCCGGTACGCATGATCACGCTTGCGCCCGAGATTCCGGGGGCGGACGCCGTGGTCGAGATGGCGCTTGCGGCGGGCGTACGGGTGGTGCTGGGGCACACGGGGGCGACGTACGAACAGGCGCGGTCGGCCATTGGCGTGGGCGTCTCGCAGGCCACGCATACGTACAATGCGATGACGGGCCTGCATCACCGGGAGCCGGGGACAGTGGGAGCCACGCTGAGCGATGACAGGATTTACGCGCAGCTCATTGCCGACGGGATCCACGTCCATCCGGCGGCGATGAGGATTTTGGGGCGCTGCAAGGGGCCGACGCGGACCCTCCTGATCAGTGACGCGATCCGGGCGGCAGGCATGCCTGAGGGTCGGTTTGAGATGGGACGACTGCCGGTGATTGTGAAGGACGGCGCCTGCCGGCTGGAGGACGGGACGCTTGCCGGATCGGTCCTGACAATGGACACGGCGTTGCGTAATTTCATGTCGGCGACAGGTTGGCCGCTGGTGCAGGCATGGCCAGCGACAAGCCTTTCCCAGGCGCAGGCGATGGGCATCGAGCGCGAAGTCGGGCGCATCCGCGCCGGGGCCAGGGCTGATCTTACGATGCTGGATAGCGAAGGGCAGGTCGTTGCCACGGTGGTGGGGGGAAGGCTTGCCTATCTTCGGGACAGCTGGCGGTTGCGGGACAACGAAGATCAGGGGTAGGAATCTACCTGCGCGACCAAAACGCCGGCAGCGCCCGCGGCCAGAAGCGCTTCCCGCACTTCCACGACATTCTCTGACGCCGCGACAGCGATCACGTTTCCTCCGCGGCCGGCGCCGCTGAGCTTTGCCCCCGCGGCGCCCGACTCTTCCGCGACCGCAATCAACCGTTCGAGTTCAGCCGAGCTTACGTCGAGCAGACGAAGCAGCCGCTGGTTTTCCTGCATCAGCTCGCCCAGAGAATCTGCGCGGCCGGCAGAAATCGTTTGCCTGGCTTCTTCAGCGATTGCGCCAATGCCGTCAAAGATCTGGTCGTAGCGGCTGGTGTCACGCCGCCAGGCCTGGCGGACGTCCGACACGACGGCGGCCGTTGAGCTGGCGACACCTGAGTCGGCGATGACCAGTTGGAAGGGTTTACCGATTTCGAACTGCTCCGGTGTTTGCCCCCTGAGGTACCAGACCGGCTGTTGGTAGACGACGACGGTGTTGTCGATTCCGCTTGGGTTGGCGTGATGCAGCTTCTCCACAGCAAAAACGATTCGGTTGACGGTTTCCAGGTCGGGCTGCCGACTGCGGGAACGGGCGCTGTGGGCGAGGACGGCCTTCACCAGGGCGGCGCTGACGGCTGCGCCGCTGCCCAATCCTCCGGCGATGGGGATGTCGCTTGTGACGGCGAGATGCCAGTCCGGCTCCGAACTGATTTCGGACTCCTGGATTGCGAGGCGCACGGCCAGGGCCAGCGGATCGAAAGGGTTGGCGGCCAAGCGGACATGCGCGTTGATATCGGGCGCCTCGATAGAGCAGCCGGCCCCTGCCGGCGCGTCAGTGAGTGTGGCGGTCGCCTTCACATTCGTTACGGGCACAGCGATGGCAGGCCGCCCGTAGACGACTGCGTGCTCGCCGAACAGAATGACTTTTCCCGGAGCGGTTGCGGTGGTTGACCTCATACTCTTGCCAGGATGGGGCGGCTACAGAATCAGAGGGTAGACGGATCCGCCGCAGACGGGGAAGTCGACAGCTCGCGGCGGATCTCGTCGGGCACATCGGTGATGATGGCGTCCACGCCAAGGCGGGCAAGCCGCCGGGCTTCCCTTCCATCGTTGACAGTCCAGGCGTTGACGAGCTGGCCGCGGGCGCGGGCGGCCTCCACCAGTTGCGAGTCGATTGCGGCAAAATAAGGGTGAAGGGCTTCGGGGGCAATGACCCTGGTGAACCAGGGGCGGGTAAGATGGAGAAAGAGTAGCTTGAGCGGCAGGGGGCGGATTCTCTTAGGGAGGCTTTCCTTGGCTCCGTTCGAATGCGGAGGTTGTGTGAAGTAGAGGAAACCCAGCCGGATCGAAGGGTCAAGACGGCGCACTTTGCGCAACGAGAAGGGATTGAAGCTGGAGACGATGACCTGCCGATACAGTCCTCGCTGTTTGATCATGTGGGCGAGGGGACCGGCCTCGGGGCCGCCGTCCCAGTCCAAATTTTTGATCTCAACATTGACGATGCAGCGATTGCCAACCAGATCGAAGACTTGCTCTAAGGTGGGAATGGGCGTGTTGGCAAACGACTGGCTAAAGCGGATGCCGGCATCGATTCCGGCGAGCTTCGCCAGAGTATGGTTGCGCAGAAGGCCGACGCCGCTGGTTGAGCGCTCCAAGCTGAAGTCATGCAGCACGACGAGCTCGCCGTCGGCGGTCGCCTGCACATCCAGCTCGATGCCATCAGCGCCCAGGTCAAGCGCCTTTTCGAAGGCGGGCAGCGTGTTTTCGGGGGCGACGGCGCTGGCGCCGCGATGGGCGAAGATCTGCGGTGTCGTGGACATCATTAACCCTTTTCCGGGACTTTCGCCTTTGCGGCCGGCGCGAAGCTATTGGGTCAGTAAAGAGGCCGTTGGCAGGCGCGCGAGGCAGGCGATCCTGGGCAAGAGCAAGGGATGAGACGGAGGAACAGGGGCGCTGCCAAGGATCAGGTAGGGACCGAGGCCGCGCCGCTATCCTTGCAAGATGAACATCCACTCCTCCAGTTCGTCGTCATTGGGTTTGTGTTCGACGTGGCAGATACGAAAGTTGTGTCGTTCGATGATCGTAAGAATGTCGATGAGGGCACGTCTTTCGGCTTTGGCTGGGTGATATTCGAGTTCCCCTATCGATACTTTTACGTCTTCTTTTATGAGGCTGTCGCCCAGAACTTCGATGCGCCAGGTCTTTCCGGTCGAAGACTGGCGCGCTTTGGTCTGCAAAATGATGGTGTGCATTTTCTTTCTTACCTTGCAACTGATTTCGAGGAAGTTTGAATGCTCGCCGGGCCGATCAGGAGGCAAATTGTCCGCAAGAGGTCTTGCGGGATGGTTGTTGGTCCGCGCGCGGGGAGGGCCTGCCCCCGGCACTGTTTCTTGCTGCCAGTCTACCGAATTTGGCAGGTTTCAGCGAATTCCCAGCTGGCGTTTGACGGCTGCAATCACCTTGTCGGCGGCATCAGGGCGTCCTTCGACGGCGCCGAAGGGATCGCTGACGGGAGCACGGCTGTGACTGAGCACGCGCAGGGTAGACAGGATGCAGTGCGGCATAGCGTTCAGGTCGTAGCCCCCCTCGAGCGCGCAGATCAGGCGTCCACCGCAGAGCGACTCGGCCAGGGCAAGGAGTTCCTGCGCCAATGCGGCGTAGCCGCTTACACTCAGCCGGTGTCCGCTGAGGGGATCCATCCAGTGGCCGTCGTAGCCTGCGGACAGGAAGATCACGTCCGGAGCGAACTCCTGGGCGAGCGGGGTTACGAGTTGCCGCACTGCCGCCAGGTAGCCGGCATCGCCTACGCCGTCAGGAAAGGGGATGTTCACGTTGAAGCCTTCGCCGGCGGCGCTGCCGCAGTCGTACATGCCGCCGCTGAAGGGATAGTGCGGATATTGGTGGATGCTGATGAAGAGCACGGTTGGATCATCGTAGAACATCTCCTCCGTGCCGTTTCCATGATGAACATCGAAGTCGACAATGAGGATGCGCTGGGCTCCGTGCCGCTCCTGCGCGTGCCGGGCAGCGACCGCCGCGTTGCCAAAGAGACAGAATCCTTTTGCGCTGTGGGGGCGGGCATGATGGCCGGGGGGACGGTTCATGGAGAAGCCGTTCGCGGCCTGACCGGTCATCACCGCGTCGGTCAGTTGGAGTAGACCGCCGGCGGCCCGCAGGGCGGCTTCGTAGCTGGCGCCGAAGAGATAGGTGTCCGGGTCGAGCCACATTGCCGCGACATCCTGGGCAGTGGCGGCAGATGCGTCGACGGGTTGGCTGAGGGCCTGCAGCTGCTCGACATAGGAGGCGCTGTGAACGGCGCGGATTGCGTCGATAGAGGCGGGGGCGTTGGGCAGGCGGGCGAGCGTATCGAGAATGCCGTCGGATTCCAGCAGGGCCAGGGCGCTCTCCATGCGTTGATGGCATTCCGGATGGCCGAGGAAGGTATGAAATCGCTCAAAGGGATCGTAAACGAAGGCTGTGGTCATGATGCGTATTGGTCGCGCAGTGGATTGGCGTTTCCCTCGGAGGGATGCCTGCTCGGCGGAGTCAGGCTCTCCCGTCTTAACTTTTCCGGGTATTGAAAGTCGGGATGAACAGGTCGGTACCGAGACGGAAGCGCAGGTTGAAGCTGTGTTCATCGGAGCCGAAGGGCTGGACCTGGCTCTGCACTGCGACAGGGCCGTCGAAGATCACCGGTTGGGTCGTGTGCAGCGTTTCTCCGTCCCAGAGCATGCTGACTATGGCGTCGTTCTCGCCGAACGGGTAGGGGAGTTGGATCAGCGCCCACCAGTCCCAATCTGAGGGCCATCTTCGATGCAGTGAGAGAGCGCCTTCGCCCGTGCGAATTCCCAGGATTTGCCAGATGGACGCTTCTGAAGGAGGAGGTTTGCCGGTTGGCGACAGGCCGCCGATGCCGCCGATTCGAGCGGCTGCGTCTTTCCACCGTGCGGCATCCTCGTTCTGGCTCAATTTGCGCGCCAGGCTTGACGCCGCTGCCAGGCCTCTGCGGAGGGCCTTTTGGGACTGGGCAACAGGGCCATCGGGCGGGCCGACGGGCGTCGCGCCAGCGGTGATCTCCTGGGAACGCGCGGTGATTTCGTTGGCGACTGATGTAACCGTCTGTTGGTGCGTAGCCAGCCATTCGGGGTCGGGAAGGCGCTGGGCGTGCGAATTCAGGGTTTCCAGGTAGGTTGCCGCGGCGAAGGGGATGTCGTCCTGGGGCACTTCAACAGGACCGCGCGGGAGGACAGGCAGAAGGCGGGGCAGGGCGCCATCGGTTCGTTCGGCGACTCGCCGCAGCGTATCCAGCAAGGCGCGGCTCTGTTGCGGCCAGAAAGTGTCGAACTGTTCGACCAGAGCGGGGACGGAACTGATGGAGCGGTCGGCGGGAGCATAGCCGGAGCGAAAGCGGGCCAGCTTTTGCACTGCGCCGATTTTGGCCTGCTGGACGGCATGGTTTGCCTGGGGATCGGGAGACCAGAGGCGTCCCTTATGGGTTATGTCGCCCCAGCTGTTGCGGCTGCGCTTGAAGGCACGCGAGATGTCCCGCTGGACGAGGAAGCCGTTCCACGCCACCTGCTCGCCCACGTCGCTGAGGGCGAGGATGAGCGGCAGGTCGACCTGCCCCGCGACGAGGACATGGTAGACCAATTGCGCCTGGGAGTCGGTGGGGAAGGAGACGAGGTCGGGCCGGCCCTCGGCGGCGCCGAAGACGCGCGTGCTTTCGGCATTGCGCTGGGCGTGTGCGCCGCTGGCTTCGCCTGGGTCTTTCTGGGCGACCAAGAGTCCGTCGACCATTCTCTGATCAAGCGGTTCGCCCCAGTCGATTTCGACCCTAATCTGGATCAGGCGGTCGCCTTCGGCCTGGGCCTCCATCATCCATAGAAGCGAGCGATCGTAGTAGCTGTCCAGGGGCGCAAAGATGCGCTTGCTGACGATCACGCCTTCCACGCCGTAGATTGTCTCCTGGTAGCCGGGATAGAGCTGGACGGCCAGGGGGAGGACGTCGTCCAGTTGTTCGCTGCTGATGCCGCTGCTGGTATACATTGGCGCGTCAAAGCGGATGCGGATGGATCGCGCGTAGGCGCGTCTGTGCCAGTGCCAGCCCAAATTGAAGAGATCGCTGTCCCTGTCAGCGACAAAGTGGAGTTCGCCGTTCGTGTGGGGGAATCGAGCCTCGTCGGGGATTTCGTCGTACTCTTCGAGCTGGGGTTGGTCGAGGGCGGGATCTATCATCTCATCCTTCGTTTCGTTCGATAAAACTGCTTCCGATCAGGTTGCTTGCCCTGGTCATTGGGAGGCCGGCTCATTTGCGACGCCGGCGCCGGCCATCAGGAGACCGACCTGCTCGCGTGTGGCATCGCGCCGGGGGAGGACGGCACTGATCCGGCCGTGGAACATGACGGCAATTCGATCAGAGAGTGCCATGATCTCGTCGAGCTCGTAGCTGACGAGCAGCACGGCGACGCCCTCGTCCCGTTTGGCCACGATCTGGCTGTGGATGAATTCGATCGAGCCGACGTCGATGCCTCGCGTGGGTTGCGCGGCCACAAGGAGGCGGATCGGGCGGCCGAACTCGCGGGCGACGACCATCTTCTGCTGGTTGCCGCCGGAGAGGCTGGCGCCGGAATTCCTGACGGACGGGGTTCGCACATCGAAGCGGGCCACCAGTTCCTCGGCGTGCTGGGCGATGGCCTGTTCGTTCATCGTCAAGCCGGAAGAAAAAGGGCGTTTGTAGTAGGAGCTGAGAACAAGGTTGTCGGCCACCGAGTAGGCATCGACCATGCCGTACATGTGGCGGTCTTCGGGCACATGGCAGATGGCTCCCTCTTCAGTGATACGGCGGGGGGAGGCGTTTGTCATATCCTGGCCACTGATGAGAACGGATCCTGCGGCGGCCTGGCGGAGTCCGGTGATTACCTCGACAAGCTCTGTCTGGCCGTTGCCCTGGACACCGGCGACGCCGACGATTTCGCCGGCGCGCACGTCGAGCGAGACGCCGCGCAGGGCGTGTTCTCCGAGGTCGGTGAAGGCCTCAATGTCGCGGAGTTGGAGCAGGACTTCACCGGCGTTTGCCGGCTCCTTTTCGACTTCCAGCGTCACTTTCCTGCCAACCATGAGGGATGCCAGATCCTGCTGCGAGACCGCGGCCGGATCGGCTTCGCCGACCATTTCGCCACGCCGCAGGACGGCGATGCGGTCGGCGACGCGCAGCACCTCTTTGAGTTTGTGGGTGATGAAGATGATTGATTTTCCCTGGTTGCGCAGCAACTCCATCACCTCAAAGAGCCCTTCTATTTCCTGTGGGGTCAGAACCGATGTTGGTTCGTCCAGGATGAGGATGTCCGCCTGGCGGTAGAGCGCTTTGAGGATTTCGACGCGTTGCTGGACGCCCACCGGCAGGTCTTCGATAACGGCGTTGGGGTCGACGGGCATGTTGTACCGTTCGGCCAGCTCCCGGATCTGCGCGGAAACGCTTTCGCGGTCGAGGAGGCCGCGGTCGACGCTCTCGCTGCCCAGCATGATGTTATCGACAACACTCATGACCGGCACCAGCTGAAAATGCTGATGAACCATGCCGATGCCGAGGTCGATGGCGTCGCGCGGGGAGTGCAGTTCGACGGGTCGTCCATCGACCTGGACTTGACCTTCAGTAGGCTGATAGAGCCCGTAGATAATGTTCATCAGGGTGGATTTGCCGGCGCCATTTTCTCCCAGGAGGGCGAGGATTTCGCCCTTGTTCAGAGCCAGGTCTATGTTTTTGTTGGCGACGACGCCAGGGAAGAGCTTGGTTATGTTGAGAACTTCGAGTTTTGGCGGGGCGCCGGCAGGCTGCTGTGCCGCGGCAGGCTGGTACCGTGTCACTGGCTGCCCTCCGTTTCGTAGACTTTGCCCTCGGCGGCAGGCGGCCGCACCCGACCGACGAGGCCGGAAACGGCGATGATGGTTACGACGTAGGGCAGCATTGAAATGAACTGGCGGGGGACGCGGGTGACACCGGCAAGCAGCAGCTCGTTCTGCAGGGCCTGGGTATAGCCGAAAAGGGTTGCCGCGCCGAGAGCGCCAAATGGGTTCCAGTTTCCGAAGATCATGGCCGCCAGTGATATGAAGCCGCGGCCCGCGGTCATGCCCTCCTGAAACTGGCCGACGGCTTCGAGGACAAGAAATGCGCCTGCCAGGCCGGCCAGCATGCCGCCCAAAGACGTGTTCACGTAGCGGTACCGGTTCACATTGATGCCGACGGTGTCGGCGGCGCGCGGGTGTTCGCCGACGGCGCGGGTTCTCAGCCCCCAGCGGGTATAGAAGAGCGCGACATGCACGACCACCACCATGATCAGGGCCAGGTAGGTGATGGGCGGATTGTCAAAGAGGACTGGGCCGACAACAGGAATCCGGGCCAGGCCGGGCAGCGCGATTGAGGAGAATTTGCCCTCGGCGATGGCGTCGCGATTGTAGAGGTAGGAGGATGTTCCGAGGGCGAAGATAATGATCACGGTTCCGGAGATGATCTGGTCCATGCGGAAGCGGATGGAGAAGAGGGCGTGGACTGCGCCCATCAAGCCGCCGATGGCAACGGCCACGGCCACACTGAAGATGAGGCTGGCGGCGAGGGGCCAGTGGTTGGTACTGGTTTTGGCGACGAAGCCCCCGAAGGCGCCTGCGAGCATCATCCCCTCGATGCCGATGTTGATAATTCCGGACCGTTCGCAGAGGATACCGCTCAGCGCGCCCAGGACCAGGGGAACTGTGGCGCGCAAGGTGAAGTTGAGCGCGCTGATCCCGAAGAGGACGCGCAGCCAGGTCTGCTCTTTCAGAGGCGTTACATTGACGAGAATGGCGATCGCGACGAGCGCCAGGGCGATGAACATGGTGTTGCCATAGCGACCGCCGAGGCGACGGAAGGCTGAGGCAGGAATGGGCTGGTTCACGGGCCACTCCAGCTCGTGCTGACCGCGGAGCCTGCGTCGCCGTGGGTCTGGCGGCGCAGTCTGAAGATCATGCGGATGATGAGGGGCGCGGCCACAAAGGCCAACACGAGGGCCTGAATGATCTGGATGATGTCGGCAGGGACTCCGGATTCAAACTGCATCGCGGCCGCGCCGCCATCGAGCGCTCCGAACATGAAGGCCGCGAGGAGAACGCCGATGGGGTGGGTCTGGCCGAGGAGGGCCACTGTGATGCCGTCAAAGCCGACGGCTCCGCCGAATTCCGGCGCGAACTTGTGGTTCAGGCCGAGGGTTTCGATTGCGCCTGCGAGGCCCGCCAGGCCGCCAGCAAGGGCCATGGCAAGGACAATGGTGTAGTTGACGCGAATGCCGGCGTAGTGTGCGGCCCGCATGTTGTGCCCGACGGTGCGCATTTCGAAGCCGAGCGGGGTCTTGAAGATCAGCCACCAGATGAGGACTGCGGCGGCCAAGGCGAGGAAGATGCCGTAATGGACGCGGTAAGGCGGCCCGAAGAGCCAAGGGAGCTGAGCCGAGGAAAGCACGTCCGGCGTTTCGGAGATCGCGCCCGCGGTGCGGTCCCATAAGGGGCCAGGCGTCTGGCCTTGCGTTCCTCCGGCGTAGACTGTCCAGCCGCCGAGAAGGGAGGCCACATAGTTGAGCATGATGGTGACAATGACTTCATGGGCCCCCGTATAGACTTTGAGGACCCCGGGGATGGCGCCCCAGAGCAGCCCACCGGCGATTCCCGCGAGGAGGGCCAGCGGCAGATGGATGAAGGCGGGCAAGCCGTCAAAGTTGATCCCTACGGCGACCGCGAAGACGGAGCCGATGACGAACTGTCCTGATGCGCCTATGTTGAAGAGGCCGACCTTGAAGGCAAGCGCAACGGAGAGACCGGTCAGGACGAAGGGAACAGTTTTGCGGATCGTCCTGGCCCAGCTTTTGCCATCGCCAAATGCGCCCTGAAACAGGCCGCTATAGGCGGCGAGCGGGTCGTCGCCGGAGAGGAGCATGACCGCAGCGCCGGCGAGCAGGGCGGCAAGCAGGGCCAGGAAAGGGATGAGGAGCGCGCGCAGGAGCCGAATGAAACCGGTTGTTGTTGAGGCGGTCGCCACCAAGGGTCTCCGTCTGCAGGCTTCAATTGGGGCCGGGAACGTTCAGCGGGTTGAATCGGGCGCCGGCGGCGAGAAAGGACATTGGGGAAGGTTGGACGCCTGCCGGCCGCGGGTCAATACAGGAAACGGGAGGCCCCACTGGAGATGCCTCCCGTTTCGGACGGGATCTCGCCGTTTACGCCGTAAGCGCGCCCGGCGGACCCCTGTTTACCCATTCACATTTGCGTAGAATCAGTTGCCATATCCCGTATCGATCGAACCATCGATCAGACCGGCTTTGGTGGCTGCGAGCAGGTCTTTCAGCTCTTGCGGAATCATGTCGTCGAAATCGTGGAACGGGGCCAGGTCAGCGTCGCCGAAGTAGTTTCCACCAGGGAAGTTTCCTTCGCTGGCGAGGGAAACCAGGTCCACGACGCCGGGCGTGATCAGTTTCATGGCGCTGGAGACGAGGCAGGGTTGGGCGGCAGGGACGGTATTCCACTGGTCGGTGTCAACGCCGATGCAGAAGACGGTTTCGCCAGCGCCGTCAGCGGTCGCGATTTCCTGCAAGGCTCCGTTGCCGGTGATACCGCCGGCGCCGAAGATGACATCGGCTCCCTGGTCGAGGGCCTGTTTGGCGGTGGCGGCGCCCCACTCGGGATCGACGAAGGCCTGCGAAATTTCGCCGGGGTGGTAGGTGGAGATGACGTTGATGTCCGGATTGACGGACTGCGCGCCGGCTACGTACCCCTCATTGAAGGCTACGACGGGGGGCACAAGGTCGGTGCCGAGCACAGCGGCGATGGTGCCGGTCTGGGAGAGGCTGCCGGCGAGAACGCCAGCGAGGTAGCCGGAGTGATCCTCGTTAAAGATGAGGCCGGCCAGATTGGGGATGACCTCACCCTGGAACTGGTCGACGCCGATGAAGAACACATCGGGATTGTCCTGGGCGGCGACGAGGGTGGCGTCACCGAGGGCAAATCCCACGCTAACGATCACGTTGTAGTCGGCGTCGATGAACTGTTGGATGTTGTCGGCGTAGTCTTTGGCATCCTGCGTTTCGATGTATTTGATGTCATCGTCTGCCAGGCCAAGCATGTCGGCGGCCGCAACGACGCCTTCCCAGGCTGACTGATTGAAGCTGCGATCGTTCACGCGGCCAACGTCCGTGACCAGGCCGACTTTGAACTCTCCTCCGGCGCTCGCGCCTGAATCTGCGGCGCCGGTATCGGCAGCAGGCACGGCGGCCGGACAGGCTGCGAGGAGCAGCGCAAGCGCTGCCAGGAGAACAAAGAGTTTCATTGGGCGGATTCGTTTCATGCGGGGTCTCCTTTGCTGATGTGAGGCATCGCTCACCAGGCTACTTGAAACGGCTGATGGGGATATGGCAGGTGAGGCAAGCCGGTTCGAGATGCATTCATACATTGTTCAGTCTGGCTCGGGAAGTCAGGCCGGACCGGCTTTTCCAGGGGGAAAGCCTCCCATCATCTTAGGGTAATTATATGTGGAATTGACAGTGATAGCAAGGATTATTGCCGAGGGGAACTAAGGGGGAACTGCGGAGAAGGGCGTGGGGGGCGCGAGGGGGTGGGGCGTGTTGGTTTCGCGTTTATCGGCGGCGGGGCTCCCCTTTGGATTGGACGGGCGGGGGGCGCGGCGCGGTTACGGAGGGGGGCGTTGCGGGGGGAATCCTCCCGCACAAGGGAAGCCGCTTGCGGCTGACCGCCCCAAAGCAAGGAGAGAGGGGAGAAAAGTGAGGAGGGGAGAGTGAGATGGACACAGGATCAGGGCAGGGGAACGATTCGGGCTGCCTGTGGGAATCCTCCCTGAATTTGGCGGCCGGCTGCTGCTGGCAGCACCAAATGGGGAGCGCACTTTGCCGGTCTGAATTCGGTCTGTTCGAGGTGAGGATGTGTTATACTGGAATACCGACTGTGTGCCAAGAATTGACAGGGAGGCTCAACTGAACAGCAACCAGCTGGCGCAGAAGATTGTTGAAATCATCGAGGAAAAGCAGGCGTCTGACATTGTCCTGCTCGATGTAAGCGACCAGACCAGCATCGCCACTTATTTTGTGCTGGGCAGCGTGGACAATGAACGACAAGCGAATGCGATTCGGGACGATTTGTGGGCGCAACTTCAGATTGAGGAAAAGACGCGGCCCCTGAATGTCCATGACTTGAGGCAGGAAGGCGGGGGATGGCTGCTGGCGGACTACGGCGACGTGATTTTGCATCTCTTCACGGAAGAGACCCGCCTCCACTACGATCTTGAAGGGTTGTGGAGAGACGCCCAGGTCGTGCTGAAGATCTTGTAATTGGACAGGAGGCCCAGGGGGGCGGCCCGGCCACCGGCAGGCGGCACCCGGCTTAGGTCATTCGGCAAGATTGGACTGATAGAGAGCAACGGCCGGTTCGGTGTCCATATGTTCGGTGGCGTCGAACAGATCGGTGGTTTCGCCGGCGGGGTCATCGACTTCGGGGTTCTCCAGAGCTTTGTATGCATCGCTTTGGGAGATCCCGGCAGCGGCCATGGCTTCGACAATGCGCGGCGGCTCGGCCTGGATATCGGCGTCCAGAAGGCTGCCGAAGAAGTTGGATATTTCAAACATTGCCTCAAAGGGACCGGCAGAGAGATGGACGCCGTTGTTGGCGATGGTCACTTCTTCGAAGCCGTAGCGGGCGGGGTTGGCATGCAGTACGCCGCGAATTGAAGTGGGGGCGGCGCGTTCGGGGAAGGTATCACCGATCATGTGGTCGCGCAGGTCAGCCCAGGGCGTGTCGGAGTGGATGAGCATGAGGGCGATGCGGTGCGAAGGCTCTGTGAAATGGGCCAACTGCGCGGGATGGAAGCCGTTCACGAGAATGAACTTTTCGCTATTGTCCTCATAGGCCTGCACGTAAAAGCCGGAACGGATCTTGTGGGCTTTTTTGGTGAACCATAGGTTGTCCAGGCTCGCGGGCGAAAAGGAAGGATGGGCGTTCAGGAATTCGTGTCCGCCGAAGAGAGGGTAGTCGGCAGGCGGGACGGCGAGGGCCTCGTAGACGCTGCCTCGGTCGGTCGCGCTCAGGTCAGCCGAGGCCGTTTTGGACAGGACGTTGATGGCGCCATAGTGCCGGTCCATGCTTTCCCTGCTTTCGAGAGCCGGGCCGCCGACCAGGACTACGCCTTCAACGGAAGCCTCGAATTCTGAGAGCTTGTCCCAGATCAGGTCGATGGCGTTGCCGAGGCAGGCCTGCTCGTCAACAGCCAGGATCTCTGGCTTGATAAACATGAGCAGTTCGTTCTGTTTTTCTGTCTTGCCGACGGCGGGGGATTGAACCACCTCAATTTGTTCCCCGTTCTGCAAGGCATCCAGCAGCGCTTCTTTCAACTGTTGCTGACTCCGCACAATTCGCTCCTTTAGCGCAACCTGTTCTTTGTGACCAAGGCGCGGCTGGCGTGGCTCCGCTATCTTCCGAGACTGCGGGGCAGTCACGTGTTCAGCCGCACTGTTCTCGGTGCAGACTACCGCAGGCCAACTCTTTTGACAAGAAAATCATGATGCGGCGTGCGTTCCAGAAAGGGGATTTTGGCTGGACGGGGGTTTTGTCTGGACGGGGATTTGGGGGGATTTTAGGGTTTAGGGGCATGGGGCGAACTGCGGGAAACTGCGGGGAACGGCAACGTCGAACGGCACAGTGCTTTGATCCGCTTTGATCCACGGAAGGGACACGGAGAAGGGCTGAGGGACAGGGGGGAAGGGCGCGAGGGACGTGTTGGCGTCTCTGATTGGAGGAGGGTTTCTGTGCGGAGGGGCCATGGCGCCCACAAGGGGCGCCCCTACAGTGTGTTTGCGATGTAAGGGAGAGGTGAAGGGGACGGGCGGGCGAAGGCCGTAAGGGAGAGGTGACGGAAGGGTGCATGGGGCGAACTGGGACACTCATGATGTGGGAGTGGCTTTGGCGCGGGCTGGGATTTTTCTGCTCGGCGAGTCACTGCGTGGAATCTGTGAGGGTGCGAAGTTGTTGCGCGTCCGCTGGCGTGACGGAGATGCTGGCCGGCTGGGCAGAGGCATTTCTGTCGGCGAAGCGGTTGACGGCGTACTCCCCGTCGGGGTCCATGGCAACGAGAGGCGCTCTTGCCAGGGCGCGATCGTCAGCATCGCCGATCCGGTCTGAAACCACCCAGCCCAGCAGGAGGTTGGGATTGAGAGAGACCAGGAAGCGGGCCTGGTGGAGAGCCGCATCGACTTGGCCGCCATGCCAGGCCGCTTCGAGCAGGTTGCACTGAAAGTCCAGGCGGCCCGGCTCCTCGCCGGTTAGTTCCTCGTACACACGGATGGCCTTCTGCCAGCGTCCTCCCATGCGATAGAGGGTGGCCAGAGCGGGCCGCGTGAGCATCAGCGGTCTCTTCTGGCGCAGGAGAGTGCGGGAAAGTCCTTGCCGAATGGGACGGTTGTAGGGGGCGTTTTCGAGCGCGAGGGTCCAATAGCGCTGCGCCAGCGTCAGGTTGCCCTTGGATTCGGCCCCCCTTGCAAGCACAGCCCAGGCGAGCTCGCTGCCGGGGTCTGCGTTCAGGAGGCGCAGGGCCCAGTCCTTGCCTTCCTGCCAGCGGCGCGTCAGCCAGATGACCTGGAGAAAGCGGAAGTAGGTGGAGAGGTGGCGGGGCAGGGATTTGAGGATGACGCGAATCAGGGGGACGGCGTCTTCGGGGCGGTTGTCGGCCAAGCGGCTGTCGATTACGTCATTCCAGTGGGAGAGTTGCGTCTCGACTTTGGGGGGTTGGCCGAAGGGGGGTCGAGTCATTCGCGCCCGTGTGCCCCATCTTTTTGCAGGAGCTCGATCATCAGACCGTGCGCGGCTTGGGGATGAATGAAGGCAATGAGCCCGTGGACGCCGCGTCGGGGCGTCTCGTCGATCAAGCGGAGGCCCTGGGCGCGCAGTTCCTCCAGCGTGCGTCTGATGTCGGGCACGGCAAAGCAGACATGGTGGGCGCCTTCGCCCCGCCGCGCCAGGAAACGGGCGGTGCCGCTATCGCCATCGGTAGGAGAGAGGAGTTCAATCGAGCCGGTACCGGCGTCGAGAAAGGCGATTTCGACGCCGTGGTCAGGCGCGTTCAGGCGCTCGAGGAGGCGGAATCCGAGGCCGTCTCGGTAAGTTGCGAGTGCGTCGTCAAGGTCGTGGACAACGATGCCGACGTGGTCGATCCGGGCGTGGGTTAAGGGCACTGACTTCTCCTGGATTCAGGCCGGCGCCGTTCCAAGGCAGCGAGGCTGGACACTTCCTGATGGGTTCGCCAGACCGGAAACTTTCACAGGATGAAAGGCGTGGGGGCCTTGTTGTTCGATCTGCAAGCCGTCAAGTCTCATTTTACAGCGAACGGGACCTTATGCGTAACCGGAACCGGCATGGGGGACCGTCCGGATCCGGTGCGGGAGGACAGAGAACAGGATTGTGGTGATCTGCAGTCAGCGGTTGACCGGACGTCCAAATGCCGCGGGGCGGGCACAAGGTGGGGCGACGGAGAAGGCGCCCACAAAGGGGGGCCGCCTACAGGGCGCAGCGGGCGCCATGCGGAGGCATTCCAAAGCGCTATAGGGGGACGCGCGTTCGGTGAAATTGGATTCGATTCAGGCCGCGATAGGACTGCTGCGCAGGCGTTTCGAGTGGGGTCGGGTTATGCTTCTGGACTGGAGCCACGACCGTTGAATCTTTCATTGTTGGGAGCCGTGGATTGCTGACTCAGAATTCGTCACTGTCGGGGTAGATTTTCCAGCCTGGCAGGTCTGCGTCTTGCCCGGAGATGGCGCTCAAGGGCAGTTTGAGGAATTTCCCCTCAGCGCGAACCGCGATGGCGCCGTCGGGAAGAAGGACTTCGGCGCTGCCGGTAAACATGCGCCGATTTTGGGTGAGCATACGTCCGCGGGCGGAGAGTTCTGTTTCCAAGGGCACTGGAAGAAGAAAACGGGTTGTCAACTTGGCGGTTATTCCCCATCTTTCCACGCGTTCGCCGGACCCGTAATGGACGGTTCGGGCGATAGTCTCGTCGAGGATGCCGGTGAGGACGCCGCCGTGCATTCGCCCGGGGTAGCCCTGGTGGCAGGCCTGGGCAGAAAACCGGGCAAGGATTTCGGCGGTTCCGTCCGCGGCGACGGTTTCGTAGAATCTCACTCTCACGCCGGCAACATTGTCGACGCCGCAGACAAAGCAGTAGGAGCTACCAGGTTGTTTCTGCATCAGACCCAGTTGGAAGGCTGATATTCGCCGAAAACGGATCTGAGAGCATCGCAGATTTCGCCGACAGTGACCTCACTTTCAACCGCTTCAACAAAGAGCGGCATCAGCGGCTCGTCGGCGGCGCGGGCGGCTTGTGAAATTCGCCGGAGACTTGCGGCTGCCTTGTCCTGGTCACGGCTTGCGCGCAGGGCGGACAGCGCGGCGATCTGCTCTTTCTGCACGGCTTCGTCGACGCGCAGTGTTTCTTCGGCGGGCGAGGCGCCGCTCTGGAAGCTGTTGACGCCGACTACGGTCTGGGCGCCTCTTTCGACGGCGCGCATGGTTGCGTAGGCGGAGTCCTGAATCTCACGCTGGACGAAGCCGTCTGCGACGGCTTGAAGGGCGCCCCCCATTTCATCGATGCGCTCGATATATTCGGACGCCTGGCGTTCGATCTCGTCGGTGAGCCATTCGATGTAGAAGCTGCCGCCAAGTGGATCGACGACATTTGCCACGCCGCTCTCGGCGGCGAGTATTTGCTGTGTGCGGAGCGCAGTTTCAACGGCCTTTTCGGTGGGTAAGGCGAGGGCTTCGTCCTTTGAGTTGGTGTGCAAGCTCTGGGCGCCGCCGAGCACGGCGGCCAAGGCTTGAACGGTGACGCGGACGATGTTGTTATCGGGCTGCTGGGTGGTCAACGTGCTGCCGCCTGTCTGGGCGTGAAAGCGAAGCCGGCAGCTCTTCTGGTCAGCGGCATTGAACCGCTGGCGCATTATTTTTGCCCATAGCCGGCGGGCCGCGCGGAACTTGGCGACCTCTTCGAGAAAGTCATTGTGCGCATTGAAAAAGAAACTGATTTGCGAAGCAAAGTGGTCAACGTCGAGACCAGCGTTGACTGCCTGTTGCACATATTCGACGGCGTTGGCGAGGGTAAAAGCCACCTCCTGAACGGCTGTGCTTCCGGCTTCCCGGATATGGTAGCCGCTGATGGAGATCGTATTCCAGCGAGGCAGACAGTTGGCGCAGTATCGGACCAAGTCGGTCGTCAGCCGCATCGAGGGCGCGGGAGGAAAGATATAGGTGCCGCGGGCGATGTATTCCTTCAGAATGTCGTTTTGAACGGTGCCGCGGAGTTTGTCCAGCGAGACGCCCTGTTCTTTGGCGACGGCAACTACCATGGCCAGCAGGATTGAGGCAGGCGCGTTGATTGTCATGCTTATGCTGACTTTGTCGAGGGGAATGCCGTGGAGAAGCGTGCGCATGTCCTGCAGACTGCTGATTGAGACGCCGACCTTGCCCACTTCACCCAGGGCCAGATCGTGGTCGGCGTCGTAGCCGATCTGCGTGGGGAGGTCAAAGGCAACGGAGATTCCGGTTTGCCCCTGTTTGATCAGGTAGTGATAGCGCTGGTTGCTCTCTTTTGCGGAGCCGAAGCCGGCATACTGGCGCATGGTCCACAGGCGTCCGCGATACATGTTTGGCTGCACGCCGCGCGTGAAGGGAAACTCGCCGGGGAAGCCGAGTTTCTGCGCGTATTCTTCAGCGTTCTCGTCAGAGGAGGCCGCGTCGGCGGGCGTATAGAGGGGCTTGATGACAATGGAGGGGCTGCTGGTCGTAAACCGTTCCTGTCGCTCAGGGAACCGGTTCACGGCGGGGTCCAGCGTATTTTTCTGCCAGGAGCGTTTCAGGGCTGAGAGTTTCCTGGATGAATGACATGTGCGCAGGCGGTTGGCTTGTGGATTGCCAAGAGGCTCGGCCATCTGGGTACACCTTGTTGGCGTGCAAGGTTGTTGGAGGGGTCACATTTCCAGGCGCCCGGAGAGGGCGTTGCTCAGCGTCATTTCATCGGCGTATTCAAGATCGCCGCCGGTGGGAAGGCCCCGAGCGAGCCGGGTAACGCGCAGACCCAGCGGCTTGATGAGCCTGGCAATGTACATGGCGGTCGCTTCGCCTTCGAGGTTCGGGTTGGTTGCGACGAGCAGTTCCCCGGGCGCCTGGAAACCGTTTTCTTCTTCCTGACGGGCAGGTTGAAGTCGATTCAACAGTTCACGGAGCTTGAGGTCATCGGGACCGATTCCTTCGACGGGGGAGATTGCGCCGTGCAGCACGTGGTACAGCCCCTGGTAGGAGCCGGTCCGCTCGATGGCCTGGACGTCGAGCGGTTCTTCGACCACGCAGATGATGGATCGATCGCGTTGTTCGTTGTCGCAGATGGCGCAAGGGTCTCTGTCGGCGATGTTGTAGCAGAGGCCGCAGAAAAGGGTCGCGGCTTTGAGTTCCTGCAGAGCGGCTGCCAGCGAGAGGGCGATGTCCTCGTCGCTGCGTAGAAGGAAATAGGCAAGGCGCGAGGCGGATTTTGGCCCAATGCCGGGCAGACGGCTCAAGGCGTCGATCAGGTTGGAGACAGGTTGTGCCAGCGGGGCCATTTGGTGGTCCTAATGCGCATCCACTTTCGCGTTCAAAGTGGGGTGCGTCATGGATTGGGTCCTTGCAGAAGGCGGCAGCGCTTGTCGTGGGTCAGTATGCCGGTATTTTCATTCGGCCTGGTCGATTCGTTCGGATTTCAGAATCCCAGACCTGGAATGTTGAGGCCGTCGGCGAAGCCTCCCATTCGCTCTTCGGTCAGAGACTTTACTTTATCCGAGGCGTCGCCGATCGCAGCCATGAGAAGGTCTTCCAGCATTTCCACGTCATCGGGATCGACCACTTCGGGCTTGATGCGAAGCGCGCGCACGGTTTGATGGCCATCCATGTCTACTTCGACCATACCGCCGCCGGCGGTGCCTGTTACAACTTCCTCGGCCAGATCCTCCTGGGCCTTTTCCATGTCGCCCTGCATTTTGCGGACGCGTGCGGCAATGTCGCCGCCCATGCCGCCGCCGATCGCGCCGCCTGAAGGTGCGCCAGGCGCGCCGCCGCCAAAGGGGTTCTTGCCGCTTCTCGTTCTGCGATTTCGTTTCTTTTTGGCCATAGATATTGCTCCGAATGCAATAAGCAGTGTGATGGTTCAGGTTGCGAGAACTAGGGTTGGCCGTCGGTCACTTTGGCGCCCAATTCCGATACCGCGTATTCGACCAGAGGATCGGGGCCGCTGGCCTGGGATTCCTCGACGGCCTGGCCTTGCGCGAGCGGGATTGAGGCTTTTTCGCCGCTTTGGCAGATCAGGGTGATCTGGCGGCCCAGGAACTCGGCTAGGATGCCGGTGATGGCGTCTTTTGTCCGGGCCTCGGAGATGACGTTTTGGGCAAACTTGTTTTTGCCAAAGGCAATGGCAACGGAATCTGAACCGATGGCGAGATCTCGAATTGAATTCAAGGACGCTTGCTCTTTCATACCGCAGCGCTCGCGGACGGTTCCAAGGAATTCTCTCCAACGGCCCCTCAGTTTCTGCATTGCCGCTGCATCCAAAGGAGCAGCGGGGGCCTCTTCAGCGCCGGGGCGCTGGCTGACTTCTGCGGCCTGGGCCGGGGCGCGGCTGGCTGGCTTTGTGGGAGCGGACGCTTCCGGCCGCTCAGGCAGTTGGGCCGGGCGGGACGCGGGGGCAGGTTGCGGTACGCCTTGAATGAGTTCGACCAGCGCCAATTCCACTGGAAGCTGGGGCTGAAACCCTCCTTTCAGCTCGGCCGCGGCGGCGCTGAGACGTTTGATCGCCCTGAGCGTATCCGGATTGGAGATCTTCTTTGCCTGTTCCCACATTGTCTGGATTGTATCGGGATCGCGGTCCTCAAGCAGTTCGCCGGTCCCGACCATCTGCAGGAGCATCACACCGCGGAGGTGTTCGATTACCTGCGACAGAAACTCATTCAGGCTCGCGCCGAGCAAGAGGAGGTCGTGGATCAGTTGCAGACCGGCGGACACGTCCTTGTCTGCGATCGCGTCAACAAAATCGGCAACGGTGGCGCTTGCGACGCTGCCCAGAACCTGTTGCACTTGCTCCAAGGAGATGGCCGGGCTTTCTCCGTTGGACTCGGAGGCGCCGTAACTGGTCATCTGGTCGAGCAAGCTGACCGCATCTCTCATACAACCTTGCGCGCTGCGGGCGATGGCGAAGACGGCCGCTTCCTGGACAGCGAACCCCTCGTCGGCGGCGATTCTGGACAAGTGCGCGGCGATCTCCGCGATGGGGATGCGGCGGAAATCGAAACGCTGGCAGCGGCTGAGCACGGTAGCGGGAATGCGGTGGGGTTCGGTCGTTGCCAGCACGAAACGCGCGTATGGAGGGGGCTCCTCCAGCGTTTTGAGGAGGGCGTTGAAGGCGCTGGTGCTGAGCATATGAACTTCGTCTATGATGTAGACTTTGTAGCGGGATTCGCTGGGTTGGAAGCCGACCTTGTCTCTCAGCTCGCGCACGTCGTCGACGCTGTTGTTGCTGGCAGCGTCGATTTCGATCAGGTCCAACATACGGCCTTCGTTGATCGCGGCGCAGTGGCTGCATCTGTTGCAGGGCTGCCGCTCCTCGTCTGTGCAGTTCAGGGCTTTGGCCAGAATTCTGGCGGTGGATGTTTTGCCGGTTCCGCGCGGGCCTGCAAACAGGTATGCGTGGGCGACGCGGCCTTCGCGCAGTGCGTTGAGAAGGGTGGTCGTCACATGCTCCTGCCCGACGACCTCTTCGAAAGTTTGGCTGCGCCATTTGCGATACAGCGCCTGGGCCATTGTATATTCGCTCCTGGACTCTGGGACGCGGTGGGCATACGCGCTCAAGGAGGGCAGCATCCAGCGTCGCGATTCAGTCTACCACCGGGCCATAGGAGAAGCAAACGAAAGCGATATTTTCGTCGTGGTATACTTCAGCTATGAGCAAAAAGACGATTTCTACATTGCGGGAAAGGCGGCTCGTGGAAGATGCCGTCGCCGGGTTGGCCGAAACCTCATCTGAGGCGGAATTGGAGCGGGAGATTCAAAGAATCGCCGGCGAATACGCGCGTCCGCTTGTCCTGTCGGCAGTTCGCAGGCGCCTTGGCACTGGCAGCAGCCAGTTGCGAGGCGGCCTGGGCCGACTCTCAGCTTTGCTGGCGGGGCCGGATACGGTGGAGATGCTGCGGAAGGAGGCGGGCAGGCGGGACAACCCAACGGTTACGCGTTTGAACGCCGCGATGCTTCTGGAGAGATTTCATCAGGTGGAGGTGTCCGCTGGTCTTATGGGCGGGTTGGAGGATCCGGGGCTCGTTGTCATGCAGAGTTTGCGCGAGGCCGTGGAGGAGGCACGATCCAACAGGCATGTCTTGCTGGAATATGTGAGACAGATGCGCGAGGAGAATGCGGACGTGGCCTTCCTGGTCCTCGATCTGATTGGCCAGCTTGCCGAGGAGGACCAGACGGAGTTGCTGCGTCTGATCGCTTTTGATTCACATCGCGCGGTTGCTGAGGTTGCGCTTGAACGCCTGGGAGCGCTGAGGGGGCAGGAAGTCTCCTCGCGGAGCGCGGCAGCGCTGTACGCGCTGCGTTCGAGCCTGGGGCCGGAACTGGCGCAGCAGGCAGATCGACATCTGCGCAAACTGCGGCTATCGGGCGCAAAGTGGGAACCGAGTGATGCCGACCGATGGTGGGCGCTGATTTCGCCTTGCGATTTACAGGGCACGCAGCACCTCTGGTTTCTGGAAGAGGGCGAGGCAGATGGTTGCAGATTGGTGGGATTGCGCGTCAATCGCGCGGCGGGCGTTCTTGGCTGCTTTGGCGGGGACGGAGTGGACCGCGGGCAGCTTCCCCCCAGAGGGCAGGCGGGCGAATTGATGTCGATCCCGGTGGGTCCCAGCGAGAGCGCCGTCTTCGTCACGGCGCCGTACGAATACGCAAGGTATAGCCTGGCGCGTTGCCTCGAGAGCCACTGGAAGGGATCGGCAGGGGCGTTGCCGGACGAGTTCACACTATTTTGTTCGTTCATCTTTGGATTTCGGTCAGGGGAGATTCCTGAGCAGCATTCAGGCCTGCTGGCATCCGGCCAGGCGTTGTGGGAGGAGGGCAAGGAAAAGCTATGGGAGGAGGTCAAGTCGTTGCTGGAACATCCTGCGATGGCCGATTGGATTCTAACTGTAAGGGACATGAATCTGGATACCGAAGAGACGGGAAGCCAGAGTGAACCTGGTGAAGGGGAGGAGAATGGACTGGGGACGCTCGTCGAGTTGCCTCTGGAGGAGCTGGCAGGGCTGGCGAGATCCGTTGTATCCGAGAATATTCCCCAGGAACTTGCCGAGCAGTTTCGGCAAGGGTTGGCCGCCCAGGCCGAATGGTACTGTTGTGCCGGTGAACTGGCAATGGCGCGGCGGGCCGTTTTCGTTGCCGAGAGTCTGCGGCACGCGGCGCTCCATCGTCACCCTCTGCTTCTGCAGATGATTGCGCTCGGCCTGGTTCGTCGGTAGTACGTCAGGAAGGAAAGTTGGACCTGAGAATCGGTCAGCGCGGTTGGCTGGAATTACACCCTTCTGCAAGCAGAAGGGTGTTATGTTTTTGCAGGAAAATGTATTCGATTTGCAGGGACACACCGCCCATTTCCAGATTTTGCACAACGTCTTAATATGTGTATTTTGTATTGTACATATAAGGGTTGATTGTATGTGGGGGAGAGAACTCGGGAAGGAGCCTACAGACAGTTCGTTTCTGATGCGGGGCGAAGTATGGTCATATATTGAAGGAAACGGGTGTGTGGGATTAGGTCGCCAGCTTGCTCATATTTGCCGTAAATCGTACAATCATACCCTTTCCTTTTTTTTGGTCACTGTTGCTCTTGAGAGGGACGGTTGCGGCGCGACGCGTTCTACTGGCACTGGCAACTGGATATGCAAGGTAGTTTTGCAGCGGAAGGCGGGATGAGTCGACCTGGGTCAGTTTTGAGAATAGGCTCGGAGGAGGAGAAGCGTAGGTGTCGGTCGTCGAAAGAGTTTTTTTGAACAGGTTGGGAAAGAATTCCCAAGGGTGCGTGTTTCGCGGGCACGCTGACAGTCGGTGGACGTTGCTTTCTGCTGCCACGCGCCGCTTGATCAAGTACTTCAATCAAGACGAAAGTGTCCTGGAGGAGTTTTTCTTCGCCCAGATGCACCTTGTTTACCTTCGAACGGTACTGCTTGATCCTGCTCGGGAATTCGGTTTTGGCGTGGTGGATGGCAGCAGGATGTCTGACCTTCAGCTTCTTGCCCAATTACAGGAGTACGGCGCCGCGACAAATTTGTTGCATTTTACGCGCAACCCACTGGCAGCGCTTTGGAATGCATGTGAAGAGAGCGAGCTTGATGGGAAGGTTATCGCTTTGGATTTGGAAGACAGGCATTATTTTTCGCCAGTATCCAGAGAAGAAGTGGAACTGACTAGCGAGGAGCTTCTTTTTCAACTCACGGAACAGGGAATCCATGTATATACCGGGGCGACTGATCTTGCGAGTGGGATAAAGGGGAATCAGTGTCAAGACGACTTCTGGGTGACAGGATGGCCGCTGATTCCTGCGGCTGCGCAGAGGTCAATCGAGATCAGGTCGGAGGATAAGCAGAGGATTCGACGGGAGCTGATTGAGATGTACGGCTTCCTTGACGTTGCTCCAGGTGTGGACGTGCATCGGTTTTCCGCTACGAACGGCGCCCACTTTCCACTGCCGCTGATCGACGATCCTGAGTTCAGCCAGCTACAGGGCAACCAGTGTTATGTGAAGGGTGATTATCTTGGCGCGATCTCCTATTACGACCAGGGCATAGCGTGCGCCCCCGATGTTGGCGGATTGTATTTCAGCCGGGGCAATGCCAAGGCGGAGGCAGGCAACTATGAGGGGGCCTGCGCCGACTATGATGCGGCCATCAGGTGTGAGAAGAACGAAAGGAAGAATGGCGAAGGCAAATATGGAACCACCGAAAAACATTTGTGGCGCGTCTTTTTTAATCGCGGCAACGCAAAGACTGTGCTGGGCCAGTTGGACGGCGCGCTGGCGGACTACGACGAGGCCATCCGCCTAGCCCAGAGATTTAGTGTACGATATTCCTGGTTTTTCTTGAACAGGGCGAATGTAAAACAGTTGACACAGGATTTTCGCGGCGCGTTGAAGGACTATGATGAGGCGATACGAATTGGAAACCTTGACGCACGCTTCAACAAGGGGAATGCGCTTGTCATGATGGGCCGTTTCGACGAGGCGCTTCTGTGTTATGAAGCTTCTGTCAATGATGGGGACAATCGTGCCGGCGTGCTGTGCAATCGGAAGGGCGTGGAGGGAATCCTGTCCAAGCTGGGGAGTAGCGGGTATAAGGTGCGTCCGCCACTCTTCAAGGAACAGGCCGAGCGACTGATGGTTGAAGTTTCAGTGAAGTCCTCACCCAGCAACGTCTTTACGGAGTTCTATTATTTCCTTGGGATGATTGGAAATACCGGGAATGCCGGGGCGGCGATGACTGTCAAGGCTGGAGAAATGCCTATTGGTAAGGGGATGCCCGGAGGCGCGGGATATCAGAGTTGGCCTGGATTTATTGTTCTGGTCAAGGGTGAAGAATGGTAACATGAGACAGGCGTGTTCTCGGGACTTGACTTGCAACCAGGCGGCCGGATGACAGGGCGTTGCACGAATGAGAATGAGAGGCCCGATGTCGGGGTGGGAGGCGAACGGTTTGTCGGGTTGTTTGGACAGTTGGCGTTGAATCGTCGCGACACTGGTTATTCGGAGGCGGCCATCCAGATGGGAAATCCGACACAGTCTGATAGGAAGGGTCGGGCTGGGTCGGGCCGCACCGGCATCCGCCAAGGCAGTAGAAGGTTACAGGTTTTCAGGAGGCGCCGCTCTGTTGGGCTTTCTCCATGCGGCGGCCAGTTCAGGAGACAGAGTTTTTGTTTGGTATGCGTAACATAGTGGTGGTCAGGACAATTGTCACGGTCATGATTTTAACGGCAGCTGGGGCCGGGATCGGATTGGCGGGGCCGATGTCGGTTCTCGCCCAGACCCCCGCGGGTCAGGAAGAAAGCGCGGATGACAGCGTACCTGCAGTTGATGCCGCCACTGAGGTGGAGATTCAGCGCAGGTTCAATGAACTCCGGCGGGAGGCGCTGGAGGACCGGGCTGGCACAATTGAGTGGTGGTTGACCGGCATAGCGTTATTTCTTGCCGCGCTGGTATCGATTGCAGCGGCCTTCGGGTACATCGTGATCAGGAGATTGCAGGCGTTTGAACGAGAGATGCGCGGGATGGTCGAGCATGCGCGGGCCTATGCGGCCGAGGCAGCAAAGTTCGCTGAGGAAGCGCGGGGCTACGAAGGGGATGTTGACGAGCCGTTGAGAAGTATGGCAACTGCGGACCTGGTTTTCGCGCGGGCGCAGATTGGAGAGGACTTGAGCCGGGATCCGGGGCGGGCGGGGGCCTCAGCCATTGCGGATGCACGCCAGTTGGAAGAGGAAGGCAGGCTTGGCGAGGCGGTCGAGAGATGGCGGCACATTGCCAATGTGGCCGAAGGCACAAATGACGAACTTGCGGCGCTGGCCTTTCGGTCAATTGGAGACCTGTCGGAAAGGTTGAGCCGGAGCGCCAGACTGTGACAGGCCATCATTCCCGCGCTTACTTTCTGGCGAGAGAGGGGTTGGATGAGGCAGGAATGGCCGCGGCGCGCGAGGCGCTTGCAGCCTACGGGCACGCAATTCGACTGCGGCCTGACTATGCAGAGGCCTACAACAATCGAGGGAATGTCAGGAGCAATCTGGGCCAGTTTGAGGATGCCCTTGCCGACTATGACAGGGCGATTCAGCTGAAGCCTGAGCTGGTTGACGCGTATATCAATCGCAGTCATGCAGAGGCGGCATTACAACAGTATGATGGCGCCCTGGAAGATTTGGGCTCGGCCATCCGTCTTGCCCCTGACAGCTTGATTGCCTTCCTGAATCGAGGGCTGCTCATGGCTGAGCTGGGCCGATATGAAGATGCGATTGCGGACCTTGACAGGGCGGTCGGGCTCGAGCCAGCATTCGTCAAGACCTACTACATCAGAGGCTGCATCAGGGCGACTCTCAAGCGGGGTCGGGAGGCCATCGCAGATTTTGAAAGGGTGATCGGGCTGGATCCGGAGTGTGCCGAGGCGTACAACAGCCGCGGGGCGGCGCTTGCCGAATCAGGGCAGTATGAGGCCGCGGCGGCCGATTATGGTCAGGCAATCCGCTTGAAGCCGGAGTACGCGGCCGCGTACAACAACAGGGGGATTGCGCAGGCGAAACTTGGGCGTCACGGCTCTGCTATTGACGACTTCGATGAGGCAATTCGTTTGGAGCCGGAGAGACCGGAACCCTATTACAATCGAGGGCATGCCAGGGAGCGCCGCGGCGAATACGAGGAGGCCATCGCGGACTACGATCAGGCCATTCTGAGGAAGGCAGACGACGTGGAGGCGATCAGAAACCGGGCGATCGTGAAGGCGATATTGGGACGAACAGCGGAAGCGCGCGCGGAGATCAATACAGTTATGGAGATTGCCGCAAAGGGCAGGTAGGTTAAGAGTTGGGGCTCAACCCAGCGCGATGCGGGATTCAGGGTGCCGCCGAGAGGGGGAGCCGAAACCGGTCGGGCAGGCGCGTTCTGAAAGACAGGAGAGAGGCCGCAGCGCCGTATGGCAGACAGAACGGTTGCAGGGCCGCGGCTCTTCTCTGATTGTCGGGCGAAAAACCCGGCTGGGTCCGGTCAGAAAATGCCCAGTTCGTCTTTTGCATCCTCAGACATCATGTCCGGATTCCAGAAGGGTGTCCACACCAGGTGGACATTGACTTCGTTGATGTCGGGGAAGGCGTTGTGGGCAGTGCGCTGGACGTCGCTGATTATCTGGGGGCCAACAGGGCAACCAGGACTGGTGAGCGTCATGGTTACGTCGATGTTGTTGTCTTCGGTTACTTCGATATCATAGACCAGGCCCAGGTCTACGATATTCATCATCAGCTCCGGGTCTTGCACGTGTGTCCGGATTTCGGCCCGCACTTCATCGGGCGTGGGCGCTAACGTGTCGCTCATCGGATTGTTCTCCTCAGTAGGGCTGTTCCACGTAGATGTTTTCGCCATCGACTTGAACCTGGTAGGAGGGAGTGGGCTCGAAAGCGGGCATACTGAGCGCTTCGCCGGTGCGAATATCGAAGCGGGCCCCGTGCCGCGGGCACTGGACCTGACCGCCCTCGAGTATTTCTCCCTCTACGAGGGGGCCGCCGTCATGGGTGCAGACATCTTCAATAGCGAAGTATTCGCCGTCCAGATTGAAAACGGCGATGCGTATTCCATCCAGTTCGACAAGGATTCGATCCCCTGGCGGGATATCTCCGGTCGCGGCTACTCTAACGAAATCTTCCATTACCAGTTTAACCTCGGCGTGAAATTCAGTCTGGCCACTCCGTAAGGCCGTAGAGCCCGGCTTTGAGGGCTTTCAGAGGCAGGAGGGCGCATTTCAGTCGCACGGGCCCGATCTCGATTCCGAGAAGGTCGAGCACGTCCTCTTTGCCCCACTCCTTGAGTTCAGCCACCGGCAGCCCGACGATCTCCTCCAATATCATGGACGCGCTGGCCTGGCTGATGGCACAGCCCCGGCCTTCGAAGGCTGCATCGACCACCACTTCATTTTCAATCTTGAGGTGAATGGTCACTTCATCGCCGCAGAAGGGATTGGACTCATGCCGGTGGACGTTGGCGTCCTCCAAGGCTCCCTTGCGGCGAGGGTGCTTGTAATGGTCGATGATGGCTTCTCGGAACAGGTCCATGGGCGAAAGAGGCGGAATCGCGGGAGGGGCGGGGGGCGCGAACGGCCCCCCAGTATTCCAATTCAAACGGTGTCCAACTCCACCAGCGATAAGGAGCGGGGGGCTGGACTTACTTCTCGATGGGCAGTCCGACAGCGTTGCCCCATTCGGTCCAGGAGCCGTCGTAGTTGCGAACCTTATCGTAGCCGAGCAGGTAGGTCAAGACGAACCAGGTATGGCTGCTGCGTTCGCCGATGCGGCAGTAGGCCACAACATCGTCGGTTGCGTTCAGTCCCTGTTCCTCTTCGTAGATGGCTTTGAGTTCAGCGGCGCTCTTGAAGGTTCCGTCGTCATTGGCGGCGCGCGCCCAAGGAACGTTTCTGGCGCCGGCGATGTGACCTCCGCGCAGTGAGCCTTCCTGCGGATAGTCGGCCATGTGGAGGAGTTCGCCGCTGAACTCGGCAGGGCTGCGGACGTCTACCAGCGGCAAGCCGGACTGCTGGTGAGTCAGGACCTCGTCTCGCATTGCGCGGATTGCGGCGTCATTGCGGGCCGGCGCGGTGTAAGAGGCGGACGGATAGGAGGCGGAGTCGGTCGTCAGTTCGCGGCCCTCGTCGGCCCACTTCTGGCGGCCGCCGTCCATCACTTTGGCATTGGTATGGCCGAAAAGCTGGAAGACCCAAAAGGCGTAGGTCGCCCACCAGTTGCTTTTGTCTCCGTAGAAAACGACGGTGGTGTCATTTGAGATGCCCAGCCGCTCCATTAGCTGCTGAAATTGGTTCTGCCCGACATAGTCGCGCACGACAGCGTCGTTCAGATCTTCCTGCCAGTCGATTTTCTGCGCGCCCGGGATGTGGCCCGTGTCGTAGAGCAGGACGTCCTCATTTGATTCGAGGAGTCGGATGTTACTGTCATTCAGGTTATCGGCGACCCACTCGGTGCTGACCAGCACGTCTGCATTGGCATACCCTTTGTCTGCCATTGTTCTCCTCCGTAGCTTGTTGCTTGAGACTATCTACTTATCTTCCGACTGATTACCTTTTCCAACTTGTGCATGACACTTTCTACAGGGACGCGGTCGAGGACTCCCTGGAGGAATCCCTGGACGATCATTCGTTCCGCCTGCGGCCTGGTGAGGCCGCGGGCCATCAGGTAGAAGACGTATTCGTCCTCAACTTGCGCGGCTGTTGCGGCATGGGTACAGCGCACGTCGTCCGCCTCGATTTCGAGCCCGGGTATACTGTCTGAGCGGGCGCTTCGATCGAGGATTAGATTGCCGTTGCGCTGGAAGGCGTCTGTCTTCTGGGCGCCGGGCAGCACTTTGATGATGCCCATATAGACGCTGCGGGCGCGATGTTTCAGGGCGCCGTTGAAGAGCAGATCGCTGAAGCAGTTGGGCACACGGTGCAACTGCAGGGTCTGGTGGTCGATGTGCTGGCGGCGGGTTGGGAAGTAGAGCCCCAGGAGCTCGCCATGCCCGCCCTGACCCTGCAGATCCAGGTCCAGGAAGGCTTTGGTCAGGCGGCTGCCCCAACTCACCTGGATCCAGCGCAGGTCGGTGTCCTTGCCCAGCACGGCTCTTCCGGTGAGGAAGTTCCAAGCGGTGTGTTGAAAGTCCTGCAGGTTTATGTAGCGGACCTGGGCATTGTCCTTAACGATCAGCTCGACGACACTTGCCTGGAAGGCGTTTTCAGCGCCCATGAGGTCATCGACAACAGTCACTTCGGCGCCCTCTTCGGCGACGAGAAGGGTATGGTGATAGCCGCCAACGCCGTCGCCCTGGTTCAGTATGGCTTGCAGAGGAAGCGTAACCGCGGTGTTGCGGGGGACGAAGATAAAGGAGCCGGTGTCCCAGAGGGCCGCGTGCAGGGCGGTGAACTTATTGGCGTCGGGGGAGACGGCCTCGGTCATGAAGTAGCGTTGCACGAACTCGGGGTGCTGCTGAACGGCCGTCTGAAGGTCGGTAAAGATGACACCCTGACCGGCCAGGCTATCGCTCTCCTGTCTGTACAAAAGGCCGCCGTCTTGATAGATCAGGCTGGCGGCAGAGTCCATTTCGTCCAATGCTTCGAGCAGAACTGGGTCCAGGTCTTGACGATTGGCGGCGCCATTGGGTGTAGAGTAGGGCGCGTAGTTGTCCAATTTAAAGCCGGTGAGGCGCGTTCTGCGCCAGTCTTCGTCGGTTGGCTCGGGCCAGGGCATGCTTTCGAAGTGCTGCCAGGCGCGCAGGCGAAAGTCCAGCATCCAATCGGGTTCATTCTTTGCTTCGGAAGCAAGCCGCACGGTCTCCTGGGAGAAGCCGGCGGTTGCTTCGATCATTTCTCTCGGTCTCTCAATTAGCAATGTCACCTTCAATTCACTCCGTATCGGGAAAGCGGGAGACACTCATGTACAGCAGGGGTCCCCCGTAGCTTTAAGCGCGTTCTGGATTGCCTATCGTTCCACTCCGGAACAGGGACGTAGGGAAGGCAATCTAACCGATGCTGCCCTCCATCTGCAATTGGATCAGGCGATTCATTTCAACTGCGTATTCCATGGGCAGCTCTTTGACGAGCGGTTCGATGAATCCGCCCACGATCATGGCGGCGGCCTCGTCCTCATCAATGCCGCGGCTCATCAGATAGAAGAGCTGTTCTTCGCCGATTTTGCTGACCGACGCTTCGTGGCCGATGCTGACGTCATCCTCGTCGATTTCGATGTAGGGATAGGTATCTGACCGGCTTTCCGAATCCAGAAGCAGGGCATCGCAGACGACGTTGCTGCGGCTATGCTGCGCCCCTTTGGCCACTTTGAGCAGGCCGCGATAGCTGGAGCGTCCGCCGTTCTTGCTGATGGATTTAGAAACGATTTTTGAGCTGGTGTTGGGCGCGGCGTGGACCACTTTGCCGCCGGCATCCTGATGCTGTCCGTTGCCGGCGAAGGCGATCGACAGGATTTCGCCGTGCGCCTTTGGGCCCATCATGTAGACGGCCGGATACTTCATCGTCACTTTGCTCCCCAGGTTGCCGTCGATCCACTCCATGGTGGCGTCGTCGTAGGCCAGAGCCCGCTTGGTAACCAGGTTGTAAACGTCGGTGCTCCAGTTCTGGATCGTTGTGTAGCGGCAGCGGCCGCCCTTCTTGACGATGATTTCGACGACAGCGCTGTGGAGGCTGTCGCTGGAGTAAATGGGCGCGGTGCAGCCCTCGACGTAGTGTACGCTGGCTCCTTCTTCGACAACGATCAACGTGCGTTCGAACTGTCCCATGTTTTCGGCGTTGATGCGAAAATAGGCCTGCAAGGGGATGTCGACGTGCACGCCGGCGGGGACGTAGACGAAGCTGCCGCCGCTCCAGACAGCGCTGTTCAGCGCGGCGAACTTATTGTCGGCGGCCGGGATGACGGTTGCGAAGTATTCCTTGACGATGTCTTCGTGTTCGCGAAGGCCGCTGTCCATGTCGAGAAAGACCACGCCGAGCTTTTCCCATTCGTCTTTCAGGCTATGGTAGACGACCTCGGATTCATACTGGGCGCCGACACCGGCGAGAAATCTGCGTTCCGCCTCCGGGATGCCGAGCCGGTCAAATGTGCGCTTGATGTCTTCCGGCACGTCGTCCCAGCTTTTGCCCTGTTTTTCAGCCGGGCGCAGATAGTAGTAGATGTCGTCGAAATCGATGCCGCTCAGGTCGGCCCCCCAGGTCGGCATTGACTTGGCAAAGAAAATGTCGAGCGCATCGTGCCGGAACTGGCGCATCCAGTCCGGTTCATTCTTTATGTCGGCGATCTGGTCGACCACCTGATGTGTCAGGCCCTTGGCGGCCTTGAATACGGCATTCTCTTCGTCACGGAACCCGTACTGATACTCTTCCTTGACACCTTCAAGATGTTGTAAATCAGACTGTTCAGCCACAATAGCCTCCTCTAAGGAATGGGCGTTCCGACTTCAGCGGCCGGTTGACTCCATGCCCATCAGTTCAAGTCGCATCAGGTGTACCGGCAAGATACCGGCCCCCTCAATCCAGTCTTCGTTTCGTCTGTCTATCAGACGGGCACTGCTCCAGCGACGAGCTCCTCTTCGACCCATTTGTAGCCTCTTTCCTCCAGCATCAGGGCCACTTCCGGGCCGCCCGTCTTCACGATGCGGCCGCCAAAGAAGATACTGACATAGTCCGGCTTGACGAAGTTCAGAATTCGCTGGTAGTGGGTAATGAGCAGGAAACCGCGGTCCTGCGTGGCCAGTTTGTTGATGCCGTCAGCGACGACTCTGAGCGCGTCGATATCCAGGCCTGAGTCGGACTCATCCAGGATTGCGAATTTCGGTTCCAACATGGCCATCTGGAGAACTTCGGTACGTTTTTTCTCGCCGCCGGAGAATCCATCATTCAGGTAACGGCGGGCAAAGCTGGAATCGACGTTGAATTCCTTCATTTTGGTGTTCAGTTCACGTCTGAAATCCCGCATTGGCATCAGGTTGCTGCCGATGACACCGTTGTCCTTGGCGGCCGATTCTTTGCTGGTGTAGCCGCGGACGTTGGACACTGCGGTGCGAAGGAAATTGGCGACGCTGACGCCGGGAATCGAGACCGGATACTGGAAGGCCAGAAAAATTCCCGTGCGGGCACGTTCGTCGGCTTCCATATCGAGTATGCTCTCGCCGTCGAGAAGTATATCGCCTTGTGTTACTTCGTAATGGGGATGGCCGGCGATTACGTAAGAGAGGGTTGATTTTCCGGACCCGTTTGGGCCCATCATCGCGTGGATTTCACCGCTGTGCAGGGTGAGGTCCACGCCATTCAATATCTCGGTATCGCCGATTGCGACATGCAAATTTTGAATCTCAAGTGTACTCATGTTTGTCTTTAGCTCCTCACAGTTACGGCTGCATGCAACCGTATTCAATGCGTGCGATCCTCTTACGAGAGAAGAATCGTTCACGTTTCCAACTCAAGTGTTGCACGGCTGCCCTGCCCGATGACAAAGGAGCAGCTGCCGTGCCCGTCCATAATGCAGTTGTCCAAGAGGACTTCCTCTCCTAACACCTGCTGCAACATCTGCTGATCCATGTCGCAGAGTTCTCTGTGCTCAACGGCCAGGTCGTGGTAGGGACAGTTGTACATCTTCAATGCGATTGTGTTGCTCTCGCCTTTCGAGACATCGGTGAGAACGCCCTGCTGGCCAAGAGCGCCGGCCATTTCTTCCACACGTTTGTGCAGATCGGGGGCCGTAACGCTTTGGGAATACCCTTCGGCCAGCCGGGCGCCGACGCGTTTCATGAGCGACCCCATCAGTTCTTCGCCGACCATTCCGCACATTTCCTGGAGCATCGTCAGCGCCAAAACGTCGCAGCGACAGGCGAACAGTTCTCGGGCGGCGTCGGTCGCCACATAGGTGAAATGCGGTCGCCCTACGCCGGACCGCACCTCCCGTCGATCCAGATAACCGCTTGCCTGCAGGTGATTCAAGTGCTGACGCACAGCGGTTGGTGTCACGCCTAACAGCAGTTCAAGGTCCTTAATCGTGGCAGAGGCATTGCGTTGCAGATATTCCAGTATCTGCCATGCGGGTGAATTCTGGTCCAGGTTGATAGACATGAGCTTCTTCTCTGCTATTCAAGGCCCAGGACGGTTCCAGGCATTCGAATTGGCCTGTCAAACTCCTAAAGGCAACCTGACTGTACCACTGGAGGCACATTTTGTCAATTTTCAAAGTTTATATTGCGAAAATTGACAAAATCCAAGAGTCAGTCCAAGTGTTTATATCATTCGATCTTTGTTCATTCCAAATATCAGGCGGCCCGATCGGAGAAATGTTCCGTTTTGAGGCAGTTGCCTAGCCGCTCAGCGTAATCGCGTTTCACTGGCACGCGCCTCTTTTGGCGGATCGTCTGTCATCGCCTTATAATCGCTTTTTGTGCGGTCGTCACGCTGTATGGAGTTGGCTGTCCGGTTGGCAGGGGAAGGCAGTGCTTGTTGGGCTTGCTGTTCAGGCGGAGTATTCGACATCAGGTCGAGCAGGCCCGCGCCGCCGCTCATTTGCCGGACAGGAGGATCGGAAAGGTGGAGTTTAACGTAGCGCAACTGATGAAGGAGGCCACCGGCGCTCGCAGGTCATATTCGCTTGATGACGACATTGGGGACCTCGATGCCGGGCTGACACCGCTAACGAATCTGACAGGCGCCCTGGAGTTGCTGCGGATCCATAGCGGTGTATTGGCGAGGGGGGACTTTGCGGTCGAGCTTTCGTTGCAATGCGGACGATGCCTTGAGCCGGTTCCGATACCGGTCACTGTTCGTTTTTCCGAGAGTTTTCGGCCGCTTACCGACATACAGACCGGGCGATTCCTGCCGCCAGAGGAGTTTGAAGGTCAGGCAGAGGACCTGACTGATGAAGCGCTCCTAATCGACGCGCAACACATTCTTGACATTTCCGAAGTGGTGCGCCAAAACATATGGCTTTCGTTGCCGATCGTCGCTGCTTGCCAATACATGGATCCGGCCAGCGGGGCCTTGAATCCAGACGCTTGCCCGCACTATGTAAAGTTGATGTCAGAATCAGAGTTGGCCAGTCCGGCTGAAACGCAAACACCGAATGAAGTTGAGGGGATCGACCCACGCTGGGCAGCCTTGCTGGCGTTACAGGACGGATCATCCCGGGATTAGACTTAGGAGAAGGCAGAATGGGACCGCTACCAAAGAGAAAGATCAGCAAAGGCCGACGAAACCGGCGGCGCGCGCATCATGCCATTGGGATTCCGAGGCTGGTCAGCTGCGCGCAGTGCAACGAGAAAACGCTCCCGCACCGTGTCTGTCCGCATTGCGGCACATACATGGGACGGATGCAGGTCGTGGACGTTGAAGAAGAAGAAGCCTGATTCAGATGAAGTCGCGGTTTCTGTACGGCAAAGCAGCCGGCCCGTTGATGTATTTGTTTCCCGGGCAGGGAAGCCAGCACGTGGGAATGGCCAAGGAGTTGGCCGAGACCTACGCGTCCGCACGTTCGGTGATGGAGGAGGCAGATGAGGTCTTGGGGATGTCGATCAGCGGACTCTGCTTTGAAGGGCCGGAGGAGACGCTGACCGACACGATTAACGCGCAGCCTGCGCTTTATGTATCGAGCCTGGCGGCACTCTGCGCAGTTCAGGAGGAGCTTGGCGAGCTGCCTCGACCGCTCTTTTTTGCGGGTCACTCGATGGGCGAGTATACGGCTTTGGCTGCGGCCGGGAGCATGGATTTCGCAGACGGGCTGCGGCTCGTGCGTGAGCGAGGCCGGCTGATGAAGGAGGCCGGCCAACAGCATCCCGGGCGTATGGTTGCTGTGCTGGGGCTCAGCGAGGAACAGGTTGCGCAGATTTGCGCGGAGGCAGCCGCAGAGAACGGTGGCGTCGCCCAGGTTGCAAACGACAACTGTCCGGGCCAGATTGTGATTTCGGGTGATGAAGACAGCATTTCGGCGACGATGTCGAGGCTGGAACGCGCGGGCGCGCGCAGGGTTGTTCCCCTTGCCGTCAGCATTGCGGCCCACTGTCCGTTGATGGAACCGGCGGCTGCCCAGTTAAAGGACCGGATCGAGGCGATAGAGGTAAAAGCGCCAATTTCGCCCGTTATTGGGAATACCAGCGGGCGCGCTCTTGACGGCGCTGCCGCAATTCGCCAGGAGTTGAACGCACAGCTAACAGGCAGTGTAAGGTGGACCGAGTCGATGAATCACGCGGTCGAGGGTGGTGTTCAAACCGCTCTCGAAATTGGACCTGGGGCGGTGCTTACCGGTCTGATGAGACGGATTCAGCGCAGGGCCAAGAGGGTAAATGTAAGCAGTCCGGCCGAAGTCAGAGCATTTGCCGGTCAGGTCAAGTGATCTCATTCTCCTGATGAATCGGGCTATGGCCGCGCCTGCCGGTCCGCGTAAAACTGATGTATTTCTTGCCTCCAAGTGTCGCGAAGATAGCAGGAAGAGTGGGCGGCACTCTGTTCTTCTTTTTCGTCATCCTGTAGTAGAATAGCGGCAGATTCGCCACCGCATCGGGGCTTTCCATGGATTTTCGCGATAAGATTGCGCTGGTTACAGGGAGTAGCAGCGGAATCGGAGCGGCCATTGCGAAGGAACTGGCCGCAGGCGGCGCGCGCGTCGCTCTGAATTACCGGGGCAATCAGGCCGGGGCCGAAGAGACGGCGGCGGCGATTCGCGGCGGCGGGGGCGAGTGCGCCATTTACAAGGCTGACGTGAGCAGTTTTGACGACGCGGCCGGGTTGGTGAAAGTGGTTGAGAAGGAGTTGGGCAGAGTTCACATTCTGGTGAACAATGCCGGAACGACCCGCGACGCGTTGATGATGAGCATGAAGGATGAAGGCTGGAGCCAGGTGATCGGCACGAATCTGGACAGTGTGTTCAACGTGACCAGGGCCGCTCTGCGGGGAATGATACGACAGCGGTGGGGACGCGTCATCAACATTTCCAGCATTGTCGGGTTGGCAGGCCAGGCCGGGCAGACGAACTATGCGGCGAGCAAAGCCGGCATGATCGGCATGTCCAAGAGCCTTGCCCGCGAGGTAGGGAGCCGGGGGATCACCGTCAACGTGGTGGCGCCGGGCTTTGTGCCGACGGCTCTGACGGATGTGATGAGTGAAGACCAGAAGGCAGAGACGATGGCGCGCACGCCGTTGGGGCGGTTCGGTGATCCAGAGGACATTGCGTGGGCGGTGGCGTTTCTTGCGAGTGAACGGTCTGGATTCATCACCGGGCAGGTATTGTCTGTTGACGGCGGGCTCGTGATGATGTAGTTAAATGCAGGTTGACATTCAGGGGACTATGGTAGAGGATACGCAGCAGTTGATGGAGCCAACGAGAGTCGCCGACCCTTCCCGCGCGGGCGCAGATGCATCCGATAATGGGGATGGTGTCGCGACCAAGCCGATCCGCTCGGGAGCTTACAAGGTGGAAAACGGCGCAGATGGGGCCGCGGCAGGGAGAGCGGACCAGTGCAGCGGCGGAGCCGGAGTCGTGGCGCGGCCGGCGGAGCGGCGGCGTGCGCGGCGCGCGGCGTTGCAGGTACTCTATGAGGTGGATTGCACTGGACACCGGCCGGGCATCGCTTTGGACTATCGCCAGCAAGACGAACAGTTCGGCGCCGAGACGCTGGCATTTCTGTACTGGTTGATCAGCGGTGTCGTACGCTACAGGGGAGACCTGGACTCGTTGATCGGACGCTATGCGCCGGAGTGGCCGGTAGAGAAGTTGGCGATTGTGGACCGCAATGTGTTGCGTCTTTCCATATTTGAGTTGTCCAGCCCGGATGCGGATGCGCCGCCCAAGGTCGTGATCAACGAAGCGGTGGAGCTGGCCAAGACTTTCGGCAGTGACAATAGCGCGCGATTTATTAACGGTGTCCTCGGCACAGCGCTGCGCGAGATTTCCTTGCCGACCGCACATAAACAGGTGAGCCGGTAACTTCTGGCATGAACAGCATCTTTGGCATTGGCGTCCTTGAATTTGTCTTCATATTGATTTTTGCCCTGATCTTTCTCGGCCCGGAAAGGCTGCCCAAAGTAACAAAAGACGTCCTGTTCTTCATTCGACGCCTACAGAGGCTTTCGGGCGACTTGACGCGCCAGGTGAACGAAGAGATAGGGGACCTGCGGGAACTCGATCCCAGTTTCCATATGAAAGAGCTGATGGGGGACGAGGAGGAGGAAGAGGAGAAATCCATCGGTCAGGGAGCCAGCCAAACTGCGTCTACAACGGCGAAACAGACATCCGCCCCGTCTCAACCTGCCCAGGCGGCGGAGGCTGCGCTGGCCGGATCCAGCGAGGAGAAGGTTGAGCAGGCGTCAGCTGCCCAGCCGGCTCTGTCGGACCTGAATGCGGCGGCCTCGGCGAACGGGCGGCAGGGGAGCGAGAAGAAAGGGACGGGGACCGGCGCGGCAGGGACGGCCATACCGTCGGCGCCGCGGGCGAGTTCGTCCAGGAGCGCGGCAGGCGCCGCCTCTCGCAGCCGGGCGGGTAGCACGCAGAAGCGCGGCGTCAAGACGCTGTCGGAGCTGCGAAAGCAGCAGCGGGCAAAGAGGCAGTCGAAGGCCAGCGGGGCGGATTCTTCCTACCTTGAGGAGCGAAACAAGCGCGCAAGGGGGCGTGCGGAGGATCGGCGGCAGGCGCTTGCCGAACAGAAGCAGGCCCAGGAGTCGGCCTCAGACTCGGAGGAAAAGGAGATCGTTCGCACAGAGTCGGGTGAAGCTGTGGAGGCTTCGTTCCCGGCCGGGCTGGATGGCGATGGTTCGGAGCGAACGGTTCTTGAAGCTGCTGTTCAAGCAGGTGAAGAGTCTGTGGAGGCTGACGGGGACAAGGTGGCAGCGGTGCCGGAGGAAACAGAGGGCGAAGGAACTGAGGAGACCCGGCTGTGACACAAGAGGCTGCGCCTCTGGACATGGATCCATTTGACGGCAGCCGGATGGGGCTGCTGGAACATTTAGCGGAGCTTCGCAACCGGATGATCTGGATTGTGGGAGCGCTGCTGTTTGGTGTCTTGGCCAGTGTTTTCTTCGTAGAGCCGGTCATTGCGTTCATAACAAGTCCCGTTGACGAAAAGCTGATCGCGATTGGTCCTACTGACACGATCTTTGTGTTCTTTAAGGTCATGTTTGTGATGGGCGTGATCGTTGCGATGCCTGTCCTGGTTTACCAGATCGTGGCATTTATCGCCCCTGGTCTTTACCCCCACGAAAAACGCGCCCTGTTTCTGCTTTTGCCAGGGGTGATGGTCCTGTTTTTCGGCGGCGCGGCGTTTGCCAATTTTGTCATGCTGCCGGTTGCGGTCGGCTTCCTTCAAAACTTTTTGGGAGACGTAATTGATCAGGAGTGGACGGTCGACCGGTACGTCGGATTTTTCACACGCATCGTATTCTGGATAGGCGTTGCCTTCGAGACCCCTCTTGTGATCGCGTTTCTTGCGCGCATTGGTCTTGTTAGCGGTCCCCGACTGCTTGGGATGTGGCGACAGGCCATCGTGATCATCTCCGTGGTTGCGGCGATGATCACACCGACCATTGACCCGATCAATATGACGATCGTCATGTTGCCGCTGATCAGTCTCTATTTTCTCGGAGTGGGGCTGGCCTATTTGCTCTACAAGCCGCGTGCGCCGCGAGATTACGATGAGATGGATTGGGGCGGCGATGAATGATAACCGGGAATCGCTGATCGCTCATAAGCAGGAAGTCTTACGAAAACTGACCAGAGCCCAGCGGAGACTGGAGGCGATCGGTGATGCTGATGGACCGTTTCAACGGCGCCAACGGGGGCAGCTGGAAAATGAGGTCGAACGGTTGATGGCGGAAGAGTACCGGCTGCGCATTGCGATCGACCGAGCGAAGCGGCGTTAGGCAGGCCACACCGATAGGCAGCAGGAACCGTTCTTATGCGTCCACGGCTGGCTGAAGAATGCGGGATTCCCCCGGCCACACGAATTCGGCCAATGCTCAGAGCGGAACAGTTTCGCGAGAAGGGGGCGCTTTGCAGAAACGGTTCGATGCTTTCATCACAGCAGGTTACGACCCCGACAGTCTGGATCGAGTGAGTGCGGCGGCAGGCGTCGCGCACAAGTCGCTGACGCCACTGGCAGGAATGCCAATGGCCTGGCATGTGGTTCAGGCGTTGGCCGAGAGCGACCGGATCGGCGAGATCGTGGTTGTCGGCCTGGAGCCGAATGAGATTGATTTCGGCGTCAATGTGCATTATGTGCCAAACCAGCCCAACCTCTGGGCCAGCCAGAATGCCGGTCTGCGAAAACTCCAGGAATTGAATCCGCAGGACCGGTACATCCTCGCGTTATCTGCCGACATTGCCCTGTTGACAGGGCAGATCGTCGACAGTTTTATCAAGGCTTGCGAACCCTATACGTTGGACGTTTACTGGGGCGTCGTCCGCAAGGAGGTGATGCTTGCTGCATTTCCCGACAGCAGGCGGACGTATCTGCCTCTGCGCGAGGGGTCCTTTTGCAGCAGCGATCTCTACCTGGGGCGCCTATCGGCGGGTTTCCAGATTCAGGATAGCATTCGATATTTCATCGAAAACCGCAAGAACATTCTGGCACAGGTATGGAAGCTGGGATTGCCGACGTTGGCCAGGTTTTTGTTTCGGAGGCTGGGCATGGATGACATGCTTGACGTCGCCTACCGGATCGCAGGCATACGCGGCGGGCCGGTGGTGCTGCCGCTGGCTGAGGCGGGTATGGATGTGGACAAGCCGGAGCAGCTGGCGCAGGTGCGGGTCTACCTGGAGAAGAATCCTGACCATCCTGCGAATACGCGGGCGCAGGGGCGTGCCGCGGACGAGGGCGGGGTCTGAAGATGTCCAGGCTGTTGGATGCGTTGAGCGGGATTGATGAGGTGTACAGCGCGCGTGCGGCGCTGCGTGAAGATCAGATGACGAAGCGGCACCCTCTCTTTTGGCTGGCGCAGATCGGCGCGCATTTGGGAGACACGGTTGTCTGGCTGCTGGTAACGCTTCTGCTGTGGCGAAAGTCCGAAGGCGACAGGGAACGGCGCAGCGCCCTGATTGGCTGGATCATTTCCCTGGCGAGCGGCGTTGCGAGCACGATGCTCGTCAAACAGTTGGTGCGGCGCTCCCGCCCGGGCAGCGGTCAGTTTTTGTACGGGGGCGGCGTTGACAAACATAGTTTTCCCAGCGGCCACGGCGTGCGCTGCGGCGTAATCCTGGCTTGGGCCACGGCATTCTGGCCGGGCGCAGGCTGGCTGGCGCCGCTTCTGGTTGTGTGGATCGGCTGGGCAAGAGTTGCGTTGAACATTCACTACATTGGGGATGTTGCCGCCGGATTCATACTTGGTCTGGGATTGTCTCGAATCATTCGCGTTCGAGCGGGCCGGCGGGAAGGATGAACCGGGCGGGTCCGAATTGGGGCTGAAGGTGGCATGGGCTCATGGTTCCGGCAGCCGCTCAACTTCTAGCTCGTAGTGCGCCTCCTCGGTGGTTACCGGCGTCAGACCGCTGATCGCAAGCAGCGCCTCGCTGCGGTTGTCCAAGCCTTTCAGTTCAAAACGGACCGTACCATCATCGGCCACCTTTGGTCGTTTGAAGGCGGTCAGTTTCCCGTTCTGGAAGACCATAATCTGCACGAGCCATTCCTGCGGCAGCCGATTGTCCGTTAACAGCCAGCCTTCGCTCTCCCAGTTGTCGACATCATTTTCCCAGCTTGCAGTATAATCAATTGCGGGGATATCGACCTGGTCGATGAACCAGCCAGGCGCGTTCACGGCATCATCGGTAACATATTCAAAGCGCAAGAGAACGTTTTCTCCGGCGTATGCCCCCAGGTCAAAGGACTCCTGGACCCAGACGGGGGCCGCGCCCCCCGGCGAGTCCGCGCTGTGCCCCGTAAAGGCGTGGCCGAAACTGTTTCCGCTGGGGTTTTGGGTCGTCGTGCGCTGGCCTGGAATGATGTCCCACTTGCGGCCATCGCGGCTGGCAAGCAGATACCCGTAGTCGTAGTCCACCTCGATGTCATACCACATCCTGACGCTCATCGTCAGCGCATCGCCGGGGTCCAAGTCGGAGAAATCGAATTCACGCGTCAGGCGCACGTCGGAATCGTCCGACCGGTTGCTCCACCATGCACGATTGCCGCTGTCATGGCCGACGTCGGCAAAACGGGTTAAGGTATTGCCGCGAAAGATCACGCTTGCGTCGCCGCGTCCTCGGAGTGAGATGTAATCCACGCCAAAGTTGCGTACCGTCCCTGCGAGGGTCGTCTGCGAAAGGTTCTGGACCGATTCTTCAACTTCCGGCTGGAGGTCCAGGGGCTGGCTGTAGCCGACGATGCCTTGTCGTTCGAGCGCGTCGAAGTCATGAACGTAATTTGCCACGACCCAGTCGGCGAAGACATCTTCGAAGGAGAGATCCATTCCGGCCTGCTGCAAGGCAATGTCAAAGCCGCGTGTTCCGTTTGCGGGTTGGGACACGACTGCTTTCGTCATTTCTTCGCCGAATCGCTGAAGGAAGTAGACCATGTACAGGTAGGCTGCTCCGTAGTGCCTGCCGGTGTCATGCGGGTCGAGATTCCAGGTGTTGAGCTGGGTGTCGGGATTGCTGGTGTAGATGCGGGCGAAGCCCGTGTCGGGTGGATAGCCGGCGACCTCCTGGGCCAGTTCACTCATGCCCTCGTTGACCCAGGTCTCTTCGTTGCGATCGTTGTTCCAGTGGACCATGTGCTGAAATTCATGGGCCAGGACCGTCTCGTAGACTTCCAGGTCGCGCAGTCTTCTCAGCCAGTCCAGGCTGATGGTGAACATTTCTTTCTGGTTGGAGAAGGGATTGGCGAGGGCGCTGAAAGCGTCGGCGCTGCTGAAGTAGCCGGCGATGCCCCGCCCCAAACGGGCAGCGTGGAGGATATGCAGGCGCGGGTCGTCGTCGATCCCCGGATTCGGCTCTTTGCCAAAGAAGGCGCGTACCTGCGGATAGATGGTTTGGGCGAACCGGTCAGCCGACGCGGCCATCTCATCCGGGTCGAGTCGGTGGCCTTGCTCGGCCCAGATGTAGACCACGTCGTTTTTGTAGAGCAGCTCTGCCTCAATTTGAAAGTGTTCATTGTCATCTACATTGGCCACCCAGAAGGAGATTCGGTCGCCAACGGCGTGCGGCCCGCCTGGCGCTATCAGCGGGATTCGGTCTACGCCGGGACGGAGGCGGAGGGCCAGGTCGCGCAAGTCTCTCGTTGGCACTGACACGGCCTGTCGCGCTTGTGACGATGATGCGAGCGCGATTGGCTGGGGCGGCGACGTGGAAGCCGTGCGCGCGACCGCGTTTTCGCTGTCTGCGGATGGGGGCGCGGAACTTGCCGTTTCCTGGCTTAGCACCTCGATCTGCGCGCCGGCGCCGGTGTTGTTGCCATCCGGGAAGAGGAGGTCAGTGAGAGGGGAACATGCGGCAAGAAACAGGGCGCAAGTGAGGATGAGGGGGATGATCCTGAGATTACGATGAAGGATACTTTCCATGCGCATGTAGATTTTTTCTGAAAGTTGGGTTTGAGGGCTGCGCGGCTCTCTTCTGCGTGCGCCCTTTATTTTTCCGCCGGCTTTCAGGCCGTACTTGAAGAGCGGAATCGCGCGTGTGCGCCAAATGCGAATTCACACTTGCCGGGCAGAGTCCGCGTTCACACTGGTCACGGGCCAAGAACGCGATGTTCCAGGCCCGGCGCGATCGTACGTTTGGTCGCGTCCCAGCTGATGGGCGGAGGTTTTGGCGCTTCGAAGTTGCGGAAGACCCGGCCCAAGAGAGCTACGGCGATGGCGACGTAGACGATGCTGCCGAGAAACCAGATCATGCCCCCGCTGATCATCTGATCCTGAATCGTTGTCAACCCTTCAACCGGCACGCGGGTGGCGTAGTAGCTGTAGGCCGGCGTCTGACGGAAGGCAAGGGTCACGCCTGTCACCATATTGGGCACTTCGCCGCCGATGATGACATAGAGGAAGGCAATGCCGGGGTGCATGGCGGAGCGCAGACGGGGACCCGTACCGATTGGATACCACCAGAAGAGCATGTAGGTGAGCCAGACGCCCCACAGGGCAAGCCGGTAGGCAGTGGGATTGGCGAGGAGCCGGTTGGCGATGCCGGGCTCGTGCCAGAGCAGGAACACGCTGAAAGCCAACATCCAGACCAGGAGGGGATGGGTCGCGCTTCGGATGGAACGCCCGAAAAGCGTGGATTCCTTCAGCTGGCCTGTGATCCAACGCCGGGTAGGCGCGGGCAGGCCGCGAAGAATCACATGAGCGGGACAGGCCAGCCAGAGGAGAGGGGGAGCCAGCAGGCCGATCAGTATCTGTTGGGCGGCCCTGCCGATAAGCAGTTCCTGCTGCAGCGCGACGAGCGGCGACAGGAATGCCAGGGAAAGAAAGAGCGTTCCTGCGACGAAACTTATCAAGCGGCCGAGGGATGCAAGGGGCGCGCGTACGCGCCTCAACCGCAGCCATGCCCAGAGGTAGGGAAGGAAGAGGAGAAGCAGGGCTGCCGCTGAGCCGGGATAGAATTCCCAGTTTGTCAGGAGTGACTGGAACGAGACGTCCATGGATGCAAGGATAGTCGCGTGCGGACATTTTGCCAAACCGGCGTCAATCGTTACCGCGGGTCGTGGGGGGAACACGCTTTCACGGAGCAGAACCGGCCAGGCACAGGCCCGGGATTGGGGGCCATTACAGTGGGAGGCGCGAGGAGGAAGGAGGATGACAGAGGAAGGACGAAGCGTATACGAGTTGATTCTGCTGGTCGTGCGCAGGATTCCGCGAGGGCGCGTGGCGACATATGGGCAGGTAGCGTGGATTGCGGGGGCGGCGACACCGCGGATGACCGGATATGCGCTTGCTGGATTGCCGTCGGACACTGACATTCCCTGGCAGCGCGTCGTCAATAGCAGGGGCGGCATCAGCCCGCGCGGGGATCCACAGGCAACGGGTCGTCAGCGCAGGCGCCTGGCGGAAGAAGGGATTCAGTTTCTGCCCGACGGCCGCGTCGACCTGGCCCGCTTCGGCTGGGCCGGACCGGATCCTGAATGGCTGGAGGCCAACGGTCTCACGGTTTTGCCCTGGCGGGCCAGAGATTAGGTCAGCCCAGGCGCGGCTCGGGTTTGCGGTCCTCTATTGCGCGTTCTCGGCGCCCTGTTGCATCTGCCAGCCGAGACGATTTTGCAGCAAAGCCGCGCCGGCTGCGCGCAGGTCCGAGTCGGCAAAGCCGCCGGTGACCGACAGCACGCCGGCGTACACGGCCCAAGCGGGCAGGATGGACAGCCACACGGATACCCCAGTCGTGGACAGGCCATACAGAGTCAGCCCCATTGCGAGCGCTGAGGCAGCCGGCCGCCAGATCAGGTCCGGCCATGCGACCTTTCCTATGTGGCGGCGGACGCGAAGTCCAAAGAGGAAGAGCAGGCAGAGTTCGCTGAAGATTGTCACGACGGCGGCGCCGATGAAACCGAATACCGGAATCAGCAGAATATTGCCGGCAAGATTGAAGAGTACGCCAAGAACAAATGCCTTGGTCAGGTAGCGTTGCTGATTCGCGGCGATGAGGACGTATTGGGTAACGCTGTTGACAAAGCCGACGGGGATGCTCCAGATGATCACCTGCAGGGCCAGGGCCGAGCCCCCCCGGACACTGAAGCCGCTACATTCTGTCGGACCGAGGAGCGCCGAGACAATGCCGCAGGCGAAGGCCGGGAGCTGCTGTACCTCGTAGGGGGCGGCGACGAACCTGGCGCCACCAAGAATTGAGATCAGCGGATAGGCAAATGCCGTGATCGTAACGGCTATGGGCAAGCTGACCACCAGCAGCAGTCGGACGCTGAGCACGTATGAACGCAGGAGCTCTTCGCCCTGCTGCCTTGCCAGGCGACTCATCAGAGGGAAGACGGCGAGGGTAAAAGTGCTGGGGACGATGTTCAGGCCGTCCACGTATTTGAGGGCCGCGCTGTATAGGCCTGCGCTTGCCGCGCCGGCGAGCGGGCGCAGGATCCAGATGTCCATGCGCCAGAAAACGGTCGCGAGCAGGTGGTTGATCATCAGCGGCCCACTGGTGGCGACCATTTCCCTCTGCAGCGGCCAGTCCCACTTCCATTCGGGCTTGAATAGGGTTGAGCGCACGATCCAGATCAACCACAGCAGTTGGACCAGATTCACGAGGAGCGCCATCCAAGCCAGCCCGACGATTCCCCAGCCGAGGAGTAGCGCCAGCGCGCCAAGAGCCGCTTGCAGGAGTGCCATGGCGATGCCCAGCCCGGACGGATACTCCATTTTTTCGAACGCGTTGAAGAGGTTGCTGAAGGCGTCAGACCAGTTGGAGAGGAGCATCACGAGGGCAAAGACGGCGATTGCCTGCAGCTCTGCCCGTCCGATGTCGTTGTTGAACCAGAAACCGCCGACAGTCAGGCCCATGAGGAGCAAGGAGGCCGCCCAGAGGAGGGTACGCAGCGCCAGCACATTGGTGAGATAGCGGCTTGACTGGTTTTTGTCGGCGGCCACTTCGCGATTCAGTAGGGTACCCAGACCGTAGCGGCTGAGGATTTCGAAAATGCCGTAAACGGCGACAACCCAGGCATACTGGCCGGTGCCTTCGGGGCCCAGGAGACGTACGTACAGCATTGCATAGACGAAGTAGATTGCCCTGTTGGCGAGATTCAGGACCATCGGCACGACAGAGTTTTTGGCTACGGTGCGGGCCTGGTTCGCCTCGTCCTCGGGCCGGAAATACCTTCCCCATGCCCACCAGGAAAGCAGCAGCAGGCTGACCATTATGGCGAGGAAACTGACATAGAGGCCCAGCCTGAAACTCATTGGGCTGTAGGTAAACCGCACGGTCCACTGGCCGCTTTCGGGCAGATAGACGGCACGGAAGGCTGTGTTGGCGCGATGAATGGTCAACTCCCGCTCGTCCGATTCATCGGAAGCAAAGGGGCGCAGGTAGGCTTTCCAGCCGGGGAAGTAGGCATCGGTGAGGACCAGCCAGCCTCGATCGTTGAGGTTTAGGTCGACGAAGACGGTGTTCGCGGTGTAGCGGCTGATGGTCGCCTCCGCCAATTGTGGGCTGGCTGGAATGAGAGCGTTGGGGTCGTTCGGCTGACTTTCGATGAATACGGTCGTGCGCAGGTCGGTATCCTGGAGCGGCTGCTCCGCCGGGGGGAGGACGACTGCCTCCGCTGCGACGAACGCTCGGGGCAGCAGTTCGAGGTTTTCGTAGACGCGCAAGGAGTCGTCTTCGTAAATCTTCGTCCAGGAGTTCGCGTTTGGGACAACCAGTTCTGACAGGATGTACTTGACGCCCAGCAGGTCCAGGAGGGGATCTTCCAGCGCGGCGAAAGGATTGCCGAGATTTTCCGGCGCGGCGGACGCGTAGAGGGGCGCGATGCGGTTGTAGAGCAGCTCACCGCTTTGGTCGGCGATGCGGTTCATCAGGTCGACGTACTGCTTCAGTATGATGGAGTCGTATCCCCGGATATCCTGCCAGCCGTAGTACATGCCGACATTGGCGTTGAAGGTCTTGGCGCCGGGCGCGTCGAAGGTCGTAAACCTGAACAGAGGATATTGAATTTCGCTGTTCGATCCTGCGTTCTCTCTTTGGTTGATGAATTGAACCGCCGGAGGGACATTTTTGAGCGGCGACAATTTCGTGTCGACAGCCGGATTGAATGAGCCGTGGGCCAGGAAGAGGTCGAGGGCGAGAACAGCCACGAATGCGTAAGGAAGGGTGGAGACCAGCCGGACCGGGAGGGACTGCCGGCGAATCGAATTGTCTCTGCGTGTCGGAGAGGCGGCAGCGCTGGCGCCGGCCCGAAGAAGCAGCCACAGGCCCAAGCCGCTGACAACAGCGAACAGGCCGAAACGCGCCAGTCCCAGACTCTGATAGCCCCAGAACATGCGGCCATCTGAGAATGCGGCCTGCGCGAGATCGGATGCTTCGACAATTCGCTGGGCGGCTTCCACGAATGGAGCGGGAATGAAGTAGCTGGCCCCAACTGCCAGAAGAGAGGCCAGACCGGCGGCAATGGTCGCGAGCGCGAGAAGGCCGGCAGGCCATTTGAGCTGGAACCGGACAGGCCCAAAGGCAATGAATCGAGCTGCCTTGCCCGGCGCGCCCAGGGCAAGCGCCTGTTCCAGCCCGATCCCGCCCAAGACGGACATCGCGAGCGTGAAGGGAAAGACCCAGCGGAAGGGGCTGTGAAGTTGGTCCCAGCCGGGTAGGCCGAAGAACAGGAGGGCGTAAAGGGGTGTCCCGAATGCGAAGAGGAGGGAGACGAATGCCAGGAGGGCGAAGAGGATGGTGGGCAGGCGGAACGGGGCGCGCGCGCCGGTTGTGCCCTGTGAAGCCTGGGCGTTTTCACTGGCTGCCGGTTGCGCGAATGAGGCGGCGACCGCCAGCGCAGCCAGCAACCAGGCGGCGATGCCAAGGTAGTTTCCCCCCTCCACATAGTTCTTTATGCCCCAGAATATCGTATCTCTGGCCTCTCCCAGGTAGTTCAGCGCGGCCGGCTGCCAGCGAAGGGCCCACAGGTCGAACCAGTGATGATGGCTTGGGTTGCCGAAGATGTCGGGGAGGAAGAAGGTAAGGATGTGACGGTCCGGCCAGGCCCAGCCGATCACTTGCCGGTAGGTGGCGGAGCCCTCGCGGAAGTTCTGCTGGACCAGTTCGAGGAGCGGGAGGAGCTGTACTGCCCCCGCGGCAAGGCCCAACAGCGGCATGAGCAAAAGCCACCCGGCCAATCGTGAGAGAGTCAGCAAGGCGGGCCTTGCAGGCCGGGCCGGGCGCGGTCCGTCGCCGGTCGCAGGTTCCAGGCTGCGGTTGCTGGCGGGTTGGGAGAGTCTTCGCCCTGCCGCGAACAGGCGCGCTGCGGTATAGATTCCCGCAACCAGAAGTGTGTAGTAGAGAAACTCCGGATGGCCGGCCAGGATGACGAGGCCAATCGCGGCCGCGCCGGCCACAACATAGGGTACTGGGCGGAAAGTCTGATTTCCTTTCTCTTCCTGCTTCTGGACGACTTTTTCAATGGCGGCCAGCAGGAAAGGAAGCCAGGAAGCGGCAGCGATGACCATGGTAAAGACAACGCTAACGACCAGAAACCCGCTGAACTGGAAGGCGACGCCGCTGAACAGGGCGGCGACGGGACGCAGCTTAAGCGCTCTTGCAAACAGATAGGCGTTCATGCCAGCAATGGCCAGCTGAATTGCCGTGAACCAGCCGTAGGCGGCTTCGATGGGAAGGAGGTAGAAGAGCGCGCTCAGCGGGTAGGCGACGCTGGCCTGGCCGGCGGCGAAGAAGGGGGCGCCTGTGAACAGTTGCGGGTTCCAGAGGGGGAGCTCACGTTGGGCCAAGGTCTGACGCACGTGCAGTTTCCAGACGGCGTTTTCAAGAACGAGGTCGCTCAAGAGGCCGTTGTGCGGGGCAACGTCCGGCTTCATCGATTGCCAGGGTTCGAACTGGTAGAGATTGTCGTAGGGCAAAAGCGTTTTGCCGGTGAGGAGGACCGGGGCAAACCAGATTAGAGGAAGAACGAAGAGAAGGACGAGGGGGAGCAGGTCGGGGCGAAGTTTCTGGAGTCCGTACATTGTGGCGGGCTGTTCCGAATGGCGAAACCTAGCGGTGGGCGGCGTGACGTTCACTTCCCACCGTTGGTTGAGGTCGGCCGGGCGTTTCCAGGCTTCCGGCAACGCGCTTTCGATGCCGCCAGAGAAGCTCCCAGACGCGCCAGACAGACTCCAGTTTTACCGCCACGTCCATTTTGCTCTGGCCCACCCGCCGGTCTTCGAAGTGGATCGGCAGCTCGATGATGTGGAAGCCGAGTTTTTCGCTGAGGTAGGCCATTTCGACTTGAAAGATGTAGCCGTTGCTGCGGATGGACTCCATCTGGATCTCACGCAGCGCGTCTCGCTGCCACAGTTTGAAGCCGGCCGTCATATCGCGCACGCGGATCTTCAATACGGAACGGCAGTATATGTTTGCCCATTTGCTGAGCATACTTCGCCACCAGTTCCAGTTTTCGTCAAGGGAACCGCCCGGGACGTAGCGGCTGCCGATTACTACGTCCATCCCGGTGGCGCAGATGACGCCAAGCATCTGCATTATGTAGGAGGGAGAGTGGGAGAAATCGGCATCCATTTGTACGATGAAATCTGCGCCATCGGCGAGCGCGTGCTGAAAGCCTGCCACATATGCGGTGCCCAATCCGCTTTTGCGCGGGCGATGGATGACGGATATTTTGCTGCGAGCCTGGTTGTGACGGCGCGCCAGCTTCTCCGCCAGCTCCCCCGTGCCATCGGGCGAATTATCGTCGACGACCACCAGTCGCAGGTTTGGCAGCGGCAGAGAGAAGAGGGAATCGACCAGCTCTTCCAGATTGCTGGCTTCGTTGTAAGTGGGCAGCACAACCGCAATCGCGGCCTTACGGCAGTCTGGCAGTTCGAAGACGAGATGCCTGGGCCTGGTTGACCGGCCCTGTTCAGCTCTCTGCGATGGGGGCACATGAGCGGCTGACCTGCCGGATGCCCGGGAAGAATGATCTTGAGAAACAGAATGGGTTTCTGGCTGGTTCATATTCCTGTTCGGGAGCGCCCTCAGGTTAGGAAACGTTTGGCCTACGAACGCTGAACAATACGCGTTCGGGCCGCCTTCAGAAGCCGAGTGGGCGACGTTCATTAGAACACAACTGTTGGCAATGCGCCACAACATCGCTATACTTGAAAGCGTAAGGATGGCGAACATTGGAAGTTCCCGGCGGCCCGAATCTGGCCGCCGATGGCTTCCCAAGAGACCTAAGTGAGTCCGGAAGATTGCCCGATTCAAAGACAGGGGCGAGTCCAGAGATGATAAATGCCGAAAGGAACAGCAGCAAATCAGGACACAGCCTGCGGGATGGGCATCGCGATGCGTTCGTCTCGCGGAGCAGAGCCAATTCCCTGTGGGTCGTGTTGGGACTGTGTCTATTTGGGCTTGCTGCGTGCGTGCCGATTCCGGCTGAGGATCCCGCCTTGGCCGAGGCAATGATCGCCGAAATTACCGAAGCAATTGAAGAGGTGAATGCCCTGCCGCCAGGCATCGTGTCGATGGCCGGACAGGGCGGGGAAAGCAGCTTGCAGAGCGATGGAGAAGACGAGGAAGGGGCCCTTGCCGAGCCGGAGACTGCGACATTGACTGTCAGAAGGCCAACCGTCAATATACGCAGCGGGCCAAGCATCGACTTCCAAGTTCTGGCCAAAGCCTCAGAGGGAGATACGTTCACGACCACGGGCAGGACGGAAGAGGGCTGGTGGCGCATTTGCTGTATTGATGTTTCAGACGAGTCTGAAGTTGAGCGCTTGCAGACTGCCTGGATCTCACAGATAGTAGTGACGCCGGACGCGGCCGCCGAAGCCTTGCCGCCTGTGATTCCGCTGTTTCCCGAAAATCTGGCGGCTTCCTGGGATGTCCAATACGAGTGTGGTTCCCGGCGTTGCGCTGTCAATGAGTGCGCGGCTGTTTCGAGGACGGAGATTCATAGCAATCGCGATCTGCGCTGGTTGGAAATTAATCGCATCGTCACTTGGGAAGAGGCCTGCGGAGAAGATTCCACGTGGCCGCACCAGATTGACCGAATCGAAGGAACGGAACGCTATCCCAACTCCACCGGCTTGTTCTTTTTCAACTACTGGCTAGGGCCCCGCCCCGGGGATGCCAACGCGCTCTTCCACCTGGAGTCTGGCGAAGAGGTTGCGGTCTGGTGCAGCGATGAGCAGGAAGCGGAAGTGGCGGAGGAAAGCGGCTGGACGACGGTCTATCATGGCCTGACGTGCCACGACGTGCGCACAGGAATGCTGGTCTCCATGCAATACACGAAGCGCTGGTTCTTTACCGGGGAGTTCGAGGGGGATCGATACGACCGCGCCTATTTTGGCGATTTCGAAGTTTACAAGGTCAAGCTGGACCAGACGAACGCCTTGCTCGCCATCGTTGATGCGAGGGTGGTTGAGTAGGGGAGATGGGAGCGGGAGGCCAAAGGCGACAGATTTTTGTCTGCCCATGCCCTGAGGAGACCGGACAGGAAGCTGAAGCGGCCGGGGACTGCGCTCAGGAAACGGGACTGAACTCCATTTGCCGGAGGTAGCTTTCCAGTTCCCGCTTCGCCCTGTCGGCATAGGCGGCGTAGCGCAGTTGTTTGTTGCGTTCGCGAACGGGGAGCGGCGGCAGCAATCCCATATTGGATTTCATAGGCTGGAAATCGTCCGCTGCGGCATGGGTGATGTAGTGGAACAGCGCGCCACTCATGGCGGCGCGCGGCAAGCGCAGGAGCGGCCCGTCTTGCAGAAGGCGGGCCATGTTGATCCCGGCGATCAAGCCCCCCAATGCGCTGCCGACATAGCCTTCCGTCCCGGTAATCTGCCCCGCGAAGAAGAGATCGTCCCTTCCCTTGAATTGCAGCGTAGGCCTGAGCAGTGTGGGGCTGTTGATGAAGGTGTTGCGGTGCATTTGCCCAAGGCGCACAAACTCAGCATTTTGCAGGCCGGGTATCATCCGCAAGACCTCGGCCTGGGCGCCCCATCTGACGTTTGTCTGGAAGCCGACAAGATTGTATAACGTGCCGGCTACATTGTCCTGGCGGAGTTGGACGACGGCATGGGGACGCTTTCCCGTGTTGGGATCGTGCAGTCCAACCGGCCGCATCGGCCCGAATGCGAGAGCATCCTTGCCCCGCTGCGCAAGCGCTTCGATTGGCATGCAGCCTTCAAAGTAACGTTCCAGCTCCTTGTCGGCGTTAGACAGTTCGAGCCTGGGGGCAGCCAGGAGAGCATCGACAAACGCCTCGTATTCGGTCTGATTGAGAGGACAGTTCAGGTAGTCGCCTTCGTCGGTCCCTTCGCTGCCGGCCTTGTCCCACCGATTGCGGCGGAAGGCGATGGTTCTGTCGATGCTTTCTGACGTTACAATTGGCGCCATGGCATCGTAGAAGTAGAGATACGGCCCCGTGAGGGACTGAACCGCGGCTGTGAGGGAATCGCTGGTCAGGGGACCGGTTGCCAGGATAGCCGGGCCGTCGGGGATGGCGGTCACCTCCTGTCGCACGAGCTCGATTTGGGGATGGGCGGCGATGCTGCCGGTGATGTCCTCTGCAAACTCGTCTCTGCCAACGGCAAGGGCCTGCCCGGCGGGCAGCGCGTGTTTGAAGGCTGTCCGAATGACAAAGCTGCCCATCGAGAGCATTTCATTCTTGAGCATGCCCAGCGCCCGATCCGGCAGTGTACTGCCCATCGAGTTTGAGCAGACCAGCTCTGCCAAGCGGTCGGTGACGTGGGCAGGTGTGGGGCGAACCGGCCGCATTTCGTAGAGCCGGACGTGGAAGCCGCGCTGGGCCAGCTGCCAAGCCGCTTCCGTCCCTGCCAGGCCCCCTCCTACCACTGTGACTGTCTTGCCCATTTTTCTCTCAAATTGGATAATGAAGCGCTGCCCGCGCCTGCCGGCGTAAAGAGGCGGGGGTTGGCGCAACGCGCTTCGTCTTTGCCAGCGCCAGGAAGCAGACGGCGCGATCGGCGCCGACAAGGCATTTTGCCAGTTTACCACCATCGAGTACAGCGCCAAAGAATACCATCATGAATGCAGTTGACCTGATCATAAAGAAGAGGGACGGCGGCGAGCACAGCGCCGAAGAGCTGGACTTTCTCATGGAGGGGATCGTCCGGGGAACGATACCGGACTATCAGATTGCGGCATGGGCGATGGCCGTCTACTTCAGGGGGATGACAAGGGCAGAGGCGACTGCGTTTACACTGGCAATGGCTGCGAGCGGCGAAACGCTCGATCTGCAGGGCCTGGCCCCGCCGGGCAAGTTGGTGGTGGACAAGCACTCAAGCGGCGGCGTCGGGGATAAGACTACCTTGACGGTGGGGCCGATCGCGGCTGCGTGCGGGTTGCCGATCGGGAAGATGAGCGGGCGGGGGCTGAGTTTTTCGGGCGGGACGATTGACAAGCTGGAGGGCATACCGGGATGGAGCGCTGAACTGAGCATGGCGCGTTTCCGCAGCCAGTTGAGAGAGGTGGGCCTGGTGGTGGCGGCGCAGACGGCCACACTTGCGCCGGCGGACCGGATGCTGTATGCGTTACGGGACGTCACGGGCACAGTTCCGAGTTTGCCGCTGATCGCCGCCAGCATCATGGGCAAGAAGCTGGCGGCAGGCGCGGACGCGATTGTGCTGGACGTCAAGTGCGGGCGCGGCTCCTTCATGGAAACAGTCGACGAGGCGAGGCAGCTGGCAGAGCTGATGGTCTCAATCGGGACGGGCGCGGGCCGCAGGGTGACGGCGTTGGTGACTGCGATGGAACAGCCGCTCGGGCGGTCGATTGGCAACAATCTTGAAGTGCGGGAGGCGATCGATACGCTGAAGGGAGGCGGACCGTCCGACTTTCAGGAGTTGACGCAGGCGGTGGCCGCCGAGATGCTGGTTTTGGGGGACCCGGAATATCGTCGTGAAGGGGAAGCGGGGGGAGATGCGGCGGCGCGCGAGGCCGCTATGCGAAGGGTACAGCAGGCCGTGGACTCCGGGGCCGCCTTTGAAAAATTTGTTGCGTTTGTCGCGGCCCAGGGAGGGGATACGGCGGCGGTTACGGGTCCGGTCGGCCTGGCCAAGGCGCCTGTGATTCAGGAATTGAAGTCGGAGCGCGACGGCATCGTCAGCGGGTTGGATGCGCGCGAGATCGGTGTCGCGGTGGCGGCAATGGGGGGAGGCCGGCAGCAAAAGGGAGACTCCATCGACCACCGGGTTGGCGTAGTCTTGGCTGCCAAAGTGGGGGAGATGGTCTCGGCCGGCGATACGCTCTGCACGATTCACGCGGCGGACCCGGAGGCTGCTGAAGCGGCAGCGGCCCGGATTCGGAAGGCATACAGCATTCTGGACGCGCCGAGCAGGGGGTCAGATAGAGCAGGGCGACCGGGAGACGAGGAGAGGAGCGGCGCGGGGGGACCTGCGAGCTCTGTCTCGGCGGAGAGTCCGATTGTCCTGGACAGGATTACCAGTTGACGTTTTGTCTCTGCGCCACCACATTCTTGAATGCTTTGAGGGTTGAAGCTGCAATCGTCACCCAGTTGTAGGAGCGGGTCACTTCCTGCAGAGCGCGGGCGCGCATTGCGCGGGCCTGGACGGGGTCCGAGAACAGTTGGTGCACCGCGCCGGCAATGCTGCGGGGGTCATTGGCCCGAAAAGTCAGGCCCGTGCGTCTGTGGTCGACAACCTCACTGAGGCCGCCGATATCACTTGCGATGACGTTACAACCGGCGGCCATGGCCTCAAGCGCAACAATGCCGAAGGGTTCGTAAAGGCTGGGAAAGATGGCTGCGTCGACGCTGCAGTAGAGGCAGTCACGGGTTTCGCTGTCGATGAAACCCAGTAGTTCCACCGCGTCCTCAACACCCAGCTCATTGACGAGCGGCAGCAGTTGCTCGCTGTTTCTGCCTGCCACAAGGAGGCGCACGTCGGGATAGGAATCGCGTATGGCAGGGAGGGCCCGCAGGAGGACCTGCACACCTTTTTCCGGCGTGATTCGTCCGACGTAGTAGAGCAGCTTTTCCCCATTGGGGGCGTATCTGGTCCGAAGTTCTTCAATGCGTTGCTCTGAGCAGGATTGGAAAGGGGCTACGCTTACGCCGTTCGGAATCAGGGAGACTTTGTCCAGAGGCACGTTGAAGAATCTTCCCAGTTCGCCGGCCATATAGGAGCTGCAGACGATGATGCGCCAGGCTTCGAAGCAGAGCTGCCACTCCAGCTGGTTGATATTGCGGCTGGTTTCGCTGGGCAGATGGGACTGGTGCCGTCCCCTTTCAGTGGCATGGATGGTGGCGACAAGGGGGATCTTCCAGTCATGTTTCAGTTCGATCCCGGCTGAAGCGGTCAGCCAGTCGTGGACGTGGATCAGCGAATAGGGGTTCGCGTCGTGCAACTCGCGGGCTTTTTGCACGAGATAGCGGTTGTTGTCGACAACGCTGTTGAAGAGATCGGGGGGATAGACTGAGGGCGTCTCCACCCGGTGGACCGCGGCCACACTTGAAAGTTGCTGGACGAAAGGCGCGTTGGCAGTGTGCGGTGTCAGCACGTCCAGATGGAAGGGTTCGGCGAGCCGTTCGGCGAGGACGGTAAATGCTCCGACCAGCTCGGGCACATGCCTGCCGATGCCGCCGACTACGTTTGGGGGGTACTCCCAGGAAATCAAGAGAAGTCGCATTCGAATTCTGCGGTGGTAAGTGTGGGGTCTAGAGGCGTTGGTAGAAGGCCTTTTCTCACTGACCCCGGTGAAGCGGGACAAAATGCGCCAGGTGACTTTTCCCCGCGTTGTCGAACCTAAAGACCGCCAGCCCCGCGTTTCTTGATAGGACCGGCTGGCCGGCTAACTTGGTCAGAGCCCGACGGGTAGCGAGGTAGACCGCGAAAGCGGCTGGCGCGTGCTGCGCGTTTTCATCAGCCCAGCCCGCGTACTGGCTGGGGTTTTCGTCCAGATAGGCTGCCCAGTAGACGGGGCCAGGCGGGTCACCTGCCAGGTGGTCCAAGACAAGGGAGGAAAAGACCGGGTCGGCAGCAACGGTTGTTGTCCAAAATGGCACTCCAGGGTTCCGCGCCCTCAGGCGGGCCAGGAACGCAGCGCCGCCAGGGGCATCCCCCAGCCAGAGAACAGCGTCTGCCTTTGCGGCATCGCTTTCGTCTGATCCTGCGGTCACCGTCTTGCCAGTGGCAGAGGACCAGTCGGATGGGGACAGTCGCGGCCAGCCGTCATCCAGGCCGGCGAGCGCGACATTCTGGCCGTCGATCTCGATGATCAAGGCTTCAATAAACGAACGGGCCTCTTCTTGCGTGGCCGGGGTTGCGGGCAACTGCCAGTCCAGATTGGAAGTCGCCATGACCTCTGCCACAGCGGAGACCTCTTTTGTCTGCAGCGGCCCGACGACCGCAACCACAGAATCGTCTCGAAGCATTTTCATCGCTGCGCGGCGCGCTTGCGACGGGCTGGCTGAGGTGTCCAACGCGAGGGGCAGGACGTCAACCTCGTCCAGGGGATGGTCGTTGAGGGCAGAGCGCATGGCGGCAAGCGCATTGTATCCGCTCTCCCGGTGCAGCCCCTCAAAGGGAGCCAGCAGGCCGATTTTCATTACGGGCCGCGTTGGAGAGCAGGATGACAGCAACAGGGCAGAGAAGAGAATGTAAGCGATAAGAGCCGATGGGAATCCGGCGAAAACCATTCCGGCCCAACTCTTCGCCAGCCCGCAAAAGGGGGCGGTCACTCTTGTGTGGCTCTGACAGTTCATGTTAGCGCGGCGCCGGCACGCAATTTCGATACATCCGGTCACAAAAAGGCGATGGCCTAGGGCTGGTAGCCATAGATCGACAGATTTCGCTCGTGTTCAGCCAGCGTTTGCGCGAAGACATGCCTTCCTTCGTCGCCTGTTGCGAGGAAGAAGCAATAGACGGTTTGACCTGGATTTCTGGTTGCCTCGATGGCGCGCTGGCCAGGGCTGGCAATCGGACCGGGCGGCAGTCCCGGATGAAGATAGGTGTTGTATAGGCTGTCGACCTGGCTGTACTCTTCGATCGTTTGCGGCTTCCACCACCAGTTTCCGGTTGCGCCTTTCGCGTACTGCACGGTTGGGTCGGCCTGCAGATAGGGGCCGCCGACGTCGGGACAGCTTTGAGCAAGTCGATTGAGATAGACACTGGCGATCAGAGGGCGTTCGTCATCCTGGACGGCCTCTCTTTCCACGATGGATGCCAGCGTAATCAGGTCATGGCCGCTGATGCCGCTGGTTCCCCCGGTCAGGCCGTCTGCGCCGACGCGATTGCCGAAGTTGTCCAGCATGGAAGCCAGGACGATTTCGGGCCCGCTGACATTGACAGGGAAGCGGTAGGTATCGGGGAACAGGTAGCCTTCCAACGAGGCGCCGGGAGGCAGATTGGACAGAAAGTCGTAGTCGGAAAGCAGGTCGAGGGATTGGGGCTGTCGGACGGCTGTGAGAAAGCGCTCGCTGTCGATGACGAAGTTTGCGGCCAGCCGTTCGGCGATCTCCTCGGCGCGGAAGCCCTCGGGTATGGTTACGAGCGCCTCTTCGAAACGGGCCTGCTGCAGTTCGCCGGCGATTTCGGGAATGGTCATCGACTCGGCCAGCATGAAGTTGCCGGCTTCGATATTTCTGTCGAGCCGGTTGACGCGCAGGTACAGGTTGAACAGGTCGGCATCGCTGATGAAACCGGCTGCGGCGAGACGGGCGGCGATGTAGCGGGCAGGTTCGCCGGGATTGATCGTAAAGGCGCGCGGACGAGGGTCGTCCCCGGCGGGAATCTGGAGTTGTTCTTCCCGCAGCCGCAGGGTCAAGGCCAGAATGTAGGCCTCGATGTTTTCGGGGGTCAGAGCGTCCTCGCCTTCGTCCGGATCGATGAGCGCGGCGGACTGTTGCTCGACAGCAAGAAACTGCTCAGTCAGGTGGGCGCGCGTAACGTTGAACACGTTCCAAAGAACAAAAAGAATCAGAATCAGGAAGGAAACCCGAATCAGATTGAAGAGCAAGGGCTCCCTTTGATTCTGTTCGTAGGCGCGTTCCGTTGGGACAACCCTTTCCACGGTCAGTCTTCCAAGATTCAGGGCGGCAAGCCGCTTCAACAGCCTTCTGACAGCCAGCGAATTGTACCACTTGGCTGAATATAGACCAACGGGCGAAGGTTTTGGAAGCGACGGGGATGCGGCGGTGGGGGTAAGAGGTCAGTGGGCGGCGGGGCCGGGATGCGCCGCGGGGCGGGCGCTTTGTTCCGGCTCTGATTGTCTGATATGCTTGAACTGGTGAATAGCCTTTCCCGGATGATTTGACTCGATACCGGTTGCGTTCCTTGTCAGCGTGAGCAGGATTCGCGGGACGACTGCTGGAGGGAAGGCGTTCGCGCGGCATGTTGTTGGCGGCGCGGGCGTGAGGAAGAGAGCGTCCCGAGTCGCGGCGGTTGTGGATGGTCGCCGATCGACGACTGTTGGATTATTGCGGCCGTAGCAGGAATTACACAAGCATGGACAGCACGTTTTTCTGGCATCTGACCGCGGCGGGTTTTGCATTTCTGCTGCCGGCCGGCTTGATTCTGGTCGCGGCCTCCGGGATGCGAGCCGAGAGCGCGTGGGATGCAGCGCTGGGGGGATTGGCCGCCTTTTGTCTTGGTGTGTTGGGCTACTGGGCGCTTGGGTTTGCCTTTCAGTTCGGAAGCGTTGGATTCCTCTACACGGATCATCCTGAGCTCTCGGCCCTGTTGCGGGGGTGGACCCCGCTTCCGGAAGGATGGGGCGTGGGATGGATTGCGGCGGGGCTGGAGGGCTGGTTTCTGACAGGACCGGCAGCGACGCCGGCAGCGATGGGCCTGTTTCTGGCGCATGCGCCGTGGGCGGCGGCGGCCGCGTTGTTGCCGGTGCTGGCATTGCGGGGGCGGGCGCCGGCGCTCGCGACCTTGATTGTCGCGCTGGCGCTCGGCGGGATTGTGTATCCGTTGGCGGGCAATTGGGTGCAGGGGGGAGGCTGGCTGGCAGCGCTGGGGCGGAATGCGGGCCTGGGTCACGGATTGGTCGACTTTGGGGGCGGGGGCGCCGTGTTTCTGGTCTCGGCTTCAGCGTCACTTGCCGCTCTGCTCGTTTGGCCGCCGCGGCGGAATGCGCCGGCGGATGCTGCGCGCTCTGGCTTGCCGGCAGCGCATTTGCCGCTGCTCTCGGTCGTGGGGGCAATGTTCGTGATGGCCGGCGTGCTGGCCTGGACTTGGGCGAGCCCTGTTCAACAGCCGGGATTGGATGCGTTCACGGCTGTGCGAACTGCGGTCAACGGGCTGCTCTATGCCGCCGGCGGTGTAACCGTTCCCTTGCTCTATACGTGGTTCGTGACCGGGACAAGCGACCCAGGGATGAGCGCCCGAGGTTTGGCGGCGGGCGCGATTGCGGGACTGGCTGCGGGGCCGTTTCCCGGGCATACAGGCGCGTTGTTAATTGGACTGCTGGCCGGGGGAAGTGTACCATTTGTGACTTTCACGCTTAACAGAGTTTTCCGCCTGGACGACGGCGCCGGGATTTTTGCCGCGGCGGGATTGCCGGCTGCGATTGGGTTGCTGGGTGTGGGCATATTTGCCGACGGCGCGGCCGGCTCCGGCTGGCAGCAGATCGGCGCGGGCAGCTACCTGGGCGTCCAAGGGCAGGGCGTCACGGGGTTGCTGGCGGCGCAAGGTTTTCGGCCTGACTTTTTCGGTCAGATACAGGCGCAGATCATTGGCATTGTCGGGTTGGGCCTGTGGGGTTTTGTCAGCGGCAGCCTGATTTGCGTCCCATTGGGGCTGTTCTTCTATGGAATTGGCAGGGCGGTCCGAGGCAGTGAAGACGCAGCGCCGCAGGAGCAGGTTCGGAGGCGGCCGCAATATCGGGCTGAGGAGTCGAGGACACAGCGAGAGGGTGTCCCGCCCTCGGAGGAGATGGCTGCGCGGTCGGCGGCTGCGCGGTCAGCGGCTGAGGCGCCTGTGGAGGAACCCCGTTTCCAGTAGGGCAGTTAGTTTCCGGCGGAGAGGGGGCAGATAGCAAGATTGAAGTACTGGACGCCGCCCCGGCCCAAAACGCTGCGGATGAAATGCAGCTCGTTTACCCTCCATTCCAACTGACTCTGACGATCTTCATGCTTGGCTGCAGAGCGCAGCTGGTCTGCCGCCGCGCGCAACGCGTCGCGCGGGGCACGGCGGGCGGTTCGAGCCAGGGTAATGTGAGGGGAAAACCGATTGGTGACGGGGGCGAATCCCACTTGGCGGGATAGCAGTTCGACCTCTGACTGGACTGCCTGCAGCGCGTCTGAGTCGCCTGTAATTCCCACCCACAAGACCCTCATATTTCTCCAGGAATTGAAACAGCCCAGTCCTGAAAGGGCCATCTTGAAGGGCGCATGTCTGTTGCCAATGGCCGCCAGCCCTTCTTGCATCCGACGACGCTGGGGCGGTTCGGTTTCGCCAAGAAACCGCAATGTCAGGTGCATTTTCCCGGGATCGGTCCAGCGGAGAAGGGAGGGTTGGGCGCGCAAGGCGGGAAGATTACGCAGGCGGTCCTGCTGCGCCCGGAGCTGTTGCTTTGCTGCGGGAGTGATTTCGATGGCGATAAAGGCGCGCATGGTATGGATTGGCGGCCACGAAATACTGGCAAGGTTACCGATCGGTCAACGGAACAGGGCCTGAAGGTCTGCTGCAAGGGCCTGGGAGGTCACATCGGCGCTGAACAGGGCGCGCCAGTACCCTTCACGGTCGACGAGAAAGACGCGGGAGGTGTGGTCGAGCAGATAGTAGTTATCGGAAAGGCTGTGACCTTCGGCGGCTTCGGTGTACAGGCCATAGGCGGGCTTTAGCAGATCCAGCTCGGCTTTCTCCACGCGAACGCCATAGAACCGGGGGTCAAATGCGTGGATGTATGGCTCCAGGCGGGCGAGCGTATCGCGCTGGGGGTCGACGGATACGAAGACGACCTTCAGGTCAGCGGCCAGGGCGGGAGCCTGCTGCTCCAGGGCGCGCTGGGCGGCGGCGATCTCCATCATGGTCAGAGGGCAGATGTCGGGGCAGAAGGTATAGCCAAAGAAGAGGAGGACGGGGAACCCTTTCAGGTCGGCGAGGACAAAGGGCGCGCCGTCATAGTTTTGGCCGCGAATTGGCGCAGCCGGTCGGTTTTCTTCGAACACTGTGCCGGTGTACTGATGGCGGGCGCAGGCGGCGCAGAGGAATACCGCGAGGAGGAGAAGGCAGTTCCGGGCGAGCGGCGGCATCGCTTTGGGGCGTCTCCAGGTTGCGGAGAGGCGTTGCATGCCCCCTTTGGGTTCGGTCATCAGGCCAGGCGTTCCGCCTTGGACTCGGCGGCAGGTCTTCGTTTTCGTCATTCGCGATTCGGGCTTCTTGCGTGCCAGGAACTCCGCTCCTTTGACAATATGCGCATTGGTCCGATTCGCTGCGCCCATTTCGGAGGGTAGAGATTGATGTCATTTTGCCAGGGCAATTCTACCATAGGCTGAATTGACGCGGCGATATCCGCTGCAAGGCGGGGCGCAGAACAAAGGATGGGGCATCGTGGTTGGCAGGGAGGCCAGGCGTCCTGGCGGGAAATCGGCCCGGCGATATGCACGCCAAAATTGACGAATGGGTTGGCGCGTGCTAAGGTTCTCTGCTGGTGTGATTTCTACAAACACTGTGTCTTTTTCGATAGTACGGGACTGGAGCAGAACCTGATGAACCAACACCTTTCCGATTCGCAGGCGGCTGAGGCGTTGCTTCCGGCCTGGACTGATCAGCCCGATCCGCGGCGGATGCTGCGGGAGCGGGATTCTGAGATATACGAAGCGATCGAGGCGGAACGCCGACGGCAGACCTTTGGCATTGAGTTGATTGCCAGCGAGAACTATGTATTTCCTGAGGTGCTGGCAGCGGCCGGCAGCGTGTTGACGAACAAGTATGCGGAGGGGTACCCGGGGCGGCGCTACTATGGCGGGTGCGAGTACGTTGACGTGGCGGAGAAGCTCGCGATTGATCGGGCGCTAGAGCTTTTTGGGGCGGAGCATGCGAATGTGCAGCCTCACTCCGGCGCGCAGGCCAATGCGGCAGTGTACATGGCCTTGCTGGAACCCGGCGACACTGTGCTGGCGATGAAGCTGGACCACGGCGGTCATCTGAGCCATGGGTTTCACCTGAACAGCTCCGGACACTATTACAATTTTGCGCATTACGGCCTTGACCCGGAGACGGAGCAGCTCGATTACGAGGTCATCCGGAGGATGGCGCTGGAAGAGCGGCCCAAGCTACTTCTGGTGGGCGCCAGCGCGTATCCCCGCCACTTTGACTTTGGCTTGTTGCGCGAAATTGCGGACGAGGCGGGTTGCCTACTGATGATGGACATGGCGCACGTGGCGGGCCTGGTGGCGGCGGGGTTGCATCCGGACCCGACGCCGGTGTGCGATGTGGTGACGACCACAACGCACAAGACGCTGCGCGGGCCGCGCGGCGGGCTCATCCTGTGCCGGAAGAAGCACGCGAGAGCGATAGACCGGGCGGTCTTTCCTGGAATGCAGGGGGGCCCGCTCATGCACATCATCGCGGCAAAGGCGGTCGGTTTCAAGCTGGCGATGGAGGATGGCTTCCGAGTCTATCAACAGCAGATTCTGGACAATGCGCAGACACTAAGCGACACGTTGCAGGAAGAGGGGCTGCGCAGCGTTTCAGGAGGCACCGACAACCATTTGCTGTTGATCGATCTGAGTCTCTTGGGAGATGATGAGATCAATGGGAAGTTGGTGGAGTCGGCGCTTGACAATGCTTCGATCCATTGCAATAAGAATATGATCCCATTTGACACGCGCAAGGCGATGGTGACAAGCGGCATCCGCCTGGGGACGCCGGCGGCGACGACACGGGGGATGAAGGAGGAACAGTTTGCGCAGATCGGGCGCTGGATTGCGAAGATCGCGCACAGTCCCAAGGATACGGCGCTGCAGGAGTCTGTGCGTGAAGAGGTCCTGGAAATGGTAGGCGGGTTTCCGGCGCCTGCTTGAGTCGGTAAAGGCAGGGGGTTGTGGCGACAAAGGTCAGAACGCAGTTCATCTGCACGGAGTGCGGCGGCGCGCAGATGAAGTGGATGGGGCGATGCCCGGAATGCGGGGAGTGGAACACGCTCGTGGAAAGCCGGGTGCAGGAGAGGCCAACGGTTGTTGCCGGCGGCAGTGCCGGGCCTGCCGGCGCGCCAAGGCCCGTCTCGCTGCCGGAGATCCCGGATGAGCCATCTCGCCGCCTTGTCCTCGAGAATTCTGAACTGAATCGCGTATTGGGGGGCGGGATCGTGCCGGGCGCGGGGATACTGGTTGGAGGCGACCCGGGCATTGGCAAGAGCACGTTGCTGATCCAGACGGCGGCAGAGGTGGCGCGGCATGCTGGCAAGGTGTTGTATGTCAGCGCGGAGGAGAGCGCCTATCAGATCGGGCGGCGGGCGTCACGATTGGGGTTGGACGAGGCGCGGCTGCTGATTCTGGCCGACACGATCCTGGAGACGATCCTGGAAGAGATTGGGCGCGTGAGGCCGGCCCTGGTGATCGTTGATTCGGTGCAGGCGATTCACAGCAATGCCAGCGCAAGCGCGGCCGGCTCTGTTTCGCAGGTGAGAGACTGCGCGGGGCATCTGCTGCGGCAGTCGCGACAACTGAACATTCCGCTTTTTCTGGTAGGACATGTGACGAAGGAGGGCGCGATTGCAGGCCCGCGTGTGCTGGAGCACATGGTGGATGCCGTGCTGCAACTGGAGGGTGAACGTTTTCACGCCTACCGTTTATTGCACTCGGTGAAGAATCGCTTTGGCAGCACGAATGAGGTCGGAGTGTTTGAGATGACGGGGCGGGGCATGACGCCGGTTGCGAATCCGTCGGCGATGTTTCTGGCGGAGCGGTTGCCGAATGCAGCGGGGAGCGCGATCGCCGTGCCGCTGGAGGGGAGCCGGCCGCTGTTGGTGGAGGTACAGGCGCTGGCGAGCCCGACGGCGTTCAGTCAGCCGCGGCGGACGGGGAACGGCGTCGACTTCAACCGCCTGCTGCTGGTGACTGCGGTGCTGAGCAAGCGGATGGGCCTTTCGCTGAGCGCGCAGGATATATTCGTGAACGTGATTGGCGGGTTGCGGGTCGGTGAGCCGGCGGCGGATCTGGCCATCGCGGCGGCGATCACAAGCAGTTACCGCAATGTACCGCTGGCCGCGGATGCGGCGCTGATCGGAGAGATTGGTCTGAGCGGCGAGCTGCGCAGTGTGAGCCAGCTGGCGCTGCGGTTGCATGAGGCGGCAAAGCTCGGCTTCGCGCGTGCGATCGTGCCGCGCCATGCGCTGCGGCGGAAGGGACGGGAGGCGACCAGCGGCGAAGCCGGAGCCGGTTCATCGGACTTGCCGGCTGAAATCAAAGTCATCGGCGCGCGCACGGTATCCGAGGCACTGGATGCGGCGCTGTTGAAATAAATTGTCGAACACGGAGAGAGAAGATGTCCAAGTTGGCTGAAGTGAATCCATATCAGGCGTATCTACGCGACCTGTTTCACAGCGACGACGCGGATCTATCCCGGCTGCAAGCAGAGGCAGAGGCTGAGGGGCTCCCGAAGATAAGCATTGGGCCGGAGCAAGGCAAGTTCCTTCAGTTGCTGGTGCAGCTGACGGGGGCCAGGAAGGCACTGGAGATTGGTGTACTGGGGGGATATAGCGGGGCGTGGATCGCGCGGGCGCTGCCAGAGGGAGGCAAGCTGATCGGGCTGGAGCTGGAGCAGAAGCACGCCGACTTCGCTTGCATGCAGTGGAAGCGGATGGGGCTGGCCGACAGAATTGAGGTACTTGTCGGTCCGGCGCTGGATTCGCTGCCTGGGCTGGCGGGCGAAGCGCCGTTCGACCTGATTTTCATTGACGCTGACAAGGGAAACTACCCGGCATACCTGGACTATGCAATCCGGTACAGCCGCCCGGGCACGGTGATTCTGGGAGACAACGTTCATATGGGCGGGGGCGTGGTCGATCCGGAGAGGCAGGACTCGGAGTGGGTGCAGGGGATGCGCAGTTTTGCGCGAACGCTCAGCAAAGACGAGCGGCTCATGAGCACGGTCGTTCCGTATTCGGACGGGCTGGCGATGGCCGTGGTGAAGTGAGGGGGCCTGAGAAGGGGCGTCGAACGGCGCCGGGCGTCAGGCGCTTGCAGGGCGTTACCATGCGGTTGCGTGGAACCTGTCGCCAAGGATGCGTCCGGGCGGAAACGACAGCTGTCTTCGCGGGTACCAGTTTTTTTCTGCAGGCTGCGGGGTGGAACAGCCGTAGGGCTTCATTTTGAGGCCGTGGGTCAGGGTTGGCGGCATCGCGGACAGACGGGAAGTCCGGATGCAGGTTCGCGACCCGAAATCATACTGAAGAACGACGCCGGGGCTCAACGTCAGACGTTGGGCCCCGGCGCTTGTCTTGGTTCGTCTTTTCAGGTTCAGCGGGAGAGGAGCGGCCCGAGTGGGCGCCCGCCCAGAAGATGGAAATGGGTGTGAAAGACCTCCTGGCCGCCGTGATTGCCGATGTTGGTGACGAGGCGCCAACCTCTGGAAGCGATTCCCTCACTGTCGGCAAGTTGCCCGGCGACCTGGACGATCCGCCCCAGGATCTCCGCTTGGGCGTCCCCCATTTCGCCAAGGTCATTGAAGTGCTGATTGGGGACGATCAGCACGTGAACGGGCGCCTGGGCCGAAATGTCCTGAAAGGCGGTAACCAGCTCATCCTGATAGAACTGTTGCGAAGGCAGTTCTCCCGCGACGATTTTGCAGAAGATGCAGTTCTCGTTCATTGGGCACCTCGTCCTCGTTTCCGGTTGACGCTTTCAATTTTGTCCTTCATGCTTTGATCGCGGTCGCGGCGCGTGCCGACCTTCAGGCTGGTCGTGATGCGGGGCGCGCCCATTGCATGCACAACTTCATGGCATCGCTTCACGGCGGCGAAGACTTCGTCCCACTCGCCTTCGACGTTGGTGCCGTAGGCGTGCATCTGGTGGCTGAGGCCGGCATCGTCGAGGATGCGCTGGCAGGCGGCGACGTATTCTGAGACTGAGACGCCGACACCGATGGGGACGACGCAGAGGTCGATAATCACTTTCATAGGGCTATCCGATGACGATGTTGACCAGTTTATCGGGCACGACGACGACTTTGCGAATCTGCTTGCCGTCCGTCCAGCGTTGAACGTTGTTGGAGGCCAGCGCCTTGGTCTCCAGGTCTATGGATGCGGTATTGGGCGCCACGCTCAGTTTGTCGCGGACGCGGCCATTCACCTGAACGACGACCGTAATCTCGTCCTCTTTGGCCTTCTGCGGGTCGGCCTGGGGCCATTCTTGCAGGTGAACGCTTGCAGTTTCAGCGCCTGCGGCCAGCCGCTGCCAGAGCTCTTCGCTGATATGGGGAAAGACTGGCGCCATCATCAGCAGCAGAGCGCGCACGGATTCCTGCCAGATGGCGGTCAGTTCTTCGCCGGCGTTGGGGCCGGTGAAGGCATCCTTTACTCTGATGAGATGGTTATTGAACTCCATCATGGCGGCGATCGCGGTGTTGAAGCGGAAGCTGCCGAAGTCTTCTGACACTTTCAGGATGGTCTGGTGCAGTTTGCGCTCCAGGGAGCGAATATCGTCTGCGGCTGCGGACGCGGCGGATCCATTGGGGCTCGGCGCGTCGAGGACGACGCCCCAGACCCGGTAGAGGAAGCGGCTGACCCCTTCGATGGCGCTGGGGTCCCAGGGTCCGCCGTGTTCCCAGGGGCCGATGAACATGAGGTAGCCGCGGACTGTGTCGGCTCCGTATCGGTCGACGTATTCGTCGGGGTTTACGACGTTGCCGCGACTTTTTGACATGCGTTCGCCATCCGGGCCGAGAATGATGCCCTGGTTGAAGAGGCGCAGCATGGGTTCGTCGAAGTCGACGACGCCCATGTCCCGCAGCGCTTTGGTGAAGAAGCGCGTGTAGAGCAGGTGCATGGTGGCGTGTTCGATACCGCCGGTGTACTGGTCGACCGGCAGCCAGTAGCTGCCGCGGCCGCTGTCCCAGGGCATGTCACCTGCAGCCAGGGGCTGGCCGGCTTTGTGGTAGGGGTCGACGTAGGCGTACTGGTACCAGCTGGAGCACATGAAGGTGTCCATGGTGTCGGTTTCGCGTTCAGCGCTGTCACCGCATTGGGGGCAATTGACGTAGCGGAAGCCCTCATGATAGTTGAGCGGGCTTTCGCCGGTGGGTTTGAACTGGGCATCGTCGGGCAGCCGGACGGGCAGGTCGGCGTAGGGAACCGGGACGGTTCCGCAGCTGGCGCAGTGGATCATGGGGATAGGTGTGCCCCACATGCGCTGGCGGCTGATCAGCCAGTCGCGCAGTCGGTAGTTGACGGCGCCGGTCCCTTTGTCATCTTCCTCCAGCCATGCGATGGCCGCTTTGACGCTTTGCCCTTCTTCTTTGCCCACGTCGGCGCCGTTGATGGGCCCGGAGTTTATCATTACGCCATCGCCGGGCCAGGCAGACTCCAGGTCGTCGGCGCTGCGAACGTGACCGGCCTCGCTGTCAGGCGGCGGCTGGACAACGAGGGCGATGGGGAGGTCGTGCTTTTTGGCGAACTCGAAGTCGCGTTCATCGTGGCCGGGCACGGCCATAATGGCTCCGGTGCCGTAGCCCATGAGCACATAGTCTGCGACCCAGACGGGGATGCGTTCGCCGTTGACCGGGTTGATGGCGTAGCCGCCGGTGAAGACCCCGGTCTTTTCCTTGTCCTCGGCTGTGCGCGCGATTTCGTCCAGGCGGGCAGCCTGTTCGACGCAATCGTCGACCGCGCCGCGCTGCTCGTCGGTTGTGATTTTGTTGACCAGCGGATGCTCTGGCGCGAGGACCATGAAGGTGGCTCCCCAGAGCGTGTCTGGCCGTGTGGTGAAGATTTCGATCGGATCGCCGTCTTCGGTGAGGAAAGTCACCTGGGCGCCGTCACTGCGCCCGATCCAGTTGGTCTGCATAATCTTCACCGGTTCCGGCCAGTCGATTCTTTCCAGGTCGTCGAGCAGCTCATCGGTGTAGTTTGTGATACGGAACTTCCACTGGTTCAGGTCTTTCTTGATGACGGGCGTGTTGCAGCGTTCGCAGTGGCGGTCTTCGCCCCAGACCTGCTCGCGCGCCAGGGTGGTGTTGCATTTCGGGCACCAGTCAACGGGGGCGAATTCGCGGTAGGCCAGCCCCATTTCATAGAGCCTGAGGAAGAACCACTGGGACCACTTGTAGTATTCGGGGTCGCAGCTGACGGCTTCGCGATCCCAGGCCCACATCGCGCCCATACGGCGCAGCTGGCCCTGCATGCGTTCAACGTTGTTGTAGGTCCATTCCTGGGGATGGACGTTGTTCTGGATTGCCGCGTTTTCGGCGGGCAGGCCGAAGGCGTCGAAGCCGATGGGGAAGAAGACGTTGTAACCGCTCATGCGGCGATAACGTGCGGCTGCGTCGCTGGGCGTCATGGCATACCAGTGGCCGGTGTGCAGGTCGCCGGAGGTGTAGGGCAGCATGGTCAGGGCGTACCACTTGGGTTGGCCGGCGATTTCGGCCGTGTCGTAGAGGCCCTGTTCTTCCCAGGCGGCCTGCCATTTTGGTTCGATCTCTGCGTGTCTATATCTGTCAGACATCATAGAAGTCTCCTGTCACGGAGGGATTTTGGGCTTGTATGTATCTTTCGGCGATTGTCAGAAGGTTTTGGCGACGCGGCACAGGGCAGACATGCGCGCGTCAGTGCGGATCATGTTGCCTGAATCATGTTTGGTGTTGGGCCCGCTTATACGCAGGGAATGCGGAACTCAGCTCCCTGGCGCGGGCTAAGTAAGAGCGAGGAGGCCGCCGACGGAGAGCCCGCCGATGGCGAAAGGGACTGGAATACGGGGTTTACGTGCGTCGTATCTCATATTGCGGGCAAGTATACCACGTCTTTTTCTGGTCGCGAAAAGCCGCGAGGGGTTAATTCATATGCACGTAAAGAGAATTTTAGGAACGATGAAGAGGAAAGGGACTCCTTGATCGAGCTCAGCGGACAATAGGCAAGAGCCTGACTCGACTTCTGGCTTCGTCCACAACGACCAGCGCGCCTGTTGCAAGGTCATTGCCGTGCTGGTTTAAGGCAGCCAGAATCCCTTCACCGAGGCTGTCAGGCAGTACGTCGGCAGCGCGAACCTGGAGTACACTTGGTCCAGTTGCATGGGAAAGAGCCAGCATTGCGCTGAAGTCAAGGTCGTGCGTGAACACAATTGAGTCGTGCGCCGCAGCCCATTCCATGATCGTCTCGTCGCTGGCCCGAGGGTCGCCGACGCTTGACCAATGAATGGCTGTCAGCCCATGAGCCTCCGGAAACGGCACCCAGAGGGGAGACAAACTCATATCGACCACGACTGTGAGGATCACGGGAGTGAAAGGGGAACTTCCCGTTCTTCCAGCCTCCATGCCGCGTATGCTAAGGCCTGGTCGATGTCTTCGCGCTCAAGGTACGGGTAGGCTGCCAAAATGTCTTCGGTCGTTCGCCCGGCTGCCAGGAGTCCGACGACAGTTCCAGCCGTCACGCGCAGCCCTCGAATGCATGCTTTGCCTCCCATCACGTTAGGGTCGAAAGTAAGTTTTGGAAACGCTTCCATGTTCTACCTTTCACGGTGAACTTCATGCGGTCCGGCATTCAGTACATTGATGCCAGGCAACTGAGTAGGGCGCCGCCTGGCGACGCAACTCATTCAGAAGTCGAACCGTATTTCATTCCCTCCAGGGGCGACTCAGTTGTCGCTACGAATCAATTTGGTTGCAACTTTGCGGGCGGGAGAATCTTTGCGGTCGGACGACTTACCAAAAGGGAATTCGAGAAGCCGAAAATTCCAGAAAGGCTGAGCACCCAAGTCATGTGACGATTGCGCAAAAGACTGAGAAGGCGTTGCATTGCTGATCGACTTCGAAATGCCTGGAACAGACGGGCTGAGATTGCCTCGAACATGATGAAGACGTGTACAGTGTACTACAGTGTACTTGACTGGGCTATCGGATGAAGTCGCGGTCAAGGGGAGGCAGACATTTGGCTCCTTCTATTGAACAGTTCCGTTGGAGAGATTAAGTATGGCTCGGACTCACTCGATTCGACTGATCTCGGTCGATCTTGACGGCACACTTTATCGCAGTGATGGGACGCCGGCGCCCGATGGGTTGCGGCAGTTGCAGGCAGCTCGGCGGGCAGGTGTGCGGGTCGTCATCAACACGACGCGAAACGCGGGCAGTGTCGGCCATGTGTGCGCGCAGTTGGGGTCGCGCGATCCGCTGATCTGTACGAACGGGGCGCAGATCTTTGCGGAGCCGGAAGGCCCCCTGTGGGCGTCGTATACGATCCCAATGGTTGTTGCCCGCTCAGTTGCCCGGCTCGCGGATCGCCACGGCTGGGAGATCAGCACCAGCGTGGGCAGCAACAGCTATTTTCGGCAGAGGCCGGGGCAGGCTCTCGGGCCCGTTGAATTGGGTTCGTCCCCAGGCGGGGAAGGCGTACAGAGCCGGACCCAGGTGATCGTCGTGCGGCAGAACGAGGAAGCTCTCGTTGCAGAGCCGAAGCGGATGCTCCTGCATGAACCGGAGGCGATAGTCGCGGCGAAGGAACTTGCCGCGCAGTACTCGCAGGCGTGCCGGACTGAAACGTACTTCGAGCCGGACGGACGGCTGCATTCTCTGTGCATACTGCCGCGCAGAGCCGATAAAGGAACGGCGCTCAGATTCGTGGCCGGGAGGCTGGAGATTCCTCTCGAGCAGGTCCTCGCCATCGGCGACAACCCGAATGACGCGCCGATGTTTGGCGCAGCAGGCGTCAGCGTAGCGATGAGCAACGCGCCGCCTGAAGTCAAGGCCGCGGCCACAGTGGTTGGGCCGTCGAATGATGATGAGGGGGTGGCCTGGGCCGTAAGACGGTTCGTCCTGCAGGACCGGCGCTGACGCTCTGCGGCCGCGCGGGATCGCGGTGTCGTCAGCCTGTTTTTTGGCTACGGGACCGGCAGCCTATTGGTCGACCACTGAGCCGTCGGCGTGGAGGCGCGTTTTGACTGCGCGCGGGACGTAAGGGTGGCGCTCGGCAGCGCCCTCGGCCAGCTCGATACCGATGCCGGGGGCGTCGGGGATGATGAGGAAGCCGTCTTCCTGGGCCAGGGCGGTCTTGACGATTTCGCTCTTGGGCGGCACGTCCTCGCCGATGGGGTACTCCTGGAGGGCGAAGTTGGGGATGCAGGCGGCCAGTTGGATGCAGGCGGCGGTGCTGACGGGGCTGAGCGGGTTGTGGGGGACGACCTGAACGTGGAAGGCTTCGGCGAGGGCGGCGATCTTTTTGGCGTGGCTCAGCCCGCCGACCATGCAGACGTCGGGGCGCACGAATTGGACGGCGCCGCGCTGCAGGAGGGCCTGGAATTCCCAGATGCTGTGGAGGCGTTCGCCGGTGGCGATGGGGATGCCGATCTTTGAGGCGACGAGCGCCATTTCGTCCAGGTTGTCGGGCGTGACGGGATCTTCGTAGAAGAAGGGGTGGTAGGGCTCGATGCCGCGGCCGAGCACGATGGCTTCGCTGGGGGTGAGGCGGCGATGAATTTCGATACATAGGTCGACGTCGCGGCCGACAGCCTGGCGGTAGGCGGCAACGGTTTCGATGGCGTCCTCGATCATGTCGACGTGGGTCTTGAAGTAGGGCAGGTCGCGGCTGTCGTCGAGGAAGGGCGTGAGGTGGCCGACGGCGGTGAAGCCGCGCTTGCGGGCGTCGGCGCAACCGGCGATGAGCTCTTCCTTGGTTTGGCCGAAGACGTGGTAGTAGACGCGGGCTTTGTCGCGCACTTTTCCCCCGAGAAGCTGGTAGGCGGGGACGCCGAAATGCTTGCCGGCGATGTCCCAGAGGGCGATGTCGACGGCGCTGAGCGCGCCCATGACGGCGGCGCCGCGGAAGTGGCTCCAGCGATAGAGGTACTGCCAGTGGTGCTCGATGCGGAGGGGGTCCTGGCCGATCAGGTAGCGCTTGAAGGTTTCGACTGCGCCGGCTGACGCTTCGAGGAAGCCCCAGGCGCCGGATTCGCCGAGGCCGGTGATGCCAGCGTCCGTTTCCACTTCTACGAACAGGTAGCGGTCAACAAAGATGGTCCGGACATCGGTGATTTGCATGTTGATCTCCCTCTAGCGGCTGTCAATCGCCCAATTGCGGGCGGTCAGGCCGTTGCGGATACGCCAGGTCAGCAGAGTGTGGAGAAGCTCCTCTTTGCGCGCCGCGTGGGCAGGGTCATCCCACAGGTTTACGACTTCCTGCGGGTCTTTGGCCAGGTCGAAGAGCTGGCCGTACTGTTCGCCGACAAAGTGAACCAGTTTCCAGTCTTTCGTACGCGCCATGGACATGTACTCGGCGGGAAGGAGCCCATCGCGGCAGTGCTCGGCGAAAACTGTTTCCCGGCCGTGCCAATCGGCGCCTTCGAGGGCGGGCAGGAGGGATTCGGCCGCGAAGTCCTCCGGCGTCTCTAGCCCTGCCAGGTCGAGAATGGTGGGTCCCAGGTCGAAGAGGGAGCAGAGCTGGTTGAGCGTGCGGCCTCCGGGGAAACGGTTGGGCGCCCAGACGATGGTTGGAACGCGGGTGATGATGTCGTACATCGTCCATTTCTGGCTGTGCCCGTGGTCGCCCAGGCAGTCGCCGTGGTCCGACGTGAAGATGACGACGGCGTTATCAAGGTAGCCCTGTTCTTCAAGCGCGGTGAGTAGCTCGCCCACTTTTTCATCGATCATGGAGACGTTGGCCATGTAATATGCGCGCTGGCGCTGGCGCTGCTCAGGCGCCGGGTCGAGGAGGTGCATGACGGAGTCGTGATCCACCTCGGAGTTGTGGACGCGCATCTCCTGGAAAGGGGGAGGCTGGCCGTCGAGTTCTTCCTCGGCCACTTCCTGGACGGGCAGCTCTTTTCCCATGTAGGGCTGGCTGAAGCGGGGGCTCGGGTCGTAAGGAGGATGGGGGCCGGGGAAGCCAACCTGAAGGAAGAGGGGTCCGTCGGGTTTGGGTTTGGTGCGTAGCCACCAGGTTGCGAAATCGCCGACGAACATGTCTGAGTGCAGGTCTTCGGGCAGCTCCCAGTCAAAGGCGCCGAGGGATTCGTTGTAGTCGTCGCGCTGGCGGTAGAGGACGCGTTGCTGTTTGACATGGCCGCGGGCACGGAGGGCCTTGTCCCATTCGTCGAAATAGTAGCGGCCTTCGAGGTAACGATCCTTGTTCTCGACGACGTAGCGCTCGTGAAAGCCGAGGGGCGTTTCGAAGGGCGAGGTGTGCATTTTGCCGACGTTGACGCAGTGGTAGCCGCCGGCGTTGAGGTCTTCGACCCAGGAGCGTGTCCAGCGGTCGCCGTTCTTGAGGATGCCGGTGGTGTGGGGGTAGTAGCCGGTGAAGAGGCTGGCGCGTGCGGGCGCGCAAGAGGGCGCGGTGATGTGGCAGTTGGTGAAGCTCACCCCTTCGTGGACGAGGCGATCGAGGTTGGGTGTGTCCATGTAGTCGAAGCCCAGCGCGTTGATGGTGTCGAAGCGCTGCTGGTCGGTGATGATGAGGATTATGTTGGGACGGCTGTCGGCCATGCGGGTGGGCTCCAGAAGGGGGTTACTGCGCCGCGGCGGCGCGAAGGGTCTCTTTCTTTTCTTCGACGCGGAAGCATTCATACTGGTTGTCGCGCATGAAGCGGCGGGCCAGGTCGATGGCCTGGGACTCGGTGAGGAGGCCTTCGGAGATCTCGGCTTGCATTGTCCTGGTGAACCAGTTTCGGGCCTGCTTGGCGTAGGCGAGGGCGGCGCCTGGGAAGCCGGTATCGCCGCCGAAGAGGAACAGTTTGTTGGCGGGGGCGGCATGGATGAAGCGGCGGACGAACTCCATGGAGCTGTAGGGGTTGATGCTCCATGCCCAGCAGAGATCGGCATAGACGTTGGGGTAATGCTTGGCCAGGGCGACCAGCTCCTCGGTGTAGGGGTAGGCGATGTGCATGAGAACGAAGCGGGCGTCGGGGTATTTGGCGAGTAGCGGGCAGAGGTTGCCGCTGCGGATGTAGTCGACGGGCATACGGCTGTGGCCGGCGTAGTAGCCGGTATGCAGCTTCATGGGCAGGTCATGTTCGATGCACAGTTCGACGCCGCGGGCCCAGCACCAGTCGCCGAGGCAGAGCCTGGCGCTTTCTTCGATCTCTTCGCCATCGCGCAGGTAGACGTCGAGGGCGGCGGCGGCCTCCCGGTCGCTGCGTTCCTGCCAGCGCAGGGTGCGGTTGTAGGCGTGCTGGGCTTTGACGGCGATGGCGGGCGTAGAGAATTTCTGGAAAATGGTTTCCATGACCCGCTTGAAGGAGTGAAGGTCGGTGATTTCCTGGCCTGTGTGTTGGGCGATCTCCTCGTGGTTGGGTTGCCCGGAACACATGGCGGCCCAGGAGATGTCGTTGAAGAAGAAGTCTGGACCTGAAAGGTCGGGCGTCACCTGGATTGAGAAGGCGTCGGTTTGGATGTGGTCCAGATTTGCCTCGTCGCGGAGCAGGCGCAGACGCTCGCCGGGCCGGTTGAGGGCGGCGTTCCGCTCCTGGGCGGCGGCGATGGAGTCGGGCGTCAGTTCATCGAGGTTGTAGAGCTCTTTGGCGATGATGCTGACGGCTTCGCCATAACCGGTATGCTGGGCGCGGGACCAGGCCTCCTGGACGCCGGCAAAGCGGGCGGCCACGTCGGGGTCGTCCTGGTCGGACAGTTTGTTGAGGGCCTCCTGTGACGCTCCGGCCACGAAGAGATCGGCGCCGACATAGTTCTGGAAGAGTTGACAGAGAATGTCGGGGCTCTCGTTGAGGTAGGCCTCTTCGCGCCACATGTGTTCGTGGGTATCGACGAGCGGCGTCTGTTGGATGTAGGCGGCGATATCGGTCTGTGAAGTCATGGGCGGTTTCAACTCGCTTTCAGTTTGGCCTGCCATTGCTTGCGGAATTTGGCCACTTTGGGCCGGATCACGAAGAGGCAATACGGTTGGAACCCGTTGTCGCGGTAGTAGTTCTGATGGTAGGACTCGGCGACGTAGAAGGTGTCTAGAGGGACGAGTTCGGTCACGATGGGGGCGTCCCAGATCTGGGGGGCGTCGTCGCGGATCATCTCCTCGGCGACAGTTTTCTGCTTCTCGTCATGGTAGAGGATGATGGAGCGGTACTGGGGTCCCACGTCGTTGCCCTGGCGATTGGGTGTGGTGGGGTCGTGGGAGGTGAAGAAGACTTCGAGGATTTCGCGAAACGAGACGACGGCTGGGTCGAAGGTGACCTGGATGACCTCGGCGTGGCCGGTGGTCTTTGAGCAGATCTGTTCGTAGGTTGGGTTATGCAGATGGCCGCCGGCGTAGCCGGAAATGACCTGGCTGACACCTTGCAGCTCTTCGTAGAGGGGCTCGAGGCACCAGAAGCAGCCTCCGCCCAAAGTGGCAACTTCCTGGGAACTTCCGTTATTCTCGGTCATTGCAGGCACTCCCTCGCTATTAAACCCAGGGTGGGCAACTTTCTCACGATGCGCGATTTTGACGCGGCGGGCAGGTGAAGGGCACGGAGGCTGATGGATGTATCTTACCGCAGGTGGAGCGGGAGTCCAACCGGGCTCAGGATTTTGGGGACAATTTGGGGATTTGCAGGGTTGGGGCAGGACTTGAAGTATGGAGAGTTGGGGGGTAGTGGATGGGGTTATGGGGTTGGGTTGGGAGACGGCTTTTGCTTGCTATGTGGACGATTTGTGATATGTTTCTGGCGCGGGCGGGAAATGGTCGGCGCTCGCGAACACGTGAATAAAGGAAGGGGACAGATGATTCAACTTGCTGAGATGCTGCCGCCGGAGCCTTCGCCGCTGTGGACGCTTGTCAAACAGTGCGGGGTCAACAAGGCGGTGGGGGCGATGGACATGTCGACGCTCGATCACCCGGACGCGGATATGAGGCCGTGGGGATTCATGAGCCTGGCGCGGGTGAAGAGCGCGTACGAGAACGCCGGTTTTCAGCTGGAGGTGCTGGAGAGCCGGCCGCCGCTGAACAAGGCGAAGTTGGGGCTGCCGGGACGGGACGAGGAGATTGAGACTGTGCGCGAGCTGCTCCGCAACATGGGCCGCCTGGAGATTCCGGTGTGGTGCAGCGAGTGGATGCCGGTATTCAACTGGATGCGGACCGCGACGACGATTCCGGAGCGGGGCGGCGCGCTGGTGACGGGTTTTGATTACGACGTGATGCGCAACGCGCCGCTCACCGAATACGGAGAGGTGAGCGAGGCGCAGCTGTGGGACAATCTGAAGTATTTCCTGGAGGCGGTTGTGCCGGTGGCGGAAGAGGCGGGCGTGAAGATGGCGATGCATCCGGACGACCCGCCCCTGTCGCCGATCCGGGGCCTGGGCCGGATCATGCGCAGTGTAGAGAATTTCCAGCGCCTGATCGACCTGGTTCCCAGCCCGGCCAACGGCATCTGTCTGTGCCAGGGCAACTTCACGCTGATGACCGACGACCTGCCGGCGGCGATCCGCCATTTCGGCGAGCAGGACAGGATATACTTCGTCCACTTCCGCGACGTGCGGGGCGTGCCGGAGAAGTTCAACGAGACGTTCCACGACAACGGGAAGACCGATATGCTGGCCTGCATGGAAGCCTATCGCGACATAGGTTTCGACGGCGTGCTGCGGCCCGATCACGTGCCGACGATGGAAGGAGACAGCAACGATCACGCCGGCTATTCTTCGATTGGCAGGTTGTACGCGATCGGCTATATACGCGGATTGCGGCAGGCGGTGTACGCGGCGTAGTTCTCTCCCTGGTTAGAGCTCGCCCATCCACTCGAAGATCATGTCGTCGAAGTCGGGCAGTTTCTCGTGGCCGTAGTCGGGGTAGATGACGGTGCGCTTGGGCGAGGTGATCTTGTTGTATGCGGCGTATTGCGTGGACGGCGGGCAGACCTGGTCCATGAGGCCGACGCCCATCATGATTTCGGCGCGGATGCGAGGCGCGAGGAACTGGACGTCGATGTAGCCGAGACGGGTAAAGACCTCTTCCTCGCGTTCGTGGCGCGGATCGAAGTTGCGGAACCATTCGCGCAGTTCGGCGTAGGCGTTCTGGTCCATGTCGAGATCCCAGACCCGTTTGTAGTCGCAGAGGAAGGGGTAGATGGGCGCGGCGCGTTTGACGCGTGGTTCGAGGGAGACGCAGGCGAGGGTCAGCGCGCCGCCCTGGCTGCCGCCAGTTGCGCCGACGCGTTCGGCATCGACGTCATCCATGTCCATGACGATTTGGGCGAGGCGTGCGGTGTCAAGGAAGGTGTGGCGGTAGAGCAGGTCTTCGGGTTCGCCTGCGAGGCCGCGCACGATATGTCCGCGCAGCGTCCAGCCGGGGACGCCGCCGACGTCGACGGAGCGGCCGCCGCCCTGGCCGCGGCAGTCGAGGGCAGCGACGGTGAAGCCGGCGGCGACGTAGCCGAGTTTGCTCTGCCAGTCGCCGGCGTTGCCGCTGTAGCCGTGGAACATGAGAAGCGCGGGATGGGGCTCCTGGGCGCCGCGGGGACGCAGCAGTTTGGCATGGACGCGGGCGCCGCGGGTTCCGGTGAAGTAGAGGTGGAAACATTCGGCGTAGGGGGCCTGGAAGTCGGCGGCGACGAGCTCCACGTCAGGATCGACTGAGGCGAGCTCGGCGAGAGCGGCGTCCCAGTATTCGTCGAAGTCGGAGGGGCGGGGGTTGGAGCCTTGGTAGGTTGGGAGTTTGTCGAGCGGCATGTCAAAGAGCAGTGGCATGGTGTTTTCCTTTGCGTGAATGGTGGGGATCGTTGGGCGCTGCAGTCGCTATGACATGGCAGCGCGGCGCCTGTATTGTCGCGTCAGATCGGCGCAGACTGCAAACCGGTAAGTGGAGGGAAGCCGCACGCGACTGGCGACGAAACGGGAGTGCGCGGCGCGGCATGATCTTGAGGCCCCGACCCGTGTCGGGGCAGGGCATGACTGACTGGGTTTCAAGACGGGTTGGGCGGGGCGCCAACTCTGTAACTTTGCCGCACAGTCGCAGCGGGGCGTGACCGTAGGGGGCGTGACCGTAGGGGGCGTTGCGGGGGGAATCCCCCCGCACAAGGGAGCCCGCTTGCGGGCGACCGCCCAGAAAAGCAGTGGTCAGTGGTCAGTTTTCAGACGGTTGGCGACGCGGAGATTGGGGGGGCAGTTTTGACCAGCGGGGAAGAATCGGGTAGGATATGCGCGTTTTGGTCAGGCGCTGGATTCCCACTTGCGTAGTGTTACCAGAGGACTTTTTTTGCGGCGACTGCGGACTCGGCTCAGGTGAACCGACTCGGACCTTGCGTCTTTGTCGGCCCTTGTCGAGAGCCCGGGAGCCGTTCCGTCTCAGCGCACGGGAATTCGGGAAGGGTCAGATTGGCGTTTTCGGGACGGCGCCCGCCAGCTTCCGAGTGGCGCGAGGATGAGCAGGGCGGATCCGGTCGGGTTGCGCGATTTCCAAATTGAAGGCACAGAAAAGAGAGAGAGCTCAAGATGAAGAACGAACTGTCGGCGTGGGACGCACTCAAGTTTCGTTGTATTGGACCGCCGCGCGGCGGCCGCGTGGTGGCGGCGGCGGGACATCCGACCGATAAGAATGTTTTCTATTTTGGCGGGGTGGCCGGCGGGGTCTGGAAGACGGTTGACGGCGGGCAGTACTGGGAGAATATAACGGACGGGCAGTTCGCTGTGTCTTCGGTGGGCGCGCTGGCGGTATCGGAGGCGGACCCGAATGTCATCTATGCGGGGACAGGTGAGTCGACGATCCGGCTGGATGTAAGCTGGGGGGACGGGGTATACAGGTCCACTGACGGCGGTGAGACGTGGAAAAACGTAGGGTTGAGGGACAGCCATCATATTGGGGAGATCCGCATCCATCCGCGCGACCCCGACGTGGCGTATGTGGCGGCGCTGGGGCATGCGTTCGGGCCGAACGACGAGCGCGGCGTGTACAGGACGACTGACGGAGGCGCCTCCTGGGAGCGCGTCCTGCATGTGAGCGAGAGGGCGGGGGCGGTGGACCTGGCGCTGGATGTGAACAATCCCCGCATACTCTATGCTTCGATATGGCAGGTACACCGTCACTTCTGGGAATTGATCAGCGGCGGCCCGGACAGCGGGCTGTGGAAGTCGTCTGACGGCGGGGACAGTTGGACGGATATCAGCCGCAACCCAGGCCTGCCGCAGGAGGGGGTCCTGGGGAAGATTGGTGTGTCGGTCTCTCCGGCGCAGCCGCGGCGGGTGTGGGCGATCGTCGAGGCGGAGGGGGACAAGTCGGGCGTTTACCGTTCTGATGACGGCGGGGCGAACTGGGAGCAGCTGACCAATAACCAGGATTTGCTCAACCGGCCGTGGTATTACATGCACATCTTTGCGGATTCCCAGGACCCGGACACAGTTTACGTCAATAATCTGAAGATGTGGAAGAGCATTGACGGCGGCAAGAATTGGGAAGATATTGCGACCCCGCACGGGGACAATCATGATCTGTGGATCGATCCGGCGGACCCGCAGCGGATGATCAACGGAAACGACGGCGGCGCCTGTGTCAGCTTTAACGGCGGCGACACGTGGAGCACGATCTACAATCAGCTGACGGGGCAGTATTACCATTTGGACGTGGACAATCAGCTGCCGTACCGCGTTTACGGCACGCAGCAGGACAACTCGAGCATTTCGGTGCCGAGCGCGACGGAGAAAGGCGCGATCCCGTGGGGAGACTGCTACCCGGCGGGCACGGGGGAGAGCGGGTACATCGCTGTCAAGCCGGATGATCCCAACATTGTTTACGTGGGAGCGGTGGGGTCTTCGCCGGGGGGCGGGGGCGCGCTGCAGCGGTACGATCACCGCACGAAGCAGATTCGGCTGGTGACTGTGTGGCCGGAGCCGTTCAGCGGGTTCGGCGCCAAGACGATGAAGTACCGTTTCCCGTGGACGTTTCCGATTCTGTTCAGCCCGCACGACAGCAACGTTCTGTACACGTGCGGCAACCACGTTTTCCGCACGACGGATGAGGGCAGTTCGTGGGAGGTCCTGAGCCCGGATCTGACGCGCAACGACGAGAGCAAGCTGGAGGCTTCGGGCGGGCCGCTTACGCTGGATACGAGCGGGGCCGAGCACTATTGCACGATATCGGTGTTTATCGAATCGGCGCATCAGAAGGGGTTATTCTGGGCCGGGAGCGACGACGGGTTGGTGCATATCAGCGAGGACGGGGGAGGCAGCTGGCGCGATGTGACGCCCCCGGATTTGCCGGAGTGGAGCTTAGTGACAGTGATCGAGCCGAGCGCGCACGATCCTTCCACCGTCTATGTGGCGGCCACGCGTTACAAGCTGGACGACTACAGCCCATATCTGTTCAAGACGACGGACCTGGGCCGGAGCTGGCAGCGGCTGGATGCAGCGTTTCCCCAGGGGGAGATCACGCGCATGTTGCGTGCGGACCCGGCGCGTGAGGGCCTGCTGTACGTGGGGACGGAATCGGGTGTATTCGTTTCCTTCGACGATGGGTCTTCGTGGCAGAGGATGCCGGGGAATCTGCCGGTTGCGCCGGTCTACGACATGGCGGTCAAGGACGATGACCTTGTGGTGGCGACGCACGGTCGAGCCTTCTGGGTTCTCGATGATCTCACTCCATTGCGGGAGGTCAGTTCGCTGGACGAAAGCGATGAAGAGGGAGCGCGGCTGTTCCCCCCGCGCAGGACTCTGCGGAGGTGGCTGCCCTGGAGCGTTGGGCCGGCGCGCGGGGAAGGGCGCAGCTATGGGCTGGCATTCGGCCAGCTGATCACGTACAGGGACGAGAAGGACGTGAACGGGGACTACGTGCGGCGGATTATTGACGGCGGCGAAAATCCGCCGCAGGGCGTGCTTGTCCACTATACGCTGCCGGAAGGCGCGGAGGAGGTCTGCCTGACGTTTCTGGACGCTGACGGCAATGAGATCCGTTCGTACGGGCCCAGGCCGGCGGGGTCTGACTCGGAGGAGGAGGAAGCCCCCTCTGCGCAGTACGTCACCACCAATGCCGGACTGAATCGATTTGTCTGGAGCATGCGGTATGCCGATGCCGAGGAGCTGCCGGGAGACCCCTTCACGGAGAAAAGCATCACGGGGGCGCTGGCGCCACCGGGGAAATACCAGGCGCGGCTGACGGTTGACGGCAAGAGCCAGACGGAGACGTTTGAGATTTACATCGACCCAGGAGTGAATGCCAGCGAGGAAGCGATGCAGGCCCAGTTTGACATGTGGCAGGAGGTGAACGGAAAGCTGTCGGAGACGCACCGGGCGGTCAAGCGGCTGCGGCGGGCGCGTGCGCGGGTGAAGACGATGGCGGAGATGGTGGCGGAGAGTGAAGCCGACGAGGAAACGAAGCGCGCGGTCCAGGAGAGGGCGGACCAGATCGCTGAGCAGCTGGGCGAGGTTGAGTCTGAGCTCGTCCAGCCGGAGGCCAAGGTAGCCTTTGACCGGTTGCGGCTGCGGACGATGCTCAACGCCAAGCTGCACAATCTGATTAGTGTGATCGCGGCCGCGGACGCGGCGCCGCCGCGCCAGGCCCATGATGTTTTCGAGGAACTGAGCAACCAGGTGGATGCCCAGTTTGACAAGCTGGAATCGATTTTGGGAGAGAGTGTGGCAGACTTCAATGCGGCGGTTCAGGCGGCAGACGTGCCGCCGGTCGTCGTGTAGAATTTTCGATATGCGAGTCCTCGTTGCTGGACGCAAGAGCGCAGGGTTTCCTGCGCTCTTGCGGATCTCATTGGCGGACTTCATTGTTCGAAGCGCCTATCAGATGGGCAAAACGCCGCTGCTGCCGATCTTCGCGGCTTCGCTGGGCGCGTCGGATGCGCTGCTGGGCGTAATTGTTTCGGTCTCGACGCTGACAGGCATGGCGACGAAGCCGCTCTTCGGTCTGCTCTCGGACCGGATGGGGCGACGGTTGTGGCTCTTGATCGGGACGTTTATTTTCGCGGGCGTGCCCTTTTTGTACACGCTTATCGAGACACCGGGCCAGCTGGTGGCCATTCGCCTGCTGCATGGTACGGCGACGGCAATCTATGGCCCGGTCACGGTTGCGTATGTGGCGGAACGGGGCGGCAAACGAAAGGCGGAGAGCCTTGGGTGGTTTGGGATGGCGCGCAGCGGGGGCTACCTGGTGGGGCCGGCCGCGGCGGGCTGGCTGCTGCTGTCTCTGGATCCGGTCGCTGTCTTCACGTTGATCGGCGTGTTGAGTATGGGGGCGTTTGTGCCGGTGCTTTGGTTGGGAGGGGATGGGCATCGGCGGCAGGGGGAGGACTCGCTCCGTTCCAGGCCGGAAGGCAGGGGGGCAGGCAGCTGGGCTGTTGACTTCGAGGCAGTGCGGAAGTTTGCCAGGCGGGAGGCGGCGGTGGCGGCGACGCCCGCGGTGTGGCTTTCGGGCGCGTTGGAGGCGGCGGTGTATGTGGTGACCTACGTGATCAAGGCGTTTTTGCCGATTTACGCTCTGACGGCGGGGTACACGACTGCGGAGATCGGGCTGTTTTTCAGCGCGCAAGAGGGCGTTTTGATCCTGCTAAAGCCGTGGGGCGGGCGGTTGGGCGATAGGCTGGGCCATCTCCGGGCCGTATCGCTGGGGATGATCTGCCTGGCATTGACGCTGCCATTTCTGCTTACGACTGGCGGGACGGTGGGGTTGCTGGCGGTTGCGGCGGCGATGGGCGGGGCGCAGGCGTTGATCTTCCCGGCGACGGTGGCATTGATTGCGGAGCAGGCGCCGGCGGGCCAGGTTGGCGCGGGGATGGGGCTGGCCGGTTCGCTCAAAAATGGGGGCAAGGTGGCCGGACCGGTGCTGGGGGGCCTCTTGATTGGCGGATTGGGGTACGGCGGGATGTTCTGGTTGTTTGCGGGTATGCTGCTGGCGGGGGCGCTGGTGTTACTTCTGCGATCCTATCGCGTTGACTTCGGGACGATGGCGGGGGAGAGCAGGGGCACTGCGGGGAGGAACGGGGAACTGCGGGGCACTGCGCGAGGTACGGGGTGGCGTATCTGAGAGGGGGAGGGTCTTTGAGCGGAGGGGGCGGGGATGAGAACCCTGCTGGCGGCTAGGCGATGTGTGCCCGCCTGACTCTTGAGAGGTAGAGCAGGGCCAGTTCGACGAGCAGGGCGGCGGAGGCGGTGAGCAGCGTCGCCCGGAGGCCGATGGTTTCGCCGAGCGCGCCGCCAATGAAGGCGCCGATGGTTGCCACGCCGAAGAGCAGGAAGCGGCGGGCTGCGGTGACGCGGCCCAGGAGGCGCACGGAGGTGATTGCCTGGCGCAGGCTGAGTTGATTGACGAAGTAGATGGCGCTGCCGAAACCGACCAGCGCGCGGGCGACCCCGGCGGCAGCCAGTTCGAAGCCGGTCAGGTCGGCGCCGGCCAGCAGCAGGCTGCCGGCGATCCACAGAAGCTTTCCCAGGACGAGTGTTTTGCCGGCCTGGAGGACGCGCGCCAGGTTTCCGGCGAGCAGCGCGCCAATGAGGGAGCCGACACCGCCGCAGGCGGCAACGATTCCGATGACGGTCGGCGTGAAGTTGAGCTGGTCGACGAGAAAGAGCATCTGCACAGCTGCAGAGATCGAGCCGGCCAGCATCCCCAGACTGGATGTAACTGTGAGCGCTCTCAGCAGTGGCGTTCGAAGTAGCTCGTTTATTCCCTCCCCAACTTCCTTGTAGATCAGAATCGCGGCGGACCGGAATCCCGCGGCGGCGGCTTCTTCGTCGCTGCGCTGCGTTGCGGGCTGCGCTTCTTCCTCTTTGAGGCCTTTCAGGGCGAGGGCAGAGAGGAGGTAGGACAGGGCGTCGAGGAGAATTGTTCTGGGTGCGCTGAAGAGCTGCACGAGACCGCCGGCCGCGGCGGGTCCGGCGATGCCAATCACGGCCTCGCTGGTGGAGAGTTTGCTGTTGGCGTCAATGAGCTGGCTCTTCTTTACGAGGGCGGGCAGGACGGAAATGGCCGCGATCTGGAAGAAGACGGTGAGCGTGCCGACGGCAAAGGCGACGAGCCAGATGTGGGAGAAGGATAGCTGGCCGAGCCAGGCGGCTGCGGGTATGGAGAGAAGGAGAAGGGCCCGTCCGAGGTCGGACCAGACCAGGATTGGCCTGCGGGGGACTCTGTCCACCCAGACGCCGGCGACCAGGCCGAAGAGCAGGTTGGGGAGAGACGCGGCGGCGGCAAGCAGGCCCATCTGCGCGGGCGTTGCGCCGAGAACGAGAACGGCTGCCAGGGGCAGGGCGACGTTGGTGACGGCTGTTCCGGCGCCGGAGGTGACGTGGGCGATCCAGAGCCTTGTGAATGCCCGGTTGCGCCAAAGGGGGCTGGAGAAGGTCATTGGTCAAGGCGCGGCTGGGGCCTGAAGCTCAAGCAAGAGGGCGATCCAATCCTTGACGGCGTCAGCGGCCTCCTGGATGGTGGCGTCGGTCGTGTCCAGCAGGGTTAAGGGGGGCGACTGATTCGGACCCTCCTCTTGAAGCCACCGGTTGAAGTCCAGCTGTTCTTTGAGCCGCCGCTGCTGGCCGCTCCCGCGCCATGCGGGCCGGGCGAGGAGACGCCGGCGAAGCTCGTCTTCGTCACAGACGAGGGCGAGGTAGTGGAGACGGCTGAAGTAACGTCGTTCGAGGCAGGGTTCGATGTTTTCGGGCACGGCCAGGCCGGCGCCGAAGAGGACAACGGGGCGTCCGCTCTGGCCGATGTTCTTTGCGAGGCGTAGCCAGGTTTCGAAGAATCTGCGGTGGCCGTCGGTTGGATTCTCGAACTCTTGCAGCCAGAGGAGGTCGGCTTCGAGGAGGACGGCTGCGGTGACACGGCCTGTCAGCTGCTGAAGGATGGCGCTCTTGCCGGTTGCGCTGGCGCCGCCGACCAGGAGGAGGGGCTGGCGCAGGAAGGGATGGTTGTGTCCACAGTGCGGGCAGGCGGCCAGGGCGGTCCGTGTCACCTGCCGGAAGTCAGGCCGGGCATTGGGCGGGGCGGGTTCGACGACGCCGGCCGGTTCGGTTACGGCCTTGTCGACGCGATAGATGCCGCAGCCGGCACAGACGTTGAACATGTTGTATACGCCGCCCCCTGCGGCGGCCAGATTGCTGGCAATGCGGGCGAGGTTTGGGGAGGCAAGCGGGAATCGGCACAAGTTGCCAGTTCCCTGTTTGCATATTATCATGGCTTGGGCGGAGGGATGAAGATTCCTGATCTTCGATCCCTCTTTCCTTTTATGAGTCTGCGGCGGGGCGGGGATTTGGTCTGAAGCGGCGGGCCTCAGGGGTTGGTTCGGGGATCGACAGGCGGCGGAGGGTTCAGTCAGGCCCTGAGGCCAGACAATAGCGATGAAAATGGCGAAATGATCAGAGACGAACGGGTTCAATCATTCCCCCAGACGATACGCCGGCGGGCGTTCTTGACGAACACGGTATTTCTGGTCGCGGGCGGGCACTTTGTGCTGGAGCTCTTCCATCAGTACCTGCCGGTCTTCTTTCCGCTGTTCCGCGCTGAGTACGGGCTGAGCTATGGGCAGATCGGCGTGGTGACGATGGTCGGGACAACGACGATGGCGCTGGCGCAGCCGTTTTTCGGTTATTTCATTGACCGGTGGGATGCGAGGCGCATCACGGCGCTGAGCGTGGTCTGGCTGGGGCTGATCATGGCTGTGCTGGGCTTCAGCAGCAACTACTGGACTCTGCTTGTGGGGGTGGCGCTGGCCGGGTTTGGCTCGGCGGCGTTTCACCCGGCGGGGGCATCGGTCGTTACGAAGGCCACTGTTGACGGCAGGAGAGGGCGCGCGGTCTCCTTTTTTGCGGTCGGGGGCAATTTGGGGTCGGCGGGCTCTCCGCTGTTGCTGGCATTTGGATTAGGGTTGCTGGGCCTGAGGGGGACGGTTGTTCTCCTGCCGCTGGTGTTGATTGCAGCCGTCTGGCTGGTGGGCGGGCTTGGGAGCGAGAGCCGCGGGGACCGCGAGGCGCACCGGCAGCGGCAGTCGCGGGCGGGGCAGGGCTTTCTGCTGGGGTTGGTCCTGATCACAGTTTTTGCGATGACGAGAGCGTGGTTCCAGCTCAGCCTGATCACCTATCTGCCGACGCTTCTGGAGGACCGCGGGTATTCGGTCGTGTATGGCGGACAGATGCTTTTTGTCATGTCGCTGTTGGTCGGGGTGGGCAGCCTGTTTGGCGGCATCCTGTCTGACAGATTTGGGCGCTGGCAGGTGTTGCTGGCCTGTTTCGCCCTCCTGGGGCCGGCATACTGGTTGTTCATTCACGCGGGCGGCAGCGCGCAGTTCATCTACGCGGCCGCGATTGGGTTTTTGCTGGGCTGCACGTACCCGACCACGGTCGTGATCGCGCAGGAGGTATGGCCGCGAGGACTGGCGATGGCATCCGGCTTGGTGATGGGGCTGGGCTGGTGGCCGGGGGGCCTGGGCGCCACCTTGACCGGATGGCTGGCGGATCAGATGACGCTGGACAGGGCTCTGGAGGGGCTGGTCGTTGCGCCGGTATTGGGGGCTCTGCTGATGGCGGTCTTTGCGCTGGCGCTGGCAAGGCGCGGGGGCCTGTCAATGGACACGACTCGCGGAATGTCGTAGCAACAGGAGTGTCAGGATGTCAGAATCGCTGCCTGTATTGATGGATGTGGACACCGGCGGCGACGACGCGCTGGCGCTGCTGCTGGCGATGGCGTCGCCGCTACTGGATGTACGGGGCATTACATGTGTGGCCGGAAACTGTTCGCTGGAGAAGGTTGTCAGGAACACGCTTGCGCTGCTGGACGCGATCGGCGCGGGGACGACACCGGTGGCGGCAGGGATGGACCGGCCGATGGTGGCTCCGGGGCTGCCTGCCCCCGCGCTGCATGGCAGCGATGGGATGGGCGATCTGGGGCTGCCGGCGCCGCGGAGAAAAACGGTGGAAGCCCATGCGGTTGAATTCCTGCGGAAGTCGCTTTCGGAGGCTTCCGAGCCGATGACTCTGATCTGTCTTGCGCCGCTGACCAATATTTCGATGCTGCTGCGGATGTATCCGCGGATTGGTGAGAAGATCAGACGGCTCTATGTGATGGGGGGCACGTACGCGGCGCCGGGGAATACGACGGCCGCGGCGGAGTTCAACGTTCGGTACGATCCGGAGGCGGCTGCCGTTGTTCTGCAGAGCGGGCTGCCGGTAACGCTGTATCCGCTGGATCCGTTCATCCAGGTGGGGTATACGCGGGAAGAGGCGAGGGCGCTGTCGAGAGCGGAGGGGGCAGGCGCGCGGATTGCAGGCGGTATTGGGTTGCATTATTGCCGTTTTTTTGGGGCGGACTTTTCGCTGATCGGGGACGCGGGGACGGTTGCCGCGGTGATCGATCCGGAGGGAGCGACGGTGGAGCGCCGGTCGATGCATGTGGAGCTGGCGGGGGGCGCGACGCGGGGGGCAACGGTCTTTGACCGGCGCATCGCGATGCAGCGCGAGGATGAAGCTGACGGATGGGCGACGCTCGATGTTATCACAGGTGTGGACGCGGCCCGCTACCGGCGCTTGATGGCGACCGCCTTGGGGGCGGAGGGGGCTTTGGCGGATTAAGGCAGTGCGGCATTGGCCTTAGCTGGTCGTTTTGAAGCCAGGAGCTGGTCGGGCCAGAGACGGATCCCTGTGGATTTGGCTCTGCTTAGGGAGAAACACGCATATTCGTTTCGCCGCTTACGGGGGGCGCCCTTACGGTTCGGGGCGGCCCCCGTTTTTTTTTTGAACAGGAAGGGGTACGTGCTGGGGGGGAAGGGCCGGGGAACTGCGGGGAAAGGCAGGGGAACGGCAGAGGCGGAGCGGAATCATTGGGTTGTTGCTGGAGGGGGTTGGATTGGGTTTTGCAGGTGGGGGGCAGTGAAGCGAGAAAGTTGGGGCGTTCTGGGTGATGCAGAACAGAGGGGACCGCTGGCTTTCAGGACAGGAGAGATTCTGCATTGGCGCTGAAGATTTTTTGGCGCGCTTGCGGGGGTAGTTGCAGGTTGTTGAGCAGTGATTGCATGCGGTCGTCGAAGTGGTCGCGGCCGAAGAGGAGGCGGTCCTGGAACTCGAGCAGGAAGGGCTCGGCGGAGGGTCCGGTGTGAGGGGAGAAAGGGGGTTGTTCGAGCTGGCTGAAATCGCGTGTCAGCGCGGTGTAGGCGGAACCGGCGGAGAGGTCTGCGTAGAGGTTGGGATAGGCGCGGAAGAGGTCGAACAGTCTGCCACCGGGCAGGACCGGGCCTTTGGGGTAGCCGACTCTGTCGAACTGGTCGTCGCCGGAGATATGGGCCCAGAAACCGGGGGCGTGGCCGATAAAGATGGTGTCAGGGCAGGCCTGCAGAGCCCGCTCGAAGGAGTCGATGCTGCCGCCGTACCACCAGTCGGTGCGGGGATAACTGTGGCCTGTGGGGATGGGATAGTCGATATGGAAGGTGATTGGCAGTCCTTTTTCGCCGCAGAAACGGAAGAGCCGCAGGGCATCGGGATTGTCGTAGAGCATTCGCAGCTTGATTTCGCCGCAGACCTGGACGCCGTGAATCTCGATGGCTGCATGGAGCTGGTCGATGGCTTCGGGGCGGCGGGGGTCGGGGGCATAGCCGAGTATGAAGCGGTCGGGGGCGGCCTGTTTGTAGCGCAGGCAGGATTCAAAGGGGACGGGGTAGGCGCTGCCGCTGCCGAAGTGCATGGCTGGGTAGTAGCTGGCCGGATTGTACTCGTCGGGCGGGCATTCCCAGGTGAGGAGCCAGGTCTTGTCGATGCCGAAGCGATCCATGTTGGCGAGGAATTTGGGCAGATCGTGTCCGAGCCAGTCGGGGTGGTTGTGGGCGTCGATGATGGTCACAGGTGGTTATTCCCGTCAAAGGGGACATTCGACAGCCGCGGATCTGGCTGGCGCCGCGTGTCTTGCGGCGGGTAAGAGTATCGTTGCGGGCACAGGAGGCTCGTCAGGAAAGCAATTGCTTTCACAATAAGTTGCCGAAAAAGCGGTGCAAACAGGAATGCCGGACAAGATGGGAATTCGGCCTCAAATCGTACCTGTCCAGTCATCGTCGGACCTGGCACTGCGGAGCTAAACAGCGACCGAAAGCGGGTAGCAACCATGGGCCGGGCGTCAGTTTCAAGCACCTTTGTCACCGATTCAGAAGGAGGAGGACTGGTTTTGTACTTCGCGGGCGCATGATTCAGTCATGGGGCGAGGGAAGGAATTCGACTCTAAGAGCGAGAAAACGCTCGTCGGAGTTCGTCGTTTACTACCTGTTCCCAGTCGGGCCCGATGCTGCGAATGCGCTCGGCGAGATCGGCATCCAGAGGAATGGGAAGCATGACCTTTTTGCCTATTCGCTTCTTTCTCTGCGTGTCCTGATAACGTTCAACAATAGTCGGAACTACCTCACTGGCGGGACGCGCCTTGTCAAACCACGCTTCATTCAGTTCCAGAGTATCGGGATCAGCTTCGATGCCCGCTTCGATGGCGGCGTCCTCCCCGTATTCTACTGCGGTTTCTTCAAATGACTTTCCTTTGACTTCATCACTTTTCATAGCTTCTTTCCTCTCGAGAGTTGGCTTTGCGCAGGCTGATGACACGGATATCCGCTCCGCGCCAGGTGAAGACAACGATTTGTAGGCGCGTGCCCATTCGTCCCATTCATAGCCCATACGTTCATTGTAGCTGCATTGGGTGAGCGCGGCAACTTGATCGTAGAGCGGGGTGCTGTCCGGATTCGTGGGTGAACTCGTAAGGGCGCTATGGGGTACGTGCACTGGACAAATGACAAGGGAGTCCGATGCCGAGGCGGTCCATGTTGGCGAGAAATTTGGGCAGATCGTGTCCGAGCCAGTCGGGGTGGTTGTGGGCGTCGATGATGGTCATGCGATAGCTCTCAGGACCGAAAGAATTGCGCCGAGGGCAAAAATTACAAGGCAAGCAGCCAGGAAGAGTCCAGCGAGGAGCGGGGCGGCAACGACGATGATGGCCCTGCCTTCAGTCAGGCTGTATTCTACCTTTGTTGCATAGTAGGCGAGGACGAGCTGGTAGATTGCCAGGATAGCGCTGACACAGCCTCCAAGCACAGGTATGAATCCGAGGATGGAGGTGCCGATCATGATAGGGGCGGCAAAGGTGGAATAGAGATAGGTATAGCGCCCGAACTGTCCACTCCCACCCAGAATCCTTGCGATCAGGTGGTAGATGCCCACTCCGATGAGGAAGCTGACGGGGCCGAGTATTATGTAGGCGAAGCTGAATGCCGTTCCTCCGGCATCGCCGGGTACGTCAATAGGGCCGAAGTCGCTTTGCATGTCAGGAGGAAGCAGGTCCATGAACTGTTCAAACCCGCCCATTGTTGACGAGAATAAGCTGGATCGGAGCGCATTGAGCAAAGCGGCGATAACCGAAGCAGCAATGATCCATGTCAGCGCGGTCGACAACGTCGCGGAGGGATTCTGCCGTTCGGCGGCGAAGAAATCCTCGCCGGGCTTGGTCAGGGCATTCACCCACGTTCGAAAGATGAGTTGGATGTCCACGGGCATTTCCTTTGACAGTAGAGCGCTGCAGCTGGAAATCTCGCAGCTGGCGCGGGTCAACTCCCAGCCTGCAGGCTAACGCGATTGGCGATGCGGGAATTAGCTTACTACAGCCTGGCAAGTTGCAGGAAGCAGGGAATTGGGAGAGGATCGGAGGGAGAGAACCGGAGCCAGGAAATCAGATTGGAGAGACTATGTCTGTAAGAGTAGACGAATCCGGGCGGAGATGGGTGCGGGCGGAGGTAGAGACGCCGGGCACTGTGGAAGAGGTGTGGGAGGCGATCAGCACAGACGCCGGACTTTCATCGTGGTTTACACGATCGGAGTTTGAGAAGGGAGCGGACGGGCAGCCGTCGCGGCTCCTGATCGATTTTGGGATGGGGATGGATTCGGCTGCGACGATCACGGCGTGGAACCCGCCGCGTGGTTTTGCGGTAACGAGCGATGAGTTCATACCGGGAGGGCCTGAGGTCGCAACGGTATGGAGCATCGTGGAGGGGGAAGGGGAGACGTGCGTTGTGCGCGTTGAGCACAGTCTATTCGACGACAGCGACACATACGATAGCCACATTGAGGCGACAGAGGCGGGCTGGCCCGCGTTCTTTCGCATCTTGCAACTCTTTATGACCCGTTATCGGAGTCAGCCGAGCGCGCTGCTGGAGTGGTTGGGTTCAGTCGGCGCCGATTCCGGGGCGTGGGAGAAGCTGGCTGGCGCGCTCGGCTTTTCCGGGAAGGCGCCGGGAGAGCGGTTCGAGGCGGCTGGAGGGAGGATGAAGTTTGGCGGCGAGGTAAACGCCGTGCCTGACGATACGGAAGTTATTTTGCACATTGACGAACCGACCGGCGGCGCAGTGCATCTGTTTGTGTGGCCGGTTGACGGGCAGGTACTGTTGTCGGTCAGGTTTTATTTGTACGGGGCGGATGCGGCGGAGGTCGTTGCGCGTGAGGAGCCGCGTTGGCGCAGGTGGATGGAGGAACTGTTTCCTGGCGCAACGGACGGTGACAGCTAGACGGCAGAAAGGCCAAATAGCAGCGAATCTCGGCTGCGGGAGGTTCGCGGCCGTACAAGGATAGAGGCCTTCTTGATCCCTGGGTCCGCGTTTCAGGTTCGGACGCGCACAGCGGCCGCCATTACAGGGGCGATGGTCTGATGGGGCGGCGCGTTCTCAGCTTGTCGGGTCCTCTACCTCGGCCTGGGTCCGGCCCTGGGAGGAAGGATGGACTCTTCGGGGATTCTCCAAAGCAGGGGCGAGGTAATCTCGACGCTGTTGTTGGAGGGATCGCGGAAGTAAAGCGAGCGGCACCCCTCCCAGTGGATTTCCTTCTCGATTTCGACTCCGTGTTCGACCAGGTGTTCCTTCCATTGATCGATTTCGCTCAGGGGCACGGCAAAGGCCAGGTGCCCGGGTCCGGTCGCGCCGTGGACGGGCGCATCATTGGCGCCGCCGGCAGAAACTGCGGTTGCCTTGGCGTTGAAGAGGAGCACCATTCGCTGGCCGCATCGCAGGAAGACGTGGCGGCCGTCGAGTTTCGAGTACAGGGTGAGTCCGAGTATTCGCGTGTAGAACTGTTCAGCGGCCGAAAGGTCCTGTACGTAGAGGGCTGATTCAAGCACTTCTGAAACGGACATCGATGGGGTCATGGCGCGTTTCCCTGCTTTCCCTGGTGTAGGCGTTCGGTCGGCAGTTTGTTGGCGGCAGCAAACGGGCGATCAGGATGGCTGTGCAATCTTCCAGTAAGGGTTGTCAGAACAGCGAGTCTTTCGATGTCCGAAGTCAATTAAGCCTTTGCAGTTTCTCCTGCAGGAAGCGAACGCAGCCGGGCACTTGCGCCGGGGTGAGGCTGTGGAGCACGAGGGCGCCGGTGTAGCCGCTTTGGCGGAGGAGGCGCAGGTAGTAGTCGTAATCGAGCAGGCCGGCGCCGGCGGCTTCGTGTCCCGCTTCGCCGTCGCGGCTGAGGTCTTTGGCGTGGGCGAGGGCGATGCGGTCGCCAAGCAGATGGAAGGCTTCGTCGAGGATTTCGCGCTGGCGATGAATGGTCCCTGCTGGAAAGACGTTGGCGCCGTCCATGACGATTGTGAGCCTGTCGGAGCGCATGGTGTCCAACAGTTTGCGGGCCTTGGCGGGAGAGCTGACGACGTTTGACACTTCGGGTTCGATGCCGAGACGGACGTCGTGTTCTTCGGCGAGGGCGAGCGCTTGTTCCATGGCGGCCAGGAGATCGGACCAGGCCTCGGGCGAGCTGTTTTGGGGGTGATCCTGCCACATGTTATGCGGGTTGCGGGTGCCGGTGCAGAGTGTGAGGAGGTCTGTTCCGAGCTCGGCGGCGTGCGAGGCGAGGAGGGCGAGGCGGCTGATGCCGTGGGCGCGGGCGGCCGGGTCCGGATGGATCATGTTGTAGGTGGCGGAGAGGGAGTCGACGTTGATGTTGCGGGCGTCGATTTCCTGGCGGGCTTTGCGGCAGGCGGCGGCATTCAGGCCGTCGGGCATGTCGGCGCGCCCCATGGAGCTGATGTTCAGCTGGATGCGGCGGATGCCGTGTTGGGTGACTGCGTCGAGGACGCCTGCCAACGAAGGTGCTTCGAAGGTACGCGCGAAGATCCCGATTTCCATTCAGACTCCTCCTTTGACTGATTCGAGTTCAACCCAGCCGCCGCCGCTGGCGGCCGAGCGGGCGATGGCCGCCATGGCGCGCATGGAAGCGAGGCCGTCGTGGACGGTGGCGCCCCATTGGGGCTTGCCATGGAGGATGGTATCGGCCCAGCCTTCGAGCTGCTGGCGGTAGCCGTGGCCATCCTGGCCGAGCGGGCGCGTGTAGAGGTCGTCCTCGGTGGAAAAGCACTCTACCGCGCCGGCCTTGTGGTACCAGGAAAGGGGCAGGCGGCCGCGGACGCTGCCATGTTCGCCCTGGATGCGGAAACCCTCTTCGAAGTCGCCTGCGACCGTGATGGTCAACTCCAGATTGCCGAGGCTGCCGTCGGCGAATGCGACGTCTACGAACCAGCAGTGACGGTCAAAACGGTGCAGGTAGCGGGCGCGCGCCTGCACGATTTCGCTCTTTGCGAGGAAACGTGTTGTGTCGGTCAGATGGCTGCCGTGGGCCAGCATGAGATAGCGGCGGCGGTCAGCTTTGGGATTGCCCGCTGGACGGAGTGCGCCGGCGCTGGACTCGACGAGCGGCTGGAGCGCGTCGGTCATGGTGTAGCGGTGGACCGAGTCGTAGTACCAGAGCTGGGCGGACATGAGGCCGCCGATTCTTTCCTGGATAAAGCGGCGGGCGTGGATGACGCCGGGGTCGAAGCGGCGGTTGTGGCCAACCTGGAGGGTGAGACCGGAGGCGTCAGTTTCGTCGCGCAGCCGTTCGCATTCTTCGACTGTGACGCCCATGGGCTTTTCGACCAGGACATGCTTGCCGGCTCTGAGGGCCTGGACGGCGAGGTCGACGTGGAACTGATCGGCTGCGGCGACGATGACGGCCTCGACCTGGGGATCGGCCAGCATGTCGGCATAGCGTGTAAAGCTGCGCTGGGGACGATGGATGGCGGCGACGCGGGCCAGGAGATCGGGCGCGGCTTCGCAGAGGGCGTATAGCTGGGTATTGCGTCCTTTGCGGCAGGAATCCAGATGCGCGATCTGGGCGATGGCTCCGGCTCCGACGACGGCGATGCGAAGCAGGCGCGGCTCCTTGGGGATGGGCATGTGAAGCTCCGGCGGTTGTCGGGGTTCAGTCGATCAGAGCCTGGTAGGCGGCGACACGGAATTCGCGGGCAGTGGGGTAGTGACCGGCAGGCATGAACTGGGTCATGAAGATTCCGAACATGTTTTCGACGGGATCGATCCAGAATTGGGTGGACGCGGCGCCGCCCCAGGCGTAGTTCCCGACGCTGCCGGGCGTGCTGGTGGCGGGGAGATCCGTGAGCACGCTTACGCCCAGGCCGAAGCCATAGCCTGCGTCGACATTGTCGCCGATCCCGATCGGAATCAGGCTGGGCGGCAGATGGTTGGCGCGCATCAGTTCGACGGTCTTGGGTCCGAGGAGCCGGTTGCCATCGAGGGCGCCGCCGTTGAGGAGCATCTGGCAGAAGCGCTGGTAGTCGCCGAGGGTGGAGACGAGGCCGCCGCCGCCGGAAAGAAAGGCAGGAGGCCGGGTGAAGCGGCTGTCGCGAGAGGCTTCGTGGAGGGCGATGGCGGATCCGTTGTCGCCTGGTTTGTCGTCGGAATCGGTATCGCTGCCGAGGGTGAAGCCGCCGGGGGGACAGTAGCAGGCGGAGAACCGGTCTACGGAGTCGGCGTGGACGTGGAAGTCTGTGTCATCCATGGCGAGCGGCGTGAAAATCTCCTGGCGGAAGAAATCGTCGAGCGATTTGCCGGAGACAACCTCGACGAGGCGGCCGAGGACGTCGGTGGCATAGCTATAGCGCCAGCGGGCGCCGGGGTGGTAAAGCAGGGGCAGCGCCGCGAGGCTCTGCACGAATTCCTGCAGGGACAGCTGCTGGCGTTCGCCAAAGGTCTGGCGATACAGGTTCTCGACGGGGGAGTCCTGCCCCCAGCCGTAGCTCAGGCCGGCGGTGTGCATGAAGAGGTCTTTGACGGACGGGGGGCGCTGCGGCTGCACAAGATTGTCGAGGTCGCCGACGCAGACCTGGGCATCAGAGAATTCAGGCAGGTAGTCGGCCACCGGGTCGTCGAGGAGGAAACGGCCATCCTCGAACAGCATGAGGGCGGCGACAGCGGTGATCGGTTTGGTCATTGAGTAGATGCGGAAGATTGTATCTTCGGTCATGGGCTGCCCGGTCTCGAGTTCGCGATGGCCGAAGGCGTTGCAGTAGGCAGTTTCGCCGTTGCGGCAAACCATCCCGAGGACACCGGCAAGTTTTCCTTCATCGACGTAGCGTTCAAGCAGCCTGTCGATACGGGAGAGGCGTTGGACAGAGAAGCCGGCACGTTGCATTTGATTGGTGGACATTGGGATTCCTTGAGTTTGTATGGGGTATGGGCGCCCGAACTCCGATATGCCAGACTTTCGGCAAACTGCCACAGTCTTTCAGCTCAGTCGACGAGCGCTTGATAGACGGCCAGAGTGAATTCACGTTCGATTGAGTAGTAGTCGGAGGGAATGAACTGGGTCATGAGCAGGGCGGCCATCTCTTCCAGCGGGTCGATCCAGAATCGAGTCGTGGCCAGGCCGCCCCACCCATAGTTGCCGACGCTACCGGGGAAGCCGAAGGCATGTGGATCGACCAGGGCGCTCATGCCAAGGCCGAAGCCGTGGCCGGCGCGGGGACCGTCGCCAATTTCGATGGGAACGAGGTCGGGCGGCAGATGGTTGGCGCGCATCAGTTGCACAGTTTTGGGGCCGAGCAGGCGTGTTCCGTCCAGGACACCTTCATTGAGCAGCATTTGGCTGAAGCGCAGGTAGTCGTCAAGAGTGGAGACGAGGCCGCCGCCGCCGGAGAGAAAGGTCGGAGGCCGGGTAAAGCGGCTTTTGGCCGGCGCGTCATACAGTGAAATCGACCCCGCGGCAGGTTCCTGATGCGCGTCGCGATGGCCGGGTCTCCTGTTTGCCCTGTTGGCGAGATCGCTGCCGAAGTTGAAACCGCCGGGCGGGCTGTAACAGGCGGCAAAGCGGTCAACCGACTCTGCCGGGACGTGAAAGCCGGTATCGGTCATGGCGAGCGGCCCGAAGATCTCCTTTTGGAAGAATTCTGCGAGCGTCTTGCCGGAGATCACTTCGATCAGGCGGCCAAGCACATCAGTGGCGCGGCTGTAGCGCCAGCGCGTGCCGGGATGGTATAGCAGGGGCAACGGGGCAAGTTTCCGGACGAAGGTCTCCAGAGACAGAAGCTCGATGTTGCCGAGGGTCTGGCCGTAGAGTTTTTCGACGGGAGAGTCGTCGCCCCAGCCGTAGCTGAGGCCGGCAGTGTGCATCAGGAGGTCCTTGATTGAAGGGGGCCGAATGGGCGGGACGAGGTTGGCGAGGTCACCTGCGCAGACCTGTACGCCGGCAAATTCCGGCAGATAGGATTCGATGGGATCATCGAGGAGAAAGTGGCCGTCTTCGAAGAGCATCAGAACGGCCACGGAGGTGATCGGTTTTGTCATGGAGTAGATGCGGAAGATTGTATCCTCAGTCATGGGAAGATCGGCCTCGAGGTCGCGATGGCCGAAGGCGTTCTTGTATGCGACTTGGCCCTTGCGGTAGATGAGGCCGATGGCCCCGGCCAGGTAGCCGCCTTCGACGTAGCGTTGCAGCAGGTTGTCCACGCGGGACAGGCGATGAACTGAGAATCCGGCACGTTGCGGTTGCGTTGTCGTCATGTGGCGTCCTTGTTTCGTTGTTTCGGCGTGTGAACTGCTGGCATCGTCCTGGTTCCAGGCCAGCGGAAGGGAGGTCTCCAGGCGGCGCAGCTCAATCGGCTGCGGCAGGGGCGGATGAGAGTTCGGCGCGTTCAGGGATTGGCAGGTGGACGAGCGCGGCGAAGATGCCGAGCGCGATGCCCGCGATCCAGAGCGGCGTGTAGGAGCCGGTGGCATCGTAGAAGCGTCCTCCCAGCCAGACTCCGATGAATGCGCCGATCTGATGGCTGAAAAAGGTGATGCCGTAGAGGGTTGAAAGGTAGCGCGCCCCGAAGAAATGGGCAACCGAACCGCTCGTCAGCGGCACCGTGGCGAGCCAGAGGAAACCGATTGAACCGCCGAAGACGAGGGCGGAGGCGCGTGTGACCGGTGTGAGCAGGAAAATGAGGATAACGACGGCGCGGCCAAGGTAGATGAGGCTCAGCATCTTTTTGCGCGAGAAGCGGTCGCCAAGCCAGCCGAACGTCATGGAGCCGAGAATGTTGAATGCGCCTACGAGCGCGAGCGCGCCGGCGGCGACGAATTCGGGCAGCCCATGGTCGCCGAGGAAGGCGGGCAAGTGGGCGCTGATGAAAGCGACGTGGAAGCCGCAGACGAAGAAGCCGGTCGTCAGAAGCAGGAAACCGCGGTGGCGGAAGGCTCTCTGCAGAACATCGCGGAAAGGCTCGTCGACCTGCGGTGTATGCGCGTTGTCCTGCCGGTTGCCCGAACGACGGGGGAGACCGAATGCCATAAGCGCGACGACGGCGGGGACGGCGGCGAGGGCGTAGAGCGCCCCCTGCCAGCCGAGATTCGAAAGGAGAAGCTGGGCCAGGGGCGGCACCACGAACATGCCTGCGGAACCCATCGCGGTGATGATGCCGAAAACGCGGCTGCGCTGCTCTTCAGGGACCAGTTGGGCCACCGCGCCCAAGACGACGACAAATGAGGTGGCGTTCATTCCGAGGCCGACGAGCAGTCCGAAGGAGAGAGACAGGCCCATCGTCGTGGTGACGAGTGTCACGAGCAGCAGGCCGGCGGCGTACATGGCCGACCCGGCGATGACCACCTGCCGGGGGCCGAAACGGTCCGAGAGGAGGCCGATCAGAGGGAGACCGAAAAGAAGATTGTTGACGGCGAATGCGATGCTCAGGTTTTCGCGCCCGGTTCCCAGCGCTGCGGTGATGGGCGTGAGAAAAAGGCCGAAGCTGGAACGGATGCCGGAGCTGATCATCACGGCCAGGGAGGCCGAGATGATGGCAGCGACGAGCAGTTTGCGCTGGCTGCTCATGCTGGACCCCTGGACTGAATCGTTAAGCGGAATTGGGAATCAATCTGGGGGCGCATGTCGTATTCCAAGGGTAGCGATGGCGCGTTGATCCGCGAAGACCGGCTCGGCGGGCAAGGTTGCATGTGTTTGAACTCACGTGTCGCGGGCTTCGGACCGCCGGACGATGGAGACATATACGACGGCGGCGATGATGGCAAAGCCGAACCATTGGAGGGCATAGCTGAGGTGGTTGCCCTCGGAAAAGGACAGGTCGGGTTCGATGCGATGGGGAAGAGAGTTCAGATCGGATCCGGCGCGAGGGCGGCTATTGCCAGCGCCCTCTCTGCCGGCGGGCGTCAGCTGCAGGACCACAGGAAGCAGGTTGTAGGGCAAGGTCTGATCTATGGCCTCGACATCGAGTCGGTACCAACCGGTTTGTGTGTCCTCCGGGATGGCGGAGATTGCGCCATCGGGCCGGCGGCGGGTGGGTTGCAGGATTCCGAACTGGGGCCCGTTCTGTTGTTCGTCGAAGACACGCCATGTGGCTGCATTGGCCTCGCCATGCGGGATCCAGCCGCGGTTGACCAGGACGGCTTTTTCGGCGCCGGCGATGCGAAGGGGCGTTACGAGATGGTAGCCGGGCTGGCCGGCATAGCTCTGATTGCGGATGGCGACCTGGCGGGCGTAGTCGAATTCGCCAGTTGCGACGGCCTGGCGGTCGCGGAGATCTCCCGGGGGCAGAGGCGCGTCGGAGAGCTGTATGGGGGGCGCGGCGAGGGCGACGCGGCGCTGCTGGTTGAAGGCCCGCCTCTGTTCGAGACGGTCGAGCTGCCAGAGGCCGAGCGCGGCCATCGCGGCCATGGCCAGAAGAATGACAAGGGTCGGTAGGATCCGGCGGCGGCTGAAGAGGAGCGCGAGAGTGGCTGCCGTTTCACGGGCAAACAGGGCGGCCTCGGCCGCGCTCGGAGGCCGCTGCGCCGCGGGTGCATCGGGCAGCCGGGCCATTACGAGCTGCCTCCGGCGGGGGCGGGGTGATGCTCATTGCCCGGCGCGGGACTTTCGGCTGGCACGGGTGGCCTGGTCATCAAATAGAGCAGCGCCGCGCCAGCCATCAGGAGAAGGGAGAGAAGGCCGCCGAGAACGGCCTGCCACGGAAAGGCTTTGGGCAGAATCTCGTCCTGAAAGGAGACAACCTGCGGTGGTTCACAGGGAGAGTCAGAGGACGCGGGCTGCTGGGCGGCGCCGGCTGGTCCACAGCCGGGCGAGGCGATGCGAACCTGAATTGCCCAGCTTCCCTTTTGCGCGGGCTCGAAGGAGGCTTCATAGAAGAGCTTGTTGAGCGCGTCGTCGTGAGTGGCTTGCGCGCTGAGGGTAGCCCCGCTCTCCTGGTGCACAAGCTCGACGACGATGTATGCGTCGAGGACGGGTCCTCCGGCGAGGCCGGTGGTGTCGCCTTCAATGTTTTCGGTGAGGGCGATGGTCACGTGGTATTCGCCGACCTGAGGGGGTTCGGGATCGGACCAGGCGTAGACGCGGAAGGGCCCTGCGGGCACGTTGTTGAGGTGTTGGAGGCCGACGCCGCCGTGCGCCAGAAGGGGGCTTGGCAGGAGGAGGCCGGTCAACAGGAGAAGCGCGAGCAGTCGTGTGTGGAAGGTGTGCTGTGACTTAAGCATGTTGTTTGCCAGGCATCGCGGGCTCGGGGCCTGCGGGGTCGAGCGGCACGGATAGGGCCGCTGAAGGCCGGGCCGCGGCCGCTAACTGCAGGCCACGGCGGTGGGGCGGCTCTCGTCAGCGCGATTGTGAAGGCGCATCACAGGAGGATGCGGCCTGCGGGATTGGGCTTTGTGTTCGGCGGTCATCAGGAGGCGGGCCAGCAGAACCAGCGCGGCGATGACATACATCATGCTGCCCGGAATCCACATAATGAGGCCGCCCCAGATCTGATCATCGAGGACGCTCAGGCCGTAGAGACGCGGAATTGACTCGTAGTAGGGATAGATAGGCGTCGCCGCGAAGGAGAGGGCGACGCCAAGCAGCATGTTGGGCGGGATCATGGCCAGCACGTAGGCGACGCGCAGCCACTGGGCCGGTTTGGGATGGAAACGGGGGGCGGCGGCGGTGACGTGCCACCAGAAGAGCAGGGCCGCGCCGACAAATGTGAAATGCTCCAGCCGGTGGACAGCTGGGAAGCGGAGGGCGAGACTGTAGGCGTTGCCGTCGTGCCAGGCGAAGAAGACGAGGACGTAGATCGCCCAGGCGCCGTACGGGGCGGTCGCCTTGAGAAGACTTTGGCTGAGGAAGGCGTCCCTGCCCAGCCAGGCCGTCACGCGGCGGAAGGCGGCGGAGAGAGAGGCGCGCAGGCGGGAAGGCAAGGCCCACAGAAAGGTTGGGAACGGGTTTGCCAGGAGCAGGAGGGGCGGCGCGACCATCATCAGGAGGAGATGCTGGACCATGTGGGCGGAGAACAGCTGTCCGCTCAAGACATCGATTGGGGATAGCAGGGCCAGGGCCAGCGCAAGGATGCCGCCGGTGTAGGAAGCGAGGCGCCAGTGGTTGGCGAATCTGCCGTCGCTGCGGCGGCGCAGTCTCAGCCAGCCGGTGTAGTGGAGCGCGGCCAGCAGGATCAACGGCACCAGGACCTCGGGGCGGAGGTCCCAGGACAGGAGGAGCGCTTTCGTTAGCGGGTTCATCTGCGATTGGGATCGGTCCTACGCTACGAACGTCGCCGAGCAGGCGCTTCAATCAGTGGGGCACGTCGATGGTCGTTCCGATCAGGTAGATGGCCGGATAAAAGAAGATCCACACAAGGTCCACATAGTGCCAGTAGATTGCGCAGGCTTCGACACCCCAGTGCCGTTCGCCGGAGAAGTGACCTTTGCGGCCCAGCCACCAGACGTTGAGGATCAGGATGACGCCGGAGAGGACGTGCAGGGCGTGCATGCCGGTCATGCCGAAGACGACAGCGCCGAAGACGCCGTCAGTCGGTTTGAGATGGCCTTTGACGATGCCGGGGAACATACCCCATTCCCAGACGACGACGCCAACGAGAAAGGCCGTGCCGAGAAAGGCTGTAATGAGAAGGCTGGTGAGGAAGTCGGTCCTTTTATCGTTGGCGATAGAGACTTCGGCGCGGTTCATGAAGTAGCTGCTGAGCAGGAGAACGGCGGTGACGACAAGGCCGGCGAACTGGTCCAACTCGGGCCGGACGACTTCGCCGTGGGGGCCGCGCCAGAGGTAGAAGCGGGTAACCAGCAGGGCGAGGAAGAGGAAGGCTTCCGAGGCGAAGAACAACCACATGCCAAGCCGGTTGCGGCGCGTGTTCTCGAGGTAGGTTGCCAGGCCGGATTCGCCGGCGTGGTGATGATCGTCGGCGGCGTGGCCGTGTTCGGGGCCATGCTCGATAGCGGTAGCGGTCATCAGTGTTCATCCTCCGACCAGATGCTGCGGATGTGCATGAAGTAGTTCACGACGAGGATGCCCTTCAGCAAAGCCAGGATCATCAGAATGGCGAAGGAGTCGAAAGGCGGCGTAATCGCGGCATAGTATTCGACGAGCGTCAGGATGGCAAGGATGACGGCGACGATGATGCCTTCGCGATAAATTGCGGATTTTCGTTTGGTGCGGCTTTGTTCACTCATTTGGACTCTCTTCTCGATGCAGACGCGTGAATGCAATGGCTACCTGGCAGGCTTCGCCTGAAACGTTAATCGTCTCCTGTGGAGGCCGTCGTTACGTAGCCTGCGTCTGCGAGGCCGTAGTCGTAGGGTTCGCCCACCACGTGCAGGGGGGCGGGGAAGCTGTGTTCGGGCACAGGCGAGGGGATTTGCCATTCGGGCGAGCGTGAGCGCCAGGGGTTGTCGCCCGCGGCCGCGCCGACTTCGGCGCTCTGGAAGAAGTTCCAGAGCATCAGCATGACGCCGAAGGCGATGGCGAACCCGGCGATGGTGACGGCCATCTGCCAGTTTTCGATCTGACCGGCGCCCAGGGTTGGGTCGTAGTCGGCGATTCGGCGCCGCATCCCCATAACGCCCACGCCCATTTGGCCAAGGGTCTGCACCCAGAAGGCGGGCGTCATGATGAAGAAGTGAATTTTGCCGAGCGTTTCGTTGTACATGCGCCCGGTCACTTTGGGGAACCAATAGTAGAGCGCGGCGAAGAACGGGAACACAAAGCCGCCGAACATGGTGGCGTGAAAGTGGCCGACCACGAAGTAGGAGTCGTGCAAGGGGAAGTCGGTGGGCACTGTCGCCAGGATGGGACCGGTGAGGCCGCCGATCAGGAAGACGCTGATGGCCCCGAGCACGAAGAGCATTGGTGTATCGAAGTGGACCTTTCCGCCCCAGATTGTGCCGAGCCAGCTGAAGAATTTGACGCCTGTGGGGATGGCGACAAGCAGGGTTGCGTACATGAAGGGGATGCGCAGAATGTCGTTATAGCCGGAAACGAACATGTGGTGGCCCCAGACGAGGAAGCCGACGATGGCGATCGCCATACTGGAGAGGGCAATCCACTTGTATCCGAACAGGGGTTTGCGCGAGAAGACCGGCAGCAGCTCGCTGACGATGCCCAGGCCGGGCAGGACAAAGATATAGACGGCCGGGTGGCTGTAGAACCAGAAGAGATGCTGGAACAGGACGGGGTCGCCGCCGCCGACCATTGGGCTGACTTCGCCGAGGATGCCGCGGGGGTCGAAGAAGCCCATGCCGATGGCGCGCTGGACGGAGACCATGAGGAAGCTTGTGCCGATCAGCTGCGTGGCGGTGAGCTGAATCAAGCTGGTGGCGAAAACGGCCCAGCAGAAGATGGGCATACGGAAAAGGCTCATGCCCTCCGGTCTCATGCGCAGGAGGGTAACGAGCAGGTTGAGCGAGCCGACGATGGAGGACAGGCCGATGGCGAAGACGCCCAGGAAGAAGAGCTGATAGCCGATCGGGCCGCGTGCGCTCAAGGGGGGATAGGCTGTCCAGCCTGCGTCCCAGCCGCCGATGAAGAGGCTGAGGAGGAGGAGAATGCTGCCGGGCACGTTGAACCAGAAGCCGAGCGCGTTGAGGCGCGGAAATGCCATGTCGTCGGCGCCGATCATGAGGGGCACGAGATAGTTGGCCATGCCGCCGACGCCGAGGAGGATGGCGAAGATCATGATCATGCCGTGCATGCCGATAAAGCTGTTGTAGAGGTCGAGGCCAAGGAACTGAAGGCCGCTGCGGGCCAGCTCCGTACGGAAGATCATGGCGACGGTTCCGCCAACCATGAGGAGAAGGATGCCCCAGACGGTGTACTGGACGCCGATAACTTTATGGTTGTAGTCGACGCTGAAGTAGCGGGTCCAGGCCGGTTTGTCAACGGGGGGCCCGTGGTGGAGGGGAGTCGGGATGCCCCTGGTCCACTTGAGCCAGTCGTCGAGTGAGCCGACGCCGAGGAGGAAGCCGATGATGCTGCAGACGGCTCCGACGGTCCAGGCGGGTTCGGCGGCCCAGGCTTCCCAGCCGAGCAGGATGCGCACGGCGCAGGTCAGCAGCATGCCGATGACCATGCCGAGAACCTGGCCAAGAAGGCCGCGAGCGATTCCTAAGGTGAAGAGCGACATGAAGAATCTCCTGGCAAGAAAGTCGGAGCCGAAAACGGACAGCGGCGGGGTTCGGGAAAGTCCGGCCCCAGCCGCGGGTAGTAGTTTACTCCTGGGCCTGGGCGAGTTGTTCAGACTGCCAGAGCTGGAAATCTTCCTCAGAGACCACGCGAACGGTGGCCAACATACCGCTATGATTTGTGCCGCAGAGCTCGGCGCAGCGCAGCACATATTCCCCTATGACGGTAGGGGTAAAACGCACGTGTGTGACCATGCCGGGGACGGAATCCTGCTTGACACGGAATTCAGGAACCCAGAAGTTATGGAGGACGTCGTCGGACGTCAGGTCCATGCGGATGGGCGTGTTAACGGGCAGGACCAGGTCGGCCGTGACCGCTCCTGATTCGGGATAAGTGAAGAGCCAGCTCCACTGCCGTCCTTCAGCGTTTACGACGTATTCATCAGGATTCGGCCTGGACAGGTCGATCAGCATCGTGGTTGAGATCCAGGCGAAATAGACGACGACAAAGCAGGGAACGACGGTCCAGATGATCTCCAGGGTCCCGTTGCCGTGGATGTGTTCGCCGTCGCCTTCATCGCCGCGGGAGCGGAAGACGATCAGGGCGTAGCACATGAAGACGGCGACGAGGGCAAAGAGAAACGCGATCAGCCAGATATGCAGATCGAAGAGATAGTCGATTGGGCCGGCTTCGAGGACGGCCGCGGCGGGTTTGAGGAGTACGCTATCCAGCACCCAGTAAACGACAAAGGTACAGATCACGATCAACACGGTTGCGATGCCAAAGTGTCGACGGTTCTTGGCCATACGGTTATCCTCAGAAGTCCCTGTCCGGGTCGTCTTAATCCTGTGCCTTGCGGGGCGCGAATTGGGCGCGCGGGGCAGGCGGTGCAGGGGCGGGCATCTTGCCCGAACGACATTGTACAAAAAGGCACAAGACCTGTCAAAGAAGCAGGGGACGCGGGGACGCATTTGCGTTGAGGGATGTGGCGGATTCCAACGCGAGGCGCCCGGTTCTACGTGAACGGCGGCGTACGGGGAGACAAGCGTTCTCTCGCAAAGAGGCGCGAAAAGAAGCATAGTCGAGAGGTTGCCAATTTGGTGGGAGGGGGATATATTTGAATGTGGCTATACGCAAGTTGAATTGATTGACGCGCCTGTGGACAGGCATTGAATCGGGGGATTGCCAGATGAGTGAGAATTCGACACAGGGAACACCGGGAGTGGAGGTCGATCCCGGCGGAAGCGTTGCGCCGGCGTTGAGAGCGACAAGCGCGCTCGGGGACGCAATCGCTGAGTACGAGGAACAGATGGTTCGCAAGGGGTTCAGCGAGAACACGATTAAGGCCTTTGCCAACGATCTCAAGATACTTCGAACGTTTATGGACAGTTCGGCGGTTTTACGGGAGATTCAGACGCAGCATCTTGAGGATTTTCTGGTGTGGATGCAAAGTGAACGAGGGCGGCCGTGCAGCGCCAAGACGCTTTCGCGGCGCATCACGACGCTGAAGGTGTTCTTTTCGTGGTTGCACGGCGCCGGCGCGATCGGCACGGACCCGGCTGAACCGATTATCCAGCATTCGGTGCGGACGCCGCTGCCGGTCATTCTGAGCAACGAGGAGGCCAGCCGGCTGCTCCGTGCGTGCCAGGACTGGTTGTGGGACAGGGACAAGGCGGACGCCAGGCCGTATGTGCTTGTCAGTTTGCTCTTGCAGACAGGCATCAAGAAGAGCGAGGCGGTCAAGATCCTGTTGGACGATATCGGGCGCAGCGATCCGCAGCAGCCGACTGTCTCGATTCGGTACGAGGAGGAACGCTATGCGCACAAAAATCGCCAGATCCCGTTGAACACGTATTATCTGGGGGCGCTTGACCAGTACCTGAAGCAATATCAGCCGGAGAATTTCCTGTTTGAGTGTACGGCGCGCAATCTGGAGTATGTGCTGGACGAGGCGGGCACTCGCGCCGCCATCCGGCGCGTCCAGGTTGGTTTTGAGACGCTGCGTTGGACCAGCGCGGTTCGGGATTACAGGCAGGGGATGAAGGACGAGAGTCTGCGGGTGAAGATGGGGTTGAGCAAGGTCTCCTGGCGGGAAACGAGCCAGAAGATTCAACGGCTGGCAGGTCAGCCGTAGGGTCGCGCGCGGCAGGTGTGCGCCGCCGGGCGGGCGTATGGAGGATCGACGGGAAGGGCGAATGGGAGGCAGGGCAGACTGGGGCGAATTTCAGGCTGCCTCTGGGAACGGACGCTGAATCCTGCAGTACGCTTCTCCTGATGGCCCAAAACCTGGGCTGCACCCTATCATTCCGGGCCGGGCACGGTTCTGGCCAGGTTTCCCCATTCCTGTAAAGAGAGCGTTTCGGCGCGGCGGCTGGGATCGATGCCGGCTGCGCGCAGCCAGCGGTTCGCGTCTTCCTTGGGGGAGGAGAGGCCGGCGCTGAGGCTGTTGCGCAGTTGTTTGCGGCGCTGGCCGAAACCCGCGCGTGCAAGGCGGAAGAAGTGGGCCGGATCCACGTCGGGGACGGCCGGTTGCGGGCGCAAATCGAGGCGGAGGAGGGCGCTGTCCACTTTGGGGCGCGGGAGGAAGGCGCCGGCGGGCACTGTGTGCAGCACCTGCGGGCGGGCGTAGAACTGAACGCTGACGGCGAGAAGGGACATGCCGCCGGGCTGGGCGGCGATGCGCTGGGCGACTTCCCGCTGGACCAGAAGAACTGCCATTGCAGGGGGACGGCCCGTTTCCAGGAGGCGCCTGATGACAGCGCTGGTGATGTAGTAGGGAAGGTTGGCGACTACCTTGTAGGGTTGGGCGTCCGGGTCGGAGCCGGCGTTTCGGGGCGCGTTTGCACGGACGAGGTCGGCGGGGTTGAGCGCGAGAATGTCGCCGTGGACGAAGGAGACGCGGGGTTGGCCGGCGAACTGTTCGCGCAGAATGGGGATAAACCGTTGGTCGAGCTCGACGGCGATGACGCGGCCGGCGCGTTGCGCGAGGTGATGGGTGAGCGCGCCGAGTCCGGGGCCGATTTCCAGAACGGTGTCGGAGGGATCGAGGTTGGCGGCGTCGGCGATGCGGGCCAGGTGTGAGCCGTCGATGAGGAGGTTCTGGCCGAGGGACTTTTTGAGGTTGAGATCGTATCGGCGGACCAGTTCGAGGGGGGAGGGCGGGTTGTTATTCATCCTCCAGGCTCAGGACAGTCATAAAGGCCTCTTGCGGGATTTCAACTGAGCCGACCATTTTCATGCGCTTTTTGCCCGCCTTCTGGTTTTCGAGCAGTTTGCGCTTGCGGGTCACGTCGCCGCCGTAGCATTTGGAGAGGACGTCCTTGCGAACGGCTCTCACATTGGCGCGGCTGATTACTTTGTTGCCGATGGCTGCCTGGATGGGCACGACGAACTGTTGACGCGGGATAATGTCCTTCATCTTGCTGACCATGCGCTGCCCTTTGGTATAGGCATTGTTGCGGTGCGTGATGATGCTGAGGGCGTCGACAGGTTGGCCGTTGACGAGGACGTCGAGTTTGACCATATCGGAGGCCTGGTAGTCTTCCAGGACGTAGTCCATGGAGGCATAGCCGCGCGTGCGGGCCTTGAGCTCGTTGTAGAAGTCGACGATGATTTCGGAGAGAGGGATCTGGAAGGTCAGCTCGACACGCTTGGTATCGAGCCAGAGCTGGTTTTTGACGCGGCCGCGGCGGCCCGTCACCATTTCGAGAATGGGGCCGATGTAGTCGGAGGGCGTGTAGATCTGGAGGCCGCACCAGGGTTCTTCGATGCGGTCGATCTCGGTGGCGTCGGGCAGGTCGGCGGGACTTTCGAGCAGGAATTCGTCGCCGGAGTTTGTAACGACGCGGTAGGCTACCGAAGGGGCGGTGAAGATGATGTCGAGATCGTATTCTCGCTCGAGCCGTTCCTGAACGATCTCCATGTGGAAGAGGCCGAGGAAGCCGAGGCGGAAGCCGAAGCCGAGGGCCTGGCTGGTTTCGGGCTCAAAGGAAAGGGCGCCGTCGTTGAGGCGCAGTTTCTCGAGGGCGTCACGGAGATCGTGGTAGTCGTCGGAGTCGGTGGGGTAGAGGCCGGCGAAGACCATGGGTTTCATGGGCTCGTAGCCGGGCAGGGGCTCCGCGGCCGGGTCTGAGGCAAGCGTGATGGTGTCGCCGACGTCCAGGTCCTGAACGCTTTTGAGGCCGGTGGCGATATAACCCACCTCGCCGGCTGTCAGTTGGGCGGCTTTGACGGGGGCGGGCGTGAGGACACCGATTTCGATGGGGTCGATGCGCTGATTGCCGGAGATTGCGAGCAGGGGTTGGGCGGCGGCGATGGCGCCGTTGACGACGCGGACATAGGCGACGACACCCTTGTAAGAGTCGTAATGGCAGTCGAAGATGAGCGCTTGCAGTTTCTCGCTGGTGTCTCCCTGCGGCGGGGGGACCTGCCTGACGACCTCTTCGAGCACCTCTTCGATATTGACACTGTCTTTGGCGCTGATTCGAAGGATGTCGGAGGCGGGAACGGCGAGAAGGTCCTCGATATCGCGGGCGACTTCGTCGGGTACGGCGGCGGGCAGGTCGATTTTGTTGAGGACGGGGACGATGGTGAGGTCGAGTTCCATCGCGGCCAGGAGATGGGCGACGGTCTGGGCCTGGATGCCCTGGGAGGCGTCGACGACGAGGACGGCGCCTTCACATGCCTGGAGGGCGCGTTTGACCTCGTAGGTGAAATCGACGTGTCCGGGCGTATCGATCAGGTTCATTTCAAAGTCGGCGGAGGGTCCGCCGTTTGACCGGCGGCGGTAGATCATGCGGACGGCGCTGGCTTTGATTGTAACGCCTTTTTCGCGTTCCAGATCCATCGAATCGAGAAGCTGTTCCTTCATTTCGCGGTCGGTCACGGTGCCCGTGTGTTGAATCAGACGGTCGGCCAGCGTGCTTTTGCCGTGATCGATATGGGCGATGATGCAGAAGTTGCGGATGTGTTCCAGGTTCATGGGATAGACGCTATCGGTGGCCCGTCCGGATTTGGCTAAGACGGGTTCATAGTATACTACATGGCGTTCGGCGCCGGTCCTGGTTTTTCATTGTTCTTGCGCCGGCTTCAGCGAAGGAGTCATTTTGTATCCGTCACTGCCTCTTGGTCCGCTTTCACTGCCCACGGCGCAGATTCTGGCGATTGTCGCGGCCTGGTTCGGTCTGTCCTTTATGGCGCAGGTGGGCAGGCGTCTGCGCCTGGATACGGACATGATCTGGAATCTGGGCACGATCGGGTTGGCCGCGGGTGTCATTGTAGCCCGGCTGGCGCATGCAGTCCAGTTCTGGGACGTCTATCGCGCGGAGCCGTTACTCCTGGCGAGCATCCGGCCCGGCGGGCTCTTGTTGTGGCCGGGGGTCGTCGGGGCAGCTGTTGCGGGCTATCTGTTCCTGATCCGGGTCGGGGCAGATCCCAGGCCGGTCGGGGTTGCGGCAGTCTTTGGGCTGCTGGCGGGCGGGGCAGTGTTGGAGGTTTCGAACTTTCTGACCGGCGCTGTGGTGGGCACTGCCGTCGAGCCGGGGGAGGCGTTGTGGAGGACGCTGGCTCTCTTTGGAGGCCAAACTGATCTGGCCTCATCCGGGGGGAGTTTTGTACGTCATCCCGTCGCGCTGTACCGGGCGACGGGGATGATGGCCGTTGTGGGCGGCTTCCTGCTATGGGGCAGTTGGGACAGGCCTTTCCGCGTTGCGGTTCAGGCGGCGCTGGCCTATGCGTTGCTGCGGCTGGGGGCGGATGGTTTTGCTTCGGATATGCGCCTATTGGGGTCCGTGCGGGTCACGCAGGTTGCGGCGCTGGCGGCGGCGTTGGGGGCAGCCGCTATCCTGGCGCGGAATGCGGGCAACACGGTTCATGGGCAAGCGAGCAGCGGACAGGAAGGGCCAGGCATTTCGTCCGAAGGGCCGGCTTAGCGCACAGGATAGGGCAACCGCGCCGGGCAAAATGGCGCGGGCTCTACGGTTTTGCCGTTGATGGGAACTGCTGTGTGACGAGCAGGATGCCGGATTCGACGGCGATCTGCGCGGGTGAAGAGGCCAGTGTGTTGCTGACGCCGCGTGTGCTGCCGAGTCGAAGAGTTGCGTTGTGAAGCGGGTATTCGAGGCCGCGGTAGGTAACCCCGGTCACCTCCTCGCTCAGAGCGACGGCACTGACGTAAGCGCCGGTGGGGCCGGTCAGGTTCAGAGTTTGGGGACCGCGCAGGACGCGTGCGAGCTGGTCTCCTTCGGCAATGGCGATGGGGGCCGACCCTGCCTGTTGGGCGAGAAGGAGGAGATTGGCGAGAGTTTGGTCAAGGCGTCCGCCGACGGCGCCGAGCAGGAGGATTTCAGCGGCGCCGTCGCGGATCGCGCGTGCGATCGCCAGCTCCAGGTCGGTGGCGTCTTTGGCTGCGGGATGTCTTTCTATCGAGGCGCCTTGTTGCTGGAGGCGCCCGAGGAGGGTCTCGTCGATGCTATCCAAGTCGCCGACGATGACATGGGGGGCCAGGTCGAGGGCCTCCAGATGGCGGGCGCCGCCGTCGGCGGCGATGCGATAGTCGTCCTCGCGCAGCCAGCGCGCCAAGACATTGTAGTCGTCAATCTCCCCGTTTACAAAGATAACCGCGCGCACTTTTCTCCATCCATCTACACGAAGGCCTGCCAGGCGAATATAGTCAGCATGATGATGCTGAACGCGAACTGCACGACCATGGCGAGAAGAAAGCCGCCCACATAGCCTTTTACGGCGCGGGTTGCGGCGGCCTTGCTGCGCTGCGGATTCAGGGGGTCGGCGCCTTCCGCGGGGGCGGCGTTCACCTGGGCGCGGCGGTATTCCATGAGCCACAGCGCGGAAATCGATCCGATGGCGGCGCCGATGAAGGCGCCGACGACGGGGATGCTGGAGAGCAGGATCGCGCCGACCAGCCCGCCGAGAATGGAGACAGCGATAGATCGCCAACCTGCTCCAGACTTGCGGCTGCTGAGGAAACTCAGGCCCAGATCAGCGGCCCAGGAGATGATGGTGAGAATTGCCAGAACGAGCAGGGTGGGCCAGCCGACGCGGATGAAGCCGTCGGCCCAGGCCCAGGCGAATGCGCCGAGCCAGATCAGGAGCGGTCCTGGCAGGACGGGGACCATCGCGCCGACAATGCCGAGGAACAGAAGCAGGTAGGCGATCACAAAGAGCGCGTTGGAGGAGAGAAGGCTAAGGAAGTCAGTCACCGCGATCTACTCCGCGACGCGAGCAGTGCCGTCCACGACCTTAAGGGGGATGACAGTGTCCGCGGCAAAGAGAGGGGGCACGTCAAGGCCAAAATGTTCGTAGAGGGGGGACGGGACGCTTATGTCGGCGAGAAAGAGGCGTCCGCAGGCGGCGCGGGCGCGCTGTTGCAAGAGGCCGTGCTTTGGCAGGGCCAGGGTCATGGTTGCGGCGGCGGAGATGTGTGGGTCGTACAGGGCCCCGGTGGCGGTGTCGAGGCCGCTGGGCGCGTCAAGGCTGAGGATCGGCGCGACACTGCTGTTCGCGAGATGGATCAGGTTTGCCGCGCGGCCGCGGGGTTGACCGGAGAGGCCGTAGCCGATGAGGGCGTCGATGACCAGGTCGGCAGGGGGGAGCTCCCAGCCTTCCTCTGCCCAGGCGAGGGGCGCGTGCATTTGCTGCAGGATCGACAGTTGATGTTTCATCACGCCTGGGGGCAGTTCAGTGGGGGGATGGGTGAGAACGATCTGGACCCAGGCGCCCCAGTTGAGGAGATGCCGGGCGGCGACCAGGCCGCCCCCGCCGTTGTTGCCGGAGCCGGCCAGCACGACGATGGGCCGGTCGAGGAGGGCGTCTTCGTCGTCGTCGCTGGCGAGGAGCCGTCCGGCGAGCAGGGCCAGGTTGCAGCCGGCGTTCTCCATCATTTGGAGCGGCTGAATGCCATACTTTTCGACCATCAACCGGTCCACTTCCCTCATCTGTTCTGTGGTCAGGGCGGGCAGGTTCACGGTTGGCGTTCCGGAGAAAGCGGCGGCAGAAGGAGGTAGCTGAGCAGCCAGCAGGTGAGCGCCGGCATGACGATGGTGCTGGTCCACATATGAACAGACCATGTTGTGCCGGTGGTTGGGAGGAGGACGGCGTAGTAGCCGGCGTAAAGCAGGAAGGGGATGGCGGGCGCGAGCCAGCGGACGGATTCGGGACGGCGGCTCGGCTGGGCGCGCCAGGCCAGGTAGTCCACAGCCAGGGCTGCCGCTGCCATGCCGAGCGCCAGCCAGATCATGCGGGGTTGTTCGTAGTCAACGATGGTGGCGCCCAGGATAGCCAGCCCGAGAGCGGTGGCGACGGCCCCCAAGGGCAGCCGCCAGCGGCGGAGGGCCAGGAGGATGGGTCCTGTCAGTGCGGCGGCGGTAAGGATGGCGCCGACAAGGCCGGCGGTCTTGCCGAGATCATCGTGGAAGTAACCGCGGCCGGTTCCAGGCGTACCGAGCTGGACTGTCACGGGAAAGAAGAACATCATGAAGAAGGTGAGGGCGGCGAGAAAGATGCCCAGCGAGAGCACTGCGGGGGCGAGTTTTCGCCAGCCCGCGTCTTCACCGCGCCTGCGCCAGGCGGCGCGCAGCGGGCCGGTGACGATAAGGCCGATGCCGATGCCGAGCATGATGTGTGTTGGGCTGAACAGGGCTTCGATTCCTCTTTCGATGCCGAAGAGGATGTGCCATACCATGTCGCCAACGCCACCGGCGGCGAAGATGAAGAGGCCGATTCCTGTGAGACGGTAGCCGCGGGGCACCGCAAGGGGCAGGGGGTCGCCTTGCATCAGGTTGGAGATTGTCGCAGCGGCGAAGGCAATCGCAACCAGCAGATAGCCGGTGTAAAAGAAAGCGTGCCAGACGGTGAAGAAGGATTCGTCGACGCGACCGTGGTTGTGCGCCCAGCCGTCGAGATAGAGGCCGCCTACGAAGAGGGCGCTTAGGGCGGTCATGAGCCAGTCGAATCTCAGGCCGGAAACGGACATGGAACGGGGCGCCGCGGCGTGCTGCCCGGCGGCGGGAGGGGCGATGGTGTCTGACAGGATTGACTCGCTCATCAACGACATTCCATTGATCACTACGGTTGGCCTGAATTTGGGTTTCAGTGTAACCGAACAGCCGGTGCGCGCAAAGCGGACGCGGATCCTCGCGGCGTAAAGACTGCGGAGAGGACGCGCATACTAGGGCGGCTAACTTGTGAGAATGTGGCGGTGGCGCGTGTATGCCGCGGGGGGACGATATGAGGACTGGGTGAAGTTGGCTCAAGCCTATGGCTGCATCCGGGAATTTACAATGGGGCCTGCTGCCCGTTTCTCCAGGCTACCCCGACTCCAGTCCCTCCGAAAGGGCTGGGTTTGAAAGGAATTGGCGCCGGTGGTATTCTACCGGTGAAGCCCGACCTGACGGACGATCATGGAGGCGCCCGCCTCTGCTAAGGGAAGCGTATGGACAGGTTCCTGGACCATGCCAGGCCGGCGGTGCAGGCGGCCCTGGCTGAAGATATCGACGGTGGGGACGTGACCACACTGGCAACGATTCCGGCCGGGAATCAGGCGAGGGGACGTTTTCTGGTGAAGGCTGCGGGCGTTGTGGCCGGGCTGGATGTTGCAGGTTTAACCTACGCGTTGCTCGCGGAGAGTCAAGCTGCCGGGGATTCGTCGGGGCCCGTTTTGTCTGATGGTGAAAGAGGAGGACCGGCGCATGCGACTGCAGCCGGCAATCGTCATCCGGTTTCGTTCCGCCCCTGTGTTGAGGACGGGGCGGAGGTCGAGGCGGGTACTGAAATTGCCTGGGCCTCAGGCTGCGCACGCACACTGTTGACGGCGGAAAGGGTGGCGCTGAACTTCGTGCAACGGATGTCGGGCATTGCCACGCTGACGAGGCGCTACGTTGAAGCGGCCCGAGGCACGGGCGCGGTGATTCTGGATACGAGAAAGACCGCCCCAGGGCTGAGGCTGTTCGACAAGAGGGCAGTGGCGCTGGGAGGAGGAAGCAACCACCGTTTTGGCCTATTTGACATGGCGCTGGTCAAGGACAATCATATTGCGGCCGCGGGAGGGATCGCGCCGGCCGTTGAGGGGATACGGAGTCGATACAAGGGCATGGCTATCGAGGTTGAGGTGGCAGATTTTGCCCAGTTGGACGAGGCGCTGACGCTTGACGTAGACCGTATTCTGCTTGACAATATGGTACCGGACCAGATCAGGGAGGCGGTCAGGATTGCCGCGGGCCGCACGCCGCTTGAGGCTTCAGGCGGCGTGGTATTGGAGAACGTTGCGGCGATTGCGGCGACGGGCGTGAATTATATTTCAGTTGGGGCGCTCACGCATTCGGCGCCGGCGCTGGACATCAGTTTCGATTTGGAGATGACGGATTAGCTGAGGAGGGTACCCGCATTCCGGGACTGCAGTGGTCTGTGGGCGGGAGGGAGTGAGGTAGCAACAATGACTGGGACAACGTTGGAAAACAGATTGGCGGAGATCACCGACGCCAGGTTGATGTACGAAGCGCTGGCGCGGAAGCTCAGCGATGTAGCGCTGGACGTTGAGTTGCGGATCAAGGCGGAGCTGGCGGCGCAGATCAACCGTCTGAAAAAGGAGCGCAACGCGGTTATTCTGGGGCACAACTATATGGAAGCGGTCCTCTTTCATTCGATTCCGGACTTTGTCGGCGATTCGCTGTTTCTGAGCCGGATGGCGGCGCAGACGGATCGCGACGTGATCGTTTTCTGCGGCGTGGAGTTCATGGCGGAGACCGCCAAGATTCTCAGCCCCGACAAGACCGTGCTGCTTCCCGCCGAGAAGGCGGGCTGCTCGCTGGCTGCCAGCATCACCGCCGAGGATGTGCGGGAGCTGAAGGAGCGGTTTCCCGGCGTGCCGGTGGTGACCTATGTGAATACCTATGCTGATGTGAAGGCGGAGACGGATATTTGCTGCACGAGCGGCAATGCGGTGGCCGTTGTCAATTCGCTGGATTCTGACAGGGTAATCTTTCTGCCGGATGAGTACCTGGCGAAAAACGTGGCCGAGGAGACGGGCAAGCAGATCATCTTCCCGGTTGCTGCCGGGCCTGCTTCATCACATGACGACGGGGGCGTGTCGACGCCGATCTCGTTGGATTTGGAAGGAGGAGGCGGCCGCGATCGGGAGACGGGTCATCCGATCATTCCGCTGGATGGGGAGGATTTCGACCTGATCGGCTGGCATGGCCGTTGCGAGGTGCATGACAAGTTTACGGTGGATGACATCCGGCGAGTGCGCGCCGAGTATCCGGATGTTGTGATCCTGTCTCATCCGGAGTGCAGCCCGGAGGTCGTGGCAGCATCGGACTTTACCGGCAGCACGACGGCGATGATACGGCACGTTGAGGAGACGGACGCGCCCCGCTATCTGCTTCTGACGGAATGCTCGATGGGGGACAATATCATCGGCGCCAACCCGGAGAAGGAGATGCTGCGCCTATGCTCTGTGCGGTGCCCGCACATGGGCCAGATCACGATGGAGGATACGCTGGCGGCGCTGGAGAAGATGCAGTACGAGATCAGCGTTCCCGAGGAGATTCTGGCGCGGGCGGCGCGGTCTGTGCAGCGGATGGTGGAGATCGGTTAGCCGTGCGCGGATACTTGCTGGGCTTTGATGGCATGCAGGGGAATCCAGGGCTTACCGGATGGGGATCGGATTGCCGGGAGGGACGCGAGCAAACCCAGTGAGATCCAATGACGGATGATCTGCTGACCTGCGACGTCCTGATTATCGGCACGGGCATTGCGGGCGCGACGACAGCGCTGGAGCTGGCAGACGCCGGCGCGGCGGTGACGCTCATCACCCGCGGGGAAAAGCCACACAGTTCAAACACATATCTGGCGCAGGGCGGGATCATCTATCTGGGCAAGGGTGATAACGCCGCGCTGCTAGCGGAGGATTTGCAACGGGCTGGCGCGGGCCACTGCAACCCGGCCGCGGTCCGGATTCTGGCCGAGCAAGGGCCTGAGGCGGTGCGGGAGGTACTGCTGAAGCGCGCGGGCGTGGCATTTGATCGCGATGCTGAGGGGGCGTTGTCGCTGGCGCTGGAAGGAGGGCACAGCCTGCCGCGGATCATCCATTCCGCGGACGCGACGGGGAAGAGTATCGAGACCGCGCTGTTGAACGCGCTGGAGAATCATCCCCGTGTGACTTTGTTGACGGGGCATACCGCGGTGGATCTGCTGACGCCTGATCATCACGGCCGAAACCGGTTGGCGGTCTATGGGCGGCGGTCCTGTGTGGGCGCGTACCTGCTGGACAGGGCAAGCGGGCAGGTGAAGCGCGCGATAGCCAGGTTCACGGTGCTGGCCACCGGCGGGCTCGGCCAGATTTTTTTGCGGACAACGAACCCGCAGGGCGCGCGGGGCGACGGCCTGGCGATGGCGTATCGGGCGGGCGCGCGGGTGATCAACGCGGAGTTCGTTCAGTTTCATCCGACCGCGTTTTACCATCAGGGCCAGGTCCATTTTCTGGTATCGGAGGCGGTGCGGGGCGCGGGCGCGCGGCTGGCGCACAGGGACGGGCAGCCGTTCATGCAGAATCATGCGCCGGAATGGAAGGACCTGGCGCCCCGCGATGTGGTCGCCCGTTCCATTCACAGAGAGATGCTGTCGCGCGGTGTTTCGAACGTCTACCTGGACCTGCGGTCCTATATCGACCGGGCCGAGATTTTATCGCATTTTCCGACGATCCGGGCGCGGGCGCTGGGATTCGGGGTGGACATCGCGAAAGACCTTGTGCCGGTGGTGCCGGCCGCGCATTATTCGTGCGGCGGAATCTGGGTAGACGAGTGGGGCCGGTCGACGGTCGACGGTCTGTACAGCGTCGGCGAAGTTTCGTGTACGGGTGTGCATGGGGCCAACCGGCTGGCGAGCGCGTCGCTGCTGGAGGGCCTTGTATGGGGGCGGCGCGCCACATCGAGGCGCAGCTTGGGGCCGGCGGGGAAAGGGATGCCGGCGGCGAGGGCGGCAGCTGGCCGGTCGAGGAGCGGAGTAAGGCTCCGGTCGCATTACACAACGCCGATGACATTCCTGAATGGAGTTACGCGGAGGACGGCGCGGCCGACCCGGCTTTGATCAGCCAGGACATGAGCGCTCTGCAGCAGATCATGTGGAACTATGTGGGGCTGGTGCGCACGACGCGACGGTTGGCGCGTGCGGTGCGCCAGCTGCGGACGCTTGAGAATGAGATCGAGCGCTTTTACCGCAGCCAGGCGTTGACGGACGATTTGGTCGGGCTGCGCAATGCGGTGCGGGCGGCCATCATCGTCGCCAATGCGGCGTGGGTCAACCGGCAAAGTGTCGGTTGCCATTACCGCGAGTAGCGGCGGCGCGGCAGGCGCGGCGCGGGGGAACAGGGCAGATGAAGCGGGGGCGCGTCGCCGCGGTTCACTGGTCCGGCTGTTGGATGGGAAGGAAGCCTTGCCCGCCTTCCGCGGGGGAAAACCAGTCGAGCCGGTCGTGCAGGGCTGCGACTTCGCCGAACACGAGCACAGCTGGGGCCTGGATGCCGGCCGAGGTCATGGAACCGGCGAGTTCGGCGAGGCTAGAGCGGACCACCTTCTGCTGGGCGGTGGTTGCGTTTGCGATGGCGGCGGCGGGCGAGCCGGGGTCGCGACCGTGGGCGATGAGCGCGTCGCAGATTCTGGCGGCGGAGCGGACGCCCATCATGACGATGAGTGTCGGCGTTTGGGCCATGAGCGACCAGTCGATGGCAGACTCTTCTTTGGCGGGATCTTCATGGCCGGTGATCACGGTAAATGCGCTTGCGAGGCGGCGGTCGGTGACGGGAATGCCGGCATAGGCGGGCGCGGCGACGGCTGCGCTGATACCGGGCACAACTTCAAAGTTCAACCCGGCTGTGGCGAGCGCGAGACACTCTTCGCCGCCGCGGCCAAAGACGAATCCATCCCCTCCTTTCAGACGAACGACCTGCAGACCGGCGCGAACGCGTTCGACGAGCAGCGCGTTGATTTCCTTTTGCCGCATCACCCTCTGCCCGAATCCCATCTTGCCGACGAAGATTCGTTCGGCCCGGGGTGGGATTTCGTCCAGGAGCTCGGGCGCAACCAGGCGGTCGTAGACGACGACGTCGGCGGACCGCAGCAGGTTCAGCCCGCGCACGCTGATCAGGTCGGCGCGTCCGGGTCCCGCGCCGACGAGGAATGCCTTGCCGGTCATCTGGCGGGCTCTCCGGCGGGGGCGCGTGGGGCAGAGAGAAGCCGGTTGCTTGCAGGCCGAGCGATCATTGGTCTGGCTCCAACAGTTCTGCGATGCGGTCGCGGGTGGATGTGGCTGCGCGCGGGCGGGCGGAAACAGTGCTGACGGAGACGATGATGTCGTCCTTGCGCAGCACGGCAGGAGAGTGGAAGTTTCCCTCGGCGGGCGCGTCGGCCACGTTTACGAGCCGGTTGTGTCTGTGAGCGGCCGACGCGATTTCGCGGTTGACGGCGCGTACGTTTGTGGCGGCGAAAACAAGGCCGGCCTCGTCCACGTCGCCGTCGCGGTAGCGCCGGCGGGTCCACTCGAGTTTGCCCGATTCGGCCCAGGCGGTCAGCTGACTGGTGGCTGAGGGGCTGATAAGACGAACGGGAACTCCCGCCGCGAGCAGGCTGCGCACTTTGCGCTCGCCGACAATTCCGCCGCCGACGACCACGGCGGTACGTCCGTCAAGGTTGGTCAGGGTCAAGGGGAATCGCATTGCGAAGCCGCTCCTCAGCTGCGGATAGGGGAAGGCGCCGTCGGGTCGGTGTAACCGTGTCGAATTGCGCTGACGACTCTGACGGCTTGCACGTTTTCGCGCACGTCGTGGACGCGCAGGATGTTTGCGCCTCGCTCCACGGCCATGACATTGGCGGCGATCGTTGCCGGCAGCCTGTCTTCCACCGCGGCGCCGCCTGCCATTTTGCCGAGGAAGCCCTTGCGGGAGCAGCCGAAGAGAAGTGGATAGTCCAGTTCTTGCAGTTCGTCGAGGCGGTTGATCAGTTCGGCGTGTTGGGCGGGGGACTTGCCGAAGCCGATCCCCGGATCGATGATCCGATGCCAGCGGGGCACGCCGTCGCGGCGGGCCAACTCGGTCGCGGTCGCCAGGTCTCGAGCGACGTCTGCGACGATGTCGCTGGAAGGGCTGCGGAGAGACGGCGCGGGGCTGTTGACGGGACATGCGCAGGCCCGGATGGCGCTGAGCGGGGCCTGGTTTTGCATGAGGACGAGGGGGACGCGGCGGCGGGCAGACAGGGCCCCCATTCCATGCGAGGCGGGCTGACCGGGCGCCGAAGAAACGCTGGAGCCCTCTTCTCCATCTTGCGCCGGGTCTTTGTCCTGCCGCTGCGAGAGCAGGCCTGAAACATCGTTGATCCAGGATGCCCCGGCATCGAGGGCGGCTTCGGCGACTTCGACGCGAAAGGTATCGACCGAGAGGGGCAGGTCAAAGGCTTGGCGCAGGGCGTCGATCACCGGAACGACGCGTTCAATTTCCTCCGCCGCGGAAATGTCGACATGCCCGGGCCGGGTGGAGTAGCCGCCGATGTCGAGGATGTCTGCGCCGGCGTCGACAAAGTCGGCGGCCTGGGCCAGCGCGGCGGCGACAGGGTCCTGGGCCGCGGCCAGACCGTCGCCGGAGAAAGAATCCGGCGTAATGTTGAGAATGCCCATAATGCGGGGGGCCTGGCGCCAGCGCCAGATGCGTTCAGCGACCGGCATAACGCGGGGAGGGCGGGGCATGGCAAGCTGCTGCCAGAGTTGGCGTACTGTCACGTCCAACTTGGGGTGGCGCAGAGTGGCGTTGAGGTCCAGGAGGGGGGCCAGGACGAAGTCGCGTTCGGGGATGCCGATGTGGGGGATGGTCAGATCGGGTGCTTCAACGACTGTATCGTTGAAGAACAGGATGTCCAGGTCGATGACGCGGGGTCCGTAGCGGATCGACTTAGTTCGACCGAGAGTTTTCTCCGTATGTTTGACGGCGCGCAGGAGTTCTGAAGGTGTGAGCTCGGTGGAGGTTTGGCAGACAGCGTTGAGGAAGAGCGGCTGATCGGTGACCAGCATGGGGTCTGTTTCGTAGAGATGTGATGTCTCGACAACAGTGGCATAGGACGCCATGTGGTCCAGCGCGTCGTGGATGTAGGCGGCGCGGTCTCCTATGTTGCCGCCAAGAGCAATATATGCTGTGTGGGACATGGGTTTCCACCTGACGGCGCTGTCGAACGGGTCGATGTTTCGCAATAGCCGGCTGGACCGGCCTCAGAGTCAAAGGAGAATGACCGCTCCAGGGCAACCAATCGTTGATCGATAAGGAGGGAGGCGAGAGCCGGCCTGCCATGACGGTGATTATAACCGCTTAGGCGCACGAAGGCAGCATCGTGATGACGCAGTCCTGGTTGGGGGGCGAGATTCAGTTTGTTGACTGGACGGGGGAAGTTGCATGAACGGGGATTGGGGGGTTGGTGGTGCAGGGCAATTGCATCTGAATCGTGTCAACGGAAACGAGCTGGTTGGAAAACTGACTATCTACCTGAAAGTTCTCTCCCAGTAAGACTCCCTTGCCCTGGTGAAGGCGTGAATGCTTTTTCGCTCTTGTTCGATTATAATCAGGGTGGGTATATGTGATTCATATCATTTTCACATTTGACCATTTTTATTCGAGCTCCTCCGGGGCTGGTTTTGGGTTGGGTAGGGCACTTTCTGGCAGGTTGCAGTTGGGCCGCGACCTGCTGGCATGCGAGAGAAGCAGGCGATGGATGAACTGAATGCCGACTATGCGTTGACCGAGGAGCAGGTGGCCGCGTACCGGAGGGACGGGTTTGTCAAGCTGCCCGACGTGCTGTCGGGGGCGGTGTTGGAGGCGTATGGGACCGAGTTCACGCGTTTGGTCCATGTGCTGAACCGGCAGACATTGCCGCTGGCAGAGCGGAACACCTACGGCAAGGCGTTCCTACAGATCGCGAATTTGTGGGAGCACAGTGAGAAGGTGAAAGAGTTTGTACTCTGCCGGCGGTTGGGGAAGATCGCGGCGGAATTGATGGGCGTCGACGGGGTGCGCATGTATCATGATCAGGCTCTGTACAAGGAGCCGGGCGGAGGGTTTACGCCGTGGCATGTCGATCAGTTCTACTGGCCGCTGTCAAACGACAATACGGTGACGGCGTGGATTCCCCTTCAGCCGGTTCCGGTTGAGATGGGCCCTTTATCGTTCTGCGTTGGCAGCCACAATCTGCTGCGGCACCGGGATCTTTCGATCAGCGATGAGAGCGAATTGAAGATTGGCCGCACACTGCATGACTATCCGAAACATGTTTCCCCTTTTGCGTTGGGGGAGGTCAGTTTTCATTCCGGGTGGACTTTTCACCGGGCGGGGCCGAACGGGAGCGAGGCGATGCGGGCAGTAATGACCATCATCTACATGGAGGACGGGATGCGGGTGGCTGCGCCAAAGAACGAAAACCAGCAGCGGGACTGGGATCGCTGGCTGCCGGGCGCGCCGGTGGGCGAACCGATTGACACGCCCCTGAATCCCGTGATCTATTCTGTACACAGGTGACGGAACGGGCTGGCCTCCGCAAGGTAGTGCATTTGGTTCGCGGCGCCATTGCGAATCTGCAGGAGGCTCTCAGGTTCGGAGACGGGGAATTCGGATAGTAAGGGGCGGGACGGAATGAGGGGTGTAGCCAAACTGCGGGCGGGCGTGGGCCAGGTGGGTCTGCTGGACGCGCCGGAGCCGACCGCGACGCCAGACCATGTGGTGATTGAGGTAACGGCGGCCGGGCTGTGCGGGACGGATGCCCACATCTATCACGACGAATATCCGTGCCGGCCTCCGGTCATTCTCGGCCACGAGGTCGCGGGGAAGGTGGTGGATGTGGGGGCCGGCGTGACGCGCTGGGCAACCGGCAGCTCGGTAACCAGTGAGCCGTACTATACGCTTTGCGGTCACTGCCCCTATTGCCGGGCGGGCATGCCGAACCACTGCCCGCGGCGGGCCTCGATTGGCAGCGGCGTGAACGGGGCCTTTGCGCGCTACGTGCTGGTGCCGGCGCGTTCCTTGCACTTGTTGCCGGAGGGTGTGGATGAATGGGCGGGGGCGCTGACGGAGCCGCTGGCCTGCTGCGTGCATGCGCTGGAAAACTCGAAGGTGGAGCCGGGGGATGTGGCGGCGATAACCGGGCCGGGCGCGATCGGGCTGATGATGTTGCAGGTGGTGAAGGCGGCGGGCGCGCAGGCGCTGGTTATCGGGACGGAAACGGACGGGGCGCGGCTGGCGCTGGCCGAGCAGTTGGGCGCGGACGAAGTCCTTGTGGCGGGAAGGGACGATCTGGCCGGCTCTGCGGCGGAGCGAACGGACGGCCTCGGGGTAGATGTCTCATTTGAGTGTTCTGGCGCGGGACCCGGTGCGCAGACAGCGCTTGAACTGGTCCGGCATCGGGGGCGTTACGTGCAGGTAGGGCTCTTTGGCAAGCCGGTGTTGTGGGACCTGGAGCAGGTCTGCATCAAGGAAATCCAGGTGCAGGGCACTTTTGCGACTGTCGCCAGCTCGTGGCGTAAGACACTTGCGCTGATGGCCTCGGGTCAGCTGCAGACGGGTCCGCTGATCAGCCACCGACTTGCCTTGGATGAGTGGCAGGAGGCGTTTGACCTTTTCGAGCGCCGCGAGGGCGTCAAGATCGTATTTTCGCCGGAGTAGGCGTTCTTGCTATTGGCGGCGGGGCCACCCTTCTGACACCGGCGAGGCCCCAATTCGCCTGTTCCCGCGAGCAGTTGACCGGTGCCAACTGCTGGCATTCAACGAACGGTATCGCAGGCCAAACTCTTTCGAATGACTCAGGATGCAGGCTCAACAGTTACAGCGGGCCGCCGCTGCTCGAATTGTGGATCCCGGGTCGCGCAGAACGCTGAAACCTGTTACTTTTGCGGTCATGAGTTGACGGGAACGCCCCGGGTGAGGCCGGCGCGTCTCAATATACGAGACGGTGTACTGGTCGCGGCGCTGCTGGCGATCGTTATCGGTTGGTGGCAGTTTGGCAGCCTGGGCGTCAGCCTGCCATTGCCGAATGGATCGGAGTCGAGCCCTGGCCCGACGTCGCCGGAGAGAGTGGACGCGGAGCCGACGGCAGATACGGACGGGCAACAGGCTGATACATTCGTTGGACGCCATACTGTACAATCTGGAGAGACGCTGATTGGCATTTCGGGGCGGTATGGGGTTACGGTTGAAGAGATTCAGGCTGCGAACAATCTGAGCGGGACGTTGATCCGGGCGGGTGACGTGCTGTTGATCCCGATACCGGCGTCGATCTCGGAGAGTGGAAGCCAGGAGACCGCGCCGACGATTTCGACCGTTTTCAGCTATATTGTGCAGCCAGGCGATACGGTGATTTCGATTGCGGTGCGATTCGGCACAACGGTGGCGGCGATTCAGGAGGCGAACGGAATTGGCCCCGAAGATATCATCCGGCCGGACCAGGAGCTGCAGCTGCCAGTTTCGGGTGTCCCGTCAGCGATTCTGGCGTCGAGCGGGAGGGTATCGCCGCAAAGAGAGGGAGGTTCGGGCGAGATGTACCTGCCTCTCCAGTTGCTTGGGCCGGAAGACGGCGAGGAGATTGGTCATTCTGAAGACGTGCTTTTTCGGTGGTTGAGCGGGGGCCTGTTGGAGGAGAATGAGTGGTATGTTCTCTACATCTGGCCGCTGGAAGGCTTGTTCGAGTTGCCGCCGCCCGTTTGGACGAAGGCAACCAGTTATCGTTTGCCAAGCCAGTGGGCGCCGCCGCCGGACCGGGACGTCACGTACAGGTGGCAGGCTTCGATCGTGCGTGTGTTGACCAGCGCGGAAGGGGAACGCAGCCTTGAGGCGGCAAGCGGTCCTGGAGAGGCGCGGGACTTTGCGTGGGTTGGGAGCGGAAATTGAGACATGACGCAGGTTTTTGCAGCTTGTTGTAAATGCGCGCGTGGTCTTCTGCGGGGCGGGGGCGGGCCTCGGGGAGGCGGCGCAGCAGTCCCCTCTCGGAGTGCGCTGGCTGGCGTTCCAGCCGGATTCCAATTTGAATGACATTCGAATCATTGGGTTGGCTGATGTGCGGTCCGGAACGCGGACGGGGATGTGGTGTTGCCTGGAGGGGGATTGTCTGGACGGGATTTGGGGGATTTGATTTGTGGCCGAGTGGTGGGGTGGAGCTGCAGTGGTAAGCGGTTAATGGGCGGCGGGACGAGGATGCGCCGCGGGACGGGTCATTGGGGGGTCTGGAGGGGAGGGGGGCGAGTCCAGCGCTCTTGCCGGACTGGGCGCGGGATTGCCATATCAAGGCGTTGGTTGTATAGTAGGCGAAATTTTAGGAGGGGGTTGTGGAGCGCTTGGGCACATGTTGCCAGCGTTTTCGGCGGGGACGCGAATTGGCGTTTGGGGTGGCTTGCGGAGTCACCAGGGGCTGGCAGGCTGCTTCGGTCCTTGGCGCGTGATCGGATTGCGGCCTGTGTCGGTGCGTGACACGACTTCCAGGATTTCAAGCCGGGTTGAGCGAGGCGCCAACTTTGTAACTGTGCGTCATGGTCGCAGCGAAGCGTGACCTAAGGGGGGCGTCGCGGGGGGAATTCCCCCGCACACGGGAGCCCGCTCGCGGGCGACCGCCCAAGAGATAGGGAGTGAGGGGTTTGGAACACCTTCGCTCACCCCGTTCAGGGACGCGAAAGGCGATGGCTTTAGCAGTTGCGACTTGTTGTTGCTGTGGCGATCCATTTATAGGGCGGTCCTTTGCAGTCGTTTTCCTGCGGGGACGCCAAGAGTACAGAGTGACCATTCCACTCGGATTTCCCAGGTTGTAAACCAGACTGTTTCAACGAATTCAAGGAGGAACGCATGCCGCGACCAGTCACCCTTTTCACGGGTCAGTGGGCAGATCTGCCCTTTGAGACCATCTGCGAAAAGGCAAAATCGTTTGGATATGACGGATTGGAGCTTGCCTGCTGGGGCGACCACTTTGAGGTGGACAAGGCCCTTGAGGACGACAGCTATGTGCAGGGACGCTGGGACACGTTGAACGAGCACGGGTTGCAGTGCTATGCGATCAGCAACCACCTGGTGGGCCAGGCCGTGGCTGACCGGATCGATGAACGCCACGAGAGCATACTGGCGCCGCGCATTTGGGGCGACGGGTCGGAGGACGGCGTGCGCGCCCGCGCGGCGGAGGAGATGAAGAATACGGCGCGGGCGGCTGCCAAGCTGGGCGTGAAGGTCGTGCCTGGATTCACCGGTTCGCCGATCTGGCATCTGGTTTATTCGTTCCCGCCGAACCCGCCCGACTTCCTGGAAAAGGGCCTGGCGCTCTTTGCCGAGCTGTGGACTCCGATTCTGGATGTTTTCAGCGAGAACGGCGTAAAGTTCGGACTGGAAGTCCATCCGACGGAGATCGCGTTTGACATTGTGAGCGCGCAGAATGCACTCGACGCCCTGGACGGGCATGAAGCCTTCGGCTTCAACTACGACCCAAGCCATTTCGGCTACCAGGGCGTGGATTATGTTGCGTTTATCCGAACGTTCGCCGATCGCATTTTTCACGTGCATATGAAAGATGTGGGCTGGGCGGACGGCGGCAAAGAGGCGGGCGTCTTTGGCGGCCATACCGAATTCGGAGATCACCGCCGGTATTGGGATTTCCGCTCCGTGGGACGCGGGAATATCGACTTTGAGGCGATCATGCGGGCGTTGAACGACATCGGATACAACGGCCCCCTTTCGATTGAGTGGGAGGATGCGGGCATGGATCGCGAGCATGGCGCGACGGAGTCTTGCGCGTACACGCGCAAGATCGACTTCCCGCCGTCAGAGATTGCTTTTGACGCGGCCTTTGCCGAATAGAAGCTGACGGGACCGCCGATGGTTCAGCCGGCAGCTCGCCAGTATGCGGGCCGGCGGAAGGCGGTCGACAATTGACGCCAGAATTCAGAGAACAGAAGAGGGACTGACCTATGAGTGAAGGATCCGGATTCACTTCGATGGCCGGAGCGCGTGCCGAAGGCGACGCCCCGGAGATCGGTGTGGGGATGCTGGGTTACGCCTTTATGGGCAAGGCCCACAGCCATGCGATGCTGAACATTGCGCATATGGTGTATCCGCCGCCGGCAGTGCCGAGGCTGGTGGGTATTGCGGGACGAAACGAGGATGCCGTGGCGGAGGCCGCGCGGCGTTACGGCTACGAGGGCTATTACACGGACTGGCGAGCGATGCTGGACAACGATGACATTCAGCTCTTCGACAACGGCGGGCCGAATGACGCGCACGCGGATCCGTGTATTTTGGCGGCTGAGCGGGGCAAGCACATTTTGTGCGAGAAGCCGCTGGCGCGTACAGCGGATGAGGCCCAGAGCATGCTGGAGGCTGTGCAGAAGGCGAATGTGAAGCACATGGTGGCCTTCAACTATCGCTTCGTGCCGGCGATCCGTCAGATTCGCAAGCTGGTTGATTCCGGTTTGCTGGGGAAAATCTACCACTTCCGCGCAGTGTATCTGCAGGAGTGGGTGATGGCGCACTACGATCTGCCGATGATCTGGCGGTTGCAGAAGTCGGCGGCGGGCAGCGGCGCGTTGGGAGACCTGGGGGCGCATATCATCGATCTTGGCCGTTACCTGGTGGGCGAGGTGAAGAGCGTTTCGGGTATGACGCGCACGTTCATTGAGGACCGGCCCTGGGACGACGGCACGATGGGCAAGGTGGACGTAGACGATGCCTTTACCGCGCTGCTGGAGTTTGAGAACGGCGCGATAGGCACGGTTGAGGCCAGCCGTTTTGCTGCGGGGCGCAAGAACGGTCAGCGCCTTGAGATCAATGCCGAGAAGGCGAGCATCGTCTTCAACCTGGAACGTTTGAACGAGTTGGAGATCTTCTGGGTAGGCGACGAACCGGCGGAGGCCCAGGGTTTCCGCAATGTGCTTGTATCTGAGCCGTCCCACCCCTGGTGGGAGAACTGGTGGCCCCAGGGGCACATGATCGGCTGGGAACATACCTTTGTGCATGAGATTACGCATTTGTTGGATTGCATCGTCAATGACGGCGCGGTGTCTCCCATCGGCGCCGATTTTGTGGACGGCTATCGTAACGCGGTGATTTGCGACGCGATTCTGGAGTCTGCGGCAAGCAAACGCCAGGTAGACTGCGTATACGCGGCGTAGAAGACAGAAAGTCAGTATGTTCAGACGGGGGCGGCCCGCGGGCCGCCCCCCTTGGAGATACGCTCCCCGGCTGCTTCCCCCGTGTGGGCAACGCCGGCCTTGCCGCAAAGGCTCCCCCCCAGGATGCGCCGATCTCTTGCGGCGCGGCGTTGAACTGAATGCTCTTGGCCTGCAACCGGATCGCGCCCTGGCGGACTGCGCTCAAATGGAAGGACAGGCGCCGGCGATCCCTGCCGCGCGGGGCCGCCCCGTTCCCAGTGGTCGGCGCCATTTCATTTCCCCTCGAACATGCAACTATCCAGGAAAACAGGAACCCAGCCATGAGAATCGACCGAATTGAACTGCGCCGCATACATATGCCGTACGTGCGCCCCTTTGAGACTAGCGGCTGGAGGCACGAGGGAAGCGATGCCGTAATCGTCCGAGTGGACTCAGACGGGGCCGCGGGCTGGGGCGAGTCTCCGGTCAGTGACGGACCGTGGTACAACGAGGAGACGTATCACACGGCCTTGATGATGCAGCAGGAGTTTCTGGGGCCGATGCTGCTGGAGGCGGAGATCGCCGGGCCGGAGGATGTACGGGGAATTTTCAAGCGCGTGCGCGCCAACCGGATGGCGAAAGCGGGCCTGGAGTTTGCCGTTTGGGACCTTTTTGCGCGGGCGCAGGATGTTTCGCTGGCCCGACTTCTGGGCGGCACGCGGGAGGAGGTGGCGGTCGGCGTGAGCGTACCGATTCAGGGTAGCGTTGGTGAGCTGTTGGACACGGTGGAAGGGTACCTGGAGGACGGCTACCAGCGGGTCAAGCTGAAGATCAAGCCGGGATGGGACGTTGAGCCGACGCGAGCGGTGCGGGAACGCTGGCCGGAGCTGCTGTTGCAAGTTGACGGCAACAGTATCTATCATTTGGAGGATGCAGAACATCTGCGGCAGCTGGACCCCTTTGATCTGCTGCTGAACGAACAACCGCTTGACCATGATGACATATTTGACCATGCCAAGCTGGCCAAGCTGATTGAGACGCCCGTCTGCCTGGACGAAAGCATCGTATCGCCGGATCACGCGCGCTGGGCGTTGGAGTTAGATGCGTGCGGCGTGATCAACGTCAAGCCATCACGGATCGGCGGGCTAGCCGATTCGGTGGCCGTGCATGACATGTGCAAGGAGGCGGGCATTCCCGTCTGGCATGGGGGCATGTTGGAGACAGGGATCGGGCGGGCGATCAGTGTGGCGCTGGCGAGCCTGCCAAACTTTACGCTGCCGGGCGATATCAGCGCCAACGACCGTTATTACAAGCGGGATATTGTCAGCAATCCCTTTACGCTTAACAGCAACAGCACATTGACTGTTCCGAACGGCCCGGGACACGGCGCGGTGGTGGACGAGGCGTATCTGGAGGAGGTGACGGTGGACAAGGTCTGCCTGCGGCGGGATCGTTGACCACGTTGGGGCACAGTTCGCCCAGGGCCAGCGGCCCGCGAATCGGACCCGCCAACCCGATTCGCGTATCGGGAACCTGTAGCGGGAAAGAGAGGGCATGTCAGCGCAACATAGGGAGGTCCTGAATGGCAAAGAAACGAGGGAAGCCCTCCTTTATCGGCATTGATTTGGCGTGGAGCGACAAGAACCCGTCTGGTGTTGCGGTGATTCGAAATGGTCGATTGGCGGCGAGCACGGGCAGCCTGGTCACGTTGTCTGAAATCGTCGATTTTGTTGGCGCGCATCTGTCGCGGCGGAACGGTTCGATTGTGGCGGTGGACGCCCCGCTGCGGGTGCCGAACGAGACGGGAATCAGGGCGTGCGACCGTGCGCTTTCGGCGGACTGGCAGCGGTTTCAGGCGGGCGCGTACCCGGCGAACCGGAGATTGCTGGCCCGCGACGGCGTCGTGCGCGGGGAAGCGCTGACGGCGGCGCTGTCGGAGCGTTTCAAGTTTTCAGAGTCCGATGTTGTACCGCGGCGCACTAAGGCGCGGCTTGTGTGCGAGGTTTATCCGCATCCGGCGCTGGTCGCGCTGTTTGGGCTGGACCGCACACTCAAGTACAAGCGGGGGCGGGGGCGAAGTTTTGAGGAGCGCTGGTCGGAATTGGACCGGTACCGCTCGCTGCTGAGAAAGCTCAGGAAGGCGAATCCGCGGCTGCGGAGGACCAAGCGGCTGCTGAAAGGCACAGAGGTTTACGGGTTGCGCGGGTCGGCATTGCAGGCCTATGAAGACGAGCTGGACGCGGTAACTTGCGCGTACATTGCTTCGTACTTGTGGCGGCACGGGCCGAGGGCGGCAAGGAAGTATGGTTCGCTGAAGGAGGGGCACATCCTGGTGCCGAATCCGCCGAAGCGGAGGTGACGGGCAGGCTCATTCGCTCACGTCAATGACCGTGTATGCCTTGGCCCCCTCGGCGCCGCCCGAAGAGCCGGCGTGTTTTGCGGCCAGCCCATCTGAAACCAGTTTGCCCAGGATGCCGCAGACGATTTCGTCTGTGTTGGCGCCCCATACCGCTTCGGAGAAGATCCCGATCCTTTCGCTGATCTGTCGAGGGCTCAGACTGTACTCCGCCGGCGATGCGCCAACCCGTTCACCATCTATTTTGGCTTGAACGAGAAGGGTAAGTACCACATCTTCCAGTTCAAATTGGGCTCGCAACGCACTTTCGACTTGCCTCTCCTCCGGAGTATCGCCCCATCCCCTTTCGCCAAACTCGTAGAATGCCGCGCGGCGATTCTCAAGTAGTCGGGCAACACCCCCGTTTGGCATTGTTCAAGTCCTTTCTTGTACAGAGCAGGGAAGCGCAGGAGTCATTGGCTTTAGGGAACTTGATCTGAGCAGGTCTACCCGAAAGGGCCCGCAATATCGACAGGGCACGGATGGACTTTCGGCCCCGGCAAGGCCTGGAAGCTAACGACGGCCGCCTTTTCTTGACTGCATTCGCGCCCATGTGTCGCGCAGGGTGATCGTGCGGTTGAAGATAAGTTGACTTTCCGCGCTGTCGGGATCGAGGCAGAAGTAGCCTTTGCGCTCGAACTGCACGGTCTGGCCGACTGCCAGGTCGGTCACGCTGGGCTCCAGTTGCACGCCTTCGAGGACGGTCAGAGAGTCGGGCGTCAGGTTGGCGATGAAGTCCTGGCCTTCGGGCGCGTCAAAGGGATCTTCGGCGTTGAAGAGACGGTCATAGAGGCGCACCTGGACGGGAACGGCATGGTCGGCGCTCACCCAGTGGATTGTGCCGCGCACTTTGCGGCCGTCGGGCGCGTAGCCGCCCCTGGTTTCGGGATCGTAGGCGCAGTGAAGGGCGACAACCTCCCCGTCGTCGTTCTTGATCACTTCTTCACAGCGGATGAAGTAACCCCAGCGGAGACGAACCTCGCGGCCGGGGGCCATGCGATGGAACCTGCGCGGGGGGTCTTCCATGAAGTCGTCACGCTCGATGTAGAGGTTGCGGCTGAAGGGGACCTTGCGGACGCCGGCGCTGTCGTCCTCGGGATTGTTGACTGCGTCTAGCCATTCGGTCTCGGATTCGGGGTAGTTCGTGATCACGACTGGAAGAGGGTCGAGGACGCCCATCACGCGCATGGCGGTCTGGTTCAGCTCCTGGCGGATGAAGTGCTCCAGCAGCTCGATTTCGACTGTGCTGTTGGTGCGGGCGACGCCAACGTGGCGGCAGAGGTCGCGCAGCGCTTTGGCGGGCACGCCGCGCCGGCGTTGTCCGGCCAGAGTGGGCATGCGGGGGTCGTCCCAGCCGCTCACATAGCCTTCTTCGACGAGACGCAGGAGGCGCCTCTTGCTGGTCACGATGTATGTGAACTCCAGCTTTGCGAACTCGATCTGGCGGGGGTGGTAAACCCCCAAAGACTCGAGATACCAGTCGTACAGCGGGCGGTGGTTTAGGTACTCGAGCGAGCAGAGGGAGTGGGTGACGCCTTCGATGGAGTCGGACTGGCCGTGGGCCCAGTCGTACATTGGATAGATGCACCATTTGTCGCCGGTGCGCTGGTGTTCTGCATGGCGAATGCGGTACATGACGGGGTCGCGCAGGTTGATATTGGGCGAACTCATATCGATTTTGGCGCGCAGGACGCGGGCGCCATCAGGGAATTCGCCTGCTTTCATGCGCTGGAACAGGTCCAGGTTGTCGGAGATGGAGCGATCCCGATACGGGCTGTTTGCGCCTGGTTCGGTCAGGGTGCCGCGGTGGGCGCGAATCTCTTCCTGGCTGAGATCGTCGACGTATGCGCGACCTTCGCGGACGAGTTGGAGCGCCCACTGGTAGAGCTGGTCGAAGTAGTCGGAGGCGTAAAGGACGCTGGCCGGGTCGTAGCCGAGCCAGCGGATGTCCATCAGCTGCGCTTCGACAAATTCCTGTTCCTCTTTGAGAGGGTTGGTGTCGTCGAAGCGCAGGTTGCAGCGGCCGTTGAACTCCTCGGCAACGTCGAAGTTGAGGCCGATCGCTTTGGCGTGCCCGATATGCAGATAGCCGTTTGGCTCTGGCGGAAAGCGTGTTTGAAATCGACCATCGAAGCGACCCATGGCAAGGTCTTCGGATATCGCTTCGCGGATGAAATCCCTGGCCGATTCAGATGACTCGTTCATCGTAACTCCCTGGGCGAGCGGACGCGCCGCCGGATGCAGACGGTTCAAAAGCGGGTGAGAGCCAGCTTGTCATTCCTTCTTGTCACTGCAAGACAATATACATTTCTTCAGGGCGCGGGGCAAGAAACCGGGGGATGGGAAGCGCTGCGGGCGGGCGGCACGCGTCCCGCCCCGGCAGCGCAACTTGCCGCGAATGATCAGATGCCGCTGGCGGCTGAGAAGCCTCCGTCTACGGGGAGGACGATGCCGGTGACGAATCGGGATGCGTCGCTGGCCAGCCAGATGGCGGCGCCGATCAGTTCGTCGGGCTCGCCGAAGCGGCCCATTGGCGTATGGTCGACGATCTGCTGGCCGCGTTCGGTGAGGGTCGGGGCGCCGTCAGGGCGTGGTGGCGCGTCCACATTGGTCAGGAGGGCCCGGTTCTGTTCGCCGATGAAGAAGCCGGGAGCGATGGCGTTGACGCGCAGGCCGGCGCCGTGCTTTTGGGCGAGGTCCACGGCCAGCCAGCGGGTCAGGTTGTCTACGGCTGCTTTGGCGGCGGAATAGCCCATGACGCGGGTGAGCACCTTTTGCGCGGCCATGGATGAGATGTTGATGATGGAGCCATTGCCTTGTCGGGCCATGGGTTCGCCGAAAACCTGGATGGGGAGAACGGTGCCGGTGAAGTTGAGACCGACGACACCTTCGAGCGCGACGCGCGGGACATTGAAGAAGGTCAGGTCGCCGAAGACGGTGGCGTCGGGGCGGTTGCCTCCGGCAGCGTTGATCAGGATGTCTACGCTGCCCCAGCTGTCGATGAGGGTCCGGCAGGCTGATTTCAGGCTCTCTTCGTCGAGCACGTCGGCGGGCAGGGGGATGGCTTCATCGCCGGCCGAGACGATGTCGGCGGCCACCTGGCGAGCAACGTCGGCGCGGCGGCCCATGACGGCCACGCGCGCGCCGGCCGCGGCCAGACCGCGTGCCATTGCGCCGCCGAGGACGCCGGTGCCGCCGGTGACGACGGCAACTTTTCCATTCAGTGAGAACTGTTCCCATATACTCATGACGATCTCCTGACTGTGAGGAGCGAGGGAGGATTGCTCCGGGATTGGGTCCTCCTCGCGTCTTGCGGTTTTGTTCAGCTATAATCAGTGGGCAGGGGCGCAGGGCGGTTCTGCATTGGTTCAACCGCCCCGTACGCCAATCGCATTCAGACTCGGTTGAAGAGAAAGGAAGATTCCGTGAAACCGTCTTTACGCAATTATATGCCTGAACGGGCTGATCGCTATTTCAGCGGCAGCAGTGAACAGCGCCGCGCGGCGCGGGCCTTGTTCGAGAGCGTGGCCGACCTCCCCTTGATTTGCCCGCACGGCCATGTGGACCCGCAGCTTTTCGCCGAGGCTGCTTACCATTTCGAATCCCCGGCGGAGTTCTTTCTGATACCGGACCACTATGTATTTCGGATGCTCTATTCCCAGGGCGTTCGGCTCGAAGCGCAAGGCGTATCTGTAAATGAAGGGGAGGATGCGAGCGAGGTCGAGACGGACCACCGCAGAATCTGGCAGACCTTTGCGGAAAACTATCATCTCTTTCAAGGCACGCCGACCGGGTTGTGGCTGCGGGACGAGCTCCATGATCTGTTTGGCATCACGGAGAAGCTGACGCCATCAAATGCGCAGACAGTTTACGACAGAATTGCCGAGCGGCTGGCGGCGCCTGACTTCACGCCGCGAAAGCTGTACGAGCAGTTTGGGGTGGAAGCATTGACCACCACCGACGCGGCCACCGACACGCTGGAGCACCATAGAGCGATCCAGGCGTCGGACTGGGACGGCAGGATTTTCCCGACATTTCGTCCTGACAAGGTTGTGAACGATCTCGATCAGCCGGACTGGCAGGAGCAGATCGAGCTGCTGCGGGCGGTATCGGGCATGGACATCGGCGGCTACGGCGGCTACATAGCGGCGCTGGAAGGACGGCGCGCATTCTTCAAGGAGATGGGCGCGACGGCCACGGACCATGCTGCGGAGACGCCATATACCGAGGTTCTCTCGCCGGCTGAGGCCGACGCTATCTTCCAACGCGGGCTGGCGGGCCAGGCGTCCGCCGACGACGCGCGGCGCTTTACGGGACACATGCTCGTAGAGATGGCCCGGATGAGCAGCGAGGACGGCCTGGTGATGCAGCTCCACCCCGGCTCGATCCGCAACCACAATCGCGCTGTCTTCAGTCGCTTCGGCGCGGACAAAGGCGCGGACATTCCCCATGCGCTCGACTTTACGCGCAACCTGAAACCCTTATTGGACCAATTCGGCTCCCATCCTTCCCTGCGACTGATTCTGTTTACGTTGGACGAGTCGACCAGCGCCAGGGAGCTTGCTCCGCTAGCGGGGCATTATCCGATTCTGCGTATCGGCCCGCCGTGGTGGTTCTATGACAGCATCAACGGGATGCGGAATTTCTTCGCCCAGGTGATGGAAACCGCGGGCATTTACAACACGGTCGGATTCAATGACGACACGCGAGCCTTTGCTTCGATTCCTTCCCGGCATGAACTGTGGCGGCGCATCGCATGTGACTGGCTTGCCGGGCTGCTGCTGGAGGGCCAGATCGATGACGAGGACGCCTATGCCATGGCGCACGCCCTGGCCTATGGACTGGCGAAAGAAGCGTACGGGCTATAGGGCGGACGCGCTCCGACTTGCGAGACGGGGCTGATTGTGTCGTCGCCTGATTTGAGTTTTTGGCGTCAGGCGCCGATGTCGTCCTGTGTCCACTGCTCATCAATGAGACGCCACATCTTTCCGGTTGGATTTTTGTCTTGCAACTCCGGCGGCAGACGGTGTTGACGCACGTTGTCGTAGCTGTAGAGCGCGGCAAAGCGGCGGATACTGGCGGGAATGCCAACGGAGGTGAAGCCGGGATGCCCGGTGGCTGGGAAGGGCCCGCCGTGGTTCATGGCGGGAGTGACGGCCACGCCGGTGGGCATCTTGTCGTTCAGGAGCCTGCCGACTTTGGCGCGCAGCTGCGGCGCCAGGCGGTCGTACAGTTCATCATCGGCGCCGGCGCTGTCAGTGTAGAGGCAGCCGGTGAGGTTGCCTTCGAAGCACTGGATGATCTGCGCCATTTGGTCGGCGTCCCTGGCCAGGATGACGAGCGAGGACGGCCCGAAGGCCTCGGTCTGCATATCCTGGGGACTGGCGAGGAACTGATCCCCGGACACGGTGAGCAGCGTGTTGCGGTAGAAATAGCCGGGCTTGTCGGCGGCTGAGCCGCCGGCGACCACTTCTGCCCCGTTTCCGGTCAGAATCCGGATCGATTCGTCCATGCCTTCGGAGACGCCGCGGTTGAGCAGGACGCCGGCTGCGCCGTCTTCAAACAGCGCTGCGGACTGCTCGACAAAAGTCTCCGCCTCTGCACCGGCCATCGTCATGACAAGCCCGGGATTGGTGCAGAACTGACCGGTCCCCATGGTGCAGGAGGTAAAGAACTCCTCGGCGATATCCTGGGAGCGTTCAGAAAGGGCGCCGGGCAAGATGAGGATGGGGTTGATGCTGGACATTTCCAGGTAGATTGGTTTGCCGAGGCGGTCGGCGACTTCCTTCAAGCGCATTCCGCCGCTGCGGCTGCCGGTGAAACCGACGGCGGCCACACGGTGATCGGCAACCAGATCGTAGCCGTATTCGGGTTTGAAGCGATAGATCAGCTGCACAAGCCCCTTGGGCGCGCCCGTGATGCCGATCGCTTCGAGGGCGGCCTCCGCGAGCAGCTGGCTGGTGCGGGAGTGGCTGGAGTGCGCTTTGGCGATGACCGGGCTGCCGGCGGCGATGGCGGCCGCGAAGTCTCCGCCGGCTGCGCCGTTGAAGGCAAAGGGGAAGTTATTCGGCCCGAAGACGACGACTGCGCCTTCCAGGGGGCCGTAGCAGGAGCGGATGTTGGCAGCGGTATCGATGGTTGCCTGTGTCCAGGAGCGGGCGCGAACGGCTGCCGCGGCCTGGCGCAGCTGATCGGTCGTGCGGGGGAGCTCGATGGTTTGGAGGCGCGTGGGCGCGGGCAGGCCGGTCTCCAGGTGCGCGGCTTCGACGAGGGCATCGGTTCTCTGTTCGATGCGGTCGGCGTAGGTGTCGAGGAAATCGGCCAAGAGCTGCCGGGGCGCGCCACGGAGCTCGGCCACAGCGTCGGCAGCCGCCTGCAGGACCGCTTCGATATCATCCCACTCGGAGTAGGGGAATGACCAGGGCAGCTTCTCGCCGGTCATGGGATTGGTCGAATGGTAACTGCCGGTTGGATTGGCGGCGGCGCGAAATTCACCGTTTATCAGTAGTGGTTGCATTGACATGGAAGGGAAGGCTCCGATCGGATTTTCAGGAAATCTGAGATTAGAAATGTTTGAGGATTGTCAGTCGATTTCGGCAGAGCGGCGATGCCAGTCTTCGGCGAAGAGGTTGAAGTGGACTCGACGGCGGGGGTTGGCGGCGACAACGTCTTCGTCCAGGGTGACGCCGAGGCCCGGCCCGGAGGGGAGGGCGAAGTAGCCATCCTCGATCTCGGGATTGCCGGGCGCGGCCTTTTTCACGTAGGCTTCGGCAAAGTCGTTGAAATGTTCCTGGATCTTGAAATTGGGTGTGCAGGCAGCAAGATGCAGCGCGGCTGCGGTCGAGATGGGTCCGCCCACGTTGTGGGGGGCGATAAGCATGTAATAGGCTTCGGCCCAGGCTGCCAGTTTCTTGGTATTGAGGATGCCGCCGAAGTGTGTAATGTCGGGCTGGATGATGTCGCAGGCCTGCAGCTCGAACAGTTCGCGGTATTCGTACATGGTATGCAGACGTTCGCCGGTAGCGACAGGGATGCCCAGAGGCGCGATGGCATCTGCTGCCTTTTTCTGGGCGGCGATATTTTCCGGCGGCACCGGTTCTTCGAGCCAGGAAGGCTTGAAGGGGGCGAGCTCGCGGGCGAATTCAACGGCGGTCACGGGGTTGAAGCGGCCGTGCATTTCGATCAGGATCTCGACGTCCGGGCCGACGGCGTCGCGCACGGCTTCGACGAGGCTGATGACATAGTTCTTTTCGGCCCGTTCCATCTCGTAGAAACCGGCGCCGAAGGGATCGAATTTCAGGGCCCGGTAGCCCTTGTCGAGCACTCGTTTGGCGGCGGCGTGGAACTCGTCGGGCGTGCGTTCACCGGTGTACCAACCGTTGGCGTAGCCTTTAATCTGGTACCTGACTGCGCCGCCGAGCAGCTTATAAACCGGTTGATCGAGCGCCTTGCCGATGATATCCCAGCAGGCAACTTCGAGGAGGGCGGTAACGGTCTGGGTGATTTCGCCGGCGCGACCGAAGTCTTCGCGGAACATGCGGGCGACAAGCGCTTCGACGTTGAAGGGGTCCTCACCGAGAATGTAGCGGGGGGCGGCTTCGCTGAGATAGCCGAGCACGCCGTCGGTGCGGTTGAGGGCGCGGCATTCGCCCACGCCGACCAGGCCCTCGTCGGTTTCGACTTTGACGATGGTCAGGTTGCGCCACTCGGTGCCCAGCACCATGGGTGTCACTTTGGAGATCTTCATTTAGAGGCCTCGTATGATGGGTATGGTTAGCGGACCTGTGCCGCGCATACTGTAGCGCATATGGGGGAAACGCGCCACATTTTGGCGATGATGGCGGGGCGGGGGAACTGCGGGGGAAGGAGGCGCCGCGGTGCGGGCAATCGGGGGATCGGCGGGGCGGGCAAACGAAGTGAGGCGAGCATGTGAGGGGATGGCGGGCGGGCGTATAATGCCGCGGAACGGCGATGTGGGGTGCGGGGCAGAGCAGGGGCACGTTTGAGGCTGCTTGTGGGAATTTACGATGAGGCATGGGGATCGCTTCTTCTGACAGACCAGAAATTGGGCTGCGTTCAGATGGTCTGAAATTGGCTTTTGGCGTTCGGATTTGCTAGAATAGGGGGACTTGCCGGAATTCAGGGAGAATCAGACGGATCGGCCCGCGGGGCCGTGGTGGAGAAACAGATGCCGATTATCAAATCAGCTGCCAAGCGGATGCGACAGGATGCGCGGCGCCGTGAACGCAACCGGAGTTACCGCAGCGCGGCGCGCACTGCGGTCAAGAATGCACGCGTTCTCATAGAGGAGTCGGATCCTGGGGCGCTTGAGGCAGTGCGGAGCGCTTCCGTGGCGTTGGATAAGGCCGCCAAACACGGCGCGATCCATACCAACAATGCGGCCCGGCGCAAGAGCAGGTTGACGAGCCAGCTGAATAAGTCTTTAGCAGAATAAGAGGCTGGTCGGCGCCAGCTGTGAGAGGGCGTTGGACGTTTACTGAATAGGCGCCCGCGACGAGTTCTCGACCACAAGCCGCCTGTGTGCGTTGCAGGCGGCTTTTTCGCGTTCGCCAGTTTGACTCAGGAAGGGTCATGACTCCAGTCACCGCGACGAGCATGGTAGTCGCATTCGGCGTGCAAAACACAGACGGCGCAGCGAGGGTTACGGGCTTTGCAAACCGTGCGGCCATGCTGAATCTGATTGACATGGAGGGTGAAGAAGGTTTCGGGCGGCAGCAGCTGCTCCCAGACAGCCTTGATTTTCTGCGCGGAGGCGCGCCTTCCGCTGATGCCGAGTCGCTGGGTCAGGCGTTGAACATGGGTGTCGACAGGGAATGCGGGCATTCCGTAGCTGAAAAGGAGGACGATGCTGGCAGTTTTGTGGCCGACGCCGGGGAAGCGTTGCAGGTAGGTTTGGGCGGCTGCAGGGTCCATTGCGCGGATTTGCTCCAGGCTGTAGCGGCCCTCTTCTCTGTGCAGGATTTCAAGTGTCGCGACGATGTGAGGAGCCTTCTGGTTGTACATGCCGGCGACGCGGATGGCTTCTTTGATGTCTTCGAGGGGGGCGGCGCGCACCGCGTCCCAGTCCCCTTCGAAGCGGCGTTTGAGTGAGTCGAAGGCTGCGGCGGCGTTGCGATCATTGGTGTTGGCGCTGAGGATGGTGTGAATGAGCTGCTCGAAGCCGGAACTTCGGGGCCGCCATTCGGGCGCGCCATATTCCTGGAGGAGTATGTCGTAGATGTTTTGGGCTTTGACCTTCAGTTCGGGGTCGGCTTCGCTCATTGGTCCGGTTCTTCCAATGGGGAATGAAGGATTCGGCGTCTAGGAACGAATCGCTATGCGGGGCAGCCGCGCCATCAGGCGGCTGGCGACCTCGTAATTGTTCGTCTTCAGGCGGGCGGCTGCGTCTTCGGTCGAGATGGATGCGCCCTGTTGTTCGCCGATCAACACGACTTCGTCGTCGCGAGAAATGGACAAGCCGGATGCAGCGAGCTCGGTCACGTCGACGAAGAAATGGTCCATGCAGATGCGGCCGATGACAGGCAGTTCGCGGCCGCGGATGAGTACAGTCTTCCAGGTTCGGGGGCTGCGGGGAAAGCCGTCGGCGTAGCCGGCCGGTACGACGGCGACGGCGCAGGGGGCCGGGGCCCGCCAGGTGTTGCCGTAGGATACGGGCTCGCCTGTGTCCAGGTTGCGGACCTGGGCGATGCGGGCTTTCCAGGTGAGAACGGGCTGCATGGAGGCGGGGGCTGGCACATGGTCGCTGGGGGAAAGGCCGTACAGAAGGATGCCGCAGCGAACGGCGTCCAGGTGGGCTTGCGGCAGCTCCAGCACGGCGGCGGAGTTTGCGGCGTGGGCGATGGGCGGGCGGAGGCCGGCGCGGGCGAGCTTCTGCAGAAGCGTGTTGAAGCGCCGCAGCTGTTCCAGGCTGTACTGCTTGTCCGCTTCATCGGCGGTGCTGAAGTGTGTGTAGATGCCTTCAAGATGGATGTTGGGGTTGGAGGCGAGCCGCGCGCAGAGGTCAGGGGCGTCGTTGGGATCGATCCCAAGGCGGTGCATGCCGGTGTCCACTTTGAGGTGCGCTGTCAGGGGCCGGCCGTATTGTGCCGCGCCCTGGGCGAAGGCGAGAGCGGCGCGGGATTCGTAGACGGTGGCGGCGAGGTCGTATTCGAGCAGCGTTGCAGTCAGTTCGGGCGGTGTGTAGCCGAGCAGGAGGATTGGAGCGCGGACGCCGGCCTGGCGCAGGGAGACGGCTTCGTTGACGGCGGCAACGGCGAGGCGGTCTGCGCCGGCCTCCAGGGCGGCGGGGGCGATCAGGTCGGCTCCGTGGCCGTAGGCGTTCGCTTTGACGACGGCGTAGAGCAGACGGCTCGGGCCGATGCGGCGGCGGAGTTCGGAGATATTCGCTGCGAGGGCTGAGAGGTCGATTTCCAGCCAGGTTGGCCGCAACGGTTTTTGCAGTCGATGTTGGGGGGCGGAGAGGCTGGGGGCTACCATCCGTTCAAGTCCCGCAGCTGTTGCCACTGTACCAATTCGAGGCCGGCTTCGCCGAGTCGATTTGGCTTTCTATCGCCGTGGTAGTCGCTTCCGCCGGTTTGGAAGAGGCCAAAGCGGACGGCCAGCTCGGCAAAGCATTCGATCGGTCTGTCGGTCGAGTCCCTTCCTTCGTCGGCGTAGGGGTAGTGGATTTCGAGGCCGTCGAGGCCGAAATGTGTCAGCCGCGCCAGGGACTCTTCGAGGCTGCGGATGCGACGGTAGATGCCTGGGTGGGCGAGGACGGCCTTGCCGCCGGCCTCATGGGTGAGTTCGATGGCGTCGATGACACTGAGGATGAAAGAACGGGGGACGTTGGTGGGATTCTCGGCGTCGGAAGCGAGGTACTGTTGGAAGACGTCGTTCAAGGAGGAGAATCTGTCGGGATTATACTTGAGCGCGATCTGGGCGATGTGGGGGCGGCCGGGAACGCCGCCAGCGAGGGCCAACACTTCTTCGACGGGCACGTACACTCCGTAGCTCTGAAGACGTTCGACCTGGCGCGATTTTTGTTCGATGCGGCTTTCTTTGAGGCGGTTCAGCGTTGCAAGCAGGTTTGGATTGGCCGGGTCGATGCCGTAGCCGATGATGTCGAAATCGCGGAAGTCGTTTTCGCGGTCGCGGGAGGTGCTGAATTCGACGGCTGGGAGAACATGGATTCCCGCTTTGGCGCCAAATTTGAAGGCGTCGGCAACGCCGAGAACGCTGTCATGGTCGGTCACGGCAAGAACCTGGATGCCTAGAGCCGCTGCCTTGGCGATCAGTTCCTGCGGCGTGTCGGTGCCGTCAGAGCAGATGCTGTGGACCTGCAGGTCTACTGGATAGGGCCGGCGTAAACTGTCGCGCTTGGTTTCCATAGCAGTTGCTTCCGATTGCTGCTGTCCAGACATTTGTCCACGTCTGTTGACGGGAACCGCGGGTCAGGAAAAAGAAAAACGTCCGGGTGGCCCCGGACGCTGTTCCAACCCCGCAAAGTCGTGTGATCCAGTGGGTACGAACCGAGGTTCGCAGGTGGGCGCCGGCTGGTCGCTTCCGTCTTACCCTACCCTCGTGGGGCGGGCTATCACATCCACAGACCTTTGCCTAACTCCCTTGAGTTTGTTGTTGGTTCGCCCTCAAACTAGTCAATCACGGACACTGCAGGGTTGCGAGAAAAATATAGCACAACTGCGCATGCCTGACAAACGTGGAAATCAGGCAGTTTTGGGCCCGGATCAGGTTCCAGGGAAGCTGGTCAGTTCCAGACCGGGACCTGCGCAGCAGCGCTTCGGCTTCGGATCGCGGGGGCAGGTCTCTTCTACGGCAGGGCGTGAATTGCGCTTCAATTCTTTACCGGATTCTGCTCCCTGACCGCGATGTGCAGTTCGGCCAACTGGTCATCGTCAACGGGGCTTGGGGCCTCGAGGAGTAGATCGGTACCGGTTGCGGTTTTGGGAAAGGCCATCACTTCGCGAATGCTCTGGGCGTCGGCGAAAAGGGCGACGACCCGCTCGATACCCATTGCGATGCCTCCGTGGGGAGGCGCGCCGTACTGGAATGCTTCAAGCATGTGGCCGAACTGTTCGTCCACCTCTTTCTCGCTGAGGCCAAGCCTTTGGAACATCCTCATTTGCAGGTTGCTGCGATGGATGCGGATGCTGCCGCCGCCGATCTCCCAGCCGTTGAGCACGACGTCGTAGGCCTTGGCCCTGACGTCGGCGGGGCGCTCTTCAAGGATGCTCCAGTCTTCATCGCGTGCGCTGGTAAAGGGATGGTGGATCGCGCCCCAGCGGTCTTCCTGGCTGTCGTACTCGAGCAGAGGGAAGTCGACCACCCAGCAGAAGGCGAGAAGGTTGGGCTCGATGAGGTTGGCGCGGGCGCCGATTTCGAGGCGGAGATTGGCCAGCGCAGGATTTGTGACGCCAGGTTCGTCGGCGACGAGGAGAATCAGGTCTCCTTTTTCGGCGCCGGAGGCTGTGACGAGGCCCGCGATCTCTTCTTCGCTGAGGAATTTGATGATGGGGCTGCGCAGGTTATCGGTCGTGAATTGTCCATTGTCGCCGGCATCACCGGTCAGGCCAATCCAGGCCAGGCCCTTTGCTCCGTAGGGTTTTACGTATTCGGTGAGATCGTCGATGTCTTTACGGCTCAGTTGCGCGCCTTGCGGATAGCGAATGCCCTTGACGATGCCGCCGGCGGCGACCGCGTTTTTGAATACGCCGAAGCGGCTGTTGCGCACAAGCTCCGTGACGTCGAATAGCTGGAGACCGAAGCGCAGATCGGGACGGTCGATGCCGTACTTGTCCATGGCTTCGTCGTAGGTCAGCACGGGGAACGGAAGTTTCTGGATGGGCTTATCGCTGACTTCCGCTGACAGGCTAATGAGCATTTCCTCGATGAGGGCCATCACGTCAGCAGCTTCGACGAAGCTAATTTCGAGGTCAAGCTGGGTAAATTCGGGTTGACGGTCGGCGCGCAGGTCTTCGTCGCGAAAGCAACGCGCGATCTGGAAATAGCGTTCGAAGCCTGCGATCATGAGCAGTTGTTTCATCTGCTGGGGAGACTGAGGCAGCGCGTAGAACCTGCCGGGATGGATGCGGCTGGGGACGACGAAGTCGCGCGCGCCTTCGGGCGTGCTTTTGAGCAGGATGGGCGTTTCGACTTCGAGGAAGTCGCGATCGTAGAAGAAATTGCGAATGAAGCGGACGATGTCGTGGCGCAGGCGCAGATTCGCGGCCAACCTGGGGCGGCGCAGATCGAGGTAGCGGTATTTGAGACGGACGGCTTCGTCGACCTCGTCGCCCTGGTTTCCGCTGATGACGAACGGAGGCGTACGGGCCTCGCTGAGAATCTGCAGTTCAGAGGCGATCACTTCAATTTCGCCGGTTTCCAACTCCGGGTTTTCGAATCCTGGGGGGCGTTTTTGTACGGAGCCGCTTACCTGGACGACGTATTCGCTGCGCACCTGGGAGGCTGTTGCGAGCGCGCCGGGGCAATTGTTGCCGTTGCTGGATGCACTGGACGGGTTAGCGCCATTGGGCGGATTGCCCTCCGGGTCATCCGAAACGGTGATTTGCGTGATGCCAGACCGGTCGCGCAGGTCGAGGAAGATCAGGCCGCCGTGGTCGCGGCGGCGGTTGACCCAGCCAGAGAGGGTAACCTCTTTTCCGGCGTCGCTGGCGCGCAGTTCGCCACAGGTATGGGTCTTCAGCATGGTCGTGCTCCGTAGTGGTGGGACGTTTTCTTTGCGCTAGGGGCGCAGGCACAGCGCTGGCAAGCCCTTTGCCCTCACGGCGTGCCGCCCGGCTTCCGTCCTGGCGCGAATCTCAAGAATTTCCATTATAGTTGGGACGGGGAGCCGATGCAATTTTCGGGCCGACCTTACGGCAGTTGCCTTGACGGGGATTGGGACGGGGATGGTTCTTGTCTGGACGGTGATTTGGGGGGATTTCGGGGATTTGGGGGATGTTTGGTGGCGGGGCGCGGATGCGCCGCGGGCGAGCGCACGATGGATCGACGGGGAGGCGGCTCGCGGTTCGGTGGCAGTTGATGGAGTCGGACTTTGATTTGACGGCGAGTCGGTTGGCCTGTATGGTACGGGATCCGAAGGACCAGTGTAGAGTCAGGTAGATTCGAGTCCTATCCGAAAGAGAGGAGCAAAGCCATGCCGGTAAAGATTGCGCAGGTAGAGAAACGGTTTTCCAGTCCGGGGCCGCATCCCAACGGGCTGCAGGCAAGCGCCGAAGGATTGTGGTGCATAGACCAGGGCAACAACCGGCTCTACCGGCAGGACTACGAGACGGGAGAGGTGTTGTTCGACGTCCAGACCGATACGGATCGGTCGAGCGGAATCACGGTGGGTGGGGGGTATGTGTGGATCGCGTCGACCTATGACAGGAAGATTGCGAAGCTGGACGCGGAGACAGGCCGGACGGTGGCCAAGTACAGCACCCCCGGCGCCGGAGTGGTGGCGTGGCGGGAAGGCGCGGCGGATGCACAGGAGACAGGCGCGCACGGGCTGGAGTGGCGGGAAGGGAGGCTGTATGTAGCCAGTCCGCCGTCGCAGATGGTGCATGTGATGGATCCGGAGGGGTGGCAGGAGACGGGTCGTTTTCGGGCGCCGGGTCTGCGCGTGCATGGAATCGCCTGGTCGGAGGATGGAAAGCTCTGGGCTGCGGATACATCGGCGGGCACAGTGTGCCTGCTGGACCCGGGAAGCGGACGCATCTTTGACGTAATCCGAGTCGAGGCGCCGGACGAAGTGCATGGGATGACGATACATGAAGGCGTCCTGTGGTTTTGCAATGCGGAGACCTGCGAGATTGGCAGGTTGCTTGTAGATTGAGCCCGAACATTTTTGGGGGAAGGAGGATGGAGGGCATCAAGATATTCTCAACGTTGACTTCGCATTAACCGGACGTTAATGCAGATCGACGAGAATAGAGACAGGCAACAGCAGGCCGGCGGCGGTTGGCCGCGGGCTGTTTTCATTTCGCTGGGGGTATTCAGGCAAAGCGGTCAACCCACGGCGCATTCGTTGACGCTAGGCTTCGCTTGCACTATACTATGGGCGGTAAATCCGACGTTGGCGCAGTGGCTCTGAAGATCTGGGAAAGCGGCCTCCACGTGGATAGTACAGCTACTCGACCTGCGGCATTTGGCAGTGAACTCGGACAGCAGGCGCGAGCCGCCCCGAGTTGGTATCGCGGGCGGCAGGGCAGGCGTCTGCGCGAGATGCTGCTGGCCTATTCGTTTCTGGCCCCCGCCTTCATCATCATTGGTCTTTTTGGCCTGTTTCCCCTCGCTTTTGCCGCCTATGAGAGCACGTTGCGCGGTCTGAACAAGATCGTTGGCTCGTATGACGGGCTGGGCAATTACGTCAAAGCGATAGACAACCTCATCTACATCCTCACCTTCTGGATAGCTGCCGCCCTGATCTACTATGCGGCACGCACGATCGCGCAGGCCATTCGTGAGCACCGGGAGGAGCAGACGGACGCGCTGCGCTGGGTATTGCCCGGGTTTCTGACGGCAATCGGGGCAGCCCTATTCGCACGTTTCGTGTTTATTCTGTTGCCGGAGATGCTGTTGATTCCGTCAAAGCTGCGGGGGCAAGCGAACACGCAGGAGGCGTTCCGAAGTCTGGTCGTGGAGACCTGGTGGCTGCCCAAGGTGCAGGTTGCGCTTTGGGTTGCGGTCGTCCTGCTGGCTGCGGGGGCGGCCTGGGGGTTGCACGTTAATCGCAGGACGGCACGAGACAGTCGCGAACCAGTTTATTTCATGCCATTTTTCAGCGCCGGCATCGGTTTGACAGGCGGCGCAGCCCTGCTCTGGTTGACATGGCAGGAGATCAACGCGGCCTATGCGGAGGCATTGGAAGAGGGCGTGGGGTTGGAAATCTGGTCTCAGATCGTGACGATCAGCGCCGGATTTCTGCTGCTGCTGGTGGCATGGGGCTTGTGGGAGAGCGCGGGACAGCGATCCTCCAACACGGGCATGGCATTGCGGCTGGTGGGGGCGGTGGCGTTGATGGCCGGCGCGTGGGTGTTGATTGCGGAGTTGCCGCGGGTCGTCAACGCGGGCGACGAGGACTGGTGGAATGGATTGATGGCGACTGTCTTCTACGTGATGGGGACGGTGCCGATTCAGTTGGGGCTTGCCTTGATACTGGCGGCCCTGCTCTTTCAGAAGATTCGCGGGCAGACGCTATTCCGCGTGCTCTACTTTCTGCCCTATGTGGCGCCCTTTGTGGGGACGGCGGCGGTATTCCGTATCATATTTTCAAACAGGCCGACGGCGCCGCTGAACGGTCTGCTGGATCTGTTCGGGGCGGAGCCACTGCTCTGGTTGAGCGAGCCGGCCGGGATCATCGAGATGATCACCGGGGGGAGGTTCGACCTGGGGCCGATCCTTTCCGGCCCAAGCCTGGCGCTTGTCGCGATTATGCTTTACGGCATTTGGACGTATGTCGGCTTCGACACTGTGATTTTCCTGGCTGGGCTGGGCGCGATACCCAACGAGCTGTATGAAGTCGCTGATATCGATGGGGCAGGGGGTTGGGCACAGTTTCGTCATGTGACGTTGCCGCTGCTGTCGCCGACGATCTACTTTCTGTCGTTGTACGCTGTGATCGGGACATTCAAGGCTTTCAACCATATATTCGTGTTGCGGGAGGCGGCGGCGTTGGGCACGACGGATACGGCAAGCATCGTCATATTTCAGGCGTTCAAGCGGGACACGAGATATGGATACGCGTCCGCGCTGGCGATTCTGCTCTTGATCATCATCATGGTGATCACGCTGGTCAACAACCGGATAGCCAGCAGGAGAGTCTTTTATGGCTAGTGATGCCGTGGCCGGAAGGGCGGTCGGCGCTCGGCTGGTCGATCCGGCAACGCGCCGCGCCGCGTTCAACAAGCTGCTCATTTACGCTGTTCTGGTTTTTGGGGCGGTGGTTTCGGTTCTGCCCTTTCTTTACACGGTCAGTGTTTCATTAATGAACCTGACGGAGGCGACGGGCGGCCGGGCGTTGCCGACGACGCCGCAGTGGAGCAATTATGTCGAGGCCTGGCACGACGCTCAGTTTTCGCTCTATTTCATGAACAGCGTTAAGATCACACTGATTTCGGTCGGCGGGGCGCTTGTGTTTTGTGCGCTGGCCGCCTACGCTTTTGCGCAGATGGAGTTCCCAGGCAAGAGTTTTCTGTTCACGTTGCTGCTTTCGACGTTGATGCTGCCGGAGGCAATCACCTGGGTGCCGAACTTTATTACGGTTTCCTGGTTGGGGCGGATCAGCCCCGTCCCGTGGTTGAACAACTGGCCGTCGTTGACGATTCCCTTCATGGCGAGCGCGTTCGGGATTTTCCTGCTGCGCCAGTTTTTTCAGCAGATCCCGCGCGAGTTGTGGGATTCGGCGCAGATCGACGGGTCAGGCCATTTGCGCTATTTGCTTCGAGTGGTACTGCCGCTTTCGAGCGCGGCGGTGATGACCTTGGTCCTCTTCGGTTTTGTCGGCGCCTGGAACGCGTTGGCGTGGCCGATACTGGTAACGACGACACCGGACTGGCGTCCGATTTCGTACGGATTGCTGTCGTTTTTGGACGAGGCCGGCGCGCTGCTGCATTTGCAGATGGCGGGCGCGATTATCACCATGCTTCCGATCGTTGTTCTCTATTTCTTTACGCAGCGCCACTTCATTGAGGGAATCGCCACGACTGGCTTGAAAGGGTAGTGTAGACGGTTCAGACGGAGTGTAGGAAAACTCGCGTCCAAGATGATTGGGCAGCGACTTTCTAAATCGTGATTAACGTTTCAGGATTCAATCCAAACAGGAGACCAAGCCCAATGAATACCAAACGCATGTGGATGTTGGCAACGCTTCTGGTCGCCGCCCTTGTTCTCGCCGCATGCCCGGCGCCGGCGGCTCAGGCGCCGGCGGCGATGGAGGAGGAAGCGGCTGCGGAAGAGGCGATGGATACGGGGCCTTGCGCGCCGGCGACCGAGGGCCCGCTGGCGGGCATTGACCCCCGCGGTCAGACGATCGTCTGGTGGCACCAGCACAGCGGTTCCCGCGAGGAGAAGCTGGCGGTCATTGTTGAGGATTTCAACGCCAACAATGAGTGCGGCATCGTCCTTGACGCCCAGAACCAGGGCGGTTACAACGACATTCGGGACAAGGTGAACGCCAGCACGGCATCGGGTGAGCAGCCTGCCAGTCTGCTGGTTGGCTACCAGAATGATCAGGCGTTCTACCAGTTGAACGGCGTCCTGGCGGACTTCGACACGTTCATTGACGATCCGACGTGGGGATTGTCTGCTGACGAGAAGGCTGACTACTTCGCCAGTTTCGTCGAGCAGGGCGTCCATCCGGTCTTTGACGGCCAGCGTCTTGGCTTCCCGCCCAACCGGTCGATGGAGGTGCTCTACTACAATCTGACATGGCTGGAGGAGTTGGGATTCGACGGGCCGCCGACGACACCGGAGGAGTTTGAGGCGATGTCGTGCGCTGCCGCGGAGGCAAACGGCGACGGCACGGGCGGCTACATTTTGCGAGATGACGCTTCCGCGACGGCATCGTGGACATTCGCTCGTGGCGGTAACGTGTTGAACGAAGACAACACGGGCTATGTCTACAACAGTCAGGCCACAATCGACAGCTTGACGATGCTGAAGCGCATGCTGGACAACGGCTGCGCCTATTTCTTCACCGAAGGGTACCCGAATCCTGAATTCGCGGCGCGGCGTGCGGTCTTTACGACAGGGTCCAGTTCTGGTCTGCCGTTCTACGCCAATGATATGGTGACGATTGCAGAGGAGCAGGGACGCGACATGGATGTATGGGGCGTTACGGCGATTCCGCACACGACGGAGAATCCGGTGCAGAATATCTACGGCGCGGATGTGATGATCACAGCGGGGGCGCCGGAACAGGAGTTGGCGGCCTGGTTGTTCATCAAGTGGTTCACGTCGCCGGAGGTGCAGGCGCGGTGGGTGGAGGCCAGCAATTACTTCCCGACGCGTGCGGCAACGGAAGCCCACCTGAGCGGATACGTAGACGAGAACCCTCAGTACGGCGAGGCGCTGGCGCTGTTGGGTTACGGCGCGTATGAGCCGCAGTTGATCTCCTACCAGGCTGTCCGGGACGCGGCAGAGACGGCCTTCAACGAAATCATGCAGGGCGCGGACATTCAGGCGACGCTTGACGCCTTGACGGAGACCGCGAATGAGTTGCAGGAAGAGTTGATGGGTGAGGTAGAGTAGAAGTTCGTGTCGGATGCGCCGTCATCCGATTGACGAAACAGCTGCAGTTCAGGGAGTGGAGGGGAAACCCCTCCACTCTTCTTGTTTCAGGATTCCGATGTCTGGGAGCTTTTGTCGTCCCTTTTGGGGCCTCGCCGCGGTCGACTGCGAAAATCCAACTGCTGGAAGCGCTCGAAGTGGCGCTTGGTGCCGTCCTCCTGCTCTTCGCCTCCCCACTCCCGCATTCGTTTTTCGGTGGCTGTGAGGTCGTCGAACTGGCTTTCATGGCAGAGGATCGCCTTGATCTTCAGTTCAAGGTCATCCGTAATGTCCACTTCAACATCGGTCTCGTCACCGTGGCTGATGTAGAGCTGGCTGATATTGTGAGGCGGGTAGCCCTCGTTGGTCAGGTCGGGATAGAACATGGGGTTGTCGGCGGCGGGGAAGATTGCTTCGAGGGCGATGAGGCCGGCGTTGCGATGGTCGGGATGGTTGATGTAACCGCGGCCGGAGATATAGCGATCGGGGCTATTGCAGATGATCAGCTGGGGCCGGATGCGGCGGATTTCGCGACAGACGCGTTTGCGGATTTCGGGGGTTGGGCGCAGGAATCCGTCCTCCTCATCCATAAACAGGACATGTTTGACACCGCAGAGGGCGGCGGCTTTGCGCTGCTCCTCTTTGCGCATGAGGATAAGCTGGTGGCGGGTTACGAGGGGGTTGTGGTTGCCTTTGTCCCCGTTGGTCAAGATCATGTAGGTGACCTCGATGCCCTGGCGCGCCATCTGGATGGCGGAACCGGCGCAGGAGAAGTCGGGGTCATCGGGGTGGGCCATGATAACGAGGGCGCGTTCGACCTCCGACCAGTCCGGTGGCTTGCGGTCGCGGGAATCGGTCATTAGTATACCTCCTGATACAGCGGAAGAGTCAACTGAAGATTCAACGGGAAAGCGGGTGGACAGAAAAGCCCCTGCGAGGGCAGGGGCGTAGTTTCAAATCGAACAGACCGGCTCTGAAATGGGACGTTTCGCCGTCTAGCGTTTGGGCGAAGACGCCGCTTCTTCATCGATCGCCGATAAGAGCAGAGCGGGCCCGCGCGAAGAAGTCAAGCATTGTCAAACCATGTCGAGGGCTTCGTAGCCGGGTCCTTCCTCGAAGTACATGGCATTCAGTTCGGTTGTATAGGCGTACTCTTCCGGCAGATCTTCTTCGGCGAGAATAGCGTCTGTCGGACATTCGGGTACGCAAGCGCCGCAGTCGATGCAAGTTTCGGGATCGATATAGTACCAGGGCCACTCATCTTCCGGCATGCCTGGGATGATGCATTCCACGGGGCAAACTTCCACGCAGGCGCCGTCCCGAATGCATAAGTCGAAGATCACATGGGTCATTGGGTTGACTCCTCTATCAGAAAAAGAAAAACCTGGACGTAAACCGCTAACATCTTACTTCGCTGTTGCCTACGGTCCAAAGCCACAATACAACAGATACGTTAGCCAGCGCAAATCTTTTTTGGTACGTTTACCATTTGACTGTCAGAAGCTGAGCAGGCGCAGGCGCACGACAGATCATTGTGGTTGCGAGGGGGCAATGGGGAGCCGGGGCGGGAGACCGAAGTCGTGTTGAAATCCCGCGCTGGAGCATCAGGCCGGGATGTCAGCCGGTTGGGTCAGGCATTGGGTTCAGCGAGAGGAAACCTGGGCACGACCTCCGGGTTGACAAGGTTGTCGGGGGAGGGCCAGAATCCGCTGAGCACCGCTGCGGCGTTGGCGATGCCTCCGGTAGAAACGTCCTGCATGGCCTGTACGGAGATGGCGCCGACATGGGGGGTGAGGATGACATTGTCGAGCGACAGCAGGGGGTGATCGGGCGGTTTCTCCTCCTCGACGAAGACATCGATGCCCTCGAAGGTGTCGATCCCCGCTCCCGCCAGTCTTTCCTCGCGCAGGAGCTCCACCAACGCCTCTTCATCGACGATGGCGCCGCGCGATGTGTTGATCAGGTAGGCGCCGGGCTTCATTTTGCGGAGCATGGCTCTATCGAGGAGATGGTAGGTATGATCGGTCAGGGGAAGGTGAAGGGAGACATAGTCGGCCTGTTGAAGGAGGTCTTCGAGGGCCATCATTTCGACGCCTAGCTCGTCGGCGAGGTCAGTGGGCGCGTCCATGTTGCGGCGGGTGGCGATTACGCGGATGCCGAAGCCCCGGGCCCTTTTTGCGACGGCGCGGGCAGAGTTGCCGAAGCCGACCAGGCCGAGGACGGAGCCGGAAAGGCGCTGATTTGCAGAAGCTTGGCGCCGAGCCGTATTCCAGGCGCCTTGCGTCATTGCCCGGGACATCTGCGGCAGCTTGCGAAGCAGAGCCAGAAGCAGGGCCATTGTGTGGTCAGCCTGCTCTTCGACGCAGAATGTAGGGACATTGGTGACAAGAATCCCTTTGCGGGTGGCGGCGGCGACGTCGACTTTGTCGGTGCCTGTTCCGAGTCGTGAAATCACGCGACAGCGGCTGAGGCTTTCGATCACGCTTTCGGGGAGCGCGGTGGAGACGACAAAGATGGCGTCGCAGTCGGCGACGCGGGGAACGATGGTGGCGGGGCTGTTTGCCTCGGCCTCCAAGGGGTGGAGGCGGTGTTCGCGGAAGAGATCCCTTTCAAACTGGGACATTGGCGATAGCGCGGCGTTGAGGCGCACGACGCGAAAATCCTGAAGGTGGCTCCATTCGGACATTGGTTGGCCCTTAGTTTTCTTCTGCCCGGAACGCTATTCCGCAGCCTGCTGCGGCTGCAAATGGAGAGGCGTCTTCGGGCTTGTTTGCCGCCCCGAAACCGGTTGCGGGCAGTCCGGGGCTATGCTAAGATTTCGCCTGTCACGAGTATACTTTCTCCGGTTTTGACCTGTCAATCGCACAGGAAGTAACGTATGCAGTCCATACTTGGGGTAAGAAGCGCAGGGGGTGGAATCAGCGGCGGCGGCGGCTGAAGTTTCCTGGCGCCATTGGGTGGAAGGGAGGAGAAGAGGACACGAGGCGTCACCTGACGTTGGTTTCTGGTGAAGCGGCGCGGAACGCCACCTTCGCACAGGCCTCACACTCGGCGCGGGGCGTGACCCGCGAAGAGCGTTGCGGGGCGTGTCCCCCCGCACAAGGGAAGCCGCTAGCGGTTGACCGCCCAGAAAGCCGTGAAGAGAGAGGAGGAGGCAGAGTTGAAAATCCAGAAGCTGGAGACGATCTGGTTTGAGGAGCAGTTCAATACGTTGTGGCTGCGCATCCACACCGATGAGGGGCTGATTGGATTGGGGGAGACGTATTATGTGCCGCGGGCGGTTGCCGCGGTGATCCATGATGTATTTGCCAACCTGCTGGTGGGGCGCTCGGTTTTCGACATAGAGAATCACTGGAACAACATGTTTGCGACGGTGAATTTCTTTGGCTTTGCCGGCGCGGAGACGCGCGCCATTTCCACAGTCGATGTGGCTTTGTGGGATCTGCTGGGTCAGTACACGGGCCAGCCCATATACAATTTGCTGGGCGGGCGCAACCGTGATCGAATTCCCATTTACAATACGTGTGTCAGCCATGGGCCTCACATGGATTACCACGCGTGGATGGAAGGGCGGGCGGGTGAACTGGCGCAGGAGCTGCTGGCTTCGGGTGTTCGGGCGATGAAGATTTGGCCGTGGGACCAGTTCGGCGTCTCCTTGGGGGGGCCGGTCGGGCAGCGCGCAGGGGTCGGCGCGGTTGGGCCTGTAGGTCACTACCTGGACCCGGATGATCTCAAGCGCGGGTTGGAACCGGTTCAACAGATTCGGGCGGCGGTCGGCGACAAGATGCGGATCGCGATTGAGGGGCACGCGCGTTGGAATCTGCCGATTGCGATCGACATTGGGCGTGCGCTGGAACCGTACGACATCATGTGGTTGGAGGAGATTATTCCTCCTGACAACGTTGACTCCTATGCGCGCCTGGCGGCGGCGACAAAGGTTCCGTTGTGCGTGAGCGAGAGGCTTTTCACCCGGTTTGGTTTCCGGCAGGTGGTTGAGAAGAATGCGGCGCACATCGTGATGCCTGACATGGCCTGGACCGGCGGGCTGACAGAGACGAGAAAGATCGCGGCGATGGCGGATACCTATTATCTGCCCTTCACCACACACGACACGATAGGCCCGGTGGCGCTATGGTCGGCCGCGCACCTGGCCGCTCATGCGCCGAATGCGATGATCATGGAGACGGTGCGGGCTTACACGGAGGGCTGGTACAACGATGTGATGACGGAGGCGCTGGTTATCCGGGACGGGCATCTGGAGTTTCCCGACAGGCCGGGACTGGGCACGGCGCTGCGGCCGGACGTGCTGGCGAGAGACGATGTCCACGTTGAGATCAGCGATGCATCGAGTTTGAAGGACGTTTCGACGGGTTAGGTTTTTTTCAGCGCCGGGGACGAATACACAGCCACTCAATGCGCGGGAAGTTGCTTCGATGGTGGAGTCCGCTCGGGGGAAGAGGCGGGCTGTCATCGGCGGTCGCGTCATGTTTGCATTATGTACCGTCATACACAATAATTCGCCAGAGAGATGTTGCGTGGTCCGAGGAAAAACTTAAGGCCAATCTTCGGTGACACAACGTATCCGCGTTTTGTTTCAAGAGTGGTTCTCGAATGAGCAGTAATCGCCTCCGAGATTGATCGACATGCAGGCCCCGAAGGTAGACGCCTCTCTAATTGCGTTGAGGGGCGCGGTATGAACCAATTGCCGGCATTGAGAAGGCGTATTTCAAGACGAGTTGAAGTTCCTTTGCAACTGTCCTTGCCACGCGCAGTCCGGTAAGGCCGCCGCCCACAGGTCGTTCCCTTCGTATTCCCCACACTTTCATCCCATACCAAGAGCCTGAAGAGAAGAAATGATGAACCCAAAGGTCGTGATCGCGTACCCCGGATTCGGGGACATTGAGATTGAGAGAGAGATTCTTAGCGCCGCCGGGCTGGAGATCGAGCATGCCGGCAGCTTGGATACCGAGGAGGCTTGGGAGGCGGCGCGGCGGTGCGATGCGCTGATGGTGACCATTCAGCCGGTCCGGGCCGACTTGATCAGGAGCCTGGAACGCTGCCGGCTGATCTGTCGGGTGGGCACAGGGCTGGATGCGATCGACATCGAGGCGGCCACGGAGCGCGGCATTTGGGTGACTTATGCGCCGGATTACTCAGTAGACGAGGTATCAACGCACGCGATTGCGTTGGTGCTGGCACAGGCGCGTGGATTGCCCGGTCTTTTGGATGCGACGCGGCGGGGCATTTGGGACAGCGAGGCCGGGGGCGTGCTTTACCGGTTCGGCAACCAGAAGCTGGGCGTCATAGGCTGCGGCAGGATTGGGCAGGCGACGGCGGCCAAGGGGCTGGGGCTTGGGTTACAGGTGCTGGCCTACGATCCATATGTGGACGCGGCGGCGATGGCGAAGATGGGGGTACAAGTGGTGGGCCTGGAGACAGTTCTGCGGGAGTCGGACTTTATTTCGCTGCATTCGCCCTTGACGGAGGAGACTCGCCACCTGATCAATGCGGAGACGCTGGGGATGATGAAGCCGACGGCGTTCCTGGTGAATGCGGCGCGCGGGGGGTTGATTGACGAGGAGGCGCTGCTGGCTGCGGTTCGGGACGGCCAGATTGCCGGCGCGGCGCTGGATGTGCTGGCAGAGGAGCCGGTGGCCCCAGACCACCCCTTTCTAGAAGAAAAACGCATTTTGCTGACGCCACACGCGGGGTGGTATTCTGAGGAATCCAAAGTCGATGTGCGGGTACAGGGCGCGGAGGAGGTGGTCCGCGTTTTGCGCGGGGAGCGCCCGCGGGCGCCGGTGAATGAAATCGTGAGTTCGTCGAGGAAATAAAGGAGAACGCCGGAATGACCCACCCAGTTTTCGATCTGAGCGGCCGCGTTGCGATCGTATCGGGAGCGGCCAGCGGAATGGGGCGCGTCACGGCGCTGGGCTTTGCCGAAGCCGGGGCGGACGTGGTGCTGCTGGATATCAATGAGGTCGGCGCGCAGGAGACGGCGCACGAGATTGAGCGGCTGGGCGTGCGGGCTCTTGCGATCAATTGCGACATTTCGGCACCGGACCAGATTCGAGCGATGTTCGAGAAGGTCGACGGCGAACTCGGGCAGGTCGACGTGCTCAGCAACATCGCGGGCGAGGGATTACGCACTGATCCGTTGACGCTGACCGAGGAGCAGATTCAGCAGGTGATGCAGAATCTGGTTGTGGGCCGCTACATTTGTACGCAGGAGGCGGCGAGGCGGATGATGGCGCGGGGGCGCGGCAGCATTTTCAGTATCGTTTCGATAGCCGGTATTACAGCGCTGGGCCGCGGCCACATTGCCTACAGCATGGCGATGGGCGCGGTAGCCGCGATGACCCGGGAGCTCAGCACGGAATGGAGCAGCCTGGGCGTGCGCGTGAACGCGATCGTGTGCGCACAGATCATGAACCAGGATTTGGAAATACGGATCGCGGCCGATCCCGCGCTGGGCGCCTCCTATCTGCGGGGATTGCCGATCGGCCGGATGGGCCACCCTAACGACATAAAGGGGCCGGCGATTTTTCTGGCTTCCGATGCCTCGGCCTGGATGACGGGGGCGCTGATTCCCCTGGACGGCGGCAATCTGGCGAAGAATGTGAGCGGCTCCCATCCGGGCATGCCGGCCGTTGTCCCGTCCTGAGACTTTTCGAGCTATCGCGGGGATATGGGTTGGGCGTTTCGGACGGCGGCAACCCGGTCCCCGCATCATCATGGAGGTGGGCATCATGCCTGAATCCGAGCAACTGCTGGCGCTCTACCGAGAGATGCTCATTATTCGTTACACGGAAGAGCAGTTGGCGCGCTCGCATCAGATGGGACTGATACACGGGGCGTGCCATACCTATGTGGGGGAAGAGGCGATTGCCACCGGTGTGTGCGCGCATCTGCGGCCTGACGATGCGGTGTTCAGCACGCACCGCGGGCATGGCCACGCGCTGGCAAAGGGGGTAAGCCCGCACGAGGTGATCGCTGAGCTTTTTGGACGTTCGACCGGCTGTTCAGAGGGGCGGGGAGGCAGTATGCACCTTTTTAAGCCGGAGGTGGGGATGATGGGGACGAGCGGCATTGTCGGGCCCTGTATTTTGCAGGCGACGGGCGCGGGCTATTCTTTCAAGCTGCTCAAGAGCGACCAGATTGGCGTTGCCTTCTTTGGCGACGGCGCGGTGAACAACGGGGCGTTTCACGAGGGGCTGAATCTGGCGAGCATCTGGAAGCTACCGACGTTATTCGTGTGTGAAAACAACATGTACGCCACCGAGGTGCCATTTGCCTATTCAGCAGGCAACCCCCACGTGGGCAATCGAGGACCGGCCTACGGGATGGAGAGTGTGACTGTAGATGGGAACGACGTTTTGGCCGTCTGCGAAGCTGCGGGGGAAGCGGTACAACGGGCACGCGGGGGCGAAGGGCCGACATTGATCGAGTGCCGAACCTATCGGACGCGTGCGCACGCGGAGGGAATGCGGGACGCCGGATATCGCACGCCGGAAGAGGTAGAGGCGTGGAAGGCGCGCGATCCGATCACGCGCTATAACGGGTGGCTGCTGGAAAATGAAGAGGCGGGCCCGGAGACGCTTGCCGCGATTGAGGCGGAAGTGAAGGAGATGGTGGCGGATGCGGAGGAGTTTGCCCGCAACAGTCCGTGGCCGGAGGCGGACACGGTCAGCGAACATGTATTCAGCCAGAGGTGAAGGCCATGCGAGAGTTGACTTTCGTTGAAGCCACATTGGAGGCGTTGGACAGCGCGATGGCCCGCGATCCATCGATCTTCGTTGTGGGTGAGGGGATAGGCGAGCGGGGCGGCAACTTCAATACCACCGTGGGTCTTTACGACAAGTATGGCCCTGAGCGTCTGTGCGACACGCCGATAAGCGAACGGGGTTTTGTTGGCATGTGCGCGGGCGCGGCCATGACGGGAACGAGACCCGTTGTTGACTTCATGTTTTTCGATTTCATTCTTGACGCGTTCGGCGAGCTGGTCAACCAGATCGCAAAGATGCAGTACATGAGCAGCGGGCGGTTGAAGATGCCGATCCTCCTCCGGGGGGCAATCGGGATCGGGCATTCGGCGGCGACGCATCATTCGGGCAGCTACTACCCGATCTTCGCGCACCTGCCCGGCTTTCGGGTGGTGGTGCCTTCAGTTCCCTCTGACGCCAAGGGGCTGTTTGCCACCGCGCTGCAGAGCGACGATCCGGTGCTCTTTCTGGAGCACAAGTCGCTGCTATTCAACCGGGGCGAGGTGCCCGAAGGCGAGTACACGATCCCGTTTGGGCAGGCGCGCGTTGCGCGCGAGGGGACGGACTGTACGCTGGTGGCGATTGGCTCGATGGTAGACAAGACGCTGGCTGCGTGCGAGAGGCTGGCGGAGGAGGGCATTTCGTGCGAGGTGATCGATCCGCGCACGATCGCGCCGTTGGACATGGAGACCGTACTGGCGTCGGTGCATAAGACGGGTCGGCTGTTGATTGTGGATGAGACTTTTCAGCCATGCGGCGTGGGAGCGGAGATTTCGGCCCAGGTCATTGACCGGGGATTTGACGATCTGGACGCGCCGATTCGCCGCTTGAACGGCGCGCATGTGCCGACGCCGTACAGCCCGACGCTGGAGGAGGCGATTGTCCCGGAGGCGGCGGAGATCGAGCAGAGCATTCGTGACCTGCTGGCTGAGTGAGCATGACCGACTCCGGCATGAACGGTTTCACCATCACGTCCAAGACCCGAACTGTGCAATAGGGGAGATCCGATGGCCTACGAAGTGACGATGCCGCGCCTGGGATGGACGATGGAGGAGGGCGTCTTCGGCGAATGGCTGAAGCAGGATGGCGACGAAGTGCAGGCGGGCGACCTGCTGTTTACAGTAGAGGGAGATAAGGCAACGCAGGAGGTGGAGGTTTTCGAGGCCGGCATCCTGCATCTTCCCGCCAGCGCGCCTGCGCCGGGAGACGTGATCCCGGTAGGCGCGCTGCTTGGCTACATTGTGCAGGCCGGGGAATCGCTGCCGGCGGAGGGCGGCGAGGCGTTGAAACCTGTGCCGCAAGAGGGGCAGGGGACACCTGGGGCGCAGGCCGGCGCGGCGAAATCTCCCGGGCAAGCGGGGCCGGCATCGCGGCAAGGGCGCGGGGACGGGCGCGGCGCGCCGACGGTGAGCCCGCGGGCAAGACACGTGGCAGAGGAGCTGGGCGTAGATTGGACGCAGCTGACGGGCAGCGGCCGCACGGGACGAATCGTGGAACGTGACGTACGGGCCGCGGCGGAGATGCAGCCGGTCGGCGTGGAGGTAGACGCGAGCCCGGTGGCGCGGCGTCTTGCCGAGGAGGCCGGGATCAGTTTGGCTGCGCTGGCGGCGGAGAAGCCGGGCAGCCGCATTCAACGAGAGGATGTGGAGGCCGCGATCGCGGGGCGGCAGCAGCAGACGCAGGAGGTCGAAGAGGGGGCAGAGCTTGTACCGCACAGCCGAATTCGCCAGATTACTGCGCTTCGTATGGCGGAGAGCGCCCATTCAACTGCGCCCGTAACGTTGACAACCGAGGCCGACGCCACCGAGCTGGTTGCTCTGCGCGGGCAGTTGAAGGAAAGCTACGCCCGGCGCGGCTTGCCCGTACCGAGTTACAACGACATTTACCTCAAGTTGACGGCAGCCGCGTTGCAGGAACACCCGACACTGAACGCAAGTTGGCGAGACGACGGGTTGATTCTTCACAGGGACGTTCACATCGGGTTTGCGGTCGAAAGTGAGCAGGGTTTGCTGGCGCCGGTACTGCGGGACGCGGCGGCAAAGTCTTTGCGCCAGATTGCGGCGGAGACGGCCAGCCTGATCGAAGGGGCGCATCAGGGGCGGCTGGGCAATGAGGCGATGCAGGGAGGGACGTTCACGATCACGAACCTGGGGATGTATGGCATCGACGCGTTTACGCCGATCATCAACCTGCCCCAGGCCGCGATACTCGGCATTGGCCGGATTGTTTGCAAGCCTGCGGTGCATGAGGGAGCGGTTGTTCCCCGGCAGTTGGTTGCGCTCAGTCTGACGTTTGATCATCGCGTGGTAGACGGCGCGCCGGCAGCGCGCTTTCTGAATACGGTGCGCGAGTACGTCGCCGAGCCAGTTTTGTGGCTGACGGCGTGACCGCTGTTGGGCCGGCAGTCGACGCGGACGGGCTCCGACATGCTGGTCACAGTTTGGCCGTCTTTGCCCGTACGACTTAGGAATTGGGGAGTAAATGGCCGAACTGAGTAACCGGTCTGTGGACCTTAACTTGGGCAGGAGGCCAATGGGCGGATGCCGGCCCCCATGACAGGCAAGAAGTGGTAGGGGCACTTGCGGATATTGACATATTCGGCGAAAGCCTTAGTATTGGCGAGAATCCCGTTTGCAGGTTCAACGGCAATCCTATTCGATTTCACAGAGGAGACGTCCAACAATGACGCACAGCACGACCTTGTCCAGAAGAACCTTTCTTAGAGTCGGAGGAGTGTTTGCCGGCGCCGCTGCCCTGGCGGCCTGCGCGCCCGTTGCCGCGCCTGCGGACGACGGCGCCTCGGGCGAAGCGCCGATGGCGGAGCGCGTCACGATCAGATACGGGCGGCATGATCCTGCCGCCGGGGTAGCGACGACCCTGGAGGCGTTCCACGAGGAGTTTCCTGACATTGAGGTCAGCGTAGAGCAGATTGGCGAATTTCACGCCAAGATACCGGCGCTGGCGGCGGCGGGAACGCTGCCCGACGTTGTACGCAGCTGGGAGGCGATGGCGCTCGACATGGGGCGCAACAATCAGTTCATCGACATTCAGCCCTATGTAGACGGCGAACCCGGCTTTGATCCTGACGACTTCTATGAGAACTGGTGGAACTATCCGGTCGTGGAAGGACACCGTTTTGGCGTTCCCGATGCGGCGGCGCCCCATGTGACCTTTTACAACGCCGACCTCTTCGACGCGGCGGGCGTCGAATATCCGGACAAGGACAGCTTCACCTGGACCGATTTCGAGGAAAAGGCCCGCGCCATCAGCGATCCGGACAACAAGATCTGGGGTTCGGAGACGATACCGGTTGGCTGGCACATGTTCAGCGTAAAACAGACGTGGCAGAACGACGGCAGCTTTTACAGCGAGGATTTCCTTGAGTCCAGATTAGACAAGGAAGAGACGATCCAGGCGATCCAGTATTGGGCGGACATGCTTCTTGACGGCCAAGTGATGCCCTCGCCATCGCAGATTGTTGGCATTGGCGGCGCGGGCGCGGCTGCGGAGTTGCTGGCAGCGGGCAAGATTGGGATGCAGCGCATGGGGTCGTGGATAACGGGAAGTCTTGTAGACGCCGGATTCCGCTTCAACGTTGTTGCGGAGCCCAGCCAGGCGCGGCGCGACACGATTACGCACGGCGCGTTCAACAACATCGCCACGACCTCCGAGCACAAGGACATTGCCTGGACGTGGCTCAATTACAATACGAGCACGCAAGGCATTTACAACTACGCGTCGGAGGCGAATTTCCCCGGTACGCGACGGTCATCGAACGAAATTGAGCCTTTCCCGTGGGTCGCGCAGGTTGATTTCGAGGTGGATTGGGACGTGATTCCGGACGCGCTGACCTATGGGCATATTCTGCCCGGTCCGGCCAACGAAGGCGAGGCGCTGAAGCTGATCGGAGACGCGTTGGAGAAGGTGTATTCGGGTGATGCCAAGGCAGCTGAAATCTTCCCTGAGGTTTCGCCGAAGGTGACGGCGGTCATTTCCGACATCTAGCCCATTCCATGGGAAATGCAGAGATCATGAAGTAAAGCGAAGGCCACGATTTCAGATGTGGCCTTCGCGGTTTTCACCTGGTTTTTTGATAGAGTATGCGTGAACGGGCCAGGGTTCTGCTTCACGAAGCCCTGGCTGCCCTTCAAGGCAAAAAATGGGGCGTATTTCGTGGCCACTACCGGTTTGACAAGTTCGAAGAGTTTCTGGCAGAGCAGACGTTTTCGCGATGCCATGGTCGCGTATGCGTTCATTCTGCCTTGGGTCATTGGCTTCATCCTCTTCGTAGGCGGTCCAATTGTCGCGTCATTTGTGTTAAGTTTCTTCCGATGGAAGATGATCGCGCCCCCCAGGTTTTACGGACTGACACATTACATCAGCATGGTCACGACGGACGAGCTGTTCCGCACGTCGATCTGGGTGACGTTCAAGTTCGTGCTGATTTCGGTACCGATCGGACAGGTGCTGGCGCTGGGCCTGGCGTTGTTGCTGAACCAGCGGGTCCTGTTACTGGGCTTCTGGCGTTCGGCATTCTATCTGCCTGCCGTTGTCAGCGGCGTGGCGGGTTCGGTTATCTGGGTGTGGATGTATCACGTTGAGTTGGGGATCGTGAACAATGGCTTGGCGCTGATGGGGTTGGAGGGGCGCAACTGGCTCTTCGACAGGGAGCTGGTCCTGGGTTCGCTGATCGTGAAGAGCCTTTGGAACATTGGCATTCCGATGGTGATCTATCTGGCTGCCCTACAGGGATTGCCGCAGCAGCTCTATGAAGCGGCAGACATAGACGGCGCGGGGGAAGGCTCGAAGTTCCTTTCGATTACATTGCCGATGTTGTCGCCGGCTATTTTCTTCAACGTCGTGATGGGCATCATCGCGGCGGTGCAGACCTTCGCTGAGCCGTATGTGATGACGGGTGGCGGGCCGGACAACGCAACGCTCTTTCTGGGACTTCATCTCTATCAAAACGCCTTCCACTATCTCAAGATGGGCTACGCTTCGGCAATGGCCTGGATCATGTTTCTGCTGATCTTTGGCCTGACTGTATTCCAGTTCGGCCTTGCCGGCCGTTGGGTCTATTACGAGGGCGGGACGCGCTGAGGCGCCGGGAGAATAGCGAGTGGTCGCTGGCAACGAAACAGTTTCGACGGCTGAAGGGTTGGGCGGAAGGACCTTGTCCCGACCCAGCAGGCTGCGCACGCTGCTGTTGGGCAATCGGTTCCAGGCGGGTATGGTCAGGATGCTCCTGGTTTACGCGCTACTGTTCTTCGCGGCATTCCTGTTTTTGCTGCCGTTCTATTGGATGGTGAACACTGCGCTCAAGCCGTCGAATCAGGTTTTCACATTGCCGCCTACGTGGATCCCGAAGCCGGCGATGTGGTCGAATTTTCTGACCGCGTTCACGATCCAGTACGAGACGGATCCACCCGTCTACAACTACGCGCTCAACACGGTGATTATCTCCGTGAATGGCGTCATCGCGACGATATTTTCCAGTGCGCTGGTGGCGTACGCTTTTGCGCGCCTGGAGTTTCCGGGCAAGAATGTCATATTTCTGGGGATCCTGAGTACGCTGATGATTCCGTTTGCGGTGGTGATGGTGCCCCAGTTCATAATCTGGCGTTATCTGAACTGGTTGGACACGCTGTGGCCTTTGATGATTCCCCACTGGTTCGGTTCGGCGTGGAACATATTCTTGTTGCGCCAGTTTTTCATGACGATCCCGAGCGAGTATGACGAGGCGGCCTATCTTGACGGCGCGTCACGGTGGCACATTTTCATTCGAATCATCCTTCCTCTGTCGAAGCCGGCGCTTGCGGCGGTCGCTGTGTTTGCGTTTGTCTTCTTCTGGAACGACTTTCTTGGGCCGCTGATAATTTTGTCGACGCCGGAGAATTTCACGTTGACGTTGTTCCTGGCGAACTTCAATGTGGCCTATCGGGGCACGCCGTGGCACCTATACATGGCGGCGGCGCTCATCATCATTCTTCCCTGCTTAATCCTTTTCTTTTTCTCCCAGAACGCCTTTCTCAAGGGGATTACGGTTACGGACCTTAAGGGTTAGGGGCTACCTTCTCTTCCTGACAGAGGCCGCAGGGCATTCCTTCACATAGATCGGGGCGACAATGAAAATCAAAGAGATTCGAGCATTTGAGATTGCGGCCGAGGCGCGGCCGCGGACGGAGCCGCGCAGGCCGAGCCGGGCGGAGACGGTGCATATGAACCGGCCGATGGCCCGTTATCCCCGTTTTCCCAACGGTGAAGGGCACGTATCAATGGCCCCGTGGAAGCGGCCTGCGGTGCTGGTAACAGCCGAGGACGGAACGCAGGGATTCGGCATCTCCCTATACGGCCCGGTCGCGGTGAGTATGATCAATGAACACTTCGGCCCGAACCTGGTCGGTGAGAATGCGATGGCCACCGAGAAGCTGTGGGACATGATGGTGCGGCTTTCAGCTGCCTTCAGTCCGACAGGCATCACCAGTTACGCGATCAGCGCGCTGGACGTGGCGCTGTGGGACCTCAAGGGCAAGTTGCTGGGGCTGCCGGTGTACGAGCTGCTGGGCGGGCCGCAGAAGGAGAAGATCTTTTGCTATGCGTCCGGTTTCGACCAGGAGTGGTACATGGAGCTGGGCTTCAAGGCGACAAAGCTGTTCAGCCCATGGGGCCCAGAACAGGGTCTGGAGGGACTGAATAAGATGGAAGAGCTGGTGGCAAGCACGCGCGAAACCATCGGCGACGATGTGGAGCTGATGTTGGACGGGTGGACCGCCTACGACCCGGAGTACACGGTGCGGGTGGCAGAGCGCATGCGTCCGTACAACCTGAAGTGGCTGGAGGACTATATTCAGCCGGAGGACCTGCTGGGGTACGAATCGATCCGGCGGCGGGTCCCGTGGCAGACGCTGGCAACGGGCGAACACTGGTACAACCTGGCGCCCTTTGCGACGGCTGCGGGCAAGCGGTTGGTGGACATTTTTCAGCCGGACGTGCTCTGGTGCGGAGGGATCACTGCTGCTGCCAAGATCTGCCATCTGGCGCAGGCGAATCACATTTCGGTGATCGCGCATGCGGGGATGAACTATCCATTCGGCCAGCATCTTTCGATGGCGATGCCGGCGGTGACATGGGGAGAGCGATCGGAAGGCGTTTCCGCGCCGGGCGTGCCGCTGGCAGAGATGGTGAAGCTGCCGGGAACGGCGGTGATTGAGGATGGATACGTGCGGCCGAGCGACGCGCCGGGGTTCGGGCTTGAGATTGACGAGGCGTGGCTGGAGCAGGTGACTGTCTGAGCCGAGGCGAAACAGAAGGCGCCCAGGCGCGCAGGGCTGGCTGCGGGCGAGCAACGACACAACATTCCGTCCCATTAAACTGGAGAAGAGACTATGGAACTCGGCTATTTCATGATGCCTGTTCACCCGCCTGAGAAGGACTTTACGCAGAGTCTTGAGGAGGACATGGAGCTGATCGTGCGGGCCGAGGCGCTTGGGTATTCGGAGGCGTGGATCGGCCAGCATCACTCGGTCAAATGGGAGCCGATGCCCTCGAACGATGTGTTCATCGCCAATGCGATGGCGCGTACAAGCACGCTCCGGTTTGGGACGGGTGTGACCATTGCCCCTTTTCATCATCCTGTCAATGTGGCGGTGCGGCTGTCGATGCTGGACCATCTTTCGCGCGGCCGGCTGATGTGCGGCTTTGGTCAGACCGGCATTCCCACAGATCTGAGCCTTTTCAACCTGCCTGCCGATCCGCGGACACTTGGGTTGATGACGGTCGAGAGCATCAACATGGTGCTGAAGCTGTGGACGACGGACGCGCCTTTCGACTTCAAGGGCGACTACTGGCATATCCATATTGATGAGACCCGCCCGGACATTGGCCTGGGCGAGATCCTGCGGCCCTATCAGAAGCCGCATCCGCCGGTGGCGATGGCGGTGTTGAAGGGGACCTCGATGGCCGCGCGCATGGCGGGGCAGCGCGGTTTTTTCCCTGTGAGCACGAACCTGGTACCGATGGCCACGCTGGCGGAGCACTGGGAGACGTTTTGCGCGGGGGCGCGCGAAGCCGGGCGGGACGAGCCGGACCGGAGCATATGGCGGGTGGCGCGCAATATATTTGTGGGCGATTCGAATGAGGAGGCGTTCGAGTTTGCCTTGAACAGCGCCTTCGGCCGTTCATTCGAATATCTGATCGACTTGATCGGGCCCGGCCGGCTTGACGGTTGGAAAGAGGACCCGGAGATGCCGGATGAAGAGGTTACGGCGGAATATGCGGTGCGGCGGCTGGCGATCGTGGGGGACCCGGACGAGTGCATCCGCCGGTTGCAGGAGATCTGTGACGTGACGGGAGGGTTTGGCACGCTGCTAGCCATCGGCCATGACTGGGACGACAAGCCGCGCTGGCTGCGCTCGATGGAGCTGTTGAAGAATGAGGTGATTCCGGCGCTTTAGGCCTGGCGCGCGGTTTGACGTAGGCCGAAGCCCAGGGTTCGCTGTTTCGACTCGCGGAACTGCCCCAAGGGGGAGGCGCGAGGATACGTGGCGTCCGCCTACCACTGATGCCGGGGCGGCAAGAGTTGGCGCGGCGCCACTCCCTTTGCAAGGTGGCGGAATACGCCCTGGGAGGCTGAAGGAGAGCCTGGGTTGCGGGCTGCGGTTTCGCGAGTTGCAGACTCCCCTCAGACGGAAATCTGAACTACATAAGGAAGAGCTAGGAGCAGGTCGGCTATGCCAGGCCCAGCTCTTCGTCGATCTCTGACTGGTAGGCGTTTACCTTCTCTGCCAGCACCTCCTCCATGGTCAGCGCTCTGCCTGCCTCACTAGATTCCAGCATGGCGTAGGAGAGCGCAACAGACCGCGTTCCCTGGGTGGCATCGACTTCGATTGGGCCGCCATCCTCGATGGCGAGGCCCAGCTCGCCATATTCGACGGCGAGCAGTTTGCGATCGGTTTCGGGGAAAGGGAATTGATAGCCCCAGAGGCGGCCGCCGCCGAAGAGGGCAGCGGTGACCGGCTCGAGGTGAAAGTCGGGCGCCAGGTCGAGCAGGCTGGCGTCGCAGATCGATTCGCCGTCTTTGTGAAGGGTGATGAGCTGGCCGGAGCGGTCGGAGGGGAGTTCGAGCGAGCCTTCAGATCCGTGGATCTGTCTTGTCCACATGCCCTGGCCGTGGCCGGCGTGGTCTTCGATGTACTGGGCTACTGCGCCACTCTCGAAGAGTACTGTGGCATAGGAGGCGTCTTCGGCGGTGGCCTCGAACTCGGCGGGCATCTTTTTCTGCCATTTTCCGTAGACGCCGGCGGGGTTGCTGGAGGACCGCCCCGCGAGTCCGGCTGCGGGGTTGTAGCGGATAGGCTCGTGCAGCCGGGACTGGGCGTAAACGGAGTGAACGGGACCGAGGTAGAATTCGAGAATGTCGGCAAAGTGGACGCCGACGTCAAGCAGGACGCCGCTCTCGTTTTTCTGGTGCCGCCAGACGGAGATGGTCATATGGCTGCCGCCGCCGATGGTGTTGTGAATCATCAACCGGGGGGCTCCGATCACGCCGGCGTCGAGCAGCGCTTTGCCGAGCCGGTTCATGGGATCGCGGCGGTAGTTTTCGGCGACGCTGAGGATGCGGCCGCTGCGTTCAGCGGCCTGGCGGATGCGATTGCTGGCGCGGACGGTCAGGCCGACGGGTTTCTCGACCATGGCGTGCCAACCGCGTTCCAACGCTTCTTCGGCGACCGTATGATGGTAGCGGGGGGTGGTGGTAATGTCGACGGCCACCACGCCGAGAGCTTCGAGCTCCTCCAGAGATTCGACGACTTGAGGGCGTTTACCCAGACGCTCCTCGGCGTCGTCGGCGAGCGATTCGGCGTTGGCCCGCACGGGGTCGCAGGCGCCGACCAATTCAAACGGAGAGAGTCCGGCGTTCTGAAGCTCGGCCAGTCCGTACAGATGGCGATGGCCCATTCCGCCGCAGCCCACGATAGCGAGAGGGATCTTGTCCATGAAGGGTCCTTTATGGGATGAAGTGGCTCATTACGTGCGCTCAGATGCCAGGAGCAGCGCGCGCAGGGAATCGGTAGGGACGGCTATTCCTCACTCTTTACGAGTTGCACGCTGGTGACGTAGAAGAGTAGGGGCAGAGCCAAGTCAAGGACAGCCCATAGCCAGCCGGCGGAGTTCTCAGGATTGGAAAATTGGAATCCAACCCAGTTCCAGAGCAGGCCGAAGAACAGAGCAACACTGAAGTAGAGTACTACGTTTGCCTCCAGGTATTCTCTGGTGACGGCTACCTCTGAAGAGGCATCCACGGCCCTTTTGCGCTGGTAGGCATAGTAGACCACGACAATCGTGCCCAGCACCAGGAGCGGATCAAGGATGCGGTATACTGTTTCAGCGGCGGCTTCCCCGGTCGGATCGTAGAACTGGGAGGCGATATACTGCACGTAAACCAGGACCGCCAAGACCTTCAGAACAATAGAAAACAACGGTTTCACTGTTCTCCTCCTCGAGACTTTGAAAAGCTATCTGTGTACCATTAATTGGTTGGAAGCTGTTTTGTCTTCGCTCACGAGGGGGAATCAGAATTTAGTGAATTGGTCGATCCAGACAGTTCGCTGCAAAAAGGGGAACAGCAGCCATTCATTCAAATATAACGCAGTCACTCAACTTTGTTAAGGAAGTTTAGGGCGGTGAGCGAGATTAAAATTGGCATGGCGTGAAAGCGGTGTTTCTTTGGGCTCGCCAATCTGCAGATGGGCGATTGTAGTCTCCGGTTCCCATACGCCGAGTTCGACAGTCGGTTTCAGTGATTCGAAGTCGTAGACGACCAGACGCAGTTCGTACTGGCCTGACGACAATTCGGAGGGGAATTCAAGAAAGTGCAACGTATCGACCGGCTCGTTTGGTTGCCATCTGTTCGTGGGGGAAGGCACGAAGTTCTCGAGGAGATCATCTTGCTGAAAGACAACGTGTCCTTCAACATCGTACAACCGCAGTGAGATCGAATACACGACATCCAGACCAGGAGCAGTCTTCCATTGCAAGACTACCCACCATGAGCGATCCCCGTCCACCTCGAAATGTTTATTCGATGACAGTTGCTCTGTGCCTTTCCCCAGCGCAAACCCATTGATAGAAATTCCACCATCGTAGTGAACTGTCAGAGGCTCCAAACTATCGTAATATGTCCAGAGGCGATTCAGGTCAATATCTGTGTAACTGTGGATTTGGAAGCTGTCATGGCTTTCGCTGCCCAGGTAGCGTCCGTACCTTTCGAGTAGGTAGTCGAATTGCTGGTCGGAATGAACTGATTCACCCTCGGGGCTGTTGTGCCAATCAACATAATAGACTGTGGAGACATCCTCAAGGGCGCCAAGCGTAGAAGAGATTTTTGGCGCCAAATTGTGTGCAGTAGTCGAATGGATGATACGTGTTACAGCGGCGCCAGTATAGATGTACTCAAAACCGTGGTGCGTGCTGGCTTCGTGGCGCCATGCATTTTCAGACTGCAGTACGATCAGATTGACCGTTCCTCCTGTGGAAGGATGCTTGTTCAAGGCATGGGCCATGTCGGTCCAGTTCTTTTCGTATGCCGAACTTACGTAAGGTGAGGCTGCCCACGATTGGAAATAGGCGCGATACGTGTTCCAACCTTGAAAAAGAACAAGACTTGTCACTACGCCTACAACAGAAACGGCCTTGGTACCGTCGCGTTTCCAATCGTGCGCCCATCTTACCTGTCCCAAAGAGAATCGAACCCGTAAGAATCGTATCGCCTCCCACGCGCCGACACCTGTTAGCAGATATATCGCTGGTGTCGCGCCAAGCATTCGCAGAAAGTGGGGAACGTTGTCGTCTCTGGACAGTAGGGCCGGTAGGAGCAGCAGCGCCAGCCAGAATAGCAGTAGACGGAGAGAGGGCTGTTTCCATCGCCACACTGCCGTTCCCACACCCAACCAGAAAAGGAGGGCCTCCCACATGTTCAGCATGGGCTGTCCAGAGTAATTGTGCCGCCAATTTGGATCGCCTCGAATGCCGAATGCAAATAGATGCTCCCACACATTCTCGACTAAAGCCCAGAGAGAGCCAAAAAGCCCGCTGCCTGGTTGGAATACAGAGACTTGGCTGCTGCGCAGGAAGAAATAGTCTGGATGCAGGACAAAATAGACGAGTATCGGTGCTGCCAATACAGTGGAAACGCCTAAGAATACACTTGCCAGCGGCAACTCAGCCATCAAGCGAGACTTTAAAGGAGAATGGCGGCCGGCAAGAAACCCGTTCCTACCAGTGGTCCCCGCTGGTTCGGTCCTTTCCAAGGGGATTAGAAAGCTCAGTCCAAAGAAGAGAAGCAGAAAGGGAGCGAATCTAGCCGCAATATAGGTATATGCAAGGAGCCCGGCGCAGGCGCCTGCCAGCGCAACCCACCGCCAGTTCCGATGCCTCCACCCTTCCCATAGCAGTGCCATGCACAGAGTGAGAAACAGAGGAAGGAGACTCACTCTGAACGAAGTGCGCCCGATTACGGTTTGGGCGAGCGAAACGGCCAGCAAACCTGCCCCAAGGCCGCCGACCAACAGACCGCGCCAAGGCGTTGCTCGCCCGCTATCCTCATCTCGCCCGAAGAGCAACCGACCCAACCAAAAGACGGCAAAGACAGTACACACGCTGGCAAGAGCTGTGGGTACGCGAAGGGCCAGTTCGGTTCGCCCCAGTATAGAGATGGACAAAGCCATCAAGTAGATTCCCAGCGGCTCCCTTCCAGAGTTTTCAGGAAAGTAAATGGAATGCTTCCCCTGCAGTACTTGCAGAGCATCCAGTCCATTCGCCCCTTCGTCAAAAAAAAGTCCGGGGGGAAGCTCGTCCAGGCGGTGAAAGCGCAGAATGACAGCAGCAATTGCCAGGACGAACAGGATGGCCGCTACTGCTGGTTTTAGAAAGCGCGTCCCAGTTGTTGAATCAGGGTCTGCGCCAGTGGCGCTACGCTCAGCGGGCATCTCTTCATACAATTCGGATTCTCCTCAACTTCTGCTCTCCGCCTGCCCATTTTGGAAAAAGGGTCTGTAACCTGTACAACGCTCGCCGGAGAGGTTCGATTTCAATAGATGTCCAGTAGCTGTTGCAGGGCAAGGGTCGTTTCGTGTTCCCAAGCGCCTCGCCGGTCGTTGGACTTAGCGATCCATGGTCGTAGACGACGATAAGCAGATCGTGTTCGCCGGCTGGAGGCTCTGACTGGAAATCTACAGTCAACCGTGAATTGACTGCTTTTTCTGGTTCATGAAAGGATATTGACGGCGTAGTAAGTAGGGAGAGCAAGGACTTCGAGGCCAAGCTATGATCAGTGATAGACCAGTAGTTGGCAATATGTTTGTATGCATCGTTCTTGGAGAAAGGAAGCGTTCGCGGGCCGAGCGAGATTACTCTTGCAGGGTTTTACAATACCGGAGCCCCATACTGGACAGCTGTCCGCCACAATTGCCGGCTGAGCTCTCTTCGGAAGCGCCTTTTGTTACGCTTCCGAGCAGTCGCTACAGGTAGGACTTTTTGGAATGCACGTGGCTATTTTTTTCCAAAGACAGCGACAGCTCCGTTCGCCACGGGCGCCGGGCACACAGGCTATAGTCCTGCGTGTTCGACGACAGCCAAACGCCAACAACCAGCGATTGTTGACCCGTTTGCTCGACCCTCCCGGCCTTCACAGATCCGAACCCAACGTCTTGTTGGGCGGGCATTTGCGTTGGCTTGAGCGTCGGCTAAACTGCAACCTTGATGCCTTCCAATCGTGCATGGAAGGGACGGTGTTCTCAAGTCAGCCAGCAGGCCCCTGCAATTTGACGCGCTCCTGGCAGGCCTTCGGAATGCGCGGTCCAAGTTTTCTTTCTTCTCTCTCCTGGACACCTGCACGCGATGCAGTCCGCAGCCTTCGCGGTGACTTTGCTGTTAAACAAGGCGACAGGGACCATTTCTGCCGGACTTTATTCTTCCGTACATTTGACAGTTGGTAACGAACGCTTGCTGCTTCTTGCTTCAGATCCATCATTATTTTCGTCTCGACCATACACGGCTCGTGTCAAATCCCATTTGATGTGATTCTCACTCTGGCAGTACTTGCAGCGCCCCTATTTCCAAACGACCATTATCGCCATTGAGTGGCACGAGGGGTTCGTGAGATATATCAGGATAGTAGAGTCCAGCAAAGAGCCTATACGTTCCTGGGGACAGCGTTTCCGGTACGGTAATATTGTGCGTCGAGGTCAAGACCAGACCTGGTGTCCAGCGCTGGTATGGTGTGTACTTTCCACCAGGGGGGCCATCATTCTGCGAAACTCCCGTCCCAGTCTCGTCAACCAGATGCACAAATGCGCTTACGGGAACGCCAGGCGTCTTGGCAGACCACCAGAGTTGGACGGTCGCCACTTCTCCGACACGCGTTGGAGGGGGTGAATGCACACCCTCTAGTCGGATGTTACCATAGTCGACGCCAAGCGCGGACACTTCCCAAGTGCGGTCGGCGATTCCTGAGGACGCCACCACCAGCAGCCCGCCGATTGCAAGCCACCCGCTTAGTGGCAAGTAGCGCCGGCGGTCCCTGAGAAGCGACCGGCTTCCCGGCCAGAGCGTCCCCGTCCCTCTTGATCCCAGATACAACAACGCAAACACGACAATCCAACCTACTGTCGTCAGAATTCTGCCAATCCAGACCGATGTCGAAGGGCCCCATGCCAGGACAATCTCATGCGTTCCAGGGGGAACCTGCACGCTGGCAAGGGAAAGTTGGCCCGCTGGCTCTACGTTTGCCCGTACTCCATCGAGGGTGACTCGCCAAGAAGGAAAGAAGAACTGGTGGAAGAGGAGACGGAATGACTTTTGTGACGTGACTTGGAAATGCTGTTGAAGCAGGCCGCTACGCACCGGCACAACTGCCAACGTCTCGTTGGACTCCGGCATTTCCAGTTCTTCCCATGGAGGGGCCCCAATTGAGCGAGGATCCACATTGACCCAGACGGGCATGAACTCTCGCGGCCAACTGCCAATCCTTTTGCCCTCCGCATCGCGCTCCCAAGACTGAGCATTCATTTGCCATAGCGATGGAGCCGAGATTTCTTTGTAGCGGGAGTCATCGCCCGTCGGATAGTCCAGACCAACAGTCGAATACAGAACGATGTAGGTTGAAATTATGATGGACAAAGCAGGCACGATGTACGCTGGCAGGCGTCGAAGCGCCTGCAATTGTTCCAGACCTGCCGCCAACAGCAGCGAAGTGCCGAAGGCGACAAACACCTGCCAGCGCCAAGGGAACTGCAGTTTTTCAAACAGAAACTCGACCGTGGCCCACACCCAGTAACTGGCGCCAGTAGTCAGCCAAGCAGCTACAATGGTAGAGGACAGGACGACAAATGATATGAAGCGAAGATTGCGCGCCTTTGAGGCCAGGACAATATACAGTGCGAAAATGCCGATAGGGATCGTATATGCAGGCAGGAAGAACGTTGGTTTGTCGCTGTAGCTATAGGAATAGATGAAAGCAGGCTCGAACAAATCAGTCCATCCGGCCATGTGTTCCTTCCACTCGCCTAAAGAGTATCCTTTGCTAATACTGACCCAATTCAACTCCATCAGGACGGGCAAAGTGGACCACGCTGTCATGAGTATGCCTACAGTTACTAAGCCAGCTGCAGTTAGTCCAACCGAGAACGGTGACACCCCACACACGCGTTGTCTTGGCAGGACATAAAATGTAAGCACGACTGCAATGAACATCACTGTCATGAGCGCAGTCAAATGATGTGTCAAAATGAGACCGCTGAAGGCTAGCCCGGCTTTGACAAGAGAAGTGCCATACGAGGGTCTCCCAGGCAAGGGGCATGCTGTGTCAGAAGTCTCGGCACTCTCTTGGCGCGACAGTGAGGCCACGGCTTGAGATCCGTATAGGAAAATCAGCGGTAGCCACAAGAAGGCGGCAAGTTCAGGAAAGGAGCCCCTTTCGAAGAGATCAATCAGGCGATAGGGATGGAATAGAAAGCAGAGAGTACAGGCAACGGCAGGCCATATCGAGGAGAAAGTTCGTGCTAAGCGATACATCCACGGCGCCGAGAGCGCAAAGCCGACTGCTATGGGGAGGCGCAAGCTCGCCACTACATCCAGGCCGACTAGATTCAGGAGCGCAGAAGGATAATAGAATAGTGGGGGGTAATAGTTCAGGACAGGGTAGCCATAGCCGAAGACGTAATCCGGGAACCAACGAGGATAGAGTACGCCTGCCCGCAGCGCATCGGCTAACGCACGAATCCTGTGCATATGAATATGCCCGTCGTGGGATGTAGAGGGCCAGTTGTTTGTCAACCAAAAAACAAGCACAAAAGAGAACACGGCCAGACACAAGACAGCTATGCGGTCCTGGTATTCAGTTGCCTTCGTTTCTCGCTGGACAGAACTGCCGGACGAAGCATCTATTTGCATTTCCGAAACCCGGTTTTGGGAGCACGTTAGCACCTAATCTTCCTGGTAGAAGTCGGCTCAAACACCAGGACCTAACCGGAGTTAAGTGCGCTCGGTCTGCGTTTACTCAAATTGCCATGGCACTGCAGTGGAGCGCGGCAATTGTCTGAAATCCAGTGCTCTTGACGGCGTCCAGAAAGGTTATATTGCAACGCGCCTGAAAATTGGTCCCTCCAACCATTAAACGCAAGGGGGCCGAACTTACGGTCGCCAGCGTTATGAGCGGATGAAAGGCCAGCAACATGCGGTCAGGAATGGTGGTTGTGCGCGCAACGTCATTCACTCCATTTGCCCTGCTTCCAATAGCCCTTTCAGGAAACAAGGTGGCGGAGTGACAGGCTCCCTCACTTGGATTTACTCAGCTGCAGGTTCGCTATGGCTGTCTCTGCCTCCCACACGCCGAGCTCGACTGTGGGCTTCAGCGACTCGGTGTCGTAGACTACCATTCGCAATTCGTATTCCCCGGGGGGCAGATCAGCCGGAAAGTCAAGAAGGTGAAGCGAATCAAAATGACTTATGGTCCCCGCGCTTCCGGTGGAAGAATGATCCGGCTTCCACAGAACAAAGTCTCTTTGGAAGACGCCGCGGCCCTCAGCGTCGTGGAGCCGCAGGGAAACTGCGTAATCGGTTTGCAGTTCAGGAGCAGTCTGCCATTGCAGCGCCAGCCAAAGAGGACTGTCCGCCTTTAGGTTGAGCGTAGGCTGTGGAGTCAGCTGCTGCTCGCCTTGGCCGGCGGCTAGCCCAGTCAGGGATATGCCGCCATCGTAATTGACGGTCATTGATTCCATGTGTTCGTACAAAGTCCACGGGCGTTCCAGGGAGATTTCCGCGTAATTCTTGATCTGAAAATCGGTATACTGCTCTTCGCCGAAATACCGACCGTACTTGCTGAAGAGAACCGCGAGACGTTGATCTTCATCCCCAGCCCATATCACTTCGGTGCTCCAATCCACCACCTTCACTTCGGACAGTGACTCGGCCGCCATCAGCGCAGTTCTAATCTTGTCAGGAAACTCGGGCATTGCGGTGTGAACGAGATGAACGGGCGTATTACCTTGATACAGGTATTCGAAACTGTATTGCCACTGGTAACCTGGAACCAGAAACAGTATGCGACCATCTGATGGCTGTTCGTTCACTACTTGAATGAGGTCCGTCCACCCTGTGCCGTAGGCCCTGTGAATCTCTGGGGCTGATGCCCATCTGTAGAAATAGTCGCGATAGGTAGAGACGCCCTGGACCAGGATAGCAAGAGCGACCAGGACGGCGAAAGTGGCGCCGGTCCTGAGACCTGTTACTTGGGCAGACCGCGCTTTAACGTATAGGAAGGATTCCCAAATGCCAACGGCGACGAGCAGATAGATGGCGGGCATTGTGCCGATCATGCGAATGGTATTTGGGGGAACAGACGTTATCTCTCTTGCAAGCATGGCCGGCAGAATCAGGAGCGCAAGCCAGAGCAAAAGTAGGCGATAGGCCGGGCGCGTTGGCCAACGCCAGACTGCCGCCCCCACGCCTAACCAAAAGAAGAGTGCCTGCCAGAGATTCAGTACTGGCTTGCCCACCAGGTTGTGCCGCCAAAGCAGATCGCCTCGAAAGCCAAAGGCCAGCGCATAGCCCCATACATTGCTGAGAAACGTTCCTAATGCGTTTCCCTGACTGCGTTCGGAATCGAAGAGCCAAGTTTGTGAGCTGCGAAGAAAGAAATGCTCAGGATTCAGGGCAAAATGGAGTAGGATTGGTACAGCCACCAGTACGGCTGCTGCCACAAATATGCATGCCTTCTGCCATTCAGCCTTGGTTGGAGAAGCGAATTCACGAAGGCGATTCAAGAAAGAGGCACTTTCCCTCACATTTATGCCATTTCCTGTCCTACTAAAGGGAAGCAGGAAACTCAGGCCGAACAGAAGAAACAGAAAGGGTGTGAACCGGGCTGAAATGTAGGTGTAGGGCAGCAGTCCTGCGCTTAGTCCTGCCACTGTGATCGGCAACCAGTTTGTCAGTTCAGCGGTCTGCCCGATTCGCCCTTTGGAATTCTGAATCGGTGACGCCCCATTGACGGAGCGAACCTGTTCGGTCCGCGACCATCCCCACCAGAGCAGAGCCAGGCTAATGCAGAGGAAAAAAGGCAGGAGGTTGCCTCGCAGAGCGGTGCGACCGATGACTGTCTGTCCGAGGGAAACGGCAAGCAGGCCAGCTCCGGCTCCTCCGATGAAAAGGCCGCGCCATGGCGAAGGCTGTTTCCTTTCCTCGTCCCATCGAAATAGCAGCCAGCCCAGCCAGAAAAGAACAAAAACTGTGGCAGCGCTGAAAAGAGCCGTCGGCAGACGCACTGCCATAGTCGTGCGACCCAGGATTGAGGTCGCAAGGGCAATCGCATAGACAATCATTCCCTCCCGTCCATTGTTTTCAGGAAAGAACGCGGCATGCTCCCCCCGCATCACTTGCAGAGCGTTTACGCCATGCGTTCCTTCATCATGATGCAGGCCGGGTGGAAGTTCAGATAGGCGATGCAGGCGCATCGTCACTACTACAATTGCCAGGCATAGCAGGATTCCTGCCGCTACCAGTTTCAGGCGGAGGCGTTCATCCCCGACCATTGGGCCAACTCTCCAGGTGTCGTGCGCCGTTCATGGGACCCCAGTCGTAATCTTCATCTGGACTCCTTGCAGTGTAATGTTGTCTTCAGATGGCGGTCCATGCAGAGCACACCAGAAGAGGACTACCTTTGCTTCATTGAATCCGCGAGATCTTCAAGCTAGTCAGCAAGGTCTCCGGTTTCCATACACCGAGCTCGACAGTTGGCTGCTGCGATTCAAAGTCGTAGACGACCAGCCGTAATTCGTATTCGCCAGGAGAGAAATCAGCCGGGAGATTTAGAAAGTGCAGCGTATCGACGGGCTCATCGGGCTGCCAGCGATTGGTCGTAAGGGGCACCGAATTCTCGAGAATTGAATCGTGCTGGTACACGGCTCTGCCCTCCGAGTCATGCAGGCGCAGTGAAATTGAAAAAACACCTTCCAGGCCCGGCGCGGTCTGCCATTGAAATGCAATCCACCAAGAAGACCCGCTCTTCAGTTCAAGACCACTTCGGGATGACAGCTGCACAGGGCCTTGGCCCAGCGCGAAACCGAGAAGAGATATGCCGCTGTCGTAGTGCACCGTCAGAGGCTCCAGGAAATCATAAAGTGTCCACGGGCGATCAAGCAAGAGGTCGGTGTATGCATGAATCTGAAAGTCGGTAAACTCCTGCGTATCCACGTAGCGTCCATATTTGCCAAGATACGTGCCAAGTGTGTCGTCTCCGTCTTGTGACCAGACGATATGGTCTTTCCAATCAACAATTCTCACGACGGAGCTGCTTTCCGCCGCGGTCAGTGCGGACTCCAACTGCTTTCCTACGTGTTGCGGCGGTGACGAGCGAACTACGTGGGCGGGCGCCGATCCTTGATACAGATAGTCGAAGCTATAATGTTCGCTAAGCCGGTAGGGAAGTAGATAGACCTCTCTATCAGTATTTGGCTGCTCATTCAGAGTACGAGCAAGAATTGCCCACTCTACTTGATGGGCCTTATCGACTTCGGGCGCAACCGCCCATTTTTGGAAATAAGTGTGGTAGGTAGACACACCTTGCGCCGCAATAAGCGCTCCGACGGCAACGCCTGAAAACACTCCGATCCTGGGGGAGAACCAGTTGGAGAACCGCCTGCGCACGAACGCAAAGGCTTCCCACAGCCCTGTTCCGATGAAGAGGTAAACTGCCGGCCCTGCCCCTATCATGCGCATCGTATTGGGAGCGGCGTGGCTCGCCAAAAGCGCCGGAACTACCATTATACCCAGCCAGAGAATGATTAGACGATATGCAGGCCGCTGCCTCCAGTTCCGTAATGCAATGCCAACGCCTAGCCAAAAGAAGACTGACTCGACGGGGTTCAGAATCGGTCTGCCGGCATAGTTATTTCGCCAGGTCGGATCGCCTCGAATGCTGATAGCAAGCAGATGTTCCCAAGAATTGACAAGCAGCGCCGCCAAGGGATCTCCCCGACTTCGACTGGGATGGAGAACTGACACTTCATTGCCGCGAGCCACAAAGGACTCGGGATGAAAGACAAAGTGCAGGAGAATGGGCGCCGCCACCAGCCCGGCTACTGCAGAAAAGAGACACGCGCGCGGCAGTTCGCCCCACACTCTTTCCCAGTTAAATGAGCCAGGGAGCAGAAAGAAGCTCAGACCAAAGAACAGAAATAGCAACGGGGCCAAACGGGCCGGAATGTACGTGTATGGCAGCAGCCCGGCGCAGATGCCCGCAGAAACAATAAGCCACAGGCTTCGTTGCTTCCACCCCAACCAAAGCGTAGCGATGCACAAGCACAACAGGAGTGGCAGGAGTGTCGTTCTGAATGCCATGCGCCCGAGGATCGTCTGGCCGACTGAAACGGCCATAAGGCCGGCGCTGACCCCACCAATGGCAAGGCCGCGCCATCGAGCCGCAGTTTTGTCTTTCTCGTCATGCCCGAACAGGATTGTGCCTAGCCAGAAAACGGCGAAGACGGCGCCGGCACTGGCCAATGCGGCTGGCAGACGGAGCGCCACTTCGGTACGCCCCCAAAGAGCGAAAGCCGCGGCGATCGCGTAGACAATCAAACCCTCCCGCCCGGCCAGCTTCTCAGGAAAGAAGACTGCGTGCTCCCCATTTAGCACTCTAAGAGCATCCAGTCCGTTTGCAGCTTCCCCGAGATCGACGCCAGGCGGCAGTTCAGCCAGTCTGTGAAATCGAAGCAAAGCGACAGCCACGGCCAATGTGGTCAGGATGCCTCCTGATATCAGTGCAAAAGGAGGCCCTTTCTCGTTGAGCTGTCCGGCAGTTCCGACCTGTTTCTTTTCAGGCGACGAAATGTCAGCCACACGTTTCTCTCAACTGGGCTTTGCCACGGTGTTACGTTTAAGCGGAAAATCCATGGTAGGGCATTTTCAAGTGCGTTCCATTCCCTCACCCGTCTTTCACAACCAGAAAACTGGCCAGGACAGCCTCCGGCTTCCAGACTCCGAGTTCGACCGTTGGTTTCAATGTCTCATAGTCATAGACGATCAGACGTAGCTCGTATTCTCCCGGCTTGAGGTCTGAGGGAATCTGCATGTGGTAGAGCGTTTCGACCGGCTGTTCGGGGGCCCAACTGCTTGTCCGCGAATGGTTCGGGTTGAGAAGGACAATGTCCCTTTGGTAGACTCCGCCACCTTCGGAATTGTGCAGCCGGAGAGAAACTGCAAACTCGGTACCCAGACCGGGGGCGGTCTGCCATTGCTTGGCGATCCAGAATGCGCGTTCCGGGCCCAGATCGATCTGTTGTTGTGTGGAAAGCTGCGTGTGCCCCTGGCCCAGGGCGATTCCCAGAAGAGATATACCCCCGTCATAGTTGACAGAAGGCGGCCCCAAACTTTCATAGAAGGTCCACGGATGATCGAGGGCGATGTCGGAGAAGGTGTGAACCTGAAAGTAGGTGTGCTGTTTGCTTCCAAGATATGTACCGTATTTCTCCAGGAGTGCGACAGTGTATTCCTCACCTCCTCCAATCCATCCCAGGTCGTCGTTCCAGTCTACAACCTTGACACTGGAGACCTCCCCGTTGGATTCGAGGATGGACTCGATTCTTTGAGGGAGATGCGTCATGGTCGAATGGATGACGTGTGCAGGCGCCTCGCCCTGGTAGAGGTAGTCGAAGCCGTAATGGCCATTCGACAGATGATAGGGAATCAGGTAGACCGACTCAGAGTCAGTCGATTGCTGGTTCAGAATCTGGGCCGCTTCTGCCATTTCCGCGTCGGCTGCAGCGTAATATTGAGGGGTGCCCACCCACTCGTAAAAGTAGGTGCGATAGGCAAACATGCCTTGAACCAGAATGAAGCCGGTGACAAGAAGCCCCACAGCAGCGGCGGCGGTCGCGTTGTTAAAGGAGATACGCCCCTTCAAAAGGCGAGCCGTTTCCCAGATGCCAACGCCCACCAGGAGATAGGCGGCCGGAGCGGCTCCGATTATACGCAAAGAGTTTGGCCCATTGCCTCTGTTGTAGGCCAACATTGCCGGCAGCAGCATTACAACCAGCCAGATCAGAAGCAGTCGGAAGGCAGGTCGTCTTCGCCAGCCCCACAGGGACATACCTACACCGGCCCAAAAGAAGAGAGCCTCCCAAAGACTAAGGAGAGGCCTTCCCGCGAAATTGTATTCCTCATTCCGGTCTCCCACCGCGCCGAAAATCAGGAGATAATCCACCACGTTGTTCAGGAAGGCCCCCAACTGTGTACGGTGACTATCAAGCGAGAGCGAGACTTCCCTGCTGCGAAAAAAGAAGTCTTCGGGATGGAGGACGAAATAGGTTAGAATCGGCGCTGCTATCAAGCCGGCCGCGGCGACGAATACGGCAGCCTTAGGCCACTCGGTCATCACCTTTGCCCTGGCGGCAGGTCCGAAGGGAAGCAGGAAACTGAGCCCAAAGAAGAGGAACAGGAGAGGCGCCACACGGGCCGGAATATATGTGTAGAGGAGCAGGCCCGCGCTTGCTCCTGCCAGCGCCAACCCCCACCACGATGCTTTGCTCCTGTCAGTGCGGCTCCACGAGCGCCAGAGCAAGGCCAGGCTGAGCGTGAGAATCAGAGGCAGAAAATTCGCTCTGAACCCCCCGCGTGCAAGAAACGTCTGGCCAATGGAAGCCGCCATCAGACCTGCCGCAATCCCAGCCACGGCAAGGCCCCGCCAAGGCCTGCGATTTCCGCTCTGTTCGTCAGTCCCAAACAGGAGCAGACCCAGCCAGAAAACGGCAAGAACGGCCCCGGCGCTGGCCAAAGCCGCTGGCAGATGAAAGGCCAGTAGCGATGGACCCAGAAGGTGTGTAGCGAGCGCGGTTGCGTAGATTGCCAGCGCCTCGCGGCCACTCGCCTTTTCGGAAAAGAAAACACTGTGATGACCCTGCAACACCTGCAGGGCGTCCACGCCGTTTGCCCCTTCATCATTGATGATGCCAGGTGGAAAATCGGAAAGGCGATAGAGGCGCATCATCACGACCACAGCGGTCAAGGCGATTACAATCCCCACAGCAACCAGGGTTGGGAGGAGCCGGTAGGTTGCCGGCAGCCTTTTGAGATTGTTTATGGATAGAGCCAATGGGACCATTTCTTATCAGATTCTCCTCTCGGACGTCAACTTTCTATTCTCTCGTCATCTGGTCAGGACCGGAAACAGACCTGCCTTCGTTGGGGGATGGAGAACCCTTCCGAAGAACCGGCGTCGCTCGAAGCAAATGTAGGGGGTAGAGAATGTTTCGACGAGGCGAGACCAGAACTGAAGGGACCAGAAACGCCGGCCGTCTGCTGGCTCAAGGTTCCTTTCGAGGCGCCCTTGCGCGTTGCCGGACCGTGACCGGAGTGTTTCTGGAACCCGCCAACTGCTAGGGCAGGCCCTTGTCGTGATGGCTAAGGGGTTCGACCCCGTCTGAAGTGACCAGGAAGGCGTCTTCCAGTCGTACACTGGTAACGCCGGGAATATAGATGCCCGGCTCCAGCATAATCACATTTCCTTCTTGAAAACGCTCCTGGTTATAGGGGACAATGCGGGGCGCTTCGTGGCCGGTCAGCCCGATACCGTGGCCGGTGTGGTGGGGATAGACTTCGTAGCCGCCGGCAGACATGTAGCTGCGCACCTTGCTGTCGACATCCTGGGCGACTACGCCGGGCCGGATAAGGGAGACGGCGAATGCGAGGGCCTCTTCAACGAATTTGTGCATTTCGACCTGCTGGGCGGTGGGCCGCTCCGCATAGTAGGTGGCGCAGCTGTCGGTCCAGTAGCCGTCAACGACGACGCTCAGGTCGAGAATAAGTGAGTCATTGGCAATGATGTCGTAGTCCAGCGGGGCGGCGCCAATGTTGGCCGGCCGGTGTCCGACGATGCAGTCATTGCCCATCTGCATCCACATGCCGGCCTCCCGCTCGACGGCAGTTTGCACATCTGTCCAGACGTCGATTTCGCGCTGGCCGAGCCGCACGGCCTTGCGGCCGGCCTGGTGGCCGATCGTAACGAGACGGAAGCCCTCACGGATTCGGGCCAGTTCCTCCTCGGTTTTGACGGCCCGCAGCGGCAGCAGGCTGCCCTCAAGTGAGCGATGTTCACAGTTAGGCAGCGCTTCGCGGACTGTTTGCCACAGGGCCAGGGGCAGGCTCTTTTCCTCCACGCCGACGGGACCTGATGGTCGGCTGACATCCGCAAGCAGGTCGCGCAACGCCTCCGCGAGCCGTGCTGGGGCATCGATCGGTTGCTGGATGGTATAGCCGACAATGGGGACGAAGGCGCAGCCGAATTCAGCGGCGAAAGCGGCGGCCGCGGCAAAGCCTTCGTCGGCCAGCAGCGTGAATTCGCCGCGCTCGAAGAAGAGGAGCGCAGGCGCGGGCAGATCGAGGCCGGTTAACCAGCGCACGCTGTCGTGATCCGAAAACAGAGCCAGGTCGACCCCGATTTCGTCGAGCATTTGACTTGCGCGCTGCCGTTGTTGTCGGTGCATAGGATAGAAGAACCCTTCTACGGTTACGTTCTTGCTGACATGGAACAGAGCTTTGAAATCTGAATCGTACCCATATTTTATCTTACCACGGCATCTGGCGCTGGGAATACTCGCGTCCGAGGCGCGCCGCCTCCTCGGTTGCGGAGCCGATCATGACGCCTTCGTCGATGCGTTCCTTTACGTCATGGGGGCGGACACCATTGAGGAAGAAGACATTGGAGGCGTCGCAAGCGGCCTTGACGCGGGCGCGGGCGGCGCCCATTTGGGGTGGATAGGGCGGGTCGTGCGCGTCGGGGTGGCCAAGGCTCATGCCCATGTCGCCCGGTCCCCACTCGGCGAAGGCGATGCCGGGCACAGCAGCGCTGGCTTCGGCGTTTGCCAGGGCGCGGCGGTTTTCGATTTTGAGGCCGAGCATGATTTCGCCTTCAGGATTGAGCGGCCAGACGTCAGCCTTTTGGACGTATTCCTGCGGCGTGAGGCCCCAGAATGCGGCGGCCGATCCCTGTCCGCCGGCGCCTCTTCGTCCTTGCGAGAGCCCGTTCGGGCCGTCGGAAAGGCCAACTGAATGGACGGGATAGCGGGAGGCTTCGACAAATGCGCGGACGGCGCCGGGTGTTTCGGCATGGCAGAGCAGGATGCCGTGGACGCCGCGCGCCAGAACCTGCTTTACCATCCATGCGTTGGCGCGCATGACGTGTTCATCCGTGCCGTCGGTGGGCAAGGTGCAGATGACGGCCGGCGACCGGTGCCCGCTTCTCGTCTCGCCGGCATCGACGAGCCCGCGCATGAAGTTACTCAGCCCGACCGGATCGAATGCGCCATGCTCAAACTCGACCATCAGGTAATCGGCCCAGGTGTCTCGATGGGCGGTTCCGTTTTCGTATGTCAGACCCCCGTGGACGCCTGAGTAGTAGACGGGCTGTCCTGCTTCCAGCAACTCGATCGCTCTGTTGATGCGCGGCATATATCTCCTAACTCCCCATTGAAAGGTTATCGTTTTCTTGCCAGGACGTGAATCTAAAGCGCCCGCAAGGGTTCTTCGATCAGGTTGACAAAGGCGTCCAGGAATTGAGCGGCGCGGGCGCCGTCGACGGCGCGGTGATCGCAAGAAAGGGTAAGGGTCATCATCGGGCGAACGGCCGGCTGCCCATCCACGGCCACGACGCGGTCGGCGATGCGGCCGACCGCGAGGATGGCGGCCTGGGGCGGGTTGACGATCGCGTTGAAGGCATCGACGCCATACATGCCGAGATTGCTGATGGTGAAGGTGCCTCCGGCAAAGTCGTCGGGCGTCAGTCCGCCGCTGGCGGCCCGGGCGACGATGTCGGCGCGGCGGGCGGCTATCTGGTCGACGCGCAGGCTGTCTGCATTGTGGATTACGGGCACGAGGAGCCCGTCCTCTACGGCGACCGCCAGGCCGACGTTTATGTGCGGATTGATCAGGATTTCGCCGTCATTCCAGTAGGAGTTGACGCGGGGATGACGGGCCAGCGAGAGCGCGGCCAGCTTTGTGAGCATGTCGGTGTAGGTGATTTTCGTCCCTTCCGCCGCGCCGGCGGCGAGGAGGTTACGCCAGTTGATCAGCTGATCTGCGCACACCTCGCGAACGAGGTAGAAGTGCGGGACGGTGGTCCAACTGTCGGTAAGGCGTTGGGCCATGATCTGCCACATGCGCGATACGGCCTGCGGCTCCGGTTCTGCCGCTGCGGGGGCGCCGGGAAGGGCAGGCGCAGGTTGGGGCGGCGCGGCGGGCAGAGGTTGCGCTGCAAGAGGGACATCGGCGGCAAGGACGGCGCCTTCGGGGCCGCTGCCGGTCAGCGATGCCAGGTCTATGCCGCGTTCGCGTGCGAGCCGGCGGGCTTTGGGCGAGGCGAGGACGCGCGGGGCGGAGGTTGCTGAACGGATGTGGGCCTCCACGTCCTCCTTGGAGATGCGGCCGCCGGAGCCCTGAACGTCGGCGAGGTCGACGCCGTGTTCGGCGGCGATACGGGCGGCGACGGGGCTGGATGGAAGCGGGGGTTCCGCGCTCTGTTTTTCGACGGGCGCGTCTTTGGCGCGGCTCTCCACCGGCGGCGGAGGCAACTCTTCGCCTTCAGCGGCAATCAGGCCGATGACCTGCCCGACAGGAATCTCATCGCCTTCCTGCGCGGTGACTGCGGTCAATACACCGGAGGCGGGGGCTTCCACTTGCACGTCAACCTTGTCGGTGGCGACCTCCATGAGGGGCTCGCCGGCGGTAACTTCCTCGCCTTCCCTTTTGAACCAGCGGAGCAGGACCCCTTCGTCCTGGGCCATTCCCAGGGCCGGCATAATCACTTCTTTGGGCATTCATTCCCCCTTCTTTGGCGGCGTCCTCAGGTCAGGAAACAGGGTGGATGGACTGGATCAGCCGCACAGAGCCTTGGCTGTCTCGACAACGTATTCGGCGGTGGGGATTGTGAGGTCCTCCATGACGGGCGAGAAAGGGACGGGAACGTTCATGGCGCCGATGCGCTTCACAGGCGCGTCGAGATAGTAGAAGGCGCCATCGGCGATGACGGAGGCGAACTCGCCCGTAACGCCGTACTGCTGGTAGCCTTCGTCGATGATGAGGGCGCGGCTTGTCTTCTTGGCGGAGTTGACCAGGGCCTCAGTGTCAAGCGGATTTGTGGTGCGGGGGTCGATGACCTCGGCGCTGATGCCGACTGAGGCCAGATTGTCGGCTGCTTCGAGGGCCACGTACACCATCGAGCTGGTGGCAACGATGGTCAGGTCATCGCCGGCGCGTTTCACATCGGCCTGGCCAAGGGGGAGCGTGTACTCCCGCTCAGGAACCGGGCCTCGCTCCTGGTAGAGCATTTTGTCTTCAAAGATGACGACGGGGTTGTCGTCGCGGATGGCGCTCTTCATCAGGCCCTTGGCGTCGTATGGCGTGGCGGGCATGGCGACTTTGAGGCCGGGAATGTGACTGAAGAGGGCATGCAGGGACTGGCTGTGCTGGGCGGCGGAACGGCGGCTGGCCCCCAGGGTTGTGCGCAGGACCATTGGCACTTTCAGCTTGCCGCCGGACATATAATGGGTCTTGGCGGCCTGGTTGACCAGCTGGTCCATCACCAGAGTGGTAAAGTCGCCGAACATGATATCGACGATGGGTCTCATGCCGGTGATGGCGGCGCCGACGCCGATACCGGCGATGCCGGCCTCGGAAATGGGCGAGTCGATGACGCGTTCGGAGCCGAACTGGTCCAGCAGGCCGACGAGGACCTTGAAGACCGAGCCGGCCTCGGCCACGTCCTCGCCGATAATAAAGACACTCCCGTCGCGCGCCATTTCTTCGGTGATGGCTTCGAGGATGGCTTGGCCGAAGGTTATCTGGCGCTCTCCCGGCGCGTGGACAGCCGGGCTGCGGATGACGCCGTTTTCAAGCGTAGACATGCCTATCCACCTCGCTTTCACTGGGAAATGATGCCTCGAGGGCATAGTTTACCGCGTTTTCGACGTCCGATTTCACGTCCTGCTGGATACGCTCGAAGACATCCGATTCAGCCTGTTTGCTCTTCACGAGCCAGTCTTCCAGCAACTTGAGCGGGTCGCGCTTGGCCCACTCCGCTTCCTCCTCGCGGGTGCGGTAGGGGCGGTCAATGTCGCCGACATGATGGCCGTGGAACCTGTAGGTATTGCAGACGAGGAAGGCAGGGCCGCCGCCTTTGCGGGCGCGGTCGATCACGAGGCGGGCGGTGGCGTGCACTGTGCGGATGTCCTGGCCGTCGATGGCCTGCGCGTGGACGCCGAAGCCGGCGGCGCGACCGACCATGGACCCGGCTGCTGTCTTGGAGTTGTGCGTGTATTCGCCGTACTGGTTGTTTTCGCAGACGTAGATTACGGGGAGTTTCCAGAGTTGGGCCATGTTCATGGATTCGTAGAGGAGGCCCTGGCCGAGAGCGCCGTCGCCGAAGAAGCAGACGGCGACCTGGTCGGTGCCGCGCAGTTTGATGGACATTCCGGCGCCGGTGGCGATGCCGGCGCTGCCGCCGACGATGCCGTTGGCGCCCAAGTTGCCTGTTTCCTGATCGGCGATGTGCATGGAGCCGCCTTTGCCGCGGCAGTAGCCGGCTTCTTTGCCTAACAGCTCGGCGAACATTTTGTCAAGCGCGGCTCCCTTGGCCAGGCAGTGCCCGTGGCCGCGGTGCGTGCTGGTGATGTAATCGTCCTGGCGCAGGGCTTCACAGATGCCGACGGCGATCGCCTCTTCGCCGATGTAGAGGTGGGCGATGCCGGGCATGCGAGCGCTGGTGTATAGCTCGTTGGCCGCCTCCTCAAAGGCGCGGATCTTGGCCATCTGTTCGTAGGCCTGGAGCCAGTGTTCGGCGTCGAGTTCGGTTGCGTTCGGTTTGGTGTCGTTCGTTTCGCTCATGGTTTTACCCCATGGATAAGGCAGGATTCTTACCAGTGCATGACCCAGCCACTGTCAACGTTTACGGCCTGGCCGGTGATATTGCGGGCGTGTTCGGAGGCCAGGAAGACGACGGTGGCCGCGATCTCTTCCTGGGAAACAAGGCGGCCCAACACGGCCAAGCGGCCAATCTTCTCAGTGCACCATTCTTCGTAGGTGGGTCTTTCATCTTCGGGCAGTTCTGCGGTAGAGAACTTGTGGATGCGCCTTTGGAGCGGCGTGTCGACCATACCGGGGCAGATTGCGTTGGCACGGATATTGTAGGGCGCGAAATCTTTGGCGGCAATCTGCATGAAGCTGAGTACGGCGGCCTTGGAGACGCTGTAGGGGGGGTCGGTCTGGGAGCCGATCTGGCCTGACACGGAGGAGAAGAAGAGGAATGTGCCTTCGCGGCGGGCGATCATCGGTTGATAGAAGGCATGGGCGGTGTTGACGGCGCCAAGCACATTGACTTCATGCACGCGGGGCCAGTCGGACGGTTCGAGGTTCCAGAAGGGGAACCCGCCCTTGCCCGAGTCGATGCCGACGGTGTAGACGACGTGGCGGACGGGTCCGAGCTCCTGTTCGACGCGGGTTGCGGCTGCCTGAAGGGCGGTGAAATCGGTGACATCCACTTGCGCGGCCAGTGTATTGACGCCCAGGGCGGCGGCCTCCTGGGCCACATCATTAACGACGGGATCGCGATCGAGCAGGGCGACGCCGGCTCCCTCGGCGGCGAAGGTTTTGGCGATCATGCGACCCATTCCGTTGGCTCCGCCGACGACGACGGCGGTCTGTCCTGTGAGTTCCAAATTCATTGGTTTCCTTCGTTCAGGATACTTGTGATGCCGGCCCCCTTAGGGTTCCAGCCCGGTGCGGTTGGCCTGGGCGCGCGGGGTGAGGTCGAACTGGGTCTCGTGGCCGTGGAAGAAGCGCTCCAGTTCATCGACCATGAGGGTGAAGAAGCCCTGGTGCCCGGTTGGTCCGCCATAGGCTCCGATGTGCGGGCTGAGGAAGACGTTGGGCAGCTGCAGGATTTCGCTGTCGGGCGGCACCGGCTCCGGGTCGAATACGTCGAGGCCGGCGACGATGTCTCCTTGTTTGAGTCTTTCAATGAGGGCGGCGGAATCGGTGACTTTGCCGCGAGAGACGCTGACGAAGACGGCGCCGGGGCGCAAGCGGGCCAGCTCCTCTTTGCCGAGCATGCCCTCAGTTCTGGGCGTGTGCGGAACCAGGCAGACGACGACATCGCAGGAGAGCACGTTTTCCAGGCTTGTCTGCAGAAAGCCCAGCGCCTCGGGAAGCTCCTGAGGCAAGTAGGGATCGTGGACCCAAATTTCGGTCTCGAAGGCGCGCAGGAATTTCATCAGACGCCGGCCCATGTGCCCGCAGCCAATCAACCCAACCCTTCGGCCCCACAGAACGCCCTGCATTCCATCCATCAGTGTGCGGTCGAACCGGGTCTGGCCGGCGATCATGCGGCGGAAGTGTCCGGCGCCGTTTTTGAGGCAGACGAGAATCATCGCCAGCGCCCATTCGGAGACCGGGTAGGAGGATGCGTTTGTGGTGTCGACGGTGCGAATGCCGCGTTCCCAGGCGGCGTTGAGGTCGATGCGGCTGGCGAAGCGGTCGCCCTCCATTTCGCCGACGAATTTGAGTGAGGGGGCCGCGGCGAGCATGTCTGCCGTCAAGGTGGGCGCGCCGAGGCAGACGACCAGCGCGTCGTGACCGGGCAGCCTTTCGGTGAGGAGGCGCGCGGCCTCAGGATCGGTGTTGGTGTCGTAGATGCCGCCTCCTTCGCAGGGGAACCAGTCCCAATCGGCGAAGGCATCAAGGCGGCTCAGGTCCTGCGAAGCCAGGTGGCTGTGGCGAACAAGATCGTTGAAGGCGAGGAGTACGCTGGGGCGCTTTTCGGTCATCGGGCAATCTTTCCGTTCGAGAGCGTCAGTTCCGCCAAAGTTGCTGCGCGTGCTGTATGGCCTGCTGGAATCCTTCCTCACCGGTGTTGCTGGCCTCTTCTACAGATATCCAACCATCAAATCCAAAGGTCTGCAAACGGCTGAAGATCTGATCGAGCGGCGTGATCCCGCTGCCCAGCAGGACCGGTTCGAACGCGCCCTTTCTACTGATGTCGCTGACGTGGAGGGCTGCGACGCGCGGCAGGACGGCGTCGAGCACGGCGAGCGGGTCGTCATTGACGGCGAGCAGATTGGCGGTGTCGAAGAGGAGCCGAAGACCGCTGGCGGCGGTTCGTTCACAGATTTCAAGAAACACTGAGGCCGTCTGGGAAAAGTCGAAGTAGGTCCAGCCGTAGCCGATAGCGTGATTTTCGTAGACAAGGTCGACGCCTGCAGCCCTGGCTTCATCAACGCAGGCGCTCAGTCCTTCCGCGGCCCAGGATACGCCGTCGGTCCGAGTCACGCCGGGATGTTTCTGGCCGGCGGTGACGCGCAGGAAGGAGACGCCCAGTTGGGCAGCCGCATGGATATAGTTGCCAAGCTCCCGGCGGTGGCGGAGCCGCTCAGCCGCGTTGGGGTGGGTAAAATCAGTATAGGTTACCATGCCGGCGATCACAACGCCGGCGTCGTGCGCCTGCCCTCGCAGCTCGCTCAGGTAGCCGCCATCAAGCGAATCCAGATGTGCCACGCTGATGTCTGCCCCGTCCAGCCCAAGCCTGGCGGCGAGGCCGAACCAGTCGGCAAGGGTTCGCTCGCCGGCGGTGATGGCGGGGTAGAGGGAGACGGGAAGACAGGAGAACGGCATGGAATCAGGCCTCTTGGATCGCCATGACGGAGCCGGAAGAGGCATCGCAGTAGATGAAGCGGCAGTCCGGGTCGGCGCTGAGGCCATGGGGTTCCGGCTCGGAATCGGGGACGGTGATCCGGTCGAGTTCGGCGCCGTCGGTGAGGCTCAGTTTGACGATGACGCGGTGGCCGGTATGGACGACCCAGACACCGTCTTCGACGCGGACGACGCCGTGAGCGCGGGTGTAGGGCAGGGGGATGGTATGCTGGACGGACCAGTCGCTGATTCGCATTTTGGTCAACGTCTGGTCTTTGAGCGTAGTAAGCCAGAGGTGGCCGGGGTCAAAGCTGTCGTACTCGATGCCGTGCGTGCCGCCGCCGTTGGGCAGCGGGTGGCGAGAAATGGTCTGGCCGCTGTCTGGATCGACCTGCAGGACCTCTCCCATAGACTTTTGGGCATCGCTGTCCCGTTTTGGCCGCCACAGTTCGGCGGAGCCGTTGGCGGCCAGCCAGAGGCTGTCTTCACCCCAGGCCATTCCGCTGGTGTTGGAGGAATCGCTGGGGATTTCGCGGATCATTTTGGGGACACCGTAGTAGTCGAGCTCGCCGTTGCGTTCGACGAGCATGACTCGGTCGGTGATCTGATCGACGATCCAGAGGCCGTTATCGGTCATCTGGAGGCCGTTTGGCACTGCGTAGGGGGAGCGAAACAGCTTGGTGTAGGTAGTCATGATTCACCCTTCGGAAGTTGGAGCCGGTCTGGGCGCGGCCGTTGCGCGCATTGGATTTACTGCAGATCTGTTGGGGGCGGGACGCCTACTGCCTCGCCGCTTTCGACGATGCGGGACCAGGTGCTTTCTTCGATGGGGATGCCGTGCTCAAGGCGATGCTGACGCCGTTCCTCTTCGATTTCACCGGGGTAGTAGATTCGCTTGACGCCTGGCAACTTGGGCGAGGACCAGACCCATTCGACGAGTTTTTCGACTTCCCGCTTGTATTCGTCAGGATCGATGAAGCTCTCGATCTTGATGGCCAGCGCGACCCAACCGGATGCGCCGCGGGTGGGCGGGTCTGCGCTGCAACCGGCCCAGGAGAGGCCGCCGGCGATGGCTTCGACCATCATGCCCAGGCCGTATCCCTTGTGTCCGACCGAGCCACCAAGCGGGAGCATGGCGGCTTTGCCTTCCATGAACTGATTTGGGTCCAGGACTGCGTTGCCGTTTTCGTCGATGAGCCAGTCGTCGGGCACGGGGAGGCCGCGAGCCCGTTGCACGTCTACTTTGCCGCCGGCGACCATGCTTGTGGTCATGTCCAGCATGAGGGGGGCGCCGCGGGCGCGGGGTGCGCTAAAGGCGAGGGGATTGGGTGGCAGACGCCTTCCGGTCCCGCCGAAAGGGGCGGTAAACGGGCCGCCGCCGTTGAGGAAAAGGAGGCCGATGCAGTCCTGTTCGGCGGCGATGGGCGGAAAGGCGCCCAGACGGCCGATGTGGGTGGATTGGTGGACGGCGACTGCGCCGAATGTGTGCTGTTTGGCGCGGGCTACTGCCATTTCCATCGCTTTCTTGGCGAGTACGATTCCCTGCATCCGCTGGGCGTCGATCACGAGGGAGGCGGGAGATTCCCGGACGATTTTCAGGTCGCCGACCGGTTTCATGGTTCCTTCGCGTACCGCCGAAATATAGCCGGGCAGCCGTATCACGCCGTGGGAGTCATGTCCCACAAGGTTGGAGTCGACCAGATGGTCGGTGACGTCTTGGCCCTGGTCTGCGGGAAAGCCGGCTGCGGAAAAGATGGCTGCGCCATATTCTCTCAAGCTGCGATGGGAGATGGTGGGCATTGGTGCAAGATCCTTTTTGGGCTACTTTGGCGAAGATCGGGGAGACAGCGGCAGTTTGCGGCGTCTCCACGGATGCGCGTTCACCTATGTTACGGAGAGGCCGGCGGGACTCGTTTGACTCGTACAAAAAAGTATACCTTGCACAGAAAAAACATTCAAACAGTGTGGGGACTGCAGGGGAACTGCGAGGGAGCGGCAACGACGAACGGCAACAGCTTTTTGATCCACGTAGGGGCACGGAAAAGGGCAGGGGAACTGCGGGGGGTTGGGGGCCAGGGGAGGGGCGGTGACGGGATGCCACTTTTTTTTAGGCTAAAGGGGGCGATGTTATTCTTTGTGGCAGAGTGGCGCTCTGACTTTAAGAGCGGGGGAAATGCGGAAGGACTTCATCAATGGGAGATGGGATATGGCAGAACTAAGCGCCATGGGCGGCGGCCGGACTCAGCATGGCGGTCAAGGCGGCGGCGCAAGGAAGGAGAGCGCGTTCATGCTGGATACGTCCAGCATCAAGTATGGGCCGGGCGTGACGCGGGAAGTCGGGTATGACATGAAGAAGCTGGGGGCCGAGCGGGTGATGGTGGTTACGGATCCCAGGCTAGCCGACAGCGAGCCAGTGGCGGTCGCGCTGGGGGCTTTGCGGGCGGAGGGGATTGATGCGGTCCTGTACGACCAGGTACGGGTCGAGCCGACTGACGTGTCGTTCCTGGACGCGATCGACTTTGCGCGGGCGGGGAACTTTGACGGGTACCTGTCGGTTGGGGGCGGCTCGACGATGGACACTGCCAAGGCGGCGAATCTCTACGCTACCTATCCGGCTGATTTTCTGGACTATGTCAACCTGCCCATTGGGAAGGGCGTTCCAGTTCCCGGTCCGTTGCGTCCGCACATTGCTGTGCCCACGACTGCGGGCACAGGCAGCGAGACGACGGGCGTGGCGATCTGCGATCTGACGGATATGCACGTAAAGACCGGGATCGCGCACCGGGCGTTGCGGCCCCAGATGGGCATCCTCGATCCACACAATACACGGACGCTGCCGCAGATGGCAGCCGCGAGCACAGGGCTGGACGTGCTGAGCCATGCTCTGGAGTCGTTGACGGCGTTGCCGTACGACAGCCGGGTTGCGCCGGAGTCGCCGGAGCTGAGGCCGGCCTATCAGGGGGCGAACCCGATCAGCGACATCTGGGCGACGAAGGCGATCGAGATGGTATCGGCGAATATCGTGCGGGCAATTCAGGACACGGAGGACGATGAGGCGCGCAGCGGCATGCTGCTGGCGGCGGCGTACGCGGGCATTGGGTTCGGCAACGCAGGCGTCCATCTGCCGCACGGGATGAGCTATCCGGTGAGCGGCATGGTGCGCAGTTACAGGCCGCCGGGGTACCCGCCGGATCATCCGATCATTCCGCACGGGATGGCGGTTATTTTGAACGCGCCGGCAGTCTTTCGATTTACGGCGCCGACGAATCCGCAGAGGCACTTGTACGCGGCGCGGCTGATGGGCGTGGACACGACGGACGCGGCGGAGGAGGATGCAGGGGAGCTGCTCGCGGGGGCGATCATCAGCCTGATGCAGAAAACCGGTGTGCCCAACGGCCTGGGGGCCATTGGGTTTACGGAGGAGGACATCCCGGCGCTGGTGGAGGGGACGCTGCCCCAGCACCGCGTAACGAAGCTCTCACCGCGGCCGGCGGATGGAGAGGATCTTGGGGCGCTGTTTCGAGATGCCATGCGGTACTGGTGATGGGACGGGGCGGTTCAAGTTCGAAGTGAATCAGGGCCCGGCCCTCTCCGATTGCGGCATGGTTGCCAGGCCGGGCCTTGTGCGGCAGTGACGGGGGTGGCGGCGGCTTGCACGGCGGCAGGGCACCGCGTCGATTCTATTTCAGGGCCCTGGCAAGCACCTGGGCCATGTGGAGCGGCGCTTCTTCGGTGAATTGAAGGATCTGTTCGCGGCAGCTGGTCCCGCTGGCAAGGAGCAGCGCGTCGGCGGGCATGTCGCGCACGGCTGGGAAGAGCCGTTCTTCGCCGATGGCGCGGCTTACCTCGTAGTGATTCGCGGCATAGCCGAAATCGCCGGCCATGCCGCAACAACCGCTGTCGATCAGCTGAACGGTGTATCCGGCGGCCTGGAGCGCGGCCAGGCTGGCGTCGTTGCCGATCAGCGCTTTCTGGTGACAGTGGCCGTGCAGGTATACGGTACCCGGCTCGCTGCGCCAGATTGCAGGGAAAGGGGATGGCGGGCCGGTCTCACCGTCATGGGTCCCGTCTTCATTTTCATCCGGCGAGGCTGCCGCGCGGGCGATAAACTCGTCGAAGGTCAGGGCGTGGTCGGCGAGAACGAGCGCGCTTTCCCGGTCGGTCGCCAGCTCCAGGTATTCGTCTCTGAGGGTGAGGATACAGCTGGGCTCCAGGCCGACGATGGGCAGGCCCTGGCGTGCGAAGGGAGCGAGAAGGGCGACGTTGTGATCGACCCAGCCGCGGGCCTTGCCGGCCTGGCCGCCGGTGATGAGCGGGCGCCCGCAGCAGGCCCTGCCCTGGGCGAGGCGCACCCTGTAACCGGCGGCTTCCAGCACCTGTATGGCGGCCTGCCCGATTTCCGGATGGTTGTATTCGGCCCAGGTATCGTGGAAGAGAATGACTGTGTTGGCGTTTGTCCCCTTCGGAGCGTGTCCAGCCTGAGCGCTGCTGCGGCGGGCGAACCAGTCCGACAAGGGCTGGCGGGCGTAGGAGGGCAGGTGGCGGCGGGGATCGACGCCGATGCGGGCGAGGAGGGATTTGACCGGCGCGGCCTTGAGGCTCCCGTTGACGATAGGGACGAGGGGGCGGCCGAAGCGATAGAGCAGCCGGTTCAGGGTGGGGAGGAGGCCCATGAGTCGGTTGAAGAGGGGAAGACCGTTGCGGTCGTAGTAGTGGACGAGATATTCAGCCTTGATGCGTGCCATGTCCACGGCGGAGGGGCACTCGCTTTTGCAGGCTTTACAGCCGATGCAGAGGTCCATCACGTCGTACATTTCGGGTGTAAAGAGTTCTTCGCGGGGAATGCGGCCGGCCATGGCGTTGCGCAAGGCGTTGGCGCGGCCTCGGGTTGTGTCCTTCTCGTCTTTGGTTGCGATGTAACTGGGGCACATTGTGCCCACGCCAAGTTTGCGGCAGACGCCGGCGCCGTTGCACATTTCGATTGCGCCGGAATAGCCGAAATCGCCGCTCCAGTCGAAGACGGTCTGCAGTTGGATTGTCTCGTAGTCGCGGCCGAAGCGGAGGTTTTCTGAGGAGGGCGGCGCGTCGATGATTTTGCCGGGATTCATGCGGTTGTCGGGGTCGAAGACGTTCTTGACCTGGCGCATGGCGCCGTAGAGCTCTTCGCCGAAGAGGCGGGGATGGAGGTAGCTGCGGGCGAGGCCGTCGCCATGTTCGCCGCTCATCGCGCCTCCGAAGCTGACGGCCAGGTCGACGGCGTGTTGGCCGACAGAACGCAGCGTGTCGATGCCGGTCTGGTTTTTGAGGTTGAGCAGCGGGCGCACGTGCAGGCAGCCGGCGGAGGCATGGGCGTAGACGGCGATGCCGGGCACGTCGTCCTGCTGGCCGCAGAAGTCAAGAATCTTCTGCAGGTAGTCTGCCAGCTGTTCTTGCGGCACGGACACGTCCTCGATGCCGGGGACTGGTTTGTAATCACCGCGGCGGCCCATCAGGATGTTGAGCCCTGCTTTGCGCACGTCCCAGACATCTTTCTGGCGGGCGGGATTCAGCAGTTTGACGACGTTGCTTTGCCAGCCGCGCGATTGCAGGTGGCGCTCAAGGCCGTCCAACCTGGCGGAGAGTTCGCGTTCGTCGGAGCCGTAGAATTCGGTGAGGAGCACGGCCTCGGGATCGCCGACGACGAAGTGAAGCTTCTTGGCCCACTCCGGTTGGGCGCGTGCCAGGTCCATCAGGTGTTTGTCGAGCAGCTCGGAGGCGCTGGGGCTTGTTTCGAGAATGTCGGGAATGGAGGCGCAGGCGTCTACGAGCCGGTCGAAGTGGACGACGGCCAGCGCGGTCATGGGAGGCTTAGACGCCAATTTCAGCGTTGCGCTGGTGACGGTCGCGAGGGTGCCTTCACTGCCGGCGACGAGCTGGCTGAGGTTGAAACGGTCGATCTGGGCGCTGTCGCAGTACGGGGAACGATGGAGGCTGTCGAAGCCCAGCCGGGCGCGCAGGAGAGCGGCCTGCTCGGACTCGCGGCCGTTTGCGCCAGAGGGGGCCGCGTCCTTGAGCAGTGCATTAAGGAGTCGATCGAGATTGTAGCCGGAAACTCTGCGCCAGTGGCGCGGCCAGCGTTCCAGAATCTGTTCCAACTGGGCTCGGACGATTCCGGGAACTTCCCGGTAGATGCGGGACTCCAGCGAATCGCCGCGGCTGCGGCTTGCCAGCTCTGAGGGGGCAACGGGCCCGAAGCGGGCGGTGGAACCGTCGCTGAGCACAACATTCGTCTCCAGAAGGTTGTCGGCCATCATGCCGTAGAGGATGCTGTGGCTGCCGGTGGCGTTGTTGCCGATCGAGCCGCCAACCGAAGCGCGGTCGGCGCTGGCGGGATCGGGGCCCAGCATGAGACCCAGCGGGGAAAGCGTGCGGTTGAGCACTCCGATGGAGATGCCGGACTGTACGGTTGCTGTGCCGGCTTCCTGGTCGACGGCCAGAATGCGGTCCATGTATTTGGTCGTGTCGACGACGAGGCCGGGCCCGACGCACTGTCCGGCCAGAGAGCTGCCGCCGCCGCGCGGCAGGAGGGGCACATTGTGGCGGGCGGCGGTTTCCACGGCGGCCTGCACGTCATCCGCTGAACGAGGGACGACGACGCCGAGCGGTTGAATTTGATACTGGCTGGCATCGGTGCTGTACAGCATGCGGCTGTAGCCATCAAAACGGACCTCGCCTTCGACGACCTTTTCCAATTGATGGACGAGCTCCTGCGCATCCTGATGCGGGCCGGAAAAAGCGGCCGCGGGAAGGGTGGCAGGAGCCTGGAGCAGGGACTGTTGCGTCATGGCGGAGTCATCCTTTTTTCCTTCAATCAGTTCTTGAAATGGGCGCAATCCGGGTAGCGGGCCCATTCCTGGTTTGGGTGAATTTCGGGAGGGCTGGAAACAGGCTGGGCTTTAACAGAATCCATAGTTGCGGTATACTCGCGTATCACAGAAAGAGAGGATCATGAGACGGTCCAGGCAGGATCTGTCAGGGGATTGCCCGGCGAAGCGGCGTTCCCACTCAAGTTGAACAACAGGAGAATCGAATGTCCAATAGCGTAAACGGAAACGACACACAGATCAAAATGTACACCACGGGATGGTGTCCGGACTGCTGGCGGGCCAAGTCGGTGATGCGGGGACAGGGTGTTGCCTTCGAAGAGATCGACATCGAGGGCGATGAGGAGGCCAGGGAGCTCGTGCAGAAGCTCAACAAGGGCAACATGTCGGTGCCGACGATCGTCTTTCCCGACGGGGATGTGTTGACCGAGCCTTCGACGACGGCTTTGGTGGCAAAGCTTTCCAAGCTGTAGCGGTGGCAAGGTCAGCTGAGCGGCGTGCGGTTGAGGAGGAGGGTTGACCGGGCTGCGGATCTGCGAAGGGACAATAGTAGCGGCTTCTCTCTGATCCACGCAGGGGAGCGGCGGACGGCAACGGCAACACTTTTTTGATCCACGCAGGGACACGGAGAAGCACGGAGAACGGCGGAAGCCAGCGCCATTTTGATCGGCGGAGGGGCGCGTTTTGTGGTTGACTGCGTGTTTGGGGTGAGGAAGGGGCTTGCGGGGGAGAGGGAACTGCTGTCGTTGGTCGTCTGGCGGTGGCTGCGAGAGATGGGGCGGCGTAAGGCCGGGGCCGGCGCCGGCGGCGGAAGAGGACTGTTGGGATTTTACACGATGGTGGAGAAGGGCAGGCGTCAGGGGGGCGTTGCGGGGGGAATCCCCCCGCACAAGGGAAGCCGCTTGCGGCTGACCGCCCCAAAGCAAACGGAGGGATAGATGGAACATTCAGTGCTGAGTCATGTTGATCTGAGCCAGCGCCTGAAGCGGAAGGAGTACGACCGGCTTCTGGCGGAGCGGCAGGAGGAGTTCCTGGCCTTGCGCCTGAGGTTGGGTGGGCAGATCGGGGGCAAGATTGGTCCGCCATTGCTGATATTGTTTGAGGGATGGGACGCTGCGGGGAAAGGGGGATGCATCCGCCGGCTGACGGCGCCGCTGGATCCGCGGCACTTTTCTGTCCACCAGTACCAGGCGCCAACGGATCGGGAGAAACGGCACCATTTTCTGTGGCGTTTCTGGCCGGCCGTTCCCGGGCGGGGAGGCATGTGCATCTTTGACCGCACATGGTATGGACGCGTATTGGTTGAGCGGGTGGAGGGCTTCGCTAGTGTACCGGACTGGCGGCGGGCGTATGAGGAGATTCGCCACTGGGAATCACTCCTTGTCTCCGACGGGACGATATTGATAAAGTTCTGGCTGCACATTTCCTCGAAGGAACAGAAGAGGCGTTTCGAGAGTCGTGCGGAGGATCCCTTGCGGCAGTGGAAGCTTACGGACGAGGACTGGCGGAACCGGAAGAAACGCAAGGATTACGAAGAGGCGATCGTGGAGATGGTCGAGAAGACAGATACTGTGCAGGCTCCGTGGACGATCGTGGCGGCGGAGCAGAAGCGGTTTGCCCGGATCAAGGTGCTGGAGACGGTGATCCAGAGTGTAGAGGCGGCCCTGGGCTAGGCGGGTTTATGAGGACATACGGGTGTCAGGCTGTCCGCGGGTTTGGTAGGCGGACGTACTCTGGGGCGCTGAAAAGCTGATGACATTGACCGACAGCGTGGCAATTATCACGGGGGCGGCGTCGGGGATCGGGCGGGCCTGCGCGCGGCGTTTTCTGGAGGAGGGCGCCGTTGTGCTGGCGTGCGATATTGACGGGGCCGGGCTGGAGAAGCTGTCAGCCGTGGGCGGGCAGGGCCGTCTTCATACAGCGGTATGTGATGTGACGAAGAGGGCGGATGCGGAGGCGAGCGTTGAGCAGGCGCTTTCACTGGGCGGAAGGCTGGACTGTCTTGTCAACTCGGCCGGAATTACGCCGCGCACGCTGCCGCCTGAGGCGGATTTTGAGGAGCGCTGGGATGCGGTGATGGCGGTCAATGCGAAGGGCGTTTTCCTGATGTCGCACGCGGCGCTGGCTGTGATGCGTCCGGCTGGCCGGGGCTCGATCGTTAATCTTGTATCGGTGATGAGCATGGTCGGCTACCCGACTTCGCTGCCGTTTTCCGACGGTTTCACGGCATATCCGCACAGCAAAGGGGCGGTGGCGCAGATGACGAGGGAGATGGGGGTCCGTTTTGGCGTGGATGGCGTGCGCATCAATGCGGTTGCGCCGGGCTTTGTTTATTCGCCGCTGACTGAGAATGTCGTCGGGGACCCGGAGGTTCATGCGGAGATGCGGCGGCTGCATCCGATGGGACGGATGGGAGAGCCGGAGGAGATTGCGGCGGTGGTCGCGTTTCTGGCGTCGGACGAAGCCTCGTTTGTAACGGCGAGCGTGTGGCCGGTGGATGGGGGGTACACGGCGCAGTAGTTGCGGCTCGATTCAGTCCTTTGCGCAGAAGCCTCTCAACTTCCTTCTCGGCCAATTTACCTCTAAAGTTTCGAAACCTCCTGAAAAGAATGGATATTCTGTCCCGCTTACGCGCCGGTTGGCGCCGCGGGCCGGGTCAGGGCGACAGTCGCCGGCTCCTCGGGCTCGACCGTAGCGCCGGCGCCATTTGGCGTTCGGCGCATGTCCGCGCGTCTTTGGGCAGGGAAGCTCAGGACTCGTCTCCCTGCAGAGCCCGCCAAACTCTCTCCGGTGTGAAGGGAATCCGGCGGATTCGGACGCCGGTGGCGTCGAAGATTGCGCTGGCGATGGCGGGGGCCATGCCATCCATCGGGATTTCGGCGATCGCCTTTGCGCCGAAGGGGCCGGTCGGTTCGTAGGTCTGGACGAGGACGGTATCGAGTTGCGGCATCTCGTCGGCGGCAAGGATTCTGTAGTCTCCGAAGCGGTCGATCTGCAGTTTTCCGTTGGGGTCGTAGGGCATTTCTTCGCAGAGCGCGTAGCCGAGGGCCTGGGTCATTCCGCCTTCGACCTGGCCGCTGGCGGTTACGGGGTTGATGGCGATGCCGCAGTCGACGGCCATGGCGGCCTTTTCGACGGTCACCTGGCCGGTTTCGGTGTCCACTTCAAGCGAGACGTACTGGGCGGCAAAGGGAGGCGGGCTGACGTAGCTCATGTGGCTGGCGGTGGCCATAATCTGATGCTGCTCCTCCTGGTGGATGCTGTGGAGGGCGACCGTTTCAAGCGGCACGGACTGGCCATCGGGGGCCACGACCTTCTGCCCTTCGAGCCAGAGCTGATCGGCGTCAACGCCGTCAAAGAGGTGGGCGGCGGCGTGACGTCTGATTTGGCGGCTGACATCCTCGGCCGCCTTGAGGACGGCGCCGCCGGAGATGTAAGTCGTGCTGCTGGCGTAGGCGCCGGTGTCGAAGGGCGTGAAGTCGGTGTCGCTGCTGTAGATGAGGATCTGCTCCAGGGGAACGCCGAGGGCTTCGGCGGCGATCTGGGCCAGGACGGTATCGGAGCCGGTTCCGAGGTCGGTAGCGCCGACGAGAAGGTTGAAGGAGCCGTCGTCATTGAGTTTGATGCTGGCGGCGCCCATGTCGAGACCGGCGATGCCGGTGCCGTGCATGCAGATGGCGAGGCCGATGCCGCGGCGGATGTGGGGGCGATCGGTGGGCGCTTTCCATTCGGGATCGTCGCGCCGGTCCCAGCCGATTGACGCGGCGCCGGTCTCGACACATTCGGCCAGGCCGCTGCTTTCCACCGTCTGCGGGAATCCCTCGCGGCCTTCGCCCATGGCCACAGCCATGGGGAGCGACTGCCCCTCTTTGACCCAGTTGATGCGCTTGAATTCGACCGGGTCCATACCGAATGCGAGGGCCATCTCCTCCATGTGCTGCTCGAGCCCGAAGAGGGCCTGGGGCGCGCCGTAGCCGCGGAAGGCGCCGGGCACGGGTTTGTTGGTGTAAACGACATCACAGTCGAAGCGGGCCGCGGGCAGCCAGTAGGTGCTGAGGGCGCGAAAGCCTGTAACCATCTGAACCGTGAGGCCGTGCGTTCCGTATGCGCCGGTGTCGGCCACGACGCGCACGTCCATGGCGACGAGCTTGCCAGTGGCGTCGACGCCGCTGCGGAAGCGCAGCCGCTGCGGATGGCGTGTGCGGGCGGAGGTGAACTCGAGTTTGCGCGTGTATTCGAACTTGACCGGGCGGCCGGTTGCGATTGTCAGGTGGGCGCAGAGATCCTCGATCAGCATCTCCTGCTTGCCGCCGAAGCCGCCGCCGATACGCGGTTTAACGACGCGGATGCGGCGAACGGGCAAGCCGAGCAGGGGCGCGACCATGCGGCGCACGTGGAAAGGAACCTGCGTGCTGGTGCGGATGACGAGGCGGTCGTCTTCATCCCAGTAGGTGATGACGATATGGGGCTCGATGCTGGACTGCTGCACCTGGTGCACCCTGTATTCGCTTTCGAAGACGAAGGCGGCGGAGGCCAGGGCGTCATCGACGTCGTTGTGGTCGACGCGCAGTTTGACGGCGATGTTGCCTTTGGCGTCGTGGATCATCTGCGCGTCGTCTTCGTCGTGAATCACGGGCGCGCCAGGCTGCATTGCGTCTTCCGGCGAGTAGACGGCGGGCAACTCTTCATATTCGACTTTGATGCGTTCCAGGGCTTCCTGCACAAGCTCTGGCGTTTCGGCGGCGACGGTGGCGACTCTATCGCCGACATAGCGCACTTTGGAATCGAGGCACACCTGGTCATACGGGGGCGGCTGGGGATAGCTCTGGCCGCCGCTGGCGTAGATGACGCGGGGCAGGTCGGCGTAGGTTTGCACGGCGTGGACGCCCGGCAGGGCGAGCGCTGCCGAGGTATCGATGGAGAGGATGCGGGCGTGGGCCACGGGGCTGGTCAGGAGGCCGCCGTAGAGCATGCCGGGCATTTCCACATCGTCGGTGAAGACGGGGCGGCCCTTCGCCAGTTTGACGGCATCGACCTTTGGCTCCGCCTTGTTGACGACCTGTGTCTGGGGCGGCGCGACGGTCACGGGGACGCTGCGGGTCTGGGTCTGCGTGTCGGGCCCGTTGCCGCGCCAGCCGTCCGGGGGCAGTTCGTCGGGCGTGGGCCATTCGCCGGTCGCGGGTGCGTCACGCACGTCGATTTCAAGCGGCGGCGGGGTCTTGCCCTGCAGCTGGGCCGCGGTTCTCAGGACCGCCTGGACAGGTTTGAGGTAGCCGGTGCAGCGGCAGAGGATCCCTGCGATGGCGGCGCGGACGGCGGCTTCGCTGGGTTGGGGGTCTTTGTCGAGCAGGTGTTGAGCGGCGAGCATCTGGGCCGGCGTGCAGTAGCCGCACTGAATGGCGCCGCATTCGATGAACTGTTGCTGGAGCGCGGAGAGGCGCGGGGACAAGGCCTCCTCCCGGCTTCTGGTTGCGCTGTCTTCACTCTCTTCTTCCAGCCCTTCCAGGCTGATGATGGATGCGCCGTCGGCCTGGGCGGCCAGGATCAGCCCGCAATTGACGAGACGATAGCCGGTTGCGTCTTCCGGTGTCCGCGTAAAGAGGATTGCGTCGGCGCCGCTTTCGCCGGTTTCGTCGGCGTGCTTGACGCTGTAGACGCGCAGACGCCGCAGGGTGGTACGCAGCAGCTCTCCTGGGTGGATGTCGATGCTGTGAAGGGATCCGTTGATGGTGAGCGTAATCGGTGATGGCATATTCGGGTTGCTATTGGGTGGATGGGTCGGAATGGGAGGCGCCCACAGCTAGAGTTGGGTCGCGCCGGCGGCGGCACGGGCGCGTCGAACGACGACGCCGGCCATGGCCAGCCTGTACTCGGGGCTGCCCTTGAAATCACCGTCGGGGCTGTGCGGGCCGTCCGCCAGGCTTGGATGGGGGCCCAGGCCGCAGAGGGCTACACGGGCGGAGGCGGTGTTCCCGCCGCCATCGGCAGGTTCAAGCCGGGCCGACTTGCCGTCTGCGCGGATGACAGCGACGGCGGCGACGATGCACCGGTCCATGGGTGTGCGGGCGATGCGGGCATGGCCGGCGGCGGCTTGACCGAGGGGCAGTCTGATCCCGGTGATGAGACTGGGGGCTTGGGATGCTGCCGGCCAGGCGTCGGCGAACTCTTGCAGCGGGCTGATGGTTTCCTGTCCGTTCAGGTCGACAGTGACGACCGAAGCATTCAGCGCAAGCAGGGCGGCGTATGTCTCGCTGTCGGGCTCGGCGAGGGCAACGAGGCCACCGAGGGTGGCGGCGTTGCGCAGATTCAAGGGGCCTTCGTAGCGTGCCGTGGAGGGCAGGATCCCGCCGGCCAGCTCTGCGGGCAGGGGATGTTCGATCAGGTCGGTAATGGTAGTCATTGCGCCGACATGCAGGTAGGCGCCGTCTTGCTCGATGAACGAGAGGCCCAGCCCGGCGAGGTCGACAACGCCCTCGATGTCGCGGCGCTGCCTGGTTTCCAGCGCGCCGACGAGGTGGGCGCCGCCGGCAAGGGGCACGCGGCGGGAGGCGGGGTCTGACAGGAGTTCGAAGGCTTGCGGCAGCGATGTTGGTTTGTGATATTGCGCGAGTATCGCCATAGTGGTTATGGAATCTTTGGGTTGAGGAGCTGCGGGCCTCAGGGTATCTGCAGCAGGCGCTATGCGCCTGGCGGCGGCTCCGGCGCGAGGTCCAGTTCCTGCAGCAGGCCAACGAGACTGAAGTTCATTGCCAGGACCACGGCCGCCGGGGTGAGCAGGAAGATGGGCAGGACAGTGACAAAGCTGACGACGAGCAGCAGGACCTGGAAGAGGAACATGAGAAAGGTGTAGAGTGGGTGGCGCAGCGCGAGAATGAAAGCGTTGCGCAGGACCATCTTGATGCTCATTTCGTCCTGTTGCCAGAGCAGGGGAAAGAAGTACTGGCCTGCCATGAGGACAATGATCAGGATCCAGACCCATACGATGCTGATAATCTGTGCCCAGCTGGCGGTGCTGGAGCCGTAGAAGCGGATGTTGATTGCGACGCCGCCGATCATTAAGAGGTTTATGCCAAGGAGCAGCCAGCTCTTGCCGATCGTCGTCTTCGCGCCATCCCAAAAGAACGCGCTCTCCACGCGCCGGTAGTTGGCGACGCGGTTGGCGGCGCTGTGAATGCCCGACGTGACCGGGCCGGCGGGCAACACCAGGAAGATCCCGATCCACCAGAGCACGCTGAGCCAGACCCACAGGAGCAGGTCTTCGTAGAGCGCCTTGATGGTGCGCCACATGACTGTAAATGCTTTCATTTTGATCCTACTGACTGCATGGCTGCCGCCTCGCGCAGAGCTTGCGTCAACGAGGCGCCTGTCTGGCGCCCGGGGGCTCTTTGCCCCCATTATAGCAGCAGCAAGCCGGATTGTTGGAATCGGATAGAGGCGGGGCCGTGGCCCTCCTGGCCCCCGGAGCCGGCGTTGGCGCGAGTTCTGAGAGCCTGCAGCGGCGCGGCATACGGGAGAGGGAGGGAGGCCGGCTTTTGCCACGAACGAAACGGGACAGATATAATGACTCGGAAGATGAGGCCAGACATTCCGGCGGTATTTTCGAGTCGCGAGCGGGCGTTCTTCTGGCTGCAGACGCGCAGGAGACATTTTTAGGGGCTGCCAGCCATTGTTTGCGGGCTAAGTCCCGAGGCGCGGCATTGAGGCCGGATAGACGGCGCGCGGCGTGCCGGTTGCAACGAACGGGATGGCATGTGTCAGGAGAGTAACCCAGCAGTCCTGTCAAGGGGAAGGACACTGGAAAGAGTGGGTGTCCGCCCCAATTCAAGTGGAGGGTGAACGATGACCAATCAGGGCAGGAAGATCCTTGTGTGTGTTGCCTGGCCGTATGCCAACGGCGAGAAGCACATTGGGCAGATCGCGGGCGCGTATCTGCCGCCCGACATCTTTGCCCGGTACCAACGCATGGCAGGGAACGATGTACTGATGGTCAGCGGTTCGGATACGCACGGGACGCCGATTACGTTGCAGGCTGAGCGGGAGGGTCTCAGCGCGGCCGAAGTGGTGGACAAGTACCACGAACTGTTCGTGGAAGGCTGCCAGGCGATGGGCCTGACGTTCGACCTCTACACGCATACGGATACGCAGAACCACTGGGATGTCACACAGCAGGTCTTCACGCGTCATCTGGCGAACGAGTTCATCTACAAAGAGGTGCAGAAGCAGTGGTTCGATCCGGAGGCGGGCCGGTTTCTGGCGGACCGCTACGTGGAGGGGAGTTGTCCTTTCTGCGGGTTTGCGGAAGCGCGCGGGGACCAGTGCGACAACTGCGGCCGGCTCTACGACGCGCTGGAGCTGACCAATACGCGGTCCAAGCTGAGCGGCAGCCGCGAGCTGGAGGTCCGGGAGACCGAACACTTCTTCCTTGATCTGGGCGCGCTGAATGAGCCATTGCTGGAATGGATAGGCAGCGGCAAGGAGCACTGGCGCAACAATGTGCTCAACTTTACGCAGGGTCAGCTGAACCTGAAGGAGCTGCGGGGCCGGGCCATCACGCGCGACATCGATTGGGGCATCTCGATCCCGCTGGAAGGTTATGACAGCAAGTGCATTTACGTTTGGTACGACGCGGTGCAAGGTTACCTGAGCGCGGCGATAGAGTGGGCGGCGTTGAGCGGGGGCCGGTGGCGCGAATGGTGGGACCGGGACCTCTCGCCGGAGGCGCGTCACTACTACTTCATCGGCAAGGACAACATTCCCTTTCACACGCAGATCTGGCCGGGCATGATCATGGCCTATAACGATGAAACGAATGTCGAAGGCGAGGCGGCCAATATTTCCGGCCTCTCGGCGACGGCGGAGCCAATGAAGACAGCGCGTCTGCACCTGCCCTATGATGTGCCGGCCAACGAGTATCTCAACTTTGGCGGCGCGCAGTTCAGCACCAGCCGGGGCAATGTCATCGGCTTCAATACGGTATTGGAGGAGTTCGAGGCGGATGCCTGGCGCTATACGTTGACGGCGATGGCGCCGGAGACCGCCGATACCGAGTTCACGTGGCCGGATTTCATTGAGCTGGTGAACAACGAGCTGGTGGCCAACTGGGGCAACCTTGTCAACCGGGCGCTGGGTTTTGCCTACAGGCGATACGACGGGGCGGCGCCGAAACCGGGCGAATTGGACGCGACGGATGCGTCCCTGCTGGCGGAGATACGCGGGGGTTTTGAGAGCGTCGCGGCGCTCTACGAAGCGGTGCGTCTGAAGGCTGCCCTGCAAGAGGCGCGGCGTTTGAGCCAGCGGGTGAACCAGTATCTGAACGAAAAGGAGCCGTGGCGCACTGTGCGGACGGACCCGGAGGCGGCAGCGACGACCGTGTACGTAACGCTGCAGGCGATCGACTGGCTGAAGTTGCTGTGGGCGCCGATTTTGCCGCACAGCAGTGAGCGGTTGCACCAGCTGATGGGCTATTCCGAGCCGCTATTCGGCCAGCTCAGCACGGAGGCGGTTGAGGACGCGCGCGGCACACATGTTGTGTTGCGGTACGACCATGGGGAGGCGAGCGGCGTTTGGCAGGCGCACAGGCTGGCTCCCGGACAGCGGTTGAGAAAGCCTTCGCCCCTGTTTACAAAGCTGGATCCGGCAGAGGTGCTGGGTGAGGCGGACGGGTAATCCGTGAAGGGGCAAATGCTCAGAAGCAGCAGCGCAGCCGCATATGCCTTACTCCTGATTTTGGTTGCTTATGCTGCCCTGGGCGCGCTCTTCGCCGTCACCACGCCGGCCTGGCAGAATCCGGACGAACCGGCTCACTACAATTACATTGCCCATCTTGCGACCGAGTGGCAGTTTCCTGCGCTGCGGATGGGCGACTATGACGAAGCGTATCTTCAGCGGCTGAAGGCGGAGAAGTTTCCGCCGGCGCTTTCGGTTGAGCCGGTCCGATACGAGTCACATCAACCTCCTCTTTACTATCTGATTTCGGTTCCCTTTTACTGGCTGGGCCGGGGCGGCCTGCTTGCGCTGCGACTGTTTGGCGTTGCGCTGGGCGCGGGCGTCGTGCTGCTGATCTATCTGTGCGCGCGGGCGGTCGCGCCGGAGTCTCCCCACATCGCGCTGGGGGCCGCCGCGTTTGCCGCGTTTCTGCCGATGCACACGGCGCTGATGGCGTCGGTCAACAATGACGCCCTGGCGGAGCTGCTGATTGCCGCGACCGTGCTGCTCCTGTTGCGCTGGCAGCGGACGGTGGCGGAGGGGAGGTCGGTGGAGAGGCCCGGAAACATGGCGGCGATTGGGATCCTGATCGGGCTGGGTTTCCTCACGAAGGCAACCGCTTACATTCTTCTCCCTGTGGCGATAGCGGTCGTTGCACTGAACGCACTACGGCCCGTGGATGCCGGGGGGGACGGGCTCAGAAGGCATATTGGCCGGTTTGGGCTGCTTGTTGCGCCTGCTCTGATTCTGGGCCTGCCGTGGTGGATCCGGAACAGCTTGCTCTACGGAGACCTGGATATTCTTGGGCTTCGCTGGCATGATGCGGTGGTGACCGGTCAGCCGACCGCGGCGGGCTGGATTGCCGAGAACGGTTGGGGGGCCTATTGGGAACGGGCCTGGACGTTTACGGTCAAGAGCTTCTGGGGCGTATTTGGCTGGATGGGCGTATTCATGGATGCCCGCATCTACACTTTTCTGCTGATTTTGTCGGCGATGGCGGCGCTGGGCCTTCTGTTCGGGATCTTGAGGCGGACGGCAAGCGGCGGCATAGAGTGGCGCGTGTTCATCTCGTCACCGTGGATGACTCTGATCCTGTTGTGGCTGGCGACTCTCGCTGCCTACGGCTGGTACAATCTTGGATTTATTCAGCACCAGGGCCGCTATCTTTTTCCGGCGCTGCCGGCGTGGGGCTTGTTCTTCGCGCAAGGGTGGTGGGTCGTGTTGGAACGACGCGCCAGTCTCTTTGCAGGCGGTATCCTTCTGGTGGCATCGTCGGGCTATTTGCTCCTGGTGACGCTGTTGGGCAACGAGGCAGACCGGTGGACCCTGTTGCTGCTGGGCGCTTCGGGGGTGGGCCTGCTGCTGTACGGGCTGTTCTCCCACCGGGTTGAAAGGATTGTCAGAGGAGGGAGGTCCGGCGAAAAGGCTGGCAGCGGTTACGGTCCGGCATCGAATCTACGCAAAGACGGTGTTTTGCATCCGATCTTGTATGGGGGCCTGTTTCTGGCCCTGGCAGCTATGGACATCGCCATTCCATTCCTGTATATTGTCCCTCAGTTGCGGTCTTGACATTGAGATTCTATTTGAGGCGAAGCGCGATCGCGCCGCGAGATTGTTGCGACGAGCCGGATGCAACTGCGGCGAAGTTGCTGTGGCCCGCGCGGTCCACGGCGTGACTCGAAGGTGAAGTCCAACATGCGTTCGACCGTTCCACTGCCCCCAGCCAGACAGATAGCGGCCACTCGGGAAATGCCCGGCGTCCAAACGACCGGGGACAGACCCCCAAGCGGCGTCGAATACATCCTGATTTGGGTGTGTGTGATGGTCGTTGCGTGCGCCGGTCTGTTTGTCGGGTGGCAGTTCTGGCACACGGACCGCATATTCAGCGGCGTGCGGGTGGCCGGCGTCCCGGTTGGGGGGGAAACGCGTGCGTCGGCGCTGCTGCGTTTGCACCGGGAGCTGATTCCGTATCCAGTGGCTCCTGTATTCCTTGAATTCAGCCCGGTTAGCGGGGAAAGCGTTGGCTTCGCCGGATCTGCGGACAGGCGGTGGGCATTGGGCACTGAACTGCTGGAACCACAGGCGGACCTGGAGAAGGCGGTCAACCTGGCCTTTCAGATTGGCCGGCGGGGCGGCATTCTGGAGCGGCTCTTCACCCAATGGCAGGCGTTCAACGGCGGGCAGACGGTGTGGCCGGAAGTGGTCATCAGTGAAGGGGCTGTCCGACAGGCGGTAAGCAGCGCGGCCGCGGAGGTACGGCGGCCAAGCCGCCCGGCAATCGAGATTGGCGATCTTTCACTGCCGCCGCAGGCGGGCCTGGATGTGGATGTGGCGGGCACGGCGCAGCTGGTGATGGCGCAGGTGGCAGACGGCCGCTCAGGCGCCGTGCCCTTGCAGACGTTCAGCACTGCGGCGGGGCCCCAGGTCTCGTCCTCGGAGACGTCAGGCGAATCCGCCGGCGGGCTAGGCATGGCGGCTGGCCTGGTTTTACCGCCGCCGGTCGTATTGGAGCACGGACCGACGGGGATTGCCTTTGCGCTGGATTCGGCGTTGTTGCAGAGAATCATGCCCGGCGGCGATCCCAATTTTTTGAATGAGGCGGCGTTGCGGCTCGTGGTTGAAAGTTGGGCGAACCAGGTTTCGTATCCGCCGCAGGATGCCCGTCTTCGATTTAACGACGCGACCTCGACGCTTGCGGTTTTGGAGGCGAGCCGGCCTGGGCAGCGGTTGAACATAGATCTGACGGTCGAGGCAGTACGCCAGGCGCTTGTTTCCGAGCAGAGAACGGGTCCGCTGCCGATCATCTCGATTCCACCGGCGGTCGACTCCAACCGGCTGAACGAACTGGGGATACGGGAGCTGATCGCGACCGGCACTACGTATTTCCGCGGCAGCAGCAGCACGCGGGTCTACAACATAGAGGTGGCGGCCGAGAAATTCGTGGGGGCGGTCGTTCCGCCCGGGGGCGTTTTCAGTTTCAATTCAACGGTTGAGGCGGTGAGCGGGGCCAACGGGTTTGAAGATTCGGCCATCATCTGGGGGGACCGGACGGCAGTTGGCGTTGGCGGCGGCGTTTGCCAGGTGAGTACGACGGTGTTCCGGGCGGCGCTGGAGGCGGGATTCCCAATGCTTGAGCGGCACAACCACGGTTATGTTGTGAGCTGGTACGGGGACCCTGGCTTTGACGCGACGATATACACGCCGTATGTGGATTTCAGATTTCTCAATGATACGAAGGCGCATTTGCTCATTCAACCGGTGGTGGACACGGTCGAAGGCGTTCTCTCCTTCCGCTTTTACGGAACGAAGCCGGACAGGGAGGTCGTAATCGGAGAGGCGGAATACAAGGATATCAAGGAGCCGGGTGATCCGATCTACCAGGAAGACGCAACGTTGGAAGCGGGCCAGATCAAGCAGGTAGAGTGGGCCAAGGAGGGAATGACGGCGACGGTCATACGCAAGGTTACTGAGAATGGGACCACGCGCGAGGACAGGATTGTGTCGGTCTACCGCCCTTGGAATGCCATGTTTCTGTACGGGCCGGGAACGGTCATACCCGGGGTAACCGACGTGGAGGAGCCAACGCCGACTCCCGAGGAGAACAGCGGAGGCGACGGGGGAGGCGAGAGCTGACGGAGATCTCGGATCGAGTCGCGGCATTCTCGCAATTTCATGCTACTGACCATTGATATCGGGAACAGCAGCGTTGTTGTGGGCGCGTTTGGCGAAGGTGAGGTCCCCGTTGCAAGCTGGCGGCTGCCGACTGACCGGCGAGGTCAGCCGGAGGAGATCAGGCGTTCTCTGGAGGAGCTCTGGCGAGAGAGCGGATTGGGTGGGGAGGACTTCGGGGCCGCGGCGTTGTGCAGTGTAGTTGGGCCGTTGACGGAGGTGTGGCGGGGCCTGCTGGCGGAGACGCTCGAACGCGAACCGCTGGTGCTCCACCAAGGAATGGACGTGGGCCTGGCTCTTGACCTGGAAAGTCCTGACGCAGTGGGGATGGACAGGCTGGCGGATGCGGTTGCGGTAAGGGCCCGGGCAGAGGGCGCGGCTGTAGCGATCGATTTCGGAACGGCGACGACGTTCAACGTTGTCGACGAGGAGGGGCGGTTTCGGGGCGGGGCGATTGCGCCGGGACTCTCCGCGGCGGCTGGATCGCTGCTGGACAGGGCACCCGGTTTGCTTGAGCTGGCCCCGGATGTTGCTGCGGCGGCACGGGGAAAGGGAGGGGCAGAATTGGAGGCCCCGAGCAGCGCAATTGGCCGCGATACCGACGGCGCCCTCCGGTCGGGTATCATTCTTGGTTATACGGGGCTGGTGGAGGGTCTACTGGGCCGGATTCGTGAAGAACTGGCCGCGCCGGTTACGGTGATTGCGACCGGCGGGGCGGGTCGGATCATCACCTCGTTGACAGGCGCGATCGATCAGTACGATCCATGGCTGACGCTGGCCGGGATCCGCAGGATTTACCAGCTCAATTCGACCAGAGGGTGAACCAAAGCCAAGGCAGCGCGTTCCTCGCCCTGGCTTTTTCTATTCCAGAAGTTTACGGTAACAGTTGAGCGTGGCGGCGGCGGTGGCGCGCCAGCTGAAGCGCCCGGCGCGCGCCAGGCCCAGCTCGCGGCGCCGGGCGCGTTGCGGGCCGTCCTCGAGAAGCTCGGCGATCGCGTCCGCGATGTCCGGGATGGAGTGGGGGTTGAAAAGGCGGGCGGCGTCCGCGGCGATCTCTGCTAGGCTTGGCGTGTTTGCGCAGGCTACGGGCGTTCCGCAGGCCATGGCTTCGAGGACGGGAAGGCCGAACCCTTCATAGAGGCTGGGAAAAACGAACAGGGTCGCGGCGCTGTAGAGCGCGGGCAGGTCCCGCTCCGGGACGGGTCCGAGGAAGCGGATGGCGTCGCTGAGCTGGCGGCGCGCGGCGCGCTGTTTGGGCTGGGGATAGCGGTCATCCCAGGCGCCGGCGATGACGAGCGGCGGCGTGCGCGGCGAGGCGAGCTGGGCATAGGCATCAACGAGGGCCGGGAGATTCTTATGGGGCTTGTTGATGCCGACGTAGAGGAGGAAACTTTCGGGCAGGTTATACTGCGCACGCACGCGGTCTAGCGCGGCGGCTGGCTGGGGGCGATAGTGGGGGCCGGCGGCGAGCGGGGTCACGGCGATTTTGGCGGCGGGGACGCGAAAGGCGCTGATGAGATCGCTGCGGGCGGAGTGGGAGACGGCGACCACGCGGGTCGCTACGCGAAGGGCGAAAGACGCGGCAAGGCGAAAGAAGAGCCTTGCCCTGGGGGAAACGGTTTGGGGGAATTTGAGCGGAATCAGGTCATAGAAGGTCAGGATGGTGGGCAGACCGGGGCGGTAGGGCATGAGGTAGTAGGGGCTATGGTAGAGGGCCGGGGGGTCTGCGCCCAGGCGCCTGAGGAGGAGGGGGATGCGCCACTGCTGGCTGAGATCGAATGGCGAGACGGGAGAGGTTACGAAGTTGCTGCGGGGCGCAGGTGTGCCCGCCGGGCCGGCTGCGGCCGGGCTGTTGATGATGGTCAGGCCTTCCGTTGCGGTCAGCTGGGGAATCAGCGCGGGAGAGAGGCTGCGCACGTAGCGGCCGATGCCGGGAAAGTGGGGCGCTGCTGTCCGGGCGTCGAGAATGTAGTGGCTCATGGGACGGAGGGAATGGGGTGGGAGGCTTTCAAGGCCTGTCCCCTTCTGAGAGCTCCATCGCTTCCTGATAGAAGGCGATCGTATTGCGGACCATTGCAGGGGAGGAGAACTCCTCGCGCACGCGTTTGCGGCCCCGTTCGCCCATTTGCGCGCGTCGTTTCGGATCGGCGAGGAGCTTGTTGATGGCCGCGGCCAGGGCGCGGGGGTCGTTAGGCGGAACGACCAGCCCGGTCTGGTTGTGCATGTTGACGTAGGAGGTGCCGGTGCCGAGCTCGGTGGAGATGACGGGCAGACCACAGGCCATGGCCTCGATCTGCACGATTCCCAGGGCTTCGGCACGATTGGTGGAGGGCAGGATGAAGATGTCGGCAGCGGCGCGCGCCGCGAGACACTCTTCCTCGGCGCAGTCGCCCAGAAAGGTGACTTTATCGGCAAGGTATTCGGAGCGGGCAAGGTCTTGCCACGGTTCATCCATGGGCCCGGTTCCCACGATGAGGAGGTGGGCATTGACGCTGTGCATGGCGCGGATGAGGACATCGACTCCTTTATAGTGGCGAAGGCGGCCGATGAAGAGGAGCAACGGCCTGCCGTCGAAGCGGACGCGGAGGTTTTGGGCGTCGGCGCATGCTGTTGGCGGAAACGGGAAGAAGCGGTCCACCTCGATGCCGTAGTGGATGACGCGGCACTTGTGGTCCAGTTCGCGCAGGAAAGGCGAGGAGTTGATATAGGCAGGGCTGGAGGCGGCGACGAGCGCGGCTCGTTGCAGGACGCGGCGCAACAGGGGCGCATAGAGTTCTCCGGTCCGCCGCTGGCGGACGATGTCACTGTGATAGGAGATCACGGTTGTTTTACCGTGCCCGAGGACGAGCTGCGCCAATTCGGCCAGGGGGTAGGGCGCGTGGAGATGGACGATGTCGGCGTCCGCGGCCTGGCGGCGCAGCGCGAAGAGGAAGGGCAAGCTAATGGGTGTTGACAGGATGTGGGCCTGCCTGCCTGTTTTGGTGACCGGTACGCCTTCCAATGTCTGGTGACACGTGCGGGGTCCGGTGTTGGTGACGAGCACGCGGGCGTCGACTCCTTCCGCACGCAGGCCCTGCGCCAGGAGGCGGATGTGGTTTTCGATGCCGCCGATGACGGGGTGGTAGTCCTTGTAGAGGAGCAGAACTCTCATTGGACAGACCGAAGTCGCTCCAGGTGATCGGTTGACAGCGCTCTCACTTGCCCTCCAGCAGCTGGTGGTAGATGGTTTCCAGGCCGGATACGGTGCGTTCGATGCGGAAATGGTTGGCCACGCGCTGCCGCCCGGCCTGGCCCATGCGCTGCGCCAGAATGGGGTCCCGGCAGAGGCGGGAGACGGCGCCGGCGAGGGCGCTGGTGTCGCCGGGGGGAACGAGCAGCCCTGTGTCTTCGTGCAGGACGATTTCGGGGAGGGCGCCATGGGCGAAGGCGACGACCGGTTTCTCCATGGCCATGGCCTCGATGTTGACGAGGCCGAAGGGTTCAGGGGCGCCGGGATGGACGAACAGGTCCATCCCGGCAAGGGCGGGGCGCACGTCGGCGAGCTGGCCCGTCCAGTGGACGCGGCCTGCGAGGCCGGGCCGCGAGCCGAGCTCCAGCAGGCGCGCCTCGTAGTCGTCGCGCACGCCAAAGGGGTCGCCGCCGACGATGAGGAAACGGCAGGCGGGCTCGGCCTCGCTGAGCCCGGCCGCCATGCGCAGAAATGCTTCCTGCCCTTTCCAGGGTCTGGTTCTGCCGATCATGCCGACGAGGGGCGCGTCGACGGGGAAACCGGCGGTTTTGCAGATTTCGGCTTTGTTGGCGGCGGAGTTGCGCGTCAGGTCGAAGTGCGAAAGATCGATTCCGTTGTGAAGAACGCGCGCCTTGGAGGAGGCGGGAAGGCGCTGGGAAACGGCATGGGAATTGGCGACGACGCGGGCGGCCAATGCGGTGAAGGCGCGTTTTCCCAGCAGGTCGGCCCATTTGGCTTCCGGCTCGGCTTCCGAGAGCCAGAAGTCACGCATGTGCCAGACCAGCGGAAGCGAAGCGAGGCGGGCAGCTAACGAGGCGTAGGCGGTGGCGCGCACCGTATTGCTGTGGATCAGCGCGGCGCCGACATCGCACGCGGTGGATGCGATAAGGCGGGCGTTGCGCCCCAGGTTGAGCAGGCTGCGAGAGGAGCCGCGCAGCCGGGGCAGGGCCTGCGGATGCACGCGGCAACCGGCCGCGCCGGCTTCAGAAGCCAGCTGGCCGGGGGGCGCGATGAGGTGGGGTTGCCAGCGGCGCCGATCCAGAAAGGTCATGAGGAGGAGGAGGCTTCGCTCCGCGCCGCCGAGGGCGTCAGCGTGGTCGACGAAGAGGATTGGTCGCGGTGTCATAGCGTTCGTTCGACGATCGACATGAATTGACGGCCGGCTCGATCCCAGTTCATTTCGCGCTCGACCCAGCGGCGGCCGGCGCGGCCCATGCGCTGTCTTCGTTCGGGGTCGCTGAGCAGGCGGGCAAGGGCCTGTTCCAGGGCCGCGGGGTCGTCCGGAGGGACCAGGAGGCCGGTCTCGTTTTCGATCACTGCCTCCGCGGCTCCGCCGGCGCGGGCCGCGACGACGGGCAGGCCGGAGGCGCTGGCTTCGAGATAGACGATGCCGAAGCCTTCGACGCTGCCGGCATGATAGTCTGCGCGTGCGGGCATGACAAAAATGGCGGCGCGCCGGTAGATCTGCGGCAGTTCGGTGTCGGTTACGTTTTGCATGAAGCGCACTGCATCCAGGAGTCCCAGCTGCCGGGTCTGCCTGGCAAGCGATTCTCTGGAGGGACCGTCGCCTACAATCCAGTATTGGAGGCGGGGAAACCGTTCCAGCAGTGGGGGCAATGCCTGGAGGACAGTGTCGATCCCCTTACGGGGCACGAGCCGGGCGACGGTGAGGAGAATGGGAGGCCCTTGCGGAGGAGAGGGGACCGGGGCAAAGCGTTCCGGGTTGGTACCGGGATGGAGAATCTCAGGGGACGGCAGATCCAGATCTTGAAAGCGCCGGGCGTTGGCGCGCGAAATTGTCACCAGCGATTGCGCGCCCGCAAGAAGCCGGTTGAAGAAGGGGGCATGCCACCGCTGCTGCGCGGCCTCAAAGTCGTTGCCGTATGCAAGGGCGATGTAGGGTCTCCGGAAAAGGGCGGCTGGCAGCAGAAGCCGAGGGTGTGCATGTCCTACGACGACAATGTTTGGACGAAGAACGCCCAACATGCGCAAGATGCGCCAGGACGACTGTACGGCGGAGCCGGAAAAGGGGCCTCTCCGGTCCTTCTCCAGACTGACCAATTGGAATGGCTCCTCGCCGAAAAGAGAGGGGTTGCCGTTCGGATACACGATGGTCAGGTCGCAGTTGAGACCGATACGGCGGCTTATTTCAAATAGATATTGCTGCATTCCACCGACGCGCGGGTAAAAGTCCAGGGTAAGCAGGGCAACTCTCGGTCGCGGAGGGGCTGAGGTTTGGGGCGGGGAGAGCGTTGGTTGCCTCGACATTGGACGGGCTCCTACTCCTGCTGCCCGTTGCCGCCATCTGCCTGGCTGTCGACCAGGCTGGCGAAGAGGCTTTCGTAGGCGTCAACGATCCGGTCCTGGGAAAAGGCTTGGGCGCGCTCCAGGCCGCGCTGGGCGAGGGCGTGTCGACGGGCCGGATCGTTCAGGAGCGCCAATAGCCCAGATCCCAGTTCGGCCGGCCGGGCCAGCAGGCCCCACCTTCCGTCCTCAAGCAGTTCGCGCGCGCCGGCGTTCGGTGTGGCGACGACAGGTGTGCCGCAGGCCATTGCTTCAATATAGGGGATGCCAAAGCCTTCGTATGAGCTGGGCAGGCAGAAGACCCAGGCGCGGCGGTACAAACCGGCCAGGGCGTCATCGCTGGGATTGTGAAAGGAGGTGACGCCAGGGGCCTGGACGCTCCGCTCGGCCACCATCCAAAGCTCGGTTTCGGGAAGGCCAGGTCGTATAAGGTCGAGAAAGATGTCGAGGAGCAGTTTTCCCCGCTTGCGCCCGCCTGTCGTGCCCACGAAGAGGATGGCGGGCCGGGGATGTCTGAGAGGCTGGTTCAATTGGGGGCCAGGGTAGAAGATCTTGTGATCGAACGAATTGGGGATCACGAGGTCGATGTTGGGCGCGAACTGCCGGGTGGCGGCGCTGACGGCGACGACGCGGGTGGCTCTTGCGGCTTCCCAACGTTCGCCGGGGGTAAGTGTAAGGTACCAGAGGCGTCGTTTCCAGCTGTTTGCGTAGATTGCTTCGGCCCAGGAGGAGCCGTGCAGCGTTCTCACGAGCGGTCTCCCCTGATGTCGAATGAGGGCGTTGTTGCCATGGGCGTGAATGATGTCGTAGCCGGTGTAGTCCTGGCCGCGGAAGCGCCAAGCCAGTTGCCAGTGCCAGAGCCAGGCGCGCAGGGGGTTGGCTGGTGGAGGGGAGAGGACTTTTCGGACGCTGTAGGCGGCGCCAGGCGGCCTTTGATCGGTCGTGAAGACGGTCACTATGTGGCCGCGTTTGGTCAGGGCATTGGCCAGTCTGTGGGCTGCGTAGGCGACCCCGCCCGTTTTGGCGCGGGTGGGCGAAGGCAGATGGGCGGAGAGCACGGCTATCTTCATGATGAATCGGTCAGCTCCGGTTGCGGAGGCCGGCCCGGTAGCCGAGCCACAGGCCGCGAAGTGAAGGGACTGCGCGTTCCGGGTGCCCCTGGAAGATGGCCTGCTTGATCAGGATCCAACCCAGCTCCCTTTTGAGGAAGAAGGGCAGGTACCGTTGCTGAAAATTCTTGGCAAAAAAGTAGGCGTTGTTGTGGTGGGATTCAAAGAAGTAGCGCCCTTCATCACTGTCTTTACTGGCGCGTGAGCCGCCGGTCGGGTAGCCGAGATGCACGATGGCGGCGGCAGGGTCATAGGCGATCTGGTAGCCGCGGCGCAGAATTCTGAGGGAAAAGTCGGTCTCTTCATTGTTTGCGCGTCCGATGTAGTTCTCGTCGAAGAGGCCGACATCGGTTGCCAGCTGGCGTGAGATTGACATATTGCCGCCGCGCAGGCTGTCGGTGGTTCCTTTGGGCACTTCGTGTTCCCAGAAATCGACGACGCGGCCATTTGGGGTGATGATACATGGTCTTGGCTTTGGAGGCATCTTTTTTCGTTCCACATGTACGCCTCCGGTCGCGGCGCCGATGCCGGGCCGGTCCAGGTTGGCTCTGTGCAGTTCGATGAGATTTACGGGAGGAATGATGTCATCGTCGCAGTAGAGGAGAAAGCTGCCTCTGGCCATTTTCGCGCCGATGTTGCGGGCGCGGGGCAGATTTGCTTTGGCGACGATGCGATGGCGAAACCGGTCCGGGAACCGCTTGCGGCAGTCAAGGAGGAACTGTTCGGTCGGGGCTTCGTGGTCAGGCGTCTGGTCGATGACCAGGAGTTCGTAGTTGGGATAGGACAGGTTGAGCAGATGCTGAACTGTGTCACATAGCACCTTTTCGCGCCGGTAGGTGGGCAGGATGACAGACCAGAAGGGAGAGTCAGGCATTGTCTATCTGCGCACGATGAAATGGAGGAGGTTCTGGTAAGCCGGCGCCAGGTTCTGGGGCAGGTACTGGCTCAGACGGCTGAGCAGGTGCAGGTCGGTGTCGTCCAGGGCGTCGAACATTCTGAGCATGGCGGGGTATGTGAGGGCGGCGGCGGCGACGGCGACGACCAGGCCGCCCAGCCAGGTGCTGACGAGCCAGGCAACCACTGCGGCTAACAGGGCCGCCATGGAGACGCGGCTGAGCACGCGGAAGGGCAAGGTCACTTGGAGGCGTCGGGCGACATGGGTCATGCAAACGATGCTGGAAATGGTGTGGCTGCTACAGGTGGCCAGCGCCGCGCCTGTCGCGCCCAGATTTGGGATCAGGAGGAGCGAAAGGGCAAGGTTGAAAAGCGCCATGACCGCGTTCAGACGGACGATGAAGCTCTGCTCCTCCATACTGTATAGCATGGATACGCTGACAGAAGCAATGGCGCCGGCGATGTGACCGACGAAGAAGATCGCCAGGACAGGTGCCATGGCCAGGAATTCCGGACCATAGAGGAGCGCGACCGAGTAGGCGGCCGCGGCTCCGCCCAGCCCGATCGGCATGGCGATTGCCGCTGCGATTCGATTGGAAGACAGGTAGATCCGATTTATCCGTTCGCGCTGATCCTGTCCTTGCAGCGCGGAGAAAGTTGGCAACAGGGTTGCGGTAAAGATTGCGGGGATGGCCATTGCGCGAATCGCCAGGTCGAAGGACTGGCTGTAAAAGGCGATGTCCACGTCTGTGGCCAGCCTTTTTAGAAAGAAGATTCCGAACCGCTCATAAGGGATCGTGCTGGCGGCAAAGATGAGAACGATATCCCGGCAATAGAGAAGGATGCGGCGGCGCAGCTGCGGCGGCATATTGAGGGACAAAGCCCCCTGGAACAGATAGTGCGCGGGCAGCTTCCAGCCGACCAGGAGGATTGCGAGGATGCGGCGCCCGATGTAGGCGAGTAGAAGGAGGTAGACGCCAAAACCGAACGACACGATGGCAATCGCGGCGAATCCGTAAAAGAGACCTCCGATGAGGCTGGCCTGGCTGAATATGCGAAAGTCCTGCGCCCCTTTGGCCGCCGCGAAGAAGAAGACCTCGACGACGACGAGCACAACGGCCAGCGCGACGGCGGCCAGGGCGAGCGTGTCGCTGTCGGGGACAATCCAGGAATAGGCAAGAACCAGGACGCCGGCCGCGGCGCCGAGGGCCAGCTCCAGTTGCAGGAGCCGGCCAAAGATGGCTGAAGCAATTCGCTCTTCCCCCTGGCCCAGGTATTCCGCACCGAATTTGGTCATTGCCTGGGGGATGCCGGGGGAAGCGACCAGGGCAAGGAGGCCGATCAGCCAGAGCCAGTAGTTGTATTGGCCCAGGGCCGCCGCGCCAAGCATGCGAGCCAGCACGATGTTGGTGACGATACCAAGGAGAAGTCCCCCGAACGTACTGAGGGCGCTCCAGAAGGTATTTCTTGCGATGGTTTGAAAGACCGTCATTGGTCTGCCTTAGGGCCGCGGGCGACGGGGGCTCGAAAGAAGGGCTTCACGGACTGAAAGCGGAAGGCACGAGCGCTCGGAATGCGGCCTGCAGATTTGGGCTACGCGGCGCCGGCATCGCGACCGTACCCAACCTGCGCCATCACCTGCCGGTAGCAGGACAGTGTGTCAGCCAACATCCGCTCTGCGGTGAAATTCGTTCTCACACGCTCGTATGCGGACTTTCCCATGCGCTGCCTCAAGTCCGGACTTTTCACCAATTTGATCAGAGCGCGGGCAAGTTCGGCGGCGCTGCCGGGTTCGACCAGAATGCCTGACCCGTTTTGCTCGACAACTTCGGGTACCGCGGCGGTCTGGAAGGCGACGACGGGCTTGGCGCGGGCCATGGCTTCCAGATAGATCCGGCCAAACGACTCGGAAAGAGAGGGCGCTACAAAGATGTCGCAGTTTGCATAGAGGCGTTGGAGGTCGTCGTCTTCCACATAGCCAAGAAAGGTCGTCGCGCCGCGCGCGGCGTCCGCAGCAAAGCTTTCGAAGTAACTCTGGTAGGAGTGTCCTTGGGGCGCTTCGCCCATGTCCGCCCCGGCGATGATGAATCTGCACCGGGGCGCGACGTCAATCACCTTGGGAATGGCATGGAGCAGTTGGTCGATTCCTTTGCGCCTCTCCAGTCGACCGACAAAGAGAATCGTGACCAAATCTTTCTTGGCATATTTCGTTTCTGGCGGTGAATTCGGCATAGAGATGCCTTGCGGAATTACGTCGGTTTCCTTTTTCGGTATTCGGTAGAGCTCGCCACACAGTTTCGCGATGTATTCGCTGTTCGCGATGAGGCGGGCGCTGCGGCGGGCGGGAAGCGCTTCAAGAAAGCAGGCCAGGCGAAGGCCCGGCCTGGCGGCCCGGCCGCCTTTGAAGATTTCCACCTGTGCCAGGGGGGTAGCAAGGCGGATGACCAGTGGGGCGCGCGGATGAAGGGCGTAGCAGAGACCTTCGGCGCCCCAGTTTGGCATTTCGACTACATCGAACGGGCCTTGTTCACGTTCGAGGCGGGCGATCTCACCGTCCACGGCCCAACTTCGCTCCAGCTGATTCCAGATGCCGCGCGCTTTTCGGCGGATAGGGGGCGGCAGGGGAAGCCGCCTGTTTACGATGCGGCTCACCTTGGGCGCGTATGCGGAAACTTGAGATGATTTTAACGCCATGCTCCCATTCTGGGCTGGTCCGGCGATGACCGTAACGTCGTGTCCTTGCTTGGCGAAGCCATGGGCCAGAAGATGGACATAGTTGGCGATGCCGCCTTTGCCCTCCGGCGGGTATTCTTTGCTCACCAGGCAGACTCTGAGGGAGTCACGTTGCTTTGCTTTTATCCGATCGGTAGACATGCAGGAATTATACCGGCAAGGACGGCCAACACTCTTTGGGCCTGCGAGCGTTCTGCGAAGAGGCCCGTCGGCCCTCTTCAGGCGCCGCTGTGTGTGATCCAGTTAGATCTTGAGGCGAAAAATGTTACATTCCGAAGCAAGAACTCTTTGCGTCCCGCGGCGGGAATCGGTATGGCGATGCACCAGAACAACCGAGCGCGATGCATGTTCTCTTTGGTCACGGGACTCAGGCCCTGTTTCTTTCTTCGATGACCTGCCGGTAGTGGGCTTCGGTTGCGCTTACCATCCGCTCAACTGAGAATTCAGCGCGAATTCTCTGGTAGCCCTTCAGACCCATGTCCCGTATTCGTTGCGGATCTCCTGCCAGTTCGATGAGGGCTCGGGCAAGTTCGGTTACATTGTTTGGCTCGACAAGCAGTCCCGTCTGATTATGCGCAACCACTTCGGGCGCGGCGCCTGTATGAAAGGCGACGACCGGTTTGGCGTGCGCCATTGCTTCGGCATACATGAGCCCGAAGGACTCGAATAGGGACGGCGCCACAAGAATATCACAACCCGAGTAGAGTCGGGCCAGATCTTTCTCCTCAACATGGCCGAGGAATATGGTTGCGTCCTGCGCCTGTTGGGTGGCAATGGAGGCGAAGTACCTCTTATAGGTGGCCCTTGTCGTATCGCGAACGGGCGCGCCCGGCAGCCGGGGCGCGTCTCCGGCGTCAAGACCGGCAATTTGGAATTCTACATTGGGCATCTTTTCAGCAACAATTTGGATCGCTTGCAACAGAAGCTGAATGCCCTTTCGTTTTTGCAGCCGGCCAACGTACAAAATGCGCACGGCCCTGGCGCTCTTCTTCTTCTTCTGCGGCGGCAGAAGAGGCGCCAGAGGAGTACCGAGAGGGATTACGCGAATTCCATCGAAGGGAATCCCGTAGAGCCTGGCGCATTGAAGAGCGATAAAGGAACTGTGGGCGATGTATGCATCTGCTCGACGCACAGTATGTGTCTCAAACAGGCAGTGCAGCCGGAATCCAAGTTTTTTGGATGGACGGTCCTTCAGGTGATTCGTCAACGACATGGGTGTTGACAAGCGGATGACGAAAGCGGCGCGGGGATGGAGGCTGTAGAAAAAGGCTTCCGGCCCGGTGTTGGGCATTTCAATGACATCGAATGGGCCAGAAGTTCGTTCAAGGCATTGAATAGCCCTATCGACCGCCTTGCTTCGCTCGAGTTCATCCCAGAGCCCGCGCGGCCTTCGCTTGGCGAATTCCGGCAGCGGAAACCTGTTGTTTTCCACCCTGAAGACCGTTAAGGCGCTCGGATCCTGCGCTGTAATCAAGGGGGCGTTTAAGGATTTGCCGCCACCTGCCTGTTCCGGGAGTGTGCGGGCAGAGTTTTCATGGGGGAAGGCACTGCGGTTATTGCCCTTCGCGGCGGTCAGAACGGTTACGTTGTGCTCCCTTTGCGCCAGACCGTGGGCCAAGAGCCGAGTATATGTACCGATGCCGCCTTTGCCCTCCGGCGGGTACTCTTTGCTGACAAGGCAGATGCGCAGCGGCTTCAAGGCGGACCTCCCGCAGCTGCGCGGTAGACGTCCACAGTTTGCAAGGCCGCCTCTTTCCAACGGAAACGGGCTGCCTGACCCAGGCCGGCGGAACGCATTTGCCTTGCCGCGTTTGGGTCGGTCAAGATTGGGCGGACCGTTTCAACGAGGCGTTCGCTCGTCATTGGTTCGATGTAGCGCGCCGCGGAACCGCCGACTTCGGGCAGGCTGCTGGCCTTGCTGCAGACGACGGGGGCGGCGCAGGCCATGGCTTCCAGCACGGGGATTCCGAAGCCTTCATAGAGGCTGGGCATCAGGAGGCAGGCGGCGCCGGTGTAAAGGGCCGGCAGGTCGGCATCGGGCACGCGGCCGGCAAAGACGACATCGCCGCCCAGCTGCAACCGATCCAAATTGCGCTGGACGGCGTCCCAGAGCCAGCCGCGGCGGCCAACGACGACGAGACAGTGGGGCAGACCTTCGGCCTTGAGGCGGGCGAGGGCCTCAAAGGCGAGCGCGTGGTTTTTGCGGGGTTCCAGTGTGCCCACCATCAGGAGGTAGGGACGGCGGATAGCGTATTTTTCTCTGGCAAGCCGGACCTCGTCTTCGCTGGCCGGATGGAAACGACTCTCGATGCCTTCGTGGATGACGGATATTTTCTGCGGGGGCGTGCGGTACAGTTCCAGCAGATCCTGTTTCGTGTGATGACTCACGGCAATGATCGCATCGGCTCGGCGCACGAACAAGGGCATGGCTACGCGCAGGAATATCCGGTTGGCCAGCGTGTGGTGCTGGGGAAAGCGTTCAAAGATCAGGTCATGGACGGTCATCACTTTGGGCCGGTCCATCCACGGCAAGAGATGTTCTGTGGCATGGAAGACGCCTCCCGCCGGGAGCCTGTTTTCTACGGCGCCGGCCCGCAGCAGCTGGGAAGCGAGGACGCCGAGCCTCCAGGAATATTGACCCAAAGAAATGGCGCGGGCGGGAATCGGCTGCAAGTCGGGAGGCGGTTGATTGCCGCTGTGGCGATTGTAGAAGAGGGTCAGGTCGATCGTATCGCGACAGTGCCGCCACAGGGCGGCGGCCAGGCTCTCGGTATAGCGGGCCAGGCCAGCGCCCTGGTGAACGGCGGGACCGGCGTCGAGAGCAACCTGCAGCCGGGTGCGGGCAGCATGGTGATTCTGGAAAGGGGCGGCAGCGGTTCTGGGCGGCGGGGACCCGAGCTTGTCAGGCATCACCGGGTCCCCAAGGGTCTGGCTCATCGTGCCGGTAGAGGGGACGATGAGCCTCGGATGGGCTGTTCAGCCAGTGGCGCACAGCCTCGCCCAGATGCGAGAGGGGGCTTTGACGCCGGGAGCAGTCGGGCAACGCGTCGAGGAAGATCTGGCCGTAGCCGCGCTGCCAGAGGCGGCTATCCAGCAGAACGACGACGCCGCGATCGGCGGCGCTGCGAATCAGGCGCCCAAAGCCCTGGCGCAGGCGGATCACCGCCTCGGGCACGGCGTACTCGTGGAAGGGGTCTTCGTAGAGGCGGCTGCGGGCGGCGTAGAGGGGATCGGTCGGTACGGCGAATGGCAGGCGGGCGATGATCAGGCAGAGGAGCTGGTCGCCGGGGAGATCGACACCTTCCCAATAGCTTCGTGCGCCGAGCAGGACGGAACGCGGATTGGCGCGAAAGTCGCGCAGATTGCGGCGGCGGCTGCCTTCGCCTTGCTGAATCACGGTGAGCCCGGCGGCCGCGAGCGGCGTGCGAATGGCGTCGGCGCTGGCGCGCAGGTGGTTGCGGCTGGTAAAGAGGACGAGCGTTCTGCCTTCGGCAGCCAGGGCGGCCTGTTGGATTGCCTGCTCCAGCGCTTGCTGGTAGTTGTGGTGGTCAGGCGGGGGCATGTCGGTGGGCAGGTAGAGGAGCGCACTGCGCTTGAAGTCGAAGGGGCTGTCGATGGCGGACCCGCTGGCGTCCCAGCATCCCAAACGATCACGAAGGTAGTCGAAGCGATCCCCCGCCTGAAGCGTGGCGCCGGTCAGCACGATTGCCCGTTTTCGTTCGAACAGTTGGGAGGAGAGTTTTTCGCTCACCTGAACTGGCGCGTTGCGAAGCGTAATCGATTTGCCGCGGCGTCGGGACTGTGAGTTGGAGCTCAGCTCGAGCGAGGCGACAGACTCTTCCTGGTAGTTGAGCGGGCGAAGGATGACGTCGTCGGCGATCTGCAGGATGGAGGCGAGGTCGGTCTGTGCCTCGTGAATGGCCTGCAGAGCAAAGGTCATCCCGCTGCCGCCGGGCAGGGGGTTGCCGGGCTTGTATTGGGTTTGCCACCATTGGGAGGCGTCGAGCAGGTCGGCGAGCTCGGTGGCCTGGGCCAACAGGATGCTGAGCTCTGCGCTGAGCCCGTCCCATTGGATTTCGATTTCGCTCCAGGCGGGTTGGGTGCGCATGCGGCTGTCCAGGGCCAGTTGCTGGGGGAAGGCGGAGGAAGCGCGGGCGGCGCTCCTGCCGTCGCTGTGACGTTGAACGAATTCGTGCAGGGCCTCGACAAAGGGGGGGAGGCTTTTCTGCAGGGCTTTGCTTTCGGTTTCCAGCTCCTCTGTCAGGTCCTGAAAGTGGTCCTGGTCAAGCTGGAGCGCCAGCTGCGCTGCGGCGCTTTCCAACCTTTCAAGGACAGATGGCAACATTCGCAGCTCGAACTGCCGGGTGAATTGGTCGGTGGCCGCGGACTCGAGGTGGTGGGCCTCGTCGATGATGAGGGCGTCGAATTCTGGCAGGACCTGGCCGCCCGCCTGCACGTCGGCCAGCAGAAGCGCGTGATTGACCACGAGAAGGTGGGCCGACCTGGCCTGGCGGTGGGCTTCGATGTAGAAGTCGCGGTAGGTGGGGCCAAGGCTGGCCAACCGTCCGGGCGGCGTTTCGGCGAAGCAGCGTTCCGGGCTGCACTCGTCGGCATGGGAGCAGACGCGGGCCATGAGCGCCTGTTCCTGGCGGTCATGAATTGGCAGCTCACTGAGGTCGCCGGATTGTGTGTGGGGCAGCCAGGCCAGGAGTTTGGCGAGGAAGCGCAGTTCGAGGGGGGGCAGGGGCTCGGCAAAGAGGGCGCCGGCGCTGCGGGGCGCGTCCAGCCAGTGTGCGAGCCTGCGCGTGCAGAGGTAGCGGGACCGGCCCTTCAGAGCCGCGGCCCGGAGGTTGAAAGGGCTGCCAGTGTACTGGGTCGCGTCGGTTTCGGACAGGACGCGGGCCACACGGGGCAGCTCCTTATCCAGGAGCTGGTCTTGCAGAGGGATGGTGTTTGTGGCGATCACGACGCGATTCTGGTTAGCCATGGCCCAGGCGGCGGCGGGCAGCAGGTAGGCCAGGCTTTTGCCGGTCCCTGTTCCCGCTTCGATGATCCTGTGGTCGCCCTTGTTGAGGGCGTCCAGGGTTTGAAGGGCCATTTGCAGCTGGCCGTCGCGGCTTTCAAAGCCGGCGCCGCGTTCGATGGCGAACTCCGTAGCCAGCGCCCCCCCTGCGGCGAAGGCCCCAGTCAAGAGTTCGGCGTCGACTTCCTGGGGTGAAGGCGCTGGCTTCAGGGGTCGAGGAACCGGTTTGACGGGCGCCTGCGGCGCCTGCGCTCCTTTCCTGGGATAGCCGTTTCCCGCTGTTCCTCGGCGGCGGATCTCGTCCTCGAAAAGGAGAATCGGACCCCACTCGGCGCCGCGGCCGGCTTCGCACAACGTTTCGAGGACCGGGTCAGGCAAGGCTTCGACGCGGCTGAGCAGGTGGAGAAGCAGATCGGCAGTCGCCTCGGCGTCGTGACCGGCGCGGTGGGCCTCTGCCAGGGGAATCTTCAGGTCCCGGCACAGTTCGCCAAGGCTATAGCTTGCCTGGCCGGGCAGGAGAATTGTAGCAAGCTCGTATGTGTCGAGCACAGGGGCATGCAGTTCGATACCGGCGGCTCGCAGAAACGAGATATCGAACCCTGCGCTATGGGCGACGACGGCTCCGGCGCCTTGACCGAAGAAGGCCAGGATCTCGGGGCTCGCCTCTTCGAAGGAGGGCGCGTTTTCCACATCTGCGGGTCGGATGCCGGTGAGTTGCTGGATACGCAGCGGGAGGGGGCGGCCGGGGTTGATGCAGGTTGCGTAGCGCTGGCGCGGGCGGTCTTTCTGGAAACGGACTGCGCCGAACTCGATGATGGTGTCGCGTTTTGGGTTGAGGCCGGTTGTCTCCAGATCGAAGGCAACGAAGATACGGGGGGTCATGTTCAGGCGGTTTCAGGCCGGCGACCGGATCTGGACCGGGCGTTGAGCCGCCGATTATTGGTCACTGTCGCCGCCGGTGAAGGAGATGGCTTCTGCCGATTTGGTTACGCTGCCGGTATAGAGCCAGGAGACCTGACGCAGGGTGAGAGCCTGGTCAAAGTCGGTCAGAGCGGAGATGCAGTCGGCCGGCACGACGACGGAGAACCATCTCAGGCCGGCGGAGGCAGCGGTGTGGAGGACGCAGATGCTGGAAACTGTGCCGACGATCACGAGATTTCGCGCCTTCCAGACGTTGGTGAGGAAGTGTTCCAGCCAGGTGCCGTAGAAACCGTCGTAGCGGCTCTTGCGGCAGACCAGATCGTCGGGTCGGGGCGCGAGCTCCTCGACGATTTCCCAGCCCCAGGTATCTGCTTCACAGTGGCGGGGCCAGATTTCCCATTCAGGATCGCCGGCGAAGTGAGTGTCCTGAGTGTAGGCGATGCGGACGCCGGCGCTGCGGGCCCGGGTGAGGAGCCGCTGCAGGCTGCTCAGGGTTGCGGCGGCGTCGGGCACGACGAGGGCGCCGCCTTGCTTGACGAAGTCGTTCTGCATGTCGACAACGATTACGGCGCTGTCCTCGGCGGGCAGTTCGACGGCCCCCTGCCATGCGATTTCAGGGACTGCGACGGTTTCATCCGGTATCTGCATTCTGTTCTCCGATCAAGACATCCAAGCCGGGACTGTACCTGCAGCATGCCCAGGTTGGCGAATCGCAGCGGCGTTTGGCTAGGGCAGCTCCCAGCGGCTGGGGTTGATGCCGGGGGCTTCGCTGGCCATGCCGGCCGGCTTGTTGCCGGCGCCGTAGTCCCACCTGCGCGTGTTGCGGTCGATGAAGAAGGGTTGCACTTCGGGCGGCAACTTGGCCACCTCATCGGCGGGCCACTGCTCAACCTTTTCCTCGACCGGCCCGGCCCACGCGGGACGATAAGCGATTGCGAGCAGCTCGCGTGCGTAGCCGCCCACATTGGGGAAGTTGCCATGGAAGACGCGATGGTTGATCAGGACGGCAGAGCCGGCTGCGGCGGTCACCATGACCTCCTCAGGGTGGGATTCGTAACGCAGGTAGGGATTGCCGTGGGCGTGCATGGCAAGATGGGATCGAGGGACCACGCGGAAGGGGGAGACCTCCTCGGTCAGATCCTGGAGGTAGTATAGAACGCGCACCATGCAGGGACAGCTGCCTTCGTAGCCGAAGATTTTGGAACCGTAGGGCTGGCCGTCGGTGTGGATGCTGATGCCCGGATGGCCGGGCTCCGAGCGTGCGTAGGCGTAGGACATGAAGACGACTTCATCGCCGAATAGCCGGTCCAGGAACTGGATCGTTGGCGGGTGGGCGATCAGCGCTGACAGCGGGCCGCCGGTAAAGTGGATCTTGGGACGAACCTGCTGCTTGTCGCTGTAGTCCAGTCCGAAGGTATCCAGTCGGGCTGTTTCGGCCCGCAAGCGGTCTAGGTGTTCGGCGGGGAGCAGGTCGGGCAAGACCGTGTAGCCTTCAACCTCAAGCTGATAGACATGTTGACCGAAGCTCAGTTTTGACCAGTCACGGTCGTCGATTTTCACTTTAGTCATGTTTTTTCCCCTGTCTCTGTGATGCGAACCGTTCAGGGATGGTTTGCGGCGGCGCGCCGCAGGAATGGTCAGCGGTGGAAGATGTAGAGTGAGCGATTCTCCAAGGGCAGGTTGATCCTTTTTTCCTGGCGGTGGCTCTCGGCCAGGGCCAGGCAGACCTCTGTCAGGTGGTGGGCGATTTCGACGGGGCCGAGCGTAGGCCGGCCCTCTTCATGCGCCAGGACCAGGTCTTCCAGGCAGAACTGGGTGGCGCTGTGTTCGGTCACCGGGGCGACGGGGACTTCGGAGGCGACGCGCGCCCGGCCGGCGTCGTTCTTTCGCAGCTGCAGGCCTGTCCCGTTGCCAAGCATGCGAATGCTGCCGCGGTCGCCGAGAACTTCAAATTCCCAATTGCCGGCTGGGACGCTTGCGGCGGTGACGCCGTTGGCAAAGGTCAGTTGGAATATGCCGTACGGGTCCTCATCCAACCGGTTGTCGGGGATGCGATGATCGATGGAGTGGAGTTCCCCCCAGATGCTTTCGACTTTCGGATCGCCCAAAAGGAAGCTGAGCGTGTCGATGGAGTGAATGTGGCCGTGGAGGAGATTTGTGGCGGCGTAGTGGACGGCGGCCTTGGGTTCGCCGATTTCTCCCTGGCGGATGAGGTCGCGCGCCTGGTGGTAGCGGAGGTCGAAGCGGCGGAGGACGCCCGAGTTGAAGAGCGAACCGCTTTCCCGGACCGCGTTGAGAATCGCGTCGGCCTCCAGCATCGAACAGGCGATCGCCTTTTCGCAGAAGATCAGGCCGACCCCCTCCTGGGCGGACCGGGCCGCCATTTCGGCGTGGAGGTGGCCGCGAGTGCAGACGGCGATCATGTCGGGATCCTCTTGGCGGATCATTTCGACGTAGTCTTCGTAGAGGGCGTCGACGCCCCAGCGCTGAGAGAACGCGGCGCGTTTGGCGGCATCGATGTCGGCGCCGGCAACGACGTGCAGGCGGTCGCTGGCCTGGCAGGAAGCGGCGACCGAGTAAGGCGGGCTTCTGTCGGGAAACTCGTCGTCGATGGTGCTCCCCATGCGACCGAGGCCGATGATGGCAACGCGATAGGTCCTGTCAGTCATTCTTGTTTCTCCGGGTGGCGGCGGTCGGAAGTGGGAACTGTTGGTGTCTCCGGTGAACTGGTCATTGAGCGCGGAGCCTGCGGATTCGGGCGGGCACAGCGTCTTGGGCGATGCCGGACGACAGAATCTGCAGCGAGCGGTCGGCGAGCGGCAGGTCGACGCGAATGCCGCCGCGTCGGTGCGATTCCCGCAGCGCGATGGCGATTTCCAGCGCTTTGCGACCGTCCAGAGCGGAGCAGCGCGGCTGGTTGCCGGTGTCGATGCAGTGGACGAGATCATCGATTACGGCGAGGCCCATACTGGGGATGGTTGTAGGCAGGGGGAAAGGGGCGCGGGCGGGGAGGCCGCGGCCGCGCAAGCCGCCGGGCACCCAACGGTAGTACTGCGTTTCCATGCCTTGCGCGAGGGAGCGGATCCGCCCTTCGTCGCCGATCAGGTCGAACTCCCAGGGGGCGGCGCCGGTGGGTGTGCCGCGCAGGAACCCGCGCGCGCCGTTGTCAAAGACCATGTAGCCGTTGCCCATCAGATCCTCGTCGGCGGCGGCCTTGTCGTCCGACTCCATTTCGCCGAAGACCCATTCCACGTCGCCGCCGGCGAGGTAGCGCATGGTGTCGATGGCGTGGCTGCCGTTGTGGGAGAGATTGCACTGGGCGTAGGCGGTGATTTGCAGGATTTCGCCCAGTTCGCCGTCTTCGACCATGCGGCGGGCTTCGGTAAAGAATACATTGTAACGGCGGGAACAGTTGACGGCGATGGCAACGTTTTTGCGGGAGGCGAGGTCGATGACTTCATCCGCTTCGGCGAGGCTGAGCGTAAAAGGTTTTTCAGCCCAGATCGCCTTGACGCCGGCATTGATGGCGTCGATCATGATTTGGGCGCGCAGGCGGGCCGTGGTGCAGAGGCTGACGAAATCGGGCCTTTCCGTTTCCAGCATCTGCCGGTAGTCGGCGTAGATTCTGCTTTGGTCGAGGCCCCATCGATTGGCGAAGATCTCGCCCTGCTCTGCGTGGGGGTCGGCGCCGGCGACGAGCTCGGTGTGGGGGGAGGCCGCATAGGTCGGCGCGTGGCAGTAGGGCATAAAGAACTGGCCCCCCTGCTTGATCTCATCGTCGAACGTGCTGCCCATTCGTCCCAGGCCGATGACGGCGGCTCGAAAGGTTGGATCGGACATGCTGGTTGCTCCTGGCTGTGGCGGGCGGCGGGAGGAATCCTAACGGGCGGCTGAGGTGGCTTGTTGCAGACGGCGCACGCGTGCGGGCAGAGCATCGCCGCCGATTTCGACGGAATGAATTTTCAGGGACCGGTCAGCGATCGGGAGGTCGATTCGGCGGCCACCCTGGCGGTGCGATTCGCGGAGGGCGATGGCGATTTCGAGGGCTTTGCGCCCATCTTCGGCGGAGCAGCGCGGGGAGGACCCGGTTTCGATTGCGGCGACGAGGTCGTCCATGACGGACAGGCCGGTCCCCTGGATGCTGAGCGGCAGGGGGAAGGGGGCGCGGGCAGGGAGGCCCTCGTCGCGCAGGCCGCCGGGAACCCAGCGGTAGTACTGGGTGTCAGTTCCGTTCGCCAGGGAACGGACGCGGCCTTCGGAGCCGATGAGATCGAACTCCCAGGGGGCGATACCGGTTGGCATGGCGCGCAGATAGCCGCGCACGCCGTTGTCAAAGGCAAGATAGCCGTTTCCCTTCAGGTCCTCGTCGGCGGCCGCCTCTTCATCGGATTCCATTTCGCCGAAGACCCATTCCACGTCGCCGCCGACAAGATAGCGCATGGTGTCGATGGCGTGGCTGCCGTTGTGGGAGATATGGCATTCGGCATAGGCGGTGATTTGGAGAATTTCACCCAGCTCACCTTCTTGCGCCATGCGGCGCGCCTCGGTGAGGAAGGGGTTGTGCCGGCGAGAGCAGTTTACGGCGATGGAGACATTGTTGCGTTGGCTGAGGTCGATGACTTCGTCGGCTTCGGCGAGACTGATGGTGAAGGGTTTTTCGGCCCAGATGGCTTTGACGCCAGCCTCGATGGCATCCTTCATGATGGCGGCGCGGTGGCGCGCGGTGGTGCAGACGCTGACGATATCGGGCTGTTCGGCCGCGAGCATGTCGCGATAGTCGGTGTAGATGCGGTCTGGCGCGAGACCCCAGCGCTGGCCGAAGATGGCGCCCTGCTCGGTGTGGAGGTCGGCGCCGGCGACGAGCCTGGTGTGGGGGGATGCCATGTAGGTGGGCGCATGGCAGTAAGGCAGGAAGATCGACCCGCCCCTTGTCATTTCATCGTCGAATGTACTGCCCATTCGACCCAGGCCGATTACTGCCGCTCTATACATGAAGGACCTCCTGGGCGCGGGTCTTTGAATTGCGGGACGCGTCCCCATTCAGGGACCGAAAACAGGTTGACAGGCAGTTGATTCGCCTTTAGGATATGCTAACGTATTTCCTTGATTTGCGCTACCGCGAAAGACAACGCCCACCTGGTTTATCAGCACAGCGGACGCTTGCGCCTCCTCCTGAGGCGGACCTGGCGCACGCCTGACTGACGGTCGGAGACTGGCGAATTGGTCAGGGCGAGAGACCGGGGGCCCGCCTTGGAGGGGGCGCCGGGTTTTGAAGTCCGACGCAAAGAGACATGTTCCCTGCATGCCCCGGCCCGTTGCGCAGAGGACAGGGCGGCGGGCGCGGCGGGGCTGGTTTCGCGAACGGGCGGCTGGCGGGAAGGCCGGGGCGCGGAGGGGCCGCGATCCGATGGCAGTGGCGTGCGGTCCGAAAGGTGGGGGTTGGGAGAGGCCCCGAAGGCGAAAGCAAGAGAGGAGAAGAGAGAGGATTCTGTTGACTTGGATTCGGCGGTAGCGGTGAAGGCGATGCTGTCGCTGGACGACGAGCGAACATCAGTGGAGGCCGGACATATGTCGGACGTACACGCAGCCCTATTGGGATTATCGCATCCTCATTCGCTGGCCCATCTGCGCACGCTGCAGGCTGTGTCGGAAGTGGGCAGCATCACGCTGTGGGACGAGGACGAGGCACTGCTGCAGTCAACGCTGGCGGGGCAAGGGGAGAAGGTCGAGAGGACGACGACGGAGCTGGGTTCGGTATTGGACGATGAGCGGATCCTGTTTGTGGTGGGTGCGCTGCGGAACGATTTGGGTCCGCCGATTTTCATGCGGGCGTTCGAGGCAGGCAAACATGTGATCACGGACAAGCCGATCGGCAAGACGGCTGCCGCAAGCGCGGAGGTCGCGGCGGCGGCGGAGCGGGCGGAGCGGAAGCTGGGGGTCTTTTACCAGAATCGGGCGCTGCCTCCGATTCGCGATGCACGGCGCGTTGTGGAGCAGGGTCTGATTGGGGAGCTGGTTTCGGTGGAGATGCGGATGATAACGACGCAGGTTCAGGTGCGCGATCCACGCCACTGGCTCTTCAATATGGACAAGGCAGGTGGCGGCATACTCTCGTGGCTGGGCTGCCATTACATCGACCAGATTCTGAACATCACGCAGGATGAGATCGTTTCGGTGGCGGCGCAGATCGCGACGCGCAGCGGAGAGGATATCGACGTGGAGGATGTGGCGGCCCTGTCGTTGGGGTTCGCCTCGGGCGCGGTGGGGACGTTTCACGCCGGCTATATGCTGGCGATGAGCGGAAGCGGCTATCACAATGCGGTCGGTTATGACACGTACGTGAGCGTGAACGGACGCCTGGGCCGCATCACCTATGACTCAAATGGGACGCCGAACAGCATCTATGTGGAGAGCGCGCATCCAAGCTGGGCATCCGCGCCGCGACGGACGTTCAAGTACACGTTTGCCGAGTCGCCGGCGTATGGCGGGGCGTCCGGGGAATCCTTTATGCGCGCGTTTATCCGGGCCTGTCAGGGGGACGGGGAGCCGCTGGCGACCGGTGCGGACGCGGTCCGGGTCGCCAAGGTGGTGGACGCGGCCTACGAATCGAGCCGCAGCGGGCGGCGCGTCGAAATATGAAAAGCAGTGGTCGGTGGTCAGTGGTCAGCAGGAGGCGGAGCGCGGACATGAAGCGGGGGGACGGCAGAGGGGTTGACGAGGCGGGGAGACGCCGCGGGGCGGGCGCAGGGCGAATCGGAGAGAGAATGTGACGAGCAGAACGGGAGGGCTTTCCAGGATCAATGCAGGGCAGACGGCGGAGCACCGGCGCCTGGAATGGTATCGCAAGCGAACAAACAATTGGAAGCACTGGGGGCCGTATCTGAGCGAACGGGCCTGGGGGACTGTGCGAGAGGATTATAGCGCGAATGGCGATACGTGGAATTACTTTTCGCACGACCAGGCGCGCAGCCGGGCCTACCGTTGGAACGAAGACGGGCTGGCGGGAATCTGCGATCGGAATCAGTACCTCTGCCTGGCGCTGGCGATGTGGAACGGCAACGATCCGATATTAAAAGAGCGGCTGTTCGGCCTGACGGGCCCGGAAGGCAATCACGGCGAGGACGTGAAGGAGTGCTATTTTTACCTGGACAGCAGCCCGACGCACAGCTATATGAAGATGCTCTACAAGTATCCCCAGGCGGCGTTTCCATACAGTCAGCTGGTGGAGGAGAACCGGCGGCGGGGCTACGAGGACGGTGAGTTCGAACTGCTGGATACGGCCGTTTTTGAGGAAAACCGGTACTTTGACGTTCTGGTGGAGTATGCCAAGGCGGACGAGAACGATATTCTGGCCCGCATCACGGTCACGAATCGCGGGCCGGAAGGGGCGCGCTTCCATCTCCTGCCGACATTGTGGTTTCGGAATACGTGGAGCTGGGGGTACGAGAGCGGTCCGCTGGGCGACGTCGGCGAGCAGCCTATACTGACGCGTCATCCAAGCCCGAACGGGGCGCTGGCGATCAAGGTGGAACATCCCGCCCTCGGGCCCTATCACTTTTGGGCCGAGGAGGCGCGGGAGGTGATCTTCACCGAGAATGATACCAATTCGGCGTTGTTGTTCGGCGCGCCGAATCGAACGCCATACGTGAAGGACGCCTTTCACCGATTTGTGATTAATGGCGAACCTGAGGCCGTCAACCCTGCGGAGCACGGCACGAAGGCGGCGGTTCATTATTTTGACTTCATCCCGGCGGGCGGTTCGCGGACCTACCGCTGGCGGCTTTCCAACCGGGATCATCGTCAGCCTTTCGGCAGAGGATTCGAGAACAGTTTGCGGCGGCGGATTGCTGAGACGGACGAGTTCTATGCGACTGTTCAGAAGGCGACGCTGAGCGAGGACGAGAGGCGGGTGCAGAGGCAGGCGCTGGCCGGCATGTTGTGGACGAAGCAACTGTATTACTATGACATCCCGCAGTGGTTGCGGGGGGATCCGATTTTGCCGGCGCCTGAAGGGCGCCGGAACGGGCGCAACGGCGACTGGGACCATCTGCACAACTTCGACGTGATTTCCATGCCGGACAAGTGGGAATACCCCTGGTACGCCACGTGGGATACGGCGTTCCACTGCATTCCGCTGGTGATGGTGGATGCGGACTACGCGAAGCGGCAGCTAACGCTGTCGACGCGGGAGTGGTACATGCACCCCAATGGCGCGTTGCCGGCGTATGAGTGGCATTTCGGTGATGTCAACCCGCCGGTGCATGCCTGGGCCGTGTGGCGGGTATACAAGATTGACGCCCGTCAGAGCGGCATACCGGACAGGCCGTTTCTGGAGGGGCTTTTCCATAAGCTCCTGCTCAACTTTACGTGGTGGGTCAACCGCAAGGACGAGGACGGCAACAATGTCTTCCAGGGCGGTTTCCTGGGGTTGGACAACATCAGCGTTTTCGATCGCAGCGCGGGCTTGCCGGAAGGCGGCCACATCGATCAGTCGGACGGAACCGCGTGGATGGGCTTTTATTGCCTGATGATGATGAAGATCGCCCTGGAGCTGGCCGAGCAGGATTCGGTTTACCAGGATATTTCAACGAACTTTTCGGTATACCAGGATATGGCGACGAAGTTCTTCGAACATTTCCTGCGCATTGCCACGGCGATGAACGAAGAGAGGGGGGGCGGCGTTTCGCTTTGGGATGAGAAGGACCGCTTCTACTACGATCTGCTGCATATGCACGACGGGACTCTTATCCCGCTGAAGGTTCGGTCGATGGTCGGGCTGATCCCGCTTTTTGCCGTGGAAACGTTGGAGCCGCGTTTGATGTCCTCGTTGCCGGAGTTCAACCGGCGCACGCACTGGTTCATCAAGAACAGACCGCGCCTTGCCGCGACGATCAGCAGCATAGACGCGCCTGGCGTGGGGGAGCGCTACCTCACTTCACTGCTTTCCCGGGACAAGCTGGAGAGCATCTTGCGCTACCTTCTGGACGAGGAGGAGTTTCTGTCTCCTTATGGCATCCGATCGCTTTCGAAGGTCCATGAGAAGCAGCCCTACCACGTTCACGTCGGGGACAGGACCTTTGCGATACAGTATGAGCCGGCGGAGTCCCGCTCGGGCATGTACGGCGGAAATTCCAACTGGCGGGGACCCGTCTGGTTCCCGATTAATTTTCTGATTATTGAGAGCCTGCAACGCTATCATCACTACTATGGCGACGCGCTGAAGGTGGAGTGCCCGACGGGGTCCGGCGTGTGGATGACGCTGGATGAGGTGGCGGTGGAACTTTCGCGGCGGCTGATGCGGCTCTTCCTGCGCGACGGCGATGGAAGGCGTCCATTTCATGGGGAGAAGCCGCTCTACCAGGAGGATCCACACTGGCGGGAGTATATTTTGTTCCACGAGTATTTCAACGGAGACGATGGAACTGGGTTGGGCGCCAGCCACCAGACAGGGTGGACGGGTCTTGTGGCGAAACTGCTGCAACAGTCCGGCGGGCTTTGAACAGGCAAGCGGGCACGAAGACGAAGGACGGAAATCCAGACATTCGGATTGTCACAGATTGGAACAGGGGAAGAGGACGATGAAACTGGCGACGTATGTGGGGCACGCAGGGGAACGCGTAGGCGCGGTGGAAGGGGATCACATATACGATCTGCAGGGCGCGATGGAGGCGAGCAGGCTGGGGGACCCGGCTTCGGTCGCGGACATGCTGACTCTGCTGGGATCGGGGGAGGCCGCGATGGAGGGCGTTCAGGCTACGTTAGACTGGGCCAGGAACAAGAACGGGCCGGAACTGAAGATTCCGCTGCACGAGGTCACTCTGAAGGCGCCACTGCCCTGTCCTGGCAAGCTGATGTGTCTGGCGGGCAACTATGCCAGCCATATCGAGGAAGGGGGAGGCTCCTACATCGGCAAGGAGAAGATGATCCCGCGCTTTTTCATAAAGCCCAGTTCATCGGTGACGGCAACGAAGCAGCCGATACGGATTCCTCCGTCGACCGGTTTCGCTGACTGGGAGTTGGAGCTGGCGGTGGTGGTTGGGAAACGCGGCCGCGACCTGACGCCGGACCAGGCGGAAGCGCATATCATGGGCTACACGATTTTCAATGACATATCGGCGCGGGAGTTGACGTTTCGCAATGAGCTGGAGGAGCAGGAAGGAGACTGGTTCTTCGACTGGCTGGTGGGCAAGTGGCTGGACACGTTTGGGCCGATGGGGCCGTGGATCACGACGCGGGACGAGGTTCCCCGCGCCGACCAGTTGCGCATGCGCCTGTGGCACAACGAAACACTCCAGCAGGACGCGAACTCCGGACAGATGATCTTTTCGCCGGCGGAGGCGCTCTCGTTTGTTTCGCAGTTTGTGACGCTGGAGCCGGGCGACCTGCTGAGCACGGGCACGCTGGCGGGCGTCGGCCATGCCAAGAAAGTTCGGCTGGAGCCGGGAGACCGGATCAAGGGAGAGATTGAAGGTCTGGGCGTGCTGGAGAACACGGTTGAGGCCCTTTGAAACGACCGGGAAGGACCCGAAGCCTGGCGCGAAACGGGTTGGCCGGTAGATGAAAAAGGGAGGCATTCCATGCCTTGCAGCTGTTGTGGACAGCCGGATTCTGGCGACTACGAAGGGATGTTTGATGCGGCGTGGGCGGGGAGAGAGGCGGACGCCTATATACGTCATGGGCTTGAAACGCGCGCCAAGCGGCTGATCGACCATCTTGTCAAAAACTGTGACGGGCCTATGCGTGTGTTGGACGTTGGCAGCGGGGCGGGCGGGGTCCATCACGAGCTGCTTCGGCGGGGCTTTGCCGCCAGCGTGGTCGCGGTCGAGGCCTCATCCGCGTATATTAAGGCGGCGCAGGAGATAGGCGTCCGGCTGGGGCAGGAGGGCCAGGTACAGTATATTCACGGCGACTTTACCAGCGCAGCAGGCGCGGTCGGGACGGCGGACGCGGTGATCCTGGACCGTGTGATCTGCTGCTATCCCCATTTGAAGCAGCTACTGGGGGCCTCCACAAGCAAGGCGGAGCGGTTCCTGGCGCTGAGCTATCCTCGTGAGAATTGGTGGGTGCGCTTGGCATTCGGGCTGTTCAATTTGTACCTCAAGATAAAACGCAAGGATTTTCGGACATTTGTGCATCCCCACCGAGAGGTACATCTGATCGCAGAAGGGGATGGGTTGGAGCCGGTTCACGCGGCAACGGAAGGGATGTGGCAGATCACAGTGTTTGAACGGGTTGGATCGGGTTCTGCGGCGTAGGTCAAACTCCTTTTATCGCCTCTTACAGACTACAGATGACCTTGGGCCTGGGCCACGATATCGAGGCCCACGAGGTCGCTCCATGCTTGCAGCAGCCGTTTGGTGACAGGTCCGACTGCGCCGTCGCCGACGGGAAGGCCGTTGAACTTCGTGGCGGGCATGATGCAGTAGGGCGTGCTGGTGAAGAAGGCCTCGTCGGCGGTGTAGATGTCGTAGGGTTGGAAGTCCGTAATCTGTGTGGGAATGCCTTGCGTTTGGGCCAGTTCGAGGACGGTTTCGCGGGAGACGCCGGCGAGGGCGCCGCGGGCGTGCGGAGTCTTGAGCAGCCCGTCGGCCCAGATGAAGAAGTTGCCGCCCTTGTTTTCGGTAACATTGCCGTCGGTATCGAGGATAATGCTCTGCGCCTGCGGGTCGACGAGCTTGACTTCGGCTTCGGCCAAGGTGTAGGCGAGGCGGCTGCGATTCTTGATGCGGGCATCCAGCGACTGGGTGGGGACGGCGCGGCTGAAGGGCGTGACGGCATGGCAGCCTTCGGTGTAGAAGCCGGCCCAGTCCTTCAGAATCATCGGCGCGGTGTTGATGATGACAGTGGCGGGCGAGCGTTGCAGGGTGGGGTCGGCAGCGGCCGCGCCCATCCCGCGTGAGATGTTGTGCACGATCCAGACGTCTTCGTGCGGGGGCACGTGCGGCAGGTTCGATTCCAGCACCTGCAGCGTGATGGCGGTCATTTCCTCAGGAGAGTGCCCGGGATTGATGCGGCTGACCTTGAGCGACTTATAGAGGCGCTTGATGTGGTTGTCCAATTTGAACGGTCTGTGACCGAAGGTGCGGGTTGATTCGGTCACGGTATCGCCGAGGGTGACAGCGGTGTCAAAGACCGAGATTTTGGCTTGATCCGGCGGCAACATCTCGCCGTTGAGGAATACCAGGTGTTTGCCGGCGTCGTGTTCCATAGGTCCCACTCCTGTTTAGTGTTCGGCGCCAGATTGAAGACAGCGAGGCCGGTGCTGGCCTCGCTGTCTCTTTTTGTTCTCACGCCGCCGGGACGGGGCGATTCCAACTCCGCTCAGCTGATGAGAAGAGCCAGCCGTTTCGTTCGCCGCGACGGCATGTTTTGTCTATTCATTGATAAACCACTGCGCCGGGATGGTCGGTGTCCATTCACCGGAGATCGACCATGTTACCACATTGCGCAGGCGGTTATGCACGTTGGTCAGCTGGCCGAACTTGGGATCGTCGACCACGAGACCGATCGACCAGATGTTGTCCATATGGATTTCGAAGACTTCCCGCATGAGGGCGTTGCGCGTATCCTCGTCAGGTTCGCCGAGGATCTGGTCGCGCAGCACACGCAGCCGCTTCACATCTTCGGGCGGCTCCGCGCCCTGCTCGCCGTTGGTGTCGAGCCAGGCAGCCCAGTCGGGGGCCCATTGCCAGCCGCGCATCGCGAAGGTATTGGAGTTCAGAGTCGGATGGACGGGGCCGCCGCCGAAGTGGCCGCCGCGGGCGGACACGTCGTGCTCGCCGGTGTTGTGGCGCGTGCCCCAGAGCTGACCGGCCTCGGGGGTCACGGTGGCGTTGATGCCGACCTCTGCCCAGTACCCTTTGACCAGTTCCATCAGCTCAGGCGTTTCGGAAGGCCAGGCGGTTGTGGCCGAGATGATGAGGAGCAGCTCGTTGCCGCTCGGTCCAAGGCGGAATCCCTGATCGTCGCGTTCGGTGAGGCCGAGGTCATCCAGCATCTGGTTGGCCATATTGGGGTCGAACTGAGTCCAGGACTGGAAGAGCTCGTCTTCGCCGTGATAGGGAGGCCCGCGCAGGGGCGCGATCTGTGAAGCAAATACGCCGCCCTTGTAGATCAACTTGATGATCTCCTCGCGGTCGATTGCGACGGAAAGAGCGCGGCGGAAGTTCTTGTCGTTGTAGAGCTGGTGCTTGTCCTCGTCATCGGTCGTGTAGTTGAACATGATATTGCCGTAGGAGTTGGGCATCCAGTTTGCGTATGCAAAACGGAAGTTGCCTGACTCCCGGTTTTCGGAGAGGACAGGGATATTGGCGGTACCGAGAGCGCGCACGAAGTCGAGTTCACCGGCGATGGTCTTGAGCAGCGCGGCTTCGGCATCGGCGACGCGGATTTCATGGACCTCGTCGATATAGGGCAGCTGATTGCCGGCCGTGTCCACTTTCCAGAAGTAGGGATTGCGGACGTAGACTTCGACCGGGTTCGGCGGCACGGTGGTCGGAATCCAGGCTGCCAGGCTCGGCTTCTCGGTGTTGACCGAGTTGTTTTTCTGTCCGAAGAGGTCCATCCAGTTGTCGAAGCCGCCGTCGCTCATCATGGATTCGATTTCGGACTGGTCGACGTAGTCGGGATGGAACTGGGAAAGGTAGTGTTTGGGGCTTGTTGTGGGTCCGCGACGCGGTCCGCCCCAGCTGCCGAGGTAGGTCGGGAAAAGCGCGTAGGGCTCGGCGAAGGAGAACTGGACGGTGAAGTCGTCAATCATGGCGACCTGGGCCATTTCTCCGCCGCGGCTGAGCAGGGTGGAGGGCGAGGGCGTCAGGTCCTCGTTGAGGATGATGTCATCCCACCAGAACAGGACGTCGTTGGCGGTGAAGGGTTCGCCGTCACTCCACTTGATGCCCTTGCGCAGGTTGATGGTGAGCTCGGTGTGGTCGTCGTTCCAGGCCCAGCTTTCGGCCACGTTGGGGACGATCACGCCTTTGGGATTGTGTAGCGTGAGCGGCTCATCGACCCACCAGCCCATTTCGCCCATGGCCCGCTGGCCGCTGACGGTTTTGCGCAACGCGCCGCCGTACTTGCCGACAGCTTCTTCGGGCTTGATGACGATGGGATTGATCGGGAGCCGTTCTTCGACTGGCGGCAGGGCGCCGCTGGCGACCATCTCGGCCAGCATTGGGGCTTCCTGGTAGGATTCGATGCCTCCGGCGTCAGCCGGTGTGTTGTAGACTTCGCTCTGGACTTCGCGTTCGCCCGCTCCGGCGGGCGGGTCGGTCAGAACGGGGCCGGTCATCGCGGCCGCTTCTGAGGAGGACTCGTCCGCGGCGGGCGCGGATTCCTGGGCGGCGGGTTCGGCGTCTTCGCTGGCGGCGGGCGCGTCAGCGGAGCCGCAGGCCGCCAACAGGAGGGACAGAATGATCAGGATTGGCACAATCCTGGAAGCGCTCTTGGCCATCCTTGCGCGAATTGCCAGGCCGCCTCGATGTACAAAAAGTTTACGTGGATCCACAGTTTTGCTCCTCTGACATTTGACTGCACGGTTACGAGATCTGGTCACTTCGTGAGAAACGCGCCTCCTTTCCGGGTTCAATGAAGTCTGTGTGTAGTTGTGGATTGAAACAGTTCGGGCGCAGGGCCCTGGCTGATTCAGGCTTAGAAGTAGAAAGGGCTCATTGCAGGGTATTGCGAACGCCCTGCAGGTCGAGGTCGTCGGCAAAGTGACAGCGCACAAAGTGGGGCTGACTCCCGTTCGCGCCGGCCAGGTCGATCAGTTGGGGCTCTTCCTCACGGCAGATGTCCTGGACATAGGGACAGCGAGGATGGAATGTGCAGCCGGCCGGCACATTGGAGGGATCGGCCACATCTCCCTCCAGGATGATGCGCTCGCGCCGCCGACCCGCTTTGCCGGTTTCGACAACGGGCACGGCGGACAACAGGGCTTCGGTATAGGGATGGCGGGGCCGGCTGAAGATGGATTCGGTTCGCCCCAGCTCGACGATTTGCCCCACGTACATCACGGAGACGCGATCGCTCAGGTATTCGACGACGGACAGGTTGTGCGTGATGAACAGGTAGGTGAGATGGAGCTCGGATTGCAGCTCTTTGAGCAGGCTCAGAATCTGGGCCTGCACTGAGACATCCAGCGCGGACACCGGTTCGTCGGCGACGACGAAGTCGGGGTCGAGCGCGAGGGCCCGGGCGATGGCGATGCGCTGGCGCTGGCCGCCGCTGAAGGCATGGGGGTAGCGCCGCATGTATGTCGGATCCAGGCGGACGCTGCGCAGGAGCTGGGCGACCCTCTCTTCCAGTTCTCGGCGGTTGGTGATCAGTTTTCGGGTGATGAACGGTTCGCCGACAATTTCAAGGACCGTGAGTCGCGGGTTAAGGGAAGAGAACGGGTCCTGGAAGATCATTCCCATATGCTGCTGAACGGACCGCAGATCCTGTTTGGCGAGCGTGGTGATGTCGAACTCTTCGCCATCGCGTTTGCGGAAGAGGACAGAGCCGCCGGAGGGTTCGATCGCTCTCATGACGCAGCGTCCGGTGGTTGTCTTGCCGCAGCCGCTTTCGCCCACCAGGGCGAGCGTCTCGCCGCGGGCGACATGGAAGCTGACTTCGTCCACCGCCTTTACCTCGCCGACCTGGCGACGAAAGAAACCGCGCAGGATGGGGAAGTATTTGCGCAGATCGGTCACTTCGAGGACGTTGTCGGCGGAATTGGCCTGGCTGACACCGACACCTGCCTGGCGATGGGAAGGATTGGGGGACGAGGCGTCCGTTCCGGTATTCGGGTTGTTTGCGGCAGCGTCTGCTTGCGCCATGTTCTCAGTCCTGGACATAGAGATGGCAGCGAACGCGATGTCCGCCGGCCAGCTCGATTTGGGGCGGCAGGTCGACATCGCAGACATCGGGAATGAACTCCGGGCAGCGTGGATGGAATGGGCAGCCGGTGGGCCGGCGGTAGGGGCTGGGCACTGAGCCGGAGATGGGGTCGAGCTCCTGGGTGTGGCCTTCGCCGAGCTCCGGGACCGAGCGGAGCAGGCCCACGGTGTAGGGATGTTTGGGGTCGCGGAAGATGACATCGGCGGGCGCGCTTTCCACGTCTTTGCCCAGATACATGATCATCACGCGATCGCACAGTTCGGAGATAACGGCCAGGTCGTGAGTGATGACGATCAGCGCCATGCCCATGTCGCGTTGCAGGTCTTTCATCAGCTCCAATACCTGGGCCTGGATGGTCACGTCGACTGCGGTGGTGGGTTCGTCGGCGATGAGAAGCGCGGGATGGCAGGAGAGGGCCATGGCGATCATGGCCCGCTGGCGCATGCCGCCGCTGAGGGCGAACGGGTAGGCGTCGATGGTCTGCTCGGGCTGGGGCATTCCCACTCTGCGCAGCATTTCGACGGCGCGCTCGCGCGCCTCGTTCTGGCTGCATTCCTGGTGGAGGCGAATGACCTCGGTAATCTGATTGCCGATGGTGTAGACCATGCTGAATGCGGCCATCGGCTCCTGGAAGACCATGGCGATTTCGCCGCCGCGGATTTGGCGGATCTGCTGGCCGCGGTCATCCAGTTGCACGAGATCGACAGATTCGCCGTTCTGGAAGAGATTGATGGCGCCGGTGACGATTTTGCCGTTTTTTGGGACGATGCGCAGGATGGACTGGGCGGTTACGCTTTTGCCGCAGCCGCTTTCGCCGGCGATGCCGAGCGCTTCGCCGGCGTAAATATCGAAGGAAACGCCGTCGACGGCCTCGAGGATGCCCTCCTGGGAGAAGAAGTGGGTGGCCAGATTGTCTACACTGAGCAGAAGCGGTGTCTGGGACATGGGACGGGTTCGCGGGCGGCCTAGATTGACGAATAGGGGTCGGCGGCGTCACGGAGGCCGTCGCCGACGAAGTTGAAACAGAGAATGGCGATGATGACGAACAGCCCCGGAGACAGGAGCCAGGGCGAGTCGGCAAGAACGATGATTCGCTGCGCGTCCTTGAGCAGAACGCCCCAGCTGATGGCGGGATTCTGCAAACCCAGGCCGATGAAGCTGAGGGCGGTCTCTCCCAGAATCATGCCTGGGACGCTGAGCGTGAGAGAAGCGATTATGTGGCTGGTGAAGGAGGGCAGCATGTGTTTGAAGATGACGCGCGCTTCGTTGGAGCCGTTGAGCTGGGCAGCCATGACGTATTCCTCCTCGCGCAGGGACATGAATTTGCCGCGCACGACGCGGGCCAGGCCTGTCCAGCCGACGAGGGAGAGGATGACGACAATACCAAAGTAGATTTGCACGACTGTCCAGGTTGGGGGCAGGGCCACGCTCAGGGCCATCCACAGGGGAAGGGTGGGAATCGAGCGCAGGAACTCGATGATGCGCTGGATGACCAGGTCGGTGACGCCGCCGAAGTAACCGGAAACGCCCCCCATGATGACGCCGATCACGAAGCTGATGGCGATGCCAAGCAGGCCAACGGAGAGCGAGATGCGTCCGCCGAAAATGATGCGGGAGAGCAGGTCGCGGCCCATTTTGTCGGTTCCGATGAGGAAGAGGGTGCCTTCGTCAACGCCGACAAGATGAAGGTCTCCTTCGAAGAGGCCCCAAAGCTCGTAGGGGTCGCCGCGCACGAACAGCTTGACAGGGTATTTCTGCGTTTTGTCCAGCTCCCAGGTTGTCCTGAAGGTATTTTCGTCCATTTTGGAGGTCATGCCGTAAACGAAGGGGCGCAGCTGGAATTTCCCTTCGTCAAAGAAGCGCAGCCGTTGCGGCGGCATGAACATGTAATCGGTATCGTGGTTGGCCGGATCGTAAGGTGAGAGAAACTCGGCGAAGGCGGCGAACAGGTAGAAGATCGCGATTACGACCAGCGAGATGACAGCGACTTTGTGACGCACAAACTTCCAGCGGATCAGTTGCCATTGGGTTGCAACCGAAAGGTCTTCTTCCTCGGCGTTCAGCGAGGCGTTGCCTGGCTGGAATCTTTCTTCGATTGCGGTCATAGCAGATTTACCAGTCTCTCAGGGCGGCGCTCACATTCGGGTGGAGAGGCGTTCTCCGCCCGAATCAGTTCTCAGATGGCGCCGCGAATGCGCGGGTCGAGCCATGCCAGCACGATATCGGAGAGCAGCGTGCCGACCAGGGTGAGTGTACTCAGGATCATGACCACGCTGCCGGCCAGGAACATGTCCTGGTTGAGGAGCGCGCCAACGAAAAGAGGCGCGATCGTCGGCAGACCCAGGACGAGAGAGGCGAGAAGCTCGCCGTTGACCAGTGTGGGCAGCGTCCAGCCGATTGTGCTGGCGACCGGATTCATGGCGATGCGGAAGGGATATTTGACGAGAAGCTTGCCCTCGGAAAGCCCTTTGGAACGGGCCACCATGACGTAAGGACGCTCGAGTTCGTCCAGGAGGTTGGCGCGCATCACGCGAATCAGGCCGGCCGTGCCGGCTGTGCCGACGACCAGCGCGGGCAGCCAGAGATGCTTCAAGAGGTCGATGAATTTGGCAAAGCTCCAGGGCGCGACCAGGTATTCGTCTGAAAAGAGGCCGACCGCGACATTGCCGGTCGCGACGAAGTAGTACCAGAGGATTAGGAGCGCGAGCAGGAAGTTGGGCGTTGCCAGGCCGACAAATCCAATCAGGGTGAACAGATAGTCGCCCAGGGAATACTGGCGGGTGGCGGAATAGAGGCCGATGGGGATGGCCAGCGCGTAGGCAAGCAGGAAGGAAGCGACGGAGATGGCCATACTCCAGGGCAGACGGTCGGCGATCAGTTTGCTGACGGGCTGGTTCCATTCGAGCGAGCGGCCGAGGTTGCCCTGCAGGATGTTGCCAAGCCAGCGGAAGTAGCGGACATAGGTGGGCGCGTCCAGGCCGTACCGCTTGCGCAGGGATTCGATTTCGGCCGGATCGACTGCCTCCTGCTGCTGCAACAGCTGGTTCACGTAGGCGTCCATGAAATCTCCCGGCGGGGCTTCGATAATGGCAAAGGAGATGACGGAGACCACCATCAGCGTGGGGACCATCAGCAGGATGCGGCGGAGAATGAATGACCACATGTTGGCGATTGACCGGGTGTCAGCTTTTTTCCAGTGCAGCCAGATAGATTGACGAAGGCGCCAGGCCTGTGCCGCTGCCCTCGTGGCTGGAATAGTAGGAGAGCAGCGCTCGGTCCGGGCCCAGTGCGACGAAACCGGGATATGAGTTGTCTCCGCCGCTGGGCAGGATGGCGATCTCGTTCAGCTGGTCGTCGGCCAGCTCGTACAGGGCAGTGACCGGCCCGTCTTCGGTATGTTTGCGGCCGCCGACCAGGGTCACGCCGCCCCAGCGGGTCAGGAGAGGGCCGCCTAAGTGGCGGTCCAACTCGGCGCAGGTCCACTCGGTATAGGGCGGGCGCGCCCGGCAGAGCTGGGCGGGCCGTCCTCCGGCGCGGGCAAGGGCCATCAGGCCGTCGTCTTCTTCGAAGAGCAGGGCGGTCTCGTCGCCGTAGGCGGGTTGAATCAGGCTTAGCGGCGTCCAGGCCAGTCCGTCCTGGCTGTGCAGCAGCCAGGACTCCATCCATTGGGGCGGCTCGTCGCGGCGGGCAAGCACGTCGAAGTTGCGGATGCGGCGTCCGTTGAGATAGGCCGTGCCTTGATGCGCGGCGGCCCGCCAGATGTAATGGCCGTGCGTGCCGTCCAACATGCGCGGGCCGTGCCACTCTTCTCCGTCGACGGTCCAGACGCAGAAGCCAAGATGATCGTTGACATCCCTTTCCTCGGAACTGTCGGCGTTTACCCACCAGGCCCCGGAGTACACGAAGAGTTTGCCCTCAAAGACGAGAAAGTGCGGGTCGCGAACGTCGCGGTTGGCGACGTTGAAGGTGTGTACCGGCTGCCATTCGCTGCCGTCGTCACTAGACATAACGACGATGTGCGACGAGGTAAAGAGCATGTGGCCGTCGGGGCAGCTTCGGTAAGTCAGATAGAGGCGATCACGAAAGCGGCACAGGTCGGTAAAGGCGTTGTGCAAGCCGTCATTGATCAGTTGACGTACAGAGTTAACTCGGACAGAGGGCACGGAGGCGGCTCTCGTGGAAGGGCGCAAGCAGAGTCTGGGGACTGCGACCGACTGTTTGGGCAGTCAGTGTCAGAATTATAGGGAAGAATGGCGGGTTGTCAAACGCGCAGATTTGGACGGGGATTTGGGGTGAACGTGGGCGAAGTTGTCTGAACGGGGATTTGGGGGGATTCTTGGGATTATGGGGATTTGTTGTTGTTTGGGCGGGGATTTTGGGGGCGGCGGTGGGGGCTGGACGGCGGTGGGGAATTGTAGTAGAAAGCGGGTGGTGGGTGGCAGGATGGGGATGCGCCGTGGAGCAGGTAATTGAGGGAGCGACGGGGAGGGCGCGGCGAAATAGGCGCAGGTTACTGGTTGCCTCTGGAAATTCGGGCTGAGGACTGAATGGCGCTTCTCTTGCTTACCTCGGATCGGGATTGCACGTGGTTTAGAAGCGGTACAGATCGTTTCTCTCCGTTCGAATTCAGGTAGAACTCATCGATCTTTGTGAGTGCTTTTGCGGCTTTCAGCGGCTGCCCTCGTGGACTGGCTATCACGAATTAACTCGCAGAATCGGAGCAGGAGATCTCGGAACTGTCGGACAAGCTGGGGCCGCTGGCGAAGCCGCCACTCATATCTGCGCCCAAAGTGACGGCCAAAGCCACTTCACGCGGGAACTTGATACTTGACACCCAACGCGGCGCTTGTGATCATGTCATGCGCTCTGCCTGTGCAATCACAGTGCACGTATACACATCCGTCAATGACGATCCTGAGATTGTCTGGGTATTTCGCAGCCCAATCGGTATTCCCCGCGCCCATTCGACGTCCCCAGTATTCTCGGAAGAGCACCACGCGACCATCCGAATCGATGTAGGCTTCGGACAGTTCTCTTTCCTCGCTGGCCGGCAGCCCGCCCGTGTCCCAAGCGCGCATACATTGGAATGTCCTCTTCCCTATCTTCACTGCGTAGGTTCCCGCGCCGACTCCCGTCCGGCCAGTCGTGGAATAGGCGCCGTCAGATTGGCGCTCATAGCGGCCCTCATCGAGTATCTCTCGTTTCTCACCTCTACCCCAATCGGCGCCGAACCATTCATCTTTGAACGTTCTCAGCACCTTTCTGCCGTCCATGTCCTGGACAACGGCAAGCCATCTCGTCTCTTCCTCATCAAGCCTGGCATAAAAAAGACTCGGCTTGCCAGGAACGTCCCAATCTTCTCTGATGGCTCGCTCCTGCACCGCGATTTCCACGCAGTCCAGGTTATGCACTCTGGCCGGGCCGGTCACCTCCATTCTTCTTACCGCACTCAGTTCCAGTGTGTCTGACTCGTAAGTGGCCTGCATGGAGCGTTCGCCGCAGGTCGGAATTACTGGCCACCATTGAAGCTCTCGAAGGTCGACCTGCGCAATCCTGTTTCGGCTCTTCGTGATGGAAATAGGGGGTCTAATGACCGGAAACGGATGCGTGAATGACATTAGGGTTACTGTCCTGGCTGTGGGCACTTTCCTCGTGTGCCGTTTTGGATTGCCCGCGGCATTGCATCTCCATGCCTGGGCGCCTGGTTTCTCTGAATTCTAGCTGTAACATTGCCCCACGCCAAAGGATTGAGTCCGGCGCCGCGCAGATTGCGAAAATACGGCGGCTCAGACAGGCTCAGACCGCCCAAATTGGCGGACGCAACTGGCGTCCAGGCGAAGCCAATCGGTCCTGGCCTCATCTCAGACACGTTTGCGATTCCTGTTCAAAAACGTATATAATGCCAACCACCCCGCGCTCCGCAAACTCGTCTCAAGGATACAGGGAGTAAGCAGCGACGTGCTCGCGTTCATCGTTCGCAGAATCCTGCTCCTGATACCGACGCTTTTCTTTATCACGGTCGTTACATTTCTGGTGATCGAGTTGCCGCCAGGCGACTACCTGGACGCCTATGCAGCCAACCTGGCAGCCGGCGGCGACCCGGTTGATCAGGAGCGGCTGGAGTCGTTACGCAAACAGTTCGGACTTGATAAGCCCGCCCACTTGCGTTATCTGCAGTGGGTATCCAATGTCCTGCGCGGCAACTTTGGCTTTTCCTTTGAATGGAACACTGCGGTCGAGGATCTCATCTGGGAACGGCTGGCGTTGACCTTTGTCATCAGCTTGTCAACGATTCTCTTTACCTGGGTGGTGGGCTTCTTGATCGGCGTCTATTCGGCCGTCAACCAGTATTCGATTGGCGACTACATCTTTACTACCCTCGGCTTCATCGGTCTGGGGCTGCCCAATTTCCTGATTGCGCTTGTAATCATGTGGTATGCGTTCGATAAGTTTGGCCTGCGTTTGAGCGGGCTGTTCTCGCAGGAATACCAGGCGGCGCCCTGGAGCATCGCCAAGTTCTTTGACATGGTCACCCACTTGTGGCTTCCACTGATCATCCTGGGAACGGCCGGCACAGCTGAAATGATTCGTACCATGCGCGCCAATTTGCTCGACGAGCTGAACAAGCCCTATGTCGAAACTGCCCGCGCCAAAGGGCTGAAAGAGCGGGTGCTGGTGCGGAAGTATCCTGTTCGGGTTGCGTTGAACCCTTTCGTCAGCACGGTCGGCTGGACCCTGCCCAATCTGATTTCGGGCGCCACGATCGTTTCGGTCGTGTTGAGCTTGCCCACTACCGGTCCGATGCTGTTGGGAGCGTTGATGACGCAGGACATGTATTTAGCAGCCAGCTTCTTGTTGATGCTAAGTGTGCTAACCGTAATCGGGACATTGGTATCGGATATGCTACTGGCCGTTCTCGACCCGCGAATCCGCATGGAAACGCAGTGAACCGCTGGCAATGGGTTGGCGCCTGACGGTAGGACACCCTGTTTTTGCAAGGAGAATCGATGACGCAGGAATTTCCGCAAAGATCCAATACAGTTTCCCCGGACGAGCCCGAGCTTGATGACGTCCCAAACGAACGGGAAAAAATCTTCGTCGCTACGCCGCGGCAGTTGATGTGGTGGCGCTTCCGCCGGCACAAGATGGCACTGTTGAGCAGTGTAACGTTGATTCTGCTATACCTGGTGGCTCTCACCTGGGAGTTTCTGGCGCCTTACGATCCGCTGCGGCACGACGTGCAATCGGCCTATGCGCCTCCGCAGAAGCTGCGTTTCTACGATGAAGAAGGGTTCCACTTCCCGCCTATAGTGTATGGACTGAAGGGCGGCCGCGATCCAAAGACTTTCCGCAAGATTTATGAAGTTGACAAGACGGCAAAACATCGGATCAGGTTCCTGGTGCGGGGAGACCCATACGAGTTCTGGGGATTCTTGGAGAGCGATCTGCATCTGTTCGGTCTTGAAAACAACGAGGGAACAGTCTTCATCTTGGGGGCGGACCGGTTGGGCCGCGACGTATTGTCCCGCTTGCTGTCGGCGACGCGGATTTCCCTCTCAATCGGACTGGTGGGGGTGATTCTCAGCTTCGTGCTCGGCGTACTGATCGGCGGAATCTCCGGCTTCTACGGTGGTAAGACCGACATCGTGATCCAACGCATCATCGAGTTTATTCGCGCGATGCCCAGCATTCCGCTCTGGCTGGCTCTGAGCGCGGCAATTCCCAAGGACTGGCCGGTGACGAGGGTCTATTTCGCCATCACGATCATCCTCTCGTTGATCGGATGGACCGGGCTGGCGCGGGTGGTGCGCGGCCGCTTTCTGTCGTTGCGGGAAGAGGAATTTGTGCAGGCCGCTCGCTTCGCAGGCGCATCCGAACCGCGCATCATTTTGCGGCATATGACGCCCTCCTTTCTCAGCCACATTATCGCCTCCCTGACCTTGGCCGTTCCGTCGATGATCCTCAGCGAAACCAGTCTCAGCTTTCTGGGGCTGGGCATGAGACCGCCGGCCCTCAGTTGGGGTGTGCTGTTGCGGGAGGCGCAGAACTTGCAGGCGGTGGCATTGGCGCCATGGCTGTTGGCGCCGGGCTTGCTGGTGGTCATTGCAGTGCTGGCTTTCAATTTTGTCGGCGACGGCCTGCGCGATGCGGCCGACCCCTATGCGCGGTGAGGGGTCCTGGCAAAGAAATGAAGCGGGCGCACGCGATTTCTTGATGGCGTTATCTCAAATCAGACAGGATAGGTGAAGATGACCGAAATTGTGGTTGATCGAGCCGACATCGAGTTTTTCCAGGAGAATGGTTACATTCAGTATCACGACTTCCTTTCACAGAAGCAGATCTCCTCGATTCGGCATGCTTTGGATAGCGCGGTTGCCGGCGAGCGCGAGCGTATACGCGGGGCGGAGCAAGGCGGTCGATTCTCTGAGGAGTATGAGCGAGTCTTTAACCAGATGGTCAACCTGTGGACCGATTTCCCGGAGGCGAAGGAGATCGCTCTTGACCGGCGCCTGGCCGAATACGCTCGGCAGTTGAGCCGCTGCCGGCACGTGCGCATTTACCATGACCATGCGATGATCAAACCGGGGGGGCAGGAGAGCAAACAGACCAACTGGCACCAGGACGCCCCATACTGGCCGATGGACCCGGTGGGCGCGCTGTCAGCGTGG
>JAJDXQ010000035.1 GCA_022823185.1 Caldilineaceae bacterium
CAGAATGCCATTGTTCCATTCGTAGCTGACGTCAATGTCGGGGTAGGGGTTCTCATACCACTTTTCCCAGTACTCTTCCAGGGTGACGCGGCGCCCTTCATCGGGCGCGAGGGGATTGACCGGCTCAGCTCGGTCGTTCTCCCGCTCTATCTGTTTCCTTTGCAGATCATGCAGCGCTTCTACAGATCCCATGTTCTCTCCTCTCGCTCTGACGCGACGGGGGCCGTCCTGCGCCCGGCGGACGGATGCGCGCTGATTCGAACACGATTGCTGCGGGCGCGCCCTGCTGTCAACAGGGCGCCCCTGGACGAGTCGCTACCTTGGCCGTGCGGCCAGCGTGCGCCTGATCTGGTCCAGATGCGCTTCGCCGTGCTCAACGTAGTGTTCGAGCTGTTTCGCCAGGGTGACGGGACCGCTCTCAGGGTGATAGCCGGCGCGCTGCCAGGCATCTTCCGGCAGGTTTTCCCAGAATGTCACCCAGCGGGCGTGAAGCGCTTTCAGCAGGGCGATGGAATGGGACAGGTCGGCGCCGCTGCCGTCGGTGAACCGGGCCCACGCGCCCTCGTCATAGGGTTTAAGAGTTGGATTGTCTTCGGTTGCGATCAGCTTGCAGCGCACATAGCTGTTTATGTGGGAATCTGCCAGGTGATGGACGTTCTGGGCCACGGTCCATTCACCTGGCAGCGATGTTGTGGTCAGTTCTTGCGGCGAAAGGTCGGAAACCAGGTCTTCGACCTGTCGGGGCAGACGGCGGATCTTCTCGATCGCGTCAGCCCGGGAACTCGTTTCGGTCACTCTTGGTTCTCCTGATCTGGGTGCCTGATCTATGTGGTTGGTCAATCTGCTATGACCAGCTTGACATTCTACTCTTGCTGGTTTCCCTACTCTTGTTGGTGTTCTGTTCTGGAAACGATTAGTTTCTGCCCTGGGCTGGGCGCGGATACGGTTGACCACTTGCCATCGGGCCAGCGTATCAGCAGGAGACGCGGCTGGGCATCGGCGGGGAAGCCAAAGTGAAGCTGGCCGGGGTCGCTGGAAAGGTAGCCGCGGGTTACGCGCACGTCGCGGCGCAGGCGGCCTGCGGGCGTCTCGAGAAAAGCTGTGGCGCCGATGGCGGCCGGGTTGGCGCTGCCGGGCTGGCGCAGTTCGACCTGCAATGACGCGCCGCCGCAGAGGCGATTTTCAAAGAGCTGGGCATTGCCGCGCAGATTGTTGACGACGATATCGAGGTCGCCGTCACCGTCGAGGTCGCCCTGGGCTGCGCCGCGCCCGCCGCGTTCGCTGCCCAGGCCCCAGTCCGGCATGCGTTCAAAACCGCCGCCGGTGTTGCGCAGAGCCTGATTGCGCTCGACCAGCTCGTGGCCGTCGAGATGGGCAAAGGTCGTGGACTCGGCGAAGCCGTTGACGATGTAGAGGTCGAGCTGCCCATCCTGGTCCAGGTCGCCGAACAGGCCGGACCAGCTCCATCCGGTTGCGTCGAGCTGGCGGTCGCGTCCCATATTCTGGAAATTGCCGCCGGGGTCGGCGATGAGAAGCACGTTTTCCATCCGCTGGGGGTCGCCGGCGGGTAAAGGTGGATGTTCCGCCTCCATCAGGGGGGCCCAGGCGCGCATGGTTTCGGGGTTGTTATCGGGCGGCTTCATGTCGCTGGCGAAGAGCGCGGCCCGGCCGGAGTTATCGACGTCGGCGAGGTCGAAGCTCATGGTGCTGTGGGTTGTTTCGGGGAAGATGGCGGCCAGCTGCCAGCCGTCGGCGCTGTTGCGCCAGAACTGATCGGGCAGGGCGAAGTCGTTGCCGACGAGCAGGTCGCCGCGGCCGTCGCCGTCTTCGTCCCAGAGGGTGATGGCGAGGGCCTGGGCTTCGTCGGTGAGCCGCTGGGCGCGGAAACCGTCGGCATCGTTCCAGTGGATATAGACACCGCTCTCGCCTCTGAGCAGATACTCGTTGCCCAGCTCGGTCAGCAGGCCGATATCATAGGAGGCGGTGACGGCATCAAGGTCGCCGTCCGCGTCGAGGTCGGCCCAGTCGATGGCGTAGGCAGGCTTGGCGAGACCGTTGACGAACTCCTGGACGAAACGGCCGGGCGCATCGGCGGCCACGTCGGCGCCGCGGTTGCGCCAGAAATTGACCGCCCCGCCGACGCGTGTCAGAGTGAGATCGGTCCAGCCATCACCGTCGACATCGACGGCGGCTACGGCACGCGTGCGTCCGATCGGCATCTGCTCCTGGCGGAAGCGCAGGCCGCCTTCATTCCAGAAGATCGAGTTGGGGTTGTCGTAGTTGCCGAGGACCAGATCGAGATCACCGTCATTGTCGAGATCGTTAATGGCAACCCCGGCGCCGTTGGCCTCGTACATGCGGATAACGCCGTCCGCTGTCGTGGTGTTGTGGGGCAGATCGTGCGTGATGAAGCGGTCTTCACAAGTGGAAAGAGCCGGCCCGACCCGTTCAACGCGGACTGAGGTCGGCTCGGTCAGCAAGAGAGGATAGAATCCCGGCGCGCAGCCGCTAAGCGCCAGACAGACGAGCGCAACCAGAACACCCATGGTCAGTAACCGAGGGGCGTTGACCACTGCATTGGCAGGCGCCGAGTCACCCGCATAGCCAGCTTGTTTCCTCGGAAGAATCACAGAAACCGATTGCCCGTTCCGATGTGCATTCACGGATCTGTCTCCCCGTTGCATTGAAGATGAGGGGTAATGAAGTGTGTTCAGTATATGTCGAAGGGGCGCGGCTGTCAACGGATAGCGAGATCGCGTTGAGAACCGGTTTTGGTCAGATGCTTTCTGAAGAACTGCAGTGGTCAGCAGCCAGGGCTTGAGTCCGCAAGGGGGAGTAAACACTGTTGGGTAGAGACGATGCTGGCGAACAATTGGTACTGTGGTTGGCAAGGGCGGGCCGTTGCGGGGGCGCGCTTACGAGCGCATGACGGGAAGTGTACGGCCCTTGTACGAGTTCCCGGGAGCGAAAGGGAAACGTGCGATTTCCTTAACATTTCACTTGCCCGCGTCAATGTTCTTGTGTATTCTATCTCGGCTGAAATGCAGATAGGGCCGGAATCGGTAGAACGTCTTTGCGTTCAGTCATTGCTCATAAACCATCAGCCATAAGAAGAAGAATGTCGAAATTAGTCATTGTAGAGTCTCCGACCAAGGCAAGAACGATTCGCGGATTTTTGCCAAGGGGTTATGAAGTCAAGGCGAGCATGGGCCATGTGCGCGATTTGCCGGCCTCTGCTGCAGAGATACCTGCGAAGGTGAAGGGGGAGCCCTGGGCGCGGCTTGGGGTCAAGGTGGAGGAAGAGTTTGAGCCGCTGTATGTGATTCCGTCGAATAAGAAGAAGGTTGTTGCCGAGTTGAGGTCGGCTTTGAAGAAAGCGGATGAGGTGCTGCTCGCGACGGATGAGGACCGGGAGGGCGAAAGCATCGGCTGGCATCTGCACGAGGTGCTGAAGCCGAAGGTTCCGGTCAGGCGGATGATATTTCACGAGATCACGCGAGAGGCGATCGAGCAGGCGCTGAAGTCGACCCGTACGATTGACAGTGACCTGGTGCGGGCGCAGGAGACGCGGCGCATACTCGACCGACTGGTGGGGTATACGATATCGCCGTTGCTATGGAAGAAGATTGCGCCGAAGCTGTCGGCCGGCCGTGTGCAGAGCGCGGCGGTGCGTTTGCTGGTGTTGCGGGAGCGGGAGCGGCGGGCGTTCGTGAGCGGATCCTATTGGGATTTGAAGGCGCAGTTGAACAAACGCCCGGACAGTACGGCCCACCGTTTTGAGGGAACGCTGATTTCGGTCAACGGGACGCGGGTGGCGAGCGGACGAGATTTCGATGAATCAACGGGGCGGATCGCGGCAGGCAAGCGAGTGACCACGCACCCCAACGAGAAAGGCGGGGATGTTCTGCTGCTGGATGAGGAGCAGGCGAGGGCCTTGCGACAGCGCCTGCTGGACGGCGTCTGGGCGGTCCACTCGGTAGATAGCAAGGAGCAGTCGCGTTCACCATCGCCGCCGTTCACGACCAGTACGCTGCAGCAGGAGGCGAACCGCAAACGAGGGTGGGGGGCCCGGCGAACGATGCGAGTGGCCCAATCTCTATACGAGAACGGGTATATCACCTATATGCGCACCGATTCAGTGCATCTGAGCGACGAGGCCGTCAATGCGGCGCGGCGGAGAGTCAAAGAACGCTACGGCCAACAGTTTCTGACCGGGAAACCGCGACGATACCGGACAAGCTCGAAAGGCGCGCAGGAGGCGCATGAGGCGATCCGGCCCGCGGGCAACGCGATGCGTCCGCTGGAAACGTTGCCGCTTTCAGGCGATGAGGCGACGCTGTATGACATGATCTGGAAGCGGACGGTGGCGACGCAGATGGCGAACGCGCGTTTGCGCGCCACGACGGTGATGATCCGGGCTGCGAGCCAGCCGGCAGGGGGGGCTGTCGAGGAGGCGCTTTTCCGCGCATCGGGCAGGGAGATCCTGTTTCCGGGGTTCTTCCGCGCCTATGTTGAAGGCTCCGATGATCCTGACGCGGCGATTGAGAGCCAGGAGTCGCCGTTGCCGCGGCTGGCAAAGGATGAGGCTGTGGACTGCCGGGAGCTGGACGCGGTTGACCACGCGACCAAGCCGCCGGCCCGCTACACCGAGGCCAGCCTGGTGAAGGCGCTGGAGACGGAGGGTATCGGCCGGCCGAGCACCTATGCCACCATTATTGACACGATTCAGAACAGGGGTTACGTTTTCAAGCAGCGGCGGGAGCTGGTGCCGACTTTCGTGGCTTTTGCGGTTGTCCAGCTATTGGAGAGCAACTTCGAAGATCTGGTGGATTTGAAGTTCACGGCGGAGATGGAGCAGACGCTGGACGACATCGCCGAGGGAGAGGTTGACTGGCTCGAGTATCTCAACCGGTTCTATCTGAGCGAGCAGGGGCTGGAGAACCAGGTCCGGGAGAAGGAGAGCGCCATCGATCCGCGCAAGGCGGGCCAGGTTGACTTTCCCGATCTGCCGGCCGAGGTGCGAATCGGTCAGTTTGGCCCTTTTTTGGCGCGGGAGGTCAACGGTGACAGGCATACGGTCAGCCTGCCGGATGATTTGCCGCCGGGGGATTTGGATGCGGCCGCGGTGGAAGCGCTGGTAAGCGCCAAGCAGGAGGGACCCGTTGTTCTGGGGAAGGATCCGGAGAGCGGAATGCCGGTGCTGGTGAAGGACGGGCGGTACGGCGCGTACGTGCAGCTGGGCGAGGATACGGCGAGAGAAGAGAGGACATCGAGGAAGGCCAAAACGCCTGCGGGCCCGGTCGATATCAATACGGCCTCGGCGCGGGAGTTGACCGCGCTGCCGGGGGTCGGTCCCGGTTTGGCGAAAGGGATTATCGCGGGACGGCCATTTGCGTCGGCGGCAGAGTTAAGGCGCGTGCCCCGGTTGGGCGCCAAGGCCATTGAGACGCTCAAGCCGCTGGTTGTGGCGGGTAAGGGCAAGCCCAGGAAACGGGCGGAGGCGCGTTCAGAGAAAGCGGAAGCCAGGTCAAATGGGAAACCGAAACGGGTCAGCCTGCTTCAGGGGATGGCCAAGGAGGAGCTGGACCTGGAAACGGCGCTGCAACTGCTGAGCCTGCCTCGGGTGCTGGGCACACACCCGGAGGACGGCGAAGAGGTACTGGCCGGCGTGGGGCGGTACGGGCCGTATGTCGTGCATAACCGGAAGTTTGTGAGCCTGAAAGCGCCGGACCATGTGCTGGAGGTAGACCTGCCGCGGGCGCTGGCGTTGATCAAGGAGGCGCCGGACAGGCGCCGGGGCGGCAACGCGCGCACGGTCCTGAAGGAGTTGGGGGCGCACCCTGGAGACGGGGAGCCTGTGCGGGTGTTGGACGGACGTTACGGGCCGTATGTGAATCACCAGCGTACGAACGCGACGTTGCCGAAGGAGGCGGACCCGCAGGGGATCACGTTGGAGCAGGCGTTGACGATGCTTGCGGAGAAGGAGAAAAGCGGAAAGGGCCGCGGTCGAGGCAGCCGCAGGAGGAGGTAGTTCGGTTCGCGGTTGCCTGATATTGAGGAAGGAAAGAGATGAGTTGGTCGAACAGCCTGGGGAAGGATAGCCGCGGCAGCCGGCCGCGCTGTGTGCTGCTTGTGGACGGCGCGAAGGAGGAGGTTGCTGCGCGGCTGACCCGGTTGGTGGGCATTGACGAGGTAGAGGTTTCAAGCGGCGATCTGTGGATGCCCTACGGCAGGCCTTTGGAGCGGAAAGACGGCTCCTGGGACGCGGGGCCTGCGGATGAAGCGGAGCTGGACAAGGCAACGGATCTTGTGCCGGGGCCAATGCGCGCCCACTTAACGAGCTGGTGGCTAGCAGCCGCTGATCACGGTCCGCGGACGCCGAACTGGGACATTGCGAGCTCATGCACGATCCGCGGCAAGAAGGGGCTCCTGCTGGTCGAGGCGAAGGCGCACTGGAATGAGGTGAAGGGATCGTCAGCAGGGAAAAAGTTGAGAGCGCCGGCGTCTGAGAACTCAATCAAAAATCATGAACGGATTGGGCGTGCGATCGAGGAGGCGGCCGCGGGACTGCGGTCAGCGAGCGGCGGCGCCTGGCGTATCGGGCGGGACCGTCATTACCAGATGTCGAACCGTTTTGCGTGGTCGTGGAAGCTGGCTACGCTGGGGATGCCGGTCGTTCTGGTCTATCTGGGATTCCTTTATGCCACGGATATCGCCAAAGGGGGGAATCTTTTTCACTCCGCGGAGCACTGGGAGCGGGTCGTGACGAGCCACAGTGAAGGCGTTGTTGACAGTTCGTGCTGGGGAAGATGGCTGGATGTGAACGGCGCCCCTTTGATTCCTCTGATTCGGGCGGTCAGACAACCATTTCAGTACCGCGACGTTTGAGGCCCGGCGCCTTTCATTTTTGCGTGTCAAAGACTGCGGCGAACCAAGTAGGCCGGCGCGCGAATCTTGGTAGGATACGAGCCCCCCTCGGTGTGGTTGGAATCAATCATTTCGGTTGATCAATCAAGTCTAAATTCCATTGGGAAACACGCTCCTTGCGTCGCGGTCTGGCCGTATCATCTGCTACGAGGCAAGCCAGGTTCCGGAGCAGGTCAAGGGCGCACTTGGGCGTGGGTGTGCCTGCGTTCAGAAGGGTAGGCAAGCGGTACCCAGGTTCGGGCGCGTATCCCTTTCCACAATTCGCTGTCGGACTATGCCGGCGGCTCAGCAGGGGCCAGTAAAATGGACGATATCAAAAAGACCTACGCCATTGTCGGCAGTGCCGGCGACGCGACCCATCCGGTATACTGGCACATTCATACGCTGTGGCACACCGACGATGAAGGTCTGCTGCGTGAATTTCACTCCACCCATACTAAGCTCGACAAAGCCGAGGACGTGGTCCGCGAGCGCCTTATCCTATTGGGCCACCGGCCTAAGGTAGCTGCCCTGGCCGCCAATATGATTGCCAAAAGGGCACTTGGGGTCTATTTCGAGAAGTTGAAAAACGCTGACCAGCTCGACCGCGATCTCGAAGATATTTTGAACGCGGCGGAGGCAGAGGAAGGGGACGAGGAATAGTCGGCGCGAGGACTAAGAAGGTCGGCCTTGCCAGGCGGGGGAACTTGGAGGTAAAGTTTTGCGCTCAGGCGAAAAAGGGCAGCGACAGGGGCTGTCCCTACTGGTCGGTCTGGATTGAAAAGGCGCGTTAGCCCAGCAGTGAGAGCGGCCAGCCGAGCAGAGCGCCGCCAATGACGACCCAGGCGGAGGTGACGCGCCAGCGGAGCACGGCGGCGGCAGCGAGGAGCGCGATCACGGCGGCGGGCCAGGCAGTGACAATGTCGCCGGTGAGGCGCACGAGAACGGCAGCCATGAGGCCGACGGCGCTGACGTTTACGGCGTCGAGAAAGGCGGCCATCCAGGCGGAGCTGCGCAGGCGGGGCACGATGGGGTTGAGGATGGCGACGAAGACAAATGAGGGCGCGAAGATGGCGGCGGCGCTGACGGCTGCGCCGGGGACGCCGGCCAGCACGTAGCCGATGAAGGCGGCGGTGGAGAGGACGGGGCCGGGCGTGAACTGGCCGATGGCGATGGCGTCGAGCAGCTGCTGTTGTGTGAGCCAGCCATATTCATGGACCAGGTCGCCTTCGAGAAAGGCGACGAGGACGTAGCCGCTGCCGTAGAGGACGCTGCCGACTTTGAGGAAGAAAAGGCCGAGCGCGCCGAGAGTCAGGGCGGGCGCCGCGGCGGCAAGGATCAAGGCCGCCCACTTGAGCGACGGGGCAGGAAGAAGGTCTGCCCAGGGGAGTTCAGGCCGGCCCTCCGGCAGGGCGAACAGCGCGGGCGCGGCGCCCCAACCGGAGATGGCGCGCAGAGCAAGCATGCCAAGCAGGCCGCCGGCGATCAGCGACCAGATTACGGGGACGCCCAGGTAGACGGCGACCGCGACCGCGATGCCGATGATGCCGAGGGCGATGCGCGTTTGCCCAGCCGCAGCGGGCTTCGAAGCTGTTTTGCCGAGCCGCCAGAGGGCGCCGAGAATGACCGCAAGCACGGCAGGCTTTACGCCGGCGAGGAAGGGCTGCACGGCTGGCAACGCACCGAATTCCACGTAGATCCGGGCGATGAGCGTGGACAGGAGCACGGCCGGCAGCACGAAGGAAATGCCGGCCGCGAGCAGGCCGGGCCAACCGGCGCGCTGGTAGCCGACATGGATCATCATTTCGGTCGAATTCGGGCCGGGGATCAGGTTGGTTGCGCCGACCAGGTCCAGAAAGTGTTCTCGGCTCAGCCATTTGCGGCGGTTGACGGCCTCATCTTCGAGCATCGCGATGTGGGCGGCAGGCCCGCCGAATCCGATTATTCCCAGTTTTCCGCACAGTTTGACGACGTCAGCAACGGTTCCCGTAGCCAATTTGACTCCTTGATCGCTGTATGCGCTTCTTTCTCCCTGTGGGCGAAGGCGTTGCGGAGGACCCCTTTGCGCATACAACTCGTTGAAACTGCATGGTTGAATTGTTTGAATCAGACGAAAATGTACCGAAGTGCGTCCCGTTTGTCAACGTCCGGTCTACAAGGGGCTGTTGATTCGGGGCGGATCCGGCGGGGAGTTGGGAGCGGCCACTCTGGTAGGGGCTTTCCAGGCCCGGGGGCTGCAGGACGGAGAGGCAGCTGCTGCCGGCAGCTCCTGGCGAAGCGGTAGGCGGCCAGAGGAGATGTTGACCAATGCCGATGTTGTCCATATACTTCTGAATTGGACCCTGTTGACATGGGTTGTGTTGGATGGGACGCTGCGGCGGGGGACTTTCACGGTTCAGCTTTCCAAATGAAACAGGTAGTTGGACGGCGATGTTGAAGCGACTTGGCGCCATCTTCAAACGGAATACGCAGCGGTTGCGCATTGGACTGCTCGACACTTGGCCGGGCGTGAGAGGCATGTTTGCGGTGGACCGGATTGCGCCTTTGAGGAAGGGCGTAACGCGTTTGCAGTCATCCAGCCGGCTGGTGGTCACTGTGCTGCTGGGAACGGTAGGGTTGGCGGCGGCGACGTCGATTGCGTCGTTTGCCGGCGGGACGGACGGCGCCGGCGGGATCGGGACCGTCGCGGAGGCGCCGTTGCAGCCGGCGGCGCAGCAGACAGACAGCCGCAACGGTTGGTTGACGGTTGCGCTCGACACGTCGCTGCCGGAACGGTATTACAGTCATCTGCTTACGGCGGCCTTTGAGCTGGAAGAGATCGAGGCCAACGGGACGCGCAAGACGGTTTTTTTGCTTGATCAGCCTCGCAATGCCGATACGCAGATAAGATTGGCGGCCGGTTCCGAGGCGTCGGGCAGTGTTCTGTACACGCGCTATCTGGCGCCGGTGGCGGCCTTCGCCACGGCGCCGGACGAGATTTCGATGGCCGAGTTGACTCTGCGCTGGCAAGGCAGAGGCGGCGGCCCGCTGGTCGTTGACGCCGAATACGTATCTGAACTGGAAGCGGTTTTCGGTGTCGAAGCGGCCGATGCTGTGCAGACGGCCAGCGGCAGCGCTCTGCCGGCTGTGCTGGAGGTGACCCCGGGTTCTGTGGGGCTCGTGCCTTTCGAAGCCCTGACGCCGGTTCTGAAGGCATTGCGCCTGGACGGCATGAACATACTGAGCAATACGTTCGACGCCTCCACTTATCCGCTGACCGCGGTGGTGTCGGTGTTTGGCGCAGAGAGAGAAGAGGTGGCCGCGGCTCTGCAGCCGCGCATTACGCAGCCGACGAACCGCATACCGAGCAAGTTGACGACATTGATCATGACGGGCGTCACGGCGATGGCACGCGTTACGGCCGCCCGGATGGAGGCCAACGGGTATGATTACCCCGCCCAGGTGATTGCGCCGACGCTGCGTGCGGCCGACATCACCCATATCAGCAATGAGGTGCCCTTCCTTGCAGGCTGTGATGTTGACCCGTCTTTGAACAACATGATCCTGTGCAGCGACCCGGCCTATTGGGCGACGCTCGAGGCGGTGGGCACGGATATCGTGGGGTTGAGCGGGAACCATGTCAACGACTTCGGACGGGACGGCGCGCGCGAGTCGATTGGCTGGTACCGGGCGAACGGGATTCCCATCTATGGGAGCGGTTTGAATGAGGCGGAGGCGTGCGAGCCGCTGCTGTTCAATCACAACGGCAACCGATTCGCCTTTTTTGCGGCGCTGGCGCACTATCCCAGTTTTGCCTGGGCGACCGAGGAGGAGCCGGGCGTCTGCCACTACTGGGGAAACAAAGAGCGCATATTTGCCAGGATTGCGGCGCTGCGCGGCGAAGTGGACGTGATCGCGGTTGAGTTGCAGCATGAGGAGATTTACAACCCGGCCCCGATTTCCCGGCAAGTGCAGGATTTCCGTGAACTGCGCGCGGCCGGCGTCGATATTGTAACAGGAGTGCAGAGCCACGTGCCGCAGGCGATGGAGCCCTATGGATATGGGGACGAAAAGCCAGGGATCATCGTGTACGGTCTGGGGAATCTGTTCTTCGATCAGATGTGGAGCTGGCAGACGCGCACTTCGCTGATTGCCCGCCATACGATCCATGACGGCGAAGTGATCAGCACGGAAATCCTGACTGCGGTCCTCGAGGACTATGCCCAACCCCGGTGGACGACTGACGTTGAACGCGCTGACCTTTTGCGGCAGATATTCAGCGCGGCGCCGGCGCGTTGAGGAGGGCGACAGACGGACGGAGCGATATGATGGCGGGTTTTCGGGGCGGGGAGCGAGTGTGCGCCCGGCGCGCTAACCCGTGTTGGTCAGTCCTCGGATGCCGTACGCCCCTGTTTTGCGGATGAACTCCTTGTAGGGCTCACAGATTTTGCTTGCGTCGTCGCGCGAGATATGGATTAGCGACGCAATTTCCTCGTAGGTAAGCGGATTGGGCAGACGCACTCCCAGCGTCAGGATGGCATCGTCGACGGGATCGGAAAGACGGTCGACACCATTGACGATCTGCTGCTTCTGAAAAGACTCCCGCCCACTGTTTCCGAACATCGCATTTTCCCACATGGCGCGCGGGCGGACTGCCTTGCGTGACGGCCGCCGCGTGAAGGCAAGGGCTGGCTCTTCTTCCCCAGGCGTGCGCAGAAACTCCCTGTATGGCTGGCAGAGCTCGCGCACGCGGTCGCGAGCGATGCCCAGAGACGCGGCGATCTCCTTGTAGGAGAGAGGATCGCGCATGCGCACCGCGAGCGTCAGGATGGCATCGTCTACGGGGTCGGGCAATCGGGTCTCACCGGAGACGGCGCGTCTGAGGGACAGTTTGTCTGTGTCCATGGCGGACTTCCTTGAAATGGGATCGGGGTTTCGGCATGTCCACATACTGGGCTTCGCAGACCATTGTGGTCGAAGTGCGGGCAGATGCCAAATCATGGTTTTTGCTGCGGGAAGGGCTTGTTCCGCCCCTGGGGACAGTCGCGACAGGGGCGCCCGGGGGAGAAGGCGGGTTGGGAGGCGTTGCTCGGCCTGTTGATGCGGCGCCCGGGTTGCGGCTACGAGCCTGGAGCGGGACGCGCCCGCGGCCGCGCGTATTGGACACGAACAAGCCATCGCCCCCGAAGAGGAGCCTGCGGCAGCCGCCCGCGCCGGGCTTGTCGCTATCGACGCTGGCAGAAGACGCCGTGCGTTTGCCGGCGCTGCTGCGGGCACTGGCTGCCGGCCAGCGCACGCTGAAGACGAGGCGAATCGGCTGTTGATGATATACTGCATGGAGCAGCTCCAACCTGCAGTTCGGCCAACAGTGAAAGACAGATTATGTCCAAGCGCAAGGCAAGGAAATCGGTTCGGAGTCCATCCCGGGGGTCAGGTTCGCGGCTCGTTTACTCGACGGATCCGGAACCGGAACCTGCAGAGCCCCCGCAGGAGCTTCCCCGAAACCCGGCCGCGCCGTTTGCCGTCCAGGGCGCCCAACCGGTGCGCGTCCGGCTGGAACGGAAGGGGCGGAAAGGGAAGACGGTTTCGATCATTACGGGCGTCAAGAGCCCGGAAGCGGGTAAACGCGGTCTCCTGAAACACCTGAAAGGCAAGTTGGGATGCGGCGGCGCGGTGAAAGGCGCGGACCTCGAAATCCAGGGCGATCAGAGGGAGCGGTTGGTTGCGCTTCTGAACGAACTGGGATACAGGGCAAGGCAAGGTTAGCGCGGGGATCGATACAGCTTCAGTAGGCAAGCGGCTATGGCGGCTGCGTTTGCGGCGGGCCGGGTTACCGCAGATTGCGGCCGACGCTCGTCCCGCTCTCCACGCTCTTGCCATTGCCGAATGCGTCGGCGCCGCTGAAGGGGTGGATCACGACATTGCGTCCCAGGCGCATGCCGGCGGGGACAAGGCTGCCCTTGCCGACGAGGGTGAGGCCGGTGTTGAGTCGGACGGGCAGCTCCGGATTGGGCGTGTTATTGTCGGAGTGGCCAACAAGCGCTTCCCGGCAGATGCGCGCATCCTTGTCGACGACACAGCGCTCGACGACTGCGCCCGGTTCGATGATGGTGTCGTTGAGGATGACGCTATCGCGGACGAGGGCTCCCTCTCCAACCTGTACGCCAGGGGAAAGCACGCTGCGTTCGACCGCGCCTTCGATCTGGCAGCCATTGGAGAGCAGCGTTCCATCAACGTCTGCGGCCGGCCCCAGTTTGACGGGCGCCCGCTCCTGGCTGCGGGTATGCACGATCCATTCGGGCGCGTAAAGATTAAGCGCCGGCTCCTCGGCCAGCAGGCTCATATTGGCGTCCCAGTAGGCTTGCACGGTGCTGGCATCGGCCCAGTATCCGGGGTAGGTGTAGCTGGCGACATGCCCCTGGGCGACCAGCGCGGGCAGGATGTCTCTGCCGATGTCATCACCGGCGGCGTTGCTCAGGACCTCGGCCAGGAATTCACGTTGAAAGACATAAACACCCATGCTGGCCAGATTCTGCTGTGTGCGGCGCGGCTTTTCCTGGAACTCGACGACGCGGTCGTCGGCGTCCAAGGAGATGATGCCGAAGCGGTGGGTCTCGTGGCGGCTGACGCGGCGGACGGCGATGGTGACGGGCGCTCCGGTGCGCTGGTGGTGGGCAAGGAAGGGCCTGTAGTCCATCAGATAGATATGTTTCCCGGAGAGAATCAGGACGCACTCTTCCTTCTGCTGGAGCAGGTAGTCCAGGTTTCGTCGAATGGCATCGGCGGAGCCGCGCTGCCAGTCGCCGTAGGGGCCGCCCCGATAGGGCTGCAGGAGGCGCACGCCGCCGCTGGAGCGGTCCAGATCCCAGGGTTTTCCGATGCCGATGTGATCGTTGAGGCTGCGCGGGCGGTATTGGGTGAGCACGGCGACATTGTGGATGCCGCTGTTGACACAGTTGCTGAGAGAAAAGTCGATCAGGCGGAACTTGCCGGCGAAGGGGACGGCCGGTTCGGAGCGGATCTCGGTGAGGACACCGAGGTCGGCGTTATCCGCGCCGGCCATGATCATAGCGAATGCACAAGCCATGGGGAAGAGTCCTTGGGCTCTTACTGAGGCGCGGGCAGCGGGAAGGTCACACGGTCTGCCCGTCCTCAACGACGAAGTCCGGCGGGAAATGCTCCTCGCCCCTGTCGCTGTTGACGATCACGTTGGCACCGATTTTGGCGCCATCGGGGATGAATGCCCCTTTCCCGACGACGGTATGACCGCTGTCGAGCTTATCGGGAAACATGACGTTTGGCGGGGGCGCGTTGGAGCTTGCGCTACCCACGCTGGCGCCGAACCCGACGATTACCTGCTTGTCGATGATGGCGCGCTCGACGCGGGCCCCGGGGCCGATCCAGGTATCGTTCATGAGGATGCTATCCTGTACGACCGCGCCGGGGCTGACGTAGACGCCGGGGCTGAAGATGCTGTTTTTGACCAGTCCGTGCACTTCGCAGCCGTTGGACACCATGCTCTGCACGACCTGGGATTGGGGGCCAAACTTGGCGGGCGGTCGTTCTTCGGAGCGGGTGGAGATAGGCCAGCTATCGGTATACAGGTCCAGGGCCGGATCCGGCTGGAGCAGCTCAAGGCTTGTTTTCCAGTAGGCGTCGACGGTGCCTACGTCGACCCAATAGCCGGTGAAGGGGTAGGAGAAGACGCGGTCTCCGGAGGCCAGCATGGCAGGGACGACATGTTTGCCGAAGTCGCTGCGCGGTCCGTCGGCGCCTTTTTCCTGAAGGCGCTGGGCCAGGACGCGACGGTTAAAGACATAGATGCCCATTGAAGCGAGGTTGCTGGCGGGCTGTTCCGGTTTTTCGTAGAACTGAACGATTTCGCCGGCGGAGTTCGTTTCCATGATGCCGAATCGGTGGGCCTCTTCGATCGGCACGGGCATTACGGCGATGGTCAGGTCTGCGTTTTTGCGCTGGTGGAAGTCCAACATTGGGCCGTAGTCCATCTTATAGATGTGGTCGCCGGAGAGGATCAGCGCGGCGTCGGCATTGTATTCGGAGAGGAAGTTCAGATTCTGCAAAATTGCGTCGGCTGTGCCGGCATACCAATCGTGTTCGCCGCGGCCCTGGTAGGGCTGCAACAGGCGAATGCCGCCGTGCTGACGGTCGAGATCCCAGGGTTTGCCGATGCCGATGTGTTCGTTGAGACTGTGGGGACGATATTGGGTGAGGACGCCGACAGTAAAGATGCCGCTATTGACGCAGTTGCTGATTGTGAAGTCGATGATGCGGAATTTGCCGGCGAAGGGGACTGCGGGTTTGGCCCGTTTTTCGGAAAGGACGGTCAGGCGTGTGCCTTCTCCGCCAGCCAAAATCATGGCAACGGTTCTCATGGGAGATCTTCCAAGCGGCGCCTGCGCGGCGAAGCGATGATGCGATCCCGGATTTGGGTCTATCATATCTGAAAGCGTGTGAATGGCCAACAGAAGGACTGGTTGAAGTGTGCTTTCGCCGCGGGCGCGGCCATTGGCAGGCGCTTCTGGTCTAGGGGGCGGCGGCAGCTGGGCAAGGACACCAGGCTCCATACAGGCAGGCGCGTACTTGGGTTTTCTTGCCGGTCTCTCTATACTTGACGTTTGAGTTTCCAGGAATGGGTCCCTGTTCGGAGACGGCCGGCCTGGATTGTTGGAAACGCGTCCCGTCTTGGAAGGCGTCGAACCGGCTGGAGACCCCAAAACGAAAAGGAATGACTGAAACGTCAAAATCAGGGAAACGTCCAGCCGGCGCAGCCGAGTCAGCAGAGAGCGAACGCTTCGGCCTCGCGCTGGTCGCCGGGGGAATTCTGTTCGTCTTGGCAGTGGCCGTCTTGTTGCTGCGAATCCAGCGCATCGATGAGCTCCCGATTGGGCTCCATCACGATGAAGGGGCGCATGGTATGGATGCCCTCCGGGTATTGCAGGGAGAGCACGCTGTTTTCTTCCCTGCAAACAACGGGCGCGAGGGGCTGATCGTCTATACGATAGCGCTGGCTGTCTCCCTTTTGGGGCGCACGATGTTGGCTCTTCGTCTGCCCACTGCGCTTGCCAGCGCCGGCACAGTCTTTATTGTTTTCTGGCTTGGGCAGCTGCTTTTTGGCAGAGAGGGCGGGCGGACGACACCGTGGCGCGGCCTGTTGGTCGGCGGAATCGGGGCTGGTCTGCTGGCGATGTCGCTGGGCCAGACGATCATTGGGCGCGCCGCGCTCAGGGCCAACTTTCTGCCGCTTTTGCTGGGCCTGTGCCTGTTTTTTCTGTGGCGCGGGTGGGAGGGCAGGAGCTGGTGGCGGGTCGCGCTGGCGGGGGCGTGCGCCGGGCTGTTGCCATACACCTATCTTGCGGCGCGTTTCGCGCCATTCCTGTTTCTCTTTTTTGGATTGAGCTTTCTTCTGCCCTGGGCCAAAGGCAAAACTCTCCTGCGGGCTGCGCTGCCTTGGGCGGGTATCTTTCTGGGTGTGGCCGGGCTGGTCGCGGCGCCGATTCTCATCCATTTCGCTCTACATCCTGAGCATTTTGTGATCCGCAGCAACCAGTTACTGATACTCCAGCCTGATCGGAGTCAGGGGGAACCGCTGCGAGCCTTGCTGGGCAATGTGTGGGCCCATTTGTTGGCGTTTGGCTTTCGCGGCGATCCGAACTGGCGGCACAGCTTCGCCGCTCAGCCGATGCTGAATCCATGGGAAACGTTCTTCTTCTGGCTTGGCGCGGGGATGGCCGTGCGGCGCTGGCAGCGGCCCGCCTACCGCCTGCTTCTGATCTGGCTGGCGGTCCTGCTGCTGCCGGCAGCGCTGGCCAGGGATGTTCTCGTTCCCAACACGCTGCGCATGATCGGCGCGGCGCCCGCAGTCTATCTGCTAACGGCTGTCGGAGCGTGGGAGGCGTACAGTTTCCTGCGGGAGCGGTTTTTTGGTGACAGCAAAGGCATTGCCGCCATCGCGCTGGCGTTTGTGGTTAGCGGCGCAGTTCTGGCTCAGGGCGTTCGCACGTATCGCACTTATTTCGAGGAGTGGGCGTACCGGTCTGAAGTCTACCATGAATACGCGGTGGGGTGGGTTGATCTGATCCAGTTGTTGAGCCTGCAGCCGCCCGACGGGGAGTCTGTCTATCTGATCCCCGATGGCCAGCGCCATAAGGCGCTGGATGAGGGATTTCGCAGTCCAACTTTCGAATACTTGTATCAAGGCGCGGCGCAGGTCCTTCTTTTCCATACCGCCATGCCCGACCTGGCGCAGAAGATTGAATCTACGCTGGCGGCCATGAAGAGCATATCCACTGTGAAAGTTGTGGACTGGGACTCCAGGGCTGCCTGGACGGGCGATGAAAGCGATCGGTTTGCTGTTCTTTTCAGTAAATATGGACGTTATCTGGGTAGTGACGCATACGGCAGCTTTCGGATCCACAACTACACTGATATTGCACTGGATCAGCCCTGGGCATTTTATGACCATCTGGAGCCGCTGGCAGTCTACTTCGATGGCGGCATCGCTCTCGAGGGGATCGCCCTGGGCCAAGGCGTCGAGCAGTGGTCCTCGCAGCAGCATCTCGATCTGGGCCGGGATCGAACTTTGTGGATGGCCCTGCAGTGGCGAACGGAATCCGGGTTAGATGTCGACTATGCGATATCGTTGCGCCTCTACAATACCGAGGGCGAAAGGTCTTACCAGAGGGACATTGTCCTGTGGAAGCCGGATCACACGCTCACCGGGAGCGGAGGGGCCTCCGAACTGTTCGATACCATGGTCCAATTTGGATTCCCGACCGATCTCGCTCGCGGCGAGTATGAGCTGCGGCTGGTCGTTTACAGCACCGAGACACAGATACCAACTGTCGAGATCGGGGTGTGGGAGCCGGAACTGCTACTGGCGCGCCTGCGCCTGGGAGAGGGCCCGTGACAGGAAGGAGGAGGCGGCGCATACAGTTGATTTCAGACCGGCACGAAGGGGCGGCGTTTTCGCTGAGAGCGCAAAATGCACACCCCATGGCAGCTGAATCTCCGGGCCCCGCGGCGGCTCCGGCACTGTTTCTGATACCAGAACAGTCATCCGTTTCCAGGGATCCGATCCGGGCGACAGAGAAAACGGCCCGGCGCCCCGAACATGTCCCAGCGCAGGGAACTTGAAGAGCATTGCAGGAGAACAGAATGCGCTCGACAGTCATATATGCTCTTCTCGGCATCGTGATTCTGTCCGGGTTGGGGCTGCGCACGTGGAATGTCAACTGGGACGGAGGGATACATGCCCACCCGGACGAAGAGGCAACGGCCTGCATCTACGCGCCCGCCATTGGCTGGCCTTCCTCGATCGACGAGTTTCGCAATCCCCGGCGCAGCCCACTCAATCCCATGTGGGACCGGGAGAACGCCAAACGCCGCGTCTATGCATACGGCCATTTCCCCCTTTATCTGGGCATCCTCAAGGGCGAGCTCCTGAGCGACCTGGCAAGGCCAGCCAGATTGCTGCTCCTTCCGGAGCGATACATTTCGTTGATGGAGCAGGCCAATACGACCTGCGAGGGCAGGGTGTTTGCCGGTCGGCTACTGATGGCATTGCTGGATACCCTGACGATTTTCCTGCTTTTCCTGGTGGGGCGCAGGCTGTACGGCGCGGCCGGAGGACTGCTGGCCGCATCATTATACGCTTTCACTGCCCAAGCGGTTCAGTTGAGCCATTTTTTCGCTATAGACCCCGCCGGCACGACCTTTGTTGCGCTGGCAGTCTACGGAGGCGTGTTGATGGTGCAGGAGCACAGCTGGCGGGGTGTGTTCTTCGCAGGGGTGGGCGCCGGGCTGGCGATCTCGACCAAGTTCAGCATGCTGCCGATCCTGGCCGTACCGATCGCGGCGGCTCTGGTTGTTCTCTGGCGGACCCGATACCGTCCCCGACATGCGAGCGGAGACGGGCGAGGAAGCAGCGCCGCCGGACGCATGCTGATCGGCGCGCCAGCGGCGCTGCTGATTGCCTTTGGCGCCTTTCTGGCAACCAGCCCCTATGCAGTGCTGGACTGGGTGAATTTCATCCAGTCCACACTCGTTGTACAGGGCCGCATGGTGCGGGGGACCGCTGATATTCCCTTCACGCGCCAATACCGCAACACGGCTCCTTACATCTATTTCATTGAACAGCAGTTGAGATGGGGGATGGGTTGGCCGCTGGGTTTGGGCGCGGCGGCGGGCAGCGTATGGGCGCTGGGGAAGGCAGTTCTGCGGCGGGCCAAGCCGGGCGAGCTGATCGTATGGGTGTGGCTGGCGCCCTACTTTGGCATTACGGGCGGCTTTCTGGCCAAGTTCAACCGCTATATGAGTCCCGTCCTGCCCTTTGTTCTGCTCTTCGCGGCCGGCCTGATCGTTTGGCTCTGGCGACTGGGCGCCAGCGGCAGACTGCGCCTGGCGGCGCGTGTGCCGGCCGCGCTGCTGTATGTTGTCGCGGTCGGAGCGGGCCTCTTCTGGTCGCTGGCCTATGTCAACGGTGTGTATGCCCGCGAGCACACGTGGATTGCCGCCAGCCGATGGGTCTATGCCAACGCGCCATCCGGCTCAGTCATCCTTTGGGAGGGCTGGGATGACCCCTTGCCCAAGAGCATCCCCGGCGAACCGGATATGAACATGGAAAGCCACGGACTGCGTCACATCGACTGGTGGCCATATGACGAAGACACAGAGGAAAAGTACGACATCCTCCGCAGAAAGCTACAGGAGGCGGACTACGTAATCTACAGCTCCAAACGCATCTACGATAGCGTTGACCAACTGCCTGAACGCTACCCGATGACAATCCGTTATTACGAGTTAATGTTCAGTGAGGCGCTGGGATTCGTCCATGCGGCCGACTTTACGTCTCCGCCGCGGTTGTTGGGTCGGTCCTTCCCCGATCAGGGCGCCGACGAAAGCTGGAGCTTGTATGATCACCCGCGCGTATCGATCTTCGCTAAAGAGCGGGACCTGAACGAAGCCGAGTTCGATGCCCTCCTGGGCGGGAGCTGGGAGGGGGCCGTTCCTCTGTACGCGGGAAGAGACGCTTCGTCCAACCCAGTTGAGCGTTTTCTGGATTCCCTGTCCGGCGGCCTTCAACGTCTGGTTCACCAGAGCATCCCGCCGCTCTACGATCAGCTGGAGCCGCTGACGGTCCAATACGACGGTGACATCGATCTGACAGGGATTGCTTTGGGTCAAGGCGAGGCACAGCTGCCAGCGCGGCAGCTTTTCAGTCCGGAACGGGACCGCGCTCTGTGGCTGGTCCTGTCGTGGGAGACGAACCCCGACACGGAAACCGACTTTGCGGTCTCGCTGCGCCTGTACGATCGTGAAGGGGGGATGTCCTACCAGATGGACGATGTCCTGGGGAACGCGAGCCATGCACGCACGAGTCTCTGGCCTGCAGGTGAACCGGTGGAAACCCTGCATTACCTTGAATTTCCGGCAGATCTTCAGCCGGGAGAATACGAGCTGCGCCTGATCGTTTACAGCACTGAGACCAGGACACCGACTGTCGAAATCGGTGTGTGGGAGCCGGAGCTGCTGCTGGCGCGGCTGCAATTGGATGCCAGCCCGTGAAGCGCAGACGGGAAGACGCCCTTCGGCGCTTGCAGACTGCCCAAGGCGAGGATGGGACCGAAGTAGGCAGCGCGGCGCGAAAACGTTACGACGAGGACCGGGCAGGAGCAAGGAAAGAACAGCGTGGCTGAGAGTTCATCATCAGGGAGACATCGAACAGGCGCGGCCGGGTTGACGGATGCCGGGCGCATGCGCTTCAGGTTGGCGACCGGGGCGACCCTGCTGGTTCTGGCGATCATGGTCGTTGCGCTGCGTTTTGCGGGGTTGGCCGAGCTGCCGATGGGCCTCAATCGGGATGAGGGGATAGACGGCGCGCTGGCGCTTCAGGTTTTGCGCGGTGAGCACGCAATCTTCTTTCCCGTGGACCAGGGCCGGGAGCCGTCGGCGATCTATGCGCTGGCCCTGTCGACGATCCTGTTCGGGCGGACGTTGCTGGCGATGCATCTGCCCACTGCTTTGGGCAGCGCGGGCCTGGTGTTTGCTGTCTTGTGGCTGGGGGCCGTGCTATTCGGCGAGGATGAAGAGGAGCGGGCGACACGGTGGCGCGGTCTGGCGATCGGCGGCATTGCGGCGGGGCTGATGGCGGTCTCTGTCAGCCAGACGATCATTGGGCGCACGTCGTACAACAAAGTTACCCATATGCCCTTGCTACTTGTCCTGGCCTTTGCGCTGCTGTGGCAGGGGTGGCGGGCGCGGAGCTGGCGGCGGATTGCGCTGGCGGGAATTTGCACGGGGTTGTTGCCGTACACGTATATTCCGGCGCGTTTCACCCCGTTCCTGTTTCTGTTCTTTGGTCTGAGCTTTCTCTTTCCTCTGGGCTCTTTTTCCAGGACAAGAGTACGGCGCGAACTGCCGTGGGCGGCGGCGTTTGTTGGTGTTGCCGGGCTGGTTGCCGCGCCGATTCTGCTCCACTTTGCGCTTCATCCTGAGCACTTTCTGATGCGCAGCAGAGAGGTCTGGCTGTTGCGCGAAGAGCAGGGAAACGCGTTTGGCTCCTTTCTGGGCAACGTGTGGGAGTATCTGTTGGTTTTCGGCATTCGCGGGGACCCGAACTGGCGGCACAACTTTGCCGGCCAGCCGATGCTGAGGACTTGGGAGGCGATCCTTTTCTGGCTGGGCGCGGGAATGGCGTTGTGGCGTTGGAAACGGCCCGCTTACCGGCTGCTGCTGCTCTGGCTGGTTGTGCTGCTGCTGCCGGCGATGCTCTCCAGAGACGATATCTTGCCGCACTTCCTGCGCATGATGGGCGCGACGCCGGCCATCTACCTGCTCGCGGCTGTAGGCGCATGGGAGGCGTTGCAGTTCTTGTGGGCGCGACGCAATCGGGTGCGCTGGGCAGGCGCGCCAGCCTTGGGACAGAATGAGAACAGGGTTGCCGTCACGCTGGGGCTTGCGGCGGCCGGGTGGATTCTGGCGCAGGGCGCATTTACGTATCACACCTATTTCAGGACGTGGGCGAATCTGCCGGAGGTCTATGAGGCGAACGAGACGGAGTGGGCGGAGTTGGCGCGGGATCTGAACGACGGGCCGGCAGAGCCGAACACGGTCTACCTGGTTCCCTATACAATCAGCGAGCACTTCAGTTTCCAATACCTGTACGAGGGCGCGGCGCCTGCCGATGTGATTCCGGCGAGCGCGCCTTACCTTGCGCAGGAACTGGAATCGGCGCTGGGAGCGATGGAGAATCCAGCGACGGTGAAGCTTGTGGACTGGAACCGCGATGCCATCAGCGGAGACATACTTGCCGAGCAACATGCGGTCGCACTGCTTGGCAAGTATGGACAGTTTGTGGGCACTGAGGCGTATGGCAGCTATCAGATTCACACCTTTGGCGAGATGGCTTTGGATCGTTCGTGGACGTTTTTCGAGTATTTGGAGCCGCGGACAGTTGATTATGACGGCGGCATATCGTTGCACGGGCTTGCGGCTGGGCAAGGCCAGGCGCAGCTGCCAACCGCCGAGACGCTCAACCTGGGAGAAGCACGCGCCCTATGGGTGGCGTTGCGATGGCAGACGGCGCCAGGGTTGGAAACCGACTATTCGATCTCCTTGCGACTGCACGACTCCGCGGGCGGGCGCGTCTATCAGAAAGATGCCTTGCTGCTGGATTCGCGCCACCGGCGCACAGGCCGCTGGGCCGCGGAGGAGCCGGTAGACACCGTCTACTACGTTGCCATCCCGGCTGAACTCGGGGCCGGCGAATATGCGTTGCGGTTGGTCGTGTACGACTCGGCGACGCTGCGCCCGACAGTCGAGCTGGGTGTGTGGGAGCCGGAGGTCGAATTGGCGCGTCTGCTGCTGGCAGCCGGCGGTTGAGCAGAGGCGAGTCACGATTCAGTTTGGCGCGTTCTTGAATTTTAGGGCCTGAACCGCTATACTTTATTTTTGGGCTGCGCAGCCTATGCCGCGGCGGCGAGGAGCGTAGGACGGGATTGATGGATTGAACCTGCTCTGCGGCCCAACTGTTTGCGATGATCGATTGACCCGGCAGACCGGCATTGCCCGAATGCGCCGGGGGCGCGAGAAGGTTTTGTCGGCGCTTTTTGGCCCGAGAGGGAGGAAGGCGCTGAGGAGAACGGCGCAGGCGTTGCGCCTGCTTTTTCAGGAGGAGGAAGACGTGCTGTTGCGAAGGACCCAAACTGCTTCTTTTTGGCGCGATCAGTTCCGGGTTACCAGCGAAGACCTGGACTTTATCCATGAATTGATCCTGGATGCCGAGTCGCCAATGACGACCAGTCAACTCGCTCTGCGCCTGATCCAGGAATACCAGCGTCGAGAGACGGCGCGAATGGAATCGGAGCTGAAGAAGGGCGTAGTCTATCAGCCCAAGAACCCCTATGAAGTCGGGGAGACGCTCATATTTCCCGCCATGGACTTTGTGGTAGGCGAGGTTTTGGAGACTCGCGCCGGCCAGAACCCGGAGCATGGCGCGTTCGATGTCATCAGTGTCGGCTTTGGGGATACGGGCGAGACGCGTGAATTTGCCGCGAACCTGCAGACAGGGCACAGGCTCAATGGGACGAACGGCCATTCGGCAGGCGATGAGGAAGCTCTTCTGTCGGCGGAAGAGATCCATTCGCTGTACCGGGATGAAATTGAAGAGAGTCTGCTCTTTACTCTGGAAGACGGGGATCGCAACGAAGATTTCGTGCAGATTGACGAATACTGGCTGCTTGCCGACATGCTGGCCGACGTTCATGTGGGGCATTTGAACATTGCCGAGGCGCTGTTGGAGATGCAGAACCGGCCAATGGCGACGGAGGAGCTCCTGCCGGAACTCGATTTGCAGGCGGAGGATGTTTCGGAGCCGATGCAGGTGATCAGCTTGGATCATGCGCTGAGCAGCGACGACCGCTTCGACCAGGTAGGGAGCGGCCGCGGACCGCTCTGGTTTTTGGGGCGGTTGGAACCGCCGGAGGCGCTGACGCCGCCGCCGCTTCTGCGGCCCAACCTGAGCCGCTATAGCCGGTCTCTTCTGAGTGTGGAACTGTTGCAGATGGAATGGGAGCTGGATGACGAATGGGGTGAGAGCGCTGCGAGCGCGCCGGTATCGTCGGTCGTCCCCAACGTCAGTTTCACGCTGACATTCCCCCACTGGCTGTACGGCACGCTGCCGCTCAGCAGCCGTACGAGCGGGATATTTCCCCAAAGCGCGCAGGAGCGTTCGATGGTGACCGTGGTCGACGGCCGTTGGGGGAACCGTTACACGGCCTGGGTGGTGCGCAACGGGCGCTACGTTTGCGGGCTGAAGGATTGGATGATGGCGCACAACCTGCCGGTGAGCGCGCTGATCACGCTGGAACGCACGGGAGAGCAGGATGAGGTCGTGATCGACTTCCGCCCGCGCAGGATGAGAAGGGAGTGGAGCCGCATTGCGAAAGTGGACGCCGACCGGCGGCTCTTCGGTTTTGAGATGAACAAGGTGCAGATCTCCTGTGAGTACGATGAGCATGTCATTGTCACATCTGATGACCGGGAGGGTCTGGAAGCGTTTAACGCTGGCTTTGAGGGGAACGACGCTGCCCTGGAGCAGATAGTCGAGATGATTGTGCCGGAGATCACGAAACTGAATCCCCAGGGCACCGCGCATGTTAAGACGATCTACAGTGCGGTAAACATGTTCTGGCGCTGTCCTCCGGGACCGATCTTTTACACATTGATCAGCAACCCGCGCTTCGAAGACGCGGGAGACGGCTGCTTCAAGGTAAGGTGAGGATGTTACGCCACTGGTTTGGGCTCTTCACCGGTTCTTGATAATAGAGGAGGGACAGATAGACGATGACAGCGGCAGCGGTTAGGCAGAAACTGACGTGGTTTCGACCGGATGTGAACACGAAGTTTCACATCGACTATACGTGGTGGGAGCAGAGCGGGCTCAATTTCCGACTGTACCTGCGCGATCAACTGTGCACGGAATGCAGGGACAGGTTTCAGGATCACAGAAACACGGAAGACGTGGACTGGATCGATCCGGAGACAGGAGAGGTTCACCGCACAGATGCTCTGTGGGAGTGTTTGCGCAGCCGCTGCACGAAGGATCCCGACTACATCAACGAACATCTTTCGCTCATCGCGGCATGTTTTCGCGTATTTCTGGCCAACAACAACACGCCGTTGAGCCCGTCTGAGCTGAATCAGCTCATTCCGTGGAAGCCGGCGCGCACGATTCTGCAGACGCTTGGCGGGCGGGAAGTGTATCTGGGCTTGCGGCCGGTGCGGAAGTAGAGAGGGACCGGAGAGAAGGAACGGGTTCCGGCTCTCCTTATTACGTTTTCTTGCGGCCCTGCTCGGGTCCGTTGTTCGCCCTGGCCAGCAGGTCCTGAGCGGCGCGGAACATCGGCATATCCACCATTCTGCCGTCGAGGACGCATACGCCCTGGCCGGCGCGCTGGTGTGCCTCGAATACCGCGATCAGCCGCCTTGCGGCAGCCACCTCTGAGAGGTCCGGAGTAAAGGCGCGGTTGATGACGTCCACCTGCACCGGATGGACGGCCAGTTTGCCCCGGAAACCCAATTCCCTCACAACCTGACACTCTTGCGCGAGGCCGGTCTTGTCATTCAGGTCGATAAAGACCGTGTCGATCGCCTGGAGACCGAAGGCGGCCGCGGCGGTCACGACAGCGCTGCGGGCGTAGAAGATTTCCCAGCCATCGCGTGAGCGCCGGGCGCCGATATTGCCGGCGAAGTCTTCGGCGCCGAAGGCCAGCGCCGCGAGCCTGCTGTCGGCGCCGGCGATGTCGCGCAGATTGATCACCCCAGCGGCGCTCTCCACGATTGCCAACAACCGCACAGTCCCGTTGGGTACACCCGCTGTGTCTTCCAGTCGGTTGAGTTGCCCGCTCACCAGTTGCAGGTCGGCCGCGGACTCGACTTTTGGGATTACGTAGGCCTGGGGCATTGCTGTGAAGGTTTCGAGCAGATCATCGGGCCAGTACGGGCTGTGGACGGGATTGATACGAATGCAGCGCAGAGGGCCTTCCTGCGGCAGGCCATGAAACGCCTCGACGAGGAGCGAGCGGGCCTCATGTTTGCGGCTGGGCGCGACCGCGTCTTCGAGGTCGGCGATGATCGCGTCGGCGGGAAGTCCGGCCCCCTTGACGATTTTACGGGGCGAGTCGGCCGGCATGAAGAGTAGGGAGCGCAATCGCAGGGTCATGGGCAGGGTTCCGCGAGTTGGGGGGCACGGCGGCGTGCCGGTGGCGTACGGTTTTTCTCTAACTCTTATTTTACATGGTTTGCGTTGAAGTGACAGTGCCATTCAGGGGACAGAAATCTGGAATTCTGTAGCCGCCCATGTTGAATTCCTCGCCTTGAAACGAGCTCAAGATTGGTATACGCATATGTAATCATAGATCGCACTGTCACATTCTGACATTTTTCCCTTTGAAATGAAGATATGACTTGACATTGCCAGAAAAACTCGATAGTATTCAATTGGACAGGGAAGGTGCCAGAACCGTCTGCGAATAACTGTTCGCCAACCAACTCTCTTCTCTCAAGGAGACACCATGAACCGAAATCTGGTGGACGCGATTGCCCCGTTCAAGTTGGGGCGGCGTCTGCAGGTGGCCCGCAAATCACGCGGGCTTACGCAACAGGAGGTTGCCAGTTCCTTGGGCATGGCCCGTACCACGATCACCGCAATGGAGAAAGGAGAGCGACGCGTACGACCCAACGAACTGATTCAGATGGCTCGACTCTATGGACGGCCGGTGGGTGACTTTGTTGGAAACAGGGAACCTTCCTCCGACTTCACCGTACAATTTCGTGCCGCTGTCGACATACTCGACTCTCGACAATCACGAGGCGAACTGCGGCGTGCTGTCGAGACCTTTCAGCGCCTGTGCGAAGACTATCTACATCTTGAAAAGCTGAACGAAGCCCCTCTCAGCCGCAGTTACCCTCCCCAATACCTTACGGACGGGACCTCTCCGGAAGTAGCGGCGGAGGATGTGGCCTCATCCGAACGCCACCGACTGGCGCTTGGTGAGGGGCCGCTCCTGAACTTGAGAGATGCTATCGAGAACGATGTCGGCCTCAGGGTCTTTTTCATCGAACTGCCCTCACGCGTGGCTGGCATGTTCAGTTACACTGATGAGCTTGGCGGTTGCATCGCGGTAAACGCCCGTCACCCACAGGACCGGCAGCGATGGTCGCTGGCCCACGAGTATGGACACTTCCTCACGGACCGCTTCCGGTCGGAGGTCTCGCTGTTGCATGGACTCGGTCGTTCACGCGCCGGCGAGCGCTTCGCAGATGCTTTTGCCCGTTGCCTACTCATGCCGGCCGCAGGTTTGCGACGCAGGTTTAATGAACGATCACGAACGATCAGCGGCAGGATGACGGCTGCTGAAATCTGCCAACTCGCGCATCACTACCATGTCTCCGTAGAAGCGATGATGCGGCGCCTTGAGGAACTCCGCCTTCTTCCGGGCGGTACATGGGAACTGCTGCGCGATCGCGGCTTCAAAGTGCGGGAAGCACAGAGGCAACTGGGGCTGTCTCCCCATCCCCCTGATGAACAGGCCTTGCCACTTCGCTATCAGTACTTGGCTGCGCTGGCCTACGAAAATGGAAGGCTGACGGAGGGAGAACTGGCGCGCTACCTGAGAGTTGACCGCGTAGCGGCAAGGCGGTCAGTTCAAGAGTTGGCCCATTCCACTCTTCTCCAGGATGAAGGCCAGATTGCCTCCTTCTCCATAGACCTCACGCGCAGCGTTGGCGGGGTGGACAGCCCTGAGCCTCAATTGATGGACACTGCTGAATCCTAAGGTTGAGACCTACTGCCCATTGCCGTCCAAGACTCTCAAAGGGAGCCTTAGATCGTGTCGCGCCGCTTCGACTCATTAATTCTCGACGCCAACTGCCTACTAAACCTTTACGCAACAGGCCACTTGCGCGACATCGTAATCAATCTGCCGTACCAATTCTGGGTAACAGACTATGTAGCGGAGCGCGAAGCCCTGTTTGTTTGGCGTCCGGGTCCGACCGCTGGCAGCGATGTGAAGGAAACGGTAGATCTGACTTTACTGCTTCAAGAGGGTCTGATTCAACTGATGCGACTGGAACATTCGGCAGAGGAGGCCACTGCTGTAAACTTGGCAGCGGATCTTGACGACGGTGAGGCGATCACCGGCGCGCTTGCCTATCACCGCGGGTACTCTGTCGCAACCGACGATCGTAAGGCCCGGCGAGTGCTTGGCCAGTTCATTCCACCTGTAGAACTGGTCTCCACGCTGGAGCTCTTGAAACTGTGGGCCGAGGAAACTCGGGTCCCCATGGCTGCGCTGGCCTCAGCCATGGCCGAGATGCAGTCGCGTGCCAGCTATAGACCCGGCCGGCGCGACCCGCTTTTTGAATGGTGGCGGTCGATTGTCTGTAGATCAGAGAATTGACACGGCAGTTTCGTTGTCGAATGCGCGGAAGTTCTTCTGAAATCAGTGGCGATTCCACGCACAGCATAGCCGGGTCCAACAGTAGAAGGAACTCATTGCAGTAAGGTCGCAGATAGACCATAAACGGCCAACTGGCAGAGTGGAAGTTTAGAATCTTGACGCCAGATCTCACTTTTTCTGAACCAGGGATCGCCCTACTCGCTCTTCCGCTACTTTCCTGAAGCCGAGGATAGTGAGCAGGCCGAGAACGCCGCCCATCATGTCGACGCCGATGTCAAAGAAGGTGTCTCCGTGCAACACGCGCTGCTCGCTGAGCAGTTGGATACCTTCCTGAAGGAGGGCGGCGGTGAAGACAAGGGCAAGCACGACCCAGCCGGCGCGGTGCGCCGCCAGCCTGCCGTACAGATTCAGCATCAGAAGGGCGGCCAGGACAGCGAAGAGAAAGGTGTGCATGGCAACATGCATCCACTGGGGGCTGAACAGATTGTTGAATAGCCTGTAGCCCACCGGTGAGACCTGGATAAACCAGCCCATGGGAAAAAGTATGCCGGCGACCCAAATAAACAGTACCAGAATGCGCTTCATTTTCTTACCTTTCCTCCTGTTTCGCTTCTGATGAAATTGCATACGCGCCCGATACTGAAGTGAACCGCGCCGAGTCGATTCCGGTTCCCGCGCCGTCCGCGGCGCGCCAAACCGGGAGCGGCCGTCCGGAGAGTTGCAGCCTTGTCGTAGACGCCTGGCCAGGCAAGGGCGCGCCGCGGCGGATGTGGATAGCAGGGTTGCCGAGATCCAGTGCATGTGCTAGACTGCGCGCGGCAGAGATCGTTCCTCATCCCGCCGCAATCGGTTCCTCTGTCTGACAGGAGATGGAGGCTCTTTTGCGTTACCCAGGGTAGAGGAGAGGGCTGCTGCCAATTGGGCTGGCAGCAGCAGGCTGGGGTTGTCGGGACCCCTGAGCGAATGGAAAAGGGGAACACAGGTGTTTCGACGAAATGAGCGACCGCAGCCGGACGCGATCGAGGTGATTATCGGTCCAAGGGCTACGTATAGCGGCTCGTTGCGCAGCGACAGCAGCATTCGGATCGACGGTGTGGTTGAAAGCGGCCTGTTGGAAACGCTGGCGAATGTCATCTTGACGGAGGGCGCGCGCGTGAATTGCGAGATACGCGCCCGCAATGTGAGTATCAGGGGTTATTTTGACGGTATCATACGCGCCGACCGCGTCGAGTTGCTGGCCGGTTGTTACGTGCGCGGCGCGCTGCATGTAAACAGCTTTTTGCTGGATGAAGGGGCCACGCTTGAAGGGGAGCTGCACATGCGGGGCGAGAGCAACCTGGAAGAGTCGCTGGACCTTCCTGCGGATATGGGGACGCCGGACGACCTGATGGACTCACCGTCGGAGCAGGAGCCGGAATTCAGTTAGCGAACTCCGGCGAAGGTCGTCATACGCCTAAGTATTGGACGGGTCGGGGCCTGAACCCCCATCGTCGCTCAGTCTATCAGGATGCAGAAGTTAAGGCCGCGCCAAATGGTCGGCGGGGACAAAGAGGCCACTGGAGTGGCCGGGCCCGCGTTTGCCGCGGCGCGGAGAAGCGTGAAGCTCTGCCATGGACTTTCATTTGATTGCCGCCGGACCGCTGCTCGGCTACCTGCTCGGGTCAACGCCGGTCGGTCTGCTGGCGACCGGCCTATACGGAGTGGATATCCGCACAGTAGGGAGCGGGCGCACCGGCGCTACGAACGCGTGGCGGGCGGCCGGCCTGAAGGCGGCCATCCCTACGCTTTTGGGCGATGCGCTCAAAGGGGCGGCGGCTGTGCTGCTCATACGCTATCTGGCGGGGGCGTTTTTGCCCGAAATGGACGCGACAGCGGTGGCTGCGGCCGCTGCTTTGGCGGGCGCAGCCGCGGTGGTTGGTCACAATTGGTCGCTGTACATGGGTTTCAAGGGCGGGGCTGGCGGCATCACGACCGCGGCCACCATTCTGGCGATTTCGCCTCTGATCGGCGCGATCGTGTGCCTGATCGGACTCCTGCTGATCTGGTGGAGCCGTATGGCATCGATCGGCACCTACAGCGTCAGCGTGACTTCGCTGGTGTGCGCGGCCGTTTTTGCGGTCGCCGGTTTGGAGCCCTGGCCTTATGTCCTTTTTGGCGTCATTGCCTACCTGGCCGTAACCTTCTCTCTCAGGCGCAATCGCCAGGCGCTCAAAGATGGCGAGGAGCGAGTGATTACGCTGTGGTAATCGTCCCCTTTCAGGGACATCCCCATCATACTTTTTTTGGACAAGAAAGTTCAATCCCGGTATATTTTTAGAGTCAGGACGAGGCTCTTCATACACATGAAAGGCGACAACGATGACTGAACGCAAAAGGTTGACAACCGCTCACGGAGCGCCAATAGGAGACAATCAAAACTCTTTGACCGCGGGCCCGCGCGGTCCTCTTCTGATGCAGGATTATCAACTCCTGGAGAAGATGGCCACCTTTAACCGCGAACGCGTCCCGGAGCGGGTTGTGCATGCCAAAGGTTCGGGAGCCTACGGGACCTTCACGGTTACAAATGATGTCACCCGTTACACCAAGGCCAGGATCTTCTCTGAAGTAGGCAAGCGGACCGACTGCCTGCTCCGATTCTCGACCGTCGCAGGGGAACGCGGCGCCGCAGACGCTGAGCGCGACGTACGCGGATTCGCCGTCAAATTCTACACGGAAGACGGAAACTGGGATATGGTCGGCAACAACACCCCGGTCTTCTTCGTTCGCGATCCCTACAAATTCGGCGACTTCATCCATACCCAGAAGCGCGACCCTAAGACAAACATGCGCTCCAGCACAGCCATGTGGGACTTCTGGTCACTCTCCCCCGAAAGCCTGCACCAGGTCACCATCCTGATGAGTGATCGCGGTCTGCCCCAGGGGTATCGCTTTGTCAACGGCTACAGCAGCCATACATACAGCTTTATCAATGCAGAGAACGAACGCTTCTGGATCAAGTTCCACTTCAAGACGATGCAGGGCATCAAGACATGGACCAATGCCCAGGCGGCCGAGATTGTCGGGCAGGACCGAGAAAGCTCGCAGCGAGACCTCTTCGAAGCCATCGAACAAGGAGATTTTCCGAAATGGCGCGTCTGCGTCCAGGTGATGCCGGAAGAGGATGCCGAAACCTACCACCTCAACCCTTTCGATTTGACCAAAGTCTGGCCCCATGGCGATTACCCGCTGATCGAGGTGGGCATCATGGAGCTCAATCGCAACCCTGAAAACTATTTTGCCGACATCGAGCAGGCCGCGTTTGAGCCCTCCAACATCGTTCCCGGCATCAGTTTCTCGCCGGACAAAATGCTCCAGGCGCGGATTATGTCCTACGCAGATGCCCACCGTTACCGCATTGGTGTCAACTATTCCGCCCTTCCAGCCAACCAGCCTCAGTGCCCGGTTCACACTTATCACCGCGACGGAAACCTGCGTTTTGACGGCAACTCCGGCGGTGCGGTCAACTACGAGCCGAATAGCATGGGAGGGCCGGTCGAAGATTCCGGCAGCCTTGAGCCGCCGCTCAAGGTATCCGGAGATGCTGACCGCTACGACCATCGCGTGGGCAATGACGACTATACGCAGCCTGGCAATTTGTTCCGCCTGATGAACAGCGACCAGAAAGAGCAGTTGTTCAGCAATATCGCCGAAGCGATGGATGGCGTGCCTGAACGAATCCAGACGCGGCAGCTTGTTCATTTTTATAAGGCCGATCCGGACTATGCTTGCGGCGTGGCCGGGAAGCTGAACCTCAACCATCTCTCTGAGCAGGTTGCCGCCCTCGCGGATCTGTCTCTGGCTGAACTGATTGCGAAGACCAGCGCAGAAGCATATACGGAACTGGCAGCGCCGGAAGCGTCGCTGGCCAAAGCCGCCGACTGACCTCCCAGCAATGTATGCATTGAGGTAATACGCCAGGGGGAAGGGGTACACGTACGAATAGGCCTGAATTTCATTCACCGCCGCGAACAGAGCCGACCGGGAAATTGGTCGGCTTTTTCGCGTCTGGGGGCAGCGAAACGGGGAACCTGCAGTTGTTGGACATCGTCCTATCTTGAGATCGCCAGTGTTGTCGATTCAGCACATATGATCTAGGTGTGCTATGGTTAGATCTGTCTGTGCATCGCAGACGATACAGTTCCCCATTTTTGTCAGAGAGGAGAATTTCATGCAGGTAGTAAAGAGTTATCCGGACAACATGTTTTGTTGGGTGGACCTTGCCACGACCGATGTTGACGCGGCCAAAGAGTTTTACGGCGGTCTTTTCGGTTGGAGCTACTTTGATATGCCCACGCCTTTGGGCTACCACTACTCCTTGTGCCAGATAGACGGCTACAACGTGGCCGGCATGAGCATTTTGCCGCAGGAGATGATGGATCAGGGCATACCGCCGGTCTGGTCGTCCTACATCAAGCACGACGATGTCGATTCGGTGGTCGCCAAGGCTGTCGCGGCCGGCGGAACGGAAGCAATGCCAGCCATGGATGTGATGGAGTCGGGGCGCATGGCGGTAATCCAGGATCCGACGGGGGCTATGGTGGGTGTCTGGCAACCAAGAAACCATATCGGCGCGCAGCTGGTGAACATGCCCAACGCGCTGGTGTGGAATGAGCTGCAGACGAAGGATGTCGACACTGCGCTCAGTTTCTACGGGACGGTCTTTGGTTGGGGCCATGACTCGGATCCAAACGGTTATCATCTTTTCAAGCTGGGCGAGCGTATGCAGGCCGGCATGTTGAAGATGGACGATTCCTGGGGTGAGATGCCGCCCAGTTGGGCGCCTTATTTCATGTCAGCCGATATCGAGGCAACCGCGGCAAAGGCAAAGGAGCTGGGCGGTGTCATTCATGTTCCTCCTACCGATACGGGCACGGTTGGACGATTTGCCGTAATCGGGGATCCACAAGGCGGGGTCTTCACGTCGATGCAGTTTGACGGCCCGGTTGACCCGCCGCCGGGGTATTAGGAAGGCGAATAGGGACGCCGCGATTGACTGCGTTGTGTATTGCGCAGGCAGGGCGGTGTGCCCTGGTTTTGATGAAGGCTGGTTGCAGGAAGGTCTTTTGCGAGGCCGAAATTTGTGCAAAAGAAGGGGAATTAGATACTTGACACCACTAAAGGGGTTCTTTGTTGGGGAACAGCCTGCATATCATGGTAGGGGTGATGCGAAACTTAGTGCCATGATCCCGCAGGCCGTTGCTCCCCGGCTTGGCTTCTCTGCCATCGAAGTCCAGGGCGATTGAACACCGCATCAGTTGGTAGATGAAATCAGCCAGGTGAATCGTTTCGTAAGCGTCCGCGTGGATGAAGCGGACGCTTCGCTTTTTTGCGCTCACCTTTGACCTACAGAAGCCTCCTCAGTTTCTACCCTGCCGCCGCTATCAGGTTATCGTGGCTCCAATGAGGCGCCGGCCCGTTCCCCTTCAGTGGCCGGACAACCACCTGCCCCGTTGTTGTATCGACTCTGAAGCGATCAGAAAGCCCCCGGATGGATTGTCGGAAACTGTGTCACCGGATCATCCTCCTCACCTTGTCGATGCGATCACAGGCAAGGGTGCAGGATGCTGATTATCTGTCTCCTGGGGGATAGTCCAGACATCACACGCATTCACCGGCCCTCTGAACCCGACTCCTTCGCTGGATTCGTGTGTTGACAAGACTATCCTAGCCTGATACACTCGGCGACTGAAGAGATTGACCGCTTAGGTTCAGCAATCCAAGAGGGGAAAGGGGAGGTCACCATGAGAGCCGTCGTGTACCAGGGTCCGTTCAGCGTTGCCGTAGAGGAAGTTCCCGATCCCGAGATAAAGCACCCGAATGACGTAATCGTCAAGATTACTTCGAGTTGCATCTGCGGCTCCGATCTGCACATGTATGAGGGTCGGACAGCGGCCGAACCGGGCATCGTCTTCGGACACGAGAACATGGGCATAGTCGAAGATGTCGGGTCCGCTGTGAAAACCTTGTCCGTAGGCGACAGGGTCGTGATGCCGTTCAACGTCGGCTGCGGCTTCTGCAAGAACTGCCAGCGGGGGTTTACGGGTTTCTGCCTCACGGTCAACCCTGGATTTGCCGGCGGCGCGTATGGATACGTGGCAATGGGGCCATGGCGCGGCGGGCAAGCCGAGTACATTCAGGTGCCTTACGCGGACTTCAACTGTCTGCCTCTTCCGTCCGGGGATGCGTTCGAGTGGGATTTCTCTCTTCTGGCGGACATATTCCCCACGGGTTATCACGGCACTGAGCTTGCCGACGTGAGTCCCGGCGAGAGCGTCGCCGTGTGGGGCGCGGGACCGGTCGGTCTGATGGCCACCTATAGCTGCATCATCAGAGGAGCGGCGGAGGTATATACCATCGATCACGTGCAGGAGCGGCTGGACAAGGCCAGCGACATTGGCGGTATTCCCATCAATTTCGATGAAGGCGATCCGGTGGAGCAGATCAGGGACATGCGCGGGGGCGACGGTGTGGACAAGACGGTCGACGCTGTGGGCTATCAGGCCGCTGCGCAAGGATCGCCCGCCGCCGGAGGCGAGCAGATCGAGATTCCCAACGTGGTTCTGAATCAGATGATCGACCTGATCAATCCCACGGGGATCATGGGCATTCCGGGCCTGTATGTGCCATCGGACCCCGGTGGAGTGGACGAGGGCGCCAAGAAGGGCTCTCTGGCCATCAACTTCGGGAAGCTCTTTGAGAAGGGTCTGAAGCTGGGGACGGGTCAATGCAACGTGAAGCAGTACAACGCCTACTTGCGCGACCTCATTATATCCGGCAAGGCCACTCCCAGCTTCGTTGTGTCCCACGAGGTGCCGCTGGACGACGCCGCCGACGCCTATGACAAGTTTGACAAGCGCATCGAAGGGTACACCAAGATCATCCTGAAACCTTAAACGGACCGCGCCGGTTCGTTCCCGGGCAGCACGTCTTAGAGAATCAGGGGATGTGGATGCGGCATCACAGCCACACCGTTCCCCGGCCCGCGTGTGATCACTCGTGCTGCAAGGCTTCTCCCTGCATGTTCGGGAATGGCACGCGCGCATCAAGCGCAGGCAGACGCTGAATTAGCTGCCCTTGGATTTCAACTACGAGATTGACAGGCGCAGGAGGTTGTGTTATGCGGGTAGGCAGCGAAGGACATTCATACGACTGGATCGACAATTGGGCCAAGCTCCCCGAAAGTGAAAGTTCACGCAAGGGATGGGCGCATCCGGGCATCGTTGTCACGGAATCGGGAAACGTAATGACCAGCCACCCCGGCGATCCTGAAGTGTTGACCTTCGATGGGGACGGCAACCTGATTTCCTCGTGGCGCGGCGACTTTGCCGAGGCGCATGGGATCACCCTCGTCAACGAAGACGGAGTCGAGTATCTGTGGATTGTGGACCACGGATCCAAGAATCACTATCTTCACGGCTACAAGAATCCACCGGGCGTGGGCGAAGGGCCCGGTCAGGTATTCAAGACGACATTGGACGGTGAAGTGGTCATGAGGCTGGAGACGCCTCCCCTTCCCATATACAAAGACACACGCTACGCCCCCACAGCCGTTGCGGTGAACGAGGAGCGCTTTGGTGGCAACGGCGACATCTGGGTGGCCGATGGGTACGGCGCGTACCATGTCCACAGGTTCACGAAGGATGGCGAGCATGTCAGCAGCATCAACGGCGAGGAAGGGGCCGGGGCCTACAACTGCCCGCACGGCATCTTTTTTGATTATCGCAAGTCCGAGCCGGAGCTCTACGTGGCGGACAGGGCCAACGACCGCGTACAGGTCTACGACATGGAGGGTGGATTCAGACGGATGTTTGGTGACGGTTTTCTGAACACGCCCAGTTGTTTCGCGACGCATGGCGATCTGATGATCATTGCCGAGCTTCGCGCCCGCCTCGTGGTCACCGATATAAACGATGAACTGCTCACGTACCTCGGCGACAACAAGCAGGTGTGCGACGTTGAGGGCTGGCCCAACAATGTGAACGAATCGGGGCAGTCAGTACGCACGAGCCACCTGGAGACGGGCAATTTCAACAGCCCTCACGGCTTGGCTGCGGACGCCAGCGGTAACTTGTATGTGGCCGAATGGCTCATTGGGGGCAGGGTAACCAGACTGAACAGGTCCTAAGCACCCTGGTGCCGCTTTGCGTCGCCGCCTGACAAACGAGAGTAAGCCACCACGCGTCCCGCCGGAAATCCAGCATGGTGGCAAGGGGGGATCGCACAGCTGTCGCGGTCCCTTTTCTGTGCTTCTGCGGTTACGCGCCAAGTTAGCGCCGCTTTTCCCCTCTTTCAAAACCCTGCTATAGTATCCCGAACGGCGCGGACCGCGTTACGCGGGCGTGCGACCACACTTTTCACCCAGTCGAATCTTTGCGCCAGGAAATAAAGGAAATGTCTTCTCTCTCGATGCTCGGCGCCTACGGCTCGTGGGCCAGTTCCCTGGCCGGTGAAGGCCCCAATTTTCTCTCTTTTCGGCATACGCATTGGACGGACCCGGCGGCTTGGCGGCCGGCCGCGCGCCGGCGGTTTCGCGAACGGGTGGCGATGCCGGACACGGACGGCGCGGGGGATGTCCGGACAGGCCGGCAGTACGAGTATGATGGATTGCAGGTGGAGGAGCTCTCGTGGCAGCTGCCGTACGGCCCGCGTACAGAGGCGGTTCTGTTGAAACCGGCGGGCGCGCAGGGCCCGTTGCCCGGCGTGCTGGCTTTGCACGATCACGGCGGGCATAAGTTTCACGGCTGGCAGAAAATCACGCGTACGGACGATGAACAGAACGCGGTCAACATTGATCACCAGCAGCGGGCGTACGGCAGCGCGCCGTGGGCCAATCGCCTGGCGCGGCGCGGGTATGCTGTCCTGGTGCATGACGCCTTCGCGTTTGGCAGCCGCCGCGTCCGCATCGCGGATGTGCCGGCGGCGATACGCGATGGCATGGAGGAGATTGAGTCGGAAGACCCGGCGTACATTGCCGCCTATAATCGCTGGGCGGGCGGGCACGAGTCGACCCTGGCGAAGTCGTTGCTGAGCGCGGGGACGACGTGGGCGGGGGTGTGGCTGGCCGAGGACCTGTACGCGCTGGAGGCGCTGTGCGGGCGCGACGATGTGGACGGGCAACGGGTCGGCATCGGCGGGTTGTCGGGGGGCGGGCTGCGCACAGTCTACCTGGCAGGCCTGGACGATCGCGTGCGCTGCGCGGCCTGTGTCGGCATGATGACGACATGGCGGGATTTGCTGCTCCATAAGAGCCATACGCACACATGGATGATCTACGTGCCGCATTTGCCAACGGAGATGGACTACCCGGACATTTTGGGGATGCGGACGCCGCTGCCGACCCTGGTGCAGAACAATACGGAAGACCCCCTGTTCTCCCTGGACGAGATGAGGCGGGCCGACGTGATGCTGCGGCAGGTGTATGAGAAGGCCGGCGCGGCCGGAAACTACCGCTGCGCATTCCATGCCGGCGAGCACAAGTTCGACATTGCGATGCAGGAGGAGGCGTTCGACTGGTTCGACCGCTGGCTGGCAGAATCCTGACGCGTCGAGGAATGGATAGAGCAGTCATACGAGACAGTTGCATCACTCGCCGCGAGGCGCGGCAGAAACGGAGAGTCCCATGAACCCAGTCTCCCCACATTTCACGCCCGTTGATCTGTCGAAGTCCTTTAATGCTGGACGCGCCGAGCTTCCGGAGACATTGCGCGTGCCCTCCTTGCTTGAAGACAAGGCGGGGGCGACCGCCTTCAACGGAATCCCATTTCTGCTGGGAGGATTTGAAGGCCCCGCCGCGATCCTGCTGGAGGGGGAAGCGGTGACCGTTGAACTGGATGGGGCGTGCGCCACCTATGCGGTATTTCTGCATGCGGTGGCGGACCGCGTCACCAACTATCTGGATGGCTTTGCCGACTTCGCGCAGGATGGAAACGAACTGGGCGGGCATGTATCCTCCTATATATTTGAGTACGAGGACGGGAGCCGCCAGGAAACGGCGATCCGGCGCCGTTTCGGCATTCAGCAGAGTCGCGTTGTGTGGGGAGGCAGTCCCTTCGAGACGGTGCCGGCGGCGAAGGCGACGGTCTTCAACTCGGCTACGGAGGAGATTCAGTTAGGTCGGGTCCCAAGCACCGAATACGGACGCGGCGAAACGCGCACCAGTTCGGGGCGCGATCAGATGGAAGAGAAGATGTGGCTTTACGCTTTGGAGAATCCGCATCCTGACAAGCCGATCCGCCGCCTGGTTTTGCAGCCGCGCAGTGAGGGGTCAACCGTTTACGCGATCAGTCTGACGAATTTGAGCGAGCATCCTCTGCGTCCGGGCGTGCGGCGCAAACTGCGGCTGACTTTGCCGGAGGGCGTCGAGTTCAACGCGATCGACGAATACGAAGACCTGGCAATCGATCTGGGCTATGTGATGTCGGCGCGGGCCGCGTTTGATTATGACGGCGACCGCTGGCTGGGTGATGAGGCAAACGTCCAGCCCGCGTTATCGCAGAGGGATTTGATTGTCGAGTACAGCGCGCATCCGCAGGCCTGGCTGCACGTCGGCGTGGACAGTGATGAGCCGATCGTCTATGACCTGTCGCAGCTTGACGGCGGCGAGTCCTCTGACTCGATCGTTGGGGTGGCGCCGGCTCACCGGTTGGTTGACGTACGTGTGGTGCAGAAGGGGACCAACAATCTGGCGCCGGTGCGTATTCATTTCCACGGTGAGCACGGCGAGTATCTGCCGCCGCGCGGCCGCCATCGCAAGGTGAATCCGCATTGGTTTGAGGACAACTACGGCGAGTTCGTCAACGGCCGCAACCAGTACTGCTACATTGACGGCCACTGCGAGGTGGATATGCCGCTGGGCGAGGTGTTCGTGGAGATCACCAAGGGCTATGAAACCGCGCCGGTGCGCAAACGGGTCACGATCGCGGAGGATACAGATGAGCTGGTGTTCGAGTTGGAACGCGTTCTGCCGTGGCGGGAAAAGGGCTGGGTGACCGCGGATACGCATGTCCATTTTCTGAGCCCATCGACGGCGCTGCTGGAGGGCCAGGCCGAGGACGTGCATGTCGTCAATCTGCTGGCCAGCCAGTGGGGCGAAATGTTCAGCAATGTCAGCGACTTTGACGGCAGGACAACCTTGGGCGCGCGCGAGTTCGGCGGCGACGGCGAGTTTCTGGTGAGGGTGGGGACCGAAAACCGCATGCAGATCCTCGGGCACATCTCGCTGCTGGGCTACAACGGCAAGATGATCCACCCGTTATGCAGCGGCGGCCCGTCTGAGTCGGCCCTGGGCGATCCGCAGGAGGTGGTGATGGCGGAGTGGGCGCAGAAGTGCATCGACCAGGGCGGGTTGGTGGTGATGCCGCACGCGCCGAACCCGCAGCTGGAGCGGGCCGCGGATATCGTTCTCGGCCTGATCCATGCCATTGAAATGATGACATTCAACCCCTGCGAACGGGAGCTCAATCCGTACGGCATAGCAGACTGGTACCGTTATCTCAATCTGGGCTATCAACTGCCGATCGTGGGCGGCTCGGACAAGATGGCGGCTTCGTCGCAGCTGGGCGGCGTGCGCACCTACGCGCATCTGGGGGAGCGGGCGTTTACGTACGAGAACTGGATGGCGGCGGTGCAGGCGGGCAACACGTTCATGACGATCGGTCCGCTGGCTGAGTTGACGGTTGAGGGCGTAGCGCCGGGTGGCCAGGTTCAGCTGCCGGCGGGCGGCGGGAGCGTGGGCGTCGACTGGCGGGTCGAGTCGGTGCTGATACCGATCGAGCAGGTGGAGGTAGTGCAGGGCGGGCTGGTCGTCGACCAGATAGACGTTCAGGGCGAATACAGCGCGGCCGGCAGCGTACAGGTCCCGGTTACGGCTTCATCGTGGATCGCGCTGCGGGTGCGGGGGAGTTATACCGGCGCGGAGGGTGAGATCGCGGCGCATACGAGCGCGGTGCAGACGCTGGTGGCGGACAGCCCACTCTTCAGCGAGCCGGACGCGTCGGCGGTGTTGGAGCAGATCGAGGGCGCGATGGCCTATGTAGACACGATCGCGCCGCGGCCGAACGCGCAGCGTTTTCGCGAGATGCGAGCGGTGCTGGAAGCGGCGCACAACCGGCTGCACCAGCGCATGCACGCGCACGGCGTTTACCACGAGCATACGCCAGTGCACGGACACGAGGACGGAGAGTAGAGCCGCAGAAGGCGCGGGAGAAAGAAGGAACAGGCGTTGGACGAGCGCTATGTGAAATCGGGTTGCGCCCGACTTTGGACGACTTCAAGTGGTCAGGGCACGCCGCTGCTGATGTTCAACGGCGGCCCGGGGTGCGATGACTATCTGGAGCCGGTCGCGGAGATGATCGACGACCTGTGCCAGGTAATCCGATTTGAACCTCGCGGCTGCGGGCGCTCGGACTGGGATGGACGCTATGATGTCGACACGCTGCTGACCGACGCCGAGGCGGTCCGCCGGGCGTATGGTGTCGAGCGGTGCGTTGCGGCAGGACACAGCTTCGGGCCGTGCGCGGCCCTTGCCTACGCGTTGCGGTACCCTTCGCGGGTGATGGGATTGATCGGGATTGCAGGCGGCCGGGTAGTGAATGACAGGACGTGGCATGAAGCCTATCGGCGGGGATCGGAGGAAGTTGGGGAGGAGACTGGGGGAACTGTGTTCAGCGCCGACCCGGATGTCAATCCGCAATGCAACAGCAGTTGGAAAGAGTACATCAAGCGCCCCGCCCTCTTCCGCGAGATCGCGGATCTGCAGGCGCCAGCCGTCTTCATCAACGGCGGCAAGGATATCCGCCCAAACTGGCCGACGCAGCAGCTGGCAACGTTGATGCCCAGCGGACGTTACGTCGAGATCCCCGGCGCGGCCCACTCGATCTGGCTGACCCATGCTGACGAACTGCGAGCGGAGCTGCGCAGGTCAGTTGAGGAGATTATCCTGAAGAAATAGGGGGCGGCGGTTCGGCGCCGGGGCCTGCCAGGGCTGATGAACGCCGGTGACACTCGTGGTACAATGCGGTTGGCGGAGAGAGAGAGAGCGCAATTCGAACCAGGTAAGGACCGAACTATGCCAGAAATTCGCTGGGGAATCGTCGGTTGCGGGGACGTGTGCGAGGTCAAGAGCGGGCCGGGGCTGTACAAGGCGGATAACTCGGCGCTGACGGCGGTGATGCGGCGCAATGGGGCGCTGGCGGAAGACTTCGCCCGGCGGCACGGCGTAGCGCGCTGGTATGATGACGGGGACAGGCTGATCAACGACCCGGAGGTGGACGCGGTCTACGTGGCCACGCCGCCGGACACGCACATGACGTACACGTGCAAGGCGGCTGAGGCGGGCAAGCCGGTCTACGTGGAAAAGCCGATGGCGCGCACATACGACGAGTGCCAGACGATGATTCGGGCCTGCGAGGCGGCTGGTGTGCCCCTGTGGGTGGGCTATTACCGGCGGCGGCTGCCGAAATTTCTGAAGATAGAGGAGCTGATCGCGCAGGGGGTGATCGGGGATGTGCGCTCGGTCCACGCGCGCTTTTATCAGCGGCCGAGGCCGAGCGACGCGTTTCCGGAACAGAGAGGCTGGCGGGTTGATCCGGAGGTCGCGGGCGCCGGCCTCTTTCTGGATTTGGGTTCTCACATGCTGGACATTCTTGACTATCTGCTGGGCCCGATCAGCCGCGTGCAGGGGTTCGCGGCAAACCAGGCTGGGCTGTACGACGCCGAGGATGTTGTGTGCGGCAGCTTCACGTTTGAATCGGGCGTGCAGGGGACGGGGACGTGGATGTTCAGCGGCTTTGAAAACCTTGACTGGACGGAGATCGAAGGCACGAAGGGGCGTATCGGCTACGTCTGTTTCGACGCCAGCCCGATCGCGCTGACAACGAGCGCGGGGACCGAAGAGATCCCGGTTACGCAACCGGACCACGTGCATCAGCCGCTGATTCAGACCATCGTCGACGAGCTGAACGGCCGCGGGCAGTGCCCCAGCACAGGCGTGAGCGGCGCCCGCACATCGTGGGTGATGGACCAGATGCTGGCGGAGTACCGGCAGAGGAACTATGGATAGTCGTATACGGATTGAAGCAATGGATGGCGAGGAATGAGACTAAGCAGCCAGGCATTCGGCAGAACGAGGAGCGGGCAAGGGGTCAGGCAGTATTCCCTGGCCAACAATATGGGCGTAGAGATCGACGTACTCGACTACGGCGGCCTGATCCGGACGCTTTCGACGCCGGACCGCAACGGCGAGGCGGGGGATGTGGTGCTGGGCTTCGACACGCTTGACGAATATCTGGCCGGGCATCCTTACTACGGCGTGCTGGTCGGCCGTTGCGCAAACCGCATCCGCGGCGGGCGCTTCGAGCTGGACGGCGTGCGTTACCAGCTTGCGCGCAACGTCAACGACGACCATCTTCACGGCGGGGAAGGCGGCTTCGACAAGGTCGTATGGCAGGCGCAACCTTTCCAGAACGAACGGGAGGTCGGGCTGCTGCTCTCATACGACAGCCCGGACGGTGAAGATCATTATCCTGGCGCGCTGGAAACGACGGTGAGGCTCAGCCTGAACGATGACAACGAGGTGCGTCTTGATTACCATGCGACCTGCGACGCGCCGACGATCGTCAACCTGACCAATCACAGCTACTTCAATCTGGCAGGCGAGGGCAATATCCACGACCATGTCGCGATGATCGATGCCGACGCGTTCACCCCGATGGACAGTTCGCTGATCGTGACTGGTGAGGTGCGGGACGTGACCGGCACACCCTTCGACTTTCGGCAGCCCACTGCCATCGGCGCGCGCATCAACGCCGACGATGAGCAGATCCGAGCAGGCGGCGGCTACGATCATAACTTCGTTCTCAACGGAGAGCCCGGCACGCTGCGGCTGGCGGCACGCGTGTCCGAGCCGGGCAGCGGGCGGGTGTTGGAGGTGCTGACGACCGAGCCGGGTGTGCAGTTCTATACAGGCAACCAGATGGAGGCGGCGAACGCGGGCAAGGGCGGGCAGGTCTATCCGCACCGCGGCGGGTTCTGTCTTGAGACGCAGCACTTTCCCGACGCGCCCAACCAGCCGGACTTTCCGTCGATTGTTCTGCGGCCCGGCGAGGAGTATACGCAGACGACCGTTTTCCGCTTTTCGACCGATCCGTAGACGCGGCTCTGGGGAGAGGCGTCCCAGGGTCAGAGGCCAGAGTACAATGCCCGTACTGCACTGGCAAAAAGGGCTGAAAATGGACGCGACCACAACCCAACTGACAGGCGCAGCGACATTTGACGCGAAACGGGCGATCCTGCACCAGCGAGATATGTTTCGGCCACTGGCCGTCCAGCACACAGAACGGCTGGACGACGCGCTGAGCGGACGTGTCGTGCGGGGAGAGACGCCGCTGCTGGTGCTGGAGCGGGACGGCGCGGCGCTGGCTCTGCTTACCAGCCAGATGATCTTCCATCACGTGGCGCAGGGCGAGTGGAGCGGGACTCCGTTTCTGGCCACTTTCTGAGCCCCTTGCAACAGCGGCGTCGGTCTGACGCCGGTCATTGACGGGGAGACGTACACCTTTGCGACGCGCGGCCTGTATAACGGCCTGTCGTTGATGGGGGACCGCCAGACCGGCTCCTATTGGGACCATGTCACGGGCGAATGTCTGTACGGCCCGCTCAAGGGACGGCGTCTTGCATTGGAGCCGCTGCGGCATATGCGTGCGGATCAGGCCTTGGCGCAGTACCCGGACGCCCGAATCGCGCGGTCGCGGCTGCCGCTGCCCTTCGGGCTGGCGGTAGGCCTGATGAAGATTCTGGTGCGATTGACCAGGGGGCGCTTTTTGCCGCCGGGGTTCGCGGGCTCGATGGGCGCGGAAGACCCGCGGCGGCCGCGCCTGGAGATGGGGCTGGGCGTCTGGACGGAGAGGGTAAGCCGTTACTATCCGCTCGACATTCTCAAGGCGGGGGACGGTATGGTGTTCGACGTCCTCGACAACCGGAACATGCTGGTCTACCTTGACCCGGCATCCGGCACGCCGACGCCGCTCTTCGTTGATGGGCAGGATGCCGAATGGGATGGCAGCGACCTTCGCATGGCCGACGGCGCGACCGTACGCAACGGCAGATATTACGATCCCTCGGGGGAGGAGTTGCCGACTGAACAGCCCCTGCACCTCTTTGCCCGCTGGTACGGATTCTCGCTTACTTTTCCGGGTTGCGAGGTTTACGGAGACAGTGACGAAATCGCCAGGTAAGGTCGGCGCCGCCGTCGCCCGAAGTTTGCGGGCGCAGGCCTTACAGGACCACACTCTTTAAGGAGAAGGCATACTTTGCAACTCAATCTTGCGGGCAAGACCGCCATTATCACCGGAGGCAGCGCGGGCATCGGACTGGCTTGCGCGCAAGCGCTCTACGCTGAAGGCGTCAGCGTGTTGATCGCGGCGCGCGACGAGGCGCGGCTGGCGCGGGCGCTGACAGCGATCGAAGCGCACGCGGAGCAGAGCGGCGCGCAGGCGATGTCGGTCAGCGCGGACGTCAGCACGGCCGCAGGTGTTGAGAGGACGTGCGGGCTTGCTCTCAGGACGTGGAGCCAGGTGGACATCCTCATCAACAATGCCGGCTCCGCGCCGAGCGGTGACTTTTACAGCCTGAGCGACGATGCCTACCATGGCGCATGGGACCTGAAGCTGCTCGGATATATGCGGATGGTGCGGGCGCTGGCGCCGCAGATGAAGGCGCGGCGGGAGGGGCGCATCGTCAACATCGTGGGCGCGGCGGCCCACAACCCCACGCCGACATTTCTTGCGGGCGGCACAGCCAACGCGGCCATCATCAATTTTACCAAGGGGATTTCCCAGGACCTTGCTCCGTATGGCGTGCGAATCAACGCCATTTCGCCCGGCCCTGTGGATACGGAGCGGGCGCGCAGCCTGGCCCGCCAGGAGGCGGCGGCGCAGGGCATATCGGTGGAGGAAGCAACCGCGCGCCGCGTTGCTTCGGTTCCATTGGGCCGCATGGCGAAAGCGGACGAGATCGCGGACATGGCGCTGTTTCTGGTTTCGGACCGGGCGGCCAGCATCACGGGAGCAGAGATTCTCATCGATGGCGGGACGACCGCCAGTGTCTGATCCCCGCCGTGATTCGGCGCCGGCGACGGCGGCAACTGCACCTGCCGAGGGCGGCGCGTACCGGTGGTACATTCTTGTGCTGGCGGCGCTGACCCACACGTTGGTGGTGGGCATGCCGATGATGTCGCTGCCTGTCCTGTTCGATGAGATCGGCACTGATCTTTCTCTGAGCCTGGTGCAGATCGGTTATGTGTGGGGGGCATCCTCGCTGTTGGGCATCGGGATGAGCCTGATGGGGGGTGTGGTTGGGGATCGTGTCGGCGCGCGGCAGATGTTGGTGTTCGCCTGCCTCCTGACCGGGGTGACGGGTGCGACGCGTGCGCTGGCTAACGACTACGCCAGCCTGACGGTCACTGTGCTGGTGGCCGGTCTATTCCCGATGGCTGCGCCGATGAACGTGCACAAGACGTGCGGCGTGTGGTTTTCGGGGAAGCATCTGGGCATGGCGAACGGGGTGGTGTCGGCCGGCATGGCGTTAGGCTTCCTGCTCGGTTCGCTGGTCAGCGCGACATTTCTTTCGCCGCTGCTGGGCGGATGGCGCAACGTGCTGCTCTTCTACGGGGCGCTGGCGGTCATCGTCAGTGTGTTGTGGGCGTTGACGAAACCTGAACCGGCAGGCGCCGGGCCGGCCTCGGCGCCGGTGGAACGGCCTTCTTTACGCGATTCATTGCTGCGGGTCGGCCGTTTGCGCAACGTGTGGCTGCTGGCGGTCGCGATGTTTGGCATCGGGGGTGCGATTCAGGGGGCGCTCGGCTATCTGCCGCTGTATCTGCGGGGGCAGGGATGGGAGCCGGGCGCGGCGGACAGCGCGCTGGCCAGCTTCCATTTCGCGAGTCTGCTCTTTACCGTTCCGGTTACGCTGCTGTCCGATCGGATGGGTGTGCGCCGTCCGCTGCTGCTGACAGCGACACTCATGTTGATTGTTGGCTTCGGGCTACTTTCATTCGTGCAGGGTATCCTGATCTGGATAGCCGTCATTTTTGCGGGCATCATGCGGGACGGCTACATGGCGACGATGATGACGCTGATCATCGAGTTGCGCGGGATTGGCCCGGCTCTTGCCGGGACGGCCACCGGCCTGATCATGGCCATCTCTCGCATTGGATCCGTGGTGGCCCCGCCGATTGGCAACGGGCTGGAATCGATGGGCGCCGGCGCGCCTTTTCTGTTCTGGACTGCGCTGGCGCTGATGGGTTTTGCCGCGCTGACTGCAGTTCGGGAGGAGCGGGAGAGGGCAGTGGTTGGCGGCTAATGGAAAGTGAGAGCGGCGATTCTCGGAGAATTGGTGCGGCGTGGAGAGCGGCGCCTTGAGGCTGGCTGAACAGGCGCTTTTTCGTGATAGCGCTTGATGGTAGGCTGTGCAAACTGATGCATTGTGGAAGGATTGGAAATAGAAGACAGGGAGGCCACGAATGTCAACTACAGTTTCTGCGGGCGCTTTCCAGCGCATTGCAAGTGTCGACGAAGTCAAGGAAAACGGTCTGCATACGGCCCAACTGAACGGGCACGTGATCGTGCTGGTACACCATGAGGACGAAATCTATGCGCTGGACAATCGCTGCCCGCATATGGGCTTTCCCCTGGACAGGGGCAGCGTGCATGATGGGATCCTGACGTGCCACTGGCATCACGCCCGGTTTGATCTTTGCACGGGGGGTTCATTCGATCTGTGGGCGGACGACACGCCAAACTTCCCGGTGGAGGTGCGGAACGGTGATGTATTTGTCGATGTCACGCCCCGGCACGACCCGGTGGAGCACCAGCGCAAGCGGCTGGGCGTCGGGCTGGAGCGCAACCTTTCTCTGGTCGTGGCCAAGGCCGCGATCACGATGGTAGACGAAGCCGGGGACACACTGTCGCCTTTTGCCGCGGGCCTGGATTTCGGGGTTCGTTACCGCATGGCGGGTTGGGGGCAGGGGCTGACGATGCTCACGTGCTTCCAGAATCTTCTGCCCAGCCTGGGACGCGAGGACCGGGCGAGAGCGCTGGCGCACGGCCTGGCTGCGGTTGCGGCGGATTCGGCCGGCAGCTCGCCGCGATTTCCTGTTACGCCGCTGCCGGACGGCAGCCCGGACCTGCCGACGCTGAAGCAGTGGTTCCGCCGCTTTATTCTGGTGCGCGATGCGGAGGGCGCGGAACGGTGCATCATCACAGCGCTGCAGGCGGGCGCCGGTCCGGAGGAGATGGCCGACATTCTGTTCAGCGCGGCGACTGACTTCCGCTATATCGATGTTGGACATCCGCTGGACTTTACGAACAAGGCGTTTGAAGCGCTGGATATTGTCGGTTGGGACAAGGCCGAACGGGTTTTGACCAGCCTGGTGCCCGGCTATGCTTCGGCGCAGCGGATGGAGGAGTCGAACGCGTGGCGCAATCCGATCGATCTGATCGATCTGCTGGGGGATGCGCGGGAGCGGATTCCGGCTGCTCTGGCCGCGGGTCAGGCGCAGCGCGGTGGCTGGACGGGACGCGGCGAGCTGGTGCAGATATTGCTGACCGATGATCCGCACGCCATCGCCAAAGCGCTGTTGGACGCGCTGCGGAGCGGCGCCAGCGAGGTCGAGTTGGCGGGCGCGGTCACCTATGCGGCGGCGCTGCGCATTGCGCGCTTCCACACGAGCAACGAGTTTGGCGACTGGGATACGGCTATGCACACCTTTACTTTCGCCAACGCGGTCCATCAAGGTCTGCGCCGTTTGGCGGGGTACGAGTCGCCGGATGAGTATCAGCTGCTGCTGCGCGGTGTTTTCGACGCGGCGATGAGCATCTATCTCGACCGATTCCTGAACATCCCCGCGGCGAGGCTGCCGGCTGCCAATGGCTCCAACGGCACGGCGCCGGCGGTTCCCCCGCTGGCGGATCTGCTGGATCAGCAGCAGCAGGTGAACGAAGCCGGCAACGCGGTGGGCAAATATCTCTTTGAAGGCGGCGGGGCGGAGGCGCTGCGGGCAGAGCTTGGCGCGCTGCTGCTGCGGGAGGATCGCAACTTCCATACGATTCAGTGTGTGGAGGCGGCTTTCAGGCAACACGACCTGCTTTCGGCGGAGGAGGATTCCCAGGAGGAGGCGACGCTTGTGCTGGTGGCCGCGGCCCGCTACCTGGCTGCGCACGCGCCAACGATGCGCGCGCAGGGCCAGACCTTCGGCATCGCCCGCCGGCTGCACCGCAATGAGAAGCTGTTCGAAGGAGAATAGCAGCCACTGCAGTACGATGAGAGCGTTGAGAAGAGAGAGGCGGTTCGCCTCTCTCTCTCTCTTTAATCCAGGGTGGACGACGCGGGTTGCGTGCCGCCGCCGTTTGGGAGGAATACGTGACAGAGAGGATCATGACGCTTCACCCGGCTGGAAAGCAGGGCGTCAATATCGATAAAGGCAAGTATGACACGGTGCGGGAGGCGATTGAGGAGACGCTGCGGGCACAGCCGGGGACTACGTTCAGCGAGCTGACGGATGAGGTAGGCCGGAAGATTGGAGACGTTTTTGACGGCTCGGTCGGTTGGTATGTGGTTTCGGTCAAACTCGATCTGGAGGCGCGGGGCGTGTTGGAGAGGGTGGATGGCCGCAGTCCGCAGCGCTTGCGGCTGGTTGAGTAGACGATCGCATCGCGAATCGATGAGCGAAGTAACCGGTGTTAGAATCTCACAGTAGGAGCTACACGTCTGAGTTAAGGGCAGGCATAGATGGCGACTCTAACTTTCGAAATTTCTGATTCTCTCCTGAAGCGGGCTCACGAAGCAGCCCAAGCGCTGGACCGCCCTGTAGAGGACATTTTGGTAGGGGCATTATCGGTCAGCCTACCCGATATACATGATGTCCCTGCATCGATGCGTAGTGAACTGCTAGAGATGACCTTCTTCGATGAAGAGTCCCTTTGGCAGATAGCGAAGGGTGAAATGACATCGGCGGAACAGAGTGAACTTCAAGCGCTTCTTGACGTGGAGCAGCGCCCACTTGTTCTACAAGAGCAGGTACGCTTGCAGGAGCTAAGGGAGAGTTACGGCAAAGCTATGCTTCGTAAGGCACGCGCCTATGCGTTATTGAGTTTGCGCAGCGGTCAGCCGCTACTAGCCGTTCTTGAAGCGACTGACTAGCCAGTAGAGATGGCGTCTGTCTCTGCATCGTTACGAATTCAGGTTGCTCGGCGTGCTCATTTTTGCTGTGAATACTGCCGGACATCGCAGAGAATCAGCGGAGCGCAGATGCATATCGAACACATCTGGCCGCGTAGCAAAGGCGGCTCTTTAACTCTTGACAATCTTTGCTACGCTTGCGCTTGGTGCAATAGCTACAAAGCCACACAAACCCACGCCCTAGATCCTGAAACTGAAGAGGAAGTTCGAATCTTCAATCCACGCACGGAAGTGTGGAATAGTCACTTTGCATGGCGTGAGGCCGGCCTACGAATTTCGGGAATCACGGCTATTGGAAAAGTAACCGTCGAGGCACTTCACATGAAAAACGAGTATGTTCTTCCCGCCAGACGGCACTGGATACTGGCAGGATGGCATCCACCTCAGTTGGACTGATATCCTACCGCGGTGTCTCCCGATGCCTTGATCGTCTCCGGACACCATATTCGGTTCTTCAGGCTATCTTTACCTCACCGGCGTTTAGGCTGACAGATGCCAAGCTATGATGCCGTCGTTGTTGGGGCTGGGCCCAATGGGCTGGCGGCGGCGATTACTTTGGCGCGGGCCGGGCGCTCGGTGCTGGTGATCGAAGGCAGGGAGACGATCGGAGGGGGAAACCGCACTGCCGAGCTCACGCTGCCCGGTTTCCGGCACGATGTGTGCGCGGCTGTCCATCCGCTCGTGCCCGGCTCGCCTTTTCTGCGCAGTTTGCCGCTGGAGCGCTACGGGGTCGAGTGGGTTCAGCCGGAGATTGCGGCGGCGCATCCGTTGGATGACGGCACGGCGGTGGGGCTCTATCGTTCACTGGCGGATACGGCGGCTTCGATTGGTTTGGACGGCGAGAGATGGACCCGTCTCATTGGCCCGTCTGCGGCTGACTGGGTGAAGCTGGCGCCGATGGCGCTGGGTCCGTATCCAGTGGGCGTCCATCTGCCGACGCTGGTGCGTTTCGGTCTTGCTGCGTCGATGCCGGCCCATCTGTTGTCGCGCTTGTATTTTCGTGAAGAGCGGGCGAGGGCTCTGTTCGCAGGGTTGGTAGCCCACTCGTTCCTCAGTTTTCGCCAGCCATTTACATCGGCATTCGGAATGTTGTTGGGGATCCTGGCCCACGCAGTGGGGTGGCCGTTTGCGCGCGGCGGGGCACAGGCGATTACGGATGCGATGGGCGCGTATTTGCGCGCCCTGGGCGGCGATATTGTGGCTGGCTGGCAGGTTCAGTCGCTGGATGAGCTGCCTGCAAGCCGGGCCGTGCTGTTGGATGTGACGCCGCGGCAGGTTTTGCGGCTGGCGGGGGGTCGGCTGCCGGCAGCCTATCGACGCAGACTGGAGGGGTTTCGATACGGCCCGGGCGTGTTTAAGGTGGACTATGCGCTGAGCGAGCCTGTGCCGTGGCGGGCGGAGATATGCCGGCGCGCCGGCACAGTTCATCTGGGGGGAACACTGGCGGAGATTGCGGCCTCGGAAGAGGCAACAGCCAGAGGGCGGATTCCAGAGCGGCCCTATGTGCTGGCGGCGCAGCATAGCCTGTTTGACCGAACGCGTGCGCCGGCAGGTAAGCATACGCTGTGGGCTTACTGCCACACCCCCCACGCCTCGAGGGTTGATATGACGGCAGCGATCGAAGGACAGATCGAACGGTTCGCCCCCGGATTCCGGGACACGATCCTGGAACGGTCGGTGATGAACAACGCCGATTACGAACGCTACAACCCGAACTTTGTCGGCGGAGACATCAATAGCGGCGTTCAGGACCTGCGGCAGCTCTGGACGCGGCCGCTGCTGCGGTTTCCTCCGTACAGCACGCCGGCGCCCGGCCTGTACCTCTGTTCCTCTTCGACACCGCCCGGCGGCGGTGTTCACGGCATGTGCGGCTTCCACGCTGCCCGCGCTGCGCTAACGCGGCTGCAGGCGTAAACCAGGCTTGCGGCCATTCAGGGAATCTGCCCTTGCAACCGCGCCTTCAACTGTGCCCAAGGGCTGCGCTGCAACGACTCGATTGCATCCTCGGCGTTGCCGCCGGCATCACTTTCATCCTTGCAGAACAGGATATTGAGGCGGTCGCCTTCGAATTTGGCGCCGTCGATTTTCAGCCGCGCCAGGCCGATGGGGAGAGCGATATTGCGTTTCCAGTTGCCAATGCGGACAATCAACTCGTCCACGACACTGCGATGCAGGTTCACCTCATCCTTTTCGACAAGAGGCAGGGCGATGCTAAGGACGTAGTGGCCGTTGCGGGAGAAAATCTGTTGTGGTTTCCCGAAATCGTTCAGACGAGTGGGGTCGCCTTCGCTGCCGCGCGCCAGGTTCTCCCCGAAGAGTGTCGCGGCCATGCGCTGCAGCATCTTCTGGCCGAGAACCTCTTCCTCGAAGAAAGGGATTCGGGTGATGGGAAGCGGTTGGAATGCCTCTTCGACGAAGGCCAGATTGCGCCGTTGCGCCTCGATCCAGCCCCTGAAATAGGCATCCTGCAATTCTTGCGGAAAGATGCGATTGCAGACGACTGAGTCGACAGCGTAGCCGTAGAGATTGAGGTAGGCGTAGGCGCGCTGCGCCTCCTTTATGACCATTTTTTCGGGGTTGATCACCAGCCGCATACTGCTGACGCTGCTATCGCTGAGCAGGAGGCTGGTGCGTTCGAGGACATTCACCAGATCTTCGACGCTTTCGAAGAGGTCGTCGTCCGGCAGAGGGATATCGCTCATGCGGGACATGATGGGCCGCGCGATCTGGAGTGTGCGGCGTTCGAAGGGCATAATCTTCTCGATGTACCAGCGTGCGATATCGGGGAAACTGAGCAGTTGCAGCGTGGATCCGGTCGGCGCTGCGTCAATGACGATCACGTCATAGGCGCCGCTGTCGGCCAGATGTGTAATGTGCATCAGGCTGGCGAGCTCTTCCATGCCCGGCAGGACCGACGTTTCTTCAGCGACCAGCGAATCCATCCCGCGCCAGGAGAAGAGTACATTCAGATACTCCTGCACGCGCCCCCAGTATTTGTCCATCTGGTGCAGCAGGTCGATCTCCTGTCCCCACAGGTTGGGCGCCAGCTCCACCAGTTCATTGCCGATACTGGTGTTGAAACTGTCGCCGAGGCTGTGGGCGGAATCGGTGCTGAGGACGACGGTCCGATAGCCCAACTCGGCGCAGCGCAGTGCGCAGGCAGCGCTGACACTGGTCTTGCCGACACCTCCTTTCCCTGTGTAGAGCAGAATTCGCATCAAGATTTCTCCGTGGATTCATTCGGGCGGGTCCGCGCCCATGCTGAAGGAGCGCTTACAAACAAATACGCCGCACGGCCGGAATGGTTCCTGAAAGCGGCGGAAACCTGGGGCGGCCGGTACGGCGCTGTGGCACTGTGAGTTCGGTTGTGGTGATCGTGATTCAGATAGCCTCAGTCAAGATTCTCACAGAGACGAGCGAAGCGCCGGCAAGGCCGGCGGCCTTTCAACCTGTGCCTCGCCGTCATCTTCATTGCTGGCGTTATTGTCATTGTCCTCAGTCCCGGATTCGCCATCGGTGTTCTCTACCCCGTCTGCAGGAAGGATGTCGACGAGGGCAGCGAGAATCCAGAAACCATTTTCGACCTGCAGCCACTGTTCATCGTCGGAGCGGTCAATGATGGTTACCTGGGCGCCGGCGGGGGCCGAATCAACGATTGTAGCCTCAAGGCCGGGCCCGTTGCGCAGATTGGCGTCCGTATTTATGGTTGCGATGACGACCTGATTGGACTCTTCCCGCTCAGCATCTTCAGGCGGCGCGGTCGTCTCGCCAGAAATCGCTTCGCCGTCTTCGGCATCATCAATTTCCGTTTCCACGATTTCGGCCGACTCTACGGGGAGCTCAGTGGGGGTATTGTCGACCAGATCGGCGAAGATCCAGGACGCGTCTTCGAGTTTCAACCACTCACCGGTCTCATCCTGCGCCACAATTGTCAGAATCTGCCCCTGTTCGACGCCGTCAACGCGTTCAAATTCGACTCCTGGCCCGGCGCGCAGATTGGCGCCAAGCGGGGCGATGACGACCGGCTGCGCCTGTTCATCATCGGCTTCTGTCAGCTCGGATTCAGTAAGTTCTGATTCAGTCTGTTCAGATTCAGTCAATTCCTCTTCAGGTTGTTCGGTTTCAGCCTGTTCTGCGTCTGTTCGCTCGGCTTCGGCCTGTTCGGCGCCTGTCGTTGTCAGTTCTTCTTCTGTGCCAGTTTGCCCGTCCTCCACCGGTTCGGGTTCGGTCGCTGTCATCTGGTCCGCCATGGCATCTTCGGTGACGACCGGAACGTCCACGGCTTCGGTGACGAGAGCCGCAAAGATCCAGGCTCCGCTTTCGAGCAAGTACCACTCTCCGTCTTCCGAGATTCCGACAATGGAGGCTTCCTCGCCGAAATTGATACCGCCGACGCGGTCGTATTCGACGCCGGGACCGGCGCGCAGATTGGAGTCGGCATTGACAAGGGCTGCGACGGCGGCGGGCTGTAACTGGGGCCCCGTGTCGGTCGCATCGGCGGGCGGGGCCGCCTCTTCGGATCCTTCGGGGGAGGGCTGTGTTTCCGCCGTCACGATTGGGACCTGATCCAGGGGTGGATCAACGAGATCATCGGCGTGAATCCATGGCCCGTCATCCAGGCGATACCAGTTGCCGGTGGCATCGCGGCCGGAGAGGTTGACCCTGCCACCTGCGGCAACGAGCCCGATAACGTCTGCGTCTTCGCCGGGCGCGGAGCGCAAGTCGGCCTGACCATCCTCAGAAACTGAGACCGAAACGGGCGTTTCGGCGGCGGGCGGCGTGTCACCGTCGCCGGAACTCCCAGCCGGCGCGGTTGTAGGTGTAGCGGGTTCTGCAGTCGGCGGCGCGGTTGTCGGCGTTTCGGGAACAGGGGTGGCGGTCGGCTGGGTAGACAACGCAGGATCCGGCGTAGGCGTTGCAGTGGCATCGGGTTCAGCAGGCGGCTGGAAGCCGATTCCTGGCGTCAGTGAATCGGTGAAGGATTCCCACCGTTCACGCAGCGCTACCGGGTCAGTGAGCTCCTTCACTGGCGTTGGCAGCAGTTCGTGCAAATCGGGCACGAGAAAACCTGCCAGCAGTCCAAGGATGAGACTGAGCCAGACAATACTTACGAGAACCGCGACGATTCTCTTCACAATTCCTGCCATTACGCTTTTCTCGTCACGTGATTAGAATGGAATGAAGGGAAAAGAGCGTACCTCGACCCGACCGATGCAGATTCTGCCTGCACGGCTCCAGGTTGGAGGGCATATTGTTTTCGAAAAGCGTCAGCACTTTGCTCTTGGTCTTTTGTGAAGATATATTGGGCTGCCAATGTTCTTTGTCTGGCGACTTTTTGCCGAATTTTAGTTTAGCATAACACGAAATAGTCCACAATTGACTTTTTTGGTCAGGACCCCAGCCCGGCTTTTTGGTTAGAGACGCGAGTGTTTTTGCGCAGATACGCGGGTGTGCATGGCGTACCAAGAAGGCACTGATCAGGGTTGGCGCCGGCTCTCTCCCGGGTAGAGCCGGCCGGGGCACTTCATACATTTATATGGAACGCTAACTTAATCGCAACAGAAACGTAACTTTATAGAGGTATACTGATTGACCAGCACAGGTTTTGCTTACGTTTGGTAAGGATCCTGTAAGGACAAAAAGGATAGAATCGTTGACCAGGCCTGCTATACTTGAGACAGAACACAGTTCCTTAAATTTCGGACAAGGCGGTCAGGATCTTTACCTGGATATGCGCATTTTGCGCCGCAGGCTTTGTTCACTTTCAGAATGAGTTGTGCCCTTTAGCCGGCGGAGGTATCGATCCCGCCTTAGTTGGCGCCACGCGAATGGGTCAAATTCAGTGGAGCCGCCAGGAAGGATGTGATACATGTTTGATAATTCGTATCAACCCACTGTTGCCAACGAAAAATTGGGTCGGAGCCCCGAACTTCTGCAGACACTGATGGATCTGCACAACGACGATCCTTCGTTTGGGAAACATGTGCGCATGCGTTCGTACCGACCAAATGAGGTGGTTGCCGATGCAGCTGCGCTGAAGAGAGAGATGTTCGTGCTCATGCAAGGCAAGATCAATCTGGTCTGTCCAAATCATGAAGGGCGCCGGCTCGTCATTGGTTCGCTGGGGCCAGCTGCCATATTTGGGGAGGGCGCTTTGAACAGGCCGCAGGAGGCGAATGTTTTCGCTGAAGCGGAGGATGAAGTTGTAGTTTGGTCCATTCCGGCTGCCGAGGCGCGCAACATGACGCTCCAGTACCCCATATTGGGATGGGGGATGCTGCAGACGTATGGCAGGCGGCTGCTTCAGGTAGAGGACAGGTTGGAAGATGTCGCCTACAAGAAGCTGCCGGAACGATTGGCGGCGCTTCTGGTCGAGTTGTGCAACGACGTGGAAGAGGAAATTCAGGGGGTTAGCCATCAGGTGCTGGCAGACCGGCTTGGAACCTACCGGGAGACGGTGAGCGCCATTTTGCGGGATTTCAAACGGCAGGGTTTGGTGGAGCTAGGCTACCGCCGCATTGGAATTCGTGACGTTAAGAAGTTGAAGGAGATCGCCGGCATCTGGGAGTGGTAGAAAGGGTGTTCGGCGCCGGAATGAGACTGGCTGACGCTGATTTTTGGGCGGATGATCGGCGTCAGCCTGCAGGCGCGACGGAGGGTCGACGAAACGGATAGGTCTCAAATCTTGCAGGTTCCTCTGAAAGGGGCCGGAGGTTTTCTTCAGAGCCTACCCTCATTGGCGGCCGGCCTCTGATTGCATAGGTCCCAGCTTCAAGTATAGGATTCAGGAATACAGGTAGTGTTGCCGTGCCGGGCGCAGAAAGCGTGCGTCGGTAGGAGAGGCGCGGTGATATGGTTGCGCCCACAGATTAATTGTAGTTGACGTAATTTGAAATGGCTGCTATACTTGTAGTCAATACTGCAAGTATGCCTCCGCCCTATACGTCCGCTTCGTTTAACCAAACAGAACGTGATAATATAGCTGGCTTGCACGACACGCGATTGGCGAAGATCGATTCAGGATGACCGAGCGCAGCGGATGACAGCCGCGGTTTGGAGGTAGACGCGCCTGTATGTTCGTCGTTTGCACCTCTTTAGTACTTACCCAACCCTGGCTCAAATAAACTCACTAGGAAACTCTGCCTGAATTCGGGCAATCCCCAAAGATCGATTTGTGTGGACTTATTGTCTTCACAATCTATTGACGGCCCACGCTTTCAGCACTCTCACTCGTACGCATATCACTCCGTTCTATTGCGCAAGCAGTGAGTGACTTTTTGTTGAGCCTGACAAGGAACGCAATATGGAAACGCTAAGTATGACGATGACCGAATTGGAGGATTGCACTCTGGATGAACTCAGAGAGGCGGCCCGCGCCATGGCGATTAGCAACTATACCCGCTTGAAGAAGCACGATTTGATCATTCTGTTGTTGCGGGCAAACGCCGAGAAACAGGGATTTATTTTTGGAGGCGGGACGCTTGAAATCGTACAGGACGGCATTGGTTTCCTCCGCAGCGACCATCTTCTTCCCGGTCCGGAAGATGTGTATGTCAGTCAGAGTCAGATACGGCGCTTTGGATTGCGCACCGGGGATCTCGTAGTCGGGCAGGTTCGTCCGCCCAAGGACACGGAGAAGTATTATGGGCTGCTGAAGGTGGAAGCGGTCAACGGGCTTGACCCGGAGGAGGCGAAACGGCGTCCGGTGTTCGAGAAGCAGACGCCGATTTTCCCGGATGAGCAGATCCACCTTGAGACAAAGCCGAATTTACTGGCGACCCGCATGATCGATCTGCTGGCGCCCATCGGCCGCGGCCAGCGCGGATTGATTGTCAGTCCCCCCAAAGCCGGCAAGACGACCATCCTGAAACGCATCGCCAACGGCATGTCTAGCAACTATGATGATCTGCATTTGATGGTCGTGCTGATCGGCGAGCGGCCTGAAGAGGTGACCGACATGGATCGTTCGGTGGAGGCGGAGGTGATCAGCAGCACCTTTGACGAGCCGGTCCAGAATCATGTACGTGTCGCGGAGATGGCGCTGGAGAGAGCCAAACGCTTGACGGAAAGCCAGCGGGATGTAGTGATATTGCTGGACAGCATTACGCGGCTGACTCGCGCCTATAATTTGACAGTGCCCCCGTCCGGTCGGACATTGTCGGGCGGGATCGATCCGGCGGCGCTCTATCCGCCAAAGCGATTTTTCGGGGCGGCCCGGAATTTGGAAGAGGGGGGCAGCTTGACGATCGTCGCGACCTGTCTTGTCGATACGGGCAGCCGCATGGATGACGTCATTTACGAGGAGTTCAAAGGCACAGGCAATATGGAATTGCACCTCAACCGGCGAACGTCGGAGCGGCGCATCTTCCCTGCGATTGATATTGAACGAAGCAGTACGCGTGCCGAAGAGAAGATGCTGGAGCCGGAGGTGTTGGCCAAGGTATACACACTGCGCCGGATGAGTGACGCGATGGGGGGCGGCAACGAAGCGATTCTGCCAATTTTGGAGCGTCTCAGCCGCACACGGGACAACCAGGAGTTTCTGGATACGCTTATCAAATAGACAGTGCGCTGTACAGCAAAATTTCATAGAGGAAAGCTCTACGCTGACATTTCGGCAGAGGCCCGAAAAGGAAGATTGGCGCTGGATCAATAAGTGTGTACAATGGGCGCTGGCTGGATTGCAGAAAAATGACGCTACCCGTACGTTTTGCCTACGCTTTCTAATCAGACCGAATCTGAAGGGTAAAAAACCTAGTTCGAACCCGAAATCCATTTGTCCGCTGGCACATTTATCTCTATAATGGCGTTCTTGAGGCATTTTCGGGCCATTTGATGGTCGAAAATGGCAGAAGATCCCAAATTCGCTATGGCGGACTATCGTCTCTGAACGTGTCTCTCCCCCACCCTCGATTTTCGAGTCTTTGCGTAAGTTGGACAATATGGTACAGTTTTGAGCCTGTATCCATATATTGGGCAGACTGAATGCTAAAGAGCAGAGAGCACGTAGAACAACGCCAGTTCAGTTATCACACTTTCCGTCGACAGAGTGACGCCTCCTCATCGGATGGGGAAGACGTTCTCCCCTCCGCTTCCAGCAGTTTCTCCGAGTTTTCTTCCAGCAGAACCCAGAATCAACTTAACCAGAGTTCGGACAACGCGGCCGAGGCTGTGCTGGAAGAGGGTCCGCCCGAGTTGGTGAATGCGGCCGACGCGGCGATTGGGAACTTTTCGACAAGCATACGGAACTTTTTGCGTGAGCAGGTTGCGCCCATCCGGCTTGCCAGCCATCTTGCGGTCTTGGTGGTGGCGGCGATCGTCATTCTGGTCAGGCAGGTAGATCACCGGGACTGGGAGTTTTTGCCGAACACGCTGCCGACGGAAATACCGCTTGCGGGAGGCGCCGTTGCAGACACGCAGCTGGTGCGGCGCAATCCAATCGCAGAAGTTGGCAATGCGCTGCAACGCGCCGTTCTTCCGTTCACCCAGAGCACTGACGAGCCTGCAGTTGCTGCGGGCGCGCAGGCAGCGGAGGGCGAACCGGTCGAGGTCAGCGCGCGAGCCAGCGTAGATGCGATTCAAGTCTATAAAGTACAACCGGCCGACAATTTGCAGAAGATCGCCGCACGATATGATCTGAGGCCGGAGACGATTTTGTGGGCCAATCCAAAGCTGGAGTCCAATCCGGATTTGCTGTGGCCTGGCCAGCAGTTGATCATTCCCCCGATTGACGGCGTGATGCACGTGGTGCAAGTAGGCGACACGCTGTCGTCCCTCGCGACGAAGTTCAAAGTCACCGTTGACGAAATTGTTGCCTTTCCTCTCAATAAGTTGGCTTCGGCCGATACGCCAATCACCAGCGGTACACAGTTGATCATTCCCAACGGAACCAAGCCGTATGTTGCCCGGCAGGTGGCGATGTATCGGGGTCCTGTGCCCGTCACTGCGGTCAAAGGATCGGGGAACTTTGTTTGGCCGGTCAGCGGCCACATAACCCAGCAGTTCTGGCACGGCCATCGGGCAATTGATGTTGGCGCCCGGGCCGGTTCACCGATCGTATCGGCCGACAGCGGCTATGTGATTAAGGCGTCACATGGGTGGAACAGCGGCTATGGCAGCATGGTGATGGTCGATCATGGCAACGGCTTTGTATCGCTCTATGCCCATATGGATTCGATTTACGTGCGGCATGGGGAAAACGTTGCCAAGGGCGAACAGTTGGGTACGGTCGGGAATACGGGGCGTTCTACGGGGCCGCACCTGCACTTCGAAATTCGGCAGCAGGGAGCCGCACGCAATCCATTCTACTTCCTGCCGTAACAGGAACAGGTTTCCAATTGATACAAAGGTCCGTCACGTGGTGACGGACCTTTTTGTTTTGGGGGCTGTGGAAAGGCGCGCAGGTGGCTGGTCTGACTGGGGATGAAGCTAAAGTGATCCTGCTCATCCTTATGATGGAGTCGTTCGCGGCGCGAAGGGACTATGTCCGGTTTTGGGAGTCAGCGTTGCTGGATGCCACCCTCCGTAAGTTTGCGGGGATCGAGAAGTTCATCCAGTTCATCGGCGCTTAGATCGGTCATTTCGAGAGCGACTTCCTTTAACGTGCGCCCCTGCGCATAGGCCGTCTTGGCAATCTGGGCGCCCAATTCATACCCGATGACGGGATTGAGGGCGGTCACAAGAATTGGATTGCGGTCTACGAGCTGGCCGATCCGCTCAGCGTTGACAGTAAAGCCGGCGATGGCTCGGTCTGCAAGCAGGCGGCTTGCGCCGGCCAGGAGCGAGACGCTCTGCAACAGATTGTAACCGATGACGGGGAGCATCACATTCAGTTGGAAACTGCCGGACTGGCCTCCGATGGTGATCGTCAGGTCGTTTCCGGTGACCTGGGCGGCCACCATGGCAACCGCCTCGGGGATGACCGGATTGATCTTGCCCGGCATGATGCTGCTGCCCGGTTGCAGGGCCGGCAACTCGATCTCAGCGATGCCGGCAATCGGACCGCTGTTCATCCAGCGCAGATCGTTTGCCATTTTCATCAGGGAGGTCGCGATGGTCTTGAGTTGGCCGCTCATCTCGACTGCGGCGTCCTGACTGCTTAGACTTTCGAAGTAGTTTTCGCTTGGCCTGAATGGCTGGCCGGTCATCTGGGCCAGTTTGGCGGCGATACGATCGCCGAACTGGGGATGGGCGTTGATGCCGGTTCCGACGGCGGTGCCGCCCTGGGCAAGTTCTGCCAGCCGCGCCAGCGCGTCGCGCAGCCTCCGCTGGCCCTTGTCGATCTGGTTGCTCCAGCCCCCCAGCTCCTGGCTTAGGCGAATCGGCATGGCATCCATGAGGTGGGTGCGCCCGGTTGTGACGATGTCGTCTACTTCTGCAGCCTTGGCGTCGAGTGTTTGCTGCAGATGGCGCAGAGCGGGAAGGAGTTCCTCCGCGACGGCAAGATAGGCGCTTACATGAATGGCTGAGGGGATGACATCGTTGCTGCTTTGCCCCATATTGACATGGTCGTTGGGGTGAACGCCGCGGCCGAGAATTCGGGATGCCAGGGTGGCGATCACTTCATTGGCGTTCATGTTTGTGCTGGTGCCGGAGCCGGTTTGGAAGATATCAAGGGGGAAGTGTGCGTCATGGGCGCCTTGAGCGACTTCGGCGCAGGCGCCTTGAATTGCCGCGGCCATCTCGGCATCAAGCTGATCCAGGTCGAGATTGACGGCTGCGGCCGCGCCTTTGATCAGCCCGACTGCGCGAATGAACTGGCGGGGGAAGCGGAGAGGGCTGATCGGGAAGTTATCGACGGCCCGCTGGGTCTGGGCAGCATAGAGAGCGTCTTTTGGTACGCTTACCTCGCCCAGGCTGTCATGCTCTATGCGAAATTCCTGACTACTCATAGGCGCTTTCTACTCCAATCTGTTTTCTTTTGGGGACGCTAACGTTCGCCGCGCATGTAGGGCAGACCGAGCGCGGCCGGCGCGCCGAGGCGGCGGCTGACGTTTTCATAGACGGTGATGAGTGTGAGAACAACGACTGTCAGAAGATAGGGCATCATGGCCAGCATCGCGGCGGGTATGACGCCGCCTCCAGCCGCCTGCAACCGAAACTGAATTGCGTTGACGCCGCCGAAGATGAGCGCCCCGAGGAGAGCCCGCGCCGGATCCCAAGTAGCAAAGATGACGAGAGCGATGGCGATCCAGCCGCGTCCGCCGGTGAGGTTTTCTGTCCAACCGGGCGTATAGGCGAGGCTGAGGTGGGCGCCTCCCAGGCCCATCAACATGCCGCCGCCGATGGTGGCCAGATAGCGGGTGCGGATGACCGAAATGCCCATCGCGTCGGCTGTATCAGGGTCTTCGCCCACTGCGCGAACGTTGAGGCCGAGCCGTGTGCGATAGAGCAGGAAGGCGGAGACGGGAACGGTCAGATACATCAGATAGACGAGCAGGTCCTGGTTGAAGAGGGCCTGGCCAAGCATAGGAATCTGGCTGAGGCCGGGAAGCGCGGCTTTGGTGAATTTTGGTCCGACCAGGCCCACCAAGGGGGCGCCCTCCGGGCCAAGGCGCTGGCCGAGGAAACTACTGAGGCCGATGCCGAAGAGCGTCAGGGCCAGGCCGCTGACCACCTGATCCGCTCGCAGGGTGACAGACAGGAAAGCATGGATGGAGGCCAGCGCACCGCCGACAAGGATGGCTGCCAGCGTGCCCAGCAGCAGACTGTCGGTGTGAAAACCGACGGCAAAGGCGCTGACGGCCCCCATAATGAGAATGCCTTCCAATCCGAGATTGAGAACACCGGCCCTTTCGGTGTAGATTTCACCGACTGCGGCAAAGACAAGCGAGGCGCCGGCCTGGATTGTCACTGTCAATATCGAGATAAGGAGGGCGAGTTCCATTTTTGTTACGCCTTCACATGCTTGTTGGGGGTGGCCTGTGGGAGTCGATTTTCGCCAAAGTGCGCACAGATTCTGACGTGGCGTTGCAGGATAGACGGTCGGCTGATCGGGGCTTTTCTAATCGGCCGGTGTTGGTCCTCTGGCGGCGGGCGCCGGAGTTGACGCACGCCGGGGCTGGGTGCGGATGACGCGCAACCGGTAGTTGATAAAGACATCAGCTCCGAGCACGAAGAAGAGAATCGAGCCTTGAAGAACGCCGGCGACCGCCGCCGGCAGCCCCATGGTAATCTGCAACTGATCCCCGCCGGTGTTGAGCCCGGCGAGCAAGATGCTGACGAGCAGAATGGCCCACGGGTTCAGTTTTGCCAGCCAGGCCACGATAATTGCGGTAAAGCCATCGCCGACTGCGATCCCGTTTTGCATCCGGTGGGCAACGCCGGCGACCTGGCTGAAACCGGCCAGGCCCGCGATGCCGCCGCTGACGCACATAACCAGGAGGACATTGCGCGCGATACTCATGCCGGCGTAACGGGCAGCCAGGGGGTTTTTGCCAATCACCTTGATCTCGAGTCCCCACTTGGTCCGGTCGAGAACGAGCCAGAGCAGCAGCGCGGCGAGGACCGCCATGACCAGGCCGTAGTGGACGCGCTCGAGATCGAGCGGCAGGCGGGGCAGCCAGGCGTGTTTGGGGAATTGGGCGCTGCCGGGAAAGCCAAATCCTTCGGGATCCTTCCAGGCCCCGGTATAGAGGTATTGCATCCACAGAAGAGCCACATAGTTGAACATCAGGGTTGTGATGATCTCGTTGACCCCGAGAGCGGTTTTGAGGAAGGCCGGGATCAACCCCCAGATGGCCCCGGCGACAAAGGCGGCCAGGATCATGGCGGGCAGGAAGGCCCATTGCGGCAGGCCGCCGATCTGTTCCGGCAGGAAGAGGGCCACCCAGGTGGCGGCGATGACGCCCCATACGAACTGGCCTTCGGCGCCGATATTCCAGAACAACATACGGAAAGCGATGCCCACTGCCAGCCCCGTAAGCATAAGCGGAATTGCGCGCAAAATGGTCTCGCTGATGTTGTAGCGCTGACCGAAGGCGCCTGACGCCATTGCCGCATAGGTTTCGAAGGGATTTGCGCCGAATATCCAAAGCAGGATGCCGCTGAAGATCAGCGCCAGAGCGAGGGCAATCAGTGGAAAGAGAAACTCTACATGACGGGGGCGGGATAGGCGTCTTTCAAGAATAAGTTGCATGGCAGAGTCTCTTCGTCGGCGCCGTTCGCGCGCTGGCATCGTTCATGTTGACAGTATCGGCCGCATCTGGGCTGCGGCGCTATATGATGGCGCTATATGATGTCGGTCTCGTCAACGGGCAGAGCCACAAAGACGGTGGTGCCCTTGTTCACGTCGCTGCGCACCCAGATTTCGCCCTGATGGGCCTCGATAATTGCCTTGCTGAGAAAGAGACCCAGACCCACGCCGGACGTTTCGCGGCGGAGGCTGCTGTCCACGCGGTAGTAACGTTCAAAAATTCTCGGCAGCTCCCTTGCGGGAATGCCGACACCTTCGTCGGCGACATAGAGCACGAGCCGGCCAGGGTGGGCCTTGTCCTGCGGTTGCTCTTGCCAGCCGCCGATACGAATCACGCCGCCGTCGGGGGAGTATTTGATGGCGTTGCTGAGCAGGTTTGTGAAAACGAGGCGCAGGCGCTCCTCGTCGCCGTAGATGACGGGCAAATCGGTCGGGATATCGAGAGCAATCTCATGGGAGTCGGTCTGGGTGCGATAGTCCTGCGCGACGCGTTCAAGGAGCCGCCGTACCTGCACATCGGTACGCTCCAGCCGGAGGCCGCCAGCCTGGATGCGGCTGACGTCGAGCAGGCTGTTGATGAGTAACTCCAGTCGGTCCGCTTCTTCTTCGATGACTTCGAGACTTTGCCGAGCGGTCTCGGCATCCCATGCGGCGTCGGGGCGCGCCAGCGTCTGCGCATACCCCTTGATCAGAGCCACAGGTGTCTTCAGTTCATGGCTGATGATCGAGGAAAAGGTTGACTTCATCTCCTCTTCTTCGCGGAAGCGCGTGATATCCAGGACATTGGCAATGATATTCACCAGCCGTTTGCGCTCGTCCTTGACGGGAATGAAGGTTACGGAGACCGAGATCTGGCCGCCATCCGGCAGGACAATATCGCCCTCGCATTGGGCGCCGCTCTCGGGCAAGGCCATCAGTTCGTAGTCAGCGCTGAAAAGGTCCTCTCCCTGCAGATTCAGGAGGGGCAGGATCTTCTCGCAGGGTTGCCCGATGGCATCGTTGAGGGCAATGCCGGTCATCAGAGAAAGGGGCTGGTTAATCACTTCAACGCGCTTGTTGGGCGCCAGGATCATCATGCCATGGACACTGTTCTGGACGATCATGGAGAGCCGGCTGCGCTCGGTGGCAAGCTGCTGGTAGAGGCGGGCGTTGCGCACAGCGATGGCGGCCTGATCGGCGAATCCCTGCAAAAACTGCCAGTCCAGCGGCGAGAAGGCGGAGTCGCCGCGGAACAGATAGATAACGCCGAGCAGGTCTTCTTCGAAGAGGAGAGGGAGGCCGATCACCTGTCCCAACTTGCTGCCCAGCGCCGATTCCACCTCGCGGACGCGGCGTTCCATGTCCTGCTGATAGCGGTCGGCCAGGGAGAATTCAGCTGCTATCGCGCGCCCATCCTCCCATTCACCGGCCGCGGCATGGTGGTTCACCTCTTCAGCCAGCCAGCCGTCCGAAGGCGGCCAGGTTTGCGAGGCGATTTTGAGGAGGGGACGGAACGCGGGCAGAAGTTGCCTGGGAATCCCATAGGAGGCGCGGATACGGAATGGCTTGTCATCTTCCACAGTGCCGCTGCCGTCTGCCAGGGGAACGGCCGCGGTGTCGTCGTCGAGCACGATCACGCCGGCCGGCGCGGCAAGCATTTCGGCGGCGCTTTCGAGGATCAATCGCAGCAGGCTTGGCAGATCGAGCCGCGAGGTCATCGCCCGCGTAATGCGCAGCAGGTATTCTCGTTGACGCAACTGGTAGGTTGCCATCAGCGCCGGAACATTCATGGTAAGAACATAACAGAGCGGGAATGTAAAGTCAACGATTCGGGAGAAGAGGGGAGAGGAGTGGGGAGTGAGAAGGACGGGTAAACGCGAGGAATCGTCGAGATCGGGGCGGGTTAAGGGTTATTGTTGAGAGATTCGACTGAGCCCTGGGATGCGTTTCTCCTGGCAACCACAAATGTAGACTGCGCCCGGGAGAGAGGGCTCACCGCTGGATTCCCAAGTCGGCTGCCTCAGGGACCGGCTTGGGCCGGCGCACTGCTTCATTCTTCGACAATCACCGAGATCACGCCGTCCTGATAGCCAAGAACGTAGACATTGCCGTCCTGATCTTCGCCGATAGCGCTGATGGGAACGGCGGCGTTGATCAGAAGTGGGCTGTGCCACCTATCCTGCGGACCGCCCCTCAACCCCCAGATTTGGCCGCGGCAGAAATCGGCAAAGAGGAAAACGCCCTGCAGCTCGGGCAGGCCGGGCCCGCGGTAGACGGCCCCGCCAACGACTGCGCACCCTATGTCGTGGTTGTACTCGGCCACGGGTGAGGTCTGGCCTTCCGCGCTGCATAGCCAGTGTTCGATTTCGCAGGGTTCGCCTTTGACGCACCCCCACTGCTCGAAACAGATACTGCCTTCGGTGATACGCCAACCATAGTTTTCGCCTCCGGCGCTGGCTGCGGGCTGATAGTTCACCTCTTCGATTGTGATATTGCCGACGTCGGGGATGTAGAGATCGCCTGTCTGCCTGTCGAACGCGAAGCCCCAGGGATTGCGCAGGCCGTAGGCCCAGATTTCGCCGCGATAGCCTTCAACGTGCGTGAATGGGTTGCTGGCGGGAATGGCGTAGGGCTTCTCGCCCGACTCGACATCAATGCGTAGAATGGCGCCCAGCAGTATGGTGGGGTCCTGCCCGCGATTATCCGGGTCGTTGAACGCGGGCGCGCCGCCATCGCCGCTGCCGATGTAGAGGTAGCCGTCCTGGGGACCGAAGAGAAGGCGTCCGCCATTGTGCGTTTCGTGCGGTTGGTCGATCGTGAGAAGGGCCTCGCCACTGGTTGGATCAGCCTGATCCGGATCAGAGGTTGTTTTGTAGCGGCTGATGACAGTTTGGCCGTCCTGATTGGTATAACTAACGTAGAAGTGCTGTTTGGCGCTATAGTCCGGCGGAAAGGCAACATCGAAGAGACCGCGTTCACCGCAACAGCTGACCCTCTCCGAGATATCCAGGAAGGGAGTTTCGTCCACAGACCAGACTGCGCTGCCGCTGGACTCTCCAGCCTTTCTCATAATGCGGATACGTCCCGCCTGTTCGATCACGAAGAGACGGCCGCTGTCATCGCCGGCGTGTCTCAGCTGCACGGGCAGGTTCAGGCCTTCGGCGACTTTGCTGAGTTTGAAAGCCGTCGGGGGAGGCGTCTCGGTTGGGACGCCGAACACACGAATCTCCCGCCATGCGACCCAACTGGGGCTGCTAACCGTCCGCACATACAGTTCGTCAATTGTGCGAGGAGGGTCGATGGCTAGTTCGAGCGTCTGCCCATCCTCAGTGTTGTCGTTGATGAACCGTTTGTATAGCGTGCGTATGCCCGAGCCGTCTCCGAACCAGACTTCATGCGAAGTAGGTCCGGGAGGAGCCTGCGCGATGACCAACTCTACTTTCTCAACATGGTGTGGGCCGTTGAGCGGAATTTGAATCCATCCCAGCGGAATGCGTCCCGAATTCCAGAGTGTGTCGAGATCGCCATCGACTGCCAGGGCCCCGGTCTCCTGCCCGGAGGAAGGCACGACCTCCGCTGAAGCAGCCACGTTTCGTAACGGCGCCGGCGTTGGGACGGGATCCCCCGGCGCAGCGGTGGGCGTGCTTGTTACAGTGTTAAGGGGCGCGGCTGTAGGCGAAACAGTGGGCAGCGCTGTTGGCGAAGCAGCGGCCGCGACGATAGTGGGGCGGGCAGGGTCGGGGCTTGGCGCACAGGCGGCAACCGCCAACAGTACCAACAGTCCAATTGCCGCCAGGCAGCAGTTCTTCATCAGGTTATCACTCACAGGGTTGGTTAAAGGCCATACAGGCCACGGGGCGCCTGGTCAGGTTGGAGCAAGTCGCTGGATAATCACAGAGGTACACGATCTTGCTGCCAGTTCGGGCTCGGCGCCTGCTCGATAGCACGTAAATCGCGACGCCCTATCCGGGGCCTCGCATTCATCTGCACACTAAGTTTTGCGACGGAAGAGCCGGCGAGGACAGGTTGCGGTCGTAGTCAGCCGACGAAGGCATCGGGCAGAAGCGCACGCACGGTGGTGCTGCGGAACTTTCCGGCGTCATCACCGATATACACGTCCATTTCCGGCCCAAGCTCAATCATAACCTGGCGGCAAAGGCCGCAGGGCGAGGCGCCGTCCACGGTTACGACGGCAATCGCGCGCAGTTCACGCTTCCCCTGGGCGATTGCGGCTGTCAGCGCGACGCGTTCGGCGCAGATCGTCCCTCCATAAGAGGCGTTTTCGACGTTACATCCCTGGATGATTTCGCCGTCTTTTGTCAAAACGGCGGCGCCGACGAAATAGTTGCTATAAGGCGCGTGCGCTTGGCTACGGGCGGATTGGGCCGCTGCAATCAGTTGTTGGGGGGATACGGCGGCGCTCACGCGCAAGTCCTTTCGGCGCGCCCTCAGCGGGCAAGGGGAAATGTCAGGGTATCAGGCAGCAGACTGCAAATAACCGGACTCTGTAGAATCCTCTGGGTCTTCTTCGACTTCGACCTGGTTCAATGTGTGAACACCGTTCTCTGCGCTGTGGAGCGGTTCAACTCTCACCTGTTCAATACGGCGGGAGTCGACCGACATGACAGTAAATCGCCAGTCATTGAACAGTATGCTCTCGCCCTGTTCGGGAACCCGTCCGAGCTGGCTATAGATGAACCCCCCCAGCGTGTCGATGTTTTCGGGACCGGCGGACAGGTCGACACTGATGAGCTGGGACACTTCATCGAGGTCGTAACGCGCGTTGAAGATGTAAATCTCGGGCGCGAGTTTTTTCAGTTGGGGCTCTTCCGAATCGTACTCGTCCTGGATTTCGCCGACGATTTCCTCCAGCAGATCTTCGATTGTGACGAGCCCGGCCGTGCCGCCGTATTCATCAACGGCCAGGGCCATATGAGTGCGGTGGGCCTGCATTTCCTCGAACAACTCGTCCAGTTTTTTGCTCTGGGGCACAAAGTAGGCTTGGCGAAGCAGCTGGCGAATGGATATGTCCTGACTGCCATCGCGAAGGCAGAGCAGGAGATCCTTGGCATAGAGCACGCCGAGCAGTTGATCGATACTGTCTTCAAAGACGGGAATGCGGCTGTGGCCGTTGGCGATGATGAGGTCGAGCGCTTCACTGAGCGGCGCATTCACTTCGACGGCAATGATGTCGAGCCGGGGCACCATAATTTCGCGGACGGTTGTCTCGCCAAATTCAAAAATGCCGGCGATCATCTGCTTTTCGTCTTCTTCGATTACGCCTTCGCCCTCGCCGACGTGAATGAGAAAGCGGAGGCCATCTTCGCTCAGGAACACACTTTCGGCGGTCACTTCGTCAGCGTCCCCGCGCGCGTAGGAGCCGAGGCGGCGCAGGAGCAATGAAAACGGAGCGAGAATAACCGCAACCAGGTCAACGACGCGGGCGATGGAAAGCGCGACGGCTTCGGGCTGGCGCAATGCCCAACCTCGGCCGACGATTTGGAGGGCGAGAAGGAGAATCCAAATCAGACCTACCGCAGCGCTGACCCCAACATCGGACCATTGCAGGGTCATTGCCAGACAGACCGCCATGGAGCCGCCGGCAATGTAGGCAAGACTTTTGAGGATCAGCAGAGTGGAAAGAAAGCGGGCCGGATCGGAAAGCATCTGGTCGATCAGTTTTGCCCGCTGGTTGCCGCTGGCGAGGAGGTCTCGAATACGGCTTCTTGAAGCCGCGGACAACGATACCTCTGCGGCAGCGACAAAGCCAATCGTCAGTAATGGCAGCAAGAGCGCCGCGCTCAGCCAAGCAGGTTCCACGTCCACAGGAGACTCCTTTTTCTACGTTGCCTTGCGCCGTACATTGCGCTGGCAGTATGACGGCATAAAACGACCCGAAGTTCTGTTAGACGACTTTATCATTTGGCCAATTCGCGCGTGCTTCGTCATTTATTCTGGCTTCGAGGAGACTTTTGGAGCACTGACTTCCTTCTCCGTCGCGGTACTGTGTTCAGCCGAAGCCTGGGAACATTCATCTACTGGTTGCGCGGTTGGAGGTCGCCTTGCCGGCACGCCATAGACAAGCGCGTCCTCCTCCACGTCGCGTGTTACGACAGAGCCGGCGCCGGTGCGCGCGCGGGCGCCGAGTGTAACCGGCGCGACAAGGAGTGTATCGCTGCCCAGAAATACGTCGTCGCCAAGCGTTGTACGGTTCTTTGAGACGCCGTCGAAATTACAGGTGATTGAACCGGCGCCGATGTTGACGTTTTCGCCAACGGTGGCATCCCCAATGTAGCTGAAGTGGCCCATCTTGACGCCTTTGCCCAGGTAGCTGTTTTTGACTTCGCCGAAGTTGCCCATATGGACGTCTTCACCGAGATGTGCGCCGGGCCGCAGGTGGCCGAATGGGCCGATCTCGCTGCCCCGTTCCATCGCGGCCTGCTCGATGACACTGTATTCGACCCGGCAGGCATCTCCGATTATGCTATCGACGATGCGGCTGTTTGGGCCGATGAGGCAGTCGGCGCCAACAGTTGTGCGCCCCTGCAGGTGGGTTCCCGGAAGGATAGTTGAGTCCTGACCGATTGTCACATCGGCGTCAATGTAGGTTGATGCGGGATCGACGATGGTCACACCGGCCAGCATATGCTGGGAATTGATGCGCTGGCGCAACGTTTGGGCGGCGACAGCCAGCTGGCTGCGGTCATTGATGCCGAGCGTTTCGTCGGGCGCGGCTGGAAAGGTTGCAATCGGCTGGCCCTGTTCGACGGCGATGCCAACCATGTCGGTCAGGTAGTATTCACCGCTGGGGCTGGGCGTGAGGAGGGAGATATTATCCCAGAGCCATTCGGCGTCGAAGCAGTAGACGCCGGGATTGAGCTCGCGAATTGCGCGCTGTTCAGGCGTGCAGTCGACCTCTTCGACAATTGCGCGAACGGCGCCATTCCCGTCGCGGATGATCCTGCCGAAGCCCTGGGGATCTTCTCGTTCGATGGTCAGGAAGGAGAGCACGGGTAACCGGCTCTGTTTTCGTGCGCAGTCGTCGCGAGGCTGCGTCAGCTTTTTGAGTGTTTCAGAACGCAGAAGCGGCATATCGGCGTAGAGAACCAGTACCAGGTCGGCTCGATTGAGAAGGCGCTCCCTTGATTGCATCAGCGCATGCCCGGTGCCGAGCAACTCCTTTTGCAGGCTGTATTCAACGCGCTCTCCAAGGAGATTCCGGACCTGATCTTTGGCATGGCCGACCACAACAGTTGGTCGGCAATCTGAAAGCCCGTTCACGGCCAACAGGGACCATTCGATCAGAGGCTTGCCTGCCAAAGGATGGAGAGCCTTGGGAAGTTTTGAGTGCATTCGGGTTCCGTACCCGGCGGCCAAGATGACGGCGGCAACAGTCATACTGGATGCTCCTACGCGAAAGGAGGGGTGAGCGGCGCGGGTGGAGAGCGCCAGCGGCAAGGGGCGATGACGATGGTTGCGTGCGTCAGTTTATCAAGCGCGAGAGGAACGGCAGTACGATTTGAGGATGGAATTGGTTGAGAGCCGGGGTCAGGAGGGATATCATCCATGGATTTGTTCGCAGACCGGGGCCGGATTGGTGTCTGCGCACATTGTACCACAAGGCGTGAGGTTGTCCAGAGACGCTTGTATGGGTGGAGCGGGAAAGAAAGAGGAGGTTGGCAGCGGTCTACTCTCACACGGGGTCGCCCCCGCACTACCATCGACGCTGGTGGACTTTACTGCCGGGTTCGGGATGGGACCGGGTGTTTCCCCACCGCTCTTGCCACCAACTCCTCTTTGCTCA
>JAJDXQ010000021.1 GCA_022823185.1 Caldilineaceae bacterium
GATCGGAAACCGGACGCGGGTCACGGTGCGCAAGAACAAGGTGGCCGCGCCGTTCAAAGTGGCCGAGTTCGACATCATGTACAACGAAGGGGTCAGCACGCAGGGTGACCTGCTCGACCTCGGCGTCGAGTTCGACATCATTGAAAAAAGAGGCGCATTCTATCGCTTTGGCGATCTCCGCCTGGGCCAGGGGCGCGAAAACGCCAAGGCCTTTCTCGGCGATAAAGCCGACATCGCCCTTCAGATCGACAGCGAAATCCGCCAGCGAGCCGGGTTGCCCATCGGCTCTGCATCCCAAAATGAAACCGAGGATGCCACAGCCTTGGAGACCGGCGGCGCTGCCAGCGCACAGGAAAGCCTCCTCGCTGCAGCGGCCTGACCGCGCCACCAGAGACGACGGCCGCAATGCACAGATCCGGATACACGATGTGGATACATCCGGCCGCCCTTCAGACGAGGAGTCGTTGTACTACGACAGCGGCAGGTGGTACACTCTCCCCAGCGAGACGCGACGCGCGCTGAAGCCCGGACGAATGAAGAGGAGGGAGCATGGCCCGCAAAGAGATCGCGCAGGACATTCGTCAGAAACCGGCAGGGACCGCCCAGCCGAACGGCGCGCCTCTGCCTGACGGACCGGCGAATCGCGGCGCGCCTTCGCACATGGAGAGCGCCACAGACCGGGCTCCCGCCCATGGCCTCCCCGTCGCCCTGGAAGAGTACTGGGAAAAGTGGTATGAACGGCCTCACAAGCACATTGACGTCAGCTACGAATGGAACAACGGCATTCTGGAGGCCAAACCTTTGCCCAACTTTGCCCAGACCGAACAGTACCGCTGGTTCTTCCGCCTCCTGAGCTGCTATCTCGAAGTGAATCCAATTGCCAGGATACTGTGTTTGGAAACTGGAACCTACATGTCGGTCCAAGACGCAAGTCTTCCTTCAGGGAAGTGGGAGGTGGTGTTCAAGCCTGACATCGGCATCATCCTGGAGGACAATCCCGCGCCTTGGGGCGCGGATGATCAACGCGCCTACATCGGGGTCTGCGACATGATCGTGGAGGAGTTGTCCGATTCGACTTCGGCGGAGGTCAGACGGGATACCGAAGTCAAGAAGGAAGGGTATGCCCGCGCCGGGGTGAAGGAGTATTTCATTCTTGACCCCAAGAACAGGCACATGCGCTTCTACCGGCTTGGCGTCGCGGGGCGCTATGCAGAGATCGAGCCGGACGAAGCCGGCGTAATCCGTTCGCAAGTATTGCCCGGATTCCAGTTCCGCCGAACGGATCTGCTGCAGGAGCCGATACAGGCCGACCTGGCCCGGGACGAAGTCTATGCGGACCATGTCATTCCCGAACTGCAGGTCGCTGAGTCCAGAGCCGAAATCGCGGAAGAACGCGCCGACACCGAAACCCGGCGCGCAGACACAGAAGCGCTACGCGCCGACACGGAGGCACAGCGCGCCGCAGCCGAAACAAGGCGCGCGGACACAGAAGCGCAACGCGCCGACAAAGAAGCGGCCGCCCGGCGCGCGGCAGAAGAAGCGTTGCAGGCAATGAAAGCCAAAATGGCCCGCCTACGCCAAAGTCGCCCCTGAATGCGGATCGCGTCAGGTTGCGCTGCGCCCGCGCAAACGGCTCTATCCCATATTGTCGTCCGCAGAGTGGGACCGAATGAAAGCCCGGCTTGAAATCACCACTAGCCTGATGGCTTCCCCGATAGGTCCCGGATGTACCCGTTGCGGATGCAGTCCAGCCTTTGGGTTGCAAGGCGAAGCGGGCTGCAGAATTCAGCCGTAATACCCCAGTGGAAGCCTGCAATTCGCCCCGCTCTGCCCTGCCCCCGGTATGCTCGCCCTCTTCGTGTGTTCACCACGGCACGCCCCGACCGCTGTCCCCTGCAGTGGGGGGCCTCCCTCTCAACGTCCATTCCACCCAAAACACTCCGTCAACCCCGAGACGCTGTTCGACGCGCCCCTTCGCGTAATTTCGCGGGCAGAAAGACGCTCTCCGCGGCCCTCGGTGGACAAAGGGTTGTGCGTGCAGTCCAGATTTTATGAGAGCAGGAATAGAGGTAGACTTGCAGTCAGGAGTAGAGATAAGTCAAAGAAGGAGGTCAGAATGGCTCGGGACAAGGCAAAGGCGAAGTTCATGCGTAAAGTGGAGGAGGTGTTTAAGGAGGTGTGGAAGTGGGGGGAAGAGCATCCTGAAGCGAGTTTCGATGAGATAGCGGGCAGGCTGTCAGAAGAGCGGCAGGCGTTGATGGAAGAGATGCTGAAGGAGATGTTGTCGCAACGTGGAGATGGGAGGAACGAGGAGGCCGAAAGTCCGGAACGCGGGAAGAAGACGCAGTAGAATGGAACGCGAACGCGCAAGCGTTGCGGTTATGCAGTGAGATACCCTATACGCTTGCGGCCAAACAGTTTCGGGAACTGACGCATGCAACCATGTCGAAGAACAGTCTGCAGCGGCTGGCGCAGGCGTATGCGCTATCGCCTTTTCGGTAAAGCAGGCGATCCCATCGGCAGCCGCGCCGTCGAATCCGTCTGCAAACATGTTGTCCAGCAGCGCCTCAAGCAATATGCTGTGCTTGCCTTGCGCTCAACTCTACTTAGCCAGCCTGATTTACCCCCCCTTGCTCTCCTTAGCCTGAGCTGACTTATCAAACATTTTGGGATGCACCCCTCAGATTCCGCAGGATGAGCTACACCGCTCCGTCCTCGCTTCCCCAACTTCTGGGCCGATCGGGTGTGGCTAACCAACTCTGTTAACGCCTCTCGAAAACACTGAAAGCTATTTGAGCAGTTGCTTTGCAGGTCCTTGCAATCCTCGTTATCCATTCTCCATCAGCACTGCATTTTTACAATGTGAGGGAGTCCATGGCGCCAGCGGCTGATCCTGGGTGACGCTAGCCGTATCGACAGGTGGGGGAACGGTGAATAGACGCAGAGCGCTCGCTAAACCTCAGCCGACGGACACGTGTCGGCCAGGGTGCAGTTGGCGCAGTCCGGCTTGCGGGCGTCGCACACACGCCGCCCGTGGAAGATCAGCAGATGGGCGATGTCGATCCACTCTTCGCGGGGGATAAGCGCCATCAGATCCTTCTCGATCTTCTCCGGGGTCTTCTGCTTGGTCAGGCCCAGCCGCTGCGAGAGCCGCTTGACATGGGTGTCGACGACGACGCCGTCGGCCAGGCCGTAGCAGACCCCGCGCACGACGTTGGCCGTCTTGCGGGCCACGCCTGGCAGCCTGATCAGTTCGTCCATCTCGCGCGGCACTTCGCCCCCGAACTCCTGGCATATCAGAGCGCTGGCGCCTTGGATGCTCTTGGCCTTGTTGCGAAAGAAACCGGTCGAGCGGATCAGCCCCTCCAGCTCTTCGCGGTCTGCCGCGGCCATCGCCTCCGGCGTCGGGAAACGTTCGAACAGGGCCGGCGTCACCTGGTTGACCCGCTCGTCCGTGCATTGGGCCGAAAGGATCGTCGCCACCAGCAGCTGAAACGGGTTCTGGTGGTCCAAAGCGCAGTGCGCATCAGGATGCGCGGCCCGCAGGCGGCGTATCAGCTCCGACATCAGGAAAGCTCCGGCGCGGGTGAGCGGAGCGACACCAGGTCGTCCGAATCGTCGATCCGCTGCCAGGGGTAGTAGATCCAGTCCTCGGTCAGTTCGGCGTAATAATCCGGCTTCTCGTTCTCAAAGAGATTCTGCCGCTGCTTCCAGTGGAGCACCGCGGTCTCGGCGGTGGCGCCGCTGCCCTGGACACGGCTCTTGACGGTGACGATCGTACGGCCTCGATCCCAGATATTGTCGACTATCAAGACCTTTTTGCCGCTCAGGAGCGTATCTGCGGGAAACTGCTGAAAGCGCGGCCAACTCATCTCTGCGCGTACGCCCGGCCCGCTCTGAAACACAACCGCCGCTGTCAGGACATCTTTCATTCTCAACGCCTCCGCGATCATGCCGCCGGGCACGATGCCCCCGCGGGTGATCAGAAGGAGCGCGTCATACGGGGTATTGAGCCGCATCACGACCCTGGTGATCAACTCTTCAACGTCGTGCCAGGTCAAGTAAACTCTTTCCATCTGTGCCTCCACTGTTGGCCCGCCGCCCATTGCGAAAACAGCTCCATCCGGCCGCGGCCCGGGCGCCTCCTGTGGGCGGGGGCGCCGGCGAAATCTTGTCATCAGGGGTCTGTATGACCTGCCCGCTCCGCAGTTTCAGCCCCATACAGTATGCTGAACAGCGCGCTGGCCGCGCCGGCGGCAACGCGCCGATCGCGCGCCGAAAGTTCCACCACCGTCGCCCGGCCCGGCTCGACCTCTACCGGCAACACGGCCGCTGAGCCGTCGGAACGACCTGCCCGCGCCAGCTGCATGATCTGCTCGGGCAGCGCGAAGCGCAGACTGTACGGGCCTGGGCGCAGGTCGAAGAAGCGGAACTCACCCAGCGCGTCGCTCTCCGTCCGGGCGATCACCGCGCCGGCGCCGTCAGCAAGTTCAACCGGCATGTTGGCGACCTGCGCGCTGCCGGCGATCCACGCGCCGCCGCCGGGCCGCACTGTCAACACGAGCGGATCGTGGTCGCTGGAGCCATAGATTGAGGAAGGCCCCTGCGCTGCCTCCGCGGGCCCGGGCTGCGCGCTGGGAAAGTCTGCGTTGATATGCACGATATCCATCCCGCTGAAATCGGCCTTCATGCCCGGCGACAGCAGCAGATGATCCAGCGTCTGGCTGGCCCCGTTGAAATTGTAGGTATAGCGGTCCTGGCGCGGCAGGGCCTCAAACGCATGCCAAAGTAGCGTCCGCTCCTCTTCGCGAACCGCGCCCTCAGCGGGTTGCGGCCCCCTCTGCAAGGTCACCACCGGCTCACTGGCCTCGAAATCGTTCAGGTCGCCGAGGACGACCACATGCGCGTCGGGGTCCGCGTCCAGACGGTTCTGCGCAATCAAGGCCACGTGCTCTGCCTGCAATGTGCGATGCACGACGTTCACCGACTCGTCGCCGCGCTTGCTGCGCCAGTGGTTGACCACCACCGTCAGCGGGTAATCCTCCTCCCAGGGCCCGCGCACAAGCAGATCTGCGACCAGCGGCGGCCGGTTGAAGAGCGGCAGCAGCCGCGCCGGGCACTGCCCGGGGATCAGGCGTACACTGAAACTGAAACGGGAACAAGCCTGTTCGTTCTGCGCGTGGAGAACTGTCACACGATCGTCGCGTACCAGCAGGCTGTTCGTCAGCGGGAAATCGGGGCTGCTGGTTCCGGGGCCGGCAAATGCGATCGCGCGGTAGTCCAGCCGGCTGATTTCAGTCAGAACCCGCGCCAGGTTCGCGGCGTCCTCCGGCTTGCCCGTCTCCTGCAGGCCGATGATTTCACAGTTCTGCAAGCCGTCCGAGATGGCCGCCGCGCGCTGACGCAGCGCAGCCTCGTAGGCGGCTTCGTCTGACAACTGATCCAGACCCCGTCCCAGCCCCTGCACATTGAAGGAACAGACCCGGAACGCGCCCGCGTCCGGTTGGGCCGTTCGGTCGTTCGCCCCGCGCCGGGAGAGAACCTGGATCTCCTGCCCCGGCAGAGGCAGCAGCAGATACTTGCCGAAACTGTAGTCGACAACCGCCCGCACCGGCCTCCCCGGCTCGGCCGCGCGTACCCGCACGCGGTCTCCCCAGCCGGCCTGCGGCAGCTCTGCCCCCAGCCCGTTGCCCAGGAAGATCAATCCGACGGCATCGGCGGCGTTTGATTGGAAGACGCGTCCGCCTTGCACGAAGGGCAAGGCCTGCTCCGCGATCAGCGCAATCTCCACGTTGCCGTTGCTGAACTGTCTGGTCGGGCCCTGGACGACGCCCTGCAGCTCGTCAAACGAGACGAGCATGCCTTCGAACGGCTCCAACAATGACGCCGGCTCGACATTGGGCGCCGGCAGCGGCGCCGGCGCGGCAGTCAAGGATCCGCCGCCGCACAGCTCATCGGAGAGCGCCTCCAGCGAGCGCGGCGTGGTCAACTCGGTCTTGTCATAGTATTCGGTCGCTTCGGCCGCGCGTACGAGGATGCATTCACCGGCATTCACCCTGGGCGCGGAGGATGTGTAGACGAAGATGCCGTCACTGGTTTCCGGATCGCCGTCGCCGGTCGGGTCTTGCAGGTAAAACCCATTCGATTGCACGCCGCTCACCAGCCCAAAAGTGGACACGCGCTGCCGCGGCAAGGGTGTCCTCGGGCCGTCACCCTGGATGAGGTAAATCGGCGTCAGATCGTCCGGCAGAGCAGAGGATGCCGGCGAGGCCGCCACGGGGCGGGCCGTCAGCCCCAGCGCGCACACCAGAAGCAGTTGGATGACCAGCGGCCGCAGCGGAGACAGTCGGGAAAGCATACGTTTGATGGACAGGGGCAAGTCGAATCGCTCGAGGCGCCTCTCAATGTAATGTGTTCGCATTATAGCACAGGGCAAAAATAATCGTCGCTATTTCGCGCCTTCTGAAGCGGTCATTCGACACAGATAGTTGCGGCCTTTTATTGCCCGCAGCCGCGCCGGCGGCGTATAATGCGAATGCAAGCGTTGCCGCCGCGCGCGCCGCGCGAGCTGGTCGCGGGCGATTCCAAAAAACGAATTTCGGATGAACGCTGAATTCAAAGAGCTGGCAGACGGCCTCGGTGTTGGCCGCCCCCCCGCCGGCTGGGTGAAAATTGTCGACATGCCGGTTCTGATCCTCGTCGGGGTGACCGGCGTGGGCAAGAGTACAGCCGTCGATGCCCTGCGCGCCCGCATGGGCGGGATCTCACTCCTGCCCAACAGGCGCAAGCTGGCCGATCTTCTGGTCATCCCGGCGGTTCAGGGCTGGGACGGAGACCCGCCCACCGCGGTGACCGACCGGCGGCGGCGCTTCGACTATACGGGCCGCTACCGGCAGCGCCATCGCGGCGGGCTGGCCCACGCCTTCAGCCGGCTGGTGTTGCAGCGGCAGCCGGCTGCACCCGCCAGCGGCGCGGTCAACATTTTCGACGGGCTGCGCGGCGCGGACGAAGTTGCGTTTGCCGCGCAGAATCTTCCGCTGGCCCACTTCGCGGTCCTCATCGCGCCGGACGTCGTGCGGGTGGAGAGGCTGTTGCGGCGCCAGGATGTCTTCGATCAGGTCGGTGACAGCGGCGGTCGTTCACCGCAATCCCTACGCCATCCCGGCCCGGCGCCCGGCGGCGGATTCCGCTGGGAAGAGTCGGCGGAGGGGCGCGAGCTCTTTACACCCGAGGAACGGGCGCATCTGTCTGCGCTGGTGGACCGGGGCGAGGTGGACGGCGTCGAGCTCGCGGCCAAAATTGCGATCGTCGCGGCCGAGCGCCGCAACTACGATCCCAACGCCGCGATCGAGATCCTGCGCGCCGCGGTCCCCGACCGTACTCTTGTCGTCGATACCACGACCCACGGCCCCGCCGAAGTCGCCGCAAAACTGGCGCGGCTCGCGACCAACTGACCGCTGGACCTGCCATGCCTACCACCATCGAAGCCATCGAACCGATTCCTTTCCGCCTTCCTCTCCGGGAACCTCTGCGCTGGGGCGCGGCCAGCGAGATGCAAGAGGCCCGTCACGTCCTTGTGCGGGCGCGGCTGAGCGACGGCGCGGTAGGCTGGGGCGAAGCGCCGCCCCGCCCCACGATCTATGGGGAGACCGTATCCAGCATCTGCAGCGTGATCCGCCAGGAGATGGCGCCCCGCCTCGTCGGCGAAATGCTCGACGACTCCACCCTCGCGAAGCTCTACGCACGCCTGCAGACGGTCAAGAACAATCAGGCCGCGCGCGGCGCCCTCGACATGGCCCTCCACCATGCCCTGGCCGTCAGCCGCAACCGCACTCTCTACGATCATCTGGGCGCCAGCCGCTCCCAGGTGCGGGTGAGCTACATTTTGGGCCTCGGCGAAATCGAGGACAGCCTGGCGGAGGCCGAACGGATTGTCGCGCAGGGCGTGCGTGTGTTGAAGGTGAAGGTCGGGCAGGACTGGGCCGCGGACCTGCAACGTCTGCAACGCCTGCGGCAGCAGTTCGGGGATCGGGTCGATCTGTATGTTGACGCCAATGAGTGCTTTCAGCCGCAGAACGTGCGCCAGCGTCTGCAAAAGATGGCCGAGCTCAACGTGCTCTACTGCGAAGAGCCGCTGCCGGTGGAACTGATCCTGGCCCGCGCCGCGGCGCGCAAGGCCTGTTCGCGCGCCGGCGCTCCCGCCCTGCCCCGCCTCATCGCCGACGACAGCGTCTTCAGCGCCCGCGACTTGCGCCGGGAGTTGAGCATGGACACCTTCCACATCCTCAACATCAAGACCGCGCGCACAGGGTTCACTGAATCGGCGCAGATGCTGAACCAGGCCCTGGTCAGCGGCAAGGCGGTGATGGTCGGCTCCCAGGCCAGTGCCGGCTGGGGAACGGCGCTGGCCGCGCTCTTTGCCGCCAAACCCGGCATCGACCTGCCGTGCGAACTGAGCTTCTTCCTCAAACTGAAAGAGGACCTGCTGACCCAGCCGCCCGTGCTCCGCGACGGCTTCCTGGACGTGGGCGCCCTGGCCCAGGCGGAAATTGACGAGGACCGGCTGCGCGACGCGCGGGTAGAGGCGTAACCATAGGGGCCGGCAGGTCAACGCTCTCCCCGCCTCAGCGCCGCCTTCCGTCCCGCCGCCAGCACCCCCATTTCCGCGCTATCGACACCTTCACCCTTCCGTGCGATAATGACGGCTCCAAGACTCCGTCACAGACATAAGAGAGAGCCACATGAAAAGCTTCAATGGGATCTTCCCGGCCATCATCACACCGATGACCGCTGACGGCCATCTCAACGAGGACGCCTTTCGCCGGGTAATGGAGTTCAACATCCAGGCCGGCGTACACGGATTCTGGGTGGCCGGCGGCACGGGGGAAAGCGTTCTCCTGGACGACGCCGAAAACCGCCGCATCGCCGAGATCGCATCCGATCAGAATCAGGGCCGCATCGCCAACATCATGCACGTGGGCGCGCCCACCACCGCCCGTTCGGCCCGCCTCGCCGAACACGCGGCCAAAGCCGGCGTCGAATCCATCTGCTGCGTCCCGCCCTTCTTCTATGGCCAGAGCGACAAAGCCATCGTTGAACACTATCGCGTCGTCGCCGCGGCTGCCGACCTGCCTTTCTTTGTCTACAACCTCCCCAGCGCCACCGGAGTCGAAATCACGCCGGATCTCATGACCAGGATCCAGGAGCGCGTGCCCCAGCTGGCCGGGCTTAAACATTCCGCGCCCTACATCCCTTACGTCAAAGCCTTTGCTGAAATGGGTCTCTCCTGCCTGATCGGCAACTCGCGCCTCTTCCTGCCTGCGCTACTGATCGGCGCAACCGGCTGCGTCGACGGCCCGCCCAACATGGCCCCCGAACTCTGGGTCGCCATCTGGCGCGCGTACGAGGCCGGCGATATCCCGGCAGCCCGCCAGGCTCAGGAGAAGGCATCCTCCGCCGCCGAAGCGCTGAGCGTGCCCTTCAAGTTCCACGGCGCAATCAAGGCCGTTCTCGGCCAGCGCCTCGGCTTCGACTGCGGCGACCCGCGCCCGCCCGGCGAGCCTCTCACCGCCGCGGAGCGCGCGCAACTGGCCGACACGGTCGTTGCCCTCGGCCTGGATTGCAGCGGTTCGTGATTGGAGTGGTCAGTAACTGTTATGGGGGTGATCGATGGCTCGTCGCCGGACGTTGCGGCCGCGGGCAACGAGCCATTGCAACTACCCGTCAGACGCGTCCACCATCTGGCGCTGCCAGGTTTCTTCGAACTCCTCATCGGTCAGTCGGCCCTGGAGCCACACCTCCGCCGCCCTTGTTGCCACCAGGGTCGCGGAGGTTGTTCTGTTGAAGGTGCCGGCAACGACCACGAGGCCGTCCGGCTCCGAGGTCATTCTGGGCAGGATGCGGGCCAGCTCAAAGATCAGCTGGCGTTCCAGAAGGTCGTAATCCTCGCTGTCGACGGCTAAATCGACGGCATAGGCCACCACCAGCGTCCGCTGCCCCTCCTCATTCTCCTCCACGTCCAGGTAGCGGATTTCCACGTCCGCTTCCTGCAGCACCGTCACCGCAACTGACAGTGCTTCATCGTCTTCAAGCTGCATCGAGGGGTCCGGCGTAGGCTGCGCCGCTCTCTCCTGGCAGCGCGCCAACACGCCTGCAAGTCCTTCCCGCTCTTCGTCGCTATCGGCCTCATCCATCAGCCAGCGCAGGTGTGGTTCCGCCTCCTGGCAACGTATCTGCGCCAGGAACAACAGAGCCAGCGCGTTGCGCGCCACGATGTGGTCGCTGTTCAGCTGAATCGCTTCTTCCAGCAGAGGCTGGGCTTTATCAAATTCGCCCATGCGCGTGTATGTCTCGCCCAGCACTGCCAGCACCGTAGAAGTGCGTGCGCCCCGTTCCAACGCGTCCAGGGCAATACTCTGGGCCGCCTCGACATTGCCCTCGTACAGCTGCACAAAGGCCAGGCTTTCGCGGGCGTCCAGGCTTTCCGGCCGCAGCACGCCCCAGCGCTGGGCCGCAGCCACCGCCTCCTCTACCTCGCCCAGCATCAGATGTGTCTCATACAACGCCTGGTAATAGAGTGGATCCTCGATGGAGAAGGCCCGGACCTCATTCAAGGCCGCCCGCGCTTCCAACGCCTTTTCGTCGCGCGCGTAGGCGATCGCCAGCAGCCTTGCATCGCTCACCGAATGCGGCAGCGCGTCGAGCGTCTTGCGGAAATAGGTGGCCGCCGCTGTGAAGTCACGCTCACAAAGATAGCTCACTCCCACCATGCGCATCGCCGAAATGCTGTAGGGCCGCGCCTCCAGCCAATCCTCCGCCAGGGCCCGCGACTCGGCGCAAAGGTCCTGATCATTGAGCAGCCGCATTCGAATCAGGGTCACATCCCGCCGGTGAACCGTGGCCCGCTCCTCCGCCAGCGCCTGGTAGGCCGCCGTCTCGGCATTCCGCTCCTGCTGCAGCAACATCAGCGCCATGCAGCTGTACGCATCCGGGAACGGCGTATGGGGCTGGTCCAGCGCAATCGTCTGCATACACTTCGCCTCACTCGTATCCCAGTCCCCTTCTTCCGCCGCCATATCTGCCTCGAAGAAGAGCGTGGAGGCATGGCCGGCCATGAGCTCAACCGCACGTTCCGCAATCGACCGCGCCGCATAGATGTCGCCATAGACATTGAATTCATGGCGAGCATTGATGATATGCCAGGCGAAAAAGTCGGGCTCCAGTTCCCGCGCCCGTTCATACGCCTCCCCTGCCCGGTCCCAATCGTGCATCTGAAACGCGATCGAGCCCAGCGTTGCCCATCCCGCGGCCGACTCCGGATCCAGACGCACCGCGGCCTGGGCGTGTTCATAGGCCCTGTCGACTTCATACATGCTGACGAGGATGTCGGCCAGAGCCGTGTGCGCGGTCGGATTTTCGTCGTCCAGCTCAACCGCCCGCAGTCCCAACTCCTTCGCCTCATCAAAATGGTGCGCCCCCTGCTTTGCCCAGGCCAGGTAGGCAACGGCCGTGCTGTTTTCCGGCGCGAGCGACGTCGCATTCTCCGCCGATTGCAGCGCCTGTTGCCAGTACTGGGACTGGTAGAGGTAGACATCGGTCAGACCCAGGTGAGCGGGCAGAAAGCTGGGGTCGGCGGCAATCGCATCGATATAGGCCGCTTCAGCTCCGCGCAGGTCGCTCGCGCCAAACAGGGATTTCCCCTTGGCGCTCAATGACTCCGCCAGGCTTCGGTCGGGGTCGGCCAGCGGTTCCGGCGTCGCCGTAGGCGTGGGCCCGGGCGCTTGCGTGGGAATGACGATTGGCGTCGGCGTATGCGTTGCCGTCGAGGCCGCGGGCGCGGTTCGCGTCTCCGCAGCCGGTTGGCTGGGCGCTGTTTGGCAGGCCGCCAACACCAGGGCAAGCGCGGCCAATAGCAAAGGACCGGCGCCCATTCGCGGCAGTCGCTGGTGGTTGTTCATAGGGGGTCCTCCCATCTGAGGAGCGGAGAGGGAAACGTGAGCAATGTCAGCCGGTCATGCAACCGGTTATTCACTCCTTGCTCCTCTCCACTCACTCCCCGCCTTTCGACGGGCGTAAAGGCATCTTGCGAGTCGGTTGCCGACGGTATCTTTGCACGGTTGGCAACGGGTGAGTATACTCAGGATATGCCGCTTTTTGACGAACTTTCGTATTGAATACGGCAATGCCAACCAGTCGACCAAACTCTTCGGCCAATCCGCTGGTTCAACTCCAAGATGTCAAAGTTCATTTCAGTGTTCGCAAAGGTCTCTTTGGCAGCGAGTCGATCCATGCTGTAGACGGCGTAACGCTGAGCATTGCGGTCGGCGAAGCCGTCGCGGTCGTCGGTGAATCCGGCAGCGGCAAGACAACCCTGGGCCGGGCTGCGTTGGGCCTGGTTCGGGTGACCGATGGACAGGTCCGCTTCGAAAACAGGACGGTCACCGCCCTATCCCAGAAGGAGCAAAAGGCCTTTCGCCGCAGGGCCGCCGCCATTTTTCAGGATCCGTTCGCCAGCATCGATCCATTTATGACGGCTTACGAAAGCGTTGCCGAACCTCTGGTCATCCATGGTATCGGCAGCGACAGCGAACGGCGCGAGAGAGTGTATCAGGCCCTGCATGATGTGCGTCTGCGCCCGCCGCAAGAGATCGCCGAAAAGTACCCGGACCTGTTGTCCGGCGGCCAGCGGCAACGGCTCAGCATTGCACGCGCGCTCGTCCTGCAGCCGCAATTCATCGTTGCCGACGAGCCGGTCTCCATGGTCGACGCATCAAGCCGGGCCGAGTTGCTGGCACTGCTGCGCGAGCTGCAGGAGCGGTTCAACATCGCGTTTCTGTACATCACCCACGACATCGCCACGGCCCGCCATTTTGCCCAACGGATCGTCGTCATGTATCTGGGCTGCGTCGTCGAGATGGGAGAGGCGGCAGATGTGGTGAGCAATCCCATGCATCCATATACCCAGGCCCTCATCGCATCAGTGCCTGAGCCGGACCCGGCCAACCGGTTGCGCCAACGGCCCAGCCTGCCGGGCGAACCGCCCAGTCCCGTCAATGCGCCAAGCGGATGTTCCTTTCACCCCCGCTGCGCTTCCTTCATGTCTGGCCGGTGTGAACTGACGACACCGCGACTCCTTGAAGTCGAGCCGAATCACTTTGTCGCCTGTTTTCTGCATGAAGGGAGTGACGCCTACCAAAATTGAGAACGCGAATCGGCTATTATAATATCATTTGACACCCGTACCGTTGAAATCCAATTTCAGGCTATCCGCCGCGAAAGCGGGCAGTCGTTCGTCCGCCTGTTCCGCCGCGAAGCGCCCAAAGGGGGGCCCGCAGCGGCCGAACCGTTGCCGGCGTTTAACGTACACATAAGGAGCTCTGTACCCCATGGAAAAGTCGCACAAGGTCAGACGGCCCGCCAACCGCCTCCGGCTGGGTCTGCGAATCCCCCTGCTGATTTTGGTCGTCGGCCTGCTGGCAATGCCGCTGCCGGCAGCGGCGCAGATACCGGCGCCGCAGCTGCCGACGCGCGGCAAAATCAGCAAGAATCCAGCCGACATTCAAGACGCCATGAACCCGATCCAGGATGTGCTATCCGGGCCTGCATGGCTCATGGCTCAAGGTGTGGACAACCGGGTTTTCATCGACCGGCCCGGCTGGAACACGCTCGACCGTCAGAATCTGTCCAGCCTGTCCGGCAGCGGAACAGACACCCCCCTGCTGCAGTCGGCAGGGCCGGGTATCCTCGTGCCCTACCGCGATCCAGCGCCCGCGTTCAGCCGCGACCTGTTGGTGACCCGGGATTTCAGCAACACGCCCTTGCAGACCGAGCCCGACATCGCGGTCAACCCGCATGACCCCGATCACCTGGTTCTGGGTCTGATCGACTATAACTTCCCCAACAATTCTGCCTATGTCAGCATTGATGGCGGCGTGAATTGGGAAGGGCCGCAGCAGATCAAATACCTGCGCAAAGATCGCGTCTCCGGCGGCGATCCGGTGGTGGAATTCGATAGTGACGGCAATGTCTACATGGCCTCGATCTCTATCGGCGTCAAGGAGTACTCTGTCGGCAATGCTACCGGCTTTGCCCTCGTCTCCTCGATCGCCGTTTCAACCTCGAAAGACGGCGGCTTCGTCTGGGAGGAGCCGGTCGACAGCGCCCGCAGCGACGTCGAATCCGACGCCGTGCTGGACCCCACCGGCCGCATACGCGGTACGGTTAGCCTCAGCTTCCTCGACAAACCGTGGCTGACCACAGGCCCCCATCCCACGATCGAAGACCAGACGGTTGTCTATGTTACATTTGTCGAATTTAACACCATCTACGACATCCTCTACATCGGCGAGCTCCCAACCCTTGGCGCGCCCGAGGTGCAGACCACGCCGATGCTGGTCTACTCGCTCGACCAGGGCCTGACCTGGTCCGATCCCGTCGCCGTCGGCCCGACCGTAAAGCGCACCTACGGCGAGATCGACGACACAGAAGGCCAATCGAACGCCATCGGCACCAAGCGAGTCGTGCAGGGGCCCGTCCCCGTCGTTGACTCCAAGGGCATTCTCTATGTAACCTGGATTGACAGCACCGACGACGAGAGCATGAAAGGTCTCGCCGAATTCTACATGTCCAAGTCCGATGACGGCGGCGAGACCTTTGGCGACCCCAAGCGTATCGCCCGTTTTCTTGAGCCGGGCTTCCGGCCCCGCAACGCCTACTTCCGCTACTGGGCATCCGCCTTCCCCAAAGTATCGGTAGGGCCTGAAGATGAACTTTATGTAACCTATGTCGCTCTGCCCGCGAACAACCCGCTCGACGAGGGCGACGTATACTTCATCCGCTCACTCAACGGCGGAGACCGCTGGTCGCGGCCCGTACGCATCAACACCGATGAGACCGACGCCGTTCAGTTCTTCCCGGCCATGGACGTCGGGCCGGATGGCGTCATCCATATCATGTGGGGTGATATGCGCGACGACCCCGTCCAGACCCGCTACCATATCTACTACACCCGCTCCGAAGATCAGGGCGAGAACTGGGGATTTGAGCTGGAAGAGCTTGACCTCAAAGTCGGCGACACGCGCGTGACCGACTTCCCCTCGAATCCCAACAAGGGCTTTCCCAGAGGGCTGTTCCTGGGCGACTACTTCTCCATCGCGGCCAGCGAAAACGACGCCTACCTGGTGTGGGCCGATACCCGGCTCGGCGAGTTTGGCCCCACCAACCAGAAGATCGGATTCAGCCGCCAGCGCGCTATCGCCCGCCCCGAAATTTTCATCAGCCCCGACACCGGATCTGCCGGCGAGACCATCACGGTCCAGGGCCACGGCTTCCAATCGGATATGGATATCTACCTGCTTGTCGGCGGCGCCAACGCCGCATCCGGCCGCACCGACAAGCTCGGGCGCTATACACAACAGATCTTCGTTCCCATCTCCGGTGAAGGCGCCCACCGGGTGACGCTGGTCGACGAATCGGGCAACTTCGCCTCGACATCATTCTATATGGAATTCGGCTTCGACAATGTCCGGGACCTTGAAGAGAAGCTGGATGCGCTGGACGAAAAACTGGAGCAGTTGAACGGAACGTCAACGCAGGCCGGCCTGACGCCTGCTTCGAATCAGGTTGCGGTGGAAAGCGCGCCGGCAACGACCGCGCTGGCCACAACCACCGTACCCGGGGGCAGCGCAACCTGGCCGGTGGTCGGCGGCGTCGGCATCGGCATCGCGCTCGGCCTGCTGTGGGTTTCGTTCCGTAGGCGAACTGGATGAGCGGTGCGCGGCACATGGGGCGCGGCCGCTGACCGCGGGTGTTGGCGAAAGGATCTGCAATATGAATAGAATTAGGTCAACCAGAATCCCGGCATGGCTGTTCAAGGCAGTCCCGATCAGCCTGGCGATCATGATCGGCCTCTCCTCCTCTGCCCTGGCCCAGTACAATCCCCCGCACGAGGAGCCCGGGCCCGCGGTCGAGCGGCTCTACTTCAAAGCGTTCAACGTGGACCGCGCTCCGCTGGACCTGGAAGCCGGCGAGATGGACCTCTACTACTTCAATCTGAAGATCGCCGCGGCCCGCGAGCTGCGCGACAACGAGGGCATCCAGCTCTTCGAGGCCCCGGCCAGCACCATATCGCTGATCCTCAACCCGGCGCCCGCGCCCGAAGGAAGGTTGAACCCCTTCTCGATCAAAGAGGTGCGGCAGGCCATGCAGCGCCTGATCGACCGCGAATTCGTGACCCGGGAGATCTACCAGGGCCAGGCCGCGCCGATGTACACCAACGTGGCCTCCACCGACTATGACTATCTGACCGTCTTCGACGTGATTCAGCAGGCCGATGTGGACTATGATCCCGAATACGCCCGCCAGCAGATCGCAGACGCCATGACCGCAGCCGGCGCCGAGTTGGTGGACGATGTCTGGCATTTCAACGACCAGCCGATCCGGCTGAAATTCATCATGCGCGTGGAGGACGAGCGCCGCGAGGTGGGCGACCTGATTCGAGCGGCCCTGCAGGACGCCGGGTTTGCCGTCGCGGCCAACCGCCAGTCCTTCGCCCCCGCTATCCAGACCGTCTATGCCACCGATCCGGCCCAGTTTGAATGGCATCTCTACACCGAAGGCTGGGGACGCGGCGCGCCCAATCGCTATGATTTCGGCGGCATCAACTCCTTCTACGCGCCCTGGCTGGGAAACATGCCCGGCTGGAAAGAGGTCGGCTTCTGGCACTACGAGAACGAAGAGCTGGATGAACTGGGCGAGCGTCTCTTCAAGGGCGAATTCGCCGACCAGGCCGAACGCGACGACATGTACCGCGAAATGACCCGCATCGGCCTCGACGAGTCGGTCCGCATCTGGATTGCCACCGTCATGAACGCCTTCCCCGTGCAGGCCGGCGTCGAAGGCATCACCCAGGACCTGGCCGCGGGGCCGCGCGGCCTCTGGAGCCTGCGTTCAGCCTACAAAGCCGGCAGCGACGAACTGACCGTAGGCCATCTGTGGGTCTGGACCGAACGCACAACATGGAACCCGGTCGGCGGGTTCGGCGATGTCTACAGCAACGACATCTGGCGGCACCTGCAGGATCCCGCCGTTTGGAATGACCCCTTCACCGGGATCCCAGCGCCCTTCCGAATCAGCTATGAAGTTGAGACCGCCGGGCCGGATGACACATTGGAGGTGCCCGCCGATGCCATCTCCTGGAACGCGCAGCGGGGCCAGTGGACGAACGTAGGCGAAGAGGTGACGGCCACCAGCAAAGTAGTCTACGATTACAGTAAATACTTTCAGGCCCCCTGGCATCATGGCCAGCCGATCAGCATGGCCGACGTGCTTTACTCGATCTATCAGGGCTTCGACCTTTCCTACAATCCGGATAAGGCCAAGATCGAAACGGTCATCGCCACAACCTCCCGCCCTTTTCTGGAGACGATCAAGGGCTACCGCGTGCTGGACGAAAATCGCATCGAAGCCTATGTCGACTTCTGGCATTTTGAAGAAAACTACATCGCCTCCTATGGCATTCCCTCTGGCCTGAGCACACCGTGGGAGATGCTCTACGCGCTCGATGAGCTGGTTTTCAGCCAGCGGCGGGCCGCCTACAGCGACACCGCAGCCGGCCGCTATAACGTGCCCTGGATCAGCCTGGTGCTGGATCGGGATGCCCGGCTTGTGCGCAAGGCCATGCTCGACCTGCGCCGCGCCGAGACCCTCCCCACAGATGTCTTCACCCTGCCCACTGCCGACGGCGAAACTGTTCTCATCAGCGGCGAAGAGGCCGTGGAACGTTATACCGCGGTGCTCGACTGGTTCGACGAGAAAGGCCACATGGTGATCAGCAACGGCCCCTTCACGTTGGAGCGTTATGATCCACCGGCCCAATTCGCGGAGCTGACCGCCTTCCGTGACGAGAACTACCCCTTCACCGCCAGCGATCTCTACCGCGGCCTTCCGGACCTGATCGAATATACCGGGATCGAGGCGCCGCCGATCGAGTTGGGCGCCGACTATGAAGTCACCTTGACGCTGGACGGGCCTGGCAACCTCTCCTTGCGCTATCTTCTGATCGACACCGCCAGCGGCGAGATCATCCAGCAGGGCGATGCCGACACCCTCGATCCCAACTGGTTTGCAGTCAGGTTGACCGCCGACACGACCAACGAGCTGGAGCTGGGGATCTACGAGCTGGTTCTGGTTGCCTACAGCGATGAGCTGGCCCGCATGGCCGAGCGCCGCATCGAGCTGGAAGCCGATATCGCCATCATCGAGGAGGAGCCGGCAGCGGAAGACTCGGAGTCGTCAGAAGCAGAGGAAGCCGCGTCCGACTCGGATGAGGAGTCGGCCGAAGCCGCTGCAGACGAAGAAGAGAGCGAATCCGAAACCGCGGCTGAAACCGAAGCGGAGTCCGATTCGGCAGAGTCCGATACGGAATCCGCTTCAGAGACCGAGACAGAATCAGAGGCGGAAACCGAATCGGAGAGCGCTGCGGCCGAATCCGAAGACACCCAGTCTGATACGGCCGAATCCGAACCGGCCGGCGGCCTGCCGGTGAATGCAGTGGCCGCTGCCGTCGTCGTCATCATCATCCTGGGCGGCATCCTGCTCGTACGACGCAGACGTTAACCGCAGTGGAGGGTGGATAGTGGATGCGTATTGCAGCCTCGCACTGACCACTGTCCACTAGCCACTGAACCCGGCCGTCATGTCCCTTCTTCGCCCTCTCCTCGTCCGCTCCCTCACCATGGTCGGGGTCTTCTTCGTCGTCCTGCTCATGCTGGTGCTGACGTTGGGCCTGACCGGTTTCTCCGACCGCATTCTTTCCGCCACGATCGGTGAGCAGCTGCGCGCCGAGCGCACCGCGCTGGCCGAGACCATCCGCGACCCTGACGAGATGGAAAAGGTGCTGGAGAAGCGCCGCGAGGAGCTGGAGATCTTCTATGGGCTGAGCACGCCCTGGTACTATCGCCTCCCGCGCACCGCGCTGCGCGTGCTGACCCTCGACCTCGGCGAAGCCCGCACGCTGCGCAGCTTCGATGGCAGCAACCGCGTCTTCGACATCGTGACAGAGCGTGTGCCCAACTCCATGCTTCTGCTCACCACTTCGCTGATCATCACCGCCACCATCGGCATCATCGCCGGCGCCTACCTTGCCACCCGCCAGGGCTCCTGGCTCGATCGCTTTGTCTCCGGTTTTGCGGCCGTTTCCTTTGCCGTGCCCACCTGGTGGATCGGCATCCTGCTCATCCTGATTCTCTCCATCCAGCTGCGTATCCTTCCCTCCGGCGGCATGTACAGCACGCCGCCGCCCACACAGCCTCTGCCCCGCTTTTTCGATCTCGTAGCGCATGCGCTGCTGCCCGTGATCACCCTCGTCCTCGTCAGCTTCGGGCCGTCCATCTACTCGATTCGCACCATCACGCTCAATATCGCCCAGGAGGACCACGTCAAGATCGCACGCGCCAAGGGCCTGCCCGAAAGCCGGGTGCGGCTTCGCCATATTCTGCGAGTGGCCGCCCCTCCAATCGTCACCGGCCTCATGTTCGGCCTCGCCGGATCGCTGTCGGGCTCGATTCTGGTGGAGACCGTCTTTAACTGGCAGGGCATGGGCCGGCTCTACTACGACGCTCTCGCCGGCACCCCCGATGAAAACGTGATCGTGGCCCTCACCTTCATCTTCACGCTCATGTACGTCGTCATCCGCATCGTGTTGGAAGCCCTGTACGTCTTTCTCGATCCTCGTGTGAGGTACACAGACTGATGCCGAACGCCAGCTTTCCGGTCGGGGCGCAATCCGGCTCCCGGACGCAGACCGGCGCGAGGAGGAAAACGCCGTGAACATGGGCAGCGCCTTGCGGGAGCTGCTGCGCAGCGGGCCGGGCTTCGGCGGCGCCAGCCTGATGGGCCTGCTCCTCGTGACGGCGCTCTATGTGTTGCTCGCTTTTCCACTCGATTTCGGCGAGAGCCAGTGGAGCAATCCCGTCATCTGGGTGGATAACCCAAAGGCGGTTCCGCCGGCCTGGACCAACCCGCTCCGCCAGGACGCCCGGCCTCTCCACCGTGTCTTCGAAGGCGCGGAGCCGCACACCGTGCAGACGGCCCGCAGCGGCCCGGTCCATAGCTGGCGCTTCCCCTTCACCTATGCCTCTTCTCACCCGCCGACCTTCCTGGCTGTCACCCTCGCCGACGTCAACTACGCCGAACGGCCGCCCCTGGTGCTGATCTCACTCAAACGGCCGGACGGCAAGCAACTGCGCATTTACCGCCACGCAGTGCGCGGGCCCCGCGAAGATGAGAACGGACCCTTCCTGCGCTATGCCGAAACGCCGTTGCGCGTCCAGCTGAGCACCGACGAAGCAACCGTGACCGCGGCGCAAAACTTCCTGGCCGAAGAGTTCGACCTGCGCCTGGACGGCGCGCAAATCGGCGGTCGCGTTGACCGCATTCTCTTCGGCCTGCCTGCCGGCAGCGCGGACGACGCCTTCACGCCCCTGACCGGCGAATATGAGATCATCATCCAGGCCGCCCTCCGGGAGGAGGGCGACAGCGTGGGCAAGGTGCGCTTCGTCGTGGGCGGCGGCGTATTCGGCCTGATGGGCACCGACAGCCTGGGCAGAGACCTGGCCCGGGGTCTCCTCTTCGGCCTGCCCGTCGCGCTCTTCATCGGCGTCATCGCCGCCTTCATGTCCACCGCGATCGGCACGTCGCTCGGCATCGCCAGCGGCTACCTCGGCGGCCGCGCCGACATCGCGATCCAGCGCTTCTCCGACATCGTCGCCAACGTGCCCGTGCTGCCCCTGCTCATCTTCATGCTCTTCATCATCGGCCCCAGCCTGTGGATGATCATCGTCATCCTCGTCGCCTTTGGCTGGCCGGGTCTGACTATTCAGGTCCGCAGCATGGTCCTCCACATGCGCACCAACCAGCTGATCGAGGCGATCCAGAGCCTGGGCGCATCGCGGCGGCGGGTGATGTTCCGCCATATCCTGCCCCAGATCACGCCCTATGTTCTCGCCCAGCTCATCTTTGCCGCGCCCTCCGCGATCCTGGCCGAGGCGGGGCTGAGCTTTCTCGGCCTCGGCGATCCTTCCATCCCGACATGGGGACAGATTCTGGAGACCGGCTTCCGCACCGGCGGCATCTATGTCGGCTACTGGTGGTGGATCGTGCCACCCGGCCTCTGCATCGTCCTCACCGCCCTCACTTTCATGCTGCTGGCGCTGGGCATCGAACCGATCGTGAACCCGCGCCTGCGGCAACCGGCGTCATGACATCGCTTCTCGACGTCCGCGAGCTCACCTTTCACTATGCCGACCGGGCCGGGCCGGTGCGCGCCGTGGACAATGTCTCTTTCGCCCTCGCCAGCGGCGGTTCCGCCCTCGGCCTCGTGGGCGAATCGGGCAGCGGCAAATCCTCGCTCGCGCTCGCGATCATGCGCATGCTGCCCACCAATGTGGCCCGCTATGACGGCGAAGTCTGGTTGGACGGGCAGGAGCTTCTCGGCATGGCGGAGGACCGTTTCCGGCAGGAGATCCGCTGGCGCAAGCTGGCCCTCGTGCCGCAAGGCGCGCAGAACGGTTTCAACCCTGTCCTGCGCGTGGGGGAGCAGATCATCGAACCGCTGGTGGTGAGCGGGGCCGTCGGCAAGCGGGAGGCCCGCGCCCGCGCCCAGGAGCTGCTGGCTTACGTCGGGCTGCCCGCCGATATCTATCTTCGCTATCCGCACGAACTCAGCGGCGGCATGAAGCAGCGCGCCATGATCGCGGCCGCGCTCATCCTCGAACCGCCCGTTGTGATCATGGATGAGCCGACCTCCGCCCTCGACGCCAGCGTTCAGACCCAGATCACCAACCTGCTCAAGCGGCTCAAGCAGGACATGAACCTTGCCATCATCTTTATCACGCACGACATCGCCCTGGCGAGCGACCTGTGCGATGACCTGGCCGTCGTCTATGCCGGGGAAATCGTGGAGATCGGCAGCGCCGAGCAGGTGCTGCTGCGCCCCAGCCACCCCTATACACAACGGCTGCTGGCCAGCATCCCCCGGCTCCACTCCGACACGCTTCCGCAGTTCATCCCCGGCGCCCCGCCCGACCTGCGCGAGCCGCCCGCGGGCTGCCGCTTTCACCCGCGCTGCCCTCTCGTCTTCGAACCGTGCGCGCAGAAAAGCCCACCGGCCTTTGAACCGGCTGATGGGCAAATGGCAAGATGCTGGCTGATTGAGGATGGGTCAGGGGTAAAGAGCGCGTAATCCCCCGGAAACCAAAAAACTCCCCTTAAGGGAGTTTCCGAACTACTGATATATTAAGAAAGAGGAGGTTGGCAGCGGTCTACTCTCACACGGGGTCGCCCCCGCACTACCATCGACGCTGGTGGACTTTACTGCCGGGTTCGGGATGGGACCGGGTGTTTCCCCACCGCTCTTGCCACCAACTCCTCTTTGCTCA
>JAJDXQ010000015.1 GCA_022823185.1 Caldilineaceae bacterium
TCTTCGTCGGCGAGCTTGTAGTAGGCGCGCAGCTCTTTGGCGCCGTTGCAGATGGCGTTGTAGGCGGAGGGACTGAGATGGCCCTGGCGCACTGCGGTCATGCCTTCGGTGAGGAGCTCGATGATCTCTTTGAAGCGTTCAGGGACGCGCCGGTCGATCCGGGAGGCGGTGGCGGAGCTGCCGCGGTTGACGCGCCAGACGCGCAGTTTGTCGGCGGGGCCGTGGGCGACGCAGTAGCCGTCCAGGTCGCGATGCCCTTCTGCCTGACAGGGGGAGCCGTCTTTGCGGACGCTCTTGCAAAGGGGTTGTGTGATGGTGTGCGAGGACGCGCGGGGATGTCTCATGGTGTGATGTCCTTGTTGCGGGGTGCTGCCCAACGGCCGGCCGGTTGGCTGGCGCGGGCGGGGCGATTGGGACGGGGATTTGGGGGGATTTTTGGGAGTAGGGGGATTAGGGCAGGTTTGAGAAGAGGGTTGGGGGGATTGGGGCGGGGATGGGGGACGGGGATTGTCTGAACGGGGATTTGGGGGGATTGAGGGGATTAGGGGGATGGGAGTTGAATTGTGGACGAGTGGGGGGGGACTGCGGGGAAAGGGCGGGGCAGGGCGGGGCGATTGGTTGATGTCGAGGAGAACACACAAACGCGAGGGAATGAATGACAGAGGTAGAACAAGTGTGCCCGATTGGCTGCACGATGTCAAGGGGCAATTGGGGCAATTGGGGCAATTTGGGGCATACGCATCTTATTGGGAGAGAACCTTCCGCAGATAGTCAGCTTTCCAACCAGCTCGTTACCATTGACCCAATTCAGGTGCAATTGCCCTGCTCTATACCCTGGCGCAACTGTAATTTCTGCTCTCTGACCTGTAAACACAAGCTATTTCCGGCAACTGACCCGCCTGCGGATGGCGCGAAGGCTCTCTGCCGCAATCGCCGTCGCAGCATGCCCGGATACCGCCTCTATAAAATCACCGCCCAAAAGAGACCTCTCTCACTACTTCCTGTGCTATAATGCCAGCGTGCCCTTGGGTTTCGGACACAGCGGTTCCGCTAAATGTCAAACATCAGTTCAGGATTGCAAAGGAGTGTTCCTTGCAAAGTGGCGCGCTACTTGCGGTCGCTCGGGGCGACCGGCCTGCCGACCTGGCATTGCGCAACGGACGCATCGTTAACGTTTTCTCCGGCGATATCGAAGACGCCGATGTGGCCCTGTCCGGCGGCCGCATTGCGGGCGTCGGCCCCGGCTACGCTGCCGCGGAAGAGGTAGACCTGCAGGGCGCCTTCATCGCGCCAGGCCTGATCGACGCGCACGTACACATCGAGAGCAGCCTCTGCCTGCCTGCCCAGTTCGCCGCCGCTGTCGTGCCGCGCGGCGTCACCACCGTCGCGGCAGACCCCCACGAAATCGCCAATGTCGCCGGCGTGGACGGCGTCCGTTTCATGGCCGAATGCAGCCGAAATCTGCCCCTGCAAGTCGTGCTGATGGCCCCCTCCGCCGTGCCCGCCACCCACATGGAAACGAGCGGCGCCGTTCTTGATGCCGCGGACCTGTCCCTACTCCTCCAGGAGGGGACCGTCCACGGGCTTGCCGAGCTGATGAACTTTCCCGGCACGGTTCAAGGCGACCCTGAAGTGCTCGCCAAAATCGCGGCCTTCAGCGGACGCCCCCGGGACGGCCACGCCCCCGCTCTCACGGGTCAACCGCTCAACGCCTACGCGGCCGCGGGGGCCGGCAGTGATCACGAATGCGCAACCGTCGCTGAAGCCGCAGAAAAACTCTCCCGCGGCCTCTATGTCCTGATTCGAGAGGCGACCAACGCCCACAATCTCCAGGCCCTGTTGCCGCTCGTCAACGAGCGCAATAACCGCCGCCTCTGCTTCTGTACCGACGACCGCATCCCCTCCGACCTTCTGACCCAGGGGAGCATCGATCATATCGTGCGGGAGTCCATCGCCTACGGGATCGAACCGGTGACCGCCTTCCGGATGGCCACCCTGAACACCGCCGAATGGTTCCGTCTGCACGACCGCGGGGCCATCGCTCCCGGACGACGCGCCGACCTGATGATCTTCGAAGACCTGCAGGCGCCGGCCGCGGCGCAAGTCTACGCCGGCGGGCGGCTGTGGGCTGAAAATGGCCGCCTGCTGAATGGCGATAGCCTGGCCATCCCATCCGTGCCCCCAGCCGTCTCATCCTCCGTCAAGGTGGCGTGGGATCGCTTCGAACTGCGCATCCCGGCTGCCGGCGCCCGCATTCGCGTGATTGGTTCTCTGGAAAACCAGGTCCTGACCGAAGAGCGTATACTTGACGCCCGAATCGAAAGTGGACACGCTGTGGCCGACCCGGCGCGAGACATCTTGAAAATCGCCGTGGTCGACCGGCACACGGCGAGCGGGTCAATCGGGCTGGGATTCATTCAGGGTTTCGGGCTCCGCCGCGGGGCCATCGCCGGAACAGTCGCCCACGACCACCACAATCTGGTCATCATCGGAGCCGACGACGAGTCCATGACCACGGCCGCCCACGCAGTCGCCGAGATGGGAGGCGGTCTGGCCATCTCCGAAGGGCGGGAGACCCTCGCGGCCCTGCCCCTCGCCGTAGCTGGGCTCATGAGCGACCGCCCGCTCGCCGATGTGCGGAGCCGCTACGACTCCCTGCTCGACGCGGCCCATGAATTCGGGTCAACGATGCGCGACCCGCTCATGGCTATGAGTTTCATGGGCCTGGAAGTGATCCCAAAGTTGAAACTGACTGATCGGGGCCTTGTCGATGTCGAGGCCTTCAGCTATGTCGACCTGTTTGTTGAAGCGTAAGGAATCCTGACGGCAGCGAACCCGATATCCTGGAGTTCCGCTGCCCTGCACGCAAGAAGCCTGTAATCGAGGTAAAGGTAATGTTCGAAACGATCAACCCTGCCCCGGAAGACTCCATTCTGGGCCTGACCGCAGCATTTCAACAGGATCCCAATCCAAATAAGGTCAACCTGGGTGTCGGCGTCTACAAGGACAGCGGCGGCCAGACTCCTGTGCTGGCCACCGTAAAAGAGGCCGAACAGCGGCTCCTGAGCTCCGAAGAGACAAAGAGCTATCTCCCAATTGACGGCCTCGCCGCATACGCGTCGCTGAGCCAGCAAATCGTGTTCGGCTGCGACCACCCCATTCTCACCGACCGGCGCGCCACCACCGTCCAGACACCCGGCGGCACCGGCGCGCTGCGCGTCGCCGCCGACTTTGTGCGGCGTATCTCCCCCCAGGCCTCCGTCTGGCTGAGTGACCCGACCTGGCCGAATCACCCCAATGTCTTTGGCGCCGCTGCCCTGCAGGTGCAGTCCTATCCCTACTTTGAGCCCGCCAGCAACGGCGTCGCCTTCGACTCCATGGTGGCCGCGCTCGAGAACATCCCATCCGGGGATGTCCTCCTGCTCCACGGCTGTTGCCACAACCCCACCGGCGCCGATCTCTCTTCGCAGCAATGGCAAACGATCGCCGCCGCATGCGCACGGCGCGGCATTCTCCCGCTCCTCGACTTCGCCTACCAGGGCTTCGGCGACGGCCTCGAAGAGGACGCGGCCGGCGTCAGAATCGTCGCCGACCACTGCCAGGAGTTTCTGGTCGCCACCTCTTATTCCAAAAATTTCGGTCTGTACAACGAGCGAGTCGGGGCGCTGACCCTTGTGGCCGCCAATTCGGAGGCGGCGGAAGCGGCCAACAGCCATTTGAAGATCTGCGTGCGCACAAACTACTCAAATCCACCTGCCCACGGAGGCCGGATTGTGGCCGAAATCCTGGGCGATCCCGGCCTGCGTCAGCGCTGGGAAACTGAGCTGGCCGATATGCGCAACCGCATCAACGACATGCGCCACCTGTTCGTCGAAACGCTCGACGAACAGGGCGCCGGCCGCGACTTTTCGTTCATCGCGGGCCAGCGAGGCATGTTCAGCTATAGCGGATTGACCCCGGAACAGGTGCAGGCGCTACGCGAGCGCCACTCCGTCTACATCGTTGGCTCCGGACGCATCAACGTCGCAGGGATGACCGGAGACAACATGGACTACCTCTGCGAGGCGATTGCCGACGTTCTGAAGTAGTGGAAAGCAGGGCGAAGTTTACGTAACGACTGGCATGAAGTTGATCTTGTTCTCATATTCGTAAGGCTCGGCGGCTGCCCAGATGAGGTGAAGTTCTGTGGCTGTCAGGCCCATGGACAGGTTAGGGTTCAGCACAAAAATCGCAGGCGCCGTCCGACCCGTGGCAATGAATTCGCGCAGATGGCCGGGCATCGAACGTCGGTTGTTCGTGACCAGAGAAAACCCATGGTCTGCGCACCATTCCAAAATTACCGGGTCGGGCGTACCGCTTCCTGGGACGCCGGGATCACCCACACGCCAGACGGAAATCGCGGGCTCAATTTGTAGGAGCGCCTGGCGCAGGATCGGAGTTACGTTTTCGTCAAGAAGATAACGATAGGGGATCACGAACTGTCAAGTTTGGCAGCGAGTCGACGGAGTCGCAATGTAACGGGAGAAGGATTCCTGGCTTGCTCGCGGCGCATCCATTCGCCATGTTCTATCCAGTCAACGATGTACGCTTCGACCTTCTCTCGATTCTGCAGATAGTACAAAATCGTCGCGTAAACCTGCTCCAGACTGATGGAGGGGTACGTGTCCGCGATCTGTTCCGCAGTCCGGCTGCAGTAGATGTAATCATAGAGCACCGTCTCTATGCCCACGCGGGTTCCGGCGATGCGGATGTCATCGTCACTTAGAAAGTTGAAATACTGTTCGATTTCCATAGAGGTCTCCTTTCCCATCTAGCGCAATTATACCACACCAGGCAGGTGAATCCTGATGAAACCGCTCTCTCGACTTGTCGAATCTGTCCCCGGCAGCCCGACAACGCTAATGATGCAAAAAGGCCGCGAACTGGCCGCGCAAGGCCTGGACGTTATCAACCTGGCCGGCGGCGAACCCGATTTCGATACACCCAAACATATCCAGCAAGCAGCCTTCGACGCCATCGCAGCCGGCGACACCCACTACCCGCCCTCCTTCGGCAAACCGGAGCTACTGGACGCAATCTGCGCCAAACTGGAGCGCGAGAACGACGTGCGGGCTCTGCCCGACCAGCTGGTGGTCACGCCCGGAGGCAAATGGGCCATCTACACAACGCTGGCCTCCACGCTCAATGAAGGCGACGAGGTCATGATCCTCGACCCCGCCTGGGTGTCCTATGCGCCGATGGTGCGGTTGAACGGCGGCGTCCCCGTACACGTCCCCCTCCCAGCCGCCGACAACTTCCGTGTCCGCGCCGAGCAGCTGGAAGAATACGTCAGTCAAAAGACCAAACTGATCATGGTCTGTTCCCCCAGCAACCCCACCGGGAGAGTGCTGACCCAGGAGGAACTCGACGATATCGCAGCCGTCGCGCAGCGCCGCGACCTCTACGTTCTCAGTGACGAAATCTACGAGCACATCCTCTACGACGGCGCCGCGCATCGTTCAATTGCCAGCCTGCCCGGCATGGCTGAACGCACGATCATTGTCAACGGGTTCAGCAAGAGCTACGCCATGACGGGCTGGCGGCTGGCCTGGCTGGCGGCCCCCCTGCCAATCGCCAAACTCGCCCGCACCTACCAGACGCAGACCGTAACCTCCGCGGCCAGCTTTTCCATGGTCGCCGGCGCCGCCGCGCTCAACGCCCCCCAGGACTGTGTTCACGAAATGGTTGCATCCTATACCCAGCGGCGAAACTTCCTCCTCGACGCCCTTGACGAGATCCCAGGCATCCGCAGCAGCCCCATCGAAGGGGCCTTCTACCTCTTCGCCCAGTTCACACAGACCGACAAAAAGAGCCTCGAAATCTCCCAGATCCTGCTGGAAGACGGCCTGCTCGCCACCACGCCCGGCATCGCCTTCGGCCAGGCCGGCGAAGGCTACGTGCGGTTCAGCTTCGCCACCGGGATGACCGACCTGGAGAAAACCGTTGAACGATTAGCCCGCATTGTGCCGGGTCTGTGAGCCGCGCAATGGATATAACCCCTCTTCAGTATCTCCTGGCCATTCTCGCCGGCATCGTCGCAGGCATCATCAACACGCTCGCCGGCAGCGGCTCCGCCGTGACTTTGCCGATGCTGGTCTTCCTCGGGCTCGATTCCGGGGCCGCAAACGCGACCAACCGGATCGGCGTAATCATCCAGAATGTGGTGGGCATCGCCACTTTTGCCCGCAGTGGGCGCATGCAGTTGCGCGGAGGACAGACCGAAGAGCAGCAGGCCGAAAATATCCTGGACGCCGACTCCCTGCGATTCGGTCTCTGGTTGAGCCTGGCAGGCATGCCCGGCGCGATCATCGGCGCGTACGTGGCCACACTTCTCGATAGAGACGCCATGAACCTGGCCATCGGCGGCATGCTGATCGTCGTCCTCGTCACGATCTTCTTCAACCCAACCAAGTGGCTGCGAGAACGATCAGAAGTGCGCAAGGAGCGGCCTGAACTCTTTGTCCTCGTTCTCTTCTTCGCCATCGGCATTTATGGCGGCTTTATTCAGGCAGGCGTAGGTGTATTCCTCGTTACAGCGCTTGTTCTCGGCGTAGGCTATACAATTGTTCATGCCAATGCCGTCAAACTGATCTTCGTGCTGGCCCTGAATATCGTCGCTTTTGTCGTCTTTATCCTGTCGCCGCTGGAGATCAACTGGGGCATCGGCGCGTTGATGGCCGTGGGCCAGAGCATCGGAGCCTGGGCCGCTGTGCGTTTCGCCGTGACGGTGAAGGACGCCAACCGCTGGGTGCGCTACCTGCTGATCGTGGTGGTCATCTATTCGATCCTGCGCTTTTTCGGCCTGCTTGATCTGCTTTTCGGCCTCTTCTGAGCGCATCTCTTTGGAAAGCGCTGATATACAATGGCCTTTCAACCAGGACCGGCAGAATATTGATGACGCCCTCCCAGCCTGACCTGTTATGTTGACGCCGCAACCGCACGACCTGCAACCACCACCTGGTGCAGTGCAATAAAGAGATTGGAGCGCCTCCATGAGTAGAACAATCAGCCATGCCACCGTCATCGGCGCCGGTACAATGGGCGCTGCCATCGCCGGCCATTTGGCCAACGCGGGCGTCTCCTCCCACCTCCTCGACCTTGCCTCCACCGAGCTGACCCCCGATGAACGCGACCAGGGACTTTCCCTGCATGACCGGACCGTCCGCAACCGCATCGTTCGGGCAGGATTCGAGCGCATGACGCAGGCGAGACCTGCCAGCCTGTTCACCCCCGATGCAGCCAAACTGATCACACTGGGCAACCTTGAGGACGACCTGGGGGCCGCCGCCGCGCAAAGCGACTGGATCATCGAGGCCATCGTCGAGCGGCCTCGCCCCAAGCAGGAACTGATGGCCAGACTTGAGTCAGTTGCTCCCGATCACGCCGTCATCAGCACCAACACGTCCGGAATCCCTGTCCATATCATCAGCGCCGACCGCAGCGATGACTTCCAGCGACGTTTCCTGGGGGCCCACTTCTTCAATCCGCCCCGCTACCTGCGCCTGCTGGAACTGATTCCCGGCCCCGGCACGGATCCTGCCGTCGTTGCCAACATGAAAGAGTTTGCCGAAAAGAGGCTGGGAAAGGGCGTCGTGGTCGCAAAGGACGTGCCCAACTTCGTCGGCAACCGCATGTTCAGCTATATCATGAGCAGCCTGCTGGAGTTTGCCGTTGCCAATGACTACACAGTCGAAGAGGTGGATCGCCTCACCGGCCCACTGCTCGGGCGGCCCAAAACCGCCACGTTCCGTCTCCTTGACATCGTCGGCATCGACGTCGCCGCGCTTGTCGGCGACAACCTGTACGACCTGATCCCTGACGATGAGGACCGGGACATTTTGCGCGGACCGCTTGGTACGCAGGTGCTCATGACTCTGCTTCAAAACGGCCTCCTCGGCGCCAAAACCGGCCAGGGCTTCTACAAAACCGTCGTCGACGCAAGAGGCAGAAAGAGTTTCTGGGGCCTGGATCTGCAGGCAGCTTCCGAAGGCGAAATCGACTACATGCAACCGGGCCGCTCAAGTTGGCCGGGCATCGACGCCGTCAGAAATGCGCCCCTGCCCGAACGCCTGCGTAGCCTGACTTCAGCCCGGGCAACCGGCCAGGATGCTGAGAATACAGACGAAACCATCGACGAAACCATCGACGCAGCCATGGATGGAGCCGCCGAAAACGCCGTTTCCGGGGCCGTTGACGAACACGCCGCCGATCCCGCTGACCTGCTCTGGCATACGCTCAGCCGCACGCTGGCGTACGCCTCAAAACGCCTGCCTGAAATCGCGGACAGCCCCAGAGATATCGACAACGCCATGAAATGGGGCTTCGGCTGGGAAATGGGCCCTTTCGAGATCTGGGACGCGCTTGGCGTTGCCGAGACAACCGAACGCATGACAGAGGAGGGCCTGACCGTCGCCGACTGGGTTCTGGACATGCTCGCCAGCGGCCATTCCTCCTTCTACAAGCTTGAAGAGAAAGCCGGCGAAGGCGCCATTGAGGTCCGGAATCCGGTCTACATCCCGCAGCGCAGGAGCTACGAGCCCACTGATCAGATCGATCTGCCTGTGAGCGTCTCCGCGCTCAAAGGCGGCTCAGGCGCCCTTGCCGGAAACGATTCCGCCAGCCTCCTCGACATGGGCGACGGCGTGCTTCTGCTGGAATTCCACACCAAAATGAACGCCCTCGACATGCAGATCGCGCCAATCGCCGACGCTGCCATCGACCGCCTCCACGGAGACGCCGCCGGGCTGGTGATCGGCAACCAGGGAGGCAACTTCAGCGCCGGCGCCAACCTCCTGTATATCGGCGCGCTGGCCCAGGGGGGGCAGACCGACCAGTTGGAAGCCGCCATCAACGGTCTGCAACAGATGATCCAGCAGTTGCGCCTCGCCCCCAAGCCTGTCGTCGCCGCGCCCTATCAGATGACCCTCGGCGGCGGCGCCGAAGTAGCGATGGGCTCCGACCGCATCGTCGCGCACGCAGAGCTGTACATCGGCCAGGTCGAGGTCGGCGTCGGCCTGATTCCCGCTGCCGGCGGCTGCAAAGAGTTGGTCCGGCGCCTGGTCAACCCCCACATGGATGCGCAAAACGCCAACCCGGCCGCCCATCTGCAGGAGGCCTTCGAACTCATCGCCCTCGCCAAGGTTTCATCCTCGGCCGCAGAGGCCCGCCAGATGGGATTCCTGGGCCCGCGTGACCGGGTCGTCATGAACTACGATCATCTGCTCGCCGAGGCCAGGGCAGAGGCGCTCCGCATGGCCGATGACGGCTACAGACCGCCAGAGGTCACCGCAAATATCTACGCCGCCGGCCGCGATCACCTGGCCAACCTTCGCGTCGGCATCTACATGTTCCGCGAAGCCGGCCACATCAGCGAACACGACGCGCGCATCGCCAACCATCTCGCCCACGTGCTCTGCGGCGGCGAGCTCAGCCAGCCCGCATGGATGGACGAGCAATACTTCCTCGACCTGGAGCGGGAAGCCTTCATCCACCTGTGCGGCTATCCCAAGAGCCACGAACGCATCTGGCATATGCTGAAGACGGGGAAGGCGCTGCGAAACTAACATAGCGCCCGATTCCATAACGTTGATTTGTGAATGCCGGGAAGGCAACTCATTTCCGTCGAAAGAGGCAGCATCGCCTGAAAGGTTGACGGATTCAAGAGGCAGTCTGCAACGCAATTGGTTAGCATGAGTACAGCTTCGCTGCATATGAGGCAGGGTCACTGAGGTCGAGACCGGCCTGCGCTGAAAATTCTGCCGGGTGAAACATGCAATGTTCAGCCAGCAAATTTTGTGACTGCCATCCACTGCGTCCGGCAAGGGGCGCGTCATTCACGGTTTGAAAATGGATAACCAGGAAATCCTGGCGGAAGTCATCCGACGCGTTGTCGAAGTGGCCAACCCGGAAAAGATCATACTTTTCGGCTCCGCCGCCCGCGGCGATATGACCTGCAACAGCGATCTCGACCTGCTCATCATCAAAGAGGGGGGCGACCCTCTTGACCTGATGGGCCAAATATACATGAGTTTACATGGTGTCGGCGCCGCCGTAGACGCGATCGTGGTAGCGCCAGAGGATGTAGAGCGATTCAGGAATAGTCACGCCCTGGTCATCAAACCGGCCCTGCTAGAGGGCAAAGTCATCTATGAGGCCTCCTGAACGCTTCCCTCCTGACGACCCGAGGGAGTGGCTGAACCGCGCCAGAAGCAATCTTGCCTTGGCGAAAAACAGAATTCCGGGCGCTTATCCGGAGGACCTGTGCTTCGAGGCCCAGCAGGCCGCCGAGAAGTCAATCAAAGCGGTCCTGATCCTGCGACAAATTGTGTTTCCGTATGTTCATGACCTGGCCCGTCTGGTGTCGCTCATTGAGAATTCAGGAGAGACTGTCCCTGAGGGGCTCATTGAAGCGGAGAGACTCTCGGTTTACGCCGTCATCACTCGCTATCCCGGAGTTGTCAGACCTGTTTCCGAAGAGGAGTATATGGAGGCCGTGGAGATCGCAGAGTTCGTCGTCCGTTGGGCGGAGGAGTTAATTCTGCGGGATCAGACCTGAACGAATGTTGATATTTGGACATTTTTTTCGACATGCTGACTGAGATAGCCAATGATTCGCTCGCTTTATCTGCAACGGTACACACTGGAACGGCTTCAATGTTCAGGCCCGTTCTTCGAATCGGCAATTCCATGTGAAATCCAGGCAAACGGGCAATTCAACCGATCCACTACCTGATTCGCGCAGCCCAGTATTCCAAAGGAGCAGTTCACCATGAACAGCGCTGTTATCGTTTCCGCCGCCCGCACTGCTATAGGCAAGGCCCCGCGCGGCACGTTGCGCACAACACGCCCCGAAGAGATGGCCGCCGCGGCGATTGGAGCCGTGATGGAACGTGCGCCGGCTGTAGACGCCAATGAGATCGATGATGTCATCATGGGGTGCGCCATGCCGGAAGCCGAGCAGGGCATGAACGTGAGCCGTATCGCCAGCCTGCGCGCCGGTCTGCCCGTCGAGGTCCCTGCCCAAACGGTCAACCGTTTCTGTTCCAGCGGCCTGCAGACGATCGCCCTCGCCGCGCAGCAGATCATGAGCGGGATGGGCGAAGCCGTAATCGCCGGCGGCGTGGAAACCATGTCGCAGGTCCCCATGAGCAGCAATAAGTTCATGGCCAATCCAACCCTGGCCAAGGAACATCCCGGCGTCTACATCGGCATGGGCCTGACCGCGGAGAACCTGGCCCGTCAGTACGAGGTCACGCGCGAAGAGCAGGATGCATTTGCTTTGCGCAGCCATCAGCGCGCGGCGGCTGCGCAGGACGCCGGCAAGTTCGACGACGAGATCGTGCCGCTCGATGTGGAGCTCACCCTAGGCGAGGGCGGCAGCGCCAAGACCTATAAGACGACCTTCGACCAGGATGAAGGTATCCGTCGCGACTCATCATTCGAGGCACTGGCCAAGCTGCGGCCGGTCTTTCACGCCAGAGGGACAGTCACCGCGGGCAACAGCAGCCAGACCAGCGACGGCGCCGCAGCCGTTCTGGTGATGAGCGAGGAGAAAGCTGAGCGGCTGGGCCTTGAACCGATGGCCCGATTCCGTAGCTTTGCCGTCGGCGGCGTCGCGCCTGAAATAATGGGAATCGGCCCCGTGGCCGCCGTGCCCAAGGCGCTCAAACTCGCCGGCGTCAGCATCGACGAGATTGATCTGGTCGAGTTGAACGAGGCCTTTGCCGTTCAGGCGCTGGCCGTGATCCGCGAGCTGGGCCTGGATGAAGAGAAGGTCAACGTAAATGGCGGCGCAATTGCCCTGGGCCACCCTTTGGGCTGCACCGGCGCCAAACTGACCGTGCAAATGCTGCACGAACTGACCCGCCAGGACAAGCGGATCGGCCTCGTCACCATGTGCATCGGCGGCGGCATGGGCGCAGCCGGGGTCCTCGAACGACTCAACTAATGGGCTTTCGCTCCTCGGCCCGTCTCAGCGCTGCCCGCTAACCACTGCCGTTCGTCCCCCAATCCCTCGTGTTGGGGACCTCCAGCCACTCGCCGCCGCGCCGAATCGAGTCCTGGCTGATCAGACCCGGCAGGGTCATGTCCATGGCGGCGTGGATGTCGATTGGCGGCGGTTTGCGCCCCTGCACTGCGTCGACGAAATCCATCACTTCGAAGTAATCTCCGCCGCCATGGCCGGCGCGGACCGCTTCCTCGGGCGGGTCACGCCAGATTTCCGGCATGTACTCCTCTTCGAACGTTTCCAAGGGCACCCAGACATCGGGGTCCTGGCAGAAGTCCTCCAGCCAGATCCAGTCGCCTTCACCAGGGCGGCGCTTGCTCTCGTAGGCCCCCTTCGTGCCCTGCAGCGTGTAGTTGGTCATCGAGTGCGGTCGTTTGGAGAGCATGTCTACGCGTATGCGCATCAGTTTCTCGCTGCCCGTCTTGCACAACAGCAGAACGGTATCTTCCATTGCGTGTTCGGGGTCGGTCCAGATGCCGGTGCCGATGCAGCTGATGCGTTCGGGCCGCTCCTTGATCCACATGAGGCAAGGGCCGAGGCTGTGGGTGGGGTAGGTGCAGCCGTTGACGCCGACCTGCCAGTAGTAGCGCCAGGTCGGGCTGCCGTCCGGCATGTGGTGGAGGACTGAGAGCTCGTGAATGTATTCGCCTTCGGCGTAGTAGGTCTCGCCGAAGAGGCCCGCCTCGACCAGCGCCGCCACCAACACGTTCGGCTTCATGTACATGTAATTCTCGGCCATCATGTAGATGGCGCTGCTGCGGTTGCACGCCTCCACCAGCCAGCGGCACTCGTCAACGGAAACTGCAGCCGTCACCTCGCTCAGGACGTGAATATCCCGCTGCAGCGCGGCAATCGCCTGCGGCGCGTGATACTGCATCGGCGACGACACCACCACGGCATCGGGCCGCGCCTCGTCCAGCATCTCCTCGAACACACTGTAGAGCTGTGTCACGCCGGTCGCCTCGCCCGACGCCGCCAGGGTCGGCGCGTAGGGGTCGCAGAGCGCAACGATCTCCGTTTCCGGGTGGGTTTGAAACGCCTTGAAGAAGGAGCCTGCGCGGCGCGCGCCCGAGAAGGCGACCTTGATCTCATTGGCCATTTTTTCACCTGAGCCTTGTGCAAGAGAGAGGTGGTCTGTGTCCTCGCCTCTCGTTTTTCTCCAGAGTGGCGAGCTTACAGGTATTTCCCGAAGAACTCTGCCGTCCCCTCGACGCCGCCCCATCCGTGGCCGCTGGGGTGGACCAGCTTCCAGAGCCGGTCGGCCGCGCCGGCGGCTTCGTATATCCGCTTCACGCCTTCGTACCCTTTGAGCATGTCGTGGATGTAGAAGCAGTCGTCATACATGCCCATGTCCAGCATGAGCGGACGAGGCGCGATCAGGCCGGCGATGTCATCGGTGTCGAACCAGGCGAAGATTCCGGGCACGATCTGCGAGCCGCAAAAATTGACGCGCTCGAATGCGAACCCTTTCCAGGGGTTGACGTAGCCCATGATATCGGCGGCAGCGATGCGCGGCTCGGCGGCGACGGCGAAGGTCGTCATTGTGCCGCCTTGGGAGAGGCCCATCATGCCGATGCGCTTGGGATCGACCTCTGGGCGACTCTCCAGATAATCGACACAGCACTTCATGTCCCAGATGTTCAACGTCAGCGGCCAGCGATCGAGCATCGTGCCGCGGATATAGTTGACGTTGCAGGGGTCGCGGCCGGGGAACGGGTCGCGCCCGTCGCGGCGTTCGCCGAAGCCGCGCAGGTCGGGCGAAATCGTCAGATATCCGGCTTTGGCCATTTGCCAGCCGTAGTCGTAGTTGTGCAGTTTGATGTTGGCGCTCATTTCGTCGCTGGAACGGATCCCAGCCACCGGATCTTTCCCGAACGGACCGTGCCCATGCGAGCAAAGTATGGCCGCATTCGTGCCGTCAGCCGCCATGTTTTTGGGCCGCAGCACCTGGCACGGCACGCTCATGTAGGGTTCGGAGTTAAAGACTACCCGCTCGCGGATCAGCCCGTCGTCCTCCACACTGCTCTCGACCTCAGCCTCCAATGGGACAGGTTCGGGGAAGCTGCCCAGGAGATCCATGTACTTGGCGTGGGCGGTCTGACGCCAGCTCTCAAAGTCGGTTGTGTTGCCGTCAAAGTGCAGCTTGGGCGTGAAGTTGTCGACCTGGTCTTCCCAGTATGCCTGCATCGAGAAGTTGCGTCTCGCCATCGTCCTCTCCTCGCGCGCCGGTTTGGGGCGCGTTTTCTCTCTTGAAATCAAATCACGGGAAATTGGCCGGAATAGCCCGAATTTCCGCCAAGGATACCGCGCAGCTCTTCATCGCGGACGGACTTGAGCACGTAGTCGGGGACCTCTGTGCCGGGCCAGTTTACGAACCAGTTGGGCGTAAAGCCGTAGAACATCGTATAGCGCACGTTTTCGCTCAGGATGGGCACGCCTGCGTGGAGCAGCGTTTCGGTGAAGTGGAGGATGCTTCCCGCGCTTGCGGTGGCCTCGACGATTGGGCACTTGTCCTTGAGCGATTCATACGTGCCCTCAAGTCTGTGGGACCCATCGAGGATCATCGTTCCCCCGTCGCCCGGCGACACATCTGTCAGATAGGTGATGTTGTTGAGGAAAACGCAGTTGATCAGCTCAGGGTCGGTGTCGTGGGGGAAGGTGCCCCACTTGGGGCGCAAGCCGCGATGCCAGCCCATCTTGTCGGGTTCCCGCAAAGCGGCCCGGAGGTCGTTGCGGTCGGGGTGGGGCCGCTTGATCATGGCGTGGCAGGTCTCGTACTTGACTTCGGCGCCCATCAGCTGGCGATTTGCCTCCAGCACCTGCGGAATCATCAGCCACTCGCGGAAGATCGGATCTCCGTTGACCATGCAGTCGATGTGGACGATCTCGTCGTCATCCTCGTGGGAAATCGGGCGCACGTAATGGGATTGCCGCTCCAGCGCGGCTTTGTAAGCCTCGACCTGCTCCTGGCTGAGCACGTGTTCTTCCAGGACCCAGCCGTGCTCTGCAAAGTGACGTAGCTGTTCGTGGGTGAGCATCTTTCTTCTCTCCTGGCACCCCTGTCGGAACTGTCAGAACCAATGGGGTGACTGCGGCTTCTTGGTGCGGATCGACTCGAGCGCGGCCGCACACACCGACACGATATTGGCGCCGCGGCTGGCCGGGATCGGATTGCTGATCTTGCCGTCGAGCAGGTCCAGGTAGTCGACGACCGAGCGGCCCCAGCCGTGGCCGCCGACAACAGCATCGGTGACCGGCTCTTCGATGTCTGCCGGTTCGTGGTCGCGGCGATAATGTTTGCCCTTCCACAGCGTTCCCTCTGTCCCGTAGACGGCAAGGAAGCCGCCGCCCATGCCTTCGCCCATCCCATGCCCGGAGCAGCCGCTGGTCACGTAGACCTTGCCGGCCGCGCCGTTTTCGAACTGGAGGATGACGATGTAACAGTCGTCGTCGGGGAACATCGGGACGCTCATCTTGTTGCTGTAGGCGTAGACCTCTGTGACGGGGGACTCGACGGTCCACAGGATCAGGTCGAGTGGATGGCAGCCCCCGCCGAGCAGGATGTTCTGCGGGTTTTGCTTGTCGATGCGCCAGGGCGTGTGATGCGCGCCTTCGGGCGAGTAGTGGCTCCACATGTCGTGGATGTAATCTCCCTGGACAAAGAAGACGTCGCCGACTTCGCCTGACTTGGCCATCATCGCCATCTCGTGCCATGGGTGCATGTAGCGCATCGTCTGGTCGGTCATGACGTGGGCGCCGCTCCGGGCTTCGGCGTCGAGGATGCGCTGGCAGTCTTCCACCGTCGTTGCCAGCGGTTTTTCGACGAGGGCGTGGCAGCCCTGCTCCAGCGCCATCACCGTCTGTTCGGCGTGCAGGTGGTCCGGCCCGGCCACAACGACCACGTCGGGCTGCGTCTCGCGCAGGAGTTGGACGTAGTCTACACCGAGGGCGGCTTGTGGGTACAGGCTCTCCATTCTGTTGAGCATCGACTCCTGCGGGTCGACCACACCTGCGATCTCGCCGCGTCCGTCTGCCGCGGCCACCTGGGCCACACTGCGTCCGGCGCTGCCGCCTCCGCTGATCAGGAATTTGTACTTGCTCATTTTGCGGCTGTCCTCACTTAGTCGTCAGACGTGGGAATGTTTTCGGGATCGAGGAAGGCGACATCACTTTCGTCATCCTCGAATCGGGTCATCCCGACTTCCTTTATTGCGCTGTCGGAAACCTTCTCCAGCGGTGTGTAGCTGGGGTGGTGCGCCTCGCGGTAGGGGTTGTTGCGGGCCGCGTTGTAGCAGCAGATCAGCGACCAGCGCGGGTTGTTCGAGCGGTTCTGGTCGGAGCGGTGGAGGATGTTGCAGTGGAAGAAGAGCGCGTCGCCCGGCTCCGCTTCGCAGTGGACCAACTCAAGGCGCTTTTCAGCTTCGAGGACGCGCTCCAATTCGGCGCCGGCCTGCTGTCCGGTTTCGACGTGGGTGATGCGGCCCATGTGGTGGGAGCCTTTGAGCACCTGCATGCAGCCATTCTCGCGCGTCGCCGGGTCCACCGCAATCGAGACGCTCGACATCAGCGGATACAGCACATAGTTGTCGTACCAATAGCCGTAGTCCTGATGCCACGCCCAGGCGCCGCCGACCTCGGGGTCCTTGAGGATCATCTTCGAATGGTAATGATATACCTCGCCGCCGAGCAGTTGTTCCATCGCATTGACGACGCGATTGCAACGGGCGTACATGCCGTAGATGCCGTTGCCGGGGTGGTTCCACAGCGTGAGGCGGACGGTGCCGCCTTCGCCGTCCTCGCGGCCGAAGGATTTCTGGTCCATCTGCCGGTCGGCGACGGCCGTGCGACGCAGCAGCTCGATCTCCTCAGCGTCGAAGAATGACTTGACGATCAGATAGCCGTCGTCGTGGTAGGTTTGGATCTGTTCTTGGGTAAGCATGATGTATTCCTTCTATTCATACGGAGCCGGAATTGAGCCAACTGCAAATGGTGAAAGTCTGTGCTAGAGCCTAATTCAGAGTTTCTTCTCCATCTCGACAACCATCACCGAAATCCCCTCAGGTTCTTCCTCTTTGCGGGACAACTCCCGGAATCCCTGTTTGTGGTAGAAGGCCATCCCCTTCTCATTCTGCGCCACTACCTCCAGGCGAAGTGCCTGCACGCCTGGAAAAGCCGCTATGCACGCATCCAGCAGTTTCAGTCCGATGCCCTGACGTAGGTGGCTGGGCAATACATACAAGCGTCCAATGTTTGCGATATCGTCACTTGGTTGGCTCGCCGTCAATAATCCAATTATGGCCCCGTCTTCGTCTTTCGCGACATCGAAATAGACATTCTCATTCTCTATCTCAGCGGCCAGCGTTTCAGGGCTGTGCCAGAGCGATGTTATTTTCCGGATCACTTCTAACGGGATGAACGATCGGTAGGTGTCGATCCAGGTATCGCTGAGAACTCGCTTTATCTCCTGTACCTCATCAACCTCGGCCGGCTGAATTAATATCATCCCTTTCTCTCCTTTGAGACAAGGTTGAGTTGGAACTGATGGCTTCCCACCTGTCGTATATGTCCATTTCTGGCGCATCCCAGTCTGCGGCAAATGTCGCAAAGCGTGCTCGCAATTCGGCAGCCAGACGTGCGCAAATTCTTCGTTCACGCAGATCAATATGGCCTGAATTCGGAATCTTCACGACTATAGCAACTCCATTCCCTGCTCATTTGGGTGAAAGAATGTTCAGACGGTCTTGTTATGGCCTTCGGGCCACTCTTCTGGCGTAAAGGGCCAGTCGAGGTTGGCGCAGACGTCGCGCCAGCGTTCTTCCATGTCGGGCATGTAGAGGAGGGGGATCCATCCCTGGCGCAGGTAGATGCTGAGCGCGGGCAGGCGCCAGTCATCGGTGTTGAGGAAGATGTTCTTGTAGCCCCCCTCGAGCAGGCGGCGCACAACCGCACAGCACACAGCCATTCCCAGTCCCTTGCCCTTGTGTTCGGGATCTCCCGCCACCCAGCCCAGTTCGCCGCCAAAGGGGTGGATGTCCTGGGGCCTGTGGTTGGCCATAGCCGTGGCGACGATCTTGCTGCTGGCCCGATGCTCGACCAGAAACCAGCCGTCTGGCAGGATATGCGACAGCCAGGGCTCCAGCATCTCGTCATTCCAGCGGGAAAACCCGGCCAGGTCCATCACGTCGTACCAGCCCGCTTCGTCGCCGGGCCGGTAGGTGCGCAGCGTATACCCAACCGGCACATGCACCGCCGGCGGCGAACCGAGCAGCTGCTCCGGCCAGATCATCTTCAGCTGTTCTTTCTTTCTCTCCTCGCTCATGCGAATTATCCTTTGATTCCTGTAATCACAATCCCTTGCAAAAATGTGCGCTGGGTCACGAAGAAGATGGCAATTGGAACCAGAGTCGAGACGACTGTCATCGCCATCAGGTATTGGATATCGACCTCAGTGCGCCCTTTGAAGCGGCTCAGCCCCAGAGTGATCGTGAATAGCTGCGGTGAGTTGATGTAGATCAACGGTGCGAAGAAGTCATTCCAACTATACGTGAACTGATAAATTGCCACAACGATCAGCGCCGGGCGCACCTGGAACAGGAGGATGCGCCAGAAGACCGCAAAACGGCTGCAGCCGTCAATGAGCGCGGCGTCATCCAGCTCGCGGGGGATTGTCAGAAAGAACTGGCGCAGGAGAAAGATGCTGAAGGCGTCGCCAAAGAAGAGGGGAACGACCAGCGGTTTGAAGGTATTGACCCACTCCAACCAGCTGAAAATCATGAACAGAGGGATCAACGTTACCTGCATCGGCAGCATCATCGTACTCAGTACGATGACGAAAAGGATTGTACGGCCGGGAAATTGGATGCGGGAGAAAGCAAATGCTGCGATGGAGCATGAAACGATTACGGCCACCACGTTGAGCGAGGCGACAAAGGCGGTGTTGGAAAAAAAGGTGAGGAAATCGCCCTTGAGCCAGGCCTCGACGTAGTTTGCCCAGCGATAGGTCGGCGGGATCCAGACCGGCGGGATTTTCCAGATCAGACTCTTCTCTTTGCCGGCGGTCAGCAGCATCCATACCCAGGGCGTGAGGAAGAGAGCCGCGCCAGGCAGCACCAGAATCCAGAGCCAGACCTGATGGACGGCGGAGCGCCACAGCGGCCCGGCGGGGCGGCTGTAGCCGAATCTCTTCTGTTCTACAAAGACGTTTTCAGTACGCATTGTTGCGCTACTCTCTCGCTCTCTTTTCAGAAGTGAGTGGAGAGGGAAAATTCACCCACTGCCTGCGAGATCATTCCGGTCGTCACCTTGCCGCTTCTCCTTCGTAGTAGACCCACCGGCGCGACGAGTATTGGAATATCAGAGTAAAGGTAATGATGATGGCAAAGAGGACCCAGGCTGCGGCCGAGGCATAGCCGAAACGGATCTGCAAAAAGGCCTTGCGATAAAGGAAGAGCACCATGCTCAGTGTGGCGTTGTTGGGACCGCCCTCGGTCATGATGAAGGCCTGGGTGAAGAACTGGAACGCGTAAATGAGGCCGATGGTTACGTTGAAGAAGATGGTGGGCGTCAACATCGGGATGGTGACATGCCAGAACTTGCGAATGCTATTGGCGCCGTCGATGGTGGCGGCCTCGTAGAGATGGGTGGGAATGCCCTGCAGGCCGGCGAGGTAGAGCAGCATGTTGGCGCCTACACCCCATACGCTCATGATTATCAGCGATGGCAGCGCCCAGGTCGACGAGTAGAGCCAGGACGGCCCTTCGACGCCGAAGATGTCCAGAAAGTTGTTGAGCAGGCCGGCGCGCGGGTTGAAGATCTGCAGCCAGAGCAGCGAGACCGCGACACCGGAGATAACGGTAGGCAAATAGTAGATGGTGCGCCAGATGCCCAGCCCGAGCAGCTTCTGATTCAGCACAAGGGCGATCATGAGCGCAAGGCAGGAACCGAGCGGAACCGTTGAGAAGGCATAGATAAAGGTCACCCGCAAGCTCTTCCAGAAGAGGTCCTCGCGAAAGAGGTCGCGGTAGTTGTCGAGGCCGACGAAGAACGTGCTGGTGAGCAGATCAGAGCGGAAGAAGCTCAAACCCAGCGAAAACAACATCGGACCCAAGACAAATGACAAAAAACCGATCATCCAGGGCAGCAGGCAGAGATAGGCAGTGATCAAGTCCTGCCGTTTCTGTGACGATCCCATCTTCCACTGCTGTGCGAGTCGCATCGCCGTCAGGTTCTCCTACAGTTCGAGAACGGAAAGGAAGAGGAGTAAGGAGAACAGCCTCACTCCTCTTCCTTCCCCCTAATCTACCCCATGCGTTCGAGCGTGGCGTGCTGAGCCTCAGTCACCTGTTGCGAGATGTCGACCAGGATGCTGACAGGCTCGGAGCCTTCAACGTAGATGGCCTCCATAGCGGGAACCAGGAGCTCTTCGGCCACGGACTGGAAGCGGAAGAGCTGCGGGCCGCGGGCCTCACCAGTCTTAAGCTGATCCACGATCACCTCCAGCTGGACCGGTTCGAGGCGTCCGTCGATCTCGCGCAAGAAGCCAGGCCACTTGTCGGCGGCGCTGGCGAGGCCGGGCAGACGGCCTGACCTGCGGGCCACATTGTCCTGGTACCACTCACCGGCGCCAATCCACTTGACCCACTCCCAGACATCGTCGTGGTTGCCGCGGTCGGCGACGCCTTTGTAGACGCACCACTGGTCGGGCGCACCCATGCAGACGCGGTCGACGGGGCCCGTAGGAATGTGATTGATGTCCCACGAGCCTTCTTCCATCTGATCGGCCAGGTCGAAGAACTGGTCGGCGCTGCGTTCGGCGAAAGCGACGATATCGGCGGGCAGCACGCCGGTCCACGTGTTGGGGATACCGGAAGCGTTCACCTGGTTCCTCTGCGCCAGGCAGTTGAGGTCCCACATGTTATGGCGAATCCACTCGAAGGCGGCCAGGGCCTCCTCCTCGCCGAGCATACAGTTCATCAAAGTCTCGTCATCCCGGACCATCCCGCCCCAGGCTTCGACATAGTAGAAGTAGCCCAACACGTAGCTGGGCCGCAGCTGCCCGCCCCAGCGGGTGATCTCGCCGTCGTCATTTTTCTTTGTCAGCGCGCAGGCGGTGGCCGCGCAGTCGTCGACGGTCCAATCCTGTTCGGGGTAGGCGACGCCGAGCTCGTCGAAGGCAGGTTTGCTGTAGTAGACGCTGGTCACGTCGATGTTGGTCACCATCGCCATGCGGATCTGCGTGATCTGGTCCCAGCACTGGTCCCAACCGGCGGCTAGGAAGATGTCGTCGGCATCGGGGATGTCCTGATCGACCAGGGGCTGCAGGTCGAGCAGCTGCTGTTTTTCCGCCCAGGTGTTGATGATGGGCGGCCAGGTGGACATGACGTCCGGCGCTGTGCCGGCGGCCATGTTGGTCAGCACCTTGGTGGACCAGCCGTCTCCGTGCGGTTCCCAAAGGATTTCAACTTCGGGGTGTTCCTCGTAGTAGCGGGGGAAGGCCTCGTCCTGGTGGTACTCAGCCCACTGTATGCCGGGCACATTGGCGAACCAGTCGAAGCTGGCAAAGCGGATCTGAGTCCTTTCGCCGCTTGCATCAGAGCCTGTCATGCTTTCCCCGGCTGCTGCGTCTCCGCCCGTGGCGGCCGGCGCGCAGGCGGCCAGTGCCGCAGTGCCCGCCAGTCCTGCTCCCAAATGCAACATTTCGCGTCGAGTTAAACGGTTGGACATGGTAAGTTCCTCCTCTGGATAGTTGCTTGGCCATGCGCAAACAATGACAAACTGAGAAGACCACCGAACCGTCTGGATTCCCTCCTTCCCGTTAAAGCACACCCCCAACCTTTGCCGGCAGCCCCGTCCGAATCGAATCCCAACAGGCCGACGCGGTGGCAATCACCTTCGCCCCCGCGACCTCGTCAATCAGGGGCCGCTTGTCCTCGCTCAAACACGATTCAAAGTGACGCATATACCGCAGTACCTCCTGCCCGTGGCCGGCTTCATGCCTGAAGTCCAGTGACATCACCGGCTGGCCGTCGATCTTGTCGAGCACCACTCTGTCGTTGACAAAGGATCCCTTGTCACCGTAAATGCCCAACTCCTGCATCGGCAGCGGCGGCTCCACCAGTCCGTACACGGCCAGGATGCGGGCGATGACGCCGGAACGGAAACGCAGATTGATCAGGAAATTGTCATGCTTGTCTGCTGGGTAGCGGTCGTCCATGTGGCTGCATGAAGCATATACGAATACCTCTTCGACATCGCCCAAAAACCAGCGCAACAGGTCGATTGGATGGCATGCTCCGCCATAGAGCCAGTCCTGCGGAGCTTCGTGCCGCCAGGCAGTGCGATCCATCACCGGGCGCATATCGTGGACATAGCTGGCTTCCGCAAACAACGGGCGCCCCAGATCTCCGTCTTCAAATAACCTGTGCGCAGCCATAAACCGCGGCACGAACCGGCTCGTCTGTCCGACCAGGAACTTGATGCCGCTGTCCCGCACCAACTGCACGACCCGCCTGGCCTGCTCCAACGAGACCACCATCGGCTTCGTGCAGATGATGTGCTTCCCGTTGGCGGCCGCGGCCTCGATATGCGCCATGTGCAGATGGTCGGGCGAATAGATGCCGACCACATCGATGTCGGGCCGGGCCACCAGTTCCTGGTAGTCCTCGGTGATGTACGGGATTCCGTGCTGTTTGGCCAGCCCTTGCAGTCGCGCGGCGTCGTTGTCGCACAGCGCGCGCACCTCCATCCGCGACGTCGCATCCTGGTTGATCGCAAGCATGTTTGCCCCCATTCCCAGGCCGATCACGCCTACGCCGATCTCTTTGCCCATCCTGCCCCCCAATATGGTATGCCGGTCTCCGCCTGAGCGGCTGACGAATAGCGCTGGATTCCAGCCTCTTCCCCCAATCAGCCCTTTATGCCGGTCAACGCAATGCCCTTCACCAGGTTGCGCTGAAAGATGAAAAACACGATAAGCGGGGGAATCAAAGTAAGCAAAGAGCTGGCCATGACCTTGGAGTAGTCGAACCAGCCGAAGGAATTGCCGATGCCGCGCAGGGCGAGAGGAAGCGTGTAATTGCCGCCGTCGGTGATGGTGACGAGGGGCCAGAGATAGTCATTGAAAGTGGCCCTGAAACTGAAAATCGCCAGCACCGAAATAACCGGCTTCATCATGCCGACGATGATGCGCGTGTAGATGGTGAAGTCGCCGGCGCCGTCGATCTTGGCGGCGTCGTAGAGTTCGACGGGAATGCCGTAAACGAACTGACGGCAGAGAAAGATGCCGAAGGATGAGAATACTGAGGGAACAATCAGTACCCACAGCGTGTTGAGGAGCTCGAGCCTGTCCATGACGACGTAGAGAGGGATTAGCAGGGTGAGGAAGGGCACCATGGTGGTCGAAAGCACGAAGTAGAAGAGAGGTTCGCGCAGGGGAAAGCGCAAGCGGGCGAAGCAGTAGCCGCCCAGCGTCGATGTGATGAGGACAGCGATCACGGTCGTGATTGTGACGAAGATGCTATTGAGGTAGGAGCGGGCGAGGCTGCCGCCCCCGATTTTGTGGGAGAGGACGACCTGGAATGCTTCGAGCGACCACGTCTCGGGCCAGAGTGTAGGGGGAATGCGGATGATGTCCGCGGGCAGCTTGAAGGCCGAGAGGACAAGCCAGGCGAAGGGGTACAGCATCAGGACGCCGCCGCCGATGAGGATGGCGATGAGCAGCCAGGTCTGCCAGCGAGTGCGCTGCCAGTAGGGCGTTGAGAGGCGGGAAACGGCGGTTGTGGTCGCGGTCATGGCGCTTCTCCGTTAATAGTCCCAGGACCTGCGGCGGCGCTGAAGCTCGAAAAGCGTGGCGCTGAGCAGGATGACGAACATGGCGATGGAGACGGCGGCCCCGTATCCAAGGTTCAGCACCTCGAAACCGAGCTGGTAAGTGTACAGGGAAAGTGTACGCGTGCTGTGGCCCGGTCCGGGCATGAGCTGAAAGGGCTCGAACATCTGCATGGTGCCGATGATGCTGGTTACGACCTGGTAGGCCATGGCGGGCTGGATCAGGGGCAGAGTGACGGCGGTGAAGCGTTTCCAGGCGCTGGCGCCGTCGAGTTGGGCGGCCTCGAGCAGGCTGTCCGGCACCTCGTTGATGGCGGCGAGCAGGACGATCGATGAATTGCCGAGGAAGATCCATACCACCATGAGTGTTATGCACCAGAGGGCCTGATCGGGGCTCCTTGAAAAGGGCTGTTCCGGTAGCCCGAGCGATGCGAGGACGGCGTTAAAGGCGCCGCCATTGGTGCGGTAGAGCCATTTCCAGAGCAGGACGCTGACGACGCCGGGCATGATGACGGGTAGGTTGTAGATGGCGAGCAGCGTGTACTGGTATACGGGGCGCAGGTGGCTGAGCGCGAGCGCGAGCAGGAGGGCGAGGCTGAGGGCGACGAAGATTTCGACGACTGAGAACTGTACTGTGGTCCAGAGCGCGTCCCAGAAGCCGGCGTCGCCGAGCAGCTTGGCGAAATTGCGCGTATTGACAAAGACCGGTCTCTGGATGTAGTCCCAGTTGTGAAAAGAGAGCCAGATGGCGGTCCCGAAGGGGACGACGAACATGACCAGGTAAAAGACGGAGAGGGTGAAGGCAAAGCCCATCCCCAGCCAGCTGTACTGAGAGAGCCAGGAACGCTGGGGTCGGACCGGCGCAGCGTCAGTTGGGCTGGATCCTGCTGTGACTGCCATGGCTGCAGTCCCTTTCAGATTTGCGGTAACAGGTCACGCGGCGGGCGGGACGGCCCGCAAAGACCGCCCCTGCCTGCCGCGGAAGATCAGGCGTTGAGTCGTTCCAGGGCCGTGTCTTCGAGGCCCTGCATTTCAATGTCGATGTTTTCTACGGCCTCCTGGATGGAGATTTCACCGGTGAGCGCTCTTTCGGCCTCGCGCCAAGCCGGGGCCGGGTTGGCGACGTGGTGGCCGGCGTAGCGGGCATGCGGCCAGACGCCCAGCGCGCACTTCTTGGACACAGCGCCATACGTGGTCTCTTCGATGCGCGGGTCGGCGTAGACGGCGGGGCTCATGAGGCTGCCGGAGTAGAACTCCATGGCCTGCAGCTGCCCTTCGGTGCTCATGATCATGTCGATGAACGCGATGGAGGCGTCCAGCTTGGCGACATCGTCGGAGAGGCGCCGTGAAAGGGCCCAGGAGCCGATGTGACTTGGGCAGAGGATGCGGTCGACGGCGTCGGGGTGGCTGGGCATTGGCACTGCTTCGAGGTTGAGCGGGAACTGGTTTGCGAGGACGCTGTAGGTCCACGAGCCCATCCCTTCCATGGAGAGGATGCCGTTGGCCATGTCCTGCCAGACGTTATCGACGAAATCCCAGTCGAAGAGGCGGTGTTCGTAGATGATGTCGTGCATGAACTGCAAGGCCGCGATTCCTTCTTCGCTATTGTAGGTGAATGTGGCAGTCTCGACGTCGTACGGCGCGCCGCCTAGCTGGTACATGAGCGTCTGGGGGAAGAGGCCCAACATCCCGGTGAGTGTCCAGGCCGCATGGGTCATGTTGCCGTCATCATCGATCTGCCGGACCTTGAGACAGTCGTCAATGACGACGCCAAGATCGCTCCACTGGGTCCAGTCGCCTCCGGCTTCGGAGAAGTGGTCGGTGTTAAGGACGAGGACACAGTCGGAGAGGCCGGAGATGTAGGGATAGTAGTAGGCCTTGCCCTCGGGCGCGTTGACGGCGGTGAAGGCGGCGGGGAAGAAGCGCTCCTCAAGGGCGTTGCGCCCGCCGGCGAGGTCGGTGATCTCGAGGAAGACCTGGCTGACGTCGGTGGCGACGACCCAGTCGGTGTAGTGATAGTTGATGTCGCCTTCGTTCCCGGCCGCGATCGAGGGCAGCAGCTTGGCGAGCAGATCACCGTAGCCGATAGGCTGTGTGTTGACGGTTACTCCGGGTTCCTCCTCCGCGAAGGCTTCGGTTGCCCAGGCCAGGATGCGGTTCATGCCGTCCCAGTCCTGGTGCCAGACGGTGATCTCGGCTTCCAATTGATCGGGCATGTCTTCGGCCATGTCGCCGCCGGCCATGTCGCCGCCGACGGGCGCGCATGCAGCCAGCACAGCCCCCGCGGTCGCGGCCGACGAGATCTGCAAGAAATTGCGGCGACTCATTCTCGTGTTCTGCATGGTGTTTTCCCTTCCCCCCTTTGGGGCCTTGATGAGTGGAACACGATTCCTCTGCAACGACTGCCTCGCCCGCCAGGAGGACCTCCATCCCGACCGGCTGACAGGCTAAAGCCTTCAATGTCGAACTAACCAGTGCATGGAGCGCCAGATTAAGGAGCTCGGCGGCAACTCTCTGGGCGCATGCGTCCGACGCCTGCAGGATCGGCCTCGCGGCAGTTTCTCTCGATCACGGCCCAGGCGGCTGTGCGGGCGAGAACACTGTTTCACACGGTGCGCTGGCAAGGCTGCGCAACGGCTGAAATGCTGGTGAACGGGCCGCCAACCGGCACCGGGAGCAGGAAGTGGTCGGCCAACTCCCTCGAAACGGCTATTCGCCGCCAGTCCCCTCTACAACCCTACCCTCCTCACTCTCCTCGCCATCGGACGCGTCCGCGGCGGCGCCTTCCTCGCTCTCTGCGTTGATGTCTTCGGCTTCCGCCCCTTCTTCGTCTTCGGCCTCCGGCCCCTTTACCTCCGGAACAAGCTGAAACACCTTGCCAAGCGCGTAGGCGGTCGCGTAGAGATTGCCCGCTTCGTCAGAGCCGATGCTGCTTATCGCTGTGCCCGTGTCGATCAACAGGGGGCTCTTCCATCTGTCTCCCTGGCGCTGCAATCCCCAAATGCTGCCCTTGCAAAAATCAGCGTATACAAAGAAGGACGACATCACCGCGCCGCCGACAACAACGCATCGTCCCTCTCCCTGTTCATATACAGAAACGGGATAAACCAATCGGTCTACATTGCAGGACCAGGCGCAATAGTTCCCCTCCCATAGGCTATACCCGTAGTTTTCTCCGCCGACACTGTCCGCGTCCTGAAAATTCACCTCCTCTCTTGCATTCCGGCCTGCGTCGGGAATGAAGAGCGCACCGGTCTGCCGGTCAAACGCAATTCCCCAGGGATTGCGCAGCCCCATCGCCCAGATTTCAGGGCGGTAGCCGTCAACGCCCACAAAAGGATTGCTCTCTGGAACGTCGTACGGTTTACCCCCGGATTCCACATCGATTCGCAATAACTTGCCCAGCAGTGTTCCGGGGTCCTGTGGATTGAGCCAGTTGCCGCCGCCGCCGCCGCCATCCCCGCTGCCGATATACAGGTAACCGTCTGAGGGGCCGAACGCCATTGAGCCGCCATTGTGGCTCATATGCGCTTGGGGAATCGTAAGCAGCACCTCCTCGCTGTCCGGATCGGCAATGTCGGGATTGGCTGTGGTCTTGAAACGGCTGATCACCGTCTCGTCAGGATTTGTATAGCTCACATAAAAGTGCGAGTCCTCGGGATAGGTTGGCGGGAAGACGATATTGTACAGGCCCTGCTCTCCGCAACACTTCACGCGATCTGTGATATCGAGGAAGGGAATGTCATTGATAACGCCGTCCTTGAGGATTCGAATCCGGCCTTTGTGTTCGACGACGAAAATACGACCGCTCCCATCGCCGGCATGGCTCGCATTCACGGGCAACTCGAACCCGGAAGCAGTCTCGTGGAGTTTCCAATCACTGTAGGCAACCGCCTCAAAAACTCTCATCTCGTACCACCCGACCCAGCCCTTGCTCTCCCTCGTCAGGGCGAATACCCTGTTGATGCGTCTCGGAGGATCGAGGAAAACTTCCAGTATCTGCCCATCCTCGGTAAGAACATTCTCGAACTGCCTGTACGGTGTCACCGTGTTCGAATCATCTCCCAACCAGAGCTCGTGTGTCGACAAGCCGGCTTCGCTTTGGGTTATCACCAACTCAATCTTGCTCACCAAATGAAATTCATCAAACTCAAGTGAGATCCACTGCGGCGCGAAATCCTGCGCAGTCCACATCGTTAGAACGTTGCCGTCATTCACTTTCTCCATATAATCATTCTGCGCTGAGGCATCTACCTTCCCCTTCCCCGCAATGTTTTCTCCTTGTACTATCAAACCGGCCCGCGGCGTCGGCGTTGCCGCGACTTCCGTCTGGGCTGCGGCAGGGCGGCCAAAATATATGAAAGTCAGGAAAACTGAAACAAATGCAAGGGGGACCGTGACACGATGATTCAAATTGTTTACCTCCCATTTATGGCTCGATTTCACCCTTGTGGGGCGGCCAGGAATGGATTGGAACAGCGGGCTGTGCCTATACAATGTGAGGAAAAAATGTGCCCGCCTCAGTACGATTTGCCGGCAAAAGGAAGAACGCCGCCTGAATGTCTGGACCCAACCTTAGTAGAACCACTCCACCTTTTCGGACCGGCCGGTCCGCGCCGAGAGCAGTCCTGCTTCACAGACGGCGACGTTGTTCGCCCCTGCTTTCGATGTGATTGGATTCTCGGCTTTCCCCTCCAGCAGGTCCAGGAATGCCACCACAGAACCGGCCCAGCCGTGTCCGCCCACGACGTTGCCTGACGACGAATCCTCCAACTCGAACGGCTCTTCGTCGCGGCGGTAGAGACTGCCCTCCTTCAGTGTGCCGGTCAGGCCGTAGCTCTCGAAGAATCCGTGCCAGGTCGGCCCCGAACAGCCGCTGGTTACGTGGCATTTGCCCAGTACGCCGTTGGCGAACTTCATGATCAGAATGTAGCAGTCCTCGCTGGGAAACTCGGGAACACACCTCCCGCTGCTGTACATCGATACCTCCTCCACCGGCGAGTCCACCGCCCACAGCATCAGGTCGATCGGGTGAATGCCCCCTCCCAGCAGGATGTTCTGCGGATTCTCCTCATCAATGCGCCACGGTGTGTGATGCCTGCCGTGGGGCCAGTACCACTCGGTCATGTCGTGGATGTAGTCGCCTTGGATGAAGAACGGCTCGCCAATCTCGCCCGCCTTCGTCGCCAGGACCATCTCCCGCCAGGGGTAGACGTAGCGCATCGTCTGGTCGGTCATCACGTGCAGGCCGGTGCGCTCCTCGACTTCGATCATGCGCCGGGCATCGGCCACGCTCGTGGCGAAGGGCTTTTCGACGAGGGCGTGGCAGCCGCGTTCGAGGGCCATGATGGTCTGCTCGGCGTGGAGATGGTCGGGCCCGGCCACGACCACGGCGTCCGGACCGGTCTCGTCGAGCAGTTTTTCGTAGTTGTCGCTGGCCGCGGCATCGGGGTATTTGTCCAGCGCCTCTTCAAGCTGCGCGCCGTACGGATCGAAGAGGCCGACGATCTCGCCGCGGCCGTCGGCGGTCGCGACATGGGCGCAATGCAGGCCGGCTCCCCCAGAGCCGCAGATTAGAAATTTCACTGGCGCCATCCGGCTTTTTCCTCCGAAATGTGGTGGACGAAAGCGCTGCAAACGCGCCGCCCTGTGCAACCCAATTTAGAATTCGTTAAACACATCCACAGCATTGCCCGTTCGAATCGACTCCCAGGCCGCCACGCCCGCCGCCACCGACTTCGCGCCGTCAAGTACGCCGGGCGACGGCTCCTTGTCGTTGTCCAGACAGTCCTGGAAGTGGCGCATGTAACGGATGACGGTGGCTCCGTGGCCGTAGGCACTGAGATCGGTTTCGGCGTCGTAGGGAGTTGTCTCGACGCCTTCATCGATTTTTTCGTCGAGGACGACGCGGATTTCGCCCGGCTCGTTGTCGGTGTACTCCCCCTGGAGGCTGCCCTTGGTGCCGTAGACGCCGTACTGCATCATCGGCAGGGGCGGGTGGACGATGCCGTAAAGGCCGGATACGCGGCCGATGACGCCGGAGGTGAATTCGACGTTGAGGAAGAAGTTGTCGGGAATGGGGTAGTCGGGGGTGAGGCCGCCTTTGTTGGCGATGGCGTGGACCCGCTTGATGTCGCCGCCGAAGGCGCGGATGACGTCAATGCTGTGTACGCAGCCGCCGAACATGAAGTCCTGGGGCATGGTCAGACGCCAGGGCGTGAAGTCGTAGATGGGGCGCATGTCGTGCAGGTAGAAGCTCTCGAGGGCGATCAGCTTGCCGAGGTGGCCCTCGTCGTAGCGCCTCTTGGCGTCGAGGAACTGGCGGTCGAAGCGCATGGTCTGGCCGACGAGGAACTTGGCGCCGGTCTGGCGGACGAGGTCGACCAGGCGTTTGGCGTCCTCGAGCTCGGTGACCATCGGCTTGGTGCACATCACGTGCTTGTTGTTTTCGAGCGCGCCGATACAGGACTCGGCGTGGAGGGCGTCGGGTGAATAGACGCAGACGACGTCGACGTCATCGCGGGCGACGATGTCGCGGTAGTCTGTGCTCCAGTAGGGGATGTTGAACTGGCGGGCGGCCTGCTCCAAAACGTCGGGGCGGCGGGCGCAGGCTGCGGTGATGGTGTAGCGCAGGTCCGGCTCCTCCTGGAGCATGGTCATGGTTGACGCCATGTTGGCGGGGCCCATGCCGATGATGCCGAGGCGGATGGGAGAGTCGTTCATCTTTGGCGCCTCCTCATGGGGAGAAGCCGCACGGCAGTCCTGGGTGCGGCTCTTGTTCTGGAATTGGTTCGCAATGTTTCTCTTGGCAGCTGGATGACGTTGCGAATGTTCTGACTGCAACGGGCGTCACAGTTGTGGTGCGGGCTGCAATGGAACTGAAGTGGGCAGAGGAGATTTCTACCGAAAACGGCGAGCCGATGAAGTTGTTGCCAACAGTGAATTGTCGTTCTTTGGCGAATGCCGCCGAGACGATGTCGGCGGGTATAGCGGCGAACTGTCCGGACGTTACATGGCTTGGTTTCAGGGAAGAATAGAGGATAGCAGGGTATAAGTCAAACGGGTTTGAAATGGCGGGAATGCGGTGGTTCGCGGTCAGAGGCAGAGGTGGCTAAAGGCTGATTGACCTGCCCCCCAAGAACTGGATCACAAGCTAAGGTATATGATGGCGCAAGTCACCAAGCCTGTGGAGGGCCAGTTCGATGGTAAAGAAATGGCAGGAGTATTAGGCTGTCTACACGTATCAGGTTGCCTTGGAGAGGCTCGAAGGAGGCGCAACGGGTCGGCAGTTGTCCGGTGAACACATGAGTTATTCCAACCTCAACCGGGCCCACACTCGATGAAATCGTGACCCAGCAGGTAGTCGTGGGTAAAGAATATGATGGTGGACTTGGGCTTGATTCCCGGAACGTGACTTACGATTATTAATGTGTTGTCTTGATGAGAGATTGCCAGATCAACACTTTGCTCTAGGGGGTCCATGACCAGGGTTTGCTTATCGGAATCAGGACTGTATTTCAACACGTCGCCTTGAAGTGCGGCATTGGCATCGCGCATTGTGCCGGGCGTGTTTTCTGAGAGCCTGGTGGCTGCGTAAGAGGCCTCTAGGCAGTAATCGAATTGGACGAGGGTAAGATTGGGGTCGCCTTCGGTACTGATCGCCACAACCCACATGTACTCTACGCGGCCATCCGGCACGCCTTTGCGGTTGAATTCCATCCGCTCGGGGATTTCTCTCAGGTGGAAAACAGCCGTCAGTGTTTCGCCATCCAGTTCAGAGCTTGCGCCAACTATGTCGATATAGTTGGGCAGATCATCTGATTCCAACCCCTCAGCGCTTTGTCCCGGCAGCATGACTAAACTACCCGAGGAACACCGCGTGAGGTGTTGCGGCATTATTCGGGCTATAGGGTTGCAGGCGGCGAGCGAGAGGGCGAGCATCACAACCAAGAGTTTCTTCAACATGGGGGTCTCCTGAGACTATCTTGGCGACGCGGCGCAAGTGGGACAGGTCGTCAAGGTGGGTCTTCGGGGGACAGGAGTTGCTTAAGTTTTCTCCACAGGTGTCTTCTGCGCTTCCATGGCGTGCTGGTGGTGATCAGCCACACGGCGACGAGGATGGGAGGAATCAGCAGGATGAATCCGGAATCATCCATGAAGGGAAAGTAGTAGGTCATGGTCGTAAGAGTTGAATCAGGCGGTCAGGTATGGTTGCCGCTGGTGCGCACGGCAGTCCTGGTTGAGAGTTAAGATTTAGAATCTGTCGCTGCGCGATTGGCGTTCGCGGAGACGCAGCGATGGACACGGGAGCGGCTATCAATGCTGACTTGAGTGCTGGCTGCGAGCGGGCAGCCGTGTGCCGCCGCGGTTCGTTGACCACGATACTGTGTCCACCCTCTGGCCACGTGAATTACTCCATTATACACCCTGGCTCGCGGCCCGGAATATGGGGCCAAGCTCACTGATCCGGTTGTCAAAGTGGGGTAGTCTATGTATGCGTCCAGCATAGGAAGGAGGAAACTCCAATGATTAACCTCAACAGAAGAGAGCCGGACGACCGGAAGCACACCCTCTACGATTTCGTCACCTATACCGCAGCCGCACTGTATGTGCTGTTCGTGGGCTGTATGCATTACTTCCACTATTTTGGCAATTGAGAACAGTATGCCCAGACGAAAGGAATCGTTCAGGCGCTTGGAAGGGCCCACGAGGTGGAAACTGCACAGATCGTTGAACCCATTGAGCCGCTCCTCTAAGGACTGATTCCAGTCGTAGCGCTGGGAGGTTTCCAAGTCATCGTGTTTGAAGTGATCAATTCGATAAGCAACAGGGGGGAGCCGGCCCAAGGTCGGCTTCTCATTTCAACTACAGTATTCATTTTTGTCAGACGTTTGGGATTCGTTGCTCTTCCATCCTGTCACGTCTGTCATACCGAGGAAAGGACGAGCGCCGCGATCGAAACTTTCGGGTGGCGCCAGTGTTCCAATGGGTGACCACATCAGTGCCTCTTTTGCTTCGAGATATGGAACGGCGGGGCCGGATGAACTATCCTGCGGCGGAGAAAAGAGTATTGACTCAGGCTGCGGTGAGACTCGCGGCGCTCATGGGGTTGATACTCTTCATTGAATTTGGTACTGTTACGAATAAATTCGTTTGGTATGCTGCGCTCTGCCTGATACCTCTTGAACTGTTTCTATTTTTGACGTCGTTCACGGTGCTCGATTCACTGAAAGCTGCGCTGGGAAGATGGTTCTTCGTTCCTTTGATCAGATGGATCGGTCGAGTGGCATGATTCCTTACAAAAGAGTGCAGGTCAAAGATGAAGGACCTCTGTTGAAAGCGCTGTGGCGCGATTGCAAGTTCATTTACGCAACTCTGTATGTTAAGTGGTCACATTGGTTAGCCGCAACCAGGTGGGACTTTTGGGAATGAATTGCACGCTCCCGAACGAAGGGATTCAGAGCAGGGCTGAGACGGAGCTGCGTCGAAAAATGACGCAGTTTTTTTGTGCGGACAATTGAGCAAGTCCCCAACTGCTGAGGTCGGATTCTGGTGTGTCGGGACGGGCATAATTTCAGACCGCGCTCAATTAGCGGACCCAGATCGACTTTGCCTGATGGATTTTCCGAATCTGCTCGTCGAATTGGTTCAATGCTTTTCGCTCTAATGACGCTGGGTACATGCACATCATTCACGGAGTACGTTACCCTTTCCGTAGGCTCGCGGATGGTAAGAGCGCTTTTGGCACACTGAAAGAAGGGGAGTTCGCGTTCGACGCAATCGTAGTGCAGGTAGACATCCGGAGGGCGTTGCGGGGGGCGTTCCCCCAGCACAAGGGAAGGCCGAAGGCCCGACCGTCCAAGGGCGAGGAGAGAGGATTGAGGAGAGAGAAACTACCTCGCCTGGCTCGCTCGGGAGAGTGAACTGGGAACGGCTGAACTGCTGCGCCAGCAAAGGAATGAGAAATGAGAATCCCGGAAAAACTAAAGAACCTCACCATGCTGGACCTTGCAAGAGGCCCCTGGCTCTTCATTCTCTTTGTGTGTGGGACACTAACTGGGCACCTGATTTTGGCGCTTCTGCCCCTGCGCCCTGAAGACCCGTACGAGTTTTCCCTAATTGGCTTTTTGCCTCACGTCGCTGCGGCTGGAACTGTGTCGATCGTCTTCTACTTCATGGCCGGAAAGGCCAAGGACGTATCCGATTTCAGGGGAATGTTGATCAACTTCGGTGTAAAGTATTTTCTTGTCTTCGCAGCCCTTGCAACAGTTGCGGTGTTCATCATTGCGGCTCTGAGAATGCCCATTAGCGAACTGCTCGACGGTCCCTGGCTGAGAATGCTTGCGCTTCTGTGGGGTCCTGTACTCGTCGTGTTGATCGTGAAATACAGATTCTTCAGATAGACGGTTGCCATCAGGTACTGCTCATCCTCTTTCCGGCGCGCTCATCTGTGAAAGGAGCGACCAACCGAAGGGAACAAACGAACCAAACAGCGCGCCAGGAACGTTTGAGAGTAACTGCAAACACACATACTGTTCATCAGCAAGGCCCGACAGGTGCAGTTCAGATTCTGGAGTTGTCCCGGCAAGCGTGTTCCAGGATTCAGTCGAATTTCCCAGAGGTAGCCTGAATCCCACCCCCATTTTGGTCGGCGCCCGTCAATCCACAATCCCCTTTGCCGTGTAAAACCCTCTCCTACCCCTCGCCCCTCTGGCAAGCCCGACTTTCGCCTCGGCCACAAACGCCGAATCAACTCTTTGCGCGGCGCAAGTAATAAGTCGCCCCTCCTGCCTGATCTGCCAGCCGGTCTTTCCCACAACGTTCGCCCATAGTGGAATTCTCAACGAGGCAACCTTCGTTTGCGCTGGAATGCCCGAAGTTGGCCCTTAATTCGCGGGTTCGCAATGATCACGCTTTGCAACATGGCGCGATGACCTTCCTTCCCCCAATATCGTCCGCGACTCGCCCACAAAAGCTTCTCTGCATCACCGCTGTTACTGAAGACTGTACGCCCTGGTCTCTGGCACGAGGGGGCCGGCAATCGCGCCGTATCCGAATGTAAATCGAACGTCTTCTGTCACAAACTGTCGGAAGGAACAAGAACGGCTGGTCTGCAGTCAATGAACACTGGACACGCAAGTCATTTTCCTGCCGCTTCCTCGTAGGCCCCCCTCAGCGCCTCCAGGACCTCGGTCGTGATATGTTGCAGCGTATTTCCCTGGCCAAGATCGGTCGGCGCAATGGCATTCTCGACTGCTCTGATGGAACCAGGGGCGTGGCGCTCGAAGACCGACCTCCATACCGAAATATAGGGCCGCCTTTCATCGTTCCATAGAGTCACGAGGCCTGCTCGGTCCGGCATGATTCTTGGCAGAAGAGTGATTCGCTTCCCCCCTACGCCGCTGAAAGTGAAGAGACGCACATTCGGTAGCGATGCAACCTTCTCAGCCCATGAGATTAATCTCTCAAAAAGCTCGCCGGTTTCTCCTTCAATGTTCTCTATCGAGTCCCGAAATACACCGGCTCCATCCGTCAGTTCTCCTCTTCTACCAGAGTCTTTCGAGCGTTCGGTTGACGCAGAAGGCGGCATAGCGCTGAGGTCGGGTGCAATGAGTTGAGGCAACGCTACTTTAGCGCCATTTACCTCAAAGACATTGAGGGTAATCAGGTCTATGGTAAGCCCATGAACCGTGATTGCATCCAGGTAAGCCACAATTCGTTCCAGTTCCGCGGAAACTTCATCCAAGACCAGAACCAGTCTAAAATTTCCCTCATCCAGATATTTCTGCATAGAGGTCGCGAAAGTAGCGCTGTCAATCGCTCCTTCCTGATCTTGGGCCAAAGCGGCCGCCAGCACCGACCTGTAGCCGGCGTCCGCCAGCGCCCTGACCAGCGGGCCTCTCTCCAAACCTTCTACACTCATTCCCCTCAGAAATGCCGCATAGGCCAGAACCTGCGACACGATTCCCCGGCGCGCCTCGGCATTTCTGGCCAGCTTGACTTCGATGACTGTGGGCCGACCAGTTGGCTCGACCGCCAGAATATCGGCGTAACCATTCCCTAACTGCACTTCAGATCCTAAGACCAAGAGGCGCACAGAGCCTGCTGTCGGCAGCAATTCAGGGTTCTGCTGAATGAGGCGGTGCAGAGTAGCCTCATCCTGGAAAGTCTGCGGCGCATCCAACTCCCACCCATCTCCTCGGTTTATCCATATACCGTTCACTCTTCACCCCCAAAAGTTTGTATCCCTCACTTCCTGGTCTGTTCGAGCGGCCCCCATCAGTATGTCAATTTCTGTTGATGCACACTTTTTTCAGCCAATACGTTCTGACTGAGCTGCGCATACCCTTCCATAGCACGCCAGGAAGGCCGCCCCTCGCGGGTTCCCTCCCCCTCGATCCTCCACACGTCGGCCCCGCGCACCGTACGCGCGCCGCCACCCGCTGACCACTGCATTATTTGCCATTGGCGTTTCGCCCCTTGTGGGCGCCCAAGCTCTGCCGCCCGCAACCTCCTCCGATCAGAAGCGCCACCGCGGTCCTCGCGCCCCTTCGCGGATCAATCCCTCCCTCCGCGGGCCCCAAAGACGCTGCCGTCCTCCTTGCCCTCCGTGGATCAACGAAGTTTGCCATTCCTCCCAACCCACAGCCCAACCCCTAGCGCAACGGCCGCCAGCCAGCTCCCCGGCCCAACCAACCCCGTCGCCCCCAGCGCCGCGCCCACCGCTCCCGCTCCGACGGCCGTCAAAGTCGACGCCGCCCGCAACCCCAACCCGCGCGTTGCCGCCCCCCACGCCGCCCCGCTCCCCGCCCACAAAATCATCCCGATCGGCGCCTCCTCCGGGAAAAAGCCAAGAACGAAAAGCGCCAGCATCACCGCCACAACCGCGCGCTGCCGCTCGCGTTGTCCAATGTCGACCCCCGCACGCCGCGCCAGCCACTCCGCGCCAAGCGTAACCGCGCAGCCCAACCCCGCGTTCAGCCACGGCGAACCGTGCCCCGTATGGCTCAGCACACTGGCCGGTATATATACAATTCGAAAAAGGAGGAAAAGAGAAAGGAACGCCGGGTGAACAACCTGCCGGCCCATCAACCGCCGCCCAACCCGGCTGCCAGCGCCATGGCGGCAACGGGCTCAACCCACACCAGACTGTCCAGCTGCAACGCATCCGCGCCCGCCGCCAGGCAATCGCGCGCCTGTTGGACGGTGTGAATTCCGCCGCAAGCAACCAGCGAACCGGGCAGAGCCTGCTCCTTCACCGCCAACAGCGCCGCCAGCATCACCGCAAAGACGCCCGGCCCGAACAGCTCCCCGCGCACAATCTGCCCATCGATCCGTACGCCCGCGCCCGGCGGCGGGCTGCCGACAACCACGCCTGCGGCCCCCGCCCCAACAGCAACCCGAGCCAGCGCCTCCGCCTCCGCCAGCGGCAGCTTCACCAACACCGGCAGGTCGGACTCAAGCCGCATGACCTCCAGCAGCTCCGTGAGCCCCCGCGCATCTGCATCGGGCCGGCACAGAAGCTCGAAGCCCTCAATGCCCTCCACGCCCGTCAGCCGCGCCGCCGTCTCCCCGGCCTCTTCACGCCCGCTATCGGCAATCTGGGCAATGACCGGGCAACCCAGCCGCGGCCACAACTTGCCGTATCGCCTCACCGCCGCCGATACGCCCCGGTTCTGCAACCCTGTGTCGCGCACAAATCCGCCCACTGTTTCCGCCACGCGCGGCGGCGCGCTTCCTCCCCGGCTGCGCCGCGTAAACGGCCCCACAACCACCCCGCCAAACCGGCCCGTCTCCAGCTCCCTGGGCCGCGCCTCGCCGTAGCCAACGCTGCCTGCCGCCAGCATCACAGGACCGGCCAGCGGCAGGCCAACCTTGTGTCCGGGCGCAAGTTCGACCGCGGTCTCATCCATCCGCCCCGGCCGTTCCTGTCAATTCGACAAACGTCTCCACCCCAAGGTTCGAGCCGCACAGGATCAACCCTACCCGTTTCCCCGCCGCCCGCTCGCGCAGGGGACCCAGCAGCGCCGCGGTTGAGGCCGCGCACGCCGGCTCGCACGCCAATTTCATCTCGTGAAACAGCAGCCGCATCCCTTCGATCATCGCCCCATCGCTGACCAGCGCCACCTCGTCAACAAACTGCCGGCACAGTCCCATACTGTACGCCTGCGTCGATGGAGCCCCAAGGCTCGTGGCGACCGTATCCACCCGCTCAATCGCCTCCACCTTCCCGCTGGCGAAGCTCCGGCGCATCGTATCCGCGCCCTCCGGCTCTACGCCGAAGATCGCGCACTCCGGCTGCAACTGCTTGACCGCCGCGCCGATCCCCGCCGCCAAGCCGCCGCCCCCTATCGGCACGATCAGCATGTCCAGCGGCGGCGCATCCTCGCAGACCTCCAGCCCCACCGTCGCCTGCCCCGCAATGACCGGCCGGCTGTCAAAGGGGTGAACGAACGCACGTCCCTCCTCCTTCCGGATCCGCTCAACCTCGTCAAAGCCCGCGTACACATCCGACACCAGCACAACCTCCGCGCCGTACCCGCTCGCCTTCTCCACCCGGAACCGCGGCGCCGATGCCGGCATCACCACCTTTGCGCTGATATCAAAAATCTGCGCCGCATACGCCACCGCAATTGCATGGTTGCCCGCGCTTACCGCTGTCACGCCCCGCGCCCGCGTAGCCCCATCCAGCTGCAGAATGTCATTCACCGCCCCGCGCGCCTTGAACGTTCCCGTCCTCTGAAACAGCTCCAGCTTCAGCCACACCTCCGTGTCCGCGCCCAGCGCCTCCTCCACTACACTGCTCTGCCAGCGCCACATGGGTGTCCGCAAAATGTACGGAGCGATGCGCGCACGCGTCGCACGAATCTCTTCAAGCGTGGGACTATCCATATCAGTAGAAATCTCACCCGTCACTTTCGCTACCCCGCAAATGAAAGACCGCCGCCGACATCAGCTTCGCCGGCGCGAAATCGCGCCTCAAGCGCTCAGCGTCCCCTTCGTGCTCGGGACCCCGCTGCGCCGCGCATCCACCCGCGTCGCTCCGTCCAAAGCCCGCGCCAGCGCCTTGAACAGCCCTTCCGCTTTGTGATGATCGTTGCGCCCATACAGCACCGCCGCATGGAGATTCATCCGCCCGTGGATCGCTATGCTCTCAAACAGATGAAACAGCAGATCAGTGCTCAGATCCCCCAACTTTGGTGTGACAAACTCCGCGTCAAAGACACAGTACGGACGCCCGCTCAGGTCCACAACCACCCTCGCCAGCGTCTCGTCCATCGGCACATAGGCATGTCCCGTGCGCGCAATGCCGCTGCGGTCCCCCAGAGCCTCGTCTATCGCCCGCCCCAGGCAGATGCACACATCCTCCGCCGTGTGGTGTTCATCGATTTCAAGATCGCCCTGCGCCTGCACCGTCAAGTCAAACAGCCCATGCCCGGCGAAAAGCGTCAGCATGTGATCCAGAAATCCAATCCCTGTCGCTGCCTCAACCGCGCCGCTTCCATCCAGCGCCAGCTCCAGCGCCACCTGTGTCTCCCGCGTCGTTCGTTCGACCTTACTCTTTCGCATCGTATCCCAGACCAGCCTTCCTACTCATCCACAGCCCTATCGAATTCTTTACCGAGCCTGCCCTGCCTGCCACCAGCCACACCCGCAGCCAACCAGCCCGCCGCAACTCTTCATTGAGAATCAATTTTCCCACCCTTTCCCCGCCCGGCCAAACGCCACCCCTCCTCTTCCCCCAGCTTTCCCCCTCAACGAAAGCCTACTCGATGATCCTCCATCGTCCCTTAAAAGTCTCTCTCGCCACTGACCACCGACCACTGCTTTACCAGTTGCCCGAATCTTTGACAAATGCCCCGATCGGGCTACAATCTCCCTGTGGCATACTTCCTTGGAATCGACGGCGGGGCAACCAAAACCAATATTGTACTGTCCGACCGCGCGGGCCGCCCGGTAGGCCAAGGGCAGAGCGGCCCCTCCAACTACCACATTGTCGGCGTGGAACAGGCCGCTGCCAGCCTCTCAAGCGCGATTTCCCAGGCCCTTGCGGTATCCGCTGTTTCCCCCAACGCGATCGAGGCCGTCTGCGCCGGCATGGCCGGCTTCGACAGCAGTTCCGACACAAAAAACATGCAACACATGTTGAACGCAATGCGGACGGCGTGCGGGTTGCACTGCCCCTGGCGCGTCCTGAACGACTCAGTCGTCGCCTGGGCAGGCGCCTTCAACGGCCGCCCAGGAGCCCTCATTTCTTCCGGCAGCGGTGCTGTTGCCTTCGCCGTCGGCACAGCCGGCAACTCCGCCCGCGCCGACGGCCTCGGCCACTGGCTCGGCGACGCCGGCAGCGGCTTCGATATTGGCCGCAGCGGCCTTCGCGCCGCCCTCGCCGCCCTCGACGGTCGCGGCCCTGAGACCCGTCTGTCCGAACACTTTCGCGCGCTCGCCGGCAACGCCCCCCAGGACTGGATCGGCTGGATCGCCGCCCTCAACGCCAGCATCGCCCACGCACACGAACAGTTGCGTTCCTTCGCGCCCTTTGTTTTCCAGACCGCCTCAGCAGGCGATGCTGTCGCACGCGCCATCCTGAAAGATGCCGGCGCCGCCCTTGCCAAAACCGCCGTCTCCGTCCTTCGTAAAGTCGGACTGCTCACCCAGCCCGAAGTCGCCACCGCCGGCGCCGTGCTGACCCAACCGTCCTGCCTCCGCAACGCCTTCCGCTCTGCCCTCGAAGCGCTACTGCCCGGCTGTCACATCGTTCCCGCCCGCGCCGGCCCGGCCCGCGGGGCTGCCCTGCTGGCCTGCGAACCCGCTCTCGTTCCGCAAGACGCTCTGCAAGCCTGCGGGTAAACATCTTTCCGGCTGTATTCGTTCACGCCAATCCCATGCCCTTAGGGCGCCAGCTACCTCAGGAATCCGTATGTATCAGGGCTTTGAAATCGTCGACTTCCACGTTCACTTCCCCACCAACAAACCGTGGTTACCCAAAATGGGAAACACAATTCAGAACTACATTGAAAAGGTGGGAGAAAAACGGGCGCGTGTCGTCCAGGAAATGAGCCGGCCCTACGGCGAACACTGGCGCAAAATGTGGGGCTTCCCCAAACCTGAATCGCCCGACGACCATCCCGGAGACAGGGAACAGGCCCGCCGCTGGGTCGATGAACTGGACCAGAACGGCGTCCGGGCCGTCGGCTTCGTTACCGGCGGCGGCAATGAACATCTCGCCCAAATCATCAGCTGGTATCCCGACCGATTCGTTGGATTCGCCCACCACAATCCCTTCGAGCCCGACGCCGTCGCCCAGCTGGAGCACGCTGTATCCAACCTTGGGCTGCGCGGCTATAAACTCCTCGCCCCCATGATCGAACAGCCAATCGAGGACGAATCCATCTGGCCCGTCTGGGAAAAATGCGCCGAACTGGACATCCCCGTCCTCATCCACTTCGGCATCCAGGGCAGCGCCGGCGGCATCGCCTGGCACGAAAACATCAACCCCTTCAAATTGCACAACATCGCCAAAGCCTTCCCCGACGTCACCTTCGTCATCCCCCATTTCGGCTGCGCCTGGGAACGCGAAACGCTCCAGCTCTGCTGGGCCTGTCCCAACGTCTGCGTCGACACCAGCGGCAGCCTCCAGTGGATCCGTTGGGTCCCGGGCGATGTAACCGTCAAATACCTGTTCCGCAAATTCTACGAAACCGTCGGACCCGGCCGCATCATTTTCGGCACAGACAGCAGCTGGTTCCCGCGCGGTTTCGTCCTTGAATATCTGCAAGACCAGATGCGCAGCTGTCTCGACCTGAATTTCCCCGAACAGGACATCCAACAGATCTTCGCAGGCAACGCCGCCCGCCTCTTGAAAATCGATCTCTGACCCCGGCCCTCCCAACTTTCAGGACCGGGGACTGAGCCAAAGTCTCAAACGCTCTCAGCAATGTCTAAACGATTACACTTCAACGACTGGAGGAATCCTGCAATGAAACGCTCCAAACGATTCACGCTTCTGGGTGTGCTCCTGGTCAGCATTCTGCTGCTGGCCGCCTGCCCTGCGCCCGCCGCCCCCGCTCAAGAACCAGCCGCGGAATCCGCCTCGGACATGGCCGCCGCGGCCGACGAAGTCGTCGAAATCGAGTACTGGCAATATAACTTTGCCGCCCGAGTCGATGCCATGGACCAGCTGATCGCGCAGTTCGAAGAGGCCAACCCCAATATCAAGGTCATCCACAACGCGGACATCCCCTACGCCGAATTCCGCGACAAGATCGCGGCCAGTGTGCCTGCTGGCGTAGGCCCTGATGTTGCAACCCTCTTCTACGGCTGGCAATCCGCCTGGATTGACTCCGGCTATCTTGTGCCTCTGCCCGAGGACGCCTTCCCGCCTGCCATGGTCTCCGAAGAGTTCAGCCCAATGGTGCAGGCCAGCTTCGTCGGCGGCACTCTCTACACGCTGCCCACCGCCGTACGCGCCCTCGCTCTCTTCTACAATAGAGACCTGATGGAGGCGGCCGGTCTGGACCCCAACAGCCCCCCTTCAACCCTCGACGAATTGCAAGACCAGGCCGTGGCTTGCACGCAGCGGGATGACGAAGGCGACCTCGTCGTTCAAGGCTTCGTCGCCGACCCCTCCGCGCAGGACCACCACTGGTTCCGCGAAGTCCTGGTGCGCCAATTCGGCGGCGTCCCCTACACTGACGACTACAGCCAGGTCCTCTACAATGACGACGCCGGCCTCCAGGCCTGGAACTATCTCCTCTCCTTCCACACTGAGCTCGCCACCGGCGACCGCGACCTGTTTGACGGCAGCACCAACGCCTTCGTCGGCGGTCATGTCTGCTTCCATGTCGACGGCTCCTTCCGCCTCGGCACCATCGCCAACAACAACCCCGATATGAACTTCGGCGTCACCGAGCTGCCCGAACACAATGGCGTCAAGAGCACATTCGGCTCCTATTGGACCCACGGCCTGACCAAAAAGGCCGCGGCCGACCAGGCCCGCTTCGACGCCTCTGTCAAATTCCTCCAGTTCATCACCAGCGCTGACGCCGGCGCCCTCTGGGTCGACATCGTCGGCGAGCTGCCCGCGCAGCTCGATGCCGGCAGCAACCCCGAACTGCTGGCCGATGAGAAACTCGGCGCCTTCGCCGCCGGCCTGGAGTACTCCCACGCCACCTTCTTCGCCGATGAAAGCCAGCAGCGGCAGGCCATCATCGACTCCTTCGACATGGTCGTCCTGACCGACGAAGACCCGGCGGCCGCATTGCAGATCGCCGCCGACGCAGACCAGGAAGTCCTCGACGACTTCTGGTCCAGCCGCTAATCCAGCATTCGACAGCGCGAAGCGGGAGGATGCCTGCACGCCAGGCCATCCTCCCGCCTTTCGCCTTCTCCTTGCGCTGGCCTGAGGCCCGCTCTCGGGCCACCGATAGTGGCGCCGACCGGCATCCAGGCCGCGACGCACCGCCAAGAGATGGTATAGCCCCATGCGATTAACCCTCCACCAGCGTCAGATCATCTGGGCCTATGTCTTCATGAGCGCGGCTCTGGTCTTCTTTGTCGTCATCCGCTGGTATCCGACCATCCTTGCCTTCAACGTCAGCTTCCGAGACTGGAATGTGTTCGAAGGATCCGGCCCCTGGGTCGGTTTGGAAAACTATCAGGAGATCTGGGAGGATGCCGGCAAACCCCGAAGCTCCGTAACGGCCGCCTTTTCCAATACCGTGCGTTATGTCCTCTTCGGCGTGCCCACCCAACTTGTGCTCGCCCTGGCCATCGCCCTTCTCCTCGCCCAAATCCGCCGCCTTTCCGCCCTCTACCGCGTCGCCTATTTCGCGCCCTATGTCACCTCTGCCGTCGCCGTCGCCTTCGTCTGGAACTGGCTCTACCAGCCCGAAACCGGCCTCATCAATCAGGCCCTGGAAGTAGTTGGCCTGCCCCAGCAGCCCTTCACCAAGAGCCCCTCACAGGCCCTGCCTTCCATCACCGCAGTCGCGGTCTGGCAAAACCTCGGCTTTGCCGTCATTATCTTTCTGGCCGGTATCCAGCAGATTCCCGCTCACTACTACGAAGCCGCCCGCATCGACGGCGCCAACGCCTGGCAGCTATTCTGGCGCATTACTCTTCCCCTTCTCAACCCGATCATCGTCTACCTGACCGTTCTCGGCACAATCTCCTACCTGCGGCTCTTCGCCCTTGTCCAGAATATGAGCCCGCAAGGGACCGGCGGACCGCTCAAAAGCACCACCACCGTCGTGCTGGAGGTCTATCGCGAAGGGTTTTCCAGCTACAAAATGGGCTACGCCGGCGCTCTCACAGTGCTACTCTTCTTTCTCATTCTGCTGATTACAATTATTCAACTGCGCTTCTTCTCGCGACGCGTAGAATACTGATCTGGATCGTCCAGGATTCTCAAAACATGGCTTCTTCAGCAGACATCGGCGACAGCGGCGCTCTGCAAAACATTGACCGCTTCAGTCCCGCTCCCGGCAAGGGAAGCCGGCGGTTCGGTTGGCCGCTCCTCCTGGCGTATCTCCTGCTCACCATCGGCGGCGTCTGCATGGTCACCCCGTTTGTCTGGATGATCCTGACCAGCGTGAAGCCGCCCCCGGAACTGGTCAACTTTTCCTTCTTCCCCGAAAATCCTACCCTCCAAAACTACTCGAATGTACTCAATACCAGCAGCTTCGAACGCTGGTATCTCAACAGCATAATCGTCGCGACGATCAGCACCGTCAGCGTCGTTTTCTTTGACACGCTGGTCGGTTATACGCTCAATAAATTCAACTTTCCCGGCAAAAATATCATCTTCATCGGCATGCTCGGCACCCTGATGATCCCCACTGAAATGCTCATCATCCCCTGGTTCACCATGAGCGTGAATTGGAGCTGGCACATCGGCTACGCCCAATACTGGGGAATCGCCTTCCCCGGTGTCATCACGGCCGCCGGCATCTTTCTCATGCGTCAATTCTTCGACGGCGTCCCCAACGAGCTCCTGGACGCCGCCCGTATCGATGGCATGAACGAATTCGGCATCTGGTGGCGCATCGCCGCGCCGCTGGTCAAACCGGCCATCGCCGCCCTGGCGATCTTCAACTTTATCGGCAACTGGAATGCCTACCTTTGGCCTCTCATCCTGGCCAACAGCCGCGAATTCTATACACTGCCCGTCGGCCTGAGCTTCTTCCGCGGCGAATCCACCACCCATTGGGAGAGAATCATGACCGCCGCCAGCCTGGCAAGCATCCCTCTGCTCATCATCTTCCTGGTCTTCCAACGTCAGATTATCAGGGGCATCGCTCTAACAGGACTGAAAGGCTGATCTGATCGCCGACTCGCCGTATGGATGACCCCCATCCGTGCCCGTTCCGCGGCCTTTATCCAGCGCGCATTCCATTAACGCCACCATCTATCTCGTGATCGAAGAGGAGTCCTGTCTTGAAGTTACACGAATACCAGTCGAAACGAGTCTTCGCCCAATACGGCGTCCCCATCCCCAACGGAGAGGTGGCAACCACGCCGGCCCAAGCACGCGCCATCGCCGGGAAGATCGGCAAACCGGTCGTCATCAAGAGCCAGGTGTTGGTCGGCGGACGCGGCAAAGCCGGCGGCATCAAGCTGGCGCGCACACCGGATGAAGCCGAGGAAGCGGCAGGTCATATCCTCGGCATGGACATCAAAGGGCTGACAGTGAAGCAAGTGTTGGTTGACGAGGCCGCCGACATCCGCTCAGAAATCTATCTGGGCGCCGTCCTCGACCGCAGCGCCCGCAAAGTGGCCATCATGGCCAGCAGCGAAGGCGGCGTCGAAATCGAAGAAGTGGCCGCCCAAACGCCCGAAAAGATCATCACCGTTCACGCCCATCCGCTTCTGGGCATGCAGGGGTTCCAGGCCCGCCAGCTCGCCTACGGTATCGGCCTCCCCAAAGAGCACATTTCCGCCTTTACAAGAATCGCCCTCAGCCTCTACCAGGCCTTCGTCGAGAGCGACGCCAGCCTCGCCGAAATCAATCCCCTCGTCATTAACGGCGACAACCAGCTCCAGGCCGTTGACGGCAAAATCCTGCTCGACGACAGCGCCCTCCCACGCCAGGAGCAGCTCGCCGCTTTGCGCGACCCCGATGAAGACAGCCCCACAGAGGCCGAGGCCCGCGAGTCCGGGCTCAGCTACATCGACCTCGATGGCGAAATCGGCTGCATGGTCAACGGCGCCGGCCTCGCCATGGCCACAATGGACATCATCAAACTCTACGGCGGCAACCCGGCCAACTTCCTCGACATCGGCGGCGGAGCCGGCGCCGACAAAGTCCTCGCCGCCCTCCGCATCATCCTCCGCGATGCCCGCGTCAAGGCCGTTCTCATCAACATCTTCGGCGGCATCACCCGCTGCGACGAAGTCGCCAACGGCATTGTGGAAGCCATCACCAGCCTCAACGTGGAAGTGCCTATCGTCGTGCGCATGGTCGGCGTAAACGAGGACGAAGGACGCCAGATCCTGGCCGAATCCAATCTCCCATCCGCCAACAGGCTGTCCGAAGCTGTCCAAATGGCCGTCGCCGCCGCCAAAGGAGAAGGCGCATGAGTATCCTTGTTGACAATGAAACACGTCTTCTGGTGCAGGGCATCACCGGAAGCCAGGGCGCCTTCCACGCACAGCAGATGATTCAGTACGGCACAAATGTCGTCGCCGGCGCCGTGCCGGGACGCGGCGGACAGTGGGCCGTCGGCAACACGCCCGTCTTCGATACCGTTCACGAAGCCGTCGGCACAACCGACGCCAATGCCACCATCATTTTCGTCCCCGCCGCCTTCGCCGTCGACGCCCTGCTCGAAGCCGCAGACGCCGGTGTCGCTCTCATCGTCTGCATCACGGAAAACATCCCCGCCCTCGACATGGCCCGCGCCCGCGCCTTCATCGATTCAACCGACTCCCTTCTCATCGGCCCCAACTGCCCCGGCCTCATCTCCCCCGGCTCCGCCAAAGTCGGCATCATGGCCGGACACATCCACACGCCCGGCAACGTCGGCATCGTCAGCCGCTCGGGCACGCTCACCTACGAAGTCATTTATGCGCTTACGGAACGAGGAATCGGCCAAAGCACCGCCGTCGGCATCGGCGGCGACCCCATTAAAGGGCTCAACTTCCTCGACGTCCTGCAGATGTTCGAACGCGACGCCGGCACTGAACAGGTCGTCCTGATCGGGGAGATCGGCGGGGCCGACGAGCAGGTCGCCGCCGACTTCATCAGAACCGAAATGAGCAAGCCCGTCACCGCCTTCATCGCCGGCCAGACCGCCCCCCCAGGCAAGCGCATGGGCCACGCCGGAGCCATCATCTCCGGCGGCGAAGGCACCGCCGCCGAAAAAATCGAGGCGCTCCAGGACGCCGGCGTCGCCATCGCCCGCCATCCCGAAGAAATCGCCGACCTGGCCGCAAAAAATATCTGAACCATCGCCTAATTCTGTGCTATCATAAGGGCATAACCCGCAGCGATATAATTGCCACTGAATGAAGGAGAGAAGAATGTCGGAACAGAGCTCAAACGGTCAGGCGATCGACGTTCCCGCCGCCGACAGCGAACTGTACCAACCTCACCCGCAGACCGTCGCCAACGCCAATGTGCCCGACTATCTCGACCTGCGCGGCCACGCGCTCGAAGATACCCAGACCTACTGGGATGCGCGTGCACGCGAGCTGATCGACTGGTTCGAACCCTTCCAGAAAGTGCTCGACGACAGCGGCGCGCCTTTCTACAAATGGTTTGTCGGCGGCAAAACAAACATCGCTTACAACGCACTGGACCGGCACGTTAATTCCTGGCGCAGACACAAGCTGGCCTTGATCTTCGAAGGCGAAGCCGGCGACAGGCAGAACTACAGCTATTACCAGCTCTGGCAACAGGTCAACAAGTTCGCCAACGTCCTCAAAGGCAAGGGCGTCAGAAAGGGCGACACCGTCACAATCTACATGGGACGGACGCCCGAACTGATGATCGCCATGCTTGCGGTCGCCAAGATCGGCGCGGTTCACTCCGTCGTCTACGGCGGCTTCAGCGAGCAGGCCCTCGCCAGCCGCATCGACGACGCCCAATCCAAAGTCCTCATCACCTCCGACGGCGCCTGGCTTCGCGGCAAAACCGTAGACCTCAAGGACATCTCCGACGAGGCTGTCAAGCGCAGCCCCATCGTCGAAACCGTGATCGTCTTCCAACGCACCATGCAGGATGTGCAGATGACGCCCGGCCGCGATCACTGGTGGCATGAAGAAATGGCGCTTCCTATCGCCAGCCCCATCTGTGAATCGGAGCCAATGGACGCCGAAGATCCTCTCTTCATCCTCTACACGTCCGGCACGACCGGAAGACCCAAAGGCGTCCTTCATACTTGCGGCGGCTATCAGGTTTACACCGCAACCACCCTCAAATACGTCTTCGACCTCAAAGAGGACGATCTCTGGTGGTGCGCCGCCGACCCAGGCTGGATTACCGGGCACAGCTACATCGTCTACGCGCCCCTCATCCTCGGCTCGACCGGCTTCATGTACGAAGGCGCGCCCGACTACCCCCACCCCAATCGCTACTGGCAACTCGTCGAAGACTACGGCATCACCATCCTCTATACCGCGCCCACCGCCATCCGCGGCCTCATGCGTTTCGGCGACAAATGGGCCGAACAGCACGACCTTTCCAGCCTGCGTCTCCTCGGCAGTGTCGGCGAACCCATCAACCCCGAAGCATGGCGCTGGTACCACCGCGTCATCGGGCGCGAAAACTGCCCGATCATGGACACCTGGTGGCAGACCGAAACCGGCGGCTTCATGATCACGCCCACCCCTGTCGTCCCACTGAAACCGGGCAGCGCTACCCTGCCGTTTACCGGCATCGACGCCGACGTCGTCCGCGAAGACGGCTCCCCCTGCGCGGCCAACGAAGATGGCTACCTCGTCATCAAACGCCCCTGGCCCGGCATGGCGCGCACCGTGTGGGGAGACCCCGACCGTTACATCGAACAGTACTGGTCAGAATTTTCCCAGCAAGGCTGGTACTTCACCGGTGACAGCGCTCGCCGCGACGGAGACGGCTACTTCTGGATCATCGGCCGTATGGACGATGTCATCAAGGTCAGCGGCTACCGTCTCGGCACCGCCGAAATCGAAAGCGCCCTCGTCAGCCACCCCGATGTCGCGGAGGCCGCCTGCGTCGGCATTCCCCACGAGCTGCGCGGCAACGTCATCCACGCATTCTGTATCCTTAACGAAGGCGTCAGCGGAAGCTCCGACCTGGTCGACGCCCTCAAACTGCACGTACGCCACAAAGTCGGGCCCATCGCCGTCCCCGCCGAGCTGAACATCGTTGACGGCCTGCCCAAGACGCGCTCCGGCAAGATCATGCGCCGCCTGCTCAAGGCCCAGGTCCAGGGCCTGCCAATCGGCGACGTGAGCACGCTGGCCGACTAAACCGGATACTGAACCAAAATGGGGACCGGCGTCTGGCAATCCTGACGCCGGCCCCCGTGAAACCCCAGCCCGTCCACTCGCGAATCCCGCTCCGCAATTCGCAATCTTGCCTTAAACGCGCGGCGCGCTTGCCCCGCCGCAACACCTCCGCTTCTAAGACGCGCGGCGCAGCATGATCTCGCCGAAAGTCTCCTCCTGTTCCGCCGAGATCTCGCGCCGCTTTACCAACTCCAATACCGCCAGAAACGTAACCACAATCTCCAATCTGCTCCGGCTTTCAGACAGGAGTCCTGAAAAAGCCAGAGGTCGCCCACGCCCGTTCGCCTGGCTCCGGATCCGGTCCCGTATCGCCTCGATTCGCTCCGCAACCGTAATCGCATAGGCGCGCACAGTCGGCGCCGCCGGGCTGTCGGGCAACGCCAGCAGCGCCTTGCGCGCCGCCGCCGCCAGCCTCTCGAGCGTCAACGCCGAAAGGTCCATCCGCCGCTCCAGCTGCGCCGGAGCCGCGCGAGCAGCCGTCCGCATTCCGATCGATGCCCGCAAGCGCAGTTCGCCCGCCGCCTCTCTGAACCGGCGATAGTCCAACAGCTGCTGGACCAACGCCTCGCCCTGATCCTCCTCCTCCTCTTCCTCCTCTTCAGGCTGCGGCAACAGCCCGCGGCTCTTGATATAGAGTAGACGGGCCGCGACGACCAGAAAGTCTGCCAGCGCCTCCGGCTCGATCTCCCGCATCGACTCAATCGCACGCAGATACTGGTCCGTTATCGCCATCAGCGACACGTCGGTGATTTCCAGTTCCTCGCGTTCAATCAGATGGAGCAATAGCCCGATCGGGCCATCGAAAATCGGAAGGCTGACCGGGTATCCGGCGCCAAAGGGGTTGAGCGTCGTTTCCATGCCGCCTACGGCTCTAGCAGCGTTCGGAAACGGCGTCCGTCGTGCGCCAGCTGCAAAAACCGCTCGGTCGCCGAGATCGCCGCAGAATCGCCCAGCCGGTCAAATTCCACGCCGGCATCACCCAATCGCCGCTCCGCTTCCGCGGTCGGGCCCGTCCCGGACCCGACCAGGGTCACATAGCGCGCCTGCAGCGCGTCTTCCAAAAATGTGCCCGCCACTGGCTTGAATGCGTCGAAATACGGGCGCGCCTCCTCCATCGTCGCCGCCATCTCATCCTCAGACTGAAACAGGACATAATGGTAGGGGGCGATGCCGCTCCGGACGCGCGCAATCTCCGTAATCAGCGTATCCCGCCAACGCATTCCTTCCAGCCATTCACTTCCCGGGCAAGGCGTCGCGTTGTGCGAAAACTCCTTGTGGCCCAGGACGTTGGTTGTCTGAAGTTCAAACTCCTGCAACAGCCACGCGATCAACCGGGCGCCGGAGTGAATCTGCTGCGGCGTCGGCGTAGAGCCGTTCATGAAGCTGCCCGCGAACGCGACGCCTATCGCGTAGGAATTGTGCCTGTCCACATGGTGAGAGCGCACCTCCACCGGCTGGGTCTGCAAGATCTCGCCATCAGCTGGAATGAAATAGTGGTAACCTATGCCCGGCCAGGCCCTCTTCCCCCGCGCAGGATTCTCCTCCACGTGGGTCTGGGCGATGCGCTCCGGCCCAACGTGGGGCGGCAATGCTGTATGATGTACGGCGATGTGCGTGATGCCTGCCAGGAGCCGACGCCGGTATTCCAAGGTGGGGTGGCGGGGCAGCGCATGGCCGATGTCCCGAATCTGTGGCCGGGCGACCCGCTCGCCCGGCATTGGCCGCGCACGCGTCTCCGATTCCTCCGTTTTAGCCCGGTCCCCTTCGCTGCCTTCACCGCCCCCCTGCCCGCCGCTCGACCGCGTCCGCTCCCGTACGCCGGGCTCTCCGTCAACCGCGCCGTACCTGTCAGGAGCCGCAGGCCCGTCGTCTCCCCTCCGCACCGCGTCGATCAGAATGTCCTTCCATCTCCGCCCCTGCAGCCACTGTTCGCCGGGAGACGTGTGGTTGATGAACTCGTTCACCCCGCGAATGCTGGCAAGGGTCAACTGCGGAAACGCCTCCATCAGCCAGGCGATCAACTGTCTCCCCGAGCTGATCTGAGCCGGAGTCGGTATCTCATCATTGAATTCGCCGGCAAATCCAATGTTGATCGCGCGCGCAATGTACGGAACCTCCCCGTCCACCGCCTCCAGCAGCGGTTGCGTCTGGTAAATGCCGCCATTCGAGGCGATGAAAAACTGGTACAGGATCCCTGGCAGTCGCCGGTGAAACGCCGCCGCGATCGTCTGCAGCGGCGTGATCGGCGGCGCCGCTGTGTGATTGATGACGATGAACTCCACGTCCCCCGCCGTCCGCTGAACAATTCTCTGCGGATCGCGCGGCAGCCGCGCCACCACGTCCTCAATCGGCGGCCTCGGAGCCGGCGCCCGCTCCGGCCCGACCGCGGCCGGCCCCTCGTCCTGCACGATCGGAGCCTCGCCCTCACCCGCTCCTGCTGGCGGCGACAAAGGAGAATCAGTCAGCAACTGGACGACCTTCTCGTGAAGCGTCCTCTTCCACGCAGGCCCTTCGTCAAATGTGCGCCCCGGGCTGGTTGTTTCCAGCAATTCACTCATGCCAACCACATTCTGCGCAGTCAACTGGAAGCGAGGAAGCATCCAGGCGCACAGCCGCGCCGTCGCTGTCAACTGAGCCGGCCTCGGTACGTCTTCGTCGAAATTCCCTTCCAGGCAAATGTTCACCCCGGTCAGGCTCCACTCGGCCTCATCATTGACCACCCCTTCAACCGGGGCCGCCTGAAGTATCTCCCCCGACTCCAGCACAAAGTAGTGATAGGCGATCCCTGGATAACCCTGCGAAATATGAGCCTGCGCAATCGTCTGAATCGGCACACCCGCAGGAGCCGATGTGTGACATATCACCAACCGCCTGATCTGATCAACGGTGCGCAGCGCAAAAGGATTTTCCCCGCGCGGCAGCGACGAGGCAATGTCCACGACCGCCGGACCATGGGCAGCCGCGGCAGCGCGCGTCTCCCTCCTCACTGGCACTGGCGGTATCGTCTCCGGCCCCGCTTCAGCCATCCTACCCGCTGCCCCGCCAGCGTCCGCCTCGTGCTCCGCGCCCCGTCCTGCCTCGCCCCCCGGCGGCTGCCCTTCACTCACATTCAGCCACCGCGTCAAAATGTCCGACTGCATCTCCTGAAACCAGGTTTCGCCGCCCCGCACCAAATCCAGGACCAGCGTGTAGTTCCCCGGCCGGTCGGGAATGACCAGCCGCGCGTCAAAAGTGACGGTTTCCCCCGGCCCCACGTCATGTGTCAGTTTCGTAAGCACCGGCCGCTCGTCCGGAAACGGCAACTCTTTCCGGTTCTGGAAAAAGTGATAGCCGAGCGCTATCTGTTGTGGACCCTCTGCCGGCCAGGCAATCGTTCCCGTATTTCGAACCGTCACAGGGAAAACGACCCGCTGGCCAGGGTAAAGCGGGCTGGGTGGTTTTCCCTTCATCCACTGCACCCGGTATACCATCCCCCGGCCCATCTTCATCTCTTCCGTAACGTCCGCCTCTTGCCAGCCCGGTACCGCCCTGGCCCCCCGCCGTTCCTCACGCCGCTCCGCCCGGCGTTCTGCCCGCCCCTCCGCCTCGCTCTGCTCCGCCTCGATGTTCCAGCGATAGTCGTGCCGCAACGCAACGCGAAAATCCTCGATGACGCCTTCCTTCCCGCTGATGTGCCACCGATCCAGCTGCGGCCAGCGGTACAGCGCCATCGCCTGAATCTTCTGCGCGTTCTGACGGTTCCAGCGATCAATCTCAGCATAGGCCGCCTGGATCCAGCCCCGGTTCACGTTCTCCCACGGCCCTCCTTGGTCAGTCTCGGTAATATAGACCGGCAGACGGCGCATATTCACCGGAATCGCATGCATGAAGTCCCGGTATGCCTGAAAGTGACAATGATACTTGGGATAATCCGGCAGCTTGCTGTTGTCCAAAATCAGCGTCGGGTTCGCCCCGTGCGTATACGTGTGCAGCGTGATTCCGTCACAACCGCTCGCCCCGCATTGCAGCAAAATATCCTGGAAATACTTGATCCAGTCGCCTTTCGGGTTGCCCGGATACACTGTCTGCGCATTCCAAGGCGCCACGGCTCCGATCAAAACCTGATCCTCTTCATGGCCCTCGAGCCCGTGGATCGCCTCCCGGCACATCCGGTAGCAGTTCGCGTAGAGCTGAGGCGTAATCAACTCCTCGCCTTCCCCCACCTCGTTCGCCGCCGCCCTGTCAGCCGCATTGAGCAGCGCGCTGAACCGCTCCGGCAAACTGCGCAGCGTGGGATCGCCTGACCGCGCGTCGCCAACGTGCTTGCGCAAGGCAAGCCCCTCCGCCGTACCGGGCCGCCCGACTGAATAGTTCATCTCGTTGCCAATGACCCACCGGCTGCAGCCCTCGCTCGCACGCACAAAATTCGCGCACCGGCGGGCGAAACTGCTGTACTCACTGCTCAGGGGCAACGTGCCCTGGGGAAAATAGCCGTTGTTCAGGCAAACAATCACTCCCAATCCATAGCGGCTGAAAAAACTGTAATCCTTGCCCGCCAGATCGTTCGGATCGTGCCCCACCACCTCGCTGAACACGACCCAACCCGTCTTCCTGGCCGCGCGCAGATACTCTTCGCCGCCTGTATCGTGGATGCCAAAGATATATTCGCTACTCACGGTTCTCTGTAACTGTCAATGAAAAAGGAGTGGAGGACGTCGGTTCAGCTTTCTCGTGGACTTAATCACTGCTCGTGGAAACGATCTACGCGGAACAATCTCCTCTGCCGGTCCAATACGCCTGGCCGGTGTAATTTCTGACCCATGATCGCCACTTGCAACCGGGGAAAGTTGGGCACAAGCGCGAAGGCCAAAACATTGTAATACAGGGAAACATTCTTCAGCAAATACCTGCAAAATTCGGGTGCAGCCCAAACCTGGGACTGTCAGGACCCTCCGGTCCCAGCATTTGGTCACATTTTCAAAGTTAGCCTGTAACCCGCCCGCATTCTGCCCGCCCCTCGGCCCCTTCCCGCCCCGCCAACCACTGTCCACTATCCACTATCCACTGCAGTTCCATCCCCCGCCTGCGCCTGTACCCGGTTCAGTAAATTCAGAAGAGGTCCCCGTTGTTCCATGCCTCTCTCACTATAATCGCTTAGCCCCAGGTAAACTTTGCGCCGGGCCCGGCGTAGCAACCCAACTGACAGCCTGCGCAGGCTCTCCTGCCTGCTTCGTACCTCGTCTCCGTCACCCCAGATCCTGGCTTGCGGCCAGTTCCGCGAAAGCACATAGGGATGGGTCAGCGGCTGGTAGATACGCCTCCCCCACCCTTCCGCCCCAATATCGAGCCAGAACTGCACATCCACCGCCCTGTTCCGCATCAGGAAAGTGTATGCCGGGGCTATGAACACCGCGTCATCCTCCGCCGTCCACGCCGGCACGTGCAGCGCCCCCAGCGCGCCGCTTTCCACCAGCGCAATGTAGTCCCGGCCAATCTCGACCTGCCGGGATGGAGCCGGTGCGCCGGCATCCCCGTCCGCCGGCGGCGAGGAGCCGCTGTCGCCGCGGCCCTGCGTCGTCCCCGTGTCAGCCAGCCCCAGTCCACCGGCGGCCCACCGAAACTCGCGCGCCGACTGCGCCAACCGGTCAGCCATCCGCGCAGAGTCCGCCCTCTCGTGGAACCCGAACCCCGGCTGGCTGAGCAGCTCACCAAATATACGCGCAAAGAACCGGTCCAACGGCGAGAAGTCGCTTTCGGCCCGGTAGTCGGCCAGCCACCCGCGCAGCTGCTCGTACCGCTCTCCGATCGCGAACGTAACACGCCTCTGCACGTCCCCCCGCAATCCATCGAAAGTCCGCAGATCCCCGCCGGCGCGCCCCCGCTCATCATACGCCGCCTGCGCCAGAACACTGGCCCGCACAGCATCCAGCTGCGCAACTGCGCTCTCAAGTGTCAGCGCCACGTCCGCACGCGGGGGCCGCCGCTGCCACGCCGGATGCGCCAGCGCGGCCAGCGTCAACAGCGTCCGCACCGCCGGTTCCGCCTTCAACGCCCGGCTCGGCCGGTGGCTGGTCGCAGGGATCTCTTTCTCCTCCAATCGGCTCAGCAAAATGAACCGCAGAGCGTCGCTCACAAACGGGGCCAGCACAACAATCTCGCCCGGCGGCATCCCCTCACCATTCACCAGCCGCTCGATCTCATCCACCGCCCAGTCGATCATCTGAGGAAAATATCTGTGCGAGCCATCCGGGAATGTCAGAGGGCTGCCATCCGCCAGGCCCGCGCCCGCTTCGTCAGCGCCCGCCTCCTGCCCGCCTCCGTCCTCGGCCCGCCCATACGCCCGGTTTATGCGGCCAATAACCCCCGACCCTCCCTTCGCCATCACAAGCGAATCACCCATTCGCTTACGCAGCGCCGCGCTGCCGGCCAACTTCTGCGCGCCATCCGGGTCCGCCCCCAAAAAGGCCCGGTAACCGCCATCCTCATCCACCACGATCAGAGCGCTGTCCAAATGGGGAATCCAGCGCCGCGCCAGCTCCTGCGCCGCGAAAGTTTCCTCCTCCGCATTGTCAAAGATCAGGTGGCGATAGCTGCGGAAGAGATGCGTCCGGCACCATTCGTTCTCCAGAACTACCTGCAAAAAGACCTGCATCTGCAGGCTGTAGTCAACCAGCGACTCTCGCAAACACAGTTGCCGGAACGCCTCGCTGATGCGCCGGGCCGTTCCCAGAACATTCAGCCGCGCCGTCCTCTTTTCACCCGGCGGCGCCGTGCTCTCCAACCGGGCGTATGCTTCCCCAATCGTGAATCCATGCAGCGCAGCCTTGTTCAGGTTGTCCAGAATCTGGCTGACAATGCGCCCTCTCTGCAGCCGGACAGCGTCAAACTCTCCCTGCTGAATCGCCGCCTCCACCAGCGCGTCCATGTGGTACTGGGTCGTCTCCAGGTTGAGAAAGGTCGGCTCCTTCTTCGGCTCGTCAAAGCCCCCTTCGCGCGCCGCCAGCGGCCAGTACAGCGCCACACTCGCTCGGGCAAGAGAGGCCGCCGTCGTCACCCGCGGCAATCCCCCCGCCGGAACTCCGGAACTTCGCAACGCCTCCTCGTACGGCTTTCCCAGCGTCCGCTGAGGAACCAATACCAATATCTGGTCACCCCGCACGCGTTCCTGGCCCAGCAGCCACTTTACCCTTTCAATCGCGGCCGTCGTCTTGCCCGCCCCGAAGGGCCCGCTCAAATACAGTGTATTCGCCTGAAGAATCAACTCTTCTGCCGGCAATGCGCCCCTGGCCGCAGTCCGCTCGGGATTTTTCATGGAGTTCGAATGAGCTGTCGTGTTACGTTTGTCTGCCGCGGAGGAGAAACGAGGCGGAAGAGAGCTTCATCGCGCGACAAAGCGGCGCAGCCCGCACGGATGGCAATGCGGCCGCCACTGATTCAACGCGCGCAGGCACGAGGGCATGAACATGCCCCCGTCGAGGCAACGTGCCGGCCTCCATTCAATTGGCAGTGTACGGTTCGGCGAGCAGCGCCTGAATGACCGATTCCGAGTAGCTGTACTGGCCCTCGCCAATCTTCAGAAATCGGATCTGACCGGATTTGTCGATAAAGTACATCGCCGGCCAGTAGCGGTTGTTATAGGAGCGCCAGGTCTTCCAATCATTGTCGATCGCAACTGCAAACGGAATCGATAGCCGCACCAGGGAATTCTCGACGTTATTCACATCCCGCTCGTGTCTGAACTCCGGAGTGTGAACCCCAATGATGACAAACCCATCGTCCGCATACTTCTCGTGCCATTCCCTCAACGAGGGAATTACGTTTACGCAGTTGTATCACCCATAGGTCCAGAACTCGACCAGCACGACATTGCCCCGTAAATCCGCCAACTTCAGCGGCTCAGAGTTCAGCCACACTTCGTTCGTAAGTTCCGGCGCCTCTCCCTGCGGCCTCAATTTGGCCAGAAGCTCCAGCTGTTCCGCAGTCGGGGCCGCAACCTCCACCGCCTCAACCGCGGCTGCCTGCCCTTCCGACGCTTCGCTGGACGACCCAGCTTCGACGGCCATCGATTCATCCGTGTTTTTCATCGCCGCCCGCGTTTCCGCAACGCGTGTCTGAATCGCGTGAACCGTGGCGTTCTGCTCCTCCGCTTCGTCCTGTGCCGGTATCGCTGTTGGCACTACGCATCCCGCCACCGCCGCGCCCAGGACCAGCATCAACGCAAAATGCCCCATTCGCCGCCAACTCCGCCGCTCCCTCCCCCGCAAGCGAACCGCGCAACTCTTTCCGCGGACCACGCAATCGCGAACTCCGACCACGCAGCCGTTCAACGCTTTCCTCAGAGTCATCACGATGATCCCGCTCTGCTAAACCTGCAAAAATGCCGCTTCCGCAAAATGCCGAAGTGCAAAAGGAGGCGCGCGCCGCGCGCCCCCTCTACTTCTCTTTGAACCTATCTTCCGATTCTTACATATCGTCCTTCTTCTCCATCGCGTCCATTCCGTCGTCCATCATCATGCTACCCATCTCTTCGGCCTCAGCCTGCGTGGGCAGCAACAACGCGTCTCCAACATGGATCAAATCACAATTCGCCAATTCATTGGCCTTGCAGATGGCAGACCAGTAGTCAATTGTACCATACGCCCGCTTGGAGATGGAACCAAGCGTGTCACCGGCCACCACCGTGTAGGGCGTCGACGCATCTTCGGCCAACATGATCTCGCCCGCCATCATGCCGTCCTTCTCATCCATCATGGCGTCCTTGTCGGCCATGGCGTCGTCCTTGTCGGCCATCATCTCGTCCTTCTCGCCCATCGCGTCGTCCTTGTCGGCCATCATCTCATCCTTCTCGCCCATCATGGCGTCCTTCTCGCCCATCATCATGCTGTCCATCTTGGCCATCGCATCCGCATGGGACGGAAGCGTCAACTCATCGCCAATGTGAATGAGATTGCAGTTCGCCAAACCGTTGGCGCTGCAGATCACCGACCAGTACTTGCTGCTGCCATAGGCGCGCCGCGCTATCGAGCCCAGCGTGTCTCCGCCAACCACGGTATACGGCGTGGACCCTTCTTCCGACAACATGATTTCACCCGACATCATATCGTCCTTGTCGGACATCATCTTGTCGTCCGACATCATCTCGTCCTTCTCGCCCATCTCTTCGTCCATCCCCGCGTCCATCATCATCGCTTTGTCGATGGTGACCTTGACCAGCGCTGATACATCGGGATAGGTATAGCCGTCATCCACAACACGCACCGTCCCCTCGATCTCGGGAAGACCCATGTTCGGGCCAGACTGGCGGGGCGCCTGATCGCCGCCTACGCCCGGCTCCTCATTCGCCTCCGTGCCCGCATCCCACAGCAGCAGCTCCGCCGTCACGTCCTGCATTCCCTCCATCGCCATTCCGTCCATGTCGATGAGCGCAATGCCACTCTCGCCAGGACCAATGAAGAGGTCGTTCGACTGCACAAACATCGTCGCAAAGGATAGGTACGGAGCCTCCTGCGTGACCTTTACCTCGAACTCGTAGGCCCCGCCAGGCAGCAGCGGCCCAGGCCCTTCTGCCCCTACCGGCGTATTGAATACGCCAGCATGCAGACCCATCCCGTTCAGCGCTTCTGCCAGCGCCGCCGGGTTGCCGTCTTCTGCCAGCGCCTCCAGCCCGTAGCCCTTATCCGCCTCACCCTCGACAAACAGCGGGCCCGGTTCGCTGTGCAGCACCCAGACTCCCGGCGCAAACGGCGTCGCCAATTCACTGTCGCCGGATATGTTCTCTATCCGTACCACAAACGCGACAGCATCGTGCCCCTCTTCGTCTCCCCCGTGGCTCGACTCCATTGTCGGCCCATAACCTGCCGCGGCGCTCTCGGCAGGCAGCAAAACACCCACAGCAGAGAACAACAGCGACACGATTACAACAAAAGATAGCGTTCTTCTTAGTTGCATGGGGTATGTTCCTCCTTGAAATTGGTTAAACGAACATGTTATGCAACAATATGGATGAACTGCAACACCACAACCTAAAGTATATCAGAATAATATTGCCCAACCAGTGGGTAAAGATTACCGGATTCTTAACCGCTGGCGCCGTTTGCGCCCCTTCTCGGCCTTTTGCAAGGAAATGACCCTGCCATGGTCGGCGTCAAAATCCTCGTCGTCGATGACGAACCCAGCATCGGGGAGGTAGTCAAACTCTACCTGGAAAGGGAAGGCTTTGACGCAACCGTTGTCGGCGACGGTCAGTCCGCCTTGGATCTCCTGCAGTCCGATCCCCCCGACCTCCTCGTCCTCGACGTCATGCTGCCCGGCGTGGATGGCTACGAAATCACCCGGCAGGTTCGGGCCAAAAGCACCATCCCCATCATCCTCCTTACCGCCAGAAAGGACGAAATCGACCGCATCCTCGGCCTGGAGCTCGGCGCCGACGACTACGTCGTCAAACCCTTCAGCGCGCGCGAACTCGTCAGCCGCGTAAAAGCCGTCCTCCGCCGCACGCAACAGTCCCACACACCGCCCGGCGGCGAACAGCCCGTTACCTGCGGCGACATCCACATCGACCCCCGTACCCGGCAAGTATCCGTCTCCGGCAACACCATCCCTGTCACCGTCAAAGAGTTCGACCTGCTCTGGATGTTGATCAGCAACCCCCATCAGGTCTTCAACCGCGACCAGCTCCTCGACCAGGTCTGGGGCGTTTCAGAGTTTATCGACGCCAGCACCGTCACCGTACATGTCCGCCGTCTTCGTGAAAAAATAGAGCAGGACCCATCGAACCCGCGCCATATCATCACCGTCTGGGGCGTCGGCTATCGCTTTGAACCAGGCGAGCAAGCAGCCGCAAATCACTGAAGCCCCCGCACTTGACTCCGCCCAAAGAGCCCTATGAACAACACAACCCTTTCCGCATCTCCTCCTTCGCCGTCAATTCGCTTCCTGCTCGGCGTCGTTTTCGCCATCATTGGCGGCCTTCTCCTGTTCCTTGTCGTCCTCAATCCACCACCGGAGGAACTCAGAGCAATGGCGCTCTTTCTCTCCGTTACCGCCCTCCTGTCCGTCGCGGCAGTCTACCTCGTCTATCGCCTTGGCTGGCTGCACTACTCACCCAGACTCAGTTGGACTCTGCTCGGCGGTTACGGTTTCGCCAGCCTCCTCACCTTTCTCAACGTCTTCGTAACCGCCCGCCTCATGTTCGCCAGCGACCATGACCTGCGCCTCGCCGCGGTGCTGCTCATCTTCGCCGGCGGTATCGCAACCGCGCTGGGCTACTTCCTCTCAACCGCCCTCACAGAAAAGATCCAGTGGGTCGGGCGGGCCGCCGCGGCCATCGCCGAGGGCCGTCGCAATGTGCGCGTCGAAGTTGTCGGCAGGGATGAACTCGCGCGCCTGGGAACCACCTTCAACATGATGGCCGCCCGTCTCGAAGCAGCCGAAACCCGCCACCGCGAAACGGAGCAACTTCGCCGCAACCTCCTCGCCTGGATCGGCCATGACCTCCGCACACCCCTCGCCTCCATTCAAGCCCTCGTAGAGGCCCTTACCGACGGCTATATCACTGACCCCAACGAGACGCAGCGCTACCTCCGCACCATCCAGCGCGATGCCGCCGCCCTCTCCGTCCTCATCGACGAGCTCTTTGAAATGGCCGAAATCGAAGCCGGCGGCCTCCAACTCGACAAGCATCCCATCTCCCTCGCCGACCTGATCTCCGATACGCTGGAAAGCTTCGCCGTCCGCGCCGGGGAACTGGGCATCGGCCTCTCCGGCAGCGCAGACCCGCGCGTAGACCCTGTCATGCTCGATGCCGGCCTGATCGGCCGCGTCCTCACCAACCTCATTGGCAACGCGGTGCGCCACACACCGTTGGGCGGCTCCGTCGCCGTAAGCGCGCAAGCCGTCGCCGGCGGCGTGCGCGTAGACGTCTTTGACTCCGGTCCAGGCATCCCCGAAGAAAGCCTCGCCAAAGTCTTCGAACAGTTCTACCGCGTCGAACCCTCCCGCAGCCGCGCCAGCGGCGGCGGTTCCGGCCTCGGCCTCACCATCGCCAAAGCCGTCGTCGAAGCCCACGACGGCGTCATCGGCGTCGAAAACCGCGCCGAAGGCGGCGCCCGCTTCTATTTTGTGCTGCCGAATAAGTAGGGGTATGACTTGAATGGGGCTTGCGCCGGAAACTGTCTCGCGTTCTGCGCGCGTGACGGCAACAGTTCCTGGAAGGACGACGTCCAGACTTTTGGGTTGTCAGGCGTGGCCGGCAGCCAGAGCGAGACCAGAGTGCAATAGAGGCGCAGGTGGAGCCGGCCCCGCTTAACTTCTCCAGTCGAAGATAACTCCAAGAAGCTCAGCAGGATCGTCGCGCAGGGTGGCGTAGATGGCGGGCGCCTCCTCTACCGGAACCCGATGTGTCACCAACGGCTCGATGCGAACTGTCCCCCGTTGGTAGTAGTGGAGCAAAATCCCCAAATCTTCCAACGTAAAGTGGGACGATGACTCGATCGACGCGCGCAATGCGTGCAGCATCGTCTGGTGAAAGACGGTCGGCTGGCGGCCGGCCAACGCGCCGATCACCCCGTACGTTGCAAGCAGCTCGCGCTCGTAAATGAAGTCGAAGAGGTCCGGCGCTCCGCAGGCGTCGACGATGCGGTCATAAGGCCCGCCCTCAGTGAGCGACTCGATGGCGGTATCCGCGTTGAGGTCGATTACGCGATGCGCGCCGAGCCGGCCGGCGACATCAAGGCGGCGCGGGTCAAAGTCCGTGACCGTGACATGAGCGCCGAGCGCCCGCGCAGCCTGCGCCGCCGACTGACCGATCAACCCCACGCCGGCAACCCACACGCGCATCGGCGCGGCGACGCGGATACGCCTCGTATGCCTGAACCCGACGCCCGCGATACCGAAAAGCGCGCAAAACTCATGCTCGATTTCGCGCGGCAGTTGGATGCAGAGACGCTCACTCTCGTTGGCCGCGGCAAGGTCGATGAGGTGCCAGCCCCTGTGGCCGCCCTGAGTGCCCAAAAACACCGTCTCTCCCACTGAGAACGGTTCGACCCGACGCCCCGCTTCTTCGATGACGCTCACATGCTGGTAGCCATACCGGATCGGGAAGTGGCTAACGAAATCGGCCATCAGCCTGTGGCGTTCGGTTCCGTTTGTGACGCCGGAAAACAGGGTCCTCGTCACAATCTCAGTGGGGCCGGGTTTGGGGGGGGCGGGCAAATCGACCTTTCTGGCTACGCCCAGCCTCGGGAACTCGATTCCGATACGCTTCATTGTCTCGCTCCCGCCGAAACAGGAATCTGGCATCGGGCAACGAGAGAGCACGCCGTGTGCAACGGAGTCTCCTGTTCGAAGATGACACAGTTGGCGCAAGCCTCGAGCCAGCCGGAAATGTCCTAAGCGTTAAGCCAATCTACCCCTTCGGCTTCTCCCGCAAAAGCCCCGCCCGCTCCACGATCTCAGGCACCGTCTCCTCCTGCCGGTACGCCATAATATGCACCCCATGCACACCCTCGATCTGCTTCACCTGCTCAATAATCTCCACGCAGATGCGGATGCCCTCCTCACGCTTGCTCTTCCGCGGGGTCTTCGCCAACCTCTCCACGATCGCATCGGGAATATGCACACCGGGCACCCGGCTGCGCATGAACTCCGCCGCCCGCTCAGAACGCAGCGGACCCACACCAACCAGCAGGTGGACCTTCCCGTGCAGTCCCATGTCTCGCGCTCTGCGCATAAACGCCTCAAACACAGGCACATCGAAACAGTACTGCGTCTGGATAAACTGCGCGCCCGCCTCAATCTTCTTCGCCAACCGCAGATGCCGCAGATCGCGCGGCGGCACGAACGGGTTCGCCGCCGCGCCAAGAAAATACGCCGGCGGCGTCGTCAACTTGCGTCCGCTCAGCAACACCCCCTGGTCGCGCATGATCTCCGCCGTGCGCAGCAACTGCAGCGCGTCAAAATCAAACACGCGCCGCGCCTCCGGCTGATCCCCCGCGCTCACGTCGTCGCCCGTCAGGCACAGAACGTTGCGCACGCCCAGCGCCGTCGCACCCAGCAGATCTCCCTGTATCGCAATCCGGTTGCGGTCCCGGCAACTAACCTGCAGAACCGGCTCATAGCCAGCCTGCGCCATCAAAGCGCAGCAGGCCACGCTGCTCATGTGGCAGTTCGCGCCCGACCCGTCCGTCGCATTGATGCCGTCGCATACGTCTCCCAGCTTCGCCGCGTTCGCGAATACATCCTTGGGGTCAGCCGAGTCCGGCGCCTCCAACTCCGCCGTTACCGCAAACTGGCCGGCCTCCAACACCTGCCGCAATCGGGATTCGCCGCTCCGCGATTCCCAGTCAGTGGCCGCCGTCGTCCGGTCTGAATTTGCCATGATCAGAAATGAAAGAGTGGGTGCTTCAAGAGGTTGAGGAAGATGAATCGGGTCGCGCGCAGCCAGAAAACTTGCAATCCCGACCCTGAGGGACCAGCCTACTCCAACTCGATCGCAGACCAGCCGGGCGGCCCCTGCGCGTCAACCCCCTCCAGCAGGTTCAGCCACGCGCTGCTGTTCTGTAACGCCCGGTTCACCGGCCGCTGCAACAGCTGGATCTCGCCGCCGTACCTCTCCATCTGCGCATCCCGTTGCCACGCCTGGACCCAAACGCACGGCATATCCGGGATCACTTCGCAATTCCCGTTCTGGCGCACGCCCCCGCACGGCCCGTTGCGCAGATTCTTCGGGCAGTTCATCGGGCACGTCATACCCGTGCTGTGCAGAATACACTGCCCGCACATCTGACAGTTGAACAGATACCCCTTCGATACCTCTTCGCTCCACACAAAAACGCGCTCCGTCCACCCCGCCGGCAAAACCCGCCTCAACACCGGGTAAAACAGCCGCAAGCCCGCCTCCGATCCCTGGTAGACTGCCTCCAACAGGCGCGGGCGGTCCTTCAACCACTCGCTGCCGGGCATTCTCTTGGATTCGGCAAAGGTAGTCATCGAGAGTTTCCATTCACATTGGAGAAAACTGGAAGCGGCATGATGATACCATACCTTCCCCAATTCCCTTCATCCCATCCGCCGCCCAGCCAACCCCTCGTCCCTCACCCCTGCCCTTCTTCCCTCTCCTTCCACGCCTCATACTCCGCCCGGGCATCCTCGCGCAGCGGATAATACTTCCGCAGATCGCCCCCCTCGGCCAGCCTCATCCGCGAAAATTCCTCCCACTCCGCGTGCTCTCCCGCCTTGTCCAGCAACTCCGCCGCCAGCCCAATCGGCACAACAACAACCCCGTCGTCGTCCGCAACCACGATGTCGCCTGGCATCACCAGCGTATCGCCGCAGGCCACCGGCACATTCACTGCAAACGGGAAAATGCTTGTCTGCGTATGGAAATTCGGTGTAACGCCCCGCAGCCACAACCCCAATTCCAGCTCCTGCGCCTTCGGATAGTCCCGAATGCAGCCGTCTATGACAACGCCAATGCCCCCGCGCCCTTGGAAAAAGGTCAGCATCATCTCGCCGAAAACGCCGCTCGCCATATTCCCTCTGGCGTCAACAACCACCATATCACCCGGCTGCGTATGATACAGGACATGGCGGTGAAGCTGCTTCTCCGGGTCGTTGTACTCGTCTACACTGTACTGGTCCTCCCGCTTCGGCATGAACTGCAGCGTCAGCGCCGGCCCCGCCGCCACCTTCCCCGGCGTCCACGGCCTCGGCCCCCGTATCTGCGCATCGCTGATCCCCATCCTGCTCAACTCCCCGCTCACAGTCGCGGTCCCGACCTTCGCCAGCCCCTCCGACAACCCTCGCGGCGGACGCTGAATGTCCGCTGTCTGAACTGTCATCTCTCCTCCTCCGGTTCAATGTACGCTCCAACTGATGACCTTACACGATCCCTCCGGCGCACACGCCGCACTCACCCTGCCCCAGGCATCCGCGCCGCCCCAATTATAGCCCCAACCGCTCCCTCCCCGGAATCCCCTCCCGCGATGCGTGCCCCGCCGGCGATATGTGTCCAATGGCCAAGGCTGTCCAGCCCAAGGCGTTCCGCCATTGCTCGAATCGCGGCGCTCCGTCACCCCCTCCGCCCCTCTGCAGGGGGGCCCCTTGTGGGCTCCCTCCCCGTCGATCCACCGTACGCCCGACCCGCGGCGTATCCCTAACCCCTGGCCCCTGCCGTTCGCCCTGCCGTTCCCCCCTATGGTAAAATCTCTCCAACTTCACCCGTTCCATACCGTCCCCCTGCCAGGACTCGTTCCGTCCCAGGGGACAGCGGGCCCAGACGGCCGCGCCGCATGGGGCCGTCTCTATCAGGTCAGGAATACCCGTATGGCCAATGATGTTGAACCGACGGCGCTGACCAGGCTCAGTCTGGGCAAACAGAGTGCCTCCCGCCAAAAACTGCGCCTCACCGTCGTCGCCGTCGTCGTCATCGCCGCGCTCATATTCTCTGCCGGCTCCGGCCTTGGCTTCGCGCTGGGCCGTCTGAGCGTTCTCGGCGGCACGCCCGCGCCCCCGGTCGTCGCCGCCGAAACCGACCGCGCCCTCGCCCCCGAAGACCTCGGTATCTTCTGGGAAGCCATGGAGCTCCTCGAAGAAGACTTCTACGGCGAGCTGCCCGCGCCCAGCGAGCGCAGCTACGGAGCCATCCGCGGTGTCCTCGATACCCTCGATGACCAGAACACCGGGTTCCTCACGCCCGCCGAAGCCACCAGTTTCATGGAGAGCATAGAGGGCAGCTTCGAAGGCATCGGCGCCCTCGTGGAATGGGCCGAAGAAGAAGGCGCAGTGCGCATCATCGAGCCCTTTGAAGACCAACCTGCCTGGAACGCCGGCATCCGCCGCGGCGACCTGATCATCGCGATCAACGGCCAGGATGTGGCCGAACTGGCCAATCTCAACGAAGCCATCAACAGGATCAAAGGCCCCAAAGGCACCGAAGTCAACCTCACCGTCCGCCGCGACGGGCTGGACGACCCACTCGAGTTCCCCGTTACCCGGGACCTTATCGATATCCCCATCGTCGAAAGCGATCGATACGGCGACGCCGACCAGTTCGCCTACGTCGCCCTCAAACGCTTCTCCTCCGATGCCGGAGCCAAGCTGCGCGACGAACTCGAAGCGCTCCTGACCAACGACACAGAGGGCCTCATCTTCGACCTGCGCGGCAACCCGGGCGGCCTCCTGCGCGAAGCCATTCGAGTGACAAGTATCTTTCTCGAAGACGAGCGCGTCCTCATCGAACGCTTCTCCGACGGCAGCGAAGAAATCTACAATACCGAAGGCAATGCCATCGTGCCAGATGACCTGCCCATCGTCGTACTCGTCAACAAAGGCAGCGCCAGCGCCAGCGAAATCGTCGCCGGCGCCCTTCAGGACGTTGAACGCGCCACACTGATCGGCGAAACAACCTTTGGCAAAGGCAGCGTGCAACTGCCCCATACCCTCAGCGACGATAGCCTGCTGCGCGTCACCATCGCCCTCTGGTATACGCCGGCCGACCGCTCCATCGACGATACGGGACTGGAACCGGATATTGTGATCGAGCGCACCAACGAGCAGATCGAAAACGAAGAAGATCCCCAGATCGATCGGGCGATCGAACTGCTCACCAGCGGCGACTGAGCGAGACGCCCGCCTCCCGACAGCGTGAGATAGACAGATAGAGAACTGACATTGGCCAAAAAGAAGAAGGAAAGGACCGCTCCCACCGGTCCCCGCACCGTCGCCACAAATCGCAAAGCCCGCCACGACTACTTCATCGAAGAAACCTTCGAGGCCGGCCTCGCCCTCACCGGCACCGAAATCAAGTCGGTGCGCGCCGGCTCCGTAAACCTGCGTGAAGGTTTCGTTCTCGTCCGCGATGGCGAAGCCTGGCTCATGGGCGTCCATATCGCCCAATACCGGCACGGAAATCGCGCCAACCACCAGGAAACCCGTTCCCGCAAACTCCTCCTCCACCGGCGCCAAATCGATCACCTGCACGCACGAGCAACCCAGCGCAACTGGACCATCGTGCCCCTCCGCATGTATATCAACAACGCCGGCCTCGCCAAAGTCCAGATCGCCCTCGTGCGCGGCAAGCGCCAATACGACAAACGCCAGTCCATCGCCAGACGCGACGCCGAAAGAGACGTCAACCGCGCCCTCAAACAGCAGTTCAGCGGCTAGCCTCTGAGTCCGGTTACAAGCCGCCCCCGCGCCGCGCCGGCGGCCAACGACGCCATCCTGACAAGCTCCATGAATACCGCCCCGCAGCATCCCGACGACCAGCTTGATCAGGCCCTCGCCGCCCTTCTCTCCGCCCGCAAATATCGCAGCGTACACCCCGGCCTCGCACGCGCCATCGCTTCCGCAGAGCTGGCCAAAGGCCGCTCCGTCAGAGAGGCCGTCAAAGCCGCCAAGAACCAGCTGCACCAGAGCGCCGCCGCATACATCCGCCGCAACCTGAACTACAACGACGTCCTCCGCCAGCTGCAATCAGCCCTCGATTCCCCCTCTCGCGCCCACGGTCCCGGCCCGCCCCGCGATGCCCAACCCGTGCTCGCCCTGCTCCGCCGCCTCATGGCCGCCCACGCCTCCACCCACGAAAGGCTGCCCCTGCTCGATACCCTCTATCCCCAGCTCTTCCAGAGGCTTCCCCCCGTTCAATCCGTCCTCGACATCGCCTGCGGCCTCCATCCCCTGGCCCGTCCCTGGATGCCCCTCCCTCCCGACCTGCCCTACTTCGCCTGCGACATCTTCGCCGACCAGGCCGACTTCCTCAACGGCTTCTTCCGCCTCATGGGCTACGCCGGCTCCGTCGAACAGCGCAACGCCCTCGACGACATGAGCGCCCCCTCGGCCGACGTCGCCTTCCTCCTCAAAACGCTCCCCTGTCTCGAACAGATCCAGACCGGCGCCGCCCAACGCCTCCTCCACCAGATCGACGCCCCGATCCTCGTCGTCTCCTTCCCCAACCACTCCCTCGCCGGCCGCAAACAAGGCATGGCCCTGCACCACACAGCCGCCTTCCTCTCCCAAATAAAAAAAGCCGGCTGGCACGCCGACTCCCTCACCTACCCCTCCGAACTCATCTACATCGTCCACAAAACCTGACGCCCACCCCCCTGGCCCCTCGCCCCCGCCGTTCTATCTACTGACTTTCCAATACAAATACCGGCTCGTCGCCGACACAATCACAAACCCCACCTTTTGCAGCACACGCATCGACGCCACATTCATGTTTGCCGTCTCCGCGATCACCGCCTCTACCCCGTCCTCACCCAACGCCCAGCGGACCATCTCCCCAACCGCCTCCGTCGCCAGACCCCGATTGTGATAAAACGGGTCGAAGCCGTATCCTATCTCCACCGAATCGTCCCGGTCCGGCGGCCCCTTGAACGCCAGGCTTCCAACTATCCGCCGCTCACCCTTCAACACCGCAACCCACTGGCAATGCCAGCGCGCATGATGCGGCCTTCTCCGCATATGACTGATCGCCCGCGAAACGATCGGCCGCAACTCGTCCTCCAGCCGCTGCCCGCTCGCCGCCAGACCCAACGCCTGCTCCAACCGCGCAAAATCATCCCGCTGCCAGCGCATCTGCTGCACTGTCAACGCGATGACCGTCATTCGCGGCGTATCCAAGCGCTTCACCGTCAATTCACCTGGCTCGCCTCTCCCGCCAGCCTCAAACAAGGGCGGTCCACTGTTGCCGTGCGTGCCCGGCAGCCCGCCTTCGCGCCGGCGCCCCCTACCCAATATCCTGTACAACCGGTCGACGATTCTTCGGTCCATGGCCGTGCCTGTAGACAAGTAAAGTACGCTTAAACTCGATGACGATCACCCCGTCCTGGTTGAATCCTACCGTGCGCACCGTGACAATGCCCTGATGCGCACGACTCCTCGACGGCCGTGAATGCAGCACCTCGCTCTGTGCATAGATCGTGTCGCCCTCAAACACCGGCGCCGGCAAACGCACCTCGTCCCAGCCGAGATTGACCGCATTCTGCGAAATATCCGCCACAGACAGCCCCGTCACCAGCGCCAGTGTAAACGTCGAATCAACCAGCGGACGCCCCCACTCAGTCTGGCTCGCATAGTGGGCGTCAAAATGAATCGGGTTCGCATTCACCGTCAGCAGCGTAAACCAGACATTGTCCGCCGCCAGCACCGTCCGCCCCAACCTATGCTCAAAAACGTCTCCCACGCTGAAATCCTCAAAGTAGCGCCCCTGGCTATCTGACTGTGTGGACATCTCGGATCCCTTCCTGCGCGCACGTAGAAAAAACAGTCCCGCCGTTCTCGATCACACAACGCCATCCCGCTTCATCTGCTCCACTGCTTCCAACCCATAGCCCAATTCCGTCAGCAGCGCCCGTGTATGCTCCCCAGTGGCCGGGATCGGATCAAATCGCGGCGGCCATTCGTCGCTCGTCGTCGCCGGATGCAACGCCGGCAGCGGCCCCACCGGTGAAGCCACCTCCCCGATCCGCCCCCGCGCCTGCAGTTGCGGATGCTCCCAAAACGCTTCCATGTCTCGCAACTGAGCGTGCGCGATCTGCGCCTCCTCCATCCGCGACTCGACCTCCGCCGCCGAAAAGTCCGCAAAGATGGACTCCAGCTCCCGTCGCAGCGCCTCTTTGTTCTTGAATCGACGCGTATTGTCAACAAAACGCGCGTCCCCCGCAAACTCCGGCCTCTCCAGCACCACCGTGCAGAACTGCTCCCACTCCCGCTGGCTCTGTATCGAGAACAAAACCGTGCGCCCGTCTCCCGTCGCATACGGGCCATAGGGCGCAATCGACGCATGGTTGGCCCCGTTACGGGTCAAGCGCTCTCCTCCCAACGCGAAATAGGCCGGAAAGCCCATCCAGTCGCACAGCCCGTCAAACAGCGAGACCTGCAGCACGCATCCCCCGCCGCTCCGCTCCCGCTGCAGCAGCCCCGCCAGGATGCTGCTGTACGCGTACATCCCACCCGCTAAATCCGCCACCGGAATCCCGGTCTTGGCCGCCTCCTCTTCTGTGCCCGTCACCGACACAACACCGGTCTCCGCCTGGATCAGAAGATCATACGCCTTCTTGTCCCGGTATGGCCCGTCAGCGCCATACCCGCTCACATGGCATATAATCAGATCCGGGTAGTCCGCCTGTAGCCGATCATCGTCAAACCCAAGCCGCCCCACCGCCCCCGGAGCCAGATTCTGCACGAATACATCCGCCCGCTCCAGCAACTTCGCCAGGACCTCCTTGCCCTTCGCGGTCTTCAGATCCAGCGTAATCGACTCCTTCGAGCGGTTTGCCCACGCAAAGTGGCTGCAAAGACCCCCCGCCGCCCGATCATAATGGCGCGCAAAATCTCCCCCGCCCGGCCTCTCCACCTTAATCACCCGCGCCCCCAAATCCGCCAGATGCCGAGTCGCCAGAGGAGCCGCAATCGCCTGCTCCAGCGAAACAACGGTAACATGCGACAAAGGCAAACTCATCCCACCATCAACCGTCGCCATAGCCAACAATCCCCCCATACCCAGCAAAAAACCTACCCCCACCGTACCCCAGCCGTTCCCCCCGCCAGCATCAATATGATCGCGGCAACCCCAACACATGCTGCGCCAAATAGGACAATACCAGATTATTCGCCACCGGCGCTATCTGGTACAACTTCGCCTCGCGAAACTTCCTCTCCACATCGTGCTCTCTCGCAAAACCGAACCCGCCGTGCGTCTGCAGGCACACGTTCGCCGCCTCCCACGCCGCATCCGCAGCCAGCATCTTCGCCATATTCGCCTCCGCCCCGCAAGGCAGCCCGCTGTCAAACAACCGCGCCGCCTCCCAGCGCATCAAATCGGCCGCCCGCAAACTCGCGTACACCTGCGCAATTGGAAACTGTACCCCCTGATTCTGCCCTATCGGCCGGTCAAAAACCACCCGCTCATTCGCATACGCCACCGACCGTTCAACAAACCAGCCTCCATCGCCAATCGACTCCGCCGCAATCAAAATCCGTTCCGCATTCATCCCGTCCAGAATATACCGGAACCCCTTTCCCTCCTCGCCGATGCGGTTGGCCGCCGGCACGCGCAGCCCGTCAAAAAACATCTCTGTCGTATGATGATTGATCATCGTTTCCAGCGGCCGGATCGTCAACGCCTGCTCATCCGCGCCCCGCAAATCCACCAGAAACAGCGACAGCCCCTCCGTCCGTCTCCGCGCCGCCTCCAGTGGCGTCGTACGCGCCAGCAGCAGCATCAAATCCGAGTGCTCCGCCCGGCTCGTCCAGATCTTCTGCCCCGTGATCACATAGTCACTGCCTTCCCGCTCCGCTCGCGTCTGAATCCGCGTCGTATCCGAACCCGCGGTCGGCTCCGTAACGCCGAACGCCTGCAGCCGCAGCTTCCCCTCCGCCAGCGGCGGCAGCCACCGTTCCTTCTGCTCCGCCGACCCATGCCGCGCCAGCGCCCCCATCACATACATCTGCGCATGGCAAACCCCCGCGTTCCCTCCGCTCCGGTTCACCTCCTCCAGAATCACCGAAGCCTCCGCAACTGTCGCGCCCCCGCCCCCATATTCCTCCGGAATCAGCGCGGCCAAAAACCCCGCCTCCGTCATCGCCTCCACAAACGCAACCGGATACCCCCGCTCCCCATCCAGCTTCCGCCAGTACTCCCCACCAAACCGCGCACACAACTGTTGCACGCCGCGCCGCAGCTCGGAGTACTGTCCCCTAGTATCGATTTCAATCTTGGGTAGCGACATTTTTATGTACCGCGTTGTAGGGATCGGCCAAGGTGGTAAAATCCACGGCAAGGTGCGTTGGCGTCACATCACTCGAACAGCGCCCCGGGCAGCCGCGACTGCCTGATGCTCGACATCAGAGTCCCCGTGCTCAACTTCTTGTGATCTGGAACCGGGACCGAGTTGGTAGATGTCTTGTCGACTTTCTGCATAATCACATGACTGCCTTTGCGTCGACTTGAACAAACGCGTGGGTCGTGAGAATCCGGCAAACCTCACGTACCGACGAGTCGTGCAATCCAGGCAACTTTGATCTCAACCTGCGTCACAAACACTTCATTACGCAGACGTTTCTGAATTTCAGTGGCTGAAGCCGTCTCGAACAAGTTCAAGAGCTTCTTTCAGATATGCGCTCGCCTCCGACACGGTTGCGCCTTGACTGGCGATATTCGGTTCCGGGCAAAGTGCGACGTAGTCAACGTCCTCGCGTTCGATGAACGCTGCGAACTGTCGGGTCATCGTGGCCTCCTTCTTTACTCTATGCTAGACCGTTCACGTCCGAGGTACCCATTTTAATGTCTCTCCAAAGCGTTTGATCTACTCGATTCGCAGGCGACGCTTAGGCCTGTATAACAAGAGCTTCTGAGAGAGATTGGATGCGTTGTCTTAGACTTTGGGCCAACTCCAAATTGACTTGAAGTCTAGAGAGCAGTGTTCGCTCGTAGTTGTCCCGGCCACTGAGATGTAGAGACTTCGCAATAACATCGAAGACACGACTCTTGCGAAGAGGATAACGCGCCACGAGATCGTCCAGTTTGTTGTCTGCCAATAGTGTCTTAAAACGCCTTAACTCATCGGGAAAAGGTGAAGGGATAGACGCGCAAATCGGCTCCATTGGATTTTCTCTGATGGAATCAGAATTCGGTAGCTCCGACATCAAAAGATTCCGAACTTGCCGTTCGCACCGTCTCGCTGCCATTCGTTCAGCAATGCCCTCCTCTTTGAGAGTGTCTAGAGCTTTCTTGATAGCCGTTTTTCTCAATTCGTCGGCATTTTTCAGTAGGGACCCCGCCTGATGGAGGGCGACAGCAGCAATTGAGTCTGAACAGTAATAGAGAGCTTCTGCCGAGGGCACGTCTAAGGCATATACATATTCGTTAGCAAGCCGCCTGACTTCATCATCTGGCCGGTCGTCTCTGTCAATGAGGCCGAACGCCTCAATTTCATGGAAATTTCCCAATCCTCTGAGTCCCTTCACTGCTCTCATGACCTCACCGCAACTTCCTTTCGGCAGTATGGAGATGTCGGGATACAAAACGCGATAAAGGGGTAAGTCCAAGCTACTTGAATCGTCGCCTTCCACAAATAGAATTCTTTTACGAGAACCCAAGACGGCCCGCTTTAGATCTTCTGGTAGCTCCGTGTTTTTGTCGAGTAAATCAACGTCCCACGCGTGGGCCATGTCTCCCTTCCAGGCACATGAACGGACGATTAGTGAGCGCGTTTCTGGGTGGGCGACCGGCAAAGAAATCTCATGCGTGGAGACCACAAAAATACAATCGGGTCGACGCTGAAACAAGGCTGACAGAAAGGGCTCAATTATGGAGCGGTGTAGATGGCGCTCTGGTTCGTCAATAAGTATGGTTGTGCCTTTTTCAACAGTCAGCACAGTGGCAGCGATAATTACTGCATTTCTTTCCCCATCCGACATCTGGGTGATGCTAAAGTTCGCTCCGCTGATTCGGTGTCTTGCAATTATCTCCTCGTCATTCGTGTTTTCGAGCGAGACTGCCAAAGTCCCGAGCCTAAGCAATTCATTGAGTTGTTTGAAAGGGGGTTCTGATGCTGATGCAACCTCTGTAGCTCTTTCGCTTTCTTGGGCGTCAATGTGTTGGGCGATTGAACGAGCACGAGCATTTTCTTTTGCAACCAGGTCAAAGAGGACAGCCGACTGTCTATCTTGGCCGTAAAAGTCCCTCCACCTGGCCTGGCTATTTGTCTCTCGATTCCTCAACTGCTGGTCGAATTGGCGTCGTCGCAGTGGAGTGAAATCAATACTTCCAGACTCCATCCATGTTTGTCTGTGGGCCGAAATCCGTCTAATTTTCTTGCCTTGGTGAGTCGTGATCAGAAACTGAATCAATGCAGACTTTCCAGAACCGTTTGCACCAACAACATAAAGTCTGTCGCCTGGACCAAGCGTCACTTTCAGTGAACAATCGGCAACTCTCGGAACTTCCAGTGTAATTCCAGCCGTCTCTTGTTGACTACTCATTCCGAATTCTACCTCTCACTACTTTCTAAACTACTCACCCTCTTGAAAATCCTCTTACACTCCAAACTCCCCACCCCAAGTTTGATCAGCGGACCAACTTCATATTCATATGCCTCTACGTGATTCCTGGGCCAAACAATATGAAAATCTCAGAATTTCGTCACAGTATTCAACTCGACCATAACCCGTTCAGCCACAACCGAGGTTGCCCTCCTCGACCACGCGAACCGACCAATTCAAGGTATCGGCCTCTCTACTTCCCGCCCAAATGACAGGCCAGTCCGCTTCATTTCAATCGCCAGACTCCGCTGGTGAGTCGTCTCCTTGAACTCACCACCAAACGTGCTATGCACCTTCATCGGGCAAGCGATAATCCATCTAAATCCTGCAAATCCTGATTCAGACAACATTCACGCACCCCGCGGAAGCATATGCTTCTGCACCTTCCCCATCGCATTCCGCGGCAGTTCACTCACAAACCGCAACCGCCTCGGCAACTTATACGAAGCCAGCTGCCCCCGGCAGTACCGCTCCAGTTCCCCCTCATCAATCGCACCGCTGCAAACCAGGTACGCCACCGGCGCCTCGCCCCACTCGGTGTCCGGCTCTCCAACCACCGCCGCCTCCTCAATGCCGGGAAACGTCGTCAACATCTCCTCCACCTCGCGCGGGTAGATATTCAGCCCGCCCGAAATAATCAGTTCATGGCTTCGTCCCAACAGCGTTACATACCCCGTCTGCGGGTCCATGCGCGCCAGGTCCCCCGTCAAAAACCAGCGATTCCCCAGCTCGTCATGCACAAAACTCTCGGCCGTCTTCTGCGGCGCCCGCCAGTACTCGTCGAACACATTGCTCCCCCGCAGCAGCAGCTCGCCCTCCTCTCCTGCCGGCAGATCCGCCCCCACCGCGTCCACGATGCGGGCGAACACACCTGGCAGCGGCGTTCCCACCGTACCCGCAATGCGCGGCCCAGCATAGGGATTGCTGAAATTCATGCCCGTCTCCGTCATCCCGTACCGCTCCAGAATCCGTTGACCCGTCAGCCTTTCAAACGCATTGTGAACTTCCGCCGGAAGCGGCGCGCTGCCTGAACAGAACAGCCGCATCCTTTCAAACTTCGGCGGCTCCTTCTCCTTTCCCAGCAGATCAACCAACCGCGTATAGATCGTTGGCACGGCAAAAAACAGCGTTGCCCCGCCCGTCGACAGCGTCTCCACCGTCTCCTCTGCATCGAACGCCGTGCGCAGACGCACCGTCGCCCCCATCGCCAGCGCGCAGTGCAGCCCGACCACCAGCCCGTGCGTATGAAACAGCGGCAGCGGCAGCAGCAGCACGTCATCCGCCTGCCACGCCCACGCGCTCAGCAGCCCCGTCACCGTGGCCAGCACATTATTGTGGCTCAGCACAGCGCCTTTGCTCGCGCCCGTCGTGCCGCTCGTGTACATGATCAGCGCCGCGTCCTCGCCTCTTGCCGCGGCACGCGACCTATCGCCCCGCGCCTCCCCATCGGCCTCCTCCAACCAGCTCTCCGCCCTGTCCACAGACAGCACAGTCAGTCCCGGCCCCACATCCGCCCCCAGGATCTCATCCAGCACTGCCTGCTGCGCATCCTCAACCACCAGCAGCGCCGGCTCCGCGTCATTCAAAATGTGACTCAACTCCCGCCGCCGGTAGCGCAAATTGATCGGAACCATCACCGCCCCGGCCTCCAGTGTCGCCAGATACGCGATCACGAACTCTGGCCGGTTGGGCAAATAGAGCGCGACCCGGTCCCCCTTCCGCACCCCCATCCTTGCAAACGCCGCCGCCCACCTCTGCGCCTCCTGCTGCAGCGCCCCAAACGTCAAATCCCGTCGTCCCAGCCTCCCGCGTGAGTCCACAAACTCAACCGCCTTCTTCCCCGGCTCCCGCTCCCTTCCAATCGCAAAAAGATCCAATAAATCCATATCAACCTGTCCTCCCCAATTCAGTTCCCCCTGCCCCGGCTACTATATAAAACCTCCCCCACCTTTCGCAACCCCCCATCCCCCCAATCCATCCCGAATCCTCTAAGACCTGCCCCATCCTCCAAATCCTGATTCCTCCGTCCTCCCCCAAAGTCCTGATTCCTGGCAAAATGAAGCCGCCGCCCATGCCGGGCCGCGGCGACAAAAAAACGGGCCAGACCGGCCCGCCCTCTACAAAATAGATCTCTAAACTGTCACGCCCATCGAACGCTTGCCGACCGGCGTCCCCGGCACATCATGGCAACTGCGGCAGCGCGCCTCGTAGCTCTCACTGCCGCCCACCAGAATCACCGGTTCATCATAGCGGGCCGGTATCCCGTCTATCAACCGCTGCGTTCGCGTCGCCGACGCGCCGCACCGCACACAGATCGCGTGCAGCTTATCCACCCGCTCAGCCAGCGCCATCAACAACGGCATCGCGCCAAACGGCTCGCCGCGGAAATCCTGGTCCAGCCCCGCAGCGATCACCTGCATCCCGCGGTCAGCCAGCGTCTGGCAGATACCGGCAACCGCCGGGTCAAAAAACTGCACCTCGTCGATCGCCACGACTTCAGTGTCCGGCTTCACCTGCTCCAACAGCGAAGCCGTGTCCTCCAAAATAGCGACGTCACCGCGCGACATGCCATTGTGCGACGCCAGCCGTTCACGCCCATAGCGATTGTCTATCTGAGGCTTGAACAACTGAATGCGCCGCCGCGCGATCTCCGACCTCCGTACGCGGCGCAACAACTCTTCCGTCTTGCCGCTGAACATCGAACCGCAGATCAGTTCGATCCATCCGCCGCCGGATTGAAAGTGCATGCCCCGCTTCGCCCGCGCTCTCGGCTACGCCTCTGCCTCTTCCGCCGCTTCGGCTTCCTCTTCCTCTTCGTACCGGGCCATCACTTCCGCTGCCGCCGCGTCCGGGTCGTCCCCGCGCGCTCGCGCCCGCCGCGCCGCCGCATCGGCCTCCTGCCGCGCGGTCGCCTCGATTTGCTGCCGGGCCGCCGCGCTCTGCCGCGATTCCAACCGTCTTACAAACCGCTCAACACGGCCGACCGAGTCCACGATCCGCTGCTCGCCAGTATAAAAGGGATGACACTGGCTGCAGATATTGACGTTGATCTCCGCCTGCGTGCTTCCCGTCACCCAGCTGTTCCCGCACGAGCAATTGACCCGCGCCGCTGCGTGATATTCAGGATGAATCTCTTGCTTCATCTTTCTACACCTTCCCCAACGCCTGCTTCTCTTCCGCCGTGTACACACTGACCTTCTTGCGGTTCTTCTTGGCCCATTCAAAGGTCACGTATCCGTCCTGCATGGCATAGAGCGTGTCATCCTTGCCCTTGCCGACGTTCGCGCCTGGGAAGATCGGCGTGCCCCGCTGGCGAATCAAAATGTTGCCGCACTTTACAAACTCGCCGCCATACTTCTTCACGCCCAATCTCTGGCCGTTCGAGTCCCGGTTGTTACGGCTGGAACCGCCGCCTTTTTTGTGAGCCATATCTCTTACTCCTCTTTTTTCTTGTCTTCCGCAGCTTAACTACCCTTCGCTTCGTCGCTGTCCCTTTTGCCTCGGCCGACCAACCCCTTCAGGTTCTCAGCAACCGATTCCACAGCGTCGCCCGCTTTATCGGCAACGGCATCCACCGCATCCGCCGCATCGCTGGCAAGGTCACTCACTGCCTCAACCGCGTCTTCCGCCGCTTCGCTGACAGCCTCCACAGCGCCCTCCGCGACATCGCCTACAGCCTCGATCGCATCGCTCGCCGCGTCGCCCACAGCCTCGACAGCATCCTCTGCCGCATCACCGGCAGCCTCAACCGCGTCGCTGGCCCTGGCAACCGTATCCCGCATCGCGGCAACCGCCTTGTCGCCAATGTCGGCATCATCCTCTATCTCGACACTCTCTGTCTCTTCAGCGGCTGTCTCTTCAGCCGATGCCTCTTCACTCTCCGTCCCGTCTGCAACCGCCGTCTCAGTTACGGCGACCGCCGCAACCGCCTCCTCAACTATCTCATCAGGCGAGGCCTCTTCCATCCCCTCTTCCACATATTCATAGCCGTCGCCGCTGATCTTGTGTACCTGCAGGCGAGTCAGATACTGCCGGTGTCCGCGCCGCACGCGTACGCGCTTCTTCGGACGGTAGCGAAAGACCAGAATCTTCTCGCCCCGGTGCTGGCCCGTTATCCTGGCCGTCACAGACGCCCCGGCCACGTTCGGCTGGCCAATCTCAACACCGTCTTCACCGGCAACCAACAGCACATCGTCCAAAACAACACTGTCGCCGACTTCGCCGGCCAGCCTCTCCACCTCTAGAATATCGCCGGGGGAAACTCGATACTGTTTACCGCCGGTGCGAATCACTGCATACATCGTTCTCTCTCCTTTGACCGCGCCCGGAGAAATCCTGCTCAACATCCCCGGAACTTCGGAAAGCGGCTTGCGGGCGAAATCCAACGCGCGCCTCACAACTTGAGGCAAATCAGGCTCCGCAATACGGACGTAAAATGTGTCTGCATCCAACTCGAAATCCAGCCCTGATGTCAGGCCGGCACACCGAGGGGCGCGCCGCCCACACAAACAAAAAGTATATGACAAGAACACCAATCAGCCAAATTTCAACCCCCTCCAAAATGAAGGCAGTTCCAAAAACACCCACCCCGCCCCTGACCACTTCGGCCTGCAGTTCTGACCACTGCCGTTCATCGCGCCCCTTCGCAAGAAAAACGTTGTTCTCCCCAGTTCTCCGTGCGCCTCCCTCGGCCTCCGTGGATCAAGGTCCCCATCCCCCCAGTCCTGCTCCCCCCCAAATCCTACCCATCCTTCTCCATCCTATCCACCCTGCTTCTCCTTGTTCCTCCCCATCCTGATTCCTGGCAACATTTCCTTCCACAAAACCAGTTTTGGTGTATAATATCTAAACAATCTACGAATATGTCATATATGTACAAGTTTTGTACAATAAAATCCCCCAAATCAGGTTCGCATTCCCGGCCCAACTGTGTCACCCTCAAGTCGTGCCTGCACAGTCGGCGCTACGGCAGCCCCGGCATCATCCAATGGAGGATACTTGTGTCCAGGATCATCGTTATCGGCTCCGGCTTTGGCGGTCTCAGCGCAGCCGCCCGCCTCGCCGCTCGCGGCCATCAGGTCGACCTCTTCGAAAAGCGCGACAAACTCGGCGGCCGCGCCTACGTCTACGACATAAACGGCTTCCGCTTCGACGGCGGCCCCACCGTCATCACCGCCCCCTGGATCTTCGACGAAATCTGGCAGGCTGCCGGCCGCCGCCGCCAGGACTACTTCACCCTCGTCCCCTGCGACCCCTTCTACCGTATCTTCGACCACAACCACCGGCCCTTCGACGTCAGCGCCGACCGCGACGCCATGCTCCGCCAAATCGCCCAGCGCAGCCCAGCCGACGTTGACGGCTACAACAACTTTCTCGCCAGCACAAAAGAAATCTTCGAAACGGGCATGGCTCTCATTGACCAGCCCTTCCTTAACCTCTCCGACATGCTCAGCGTGGTGCCCGACCTCATTCGCCTCCAAAGCTACCGAAGCGTCTACGGTTACGTCTCAAAGTTCTTCCAAAGCGAGTTCTTGCGTTGCTGCTTCTCCTTCCAACCCCTCCTCATCGGCGGCAATCCCCTCAGCGCCGCAAGCATCTACGTGCTCATCCACTACCTGGAGCGGGAATGGGGCATCCACTACGCCCTCGGCGGCACCGGCGCAATCATCGCCGCCTTCGCCCGCCTCCTCCAGGAGCTAGGCGTAAACATTCACTTCAACGCCGAAGTCGACCAGATCCTCGTCGACGAGCGGCGCGCCCAGGGCGTCCGTCTCAAAAACGGCTCGGTCCACAGGGCCGACGCTGTCGTTTCCAACGCCGACGCCGCCTGGACCTACCTCAACCTCATCCCAAAGGAAAAGCGGCCCCGCAACAGCGACCGCCGCATCAAGAACAGGAACTACTCAATGTCCCTGTTTGTCGTTTACTTCGGCACAAAGCGGCAATATCGCGATGCCGGCCTCGCCCACCATAACATCATCATGGACCCCAACTACACCGGCCTGCTGCGCGACATCTTCCGCAACAAAGACCTTCCCCAGGACTTTTCGCTCTATTTGCACATGCCGACACTCACCGACCCGTCACTGGCCCCCGCAGGCGGCGAAACCTTCTACGTCCTCTCCCCCGTGCCCCACCTCGGCGCCAACATCGACTGGGAGCAGCAGGCGCAGCCCTACCGCGACGCCATCATGGATTTCCTCGAGCGAAACTATCTCCCCGACCTCCAAGCCAACATCGTGGCCGAACACCGCATCGATCCCCGCCACTTCGCCCACACGCTCAACAGCTATCTCGGCTCCGCCTTCTCGATCCAGCCCACCCTCACCCAGAGCGCATGGTTCCGCCCGCACAATCAATCAGAAGACATCGACAACCTCTACCTCGTCGGCGCCGGCACGCACCCCGGGGCAGGCGTCCCCGGCGTGGTCTCCTCCGGCAAAATCGTCGACGCCCTCATCGGTGATCCCAAGACGGAGCGCGCCCGCTCGCCAGCCGCGTCCCTTCCCCCTACCTCGGCCGTGTCCACTCATACAGCCCACTCCGCGCCAGCTGATAGTCCTCCGGCGGGCGGCTGATCGACGTCGCCCCGCCTGAGTCCACCTCCAAAATGCGCGCCGAAACCGGCTCGTATGCCGCCCGCGGCGCAACCGAACCCTTTGCCACAAAAATCTCGTGCTGCTCCGGCATGATCCCCACCGACCGCAGCTGATTGAAGCTCATCGGCGGTGTTCGCTTGCTGTCCAGCACCAGCATGCCCCCGCTCGTCGCCAGGACCGCTGTCAGGCCCTGGTCCCAATCGCGCCCGCCCCCGTGGCGGACCTCGGTCTCAATGAATTTGCCGTCATGCAGGGTTTTCACCGTTCCCTCCACCGTCAGCGTTGGCCCGTGCTCGTCATCCACCTTGCCACCCACCGACAGCGTCAACCGGGCGCCGATGCCCGCCGCAGCGCAGGCTTCCACCGCCTCCGGATCGTACAGCGCCACTACCCAACCGCTCGCACCTTGTCGCAGCAACTCCTCCAAAACAAACGTCGAATCCCCCGCGCTGCCGCCGCCGATATTGTCACCCATCTCCATCATCGAGACCGGCTTATCCTCGCTCGCGATCGCCGTCGCCACGGCTTCGGCTGGGCTCGGAATCGTCGGCAGCAGCTCATCTCGCAACGACCACATCAGGTCGGCCAGTCTCTGCGCTTCCCGGTCAGCAAGGTCCTGATCACCGTCCGCCACCACCACGATGCACGGCCCCATCCACGGCACATCCGCATACTGGTAGCCGGCCGCAACGCTCACCGCCAGGATCCCCGGCTGCTTCTCCAACTCGATCGCCGCGTCCACTACCGGCTTCATCGGGCGCATGTTCGTATTGTGGAATGCGATATTATAGACAAGTTCCGGTTTGGCGATACTGGAGACAGGCCGTACCTCCCCCCGCACCGTGCGCGTGAGCAGCTTCGCCGCCTGCAAACCCCGCTCCCGCTGGTCAATGTGCGGGCACGTCTTGTAGATGATCAACGCCGTCGCATCCTCCACCAGCTGCGGCGGCACGTTGCCGTGATAGTCGTGCGTCACGAATACGGGAAAGTCCGGCCCGACTAGCTCCCGCACGCGCCGCGTCGTCTCCCCGTCCCCCTGCGGGTAATCCTCCGCCACGAGCGCTCCGTGCAGCCCCAACAGCAGCCCGTCCAGCGGCATCGCGTCGCGAATCAACCCCAGCAGCTCCTCCAAAAGGGCCTCATACGCCTCCGCCTGCACCGCCCCCGCCGGCGTAGCCACCGCGCCCATCAGCGGCACAATCTCATAGCCATACTCCTCCGCGCCCGCGATGAAACCGCCCACCTCGTGAAAGGTCGGCCGGTACTGTTCAATGAGCTCCAGTCCCCGTGCGATTCGAAAATCCGAATACGTCGTTGGGAAGGAAGCAAATGTATTTGATTCGTGCGAAAGCAATGCAACTCCAATGCGCATAGTCATAGTTCACCTCTTCCTGGGCGTTGCTGACGGCCTACACCGATTTCCCGATCCCCAATAATGGGGCAATTTCTCCGTTACGCCACTCTCACCCCGGACTAAACACGCCTGCCGTTGTCAGAGCTGCTTTTTCTTGCTCAAAAACTGCAAATAAGTATAATGCTCCCCAAAGGCCGTGTATCGACAGGGGCATTATCCGCCCTCTACGCTCGATACGCAATTCCCTTTGAAACACATCGACAGTCGATAGCCCAGGCAATTCGTCCTGATTCTGTAGGACGTTACCCCTCCCGGATATTCTCCGGAATTGACTCTTGGGTTACCCTGCAAATGCTCAGAGACGCCTGACTCGATCCCAGACAAGCGGAGGCCAACGTGGCGGTCGCAGAGACCGGCGCCCCTGTAGGGGGAGCGCCAGACAGCAGGGCCAGCCTGCTCAGCAAACTGGTTGGCGCCCAGACCCCGTTCCAAACCAAACGGGCGCTCTGGGGGTACGTCTACGCCGCTCCCTGGGTTCTGGGTCTCATCATCTTTTGGGGCGGCCCTATCGTCGCATCCTTCTACTTCGGCTTCACCGAATACGCCGTCATCGGCAGCCCCAAGTTCACCGGCCTGAGCAACTACATCAGGGCGTTCAGCGGTGATGAACTTTTCTGGCCCTCTCTTGGCCGCACCTTCACCTTCGCCGGCATGTATATTCCCTTCGCTGTCGGCGGCGCCCTCATCCTCGCCGTCCTGCTCAACCAGAAGTTGATGGGGACAACCGTCTTCCGCACCCTCTTCTTCGTGCCCCACCTGATCCCCGCCGTGGCGCTCGCCGTTCTTTGGACCTTCCTGCTGGCGCCCCGCGTCGGCCCGGTGAACGAATTCCTGCGCGGCATCGGCATCTCCGACCCCCCAGGCTGGCTGGCCTCTCGCGACAGCGCGCTGGCCTCAGTCACAATGATCAATGTGTGGGCCGCAATGGGCGGCAACACCATGCTCATCTTCCTCGCCGGCCTGCAGGGCGTCCCGCAAGAACTCTACGACGCCGCCTCAATCGACGGCGGCGGCGCATGGGCCAAATTCCGCCACGTTACCCTGCCCATGCTCACCCCCACCATCTTCTTCAACGTTGTGCTCGCGGTTATCGGGGCCCTCAAAGTCTTCACCACCGCTTGGGTCGCCACCCAGGGCGGGCCCTCCTACGCCACCTGGTTCTTCGCCCTGCACATCTACTTCCAGGCCTTCCAGTACTTCCGCCTCGGCTATGGCAGCGCCCTCGCTTGGGTGCTCGCCGCCATTCTGATCTTCTTCACCTGGGTGCAAGTACGCTACTCGCGGCGCTGGGTCCACTACGAGGGAGGCTAAGCAATCGCCCGATGGCACAGAGAACAATGACCCAGGATACCCTTCTGCAAAGTGGACCCGTATCCCCGCAACGCGCCATGCATCTTCTCAACCGCGGGGTAACCTATCTGATCATCCTCGTCCTCTGCGTCCTCTTTGGCTTCCCCCTCTTCTGGACTGTGATGAGCTCGCTCAAAACGATTCCGGAAATGTTCTCCTTCCCGCCCATCCTGGTCCCCTCCATCCCGCAGTGGACCAACTACTGGACCGTCCTCAATATCGACTACCCGGTGGGCCAGTGGTTTGTCAACTCCGTCATGATCGTGATACTCACCACCTTGGGCACCCTGATCACCGCCTCCCTCGTTGCCTACTCCCTTGCCCGCTTCGAATATCGCGGACGGGATGTCCTCTTCATGATCACGCTCTCGACCATGATGCTCCCCGCCCAGGTCACCCTCATCCCGCAGTTCGTCCTCTTCTACAGGCTGGGATGGATCAACACGCACCTTCCCCTTTGGGTGCCCCACTGGCTCGGCGGCGGCGCATTCGCCATCTTCCTGATGCGTCAGTTCTTCCTGACCCTGCCCAGAGACCTGGATGAAGCAGCCCTGATCGACGGCGCCGGCTACTTCCGTATCTTCTGGTCCATTCTGATGCCCCTCTGCAAACCAGTGCTCGCTACACTTGCCATCATCACCATCATCGCGAGTTGGAGCGACTTCCTCGGGCCCCTCATCTACCTCAACACTCCGGAGAAGTTCACCGTGTCTGTCGGCCTCCAGTTCTTCAACGCCGTGCCCGAAGTCGGCGGCGAACCTATGCAACACCTGCTGATGGCCGCCTGCGTCATGTCAATGGTCCCCATCATTCTCATGTTCTTCTTCGGACAGCGCTTTTTTGTTCAGGGCATCGTCATGTCCGGCATCAAAGGATAACCACACAACCATAAAGGAGAACCGCCAATCACAATTGAGTCCCGCTTCCCTCTGGCTGCAAGCCGCACATTATCTTACGTTTACCCATACATCATGTACGGCAAGGGCAACGGGCCCTTGCCATCACATTCACCATTCAGGAGAACTGTATGACCACGAAGCAACATTTCACACGAAGAGCATTCCTCAAAGGAATGGCGATGACCGGAGCTGGCGCCGCGCTGGCCGCCTGCGCAGCCCCCGCTGCGCCCGCAGCCACCGAGTCCGGCGATGAAATGCCGGCTGCCGAAGCGGTCACGCTTCGCGTCCAGGCGCCTGCAGGCAACGGCGCGCTCATGCCTCAAGAGTTCGCTGTCCGCTTCGCTGACGAAACCGGCGTCCAGGTCGAAGTCGAAGACACCATTTACGGCGAAATCGAAACCAAGACCCAGACCGGCTTCATCTCGGGTACCCTGCAGGACCTGGTCTACGGCCACCATCGCTGGATCTTCATTAACTTCCTCAAGGGCATCTATCTCGAAATCGATGACCTCCTGGACTCCGATCCTCCGGACGACTTCGACGACTTCTATCCCAGCGTCCTCGCAGGCAACCAGTGGGAAGGCAAAAACTTCAGCCTGCCTGATGTCGTTCACCCTGGCGGCAACATCGCCGTCAACTACAACAAGACGATGCTGGAAGAGAAGGGCCTGCCCGAACCGCAGCTGGGCTGGACCATCGCGGACTGGACCGAGCTCGCCCGCGCAGCCGCCGACCCGGACGCCGGCGTCTTCGGTATTGGCTTCGACAGCATGATCGCCATGCACTACTACAGCAATGTCTCACGCTCTTTCGGCGCCCCCGATTCCATCGACTCCTGGATCATGGATGAAGAGGGACGCACCATGTCCTACAACAACGATCTCCACGCCGAAATCGCCGAATGGTATGTCGGCCTCCTCGACGAAAAGGTCGCCTCCCGCGACGCCGATCGCGAAGGTGTCGAACCCAACCTCTTCGTCGCCGGCCTGGAAGCCACCCACGCCAGCACCGTCGGCATCCTCACCAACAACCAGGCGCGTGTCGGCGACCGCTTCGAAGTCGGATCCGTGCCGCTGCCCGTCGGCTCTGAAGGACGCCAGGGCACCTGCTTCTCCGGCAACCACTGGATGATCAACTCCAATACCGCGCACGTCGACGAGGCTTGGGGGCTTGTCAAAGCCTACACCTCCTACGACGCCGGTGTCTTCCAGGTCCTGGAGGCCAAGCGCCAGACCAACGGCCGCAAGTCCGTATGGACCGATCCGCAGGTCAACGAAGTCAACTTCATGTACGGCTTCACCGACCAGCTGATCACCGACGGCGTCGAACCCTATCCGATGCCCTGGAACACACGCTTCACCGAAGCGAACAATATCTTCCGCTCCGAACTCAACCTGATCTGGGAAGGCGAGGTCACCTTCGCCGAACACGCGCCTGAGATCGACCGCAAGACGCAGGCCGTGCTCGACGAACCGCGTCCCTCCTGATCGCAAACCAATTCAGCCGCGGCGGCGCCCGCCCCGCGCAGGCATGCGCCGCCGCGGCCGCTCTTTGCTTCCCTATAGGAGGAAACAATGGCATTCACTCTAGAACTCGGTGAAAAGGCAATCGACTTCAAGCTCATCGCCACCGACGGCGAAGTTTACACGCTCGGCTGCTTCGATGACGCCGAAACACTCGTCGTTTTCTTCACCTGCAACCACTGCCCTTACGTGATCGGCTCGGACGAAGCAACCCGCGCCTCCGCCGACAAGTTCGCCGCCAAAGGCGTGAAATTCGTCGGCATCAACTCCAACAGCGTTCACGTCAACGCCGAAGACGACTTCCGACACATGGTCGAGCGCATGGCAGAGCACAGCTTCCCCTGGGTCTACCTGCGCGACGAAACCCAGGAAGTCGCCAAAGCCTACGGCGCCCTGCGCACGCCCCACTTCTACGTCTTCAACAAAGACCGTGAACTGGTCTACACCGGCCGCGGCGTCGACAGCCCCAGAGACGCCACCCAGGCCACCGTCTTCGACCTCGACCAGGCCCTGGAGGAACACACTTCCGGCCAGGCCATCACGACCACGCTGACCAACCCGATCGGCTGCAACGTCAAGTGGGCCGGCGAAGATGCCCACTGGATGCCCGCCGACGCCTGCGATCTCGTCCTCCCGGAACCAGCCTGATTTCGCCAAGCAGTGCCTGGTCCGCGGCGCGTGCCGCCACAACGGCACGCGCCGCGCTGTTCATGACAACGCTCCTTCCTTCACCAGAAAAGAGGTGGTACACGCATGCCTTCCTACGCAGAACTGGGCATCACGCCCATGATCAACGCCAACGCCACCCTCACCAGGCTCGGAGGCTCTCTCATGCCGCCTGAAGTCCTGGAAGCCATGATGGAGGCGGCCAAGTCCTTTGTGGAACTGCCTGAACTTCAGCGCCAAGTCGGCAACCGCATCGCCCTCCTCACCCAGAACGAGGCCTGCTACGTCAGCTCCGGCGCGGCCGGCGGCATCGTGGTCGCCATCGCCGCCTGTATCACCGGCAACGAAAAATGGGCGATCGAACAGTTGCCTGACCTCACCGATCTCAAAAATGAAGTCGTCGTCCAGAAGGCCCACCGCAACGGCTACGATCACGCCGTCCGCCAGGTCGGCGTCAAAATGATCGAAATCGGCTGGCCCGGCGAAGCCCAAGTCTGGCATCTGGAGAGGGCGATCAACGAGAAGACCGCCGCGGTCATCTGGTTTGAAGGCGCCATGAGGACGCCCGGCGACATCCCCCTGGAAAAGGTGATCGACGTTGCCCACGCACACGGCGTGCCCGTCCTCGTAGACGCCGCCGCCCAGCTCCCGCCCGTCGAAAACCTGTGGAAGTTCACCCAGATGGGTGCCGACGCCGCCATCTTCAGCGGCGGCAAAGACCTGCGCGGCCCGCAGTCATCCGGCCTCGTGCTCGGCAAACAATGGCTCATCGACGCCTGCGCCCTCAACGGCAATCCCAACCACAGCATCGGCCGCCCTTTGAAGGTCGGCAAGGAAGAGATGCTGGGCCTGCTCGCAGCCGTCGAGCGTTACCTCGCGCTGGATCACGAAGCCCGCGCCTCCCAGATGGAAGAAATCGTCGAGGGATGGTGCGCCGAGCTGAACCGGCTGGACGGTGTCACCGCGACGCGTTCATTTCCCAGCGAAGCGAACCAGCCAGCCCCGCGCGCCCAGGTCCAAATCGATCCTGCCGTTGTCGGGCGAACCCGTCAAGAGATAAATCAGGGCCTGCAAAATGGCAGCCCCGCAGTCTCAGTCGGCTACGGAATGGCCGACGAAACCCTGATGCTGAATCCAATGACCCTCGAAGACGGCGAAGAAGAGATCGTCCTGGCCCGCCTCGTCGAGGAGATACAGCGTTGAGCGTACTGTGCAGCCAAGTGGTCACAATTTGTCCACCCTGTCCATAGAATGAGGTACGCAAAGTGCGTCTCCAATCGACCCTATTTGCATCCTCGACATCAGCCTGAACAGGAGGAGCCACTGTCCGGTCTGACCATTGGGCAAGTCTACAAAGTCTTATCCGACCCCATTGCCGAACAGCACGCTATGATTCGGATCATTGACGAAAGTTTCGGAGAAGCGGGAAGCGAAAACGGTTACCTTTATCCCGCCGACTACTTTGAACCTTATCCTCCCACTCCAAACCCCAAGCCGTGTTCGCTTACCATATACCTGGATGAATACACCAAGAGTCTTCTTCATGCTGAAGCTCTTGCATCTGACAGATCGATTTCAGCTTTCGTGCGCCAATTGGTCGTGGAGCGGCTGTGCCTGCCTGATCAGGAGCGGCTTTTATTTGACAAGTGAATGCATTAAAGTCTTAAGGTGCAGGTAAGGCAGTACCAAGCCAGCTAGCGGTTAGTCGCACAGTTCAAGTTCCAGAAAGGACGAAGCACAAAATGAATATGGTGGAACTGGAATTGGGTGACGATTCTTGATGTCGGCAATAGGTATGATCGGGACAACTGGGATGACATGGCCAACTGGCTTGAAGAGCATCGCCTTAAGTATGAAGAGATTCTCCGCCTTGGTCCCAACGCCTCTGACTTGAAGTAAACAGGCAGGGACGCGATCGCGAGTTGGTTTTGAGGATTGAAGTGTTTGCGCATCACCCCAATTCCCGCAACCGCTCTTGCGGCAATGAGAACTTGGATTCAGTTCTTGGTTAATTGCATCTCAACCTGACTGTTACCCACTACAGTGACCCAAAGGACTATGGAGTGGAAATGACTGCCACAAAGTACATTGCAGGACTACTCCTCGCCTTCCTGCTTGGCATCGCAATAATGTTTGTGTTCTATGAACGATTCCTCCAAACCAATTACGACTCAATCCAAAGTGCTGATGCGTCCCTGTCCCTTTACGATTATGCACAGATCATCTGCATAGAAGACTCTCCAATATGGCCACTACGGGAAATCCGTGCTGATAGCTGGGAAGACATGGAGCGAAACTATGCGAGAACATACGCCCGAATGGCCCAAATCGTCCCTCCACCCTCGATGAAAATCTACCACGAAGCCCTTCTTGAAATGAACTCAATCCTCCGGCGCCAAGCGGAACTGTTCCGCAAAGATGAGGTAAGTTTCGACACAGGGACTGAGCAGTTTCTCCACCTCTCACACTCACTGGTTTCTGTACTCGAAGAGGAGACCAAGAAAATCCCAACAGTCGATCGGCTATGGTTAGCTGCATACGGGTGTTAGGTATGCCACCAGATTCCGAAATAGAAATGCAAACCTTCAGCGCAAAATGACTCAAGCGGCTCGAAAAACTTTCACAACCCTTGGGTTGTACTCAAAACCCACGATGGGAGCAGATGTGACGAACTGTCAGCCTATGCTAAAATTAGCTAATAGTGACTAATGTTAGCCAAGGGAGAGACGGGGATGAAGATTGCAACGATAAGCGCCACAGAGGCTAAGAATCGGTTTGGCGACGTGTTACGCCGCGCCTACCGCAGCCAGGAGCATCTGGTCGTCGAACGGGGAGGAATCCCTGTAGTCGCCATTGTGCCAATCAGCGATTATGAACAATTCTTGTCGCAAGTCCCAGACGAAGAATCAGGCAGGGTCGAAGCAGATTTATCGACGGCCAGCGCCCAAAATCAGGCAGGAATTCGTCTGATGGAGTTTCTAGCCGAAATGCACGCGCAAATGCCAGACGTGCCAGAAGAGCAAGTCCAACGGGAAATTGAAGAAGCGATTGCAGCCGTGCGCGCCGAAAACAGATGAGGGTTGTATTGGATACTAACGTATGGGTCAGCGCGTTGATCGCCCCAACAGGCACCCCGGCCACCCTATTGGATAGACTTCAAGGTCATGTTCTTATTGCCTCGGAGGAAATGCTGGACGAGGTGCAAAGGGTCTTGGACTACGACCGAATCGCGAAAAAGTACAATCTAACACCAGAAAAGGTAAGCTCTTACCTGGACAACATTCGACAGAAAGTCGTGCTTTTTGCTGCAGACCCGCCGGATTCTACAATTGTGGAAGCAGATCCCTCAGACGATAAGTTTCTTGCAATTGCAGTGAAAGGAAAGGCGGACTGTATCGTATCTGGTGACCGTCACTTGTTACGCCTCACAGAATATCAGGGTATTCCGATATTGTCCCCAGCGACGCTCCTGGCAATTGTGGAGTCCATTCTGTCACACTCAAACGGAATCAGCTCAGGGACTTAAGACAATTCTGTCTGCCCCTGAAAACTGACATCTTGCGCATAGTAACCGAGCGCGATTCTGTCCGCTAGCGACTTTTTTTGCCACTTTCCCTTTCATGTTAACCTGCTGTTTTGCTCAAAGGTAAGCGGAACACGATACGGGGATTGGCACCTGCCATGTTAGAATCTCTTCAATCTGACCCGTCCCACGCACCATCGCCAGACCCACCCCAATAGGAGCGCCCAATGACCGCCACCGCCAAAATCACCGACGTCGAACGCATCCTTCTCGTCATCCCCATGGTTGACCGCGTGCGCCGCGAAATGGAACGCGCCAACATCCACCGCTGGTCCGAATCGGAAGTCATCCGCGTCACACTCGACGACGGCACCACCGGCTACGGTGAAACCATCCAGAACTACACCTGGGGACGCGTCGAAGACACCGACCGCGTCATCGGCCGCTCACCTTTCGATTGCATGTGGGATGATTCGCTCGGCGCCGGCCTCCAAATGGCCCTCTTCGACGCCGCCGGCAAACTCGCCGGCGTACCCGTGCACCGCCTCCTCGGCCACAAAGTGCGCGACTGGTGCCCGCTCTCCTTCTGGGACCATGACATGGGCCCCCTGCACTACGAGCACGAAGCCAGAGTCGCCGTTGAGCTCGGCTTCACCTCCATCAAAATCAAGACGCGCCCCTGGCACGACGTCTACGAAACCGTCAAACGCATCAGCGACGCCACGCCCGACTGGTTCCACATCGACTGCGACTGGAACGACTTCCTCCTCGACGTTTCCACCGCCGTGCCTGTCCTCCGCGCGCTTGAAGCCGAATTCCCCAAAATCTCGATCTGGGAAGGGCCCATCAACGCCCGCGACGTTGCCGGCAACCGCCTCCTGCGCGAAAAGGTCCGCACGCCCATCGCCCACCACTACGGCAGCGTGGACGGCTCCGTCGCCATCCAGGAGGGATACTGCGATGGCTTTGTCGTCGCCGGCGGTGTCACCAAAGTTCTGCACGCAGGCGTTTCCGCAGCCGCCGCCAACATGCCCTTTTTCCTCCAAATGGTCGGCACCGGCATCACCACCGCCATGTCTCTCCACCTCGGCGCCGTCCTGAGCCATGCCCAGTGGCCCGGCATCAACTGCCACGAGCTTTATCAGCACAACTTGCTCGACCAGCGCATACCCGTCGTCGGCGGCTACGCCCAGACGCCCGACTCACCCGGCCTCGGCATCACCATCTGCGAAGACGCCCTCAATACCTATCGTGTCGAGGAGGCCGATTTCAGCCTGCCCCGCCGTCTGGTCCGCTACAGCCGCCCCAATGGCGTCCGCGTCTACTTCGCCGACTCCAGCTGGAGCCAGCGCTCCGACATGTGGGACTACTGGCGCACCGCCAACCAGCCCGTCTACGAGCGCGGCGTCGAAACAGCCTACCTGGACGACGACGGCAGCGGCGAATTCGACGACCTGTACACGCGCGCCAAAGAGGGTCCTGTCCTGACGCTCGCTACCTGAAACACTCGAACGACTTCCTTTCCACCTTACAACCTTACGACCGCGCGGCAGTTCGCCGTCCGCGAAACAAACAACAGGAGCAAGACGTGTCTTATCTGGCAAAACTGAAGGAAATGGGTTACGAACTCGAAAAGATCGACCTCGACGGCGGCCGCCTTATGGCCGCAGTCCGCTCCGGCGACCATGTCTATGTCTCCGGCCAGGTCTCCCGTTTCGGCGACGAGGAGATCATGGGTAAGGTCGGGCAGGACCTGACCACCGAAGAGGGCTACCGCGCCGCGCAGCTCTGCGCCCTCGGCATCCTCCAGGCCGTCCACACCATCGCCGGCCTCGACAACGTCCGCCAGGTCGTCAAGGTCTTCGGCATGGTCAACGTCGGCCCCGGCTTCAACGACACACCATCCGTCATCCACGGCTGCAGTGAACTCTTCATTGAGCTCTTCGGCGATGCCGGGCGACATGCCCGCAGCGCCATCGGACTCACCGTGCCCGCCAACTGGGCTGTCGAAATCGAAGCCATCATCGCCGTCGATTGAAGCCGCCGTCCGACTGCAGAGCGCAATCGCCAATAAGAAAATCCCGCTGCTTTCAGCGGGATTTTTCATTCCTGTACCCCGTAGGGGAGTCGAACCCCTGTCTCCACCTTGAGAGGGTGGTGTCCTGGGCCTCTAGACGAACGGGGCAGGTCTTCTGCCAAACCGTGACAGCAGACAGTATAGGAGAAAAGCGCTACGAAGTCAAAACCACTTCGCCAACAGATTTGATCCTGCCGCCCGGTCCTTCTATAATGACGGCATCTCCGGCAGCCCACCCGGACCAGCCGGAATCCTGTTCGCCAAAGTGCCGCACGAGCCTGTGCCACGGTGGCAACTAGCGGGTTCAAATCCCGCCCGACCTCAATCGCTACCGCCTTGCAGGCGCAGCGCCGCCGGTCGGCAGATGAGAAGGAAAAGGATATGTTCTCCACACCGAGACAAATTTCACGCGCCCTCGACCGCGTCCTACACAAAGTGACCCAGCCCGCCCGCTACACCGGCGGCGAGCTCAACAGCATCCCCAAAGACTGGGACGACCCCGCCATCCGCAGCAAGGTGGCCCTCGCCTTTCCCGACATCTACGAGCTCGGCGGCTCCAACCTCGGGCTCATGGTCCTGTACGACCTGATCAACAAGCGAGACGACCTCGTGGCCGAACGCGTCTACTGCCCGTGGAGTGACTTCGAAAAGGTCATGCGCCGCGACGGCATCCCCCTCTTCGGTCTGGAGACGCGCCATCCGGTCAGCAGGTTCGACATCCTCGCCTTCTCGCTCCCCTACGAGCAGCTCTATACCAACGTCCTCACCATGCTCGACCTGGCGGAGCTTCCCCTTCGCGCCGCCGACCGCGACAGCTCCCACCCGCTTGTAATCGCCGGCGGCTCCGGCTGCTACAACCCGGAGCCGATGAGCGCCTTCTTCGACGCAATGGTCATCGGCGAAGGCGAAGAGGTGATCTTCGAGATCATCGATGTATACGAGCAATGGAAAAATGAACGCAAAGGCAGCGCGGAGCTGCCAGCGCAAGACCGCAGCAAGCTCTGGACCATGCTCGCCCAGATCCCAGGCGTCTATGTGCCCGCGCTTTACGCGGCCAGCTACGCCGCCGACGGCACAATCGCCGCCATCCGTCCCACGCGCCCCGACGCCCCCGCTACCGTGATGAAGCGGGTCGTGACCGTCATGCCGCCTCCAGTCACCAAATTCATCGTCCCCTTCATTAACGTCGTCCACAACCGCGCCGCCATCGAAATCATGCGCGGCTGCACCCGTGGTTGCCGCTTCTGCCAGGCCGGCATGATCTTCCGCCCCGTTCGCGAACGGCCTCTGGAAGAAGTCCTGCAGGCGGTTGACGAGATGATCGCCAACTGCGGCTTCGAAGAGGTCAGCTTCCTCAGCCTCAGCAGCAGCGACTATACCTATGTCGAAGAACTGGTGCGCCGCACCATGGAACGCCACGGCGAACGCAGGCTGTCCGTCGGCCTGCCCAGCCTGCGTATCGAGAGCTTCAGCGTCGACCTCATGGACCTGCTGGAAAAGGGGCGCCGCCGCTCCGGCTTCACCTTCGCGCCCGAAGCCGCCACCGACCGCCTGCGCGACATCATCAATAAGCCGATTCCAGACGATGATCTGCTGCAAACTGCCGAAGAGGTCTACAGCCGCGGCTGGAAAACGATCAAGATGTACTTCATGATCGGCCATCCCACTCAGACGCTCGACGACGTCCAGGCCATCGCCGACCTCTCCAAAAGGGTGCTGGCCGTCGGGCGCCGCGTCCTGGGCAACAAGGCAAACGTGCGCATCGGCGTCAGCACGCTCGTGCCCAAGCCCCACACACCTTTCCAATGGGTGCCGATGGAAGAAGAATCGACCATCCGCCAGCAAATCCGCCTGTTGCAGCAGGAGCTGAAAGATCCCGCGATTCACTTCACATGGAACGACCCGGCCGAAACACTTGTCGAAGCCTTTCTCACGCGCGGCGACCGCAGGCTGGGCGATGTCATCCAGCGAGCCTGGGAGCTCGGCGCAAAGCTCGACGCCTGGGGCGAGCACTTCCGCTTCGACCTGTGGCAGAAGGCCTTTGACGACTGCAACCTGGAGATGGACTGGTTCGCCCGCCGTCAACGCCCCCTGGACGAAATCCTGCCCTGGGAGCATATCTCAGCCGGGCTGAATAAAGAGTTTCTGGCGCAGGAATACCTACACACCTACGCCGGCGGCGTCGTTGACGACTGCCGTGAACACTGCTTCTCCTGCGGTATCCTGGGTTACTTCAAAGAACAGCGCCGCGACACGCCCGATGACGCCTGGCGCTGTCCGCCCCTCGGCAAGGACAAGACCCGCCAGCCCGTTGACGTCGTTCCCGTCCCGCTCTACTTCAACGAGGAAATGAAAGAGTCGGGCGTCTCTCTCCCTGCCGGCGCAGGGGTGGACCCCGGACAGCTTCTCCAACTGGAGCAGGCCGAAGGCCAGTTCGCAGAGCGAGTCCCCCAGCGCCGCCACGGCACCGTCAGTCAGCGCATCGCGGAGGCGGCGGCACAATGACGCGCACGACCACCCAGCTTCCTCAGCAACAAGATGCCACCGACGAGCCTGTTCGTCAGCGCGTCCGCTTTACCTACGAAAAGGGCGAGGCCATCAAGTTCATCAGCCACCAGGACGAGTCCCGCCTCTGGGAGAGGACCCTGCGCCGCGCCAACCTGCCGCTTCTCTACAAGCGCGGCTTCAACCCGCAACCCCACATCCAGTTCGCCGCGCCGCTCGGCCTCGGCATGACCGGCGTACGCGAGCTGCTCGACGTGGCATTCAGCCCGCCCGTGCCGCTTGATGAACTTTCCGTGCGAGTTCGGGAAAAACTGCCGCCAGGAGTCCAACTGCTCAACGCGACCGAGGTGCCCTTCAAGACCGTCTCGCCCCAGTCCCTGACCATTGGCGCCGATTACACTATCCTGATATACGCCGATGCCGGCGAGGTGTCAGAGCAAGAGCTGCAGGCAAAGATTGTGGCCTTTCTGGCGACAGATGAAGTCTGGCGCGAACGGGAGCGCCACGGTCAGCGTTACCGCTACAACCTGCGCCCACTGGTGCTCGAGCTGCGCTACGCCGGCTACGACGCCTTCGAAGCCGAACACCGCATAGCGCTGCGCGTCCAAATACAACCCGGCGCAACCGGCCGCCCTGACGAGCTCGTCGCCGCTCTCGGCTTCGATGACTACGCCCGCACGCTCCGCCGCGAACGCATCTACTTCGCTGACAACGAGGCGGACCAGGCCGTCTTCGCCTCCTACCCCGTCATCTCGCAGGACGAAATCTCACCCGAGAGGCCCAGGCCCCGTCGCAAAGGCCGCAAACGCCGGCGCCGGTCCGGCGCGCAGCCCCAAGCAGACAAGCAGAACAACCAGCCCTTCGCAGAAAAAGCCGCCGACGAGTTCGACTGAACGCCTCGAGAGAGTTGTCAGGGCAGAGCTACGGCGAGGTAAGCGAGATCAGAACAGAGGCACATCCAACCACTTGCCGCCCTGCATCGCCGACTCGTGCGCGATGATGCCGGGAATCGTGAAGTCCAGCGCCCGCACCACGTCGACGGGCGGCTTCGTGTTATTTTCTATCGCGTCAATGAAGTCCCGCACCATGTAGTACTCCGATGTTCCGTGCCCGCCCTGACGCGCCTCCTCCGGCGCATTCGGGTCCACCGTCGGGCACGCTATCTGCCGCGCGCCCTCATCTGCCGACGCCTCTTCCTCACTGTAGAACAGACCCGTCGTGCCGCCCCATCCGCCCTGACGGCCGTTCTCCACAAAGCCCTTCTCGCCATATAGCGTGTAAAAGATCATATCCGGATGCCGGGGCGCCACCTGGCTGCGTAGTATCTTGACCGTGGCCCCCTTCTCCGTCTGGAATAACCCCACCTCCATGTCCAGGTATCCCAGCCCTTCATCGGGGTAGATGCTCTTTCCAGAATGAACCCCGGTCGCCTTGACGATCCGGTCCTCCATCAAGGTAAGAATCGGACCCAGACAGTGGGCGCAATACCAGATCGGCGCGCGCGTGTAGCGCCATCGGCGCTCGCCTGTCTCAGGGTTTCGGAGCAGCGGTACGATCTCATGAATGTACTCGCCTTCCGCGTGGAAAATCTTGCCCAGCTTCCCCTGCCTGATCCACTCCCGCCACTCCCGTATGTAGTGGAAGTAGCAGTAATTCTCACCCATCATGTAAACGCGACCCGTCTTCCGCACCGACTCCACCAGCCGGGCGCAATCCTCCACCGTGTACGCCGCCGTCTGCTCGCACAGCACGTGCTTCCCGCTCTCCATCGCCGCGATCGAATGCGCCGCGTGATACTCGATCGGCGTCGCCACAACCACAATATCCAGCGGCGCGTTGACGAAGTCATCGAATTGCGTAAACATCCTCTCGTCCGGCAACGAGAAAGCCGCCCCCGTATCGGCCAGCGTCTCCTCGTCTATATCGCAAAGCGCGGCAACCTCCACCCGCGGATGCCCGGCCAGGCTGCGCATCAGCCCGCCCCCTCGGTGCAATCCCACAAATCCCGTCCGTAGCTTACTCATCCTGTCCGCTGCTCCTTCATCCTGTCGATGATCCGATCTGTCAATCCAAGATTGCCGCTGTTATCAAGCCGGCTGCTCATTCCACAGCTCTTCAACCAGTTCCACCGCTGTGTCCACAATCTTCTCAATGCCTTCCATCGCCACCCTGTTCGGCCCGACCAGCGTTTCATATCCCTGCTGCGCAAACGCTTGTCGGGTCGGTTGATACATGATCAGGTCGTTTGTCAATTCTGATACAACCGTGTGCGGGAACGGGGAACGCCGTTTGATCGTGAGCCCATGCTCGACGAACAGTTCCCCCGGATTGGTTGCAATCCCAAATGGACCGATGCGGGCGGCGCCGACTACTACTGTCTGTTGCTCCGGCATGGAGGCCACCAGTTTGGCCTGCCGGTCGAATACATCAGCGCGACCGCCTGCACCCCCCCAATTGAGCCGGCCAATTGCTTCCGGCGGTTGATCAGTCGGGTCCCTCCTCGGAACCGTGATCTCGCGGCGGACAGCGCCAACCGCGATGGGGCCCTCCACCGGAATAGCCCTCCGCGCCGCCTCCACCGCCTGTTCTGCGAAGTAGGATGCACTCTCGCGCCAGCGATCGCCCCCCATCGTTACGTTGATGTCCGCGCACGCGCCCGGCGTGTAGACCGAGATCACATCGGCGCCGTACGCCTCCCTCATCTGTTCCGCAACGACACACGGATAGTCAGCCGACCATGTGAGGCCGCCTTTGGAGTTGGTATGCAGCGAAAAGTTATAGAAAACTCCTATCGTTGAACCGTCCGGCCGGTCGAAGCGGACAACCCAAAGTTCCGGGTCGACCGGTCCCGCCGTCCCCAACACCTGAGGGACGAGTTCCAGATCGTTCAGCGCCTGGGGCATCCAGGTATTCAACACCTTACCGTCCGGGCAGATTACCCGGCGGTTATGGATCCCGTGGTGGACCAATGACCTCCCAATGAACATCGAAGCCGGTTCCACCCGACCCGCCGCCAGCTCAACGCTATCGCCGATGCGACCAGGCAGCGTCGACAGATACTCGGCGTCGGTCACCTGGTTCGAGTAAAGTCCTTCAGCCGTATAGGGACCGCTGTGCGTGTGGCTGGAGGCGACCAGAATGTCCTCCGAGGCGATGCCGGTACGGCCCGCGGCTTCGGCGATAATCTCGTCGGACAGCGCCTTAGGCAATCCGATCAGATCGACACCCACAATGGCAATCCGCCTGCCCCCGCTTTCCACAACGAGCGCGTGGGACTGTAATGGATCCGTAGTGCCCTCATTCTTGCGCGGGTCGAGGCTACCGCACATGTAAAGACCGTGCGGCGGCGTAATATTCGTCTCACCAAAACCCACCCGAAGCTGGGAATCGTCCACGTAAAACCCTCCTCTATGCGCCGACCTGTGTCGCCGCCCATCTCGCAGCGCGCCTAACGATTGACCGCCTCGTCCTCATAGTAAACCCAGCGACCGGCCAAGCGGAACTGAATCAACGTGAGAATCACCAGCAGCAGAAACAACAGCCAAGCAAGCGCGCTGGCATACCCCATGCGAAAATAGAAAAAGCCCTGATTATAGATAAAGACAACCCAGAAGAGCAGTGAATCCATCGGGCCGGCGGCAGCCTGCCCGTAATTCGTGCCGCCCAGCAGGAACACCGGCGTGAAGATCTGGAAACTGCCGATGATTCCCATGATGAGAACAAACAGGATGGTTGGCGAAATCATGGGGACCGTGATCTTCCAGAAGCTGCGCATAGCCCCCGCCCCGTCTATCGCGGCGGCCTCATAGAGAGTCTCCGGAATCCCTTGCAGCCCCGCCAGATAGATGATCATACCCCCGCCAATGCCCCACAGGCTCCAAAGCACCAGCGAAGGCTTTGACCAGTCAGGGCTTGTGAGCCAGTTGGGGCCGACAATGCCAAATACCTGGTACAGAGTCTCGTTCAATAATCCGAATCGGTCATGAAGGATGAAAATGAAAAGGGAAACGGAGGCAACAATCGGCACGATGGACGGCATGAAAAAGACGGTGCGAAAGACCGTAATCCCGCGCGCCTTCTGGTTTAACAGAATGGCCAGCAACAGGCCAAGAATCACTTGCGGCGCCACTGCCGCCGTCACATACCAGACCGTATTGTACACGGCAACCCAAAAACGATCATCGCCAACCAGGATGCGATGGTAGTTCTGTAGGCCCAGCCACTGCGGAGGCAAAAGGCTGTCGTATTCGGTCAAACTGTAATAGAAGCCGGCGGCAAACGGTCCCAGGATGAAAATGAGCAGGCCCAGAAACCAGGGCATGATGAAAACAATGCCGTCAAATGCCTCCCTGCGGCGAAGTGGACTTGCCCAAACACTGCGCGGCTTGGAACTGAGAGACCCCGTCGCCCTGCCGTCCGATATGGAAAGTGAATCCTGACTCACTGCTTTACCTCTTCGCTGAACCGCCAGTTATGTACCCGCCCTCCGGGATACTCCCTGAGTCACCGTACCCTCCAATCGGAGGCTTACCCCTTGATTCCGGTCATGACGACACCCCGAATAAAGTACTGCTGAAAGAAGAAGAAGACCAGCAGCACCGGCAGCGTCATCAACAGCGCCATCGCCATCATCTCCTGATATCGGACCTCCGTACGCTGGATAAATTGCCGCAAACCCAGCGCCAGCGTGAACTTTTCCGGGCTGCTCAGGTAGATGAGCGGGCCGAGGAAATCGTTCCAATGCTGCATGAAGCCGAATATCGCCACTGTCGAAAGTGCCGGTTTGGATAGCGGCAGCAATATCTGTAAGTAGATCCGATAATTCGATGCCCCGTCTATCGTCGCCTGCTCAAACATCTCTGTTGGCAAAGTCTTGAAAAACTGCCGCAAAAGAAAGATGAAGAAGGCGCCGCCCCCGAAGTAAGAAGGAACGATCAACGGCTTGAAGGAATTTAACCACCCAAGGTACTTGAAAAGAATGAAGGTGGGGATCATTGTAACGACAAAAGGCAACATCAGGGTCGCCAGCAAGACGGCAAACAGGAACTCGCGACCGGGAAAGCGCAGTCGGGCAAATCCGAATGCGGCCATGGAGGCCGTCAGAAGTTGACCTACTGTTGCCAGCACCGTAATTAATGTCGTATTGAAGAAATAAAGGCCGAAGTTGCCGCTCGTCCAGGCAACAAAATAGTTTTGCCAGACGAATGGATACGGAATCCATACAGGCGGCCACATCCCCACCTGCTCATTGCTCTTCAGCGAAGTAGAGAGCAGCCACACCAGCGGCATCGCAAACAGGAATCCCAAACCAAGAAGCAGAAGGTAGACGAACGCGGCCCGGGCAACCTTGCGGCTTTTCCCCTCAAACCGACCCAAATAAATGTTCAGCATAGCTCACATAGTCAACAACCGGTTCCCCGATGAGGGAATGATGTCACTTACATGCCCAAAGCGTGCGGTACGTTGATCAGGGGGCCGGGAATCGGAGCATACCAATTCCCGGCCCAGGTACATTTGCGTAAACTCGCGCTCTCGATCAGGAGGGCACCGGGAATTCGTTGTGCCGGTCCAGCACCGCTTGAATCTTCTCTTCGGCGATCTGCAGTTCGGACGCAATTTCGTTCCCGCCAATCAGTATGTTGTCAAACATGTTGGCCAGATCGCCCAAAGTTTCCAGAATGCCCACGAAGATCGGAATCCACCGCACCGTGTTGGCCGTCGCCGCGAAGACTTCGCGGCGCTCGTCGAATGCGGCCCACTGCTCCCCTACGTCCGAGCGCGCCGGCAACAGGTGGAACCGGTTGGCGTGGTCTACATAAAACTCCTCGCTCATCACGAAGTCGACGAAGGCCCAGGCTTCATCGTGCTGTCCGCCCTCCTTGAACAGGAACCAGCCGCCTCCGCCATCGTAGTTTGCGTGAATGTCGTACCCCTCGAAGACCGGCCCCGGGATCATCCCGAAATCAAGATCGGGCGAATAGCGGTCATAGTTGCGAAGCACCCATTGGCCGTGCATCGCCAAACCAACCTTCCCCGCCGAAAATGCGTCAATGCCCTCGGCCAGGCTTAGACCTCGGGTAAAGGCCCCGGCAGCTTCGTACCCTCCCTGGTCGTCCATCACTTGCTTAAGGAAGGTCATCGCCTCCTCACCCTTGTCCGTAATCGTAACTTGGGTCAAATCCTCATTGACCATGTCGCTGTCCAGACACCAGATCAGAGTCAAGAACATGAGATGGACAGGCGGATTGCCGAATGTGGGCGTAAAACCGACTACGTCCAGGCGGCCCGCATCATCAAATTCAGTTATCTCGATCGCCATCTGGTGCAATTCGTCCCAAGTCAGAGGCGGCGCGTCCGGGTCCAGCCCCGCCTCGGCCATGACCGTCCGATTGTAGAGCAAGGCGCGCGTGTCTGTCGTGTAGGGAACGATCCACTTCTTGCCCCAGAGAATCGAATCTTTCTGGAGCCGCTCCCAGATGTCGTCCCATGCGAAGTGCTGGGCTCCCTCAATGTAGTCGTCCAGCACGACCAAGGCATCGCGCACAGCCAGGTCCGCGCTCTGCCACCGGCCCAGATACGAGGCCGGGGGCGGTGTGCCGGCTGCCAGGGCGGCCATGGTCTTTGTATTCTGATCATATTCACCGAGGTTCCAGACCGCCGTGATACCCTGTCCCGATTCGTTGAACTTGTCCTGCATGTTCAAGGCCCGGTCTTCAGACGGATGCCAAAAAATGAACTCAACCATCTCGGCGGCCGGCGCCCCTGACTCCTCTTCGGCAGGGGTCGCCGCTGGCGCTGCGCAGGCCGCAAGCGCAACGCCCGCCGCGCCCATACCGGCCGTCTGCAAGAATCTGCGTCGACTAAGACTTTGCTTTGTTCCCATTTTGACCCTCCATGCTTAGGTGTGAATTCTCGGCTGTCGGAACAAATCGGAAAACGGTCTTCAGCGTTCGGGTGGAAGTTAAATACTATTTTAACTACATTTGATGCCCGCGCAAGTGGCAAGAACGCAATAACATTAAAGGGATATAGGCAGGTGCCAATCCGCAGTCCATCCCAAACCCTCAAGGCCTTCGCAAAAGTCCTCTCGCCGCTACCCACTACCTGATGTCGTTGCGGTACTTCCCCAACCCCCACCCATCAACCTTTTTGCCTTGCCCTTTGTCGGCGCCCCCTCCGCGCCCCGCCCTCCGCGCGCCACCGCACGCACATGCAATCAAACGCCGCTAGCCGCCGACTCTCTTTGCCACGGGGCGGGGCAGTGCCTGGACCGGGTAGCCTTGCCCCGCCCCCCAAAGGCCGATTTTTGTACCAGGTCGGGAGACATTCCCGCCCTCCCGCCCCCACACCAACTCCCTTTTTCTCAATCCTCGCCGGCTCACCGACTAACCACCGACCACTGCAGTTCCTACCACTGCAGTCCAATTGCACGCCAAGTGTTCTTCTACTCTCCCCTACGGATATCACAGGAAGCCCGCACGCCGGACCCGGCCTGGCAGCTGCGGATATTGGCCTAGTTGGAACCGCCTCCCGGCCAAACTGTACACCAACCGTACAGGAACGGACCGAAACGAATCCGGGAACCCATCGTCCCTGATGGTAAACTGAACACCGGAACCGATCCCGCGCCACGCTTTGCCCATGAACCAACCCCATCTTCTCCGCACCGCAGCACTCATTGTCTTGCCCTTTATGCTCCTGCCAGGCGCATTCTGGCTGGCGGTCAACGCCCCTGGACCAGTTCCCGCCAGCGGCTGGCAGCCGGGCGTGATCTGGGCGCTGCGCCTCTTTTACTTCGGCGGGGCCTTCGTCGGGTGGCGCGCCGGGCGTCCGCACTGGTTTTACCCATGGTTGGGATTCGCCGTCTACGCGGCGGTGGCCATCCTGCTGCAAATCACTTTCCTTATCACGGATTGGGGCGACGGCCCCCTCATGATTCTCCTGGGCCTCATACTCCTTCCTGCGGCATTCGCACCCTACTTCGCGGCCGCGCTTTGGCTGGGCTGGCGCCGTTCGCAGCGGCAACTTGCCGCCTACACGGTCTTTCCACATGCCGGCCTGACCATACCGCTCTTTATCCTCGTGACCGGAGGGCAATCTCCCGGAGATCTGTCTGGCGTCTTTCTGTCAGCCGTGGCAGGCGCTGCAATCGCAACTCTGTACTGGTACCCTCTGTCCACGTTCGCGCAGGGGGAAACCAACTGGATTCGGACTGCGGTGCTCTATGGAGGGGTGATCCTGACCCACACACTCTTTTTCATCGGTCTGGGTTATCTGAATGACGTTGGAAGAGTCCGGGACATTCTGGTAATGTTGATCGCGCTGGTCAGCCTGGGATGGGTGATCCTGAGCGGGCCGCTCCTGCTGCCGCCACTGGTCCAATTGCTGCTCCGTGCGCTCAAAGCAGAAAGGGCAATTGGCTATCTAGGCAAAAAGGTCGGACAGGTCCTGCCCGCCTTGACCACCGCAGTCACAAGGTTCAAAGACTACTTTGACCCGCCTGCTTCCAAAAGAGCGGGTGATTATCCCCCCAAAAGTGAGGAAAACATGAGCGAAGAAACAGTTGCCGCGACCGTGGCCGACACAAGAAAACCGGCTGGCCCCAACGTCGACCGCCTCTACAAGCTGTCAATCACGATCCTGGCGGCGATGGCCGTCATTCTGGTCGCCCTCTATGCGGGTCGCGCCGCTGTCTACAAGATCCACGAATTCGAGCGCGGCCTCCACCTGCGCGGCGGCCGCTTCCTCGGCGTGCAAATGCCCGGCTGGCACATCCAGGTCCCTCTGGTCGATACAGTCATCATCGTCAAAGTCAACGAACGACTCGGCTACGTCGAGCGCATCGCCGCCATGACCTCCGACAATGTTACGATGGACGTATCGCTCCAGTACACCTATCGCGTCACTGATCCGCAGCGCTTTGCCCTCGCCGTGGACGACCCGGAACGCATCGTCTTTGAATTCGTGCAGGGCCGGCTGCGCGACGTGATCAACACCAAGGCCATGACCGGCGTCATGAACCAGCGCACCGAGATGAACCTTGAGATCATGCAGGAGTTGGAGGAGAAGGAGGGTCAGTACGGTGTCGAGTTCATAACCGTCCAGATTCAGAGCGCGTCGCCGCCCACCGAGGTGCTGTCCGCCATCAAGGACCGCATGGTGGCCGTGCAACGCCAGGAGCAGGCCGAAGCCGAGGCGGCGCAGCAGCGCACCGTCGCCGATGCACAGTTCTACGCCGCCCAAAAGGAGGCCGAAGCCCACGCCTACCGCATCACCACCACCGCCGCAGCCGAAGCCGAACAGATCCAGCTCACGACCGAGGCGCAGCAACTCGCCGTCCGCGCCATTCTCAGCGAACTGGAAGGCAAAGGCGCGCTCGCGGAAAAATACATCGACTATCTCATCGCCGTCGAACTGAAGGAGAACAGCAAGTGGATCCTGGGAGCCGGCGCTGAGCCGATCCTCGAGCTGCGGCCCTCCGTAGAGGAGTAGCCCATGCGAAAACTACTCCTTCTGGCAGGCGCCGTGGCTGTCCTGGCGGCCCTGGCGCAAACCGCTCAACCGGCCTTGACGGTGTCACAGCGCCACAGCGACTTGGTCGCCAAACGCATCTACGCCTACCGTGACTGGCAAAGTACCGGGATTCGGATCGATTACGGAGACCGAGTCAGAATCGCCGCGACCGGCGAATGGCTCTACACACCCGATGAGTTTCACGGGCCTGCCGGACACGCCAGATTCCCCGCCGCCAGTTTCTACCCAATCTCCAGCGGGGCCGGCGGCGCGCTCATCGGCCGCATCGGCGAAAGCGGAACGCGCTTCATTGTCGGCCAAGCCGCAAATATGCAAGCAAGCGAGCACGGCATCCTCTACCTGCGCATCAACGACGACATCCTCAGCGACAACGACGGCTGGGTAGCCGTCCGCATCGACGTAATCGAAACCGAAGACTCCCTCCCCTGAGAACAAGGATTCCCTAAAAGGAAACAAAAAAAGGAGTGAGAATCTCTCTCACTCCTTACTCCTCACCCCAGCTTTTTCACTCCTCATCATCCCCATAGCTGTGCCCAGCCATGATTGCCCGAACCTCCGCAGCGCTCGAAGCCTTCTGCATCAGCCCGATGCGGTCAGCTTCATTCGCCAGCAGCTGCTTGACGTTGCGCAGGACCTCCTCCATCCTGTTGGCCGGGAACTTGCACGCCCCGTTCTCATCCATATGCACGATCTCGCCAGGCGCCACGTCCATGCCTTTGACATGCACCGGCACATTCACCGCATGTACCGCCATGTCCCCATGCCCGGGCGTAACGCCGCTCAGCAGATACTGGAAACCCATTGGCCGGATCTCGTCAATATCCCTCGACGGCCCGTTCGAAATGCAGCCCACGCAGCCCACCGCCTGCATCGCCGCCGTCATATTGCCCCCGGCCAGCCCCACCTTCCCGGCAATCTCAGGCGGAAACTTCTGTTCCAACACAAGAATCGTCGGCTTGGGAGACGCGTCCAGCGCCTCCAGAACGTCCATGAATGAGAGCCGCGAAAAATTCGGGTCAGGCAGCCCATAGACGCACGTCACCGCGTAGCCGGCCAGCGCGCCCATTTCAGGATACATGCAGCGAATCGTCTCATCCGTATACCAGTTTTCCGTCCACGGGTTGTAAAGGCCCAGGCAGAGAGGGTCTTCCGGATAGGTGGCGACAACGTTGGTGATCGACGGCGTATCGATTGTTTTGAGCTCTTCCAGAATAGCTTGGGAATTCATTCTGCCTTCCTTGTGTGGTAGGTCTGGACTTCGTACTATAGGGCTGCTGCTAGGTGTTGTGAGTCTGTATGAACTCGCAGATCCGTTCCATCGCCGGCCGCAGGACGTCCATATCCGGCGCGTAACAGATACGAATCGATCCTTCGCCTCCGTTGCCGAAAGCACTGCCCGGGGCAACGGCTACATGCCTCTCCTGCAACAGCTCAAGAGAGAATTGGAACGAGTCTTCAACGCCTTCGAGCTGCGGGAACAGATAAAAGGCCCCCTCCGGCTCCGGCAGGTTGACACCGGGTACAGTTCTCAACATCCCGGCGCAGAAGTCCCGCCTCTCCTGAAACTCCTCCACCATCGCCGCGATGTCGTCCTCGCCGTGGGCGATGGCCGCCTCGCCGCCCCGCTGGATCATCGTCGGCGCGTGCGAAACGATGAACTCGTTCAACTGGGCCGCCTTCTGCACAAAATCCGCCCGGCACACCATCCAACCCAGCCGCCAGCCCGTCATCCGATAGGTCTTCGAAAAGGAGTTGACAACGATCACCGCGTCTTCACGCGAACACAGCTTAAGAATCGACGGCGCGATCTGCCCGGAACCTGCCTGACCCTGCACGCTTTCAACCGCGCCCTGTCCGCCGTAGTATATCCGCTCGTAGACCTCGTCAGTCAGCAGCCACAACCCGTTCTGGCGCGTGAAATCCAGCAACATCTGCTGTTCAGCAACCGTCGCCGTCCAGCCAAGCGGATTGGACGGCGAAGCGTACAACAGCATGCGCGTGCGCGGCGACAGCGCGCGTTCCATGGCCTCCACGTCCGGCGTAAAACGCTGCCCCACAAGAGCCATCGGCACCTCAACCGCCCGTCCGCCGAACATCTCTACCATGGCCGACCCGTTCGGCCAGTTCGGGCTCAGCACCAGAACCTCATCACCCGGATCGACGACACACTTGATCGCCAGGTTAAGCGCCTGCACACCCCCCGACGTGACCTGGATCTCCGACGCCCCAATCTCTACGCCGTGCAATCTCGCGATCAGGCCGACGATCGCGTTCCGCAGCGACGGTAAGCCCTGATTGGGTGAATAGAAGGTCAAACCGTCCTGCGCCGCCCGGTTGACCGCGTCCACCACGTAGGGCGGCGTCGGCAGGGTCGACTCGCCGAACTGCAGGAACAGCACGTCCTCCATGCCAAAAGCAACGTCCGCCAGCGCCCGGATACGGGATTCCGGGACGCGCTCGGCAGAGGGCGCGAAAGATGGGGATGGCATCAGGGCAGGGAAGGTCCTTTCCGCAACGAACGAACTTGCGTTACCCGAACGATCAGCTGCTGCTCTGTCTGAACTGATCAGTCTTGCAGCAAGGCCCGGGCAATCTCTTCCCACTCCTGCGGCAGAGGCGCCCTGCTGGCCGGTTTCTGCGCGCGGCGGTACCAGTGATCGGCATTCGGGAGATCGCCTTCAACCCGGTGCAGATACGCATGCACCCACGCCACCCCGTTGCCGTCAGGTAGATCCTGCAAAAGGACGTGGGCGCCTTCCCAGTCGTCGCCCTCCACCATCCAAAGCGCACGCAGGGGAGCGCTCACATCGTCTGGCGGCGCCTCGTTCGAAAGGCTGGCCTTGAATTCGTCAAATGTCACTGTTCGCTCCTGTTTCCATTCGCTGTACGACAGTTTCTGTCTGCGCCGCCTCTATTCCGGCACGACCGCAATGCAATCAACTTCGAGCATGATGTTTGGCAACTGGCAGCCGACCGTCGTACGCGCCGGATACGGCTTGGTGACATACTGCTGGTAGACCTCGTTCATCTCCGCGAAATCGCTTAGGTCGGCGAGAAATACTCCCACCTTCGTCACGTGTTCCCAGGATGTACCGGCCGCCTCAAGCAGGATCGTCAGATTGTCGAAAACACGCGTCGCCTGCTCCCGGAACCCGCCCTCGACGCGCTGTCCTGTGGCCGGATCCAGCGGCCCCTGCCCCGCGATATACGCGACCGGTCCGTCTGCCACGATTCCCTGCGAGTAGATGCCCGCGGGCGGCGCTCCCTTCTCAGTGTACACTTCCTTACGCATTACTGATGTCTCCCGTTATCTCTTACAAAAGAAGAGAGTGAATGGATGCATTATCTTTGTCAAACAATCTTGATTGGGAGTCCTTCAAAAGCAGCATTGCGAAAAGCCTTTTTTCACGACTCTTCAATAGCAGCGGATAGCGACAACCTGCATGTATCGTGGTGTCGATATCGGCCTCAGAAGCATCTATTTGGGCTGAGCCCTCTGAATCCGCGGCGACCACTCGCTCTTGATGAATGCCAGCACCGCCCAGATCTCGGAATCGCTAAGCTGATCTTCAAACCCGATCATGTTGCTCCTGTATCCCATGCCAACAAAAGCTTCCGTCCCGATCTTGGTAATCTCAAACAGCTGCTCGTCGGGATGATGCCAGGTGTGACCGGTCTCATCGTGCGGGGGGGCCGGCAAAAATCCGTTCTCATCTCGTTGCTTCCAGTTTGGCTGACCCTCCAGCTCTGCACCGTGACAAGAAGCGCAGTACTGCTGGTAAAGGATTTCTCCCACCTCCACCAGATGAGCATCGGAAGCGTCAGCCCCATCCACTGTCCCTTCGAGCTCAGGAACCGGCGCCTCAGTCGGAGCTAAGGTTGCTTCTTCAGTCGGGGCCTCGCTCTGCCGCGCCTGACCGCTATCTCCACCGCCGGACGGCGCGCAGGCGAAAAGGCTCAGTGCCGCAATCATTACAGAAATGAGTGCCAAACCCCGCGATATCATGTCCTAGTCCCCCAACGCCCCCCGCAACAGCCGCAGCCAGTTCCCATGACAGATCGCCGCGATGTCATCCTCCGCGTAGCCGTTCCCGCGCAACAAATCCGGGATCCGCTGCAGGTCCGCGATCGTATCCAGGTCGGCGGGCGACTGCTCGCGGCCAAAGCCGCCGTCCAGATCGGTGCCGATGGCGATGTTGCTGGCGTTGCCCGCCAGCTCGCAAATGTGATCGATGTGCGGCGCCAAATCTTCCAGCATGATGTCGTAGTTCCACTCCTGCCCTGCCCGCCACTTCGTCGACATCATCCAGACGTCCATCGCCATGCCGACCACGCCGTCACGTTCAATGATCGCCCGCAACTGCTCGTCGCTGAACTGTCGCTGGTGCGGTACGATCGCCCGGCAGTTGTTGTGGCTGGCCAGCACAGGGCCACTGTAGATCTCAAGTGCCTGCCAGAAAGATTCATCGGACAGGTGCGTCAGGTCCAGCATGATTCCCAGCCGCTCCATCTCCCGCAGCAGCGCTGGCCCCATCTCCCCCAGTCCCAGCTCGGTCCCCGTTCCTCCCGCATAGCGGTTGGGCCCGTAATGGGACGGACCGATCGCCCGCAAACCCGCTTCATACCAGAATTCGACATGGTCAGGCGTCAGAATCGGGTCCGCCCCCTCCATCGACAGCACAAAACCGAGCGGCGGCTCCTCGCCTCCTGTATCCTCCCATGCCGTCCAGCTGCTCCAGTGCGCCTCCAGCTCAGCCCCAGTCGTGATGACGCGAACGATCCCAAGATCCTCAAGGCCCCGGTAATACGCCAGATGACCCTGCGCCATCGCGCTGGCCTGCGTGGGATGATCGTAGTCGATGTTGGGTGTAGGACGTCCCGTTGACCGCGCGATCGCGGTCGCGAAACTGAGGGCGACGCGGCCCTGCCGCATCTCCGGGAAGGCGACCGTACCGTAGCCCTTGCCCTTTCCGCTGACCTTCTGCTCCGTCGTGCGAATCGTATAAACCGAACGCGTCAGATCCCGGTTGCCCTGCAACGCGTTCATAGCCAGGTCGAGATGGGCGTCAATAAGTAGCATGGCATGCTCCCGGGCGTGCGAGTGAATTTTCTGCTCAGGCTGACAAATATGGGGGGACGGTCTATCGCTCGGCTACGCGAGTTACGTATAAAAAGCGGCTCGGTTTCCCGTGCATTGGTCTTGGCTCGGCGGAAGCAGACAAAAAAACTTCGGGCCGCGAGGGCCCCGCCGCCTTGAACGCCGGCTGGCATCCTGACGAGCCGCGCTTCAGGTCGGCGGGACCTGATACTGCGCCATCAACCACCTACATGGGCGGAATCTGCAAAAGCCTTTCCACCTGCAAACTTGCGCTGTTCAGGACCGTCACGCCATTCTCTCCGCCAACGTATATGCGACCGTCCATCTCCAGCATGCACAGGGCCGGCGTGCTGCCTTCAACCGGGGACCAGGCCGCGCCGTCCTGCGAGCTCCACAGCTGCGTGTCATCGCTCAGTAACCAGCCGGCAGAACCGCCTCTCACGCCTGCGGTCGCACCCTCCGACCCGTTTGCCAGGGCAAGCAACGCGTTCACCTGCTCCGGCGCCTCTTCCACCGTGTCGAACGAGCGGCCACCGTCTGTAGACCGCCACAGTCCTCCCGCCTCGGTTCCAGCCAGCACCAGCCCGCTGCAATGTACGTCAGGCGCAACCGCCACAGTCTGGTAGGCCGCGTCAGCCGATTCGCTGCGCTTCCATCCCAGCCCCGCGTTCGGCGAACGGTAGATGCCCTCCTCCGTTCCCGCGAACACGATCTGCCAGCGGGGCCACGAGTCCTCGTCCATCGGCGGCGCCCACGCCAGCGTCAGAACCGTCAGGTTCCGCAATCCGAAATTGCTGGGCATCCAGCGCAGGCCCCGGTCCCGACTGCGAAGCACGCCGTCGCCCTCGCTGCCTGCCAGGATCACGCCGGAATCGTCGTAGTCCGGCGCCGAGGCAAATGTGAGCACAGCCGAATCTGCGCCCTCCTGCCACGCCGCCTGCCACTGTTCCGCGCTGTCCAGAAGATAGGCCACGCCAAAGGGCGCGCCACCGGTAAAGATGCGGTCCCCCAGACTGCAGGCCGCGGTCAACCTTTCCTGCGGCTGGGGGGTGGGTGTCAGCTCCTCGTCGCCAACGGCGAACAGGCCGTAAGGGCCGGCGGCCCAGATACTTCCTTCATGTTCAGAAAGAGAGAGAATAATCGACATCGTTTACGGTTCCATGCTTTCTGTTGGATCGCGGTGAAATACGATCGTGTTGGTGCCCAACGCCATCAGCGCGCCGCTGACGGCCGTTTCCAGCACCGCAGTCTGCACGCCCGTTACATCCACCAGGCCCGTTTCCTGGGCATTGACCAGCTTTTTCTTGACAACATCGTACGCGTAGTCCGGCCCGGCCTCCTCCAGGCGAAGGGCCGCCACCGAAGGAGATTCGATGCCCGCGTTCTGGACAATCTGGAGGAAAGGCGCGCCCAGCGAATCCTTCAACACCTTGACGCCGACGTTTTCCTCTCCGTCCATCTCAAGTGTATCCAGCGCCCTGCGCGCATGCACAAACGCCGCGCCGCCTCCCGGCACGACGCCGGTCCTGTGCGCCTGCGACGCGGCGGTCAGCGCCCGCTCCGACAGAGCCGACACGAGGTCGCGCTCATGCTTGAGGTTGGTGCCGACCTTCAGCACACCCATGCCGCCGGTGAGCGCGGCCAGCCGGTTGATGATGTCATCGCGTTCATCATCATCCACCCGCAGTCCCTCCAGCCTGGTGCGCAGCTGGTCGACCGTTTCCCGCATCTCGGCAATGCGGCTCTGAAAGGGCTGCAGCTGCATCATCTTGCGGTCAACCTGCACCCGCATCGCCTCGCCCAGGTCGGCCTCTTTGGCATTGGCCGCGTATGCGTAATAGTTGCGGCCCAGAATGTTGGCCCCCGTGAGTGTCGACAGGTCCTGGAATGCCATGCGCCTCGGGTCGCCTATCTCCTTCAGCTGGATGCCGAGAATTGACAGCTTCTTCTTCTCCTCGGTCTGGTTGCGCACCATTACGTGCAAAGCCTCCTCCTTGATATGGGAGGCAATAATGACAAGAGACTTTTTGCCCATTTCCATCGCCCGCTCGATCAGCGTAACTGTCTCAGCCGCCTCTGAGAGCGTGTCATCGACAAGCGCAACCGTGGAATCACCGTAGATCGCCCATTTGCGAATCGGGTCTGTATAGAGATGGAAACTGGCGATCTCCGCCTTGTAATTGGCGCCGGCATGGTACTCGCGCGCCAGGTACGGAGCCACAAACTTCTCGACCGAAACGCGGGCGTCCGGGCCCAGGAGATAGCTCAACTCACCAATCGTCGCGGCCAGGTCGCGGTCCTTGACAACTGTCAGTGCCACCACAGAAAGATCGTCCTCAGTCTCGACCGGCTTCGCCATCTCGGCCATCTCTTCGCGTACAGCTGCAGTCGCCGCCTGCAAACCGATCTCCAACTCCCGGTAGCCGATACCGGCCGTCAACATCTTCAGCGCCTGGCGGTAAATCTCCCGCGTCAACAGGGCCGTTGCCGTGCCGCCGTCCCCCACCTGGCCCGCAATCCGCCAAACAATGTGGCGCATCAACATCGCGCCCACATCCACCTTCGGGTCTCCCAGGCTCAGTATGCGGCGCACCGCCGTCGCCGCGTCGTCCAGCAGCTCCGGGCCGCGCGTGCCATCCCGTTCATGCACTACGTGTCCGCCAATCGGGCCGAGTGTCGGCGCCAGCAGATCAGCGATGCTGTTGATACCGTCGCTCAGACTCTCGTGGGTCTCTTCCGGGCCGGCGACCGCGGCCCTGTAGTTTTTGATGCGTTCCAACTTTACACCTCGATTGTCTTCCTTGTGCTTTGGCTTCTCTTCCGGCACGACCGTTTTACATAACCGTTGCAATAAGGACTATGACCACAAATGGGCATATTTCAGCCCGCTGCCCGTGTTGAACAATACCACCGTTTCGTCTCCCTCGAGCCAACCAGAATCCAGCAGCCGCTTCTGGCCGGCGAGCGTCGCCGCCCCCTCCGGAGCAGGAAAAACGCCCGTATGCCGTCCCATCTGCTCGGCGCAGCTCAGCATCTCTTCGTCGGTGACCGCGAGCGCAACACCCCCGCTTTCCCGAACCGCTTCGAGTATCAGGAAATCTCCCACCGCCGCGGGCACGCGCAGCCCGTCCGCAACCGTCTTCGCGCCCTCCCAGGCCGCGGCAAACTCATCCCCCTGCTCAAAGGCGCGCACCATCGGCGCGCAGCCGCTGCTCTGTACACTGACCATACGCGGCCGTTCGCTTCCGATCAGGCCCATCTCCTCCATCTCTTCAAACGCCTTCCACATGCCCACCAGCCCGGTGCCGCCGCCCGTCGGATAGATAACGACGTCCGGCATGCGCCAGCCCAGCTGCTCAACGATCTCATAGCCCATCGTCTTCTTGCCCTCAATCCGGTAGGGCTCCTTTAACGTGCTTACATCAAACCAGCCGAACGCCTCGACCTTCTCCCGCACCTTCGTCCCGCAGTCGGTGATCAGGCCGTCCACTAGCGTTACCTGCGCCCCCAACGTGCTGCACTCAACGCGAAACGCCGCTGGTACGTCTTCAGGCATATAGACATGGGCCGGCAGTCCCGCTTTGGCGGCATACGCGCTCATCGCGCCGGCCGCGTTGCCCGCGCTCGGAATCGCCAGCTCCGCCGCTCCTAACTCGAAAGCGCGACCCACCGCCATCACCAATCCTCGCGCCTTGAAGCTGCCCGTCGGGTTGAGCGACTCATCTTTGATAAACGTTTCAGGGCATCCGATCTCATTGCCAAGCGTCCGCGCGCCCAACAGGGGCGTCCACCCCTCACCCAGCTTGAGCTGGGCCGCTTGCGTCCGCACCGGAAGCACCTCTTCGTACCGCCACAGCGAAGGTTCACGCGCCCGCAGAGAATCCCGGGTCAGCGTCTTCGCCGCTTGCCCAAGATCGTATCGTGCCAGCAGCGGCTTCCCGCAGGCCGGGCACAGATTCATCAGCTGTTCCGAGTCGTACGCCTCACCACACCGGCTGCACGCAAGATGTGTGAGAGTAGAGCAAGTTGCTGCCATTCTTCAAGTCCGCAAGGTGGATGCCGTCCGACATAGGCAAGGAGAACATCGTGCGCTGTCATCTATCGACATGTGAAAGGGAGCAGCGGCACAGAGGCGCCGGCTGCCTGCACAATTGTACTTCTCTTCCAGCAACTAAGCAAAAAATGCAGTACAGATTTCGCCATGATCGTTTTCCCCCAACAACTCACCTATACCGGTGTAAACAGTCGGCAAAGTCCCGGTCACCCAAAAAACCTCTGCCCTTCCTTACTGTCGCCACCCCCTGACCACTGCTGTTAGACGTCCACACTTGGCATCAAGTTCAAAGTCAGTGGTATCCTCAATTGGCGCTTCCGGATTCAGACCGCGCGCTCTCGCCGAAACTTTGTCCGTCCGCAGCCGTATGTACAAATGAGGAGACGCTATGCGATTAATGGTAGAGGCGCGCAATCTGCGAAAAACCTATAAACGCCATGATGGCTCCACCATAGAAGCCGTCAAGGGCGTGGATCTCGAAATCCGCCAGGGCGAAATCTTCAGCCTCCTCGGCCCCAACGGCGCCGGCAAAACCACCACGATCTCCATGATCAGCGGCCTGGTGGAGCCAACCGAGGGCGACGCATCCATCGGCGGCTTTTCCATCACGAAACAGCCGATGGACGCAAAACGCCTGATGGGCTTCGTTCCCCAGGAAATCGCCCTCTATCCCGATCTCAGCGCACGGCAGAATCTCGCCTTTTTCGGCAGAATGTACGGCCTGGCGGGAAAAACGCTCAGTCGCCGCGTCGATGAACTGGTCGAATTCGTCGACCTGTCTGACCGCCAGAACGATCGCATTGACACATTTTCCGGCGGCATGAAGCGCCGCATAAACCTCGCTGCCGGTCTCCTCAACAGCCCTCCACTCATCTACATGGACGAGCCCACCGTCGGCATCGATCCCCAGAGCCGGCGCCGCATCCTTGACACCGTCAAACTGCTGCGTGAGGAAGAGGGCATGACAGTCCTTTACACCACCCACCTGATGGAAGAGGCTCAGGAGCTGAGCGACCGAGTCGGCATCATGGATCACGGCGAGATCATCGCCATGGGGACCCAGGCCGAACTGACCCAGCAGGTGGGCGAAGAGGACCGGCTGGAATTCACGATTGGCGCACAGGAAGTTGCCGAAGCGCTCTTGGAACGTATCCAACAGGAGACCGTAGGCGTCACCCGTATTCTCCACAACCCGCCGGAGCAGCTCAGCGACGAAAGCAGTGAGTCTACCCCCTCTCGTCTGACAGTCTTCGCAAAGCGGGGCCGCACCGCGCTCCCGCAGATAATTCAGAACCTGGACGCGGCTGGCGTCGAAATCCAATCCGTAGCTGTACGCGAGCCGGACCTTGAAGCGGTTTTCCTGGCTCTGACAGGCCGCGCATTGAGAGACTAACTCCCTGTCACGTCTTCTCCGGACTGCCCTGCTGCGTGACGTACTCAGCGGAACCGCGAGAGGCCAGCGCCCCCCATCCACCGCAAACTGCCTTGAACGATGCGCAAGATTCTCGTCTTCGCCTCCAAAGAACTATACACAGCCTTTCGCGATCGCAACCTGATGCTCCTCATGTTCGCGACACCGTTGGTATTGTCCACGATCATCGGGCTGGCCTTCGGCGGCATCGGCGGCAACGGCGACTCCGAACTCCCTGACTTTGCCGACATCCCAGTCGCTGTAGTCAATCTCGACGAAGGCGTCGACACGCAAGAGGTCATCACGCTGCCGGACCAGTTTGCCAACCTGGACGCGCTGCCATTCGATCCCGGTGATCTCGCCAGCGCCTTCAACCAGGCCGGCCTCGGACCGGACCAGCTCTCACAGGACGGAACTACGCTCAACTTCGGCGATCAACTGGCCGCAATTCTGTTGTCCCAACCGGTCGAAGGTACCGGTACAACCACAACTGAAGGATTCGATCTGGCCGAATTGGGTTGCAGCCTGCTCGACGAATCGGAGACAATCGGCCCTTCTTCTCTTGCGGCAGGAGGGACCCTGGACGATCTGCTGGATGCCACCTCGGTTGACAGTGCCGACCAGGCCCGCGCCGCCGTCGACAACGGCGACTTCGCCGCCGCGGTCATCATCCCGCCAGGCTTCAGCCGGCGAATTATGCCCCACTTTGCCTTCGACGGAGACCTCAGACTCCGCACCCAGCCCCCCGGCGAAGACGGCGCCGTCGAGGTGTACGCCAACAATGGTCGGCCGATCTCGGCGCGCATTCTCCACAGCCTGGTCGCTGGGATCGTGAATCAGTTTGTGCGCGTCAGCGTTGCAATCGGTGCAACCCTTGAGACATCCGTCAACACCCTGGCGTCCAGTATCCTCCGGGGCGACATTGACTTGAGCACAGTTGACCTGCCCGCGTCCGTGGCCGCGCTGCAAGAATTGGATGCAACCGTACTCGAACCGCTCGGCTGCCTGATCACCCCCGGCGCCAACAACATCACCGTCGCCCAGCCGCCGCTGGAACACATTCAGGAAGCGCCCCGCTTCGCCCGCACCATCGTCCCGATCGGCGCGTCGCAGGCGGTCTTCTTCGCCCTCTTCACCGGCGTCTTCGGCATCCATTCGATCTACGAAGAGCGCAAGTACTGGACCCTCCAGCGGCTGATCGTATCACCCACCCCTCGCATCTTCCTGCTGGCAGGCAAGCTGCTGGGAAACCTGGTCACCGTCTTCCTGCAGATACTGATACTCCTGGCCGCCCTGACCCTGATCGCCTCCGTTGTCATCGGCCAACCAACGCTGATCTGGGGAACCAACTTTGCTGCGATCATCATCGTGACCCTGGCGCTGGCACTCTGTGTATCGGGCCTGGGCGTATTTGTTGTAGGCCTGGCAAAGACGCCAGAGCAGGTTAACCTCTTCGGACCGATGATAAACATTTCACTGGCCGTGCTGGGAGGCGCCTTCGGCTTCGCCCTGCCCGAACAGGCCGCCAGATTCTCGCTCATCTACTGGGGCGTGGACGCATTCATGCAACTGGCCAATGCCCAGACCGATGTCGCAGTCAACCTGCTTGTCCTTTTTGGTCAGGGAATCCTTCTCTTTCTGGTGGGAGCATGGCTCTTCAAGCGTCGCCTGGATCTGTAACCTCCTGCACGACTTACGACTGATGTTGACTACGCAAAACAGCACTCCAGACAGCCTTCGGCAATGCGATCAATCCTGACCATTATCCTTAACGATCTGAAAATCTTCTTCTCGCAACGGGGCAATCTCCCCGGCCTGCTCGTCATACCCGTTCTCCTCACGCTTGTAATCGGTTGGAGTCTCGGCCAAATCGGCGGCGACAGCGGTCCGACCCGACTGCGTGTCGATCTGATCGATCTTGACCAGACCGAACTGTCCTCGGAACTGATCGACGACCTCCGCGCCGCCAACGACGCCCTCGTCCTGTGCCCGCAGGACAATGACGCTGACGACTATTGCAGGCTTGACGAGGAACCTCTGCAACTGGAGCGGGCTGTCGAACGCGCCCGTTCAGGTAGTTCAAGTGCCCTCATCGTCATCCCTGCAGGCTATGCCGGCGCGCTGGAAGGCTTCGAGAGAGTTGACATCGACTACTATTCGCTGTCCGACCCACTGCGGCCAGACCCCGTCCGGCAAAGCTTGGACGCCGTCCTCCAGCGCGCCAGCAGCGCTTCCATGACCACCGGTGTGGCCGGCGCGCTGCTGGACAACCTGACCTCAGCAATTGAACTGCCGCCTCTCGCTGCCGAAACGCGCGCAGGCTTCCTGCGCACGCTCTATCTGCGCTCGCAAGAGATGTTGACCGAGCAGCCGGCCCCCGTCCGTTTCCGAGTCGCCGACACCGCCAGCGACGGCGAAGACGGCTCCATGAACGGCTTCAATCAGTCCGCGCCCGGAATGGGAACGCTGTACGTCATGTTCACCGTCCTGGGAGGCATGGCCGTCCTCCTGCGCGAGCGCCGTCAGTGGACGCTTCAGCGACTGGTCGTCCTGCCCCTATCCCGAGCCCAGATCCTCGGAGCCAAAATTGGGGTCTATTTCTCTCTCGGCATGATTCAGTACTTCATCGTGTTCGCTGTTGGCGCCGCAGTCGGTATGGACTTCGGCAGCAATCCATCCGCGCTGCTCGCGGTCATGGCCGCCTTCGTTCTCTGTATCACCGCCCTCACCTTCTCCCTCGCCCCCTGGATTACGAGCGAAGGCCAGGCCAGAGGCCTCGTCCTCCTCCTGTCTCTATCACTCGCCCCCTTGGGCGGGGCCTGGTGGCCGCTCGAAATCGTCCCCGAATTCATGCAGACCATCGGCCACCTCTCCCCCGTCGCCTGGGCCATGGACGCCTTCCAGGATTTGCTCTGGTACGACGGAGGATTTCCCGACGTCCTCCCCGAAATAGGTGTCCTTCTCGCCGCCGCAGCCGTCCTCTTCGCTGTCGGCATCCGCAGCTTCAAATATGAGTGACCATCCGAGAATCATCGCAATTCTGGAAGAATGTTGAAACAGAAACGGGTCCAATAGTCTAAGGCTTCGACATGCCTTAAGACTGGATCTGGCCTCTCATTCCTGCCGTCGGCAGGCACAGAGGAAGGAAGCTGCGGGGGAGCATTGGCTTGCGACGAATTTCCGTTTCTCTGCTATCATTGCTTTATCCGCTCTCTCTTGAAACCGTTTAGGCAGGGAGAAAAGGAAAGTGACAACATTAGAGAGAATCAGAGAATTGATTCCAGATATAACAGCAGCAGAGAAAGCTGAATTGCTCCAGTGGATTGTTCGTGACATCGGCGGCGCGTTTCCTGGCATCGAAAGTAGGCCAGGAGTGCTGGGGGGTGATCCCTGTATTGTGCGCACGCGTATCCCTGTGTGGCTTTTGGCGCAAGCCAGAATCCTTGGCAGTAGTGAAGCTGAAATTCTCAGGGCTTATCCAACACTTCGTGCCGAGGACTTGACCAATGCTTGGGCATACTATCGAGCCAATAGAGAAGAAATTGAACAGCAGATCAAAGAAAACGAGGCGGCATAGGAGTGGCCCGCCTGTACGCCGACGAAAACTTTCCATTTCCCGTCGTTGCAGGACTGCGATCATTGGGGCATGACGTCTTGACAATCCAAGAAGATGGCAAGGCAAATCGCGGCATTCCAGATGAAGACGTACTGTCAGTTGCGAGTACCTATATGCGGGCAGTTCTAACCATGAACCATAGGGATTTCGTACGTCTACACTCTGGAATCGTCAACTCACTCTTGAATTGTCACTTGTACCTACGAGCGGGATTTTGAAAGGCAGTCCAGACGAGTCCATGAGTCCATTGAAGAGTAGGAAACATTGGAAGGTGAGCTGATTCGAGTAATTCGGGGTGCGTCTTGAGTCAGATTGTAGGTCTCTCCTGGTGTTTCTTCGGGCTGTCTACCGGATGGTGAAATTGCCAAATGCCGACACGCCCTTGCCAAACGCTGTAAGAACCCTCTGTCAGTGACACTTTCACCTACACATTGCTGACCCAACCAGCTCAATTGTCGCATTTGGGCGCTTTATTCCACCATGCCACATCCGCGCAAGAGTCCCGACCGACCTAAAGACACGCTAGATCGCACCAGCCAACCGTCCAGTCAGTACGCCGCCGCCGGCGTCGACATCGAAGCCGGCAACCGCGCCGTCGAACTGATGAAAGCTGCCGTTCGCTCGACCTTCACGCCCGGCGTGCTCGCCGACGTCGGCAGCTTCGGCGGCCTCTTTGCCCTCTCCGATCTCCCCGCGCAGCCCCTGCTCGTCGCTTCCACCGACGGCGCCGGCACCAAGGTCAAGCTCGCCGCGGAGCACGGCGCCTGGCAAGGAATCGGCCATGACATCGTCAACCATTGCCTGAACGACATCCTCGTCCAGGGCGCACGCCCGCTCTTCTTCCTCGACTACGTCGCCGCCGACGAGCTCGTTCCGGAAAACGTGGCCGCAGTCGTGACCGGCATGGCCGAGGCCTGCAGCGCCGCCGGCTGCGCCCTCCTCGGCGGCGAAACCGCCGAAATGCCCGGCGTCTACACGCCCGGCTCCTGCGATGTGGCCGGAACCATCGTCGGCCTGGTCGATCGCGATTCCCTGCTGCCGCGCACACAAGTAATGCAACCGGGTGACCTCCTGTTCGGCCTGCCCAGCAGCGGACCCCACACAAACGGCTACTCTCTCATTCGCCGTATCCTCGCCGATCACGACCTGAGCCAGCAGTTGGAAGATGGCCAAACGCTGCTCGACGCCGTACTCGCCCCCCATCGCTCCTATCTGCCCGCGCTCCTGAAACTGGAGGAAGCCGGCATCGCATTCAAGGGACTGGCCCACATCACCGGCGGCGGCCTCGTCGACAACGTGCCTCGCATCCTGCCGTCCGGGCTGCGCGCACGCATCAATCGCCGCAGCTGGAAAGTCCCTCTTCTCTTTCGCCTACTGCTCGACTGGAGTGGGATGGAACCTGAAGAAGCGTACCGCGTATTCAACATGGGGGTCGGCATGGTCGTCGTCATCAGCGCAGACCAAACAGGCATGATCCAGACTGCACTGCCCGAAGCCATCCCCATCGGCGCTTTGACCGCCAGCAACCAGCCAGACCCAGATGTTGTCTTCGAGGAATAACCTGTCGCCCGGTCAACCGAGGTCCGAAAGGCATCGTATTCCGTTCGCAAAACGACAGCCAACCACAGCACGAACAGGGGCTGGGCGCTGCTGACAACGGTCAGACCAGCCAGTGGCGGAAGCCAGTGTGATCCGGACTTATGGATGGCCACCCAGCAACGCAGAAGACTCGGTTACCCCACCCATGTCCAACGCGACCCTTCGCGTGCCTTCGCGGATCAAAAAAACGTTGTTCGCGGCCCTTATTTGCACTTTGCGGAGGACAATCGTGTTCTCCGCGTTTCCCGCTTTCTGAATTCCCGTCCGCTCCATACCTGAAGGAGTCGCCATGACCACCGACCTCGTTCAACTCACATACCAAGGGCCAATCGCAACCATCGTCCTCAACCGCGCCGACAAGCTCAACGCACTCAATTCTGAGATGTTGACCGCCCTCGAAGCGTACGCGCACGAGCTGGACTGCAACCAGGACGTGCGCGTCGTCCTCCTCGCCGCCACAGGCAGAGCATTCTGCGTCGGCGCCGATATCTTCGAGTGGAGTGACCTGACGCCGCTGGAAATGGGCCGCCGCTGGATTCGCGACGGCCACCGCATCTTCACACGTTACGCGCGCCTGCCCCAGCCGGTTATCGCCGTTCTCAATGGCTACACCTTCGGCGGCGGGCTCGAACTGGCGCTGGCCGCAGACCTGCGCCTCGCCGCCGCAGGCGCGCAACTCTCCTTCCCGGAGGTAAAGCTGGGGGTCATCCCAGGCTGGGGAGGCACGCAACGCCTCACCCAGCTCATCGGACCCAGCCGGGCCAAGCAGATGATCTTCAGCGGAGAACGAGTGGCAGCCGAGCAGGCCGAAGCGTGGGGACTTGTGAACGAGGCCGTGCCGGCCGACCAACTGGCCGGGCGCGCGCTCGGCCTGGCCAAAACCATCGCGGCCAACGGTCCGGTCGCCGTGCAAATGACCAAACAGCTCATCGACTCTGCCAGCCCGGCCGCCGGCGACAACGCAGCCGTCCTCGAATCGATCGCCGGCAGCCTGGCCTCATACACGGCAGACGCCCAGGAAGGCGTTTCCGCCTTTCGCCAGCGCCGCCAGCCGCAGTTCAGCGGACGTTAAGCGCTTTTCCGGTTTGTTACTGCCTCTTGTCAAAGTTATGATGGTCTAACTGCCACCGACAAGCGCAAGTATCTTAGTGATAGACCGAGGGCGAAAGGTGTACTACCGCCTTCTCCCTTGGAACTGGCTCAGAGGGTCAGAAGGAGTGGTCAATGGCGAAGCAGTTGACGGCTATTATTGAACGAGAAGGCGATGGTTATGTTTCACTCTGTTCAGAGCTCGACATTGCAAGTCAGGGAGAAACCGTTGCAGAGGCTCGCGAGAATTTGAAGGAGGCTCTCGAACTGTTCTTCGAGACCGCTTCTGCCAGCGAAATAAAGAGTCGCTTACACCATGAAGTATATGTGACTCAGGTGGAAGTCGCCGTTGCCTAGGCTACGCGTGCTATCGGGTCGTGAGGTTCGCAGGATCCTGGCGCATAACGGATTCGCTGAGGTGCGTTGATGAGGCAGTCACGTGATTATGCAAAAGGCGGCCCCTGGGAAAACGATCACCGTCCCGGTTCCAGACCACAGAGAACTAAGGACGGGAACCCTTATGTCAATCATTCGCCAATCGCAGTTACCCAGGGCGTTCTTCGAGTGAAGGGCACCCGTCGCCAAAGTCTACAAGCGAGTCTAAACTCAGGTCCTCCCTAAGTTACATCCTCTCGATCACCTCGCCGCAATGGGGACACCTCACCGGAGGCCTCGCCTCCTCCTGCAACGCCTCCATGAAACCCGACCCCAAAATGCCCGCCGGCAGCGCAAACAGCCCAATTCCCACGATCGCGATGACCCCCGCCAGCAGCCGCCCCGCCGCCGTCACCGGAAACACGTCGCCGTAGCCCACCGTCGTCAACGTGATGATGCTCCACCACATCGCCTTGGGAATGCTGGCGAACTCCTCCGGCTGCGCCCCGTTTTCCGCGAAAAACATCAGCGACGACGTCATCACCAGCAGCAGAAAGAGGACCGACACAACCGCTGTCAGCTCACCCCGCTTCGTGTGTAACACCCTGCCCAGCGTGCGCAAGCTGGAGAAGTACCGGCTCAACCGCACGATGCGCGCCAGCAGCCGCACCAACCGCAGAAATCGCAGGTCGAGCCCGCGCAGATTCACGAAGAAAACAAGGTACACCGGCAGAACCGCCATCAGGTCAATCAGCGCCAGCGGAGAGACCATATACCGCAGTCGCCCCTTCACAGGATGGGCGTATTTCGCATCCTCTGTGCAGGTCCAGACCCGCAGCGCATATTCTACCGTAAATATGCCGACCGATGTGACCTCAAAAAGGTGAAACGCCCGCGGGGAAATGAGGTGGATCCCCTCCACCGTCCCCACGATCAGCGCGACGACATTGAGCGTGATCAGCGCGATCAAGAATATATCGAAGATCTGGCTGGCGCGGTGGCCCGGCGCCGCCTCCTCGATGATCTCGTAGACCGACTTCTTGAGAGATGTCATCTGCGATCAGACAATGATAGGATCCGCAGATCTCGCAAGCCTATTCTGTCGATGCTCTGTTGCGAAACGCCGGTTGGCCCCAGGCTTTTCGGGTATGGGCAAAGACCGGTCGTTTCTATAGAAGGGCGACTTCGGCCGCGGCCGCGTCATGTCTCGACACGGACGACCGCATCACCTGCCAGAATAACTGGAATCTGAGCTTCTTGCATAGGGGACATCGAACGCCGCGGAAGTGGGCGAGGAGGGACTCGAACCCCCGGCCTCACGGATGTGAACCGTGCGCTCTAACCAGCTGAGCTACTCGCCCTTGCCTTTCATGCTGTCAAGGTCCAACCCTTGCCAAAGCACAGCCGAGTATAGCATCGACCCTACTTTTGGCAAATTCAGCCCCGCATTGCAAAATGATGTCACCGTCATCGAATCGCGTCCGCGTCCCCTTTCAGACGCCGACCAATCCCCCCACAGGACGCCTATGCTCCGCTTCAGGCCCCGCAGCCGGTTCCTTAACCGAATCTCCTTCGCCCTGGTGATTGGGGCCGGACTCTTCGGCTGGCTCTACGCCTCCGCCAACTGGCAACCGGATCCCTCAGAAATCAATATGGATTCGCTGTTTGGCGGCGAAGACTGGATTGACATCATCGCCGGCATCATCGAGGACGCCATTCAGACTTTCCAGGCGATCACCGGTTGACGACTCAACTGCGCGCGCGTCCCCTTCCCGGTTGTGTAACTCAGCCTTACGGCGCGTGTACGCAGACCTGCCCTTCCCTCGCATTCAAATAGCGGCACAGCTCCCGGTAGGCCGGCCGAAACGTCGGCGCGCCGCAACACGGGCTTGGCTCCATAATCCCCCACCAATACTGCTCCTCATCCTCGGGGTCGCCGTCGCTTAACCACGCCAGATTCGGCATCGTGATTAAACTCATCAGGCCGATCCACGGCCGCCAATTGGCGTCAGCCCACTCATAGGCCCGCTTCAAATACTCAGCCTGCACCGCAAAGTCGATGCCTGCGTCCCTGCCGTGCCAGCGATAGTTCGGATTGACCGGATCCGAAGTCCAACCAAACTCCAGCAGGACAATCTGCTTGTCAGCGTCGCCATGACGCTCCATGATCCCGCGAATGTCCTCTACGTGTCGAAAACTGAAGAACCGATGCCCACCATAGCGAGCCTCCGCCGCCGCGGTATCGGGGTCCAATTCCGGCGGCGCCGCAAACCCGACGCCATGAACGCCAAGCGCGTCGAAATAGCCATCGCTGCTCCCGCCCATTGCCTCGTACATCTGCTCGTAGTACAGTTCGTCCGGCATTGCCAGCTCGTTGTTGTCCCCTGTCGGCGCCATCCCAGCGCTGACAACGATCGCATTCGGGTTCGCCTGCTTGATCGCCTCATACGCCCTGCCAAGAAAATACACGTACTCAGCCGGGTTCGGGCGCTTGTGCCCCCACTCGCGGCTCAAATTCGGCTCATTCCAAATCTGATAGGCCTGAATGCAGCCAACCGCTCCCGGTTTGCAGCTATACCGGCTGGCCAGCGCAAAGACATAATCGGCAAAATGGTCAGCGCTCTCAGGCGGAAGACCGGCCCAAAAATCCCGCTTCTGCGGGTCAGTGGAAATCCGCGCCAAAAGCTTCAGATTGCCGTCGTTCACCTGCTGTACCACCCTGTCTGAAAACGACCAGTCCAAGTGCCCCTTTCCTGCGCCCTCTATATTTTCCCAGGCAAACGTCTGTTTGACCCAGTGAAAACCAGCCTCGCGAATCAGATTCAAATCCCGCTCCGCTACCTCCGGCCTCCACCACAGAAATGCCTGGGTACCGAAATCAGGGCTCTCCATCGTCGCCGGCAGAAAGCCGCTTGCCCCGGCCTGTTCCGTATCCGCCGAGGGTGGCGCCGGTGGCTGCTCCTCCGTCGCCGTCGGTGTTGCCGTGTCCGCCGGCTCTGGCGTTGACGTAGCCGGTTCGCTTGTTGCTGTCGCAGTCGGGGGCGCCGGCGTATCAGTCGGCGCCTGGCTCGTCTCCCCCATCGGCGTAGACGTCTTGGTCGGCGTTGTCGTGGGACCTTCGTTAGATCTGTCGCAAGCAGCCAGAGTAATCAGACCGAGAAAGAGTATCCCGATAAGCATGCGGCGTTGCAGGGTCATGGCAAAACCTTATCGAACGGAAGAATCTGAAATCGGATCCTATACACCTGCAGCGGCGCAGCCTTGGCTGACGTCCAGCACTGAGCCGCCTCCGAACAGGGAGTCGGTCGCTCCGAACGATGCAGGCATATGCAAAACATAACGGCCCCGGACCCATGGGCCCGTTGCCGTCGCAGCCTTCTTTACCGGGGGAAGCCGTACCATTGTAAGTGAGAATGAAGAGAATGGGAAAAATGCTGGCTCAGATTGACACTGTTCTGATGTCGACCCGCTATCCCGACCGTCTGCCCGCCGCCCTCCTTTTCCGCTCACACTCGCAGCGGCCAGAAATCCCCCGTGTCACCGGCCGCAGCAACCGCTCACCTTGTAATTTCCCAGGCCAAATGCTGGATCTCCGGCAGTATCAGCTTCTCCATCGCCAACCTGACCGCATTGGTCGACCCCGGCAAACTGATGATCGCGCAGTCCCGGTACGTTCCCGCGGTCGCGCGACTCAGCATCGCGGCCGCCCCTACCTCTTCATAACTGAGTACGCGAAATATCTCCCCGAATCCGGGCAGCTCCTTTTCCAATGCACGCGAAAGGACGTCATACGTGCGATCCCTCTTGCTCACGCCGGTGCCGCCATTGAATACGATGACCTGCGCGCCGCTGCCGCTAAAATCTTCCAGCGCCTCGGATACCTCTTCCGGCTCATCGCGCACGATGCGGGTCGCGATCACCTGATGGCCCTCGGCCTCGGCCATCTGGCGTATCGCCTGGCCGCTGCGGTCCGTTTCGGGCGTGCGTGTGTCCGAGACGGTCACGATTGCAAAGGCGATTCTCCCCTTTTCTTCTTCCGCCTGCCGCCGATGCTCTTCGGAGCTCATTCCATTCTTCATGGTTTACCCTCTCATCACGTAAATGTCAATGAAAACGCGCGAAGTTTACAAGGCGCGCAAAAAATCTTGGCGCCTTTGCGCGCACATCTCTCCTGAGCATTATACATCCGATTCGGGAATGCGGCTCCCCTTAGCCTCCAATCAGGTGCAATCCGGATTTGGGGTAGTCTGGAAGAGCCGGCTGCATGACTCATCGTGAATTCCCAGAAGCAGCCTCAAACGTGCGCCTATCTTGCCCGGCCCCATATCGCTGCCCCGCGTCATATACGCGCCCCCGCTGTTCTCCCCGCCGCTCGTCCACAAATCAAAGCCCATCCCCCAATCCACTTAATCCCTCCACATCCCCGTTTTGCATGGATTGGTCGGTCTGTTATAATCTCACTCGGTCTGGAAAAAACTTCAAGTATTATGGTCGATACCCCTGTTTGTTTGTGTCAGTAATTCCATAAACTAACTGACGTTTCGCAAGCGTTGCCTTGTGTCAGTTGGACCCACGGCGTACTGACGCCGCATCTGCGTAACATGGGTTATTGATTCGCCGATTATCCCTGTCGTTGAGCCTACCATGGCAGCAATGTTTCCCAGGAGCAGTTCCCTCGTGTTCATTTGTCTTTCGAAGTGAACGCGGTCTATTCTTGTTCGTTCAATCCATCACATTTCCAGGAGGAAAACAGTGCAACGAACAGCAATGAGTCGAAGAAGCTTCCTGCAGTTGGCCGCGGGCAGCTCGGCAGTCGCTGCGTTAGCCGCGTGCGCGCCGCCAGTTCCGGCCGGCACAGGTACCGGCGCAGCCGCCGAGCCAATTACCCTGAACTTCTTTAACCGAGGCGGTCAGTTCATTGAGAACGTTATGGACCAGCAGATGTCCTTATACCGGGAGGCCAACCCCAATATCGAGTTCGAGATTAACGCGGTGGCCGGCGCCTCCCATCAGGAAGCCCTGCTGATCATGATTTCCGCCGGCACCGGACCGGACATGTGGTTTGACGCCAACCGCACCACCGGCCCCCTCACTCGCAAGGGTGTGACGACCAATCTGGAGCCGTACTTTGAGGCGGACCCCGGTTTCAATGAAGACGATTATGTTGAAAACGTCTGGATTGCCCAAACCTACGACGGCGCCCGCTGGGGCATCCCCTGGGACAGTGGCGCGATGCTCATGGCGTTCAATATCGACCTGTTCGATGAAGTTGGCGTTCCGCATCCAGAGCCGAATCAATGGATGACGTGGGACGAAGCTGTCGAGCTCGCCAAGGTTCTCACCTTCGACTTGGACGACAATACAACCAACGATGCCGACTTCAACCCTGCCCGGGTGCGTCAATACGGACTCATCGCTGGCAAGGGTCACGGTCGGCCGACGTACATCTGGGGCAACGACGCGGAGGTTATCGCAGACGACGGCACGATGCCTATGGATTCGGATGAATTCATTGAGGCGATGAACTGGTTGGCGGATCTGGGTTTGCAACACTATGTAAGTCCATCGCCGGCCTACGAAGCCGCTGGCGAAATCAGCCTGCAAGCCGGCACCGTAGCCATGCAGCACATCGGCGTCTGGTCTTTGGGCCGCATCAACCAGTCCGGTGTCAACTGGGGCACCTTCCCAGTGCCGTACAATAAGACGAAGACCTCCTACGGCCACTACTCGCCCCTATGCGTCTTCTCCCAGACAGATTATCCCCAGGAATCCTATGATTTCATCTCGTGGGCCTGCCTCAGCAATGAAGGGCAGCAGATTCTTGTCGATTTGGGTATGCAGCAGCCGACCCGTAAAGATCTGCGAGAACAGTTCCTGACCAATTCCGCGCCGCCGGCCCAGGAGTACCGCCAGGCTTTCTACGACGCGTTTGAAGATCAGGAAACCTTCCGCTGGCCCGGGGACACGATCGGCTCCTACTACGGTGGCTGGTATCAGACGATGCTTGATTACTGGGGACCGTACTTGGACCAACTTTGGATCGGTGATATACGCTGGGAAGATGTCGCCACAGAGGTGCGCCAAGGCTCTGAACACATCTTGCAAACTGGCGAAATTTCCTAAATGCAATCTTCACCTGCTCAATCTACACCCGCAGCGCAGACCGAACGAGGTCTGCGCTTTTTCCAACGCCTCAGCTTCGAAGAGACACTTTTTGGCTGGCTGTTTATCGTGCCAGCTGTGTTGGGGCTGCTGTTTTTCCGCCTCGGCCCGGTATTCGCCAGCTTCTATCTGAGCTTCACGAAATACGAAATCATCACCGCGCCCCAGTGGATCGGGTTCGCCAACTACACCAAACTGATCAAGGATGCTCTGTGGCTGCGTTCCATTGAAGTGACCTTGTGGTATGTAGTTCTCTTTGTGCCTCTGTCCCTCACATTTGCCTACGCCGTTGCCCTGCTGATGAGCCGCAATGTGCGGGGGATCACAACCTATCGCACGCTCTGGTATTTGCCGTCCGTGGTGCCCGTGGTCGCCAGCGCGACCATCTGGCGATGGGGCCTGAATCCGGAGTTCGGGCCGATCAACTATCCTCTCAAGGTGCTGGGACTGCCCGCGCCCCGTTGGCTGACCGATCCGGATTGGATCGTGCCATCCATTGTCTTTATCGGTCTGTGGGGGCTCGGCAATTCTGTGCTCATTTTTCTGGCTTCGATTGTCAGTGTGCCCCGCACATTCTACGAAGCCGCGGAAGTGGATGGCGCCAACGGCTTGGCCAGATTCCGTCATGTGACCTTGCCCCTCACCTCTTCGATTATCTTCTACCAGTTGATCGTGACTGTCATAAACAGCTTTCAGGTCTTCGGTGTGGCCTATGTCCTCTTTGTATCCAATCCGTCTGCTTCCTCTGCCGGACCGAACAACGCCGCGCTCTTTTATGTGCTGTACATGTTTCGTAACGCCTTCGGATACTTTCGCAACGGCTACGCATCAGCAATGGCCTGGATTCTCTTCCTCGTGGTCATGCTGCTGACGATTTTTCTTTTCTACAGCCAGCGGCGTTGGGTCTATTACGAAACAGAAGGGGGCGGCTCGTGACCGCGATCCGTTTCAGGCAAACTGTCATCCGTTTTCTGATTCATCTGACGCTGGCCGGCGGTAGCGCATTTATGCTGGTTCCGTTCTTCTGGCTTCTTTCTTCATCATTGAAAGCCCCCCACGAGATTTTTGTCTTTCCACCTAAATGGATCCCCGATCCGGTCCGCTGGACAAACTATCGCGAAGTGTTCGAGGTTGTGGCGGTCGTGCGGTATACAACCAATACCATGACTGTCACGGTCTTTTCTACCTTGGGCGTTATACTCAGCTCCTCTATGGCCGCCTATAGCTTTGCTCGTCTGCGCTTCAAAGGGCGAGATATAATGTTCGGCTTGATCCTCTCGACAGTGATGCTGCCGTACGTCGTGACGATGATTCCCGTCTACATTCTGTTCACGCGTTTGGGCTGGATCGGAACTTTTCTACCCCTGATTGTGCCGGACTGGTTCGGCGGGCCGATTACGATCTTTCTTTTGCGCCAGTTCTTCCGCACAATTCCCCTGGAGCTGGAAGACGCGGCCCGCATTGACGGAGCCAGTCGACCTCGAATTTTCGCCCAGATCATTCTTCCTTTATCCCGGTCTGCGCTGACGGTCGTCCTTGTGTTGTCCCTGCTCTACAATTGGAACGACTTTCTGGCGCCGCTCATTTATCTGCATAAACGGGATATGTTTACACTGGCCTTAGGGCTGAACGCGCTCCAACACTTCGAGAGCGGCCTCGATTGGACCCACTACGTGATGGTGCTGGCCACTCTGATGGTGCTGCCGGTTATTGTTATCTATTTTCTCGCGCAACGGGCCTTCGTCGAAGGGATCGTCCTTACCGGGCTGAAAGGTTAAGGACGACTTGTGAACAATCGCCAGCTCGGTGTCCACCTGATGGTGTGGAGTGGAAGCGTCAACGCCGGCGAGATGGCCCTTTTCCCGCTCATCAGCGAATTGGGCTACAACGGCGTTGAAATCCCCATCTTCGATCCGGCAGCCCTTGACATCACCGCGATTCGTCAGGCTTGCCTGAACAGTGGTTTGGCCTGCACCGCGTCCACAGCCATGGCCCCGGGACTCAGTCTTATCGATGACGAGCGCCGGGCGCAAGGGGTGGCCTGGTTGCAGAACGTTGTGCGGGCCGCGTCAGCCCTGGGCGCGGATCTCCTGTGCGGACCGATGGCCGTGCCTGTCGGGGAACTGCGGGGACGGGGATTTACCGATCAGGAATTCGACGCCTGTATTCAGTCTCTGCAGGAGGTTGGCGCTGTTGCCGCTGCGGAGGGCGTGACCCTTGCGCTGGAACCCCTGAACCGCTTTGAAACATTCATGCTCAATACAGTTCAGGATGGCGTCCGCCTGATGAATGCGGTCGATCACCCGTCCGTGGGCCTGCTGCTGGATACCTTCCACATGCACATTGAGGAAAAGTCTACGCCGGACGCCATCCGCCGGGCCGGTAGGCATATCAGACATTTCCACTGCAGCGAAAACGATCGCGGCGCCGTCGGTAGCGGACAGGTGGATTGGACCGGGACATTTCAAGCGCTGGCAGATGTCCAATACAGTGGCTGGCTGGTGGTGGAGTCCTTCAACGCGGTCATTCCGGAACTGGCGGGCGCGACATGCATCTGGCGCCCCTTGGCCGAAAGCCCTTACGCGCTGGCGCAAGAGAGCCTGTCTTTCCTCAACAGCTAGAGTCTATGCCTGAAGCGTAAAGCGCAGCGAGCGCATCTCGCGTTTCACGGTCAACTGTTTTATTGCTGAGATGATAAAGAATGTTCTCCCTCGATGTCCATTGCCACTTCTTTCCCAAAGCCTTTTTAGACGCGGCCCGCGGTCCAAACACCCTCCAATCCAGAATTGAACGGCGAGCTGATGGCCGGGAGCATCTTGTTTGCCCGGGCAACTTCGATCACCCGCTGACGCCCGATTTCTACGCGGCCGAGCAGATGCTGGCCGATATGGACAGCGCGCAAATCTCAATGGCGGCCATCTCCTCCGCGCCCCCCACGCTTTCTTACTGGGCAGAGGCCGGCGCGGCCAGGGAACTGGCATCGCGCTTGAACGAGAGCATCGCTGAACGGGTGGCCCAATGTCCCGAGCGGTTCCTGGGGCTGGCGACGGTTCCGCTGCAGGACATTGCCGCGTCCGTTGCTGAAGCAAGACGAGCGGTCAACGAACTCGGGTTGCATGGCTTTCAGATCGGCTCAAATGTAGGTGGAAAAAACCTGAATCATCCTGACTATTTCCCCCTCTTCGAGACGATCGCCGAACTGAACGTGCCTACATTCATCCACCCGTATATCCCCGCGGGGGAGGAGCGAATGCAGGACTACTACCTGCACAATTTGCTGGGCATGGTGGCCGAGACCGGCCTGGCCATCGCATCGGTCATTTACGGCGGGATCCTGGAACGATGGCCAAATCTGAAAATCATCTTTGCCCATGCCGGCGGTGTCTTTCCCTACGTTGTAGGGCGGATGGACCACGGCTACAAGGTGCGCACTGAAGAGTGTGCCCGCGCCATTCCGCATCCACCCAGTCACTATTTGAGACAGGTTTACTTCGACTGTATGTCCTTTCACCCTTTGGCCCTGCGCTATCTGGTGGATATGGTCGGCGCTGATCATGTGTTGATCGGCAGCGACTATCCCTTCGACATGGGGCCCGTCGGCGGCCCTGTCGCGGAGGTGCTGGCCAATCCCCATCTGTCAGATCAGGAAAAAGAGCGGATCTGCGGCAGGACCGCGGCAACGCTATTTGGACTGACGAACCATCTATAGATAATCCCCGATTGAGAGAGTGAAATGTCCGCTATGAGACGGTACGAATTCGGAGTCGTTACCGATGAGATCGAGCAGGATTTTGAACGCGCCTGTTCGATCGCCCGCGAAGAGGGAATGTCCTACGTGGAGTTGCACAACCTGTGGGGAAAGCCGGTTCACGAGTTGACCGACACCGAGTTGGATCGGGCACTACGGCTCACCAACGAGAACGGCCTGCGCACACATCTGGTCTGTGGGATGTTTTTCCGGCCCTTCCCTCTGGCCGATATCTCCCTGGACGAAATGGAGAGCCATCCTCGCTATAAGGAGCATATGGAGCGGCTGGAACGCTTCATCGCCATTGCCCATAAATTCAATGCGCCCAACATTCGCACATTCGGCTTTACGCGCGATGTAGGCGGCGGCAACCCTTCGCCGCGCTCCCCGGACGGCGGCGGTATCGATGAGGAAACTCTGGCCAAGATCGCCAATGGCATCCGGAGCGCCTGCCAGCGGTTACAGGACGAAGGGCTGGTGTTGGCCTTGGAAAATGCCCGCTCTCTCTACGCAAATACCGGCGGCAACATGCGTCTTGTGCTGGATGCCGTGCAGATGCCGAATCTCAAAATTATCTGGGACCCGGCCAACGCCTTCGTCGCCGGCGAAGACCCGGCAGTCGGCTATCAGCAGGTGAAAGGCCACATTGTCGATGTCCACTGCAAGGATGCAGTCGTGCTCGACGAGAGCGCTGGCCTGACCGCTTGGGCGCGCATCGGCGCCGGCGGAACGGACTGGCAGGCCCATCTCGCTCTGCTGCAAAACGAACCGGTCGACACCTACACAGTTGAAACGCACTGGCAGGCCAACGGGCAGGACAAAGCCGCCAGCACGCGCCAAACATTTGCCAGTCTGAAAGACCTCATCGCCGAACTGCCTCAGAGTTGAAGACAGAAGAGCGCATAAGAGCGGTACGACGCGAGCCGACTTCATCGGCGCCGTCGCGTTTTCTATTGTCCCCCTAAGCCTGCTGCGCGCGCTACCGGCCAATCTCGGTGGCCGACCCAATCGGGTAATCTGCCGGCAAAGTCTCGGCCAACCGGACCTCGTCAAATCCACAAGTTGGGTGTCCGAACCCGCTCAAACTTCCCCCGTCCGGCTGCAGGTCAAATATGATGTTGTCATCCGCGCTCGCGCTCACCCCCGCGGGGATGAAATCCAACTGAAGGGCGTCCCGAACCTTCCAGGCAACAATGTGGTCCGAACAAGGTGTGTCTCCGCTGATACCAATCGCCCCCAATATGCTGCCGTTGGCATTGTAGAGAGAAAGGCCGCCCCCCGAACGGCTCCATCCGCCCGGCCTCTTCCCGACCAGCGGGTCCCCTACTTGTCCATATTCCGTCGCCGGGCCCGCATAGGCAGTCGCAGCGTCCAGAGGATTGCTCTCCTGCAAGCCAAACAGGTTTCCGCCGGGCCGCGTTGCCGCATAAAGATTGCTCGTCGAAAAAGCTAGACTGGTCAGGCTGAACGCATTGGCTGCATTCGCCTTCTGGACTGAATGGACACGACCGCCCGGCCACTGGGATCCCCTGTTGGCCCCCGAATAGGTTACAATGCATACAACGCCATCCCGGTCCACGAGCGTTGCCCACATATGATTCCCCAGCCCGCCATTGTTTCCTCCTGTAACAATCCTCTCCAACACGCCCTTCACAACCTCTTGGCTGGGCAAACTGTCGCAACCGGAGACAAATTCAGGTTCCTGCTGGCTCCGGGTCGCGCTCTCTACAAAGCGAACTGTCTGCGCCCCCGGCGCCGCGATCCCTTCAAAACGGATCACCGCGCCGCGGCCCGGTTCCCCCACACTCACGCCATTTATCACCACATACGCATTCCCATTGACATCAAAATCAACCGACGTGGGAAACGGCAACCCTGTAATGACATCCTGCGAACTTTCGCCCTCACCCACTCGAACTACTGCCCCGCTGTTCGGAATCGGACCCTCGTCCGTAAAGATGCCGAACCGCACAGCGTACAATGAGCCGTCAGGGCCCGTCCGCAAATCAGTCAACATCGTCAGATCGGTCGCGTAGTCCGTCACGCCGCCCGTCGCGGGATCAACCACCACCACTTTTGCCGCGCCCGGCAGAAAGGGAAAACCGGGCAGCAGCGAAACATATATCCGACCGTCCGCGCCGAACGTGACCGCTGTCGGAACCGGGTCCGACTCCAGGGCGCCTCCCCGGTACGGATTGGGCAGCGGGCCGGGAATCCCATCAAAAACAGCTACCACTTCCGCCGTCTGGTTGGCTACATCGACCCGCACCAGCGTGTTGGCCCCCGCCTCCGCCACATAGAGAAAACCGTCCGGACCGGCTGTCAACCCATAGGGATGGGACTCCAATACATGCCCGTCAGGATTCTGTTCCTTCTCCAGTCTCCATAGCGGAACAACCTCCAGCACCGATCCCTGCAAAACTCGCAGGACCGCCGCCGTATCCGGCAACGCCTCTTCGCTGGCTACCCCTTGCCATACACCAGCCGTTGCATACATCTCATTGTTCAGAAGAGCCAGCCGCGCTCCGCCTACAATGTCGCTCCCCAAAAAGATCGAGGGCAGAGTCGCCACAAGTTGCGGCTGGCCGCCCGGCGTCACACGCATCACGCGCGCTGTATTGCCGAAGGTTGCCTTGATCACCTCGTTCGTATTCGGATCAAGCCCGCCTACCTCTACCTCCTCGTCACCCCCCAGTCCCACGTCGATCACCCAGATGCTGCCGTCATCGATTGCCAGCACACCTTGAGGGCCGTTCAGACCATCCGCGATCACCGTGCCGCCGCTTTCTCTTTCCTGCGCCTTCGCGCCGTCAGATGCAATCCCCGCCGCCAACACCACGGCAAGCGCAAGAATGCTCCTGACCCAACTTCGGATGGCTCTCAATTTACTCCTCCTCCCGCGCCGCGGGCGCAGGCATTTTGAACAGGAAAGCTGTCGAATATCGCGCCACCGACCTCTGCGGCGGCCAGCCCATTACTGGACCGCCAGGAAAACGATCAGAGCTTCCAAATCTTCCTCTGGTATGTGTTGATAGGACGGCATCCGGTGCTGACTCAGTGCAAATCCCTCGACATAATATACTTCCGGACGAATGATGCTCTCGTAAAGATAGGTGTACACATCGGTCGCCTGCCCTCCATATGCCGGATCATCAAGCCGCGCTGCAGCCAGTTCGGCCATCCCGTCGTGCGTCGGTCCAAATATCCCTGTCGTACCCACGCTCGAAACCTGGTGGCAGATGCCGCAGTACTGCTCTCTGTACACCGTCATCCCCCGTTCAATCAGGGCCGCCCTCTCCTCATCCGGAAGACTGTTCAACTCAGCCGGACTCCTGACACCGCTCCGCTCTACCCTGCGCAGCATCAGGGCAACCTGCAGAATCCACGAGATCCGCATGACATCGCCCGGCTGCAGCGCCTGTTCGGCTAACTCGTGATTCACCTCTCGCAGGGCCTCAACCGCTATGCCCGTCTCTTCAGCAATCGACTCCCACGTGTCTCCCGGCTGCACTATGTAGGCGCCCGGCGTGATGAATGCCTTGCTTGCGCTGGGCATTCGGTCTTTCGCCGCCACAGATGAAGGCGCGAAAAGCGGCGGCCCGTCCGTCCACCCGCGAGAAGCCCCTACGTTGTTCGAGGCCCGCGGCAAGTACCGAATCTCTATCTCATCTCCGGCGCGCAGATCAACGCCCCTGTGTGCCCACAGGCTGTAATTATCCAGCAACAGGTCCAGATGCGTAACCGAGAATCTCTCCGCAATGCGTTCCCAGCTATCATCTTCCCCTACCACATGAACAATCGGTTCCACGGTCGCATCCGCGTCCAGGCCGGGAATTGAAAGCTGATCCCCGGGCCGAATTCCCTCCCCGCGCAGCCGCCACAGCTCCAAGTTTGCCCCTTTCAGGAAGTCCGCCTCTACATCGAATCGGGCGGCAATCAGAGGCCAGTCCTCGCCCATCCTCGTCGTGTATACAAAGGCCCGCGCATCGTCGACAGTGAACGGTTGCGCAAATCCGGCGTCGGCAACCGGCGGCGCGGCCCCGCTCAGCCTCTGTTCGTCCCCCTGTGTTGTCCCGCTTTCGGCCTGTCTGGCGATCGCCGGCGTGGCTTCCGGCGTCGGTGTGGCCGTGTCGTCTTCCGCCCCCTGCTGTGCCCGCGCCACCGTTTGCTCTGCCGGTGATTCAAATTGGGCCAAACGGTATAGCGTGAACCCGGCCAGAACGGCCGCGGCAAGCAGCAGAACGCGCGCAAAAATGCTGAGATGGCTGCCGGCCCGGCGAATGCGGGCGAATATTCTCCAACGGCGTGCGGAATTCGTCATCTATTCTCCATCTGTGCCCGGTCCGGAGAGACAAAAAAGAAGAGAGGAATGAGAGCCCCGTTCTCTCTGCAAACTCCTCTCTCTTCGTACTCCGGTCACTCTATAATTTAATTGTATCTACATCATCAAGAAAACGAAAGAAGCGATCTCCTCCCATTTCGACCGCTCCCGCTGACCCGCGCTCCTTGCCCCGGGAAGGCAACCAGCAAGCTCATTCCGAGTCGCTATCAGAACTGACTTCAACTGTCGGCGCGGGAAGACTATCGTTTTCGGCGCGCACCGGCAGGCTGGCAGGTTCCCCCTCCACTTCAATGGTCCATGCGGCAACCCAACCGGTCTCTTCCCCGGTCGCCACAACATACCAGCTGCTGTCCTCCAGCCGGCCAATCACCTCATACGACCGGTCGTTGCTAAGCAACTTCAAGACCGGCCCGGCAGTTTCTGGCCGCTCTCGCAAATTGACAGATGGATGCTGAAGTGTGCCCGTCAGCCCGATTATCGCGTTCGGGGGCGGCTCGTCAAAGTCGCTCTCCAGCGGTTCATACGAACTGATCAGCGCCTGAGCCGTCGCTGTCGCCTGCGCCGCAACGGGATCTGCCCGATTGGCCGGGAACAGGACCGCGCCGATAATCGCAAGGATAAGGCCGCCGATGACGAGGAACGGCCAGCCCTTCCACGCCTGATGAATTCGCTGCGCCGCCGGTATCGCCGAAACGCCCTTGTAGATGGGCCCGACCTGCCGCGGCGGCGCCTGAACGCCCGCCCGTTCGAAATTGGCGAAAATCTCCGCCAGCTCCCCTTCGTAACGGGGGTCCACCCTCCACTCATTGAGCCGGGCATTGTATGTGCGGCCTGCCTCGGGAATCGCCCTGTTGACAGCCTCATGCACAGCGGTGAAATCTTCCGCCCAGCCGACGCGAATATAGATCGAACCGTTCTCCAATCGCTGGTAAGACAACCACGCGTCCGAAGGCTCGATTCGTTTGCGAGCGCTTTCCAACTCCTCCTCGGTCAGAGGAACGAGCTCCGCTTCGCTCAACGCCTCGTCGTGCGTCCAACGCTTCAGTGGATTCGAAAGCTGGCGATAGGCCTCATCAACGCGGGCCAGAAATGGGTCCGATGGCTCCGGCCCGGCGATCAATACCGAATCGTCCAGATATTCCCCTGTGTGGAGACGTACCTGACGCCGGTACGCCGCGTCAAGCACCTCCTGTGTCGCGTTGGGCCTTACACCCAATATCTGATAGTAACTCTCCAGGGTTTTTTCGTTCACGGCCCGTGGCCCGCAACAGGAAGGAAATGCACCCTCAAAACGCTCGTGCCGCCTGTCTGGAGTCGGTCGCCAACGTCAAAAATATCGTAGTGAATGAGAATAATCCTCACTGCCGGTCCAGCATGACGTTCACCCTGCCGCGTGCTACCGCCTGACCTCCTCCGAATAGCCGCCGCTTTCCACCAGAGCCGCTACCTCTTCCTTTTCGAACAGGCCCATGTCACCGGGGATCGTATATTTCATCGCTGCTGCCGCCGCGCCCCATCTCAGAGCCTCGGGCAACCATGACTCCCCTTCATGGTACAGGTAACGGTACAGCACGCCCGCCGTGAAAGCATCCCCCGCGCCGATGCGGCCAACCGTGCCGCCGCCTGGGAATATCGGCTGACGTATCGGCGTCTGCCCCGCCTCGGCCGCAATCGAACCCGCTGCGCCCAACGTGAGTATGACCGTCGCCCGCGGAAACTCCCCCTGCAACGCGGCCAGCGCTTCCTCCGGTGAGATCCCTTCCGCCAGGCCATAGTGAGTCTGGGCATCTCGGATCGGCGCAAAAACAATATCAGCCTCCGCCGCAAAGGGGTGGCAACCCTGGCGCGACGCCTCAGGAGTCCACAGCTTGGAGCGATAGTTGAAATCGAAGCTAACGCTCCATCCCGCCGCCCGCGCAAGCTGCAGCGCGCGCAGCGCCGTTGCAGCCGAGCTCTCGCTAATCGCCAGCGTGATCCCGGTCAAGTGAAGATGCCGGCCTCCCTCCGCGCTGAACAGCTCCGCCGGCAACTCATCCGCTGTCATGCGGCTGGCCGCAGAATCTGCCCGGTCATATATGATCGAAGTCGCTCGCGCGCCGTCCCCGAATTCAACGAAGAACAGGCCCAACCGCTCATCCTCTACCCAGACGATATGCGATGTGTCCACGCCATGCCCCATCAACGTGCGCGCGATTCGCCGTGCAAGGGGGTTGTCGGGCATGCGCGAAATCCACGTCGTGCGCACACCGAGCCGCGACAGCGCCACCGCTGTGTTCGACTCCGTTCCTCCCGCCTCCAGCTCAAAATGCGCGGCCTGCTCAATCCGCAGCTGGCCGGGCGGCGCCATCCGCAGCAGCGTCTCCCCCAGGGTTACCACATCGTATCTGCTCATTCCCCCGCGCGCGCCTCCTGTACCGCGTTGACAAATCTCCCCGCCTGCTCCGCCAGCCTCCTCCAATCGCCCTCCTCCACCCAATCCTTCCGCACCAGCGCACTCCCGACGCCTATGGCCACCGCGCCCGCGCGCACAAATGCTCCCGCATTCTCCAGGCCGACCCCGCCTGTCGGCATCAGTTTCAGGTGGGGCAACGGCGCCAATATGTCCTTGAAATAGCCCGGACCGAGCCTGGTCGCCGGAAATACCTTCACCACAGCCGCTCCCGCCGCCCATGCCGTCTGGATCTCCGTAGGCGTGAACGCCCCCGGCATTACCGGTATATCCTGTTCGACACAGCATCTCACAGTCGGAATGTCCAGCGTCGGCGCCACCACAAACTGGGCCCCGCCTCGTATCGCGGCTTCCGCCATCTTCCGGTTGAGAACCGATCCCATGCCCAGGGCTGCATCCCCTGTCGCGAAGGCCGGTACACGCTTCCGCAGCAGCCCTAGCGCCTCTAGGGCCCCTGGGCTTGTCATCGTCAATTCGACCGCAGTCACCCCGCCGTTCAGCAGCGCCTTCGCCAGCCCGACCGCCCCGGCCAGGTCCGGCAATCGCACAACCGGCACCACGCCGCCCTGCTCAATTGTTCGAACTGTCTTGCTTGAAAGGTCCATTCCACGATTCCCTGCCGCGCCTTCTGTCAACGGATCACGCGAATCATTATAGTGTAGAAAGGATCTTTGGCAAACGATTTGGGGAAAGATAGGCGCGCTCTCCGTCTAATCCCCGTATGCCCGCCACTCCCTGATCAATCGGCGCTGCCGACTGATCATTGATAACTGCTGTCCTTCGTTGCCGTTCTCCGTGCCCCTCCGTGTTCCTCCTTGGATAAAATGTGTTGCCGTTCGCCGTTGCCTTCCTCCGCGCCCCTCCATCGTTAACGATGGCGGCCTGTTCGAAGGTATCATAGACTGGTTCGCAAATGCGCAGCCTGCTTTCCCCTTCATCTTGCTGGCTATCTCTGTCATCGCCGAAGCCGCGCTGAGTTTTCTCGGGTTGGGACCGTCTGGGCTGGACTACTCATCCTGGGGCCTGATGCTCGCTGAAGGAAAAAACTACCTGGCCGTCGCCTGGTGGGCGGCAACCATCCCCGGCCTTGCCATCATGACAGCGGTTCTCTCCATTAACATCGTCGGTGACTGGCTGCGGGACAGACTCGATCCCAAACTGCAAACCTGAAACACAGGTGGCGTCCCGCATTCCACGATGCAGCGCGCTTTTCACAAATAGAGGACGCCCGCCGTCCTTGCAACCGCAATCACAGGAGAAGCGCGAAGGTGAACGAACTGCGTATTGCCCAAATGCAAGCGAGTCTGCTTCAGCCGGAATTCACGACCGATCAGCCCGACCTGCAGTCCATCCTAGCACTGGTGTATGAACCGCTCATGCAATGGAGACGCGGTCGCGTCATGCCCGGGCTGGTCACCTCTTGGGAGGTCCGCGACGACGGGCGGGCGTGGTTGCTTACCTTGCGTGAAAACATCCTCTTCCATGACGGCTCGCACTGCGCAAGCGAGGACGTCAAGCAAAGTCTGGAACGGATGCAGGAAGCCGGCGGCTCATTCGGAATGGGCGGCGTCTATGCGCCCTACCTGGACCCACTGAGCTTCGAGCCATTAGGAGAAACGCAGCTGCTTGTCAAGAGTCCCTCTCCGACCGGGGACCTGGTGGACATCTTCGCCGCAGTCTACGTGGGAAAGCCGACAGGCGCCGGTGAGCCTCCTCTGGGCACGGGGCCCTTCCGGCCCGCAGACTACGTGGAGGGCGAACTGCTTCGGCTCTCAAGCGTTGACACGCCCGGTCACGATCCGCCGTTCTCCGAGCTGACCATCCTGCAAATTCAGTCCGCTACGGATCGCTACAATGCTCTGTTGAACGGCCAGGCAGACCTGGCGACTGGGCTCGAACTGATGCCGTCCATACCTCACGACGACCGACTCACATGGCGCAAGTCCACGAACACGCTGTCAGTGACCGGTTTCCTCAACGGATATGAGAAGCCATTCTCGCAGCCGGAAGCCCGTTTGGCGATCAATCTGGCGGTTGACGTTGACGCCATCATCAACAGCGTCTGGCCCGGACGCGCCGAGCCTGCTTCGACCGTCGTCAGCCCCTTTCATTTTGGATTTCCCGACGCCCTGCGCCCCTACGGCTATGATCCTGAGCGCGCCAAAACGCTCTTCGACACCTGCGATATGCCGGACGAGTTGGTCCTGCGAACGCCTCTCGTCATCCCTGACCGCGCGCCGCAGGTGGCGGCCATAATTCAGGAGCAACTCGCCCGCATCGGCATTCGCGTCTGTATCGAAGAAGAAGCGGACCGCCCGAAATACGCCCTGGACACGAGCCGGAAACGTATCGGACATATGGCGCTGTTCGATTCAAGCCCGCTGAGCGCCTACCGCGTGCTGCAAGAGAAAATTTCCAGCCAGACACAAGGGCCCTGGTGGCAAGGTGTCGTGGATTGCAGGGCCGACCAACTGATAGATGCCGCCCACCTGTCCGTTGACCAGGGCAAGCGGAGGGAAGCCTACAGCAGGTGTCTGGCCTGGCTGCATGAGAACCCGCACTGGCTCTACCTGTATCATCCCGTAAAACTCTATGCCCACCGGGCAGAACTCTCCGGCATCGAACTGGATCACGCCGGTCTGATCAGACTGGGCTCGGCGCAACGCCGCCGGGACTGATCCGGGCCGATGCCCCGCGAGCCTCTCCCAATCACCCCACCCGGTACTTCTTCAACAGCTCATAATTCGGTGTAATGCCCAGCCCCGGCCGGTCCGGCGCGTCCACATTGCCATCCGCGTCCAGCTTCATCGTCTCCTCAAAAATCTGCATGCGCAGGGGGTCCACCGTCTCACGGTAAAATTCCAGAATCAGGCCGTTCGCGATGCCGCACACCACGTGAATGTGCACCTCCTGCGCCCCGTGCGGCGCGATCACCAGGTCCTCCGCCGCCGTCAGCGCCGCCACCTGCATAAACTCCGTGATTCCCCCCAGTATCTGCGCGTCCGCATTGATAATCGCCGCCCCCTCCCGCTCGATCAGGTCCCGGAACCCATAGCGCGTATACTCGTTTTCGCCACTGGCAATCGGAATCGACGTGGCCCGCGCAACACGCGCATGCCCGCGATAATCGTCCGGAGCCACCGGCTCCTCAAACCAGAACGGCTCATACTTCTCCATCTTGCGCGCCAGCTCGATCGCCTCGTGCGCCGTGTAAGCATTATTCGCGTCAACCAGCAGCTTGATATCCGGACCGATCGTCTCCCGCACAACCCGCACCCGTTCGACATCCTCGTTGATCGGCACGCCGCCGACCTTCATCTTGATCGCCTTGGCGCCCAGAGTCAGATTCTCTTCCATCTCCTCTGCCAGTTCACGCAGGCCCTTGCCCTCCTCATAATATCCACCGGCAATGTAAGCCGGAATGCTGTCCCGGTAGCCCCCCAGCAGTTGGTAAACCGGCCTCCCTACAACCTTGCCAATCAAGTCCCAAAGCGCAATATCGATCGCGCTGATCACCCGCGTCGACAGCCCCCGTCGCCCCACCAGCTTGGGCAGCCACATCTCCTCCCAGATTCGCCGGTAATTGAATGGGTTTTCACCAACCACGACCGGCCTGAAGTAGTCCACCAGCGTCGTTGTCAAATCGCTTCCCTGGCCGGACGCGGTCCCACCGCCCCAGCCCACGCCCGTAATCCCTTCATCTGTGTGGATGTGGACTAGGTTCAGGCTGACATCCACGTAGGTGTACTTGCCGTTGCTGATTGGTTTGGGCCGCGGCCAGGCATATCTCTCCACCGTCATATCTGTTATCTTCATCACTGGCTCCCTGATTGTTGTGGCTGTCTCGGTCGAACGCGCATAGAGCATCCGCTACCGTTATACGCCCATTTCCAATCAAGAACAAACTGACTTCCACTGATAAGCCCGCCTGGCCGACGTACCGCCCTCTAACCCTCTTACTGTCCACAGTTCCCTGCCTCCTGCGACTTTGGGCGGTCGCCCGCAGGCGGCATCCCTTGTGCGGGGGGATTCCCCCCGCAACGTTCACCTTGGGGCACGCCCCGCCGCGACCGTGCGGCTGCGGCCCAACGTTGGCCGCCCGCACGCACCGTTTTGAAACCGAGGCAGTCTGCGCACTCTCCCCCTGCCCTTCCCCCGCCTGCGATTGGCCCCAGCAAACAAGCGCAGGATAATAGACATTCGGCCGACACGCTGTTCACGGCATTCTGACCAGGAAAAACGGCTTCATGCCCCGCATACTCCATAGGGTCCCACAGTGAAGATCCTGGTAACCGGCGGCGCCGGCCGCGTCGGCGCCAATCTGATCCAGCCCCTCCTGGAAGCGGGCCACGACATCCGCGCCCTCCTCTACCCCGGCGACGCCAGCCGCGCCCACAAGCTGGACGCCTTCCCCGACGTGGAAACCGTGACCGGCGACCTGCGCAACCCGGACGACGTAAGCCTGGCCGTCCAGGGCGTTGATGCCATCTACCACCTGGCCGCCGCCTTCATGGCTCCCTTCGACAACCGCCAGTATCTGGACATCAACGCCATGGGCACGCTCAACCTGCTGGAGAGCGCACGCGCCCACTGCCCCAATCTCCACCGCTTCGTCTATGCCAGCACTGTAGCCGTCTACCTGCGGCTCGAGGAGAATGGCCGCTACTTCGAGGAGCCAATCCGGGAGGACATGGCCGCCCGTTACCACCAGATGCCCTATTTCCTGACCAAGTGGATCGGCGAAGAGCTGACCATGGCCTACCACCGCCAGTACGGCCTGCCCTCAGCCTCCATTCGCTTCTCCACCATCTTCGAGCCAAGTGAGTTCCTCAACGAAGCCGGCCTCCCCAAAGTCCTCGCCTTCAGCTCCGCCTACGAGCAATACAAATCCGTGACGAGCAGTGACCCGGGCGCCCAGGCGATGCTCGACAATCTCACCTCCCAGTGGACCGGCCAGGACCAGCTCCTTCTCAGCCGCTGCCCCAACGGTCTCCCCTACAAGGAGCATTTCTGCGACGTGCGCGACATTGCCCGCGGTCTCCTCCTGGCCCTCGAAAGGGATGAAGCCGTCGGCGAGGAGTTCAACCTGGCCGGAAACCTGGTCATCGATTGGGCAGAGGCCGTCCCCCGGCTGGCTGAACGCTTCGGCGTCCCCTTCGTCGACGCCCGTCTCCCTACACCGGTCCACTACACGCTCGACCTGTCTAAAATTAAGACCCGGCTCGGCTTCAAACCACAGCACGACCTGACCAGCGTCATCGAAACCGCGGAAGCCATCCGCCGCGGCGAACCAACGGACGTCCTCCCCACCGGCATCCGCTACCAGGACGGCTGATGCCGCCTCCGCTCGTCATACATTCCCCCAATTGAAGAGCCAAACTCGCTCCAACAAATCGACCAGTCTTGCTCCTTCGCGGGCTCCCACCAGCGACAAACGCCGTCCGCCATCTTGGGGGCCCCCTTCCACAGTCAGCACGCCGCCGCCTGCCATCCTGTAAATCCCTACCTTTCCAGCAAATCCTGCTCCGCGCATCCTGCAATTTGCCAAACCCTCCCCTCCGTTTGGCAAGAAGAATCAGGTGCCGGATAATGAGCAACTGACCGCACAGAAAATACTGTAAGAAAATCTCTTTCGAGATTTCAGAGGGGTTCTTTCCTCTCGTGCAAGCTGAAAAAACGAAGTCCCTGTACCAAAGAATCTGAAAGGTCCCGCAATGAAAATTCTGGTCACCGGCGGCACAGGCCGCGTCGGCGCCAATCTGGTCACACGCCTGCTCGACAAAGGCCATGATGTCCGTTCCTTCGTTTATCCAGGCGATGCCAGCCGTGCAAATAAGCTGGATACCTTCACAAACGTGGAGACCGTAACGGGCGATCTCCGCAACCTGGAGGATGTCCGCAGCGCTGTCAAAGGGGTTGACGCAATCGTCCACCTTGCTGCGGCCTTCGGCGGCCCCTTCGACAACCGCCAGTACCTCGATATCAACGCCATGGGAACGCTCAATCTTCTCGAAAGCGTTCGCGCCGAGTGCCCCAATCTGCACCGCTTCGTATACGCCTGTACTGAGGCCATCTACTGGCGGCTGGAGGACTACGGACGCTACTTCGAAGAGCCGATCACCGAAGACATGGTCGCCCGTTACCACCAGATGCCCTACTTCCTCACCAAGTGGATCGGCGAAGAGCTGGCCATGGCCTACTACTACCAGTATGATCTGCCCGCCACTTCATTCCGCTTCGCCACAATCATTGAACCGAGTGAATTCTTCAACGAGGCCGGTGTGCCAATGCGGCTTGCCTTCAGCAGCGCATACCAGCGCTACAAGTCGATGAAAAGCAGTGACCCCGACACCCAGGCCATTCTCGACGACCTCAGATCCCAGTGGACCGGCGAAGATCAGCTGCTTCTCAGCCGCAACCCCAATGGCGTTCCCCATAAACAGCACTTTTGCGATGTGCGCGATATCACCCGCGGCCTGGTTCTGGGCATCGAAAAAGAGGAGGCGGTAGGCGAGGAGTTTTCCCTGGGCGGGGCTGCTATTATCGACTGGGGCGAGGCGGTCCCTTGGCTGGCCGAACGCCTCAACCTCAGTTTCGTCGACGCACGAACACCCGAAGCCAACTACTTCACCCTTGATCTGACCAAAATCCAGACGCGCCTTGGCTTCAAACCTGAGCATGACCTCGTCGATATCGTCGAGACCGCCGAAGCAATTCGCCGCGGCGAGGAAACCGGTGTCATCCCAACCGGCATCCGCTTTGGATATGGTTGATCTCTTGCCCATGTCCCCGCTCTGAATTGGGCGCCTCGGACTTGAACAAGGAGGAAGATTCTCAATGACCAGTGCCGCGATTTCCGCCATTGAATGGGGCACGCTTGTGGGCCAGCGGCCCCGACAGGCCGGCTGCAATTCACGACTCGCCGTTCACGGAAACGATGTCCAAGTGCCTCTCGCCCGCATCACCGCGTCCGACGGAACGTCCGGCTTCGGCGCCTGCCGTCCCTTCAACCAAGAACAAGCCCATGCCTTCCTGGGTCAACGCGTCGACGACCTCATCACCATCGCATCCGGCGTCGACCCGCGCGCCGCCTCCCTCGAATTCCCCCTCTGGGACCTGCTGGGCCAGATCACCGGTCGGCCCGTCTACAGCCTCCTGGCGGAATCGGCCGGCAAGACTCCGTCCCAACCCCCGCGCGTGCGCTGCTACGACACCTCCCTCTACATCGACGACCTGCACCTCGCGACCGACGAAGAGGGCGCCGCCCTCATCGCCTCCGAAGCCCGTTTCGGCTACGAGCACGGCCATCGCTCCTTCAAAATCAAGGTCGGACGCGGCGCCCGGCACATGCCTCTCCTCGAAGGCAACCGTCGCGATGTTGCCGTGATCCAGGCGGTGCGCGCCGAAGTCGGCCCCAACCCCGCCATCCTCATCGACGCCAACAACGGCTACAACCTCAATATCGCCAAACAGATCCTGACCGAAACCGCCGACTGTAACATCTTCTGGCTCGAGGAAGCCTTCCACGAGGACGGCGCGCTCTATGAGGACCTGCATGACTGGATAGAACGTGAAGGCCTGGCTACCAACATCGCTGACGGCGAGGGCCTGGCCTCCCCCATGCTCCTGGACCACGCCCGCGACGGCTTCGTCGACATCATCCAATACGACATCTTCAGCCACGGCATCACAAACTGGCTCGAAACCGGCGCCCAGCTGGACGGCTGGAACGTGGGCACAGCGCCCCATCACTACGGCCGCCACATCGGCAACTACGTCTCCGGCCATCTCGCAGCCGCCGTCGACGGCTTTCTCTTCATCGAGTGGGACGAATGCGCTACGCCCGGGCTCGACGGCTCCGCTTACCAGGTGGACGACGGCTATGTGCGTATGCCGGACCTGCCTGGCTTCGGCCTGAACCTGGATGAAAAACGCTTCCAACAGGCTGTCTCCGCCAACGGCTTTGCCGTGTGCCAGTGACAGAACCGACCCGGCCCAACCGCGCAGGTCGCCGCCGACCACCGCGGCATTCTCCGAGTGCCGTCTTCACCGGGGAAGCCGAATATTGGCGTTGGCGCGTGTTCTTTTCTACAATTCCGGTTAACTCGAAATAACGTTCAGGAGATGAAGAAGTGCGCGCCGCGCGTATCGCCTCAATCGAAAAGGGAACGCTAGTAGGCCGCAGGCCCCGCCTGGCAGGTTACAACGCCCGCAAAAGAGACGACCACGGTTGGGAGGCGCACATTCCCCTGGCGCGCATCACGACCGCCGATGGAGCTGCCGGCTTCGGCCTCAGCGATATCACCCCCCGGCAGGCTGAACCGTTTCTCGGAGCCCCGCTCGACGAGCTGATTACCGCCGAAAACGGCGTCGCCGGGAACGCCTCCGTCCTCGAGAATCCCCTCTGGGATCTTCTCGGCCGTCGCGCCGGCCTTCCTGTCTATCGAATCTTGGCTGAACGCGCCGGCAAGAGCCTTTCAGCGCCCTTGCGCGTGCCCTGCTACGACACCACCCTCCTGATCGATGATCTGCGCCTTCCCACTGACGAGGAGGGCGCCGCCCTGATCGCCTCGGAGGCCCGTTTCGGCTACGAGCAAGGACACCGCGCATTCAAGATCAAGGTCGGCCGCGGCGCCCGTCACATGCCTCCCGATGCAGGCAACCGCCGCGACATTGCCGTAATCCGCGCGGTGCGCGCCGCCGTCGGCCCCGAAGCCGCAATCCTCATCGATGCCAACAACGGCTATACCCTCAATATCGCCAAGCATATCCTCAGCGAAACGGCCGGCTGCAATATCTTCTGGCTGGAGGAGGCCTTCCACGAAGACGATGAGCTCTACGAGGATCTGCATGAATGGATCGAGCGGGAGGGCCTCTCCGTACTCATCGCCGACGGCGAAGGACCGGCCTCGCCTCACCTGTTGGACTACGCCCGCCGCGGCATCGTCGACGTAGTCCAATACGACATATTCAGCTACGGGCTGACGAAATGGCTGCAAACTGGCCCCCTACTCGACGCGTGGAACGTGCGTACCGCGCCCCATCACTACGGACGCCACTTGGGAAATTTCGTCTCCGGCCATCTCGCCCCCGCGGTCCAGAACTTTGCCTTCGTTGAATGGGATGAGCTCTCCACACCGGGCCTGGACAGCTCCGCCTACTCCGTGGATGACGGACTCGTCACGCTGCCGGACGCGCCCGGCTTCGGCCTGATATTGGACGACAGCCTCTTCCTGCAAGCAGTGAAGGAAAACGGCTTTGTCGTCAAGAACAGTTAGCATGAACCTCTTCGCCCCTTTAACGGAAACCACCGCTTACGAGCCGCGAACATCGAGATGAGATATGTCTGATACCCCCTCAATGCAGGAAACCATCCGCCTTCTCAACGACTACTGGGCCGCACGCGGCTGCCAGATCTGGCAGCCCCACAGCGAAAAACTGGGCGCCGGCACCATGAACCCCGCCACCGTGCTGCGCGTCCTCGGGCCCGAGCCGTGGAACGTCGCCTACGTGGAACCCTCCTTCCGCGCTGACGACGGCCGTTACGCCGAAAACCCCAACCGCATGCAGATGCACACACAATACCAGGTCCTCCTCAAACCGGATCCGGGAAATCCCCAGGAACTCTACCTCGGCAGCCTCGAGGCCATCGGCCTCCAGCGCGACCGCCATGACATCCGGTTCGTCGAGGACAACTGGGAGTCTCCCGCCCTCGGCGCGTGGGGCCTCGGCTGGGAAGTCTGGCTCGACGGCCAGGAGATCACCCAGTTTACCTACTTCCAGCAGGCCGGGGGCGTGAGCCTGGACCCCGTCAGCGTCGAAATCACCTACGGGCTGGAGCGCATCGTCATGTACCTCCAGCAGCGGACAGAAGTCTGGTCCATCGACTTTGACGGCGTCCACACCTACGGCGAAATTTACCGGCAACAGGAAATCGAACACTGTATCTATAACTTTGAGCTGGCCGACGTCGAGCGCCAGCGAACACTCTGCGATCTCTACCACGCCGAAGCCGAAGTTTGCATCGAACGCGGGCTCGTCGCCCCAGCCCACGACTATGTGCTGCGCCAGAGCCAGGCTTTCAACATCCTCGACACGCGCGGCGCCATCGGCGTCACCGAACGCGCCAAATTCTTCGCCGCCATGCGCAGCCAGGCGCGCCGTATCTCCGAACTGTACGTCGAACAGCGCCAGCGAGAAGAGTACCCCTGGCTGGATGAGAGCGAACCTTCCCAAAATGGCGAAGGCAAGACGACGAGTGAAAGGGTCACAACGCAAGCGCAGGCTTCCAAGCCCCAATCTCTTCTGATCGAGCTGGGCAGCGAGGAGCTGCCCGCCGCCGATGTGACTCTTGGCATCGCCCAGATCGAACTGCGGCTCCCCGAACTGCTGGAACAAGCGCGGCTATCCTATCGCGCTCTGTCCGTGTCCGGGACACCCCGCCGCCTGGTCGCGCATGTGCAGGAGCTGTCACCGCGTCAGCACGACGAAACTGTCGAACGCCGCGGCCCGCCCGCCGACCGCGCCTTCGATGCCGACGGCTTGCCCACAAGAGCAGCCACCGGCTTCGCCCGCGGCCAGGGCGTTCAGCCCGCAGACCTCATCGTGCGCGACAACTATGTCTACGCCGTGTCCAGGAAGGAAGGCGAACCCGCCTCGGCCGTCCTCCCGCAACTTATCCAAGACTTGCTGGATGGTATGCAATGGGGCAGGACAATGCGCTGGAACGGCAGCAACAAAAGCTACCCCCGTCCCTTGCGTTGGATCGTCGCGCTGCACGGCTCGGAGGTCGTTCAAATGTCGTGGGCGCACGTCCGCAGCGGCCGCGAAAGCCGCGGGCCCCGCTTCCGCGATGCACGCGCGCGCCTGCCCGCAGGCGAATTCACCGCCTTTCGCATTGCCGACGCCGACAGCTACTTCGCCGCCGCCGCCGAACAAGGCATCCAGCTCAACCGCCAGGACCGCCGCGGCCGCATCGCGGCAGCCATCCAGGACGCGGCCGCCCGCGCCCGCTCCATCCAAACCGGCGCCGCCGAACCCCTGCCCGGCGGGACCTACCAGTGGGAACAGGATGAAGACCTCCTGGACGAAGTCACCGACCTGGTGGAAGCGCCCGAAGCGGTCCTCGGCGCCTTCGAAAACCGCTTCCTCGCCCTGCCCCAACCGATCCTGACCGCCGTCATGAAGAAACACCAGCGCTACTTCCCAGTCCTGTCCGTTCCCGCCAACCCGAACGAAGACCCCTCCTTGGCCCCCCGCTTCGTCACCATCGCAAACGCCGACAAACTGGACTTTCCCGGGGTCGTGAGGCAGGGCAACGAGGGCGTACTTCGCGCCCGCTACGCCGATGCCGAATTCTTCTTCAACCAAGACACGGCCAAGCCATTTGATTCCTTCACCGAGCGCCTGGGAACTCTCACCTTCCACGCCAAGCTCGGCACCATGCTCGAGAAAACCGGGCGCCTGCAAAAGCTGGCCCCGCAGATCGCGCAGATGCTTGCCTGCAACAAGCAGGACGTAGACACGGCTCGCCAGGCCGCCGCCCTCTGCAAAACAGACCTGGTCACATCCATGGTTGTCGAAATGACCAGCCTCCAGGGTACGATGGGCGAAATCTATGCCCGCAGGAGCGGCGAATCGCCCGCCGTGGCCCAGGCCATCCGGGAACATTATCTGCCCAGCTTCGACGGCGATGCCGTTCCCACTTCAGGGGCGGGCCTGGCCCTCAGCCTCGCCGACAAACTGGATACACTCGTCGGTCTCTTCGGCGTCGGCGTGACGCCCAGCGGCAGCGCCGATCCCTTCGGCCTGCGCCGCGCCGCCCTGGGAACCGTGAACGCGCTCACCATCACCCGGTCTCCTTTCGATCTGACCGCCGCCCTCGAGCTGGCGGCAGCGCAGTACCATGGCCTTCTTTCCCGGTCAGCCGTCCCCAACGCCAGGGAATTCATCATCCGCCGCCTTGAAAGAAAGCTGCGCGACCTGAACCATCCCCCCGATGTCGTCGATGCCGTCCTGGCCGCACGCGGGGACGACCCCTTTGCCGCCGTCGGCGCAGTCCTCCACCTGGAAGCGACAGTTTCTTCCCAGGCCTGGGAAGAATCCTTTACAGCCTATGCCCGCTGCGCCCGCATCGTTCGCAATATCCAACGCGAACTTCCCCTGCGCCCCGCCGCATATCAGGAACAGGTGGAACACGATCTGCACAGGGCCTACGAGAACGCGGCCGCAGAGCTGCACGGCGCGGACGACGTCGCCGGGCTGCTTGGCCGCGTTCTCGCCGAGCTGGCAGATCCGATCAACAGGTTTTTCGACGCCGTGCTCGTGAACGCCGAGGAAGAAACACTGCGCCAGGCGCGCCAGGCGCTCGTCCAACGCATCGCCCTTCTTCCCGCGCCTGTCGCCGACCTGAGTCGCCTGCAAGGCTTCTAAAAGTTTGAATTGCCTATCCCATGATTGCAGTACATACTATGGCTGCTGGATACGCTCCCGATTCCCATGCCAGACAAATTTCGGAATCTGAAATCCAAGGAGAGTCGAACCAATGGATAGCCAATACCTTGCGGGCAAAAAAGTAAGCGATGAACAGCTCGATGCCTGGGCGGACCAGTTTCATCGCGACGGTTGTCTCTTTCTCCGCAACATGCTGCCGCCGGATTGGACCGCCGAGCTGCGCGCAGACCTGGAAGTCGCCCTGCGCGACAATCCCAATGGGTTGAACAACAAGAGCCACCGCGCCCACCTGGCGCACCGCATGTTCGAAACCAGCGCCGCCAATCTGCGCCTGTTCGACATGGAGCCAATGATCTCTCTGGCCGAAGCGATTATCGGGCCCGACTGCCACGTCATCCACAACAACTCCTTCATCTCTCCTCCAGGCGGAGGACTCGACGGCTGGCACCAGGATGATCGGCCCCACTATATCGTCACCGATGGCAGCGCCCCGCAGAATGTCCACCTGCCCGTCCTCTTCTTTACCGCCAACTTCTACCTGACCGACGTCACCGAAGTCGAGCACGGCGGCACCGAAGTCATTCCCGGCTCCCACCTATTCGGCGCCAGCCCTGTCCGCCAGCTTGACGGGACCGAATGGGAGGAGCGAATCCAATACAATCTGGGCCCGGCCGGCAGCGTCATCCTGTTCAACAACCAGGTCTGGCATCGCGGCGGGCCAAACCGCAGTCAGCGCACCCGCTTCATCACCCAGGTTACCTATGCCCGCCGCATCGTCGGTCATAAGTACTACCCGTTCATGAACTACACCATGCCTGAGCACGTCTATGCCGGCGCCGACGACAGGCTGCGGCGCCTTCTTGGCTTTCTGCCGCACGGCCCTTACGGATAGCGGTCGATCGCGGGCGCGGCTCGTCCCAAATCCAAGCAGGACGCGCAGGTCAGTGAGGATGCAAACATGAAGGGAGTCGCCGGCAAACGCGTCTTCGTTTCCGCTGCCGCTGGGGGCATCGGGCACGCCATCGCCCTTCGCTTTCTGCAAGCAGGCGCATACGTGCGCATCTGTGATGTGGACGAAGCTGCCCTGGCGCAGGTGCAGGATCCATCAGGCCGGCTCGCCGGTCTCTGCGCCGACGTAGCCGACCCCAAACAGGTGGAAGCCCTCTTCCATAAAATTGAAAGTGACCTCGGCGGGCTGGATGTGCTCGTGAACAACGCAGGCATCTCCGGCCCGACCGCAAACACCGAAGACATCCCGCCAGAGGACTGGCAGCGCACTATCGATGTCAATCTGAATGGCGCATTCTACTGCGCCCGCTTCGCCATCCCACTGCTCAAAAAGAGCGGCGGCGGCTCCATCGTCAACATCGCCTCCACCGCCGGACTTCACGGCTACCCACTGCGCGCCCCTTACACCGCCTCAAAGTGGGCGCTGATAGGCCTCACCAAGACCATGGCCATGGAGCTTGGCCCCTTCCGGATTCGCGTCAATGCAGTGTGCCCCGGTTCCGTCGAAGGATCCCGCATCGAGGCCGTCTTCGCCGCCAAGGCCCGGGCGCGCGGCGTCAGCCCCGATGAAATCCGCAATGCGTTCCGCCAGAAAAGCTCGCTGCGCACGCTGGTCTCCGCCGAAGACGTCGCCGAAACCGTCATTTTCCTCTCTTCGGACAGCGGCGCCCGCATCTCGGGCCAGACCATCGCAGTCGACGGACACACCGAAACCATGCGCATGTGAACCAGGCGCACATAGACCAAATGCCCGAACCGCATCCCGCCTCCCTCTGCGCCGCCTCCCTATCCCCCGAACCCATGTGGGTACTCCCCTTGCGGCCGCCCAAGCCCCTTGGCACAGAAAGGCTCCTCCAAATCAGAGACGCCAACACGTCCCTCCCGCCCTTCCCTTACTGTTCTCCCTGCCCCTTGCCCCTAATCCCCATCTAAATCCCCGTCCTGACACCAACCCATCCCCCAAATCCCATAAATCCCCCCAAATCCCCGTTCAGACAAACTCCCCCGTCCCAAATCCCCGTCCTGAAAACCACCGTTCTGCACACAAAAAGATGCCCCCTTCTTGCCCTCCCGACAGGACTGTGCTATCGTTAGTGAAATACTTCGCAGTCGAAAGAGGGCCGGCAGGCCACCCCAGCTGACAGTCCATCCGAAAGCCTGAACCAGGCGGCGCCCACTCCAATCTGCGGACACCGCCGCTGCCGCCCCTACTCACGAAAGCCGCATCGAAACGGTGAAGCACGACAGAACGCAGCCAAAACCTTCTATCCCGGACATCGTAATCGGGCGACTGCCCGTCTATCTGCGCACGCTGCGGCTGCTGGCCGACGAAGGGCGCGAGGTGACCTCCAGCCAGGAGCTGGGCGAGCACCTTGGCATAAGCTCAGCCCAAATTCGCAAAGACCTCAGCCACTTCGGTGAATTCGGCAAACAGGGAACCGGCTACAACATCGACTTCCTTTGCCGCCAACTGCAGAAAATCCTCAACGTGGACCGAATCTGGCCGGTGATGCTGGTCGGCGCCGGCTCTCTCGGCACCGCCATCGCCAACTACCAGGAGTTCGAATCAAGCGGCTTCCGCATCGTTTCCGTTATGGATGAAGACCCACAGAAAATCGGTCAGCCTATCGGAATCGGCCTGGTCATCGAGAACTTCGCAACCCTGCAACGCCGGGTCCAGGAACTGGGTGTGCAGATTGCAGTGATGGCCGTCCCTGCCCACGCGGCCCAGCGCGTCGCCAACCAGCTTGTCGAGGCCGGGCTGAACAGCATCCTGTGTTACGCCCCCATCACACTTGCCGTCCCCGCGCACGTTCGAGTCGAATACATCGATCCGGTCGTCCACTTCCAGCACATGACCTATTATCTGCGCGCCGAATAACAGGCGCTGTCCCGGACCGCGCCTTTCCTGGACGGCTCGCGCCTGTCAACGAACCTCAGCCCGAATTCAAAGGGGATCTTTGCGAGGCAGACCCTGCTGCCTGGGGTACTGTTTGGGGGTCTTCCGCAGCTTTTTCACCAAAAGAATTCGCCGCTCTTCATTCAGTGACGGCACCACAACAGGAGAAAACCGGACCGTTTCGCCGCCCAGCAGTTCAATCGCCTTGCGCGCCTCCATGAACTCCTCGGCCGCGTTCGGGCCCTTGTACAGGAGCGCAAGCCCGCCCTGGCGTACAAACGGCATCACATACTCGGTCAGCGTGTTGAGACGGGCCACGGCCCTGGCCGTCACCAGATCGAACTGACCGCGAAAACGTCGTTTGCGGCCCAATTCCTCAGCCCGGCCCTGGATCAGCGTTACATTGTCAAGCCCCAGCGCGCCCACGACCTCGTTGAGAAAGCGTATCTTCTTGGCCGTGCCATCCACAAGCGTCAGCTTCAGATTGGGCCACACGATTTTGAGCGGCAAACCGGGGAATCCCGCGCCGGTGCCAATATCGACGCAGGCCAGCGCCCGGGTCGGGGGCATTGATGAACCGTACTCCTCGGCAACCAGCGGCAGGCCCGCCAGACAGTCCAGAAAATGCTTCCTCTGCACGCCTTCGCTGTCCGCAATCGCGGTCAGATTCATCTTCTGATTCCATTCGTCCAGCAACGCCGCATAGGCGCGAAACTGCTCGATCTGTTCGCTATCAAGTGGAATGCGCAGGTCGTCTGCGCCAGATTTCAATAACTGCATAACTGCATTGTAGCACAGGAGCTGAACCTTGAAGACGATCCGATACCGCGCCGCCGGCGGCGTCGTTGCGCAAAGAGACCTCCTCCCCCACCTGCCCCCGACGGAAACTTTCTTGCTCCTGCTGGATAGACCCAGCCGAGCAGAAATCCGCCTGCCCAAAGGGCATATCGACCCGGGCGAGAGCGCCCAGGAAGCCGCCCTGCGCGAAACCCGCGAAGAAACCGGCTTCAGAGACCTCCGCATCCTGTCAGACCTCGGCAGCCGCACCGTCGAATACGACTACAAGGGCGCCCACTACATTCGGGATGAGCATTACTTCCTCATGCAACTGCTTTCGCCAAAGCAGACGGCCCGCCCTCCCAAAGACGCCAAACAGTTCCAGGTGCTCTGGGAGCCGCTCACTCGCGCCGCCGAACGGCTGACCTTTGAGGCCGAGCAACGCTTCGTCAAAGACGCTGTGAAGGCGCTCCGGTTGCTGCCCCCCCTCTGATTCAACCCATACAAAAACCGGAAACGTTCCCATTCCCGGTTCGATGGATCCCAAAAATCTTCGGTTCTTGTCAGGCAGTCTCAACGTCCCTGCTCGCAGAAGCGTCAGCCGTGCCTGCGTGCCCCGCGCACGGCCTTGCTCCCACCGCAGAGAATCTGCTACTTGCGTCGATATGTAATGCGTCCCCGGGTTAAATCATAGGGACTCATATCGACTCGCACCCTGTCGCCGAGAAACACCCGAATGTAGTTCCTGCGCATCTTGCCGGACAGATAAGCCAGCACAACGTGTCCGTTCTCCAATTCCACCCGAAATTGGGCATTCGGCAGGGCCTCGACGACTTTGCCTTCCAGTGTGAGCGTTTCCTCAGCCATATCTCCCCATCAGTTGACGCGTGGCCGACTGCTTGGCAGCCTGGTGTTTATAAATTGCTCTAACGGAAAGATCGGGCAGCGTTTCGCCTCGCTTTCCGAATCGCCTTCTGCTTGTTGATGCGGCGCACCTCGCTCTTGGACGTAAACCAGCGCTTCTGACGCACGATAGGCAATATCCGCGCCTCAGCCACCGACTTCCGGAAACGCCGCATTAGACTTTCCTGGGATTCTCCAGGCCTCAACTCTACGCTAATCGAACTCACCCCCTTCAATACGTCTGCTTTTCTGACAAAATAAATCTGCCAGTCCATTTCAATTTTGAGACTGGCAGGCTTTCCAAGTATATACGACCCGACGGTGGGACTGCAAATGCCGCATCAGAGACTTTCCTCCGAACCGCTCGCAGCTTCCGTATCCGGCGCCTCTTCTTCTCCCTCGGCCGCATCGGCATTCGCATCGGCTACTGCCTCTGGTTCAGCGGCCGCTTCAGCCGCCGCTTCAGCCGCCGGTTCCCCAACCTCCGCTGCAGGGGCATCTTCTGACTCAGCCGTCTCGGCTTCCGGCTCCCCGACCGCCGCCGCAGGCTCAGCCACCGCCTCAGCCGCCTCGGCTTCCGGCTCCCCGACCGCCGCCGCAGGTTCGGCCACAGTCTCTGCCGCCTCGGCCTCCGGTTCCTGAACCTCCGCCGCAGGCTCAGCCTCTTCCTCTACAACCTCAGGTTCCGGTTCCCCGACCGCCGCCTCAGGCTCGGCCGCGTCACTTTCATAGCTCTCCGCTTCAGACTCCAACAGCGCTTGCCCAACAATCTCATCAGCCTGCCGCCGGCTCAATCCGATGCGCTGCCTGTCAGGATGAATGCGCAAAATCTTCACCGGAACGCGATCGCCGCTGCTGACCATCTTCAACGGCTCTGCGACCGTGATATCTGCCAGTTCGCTGATGTGAATCAGCCCTTCAATTCCGGGCTCAAGCTGAGCAAACGCGCCAAAGTCAATCACTCTTGTAACCGTGACCAGTATCGTGTCATTCACCCGGTACCGTTCTTCTATGCTCTCCCATGGATTCGACAACAACCGTTTGCGGCTCAATGCAATTCGGCTGCGCTCCGGATCCAGGCGCAAAACTTCGACCTGAAGACGGTCGCCCACTTTTAAGACATCACGCGGATGGCTAACCGGCGTCCAACCAATCTCGCTCACATGCAGAAGCCCGTCCGCCCCCCCAATATCCACGAACGCGCCAAACGGCCGCAGGCTGCGAACCTCGCCATCGATCACCGCGCCGACCTCCAGCTCCTTGAACAACTCGGCCTTCCGCCCGGCCCGGTACTCGCGTTCGGCCAAACGATAGGAGAGCACAAGTCGACGCCGCTGCCGCTCCACCTCAATCACTTTGACAGGCAACTCCTGGCCCACAATCTGCTGCAGCCGCTCATTCCGCTGTTCTTCATTCATGTTGCGGGGCAACCCCACAACATGTGAAGCCGGTATGAACCCGCGCAAATGATCAAAATCGGCCAGCAGACCACCCTTGTTGTAACCGACCACCTTCCGAACCGTGATCTCGCCGCTCTCCAGCATCTTTTCCGCAACGAGCCAGTCCTTCTTCTGCAGCGCGTCTGCTATGCTCAGCACCAACATGCCTTCGCTGGTCGTTAGCTTGCTCACCACGACTGGCGCCGTCTCACCTTCGCGCAGCGTGCTCACATATTCTTCGTCGAGCCGATTCAAGTCCGATTGGGGGACGATCCCATCTCGCTTTGCGCCAATGTTCACCAGCAACTCATTCGATCGTACCTCGACGATGATTCCTTCTCGCAGATCGCCGCGCTCCGGCAAACTGAGATCCTCCTCTTCCGCGAGGTACTGCTCAAATAGCATCTCATCAGCCTGCCGCTCTTCACTGGCTAGCCCATTTTCTGTGCTTTCGGCCTCGTCGCCTAACTGCTCTGACTCTGACATCATCGAATTTTCCACCTGTGAATTGCGTAGCGGTTCAAGTTGCGGACGGCCCGCTCGAAATACAATATAAACCCGGGGCTGCTTTTGCAGCCCTGTCCAGACTATCTATAGCCCTATATTATAGCCATTTACACCTGCGCAGTCAAACGCAAAAAAACCATCAAGCCTGCCCAATATCAAGCTCCAATCCCCAAAATTTCCGCGCACAGAGAGCGCTGCTTATACGGCGCGTAATAAGCCTCGCGACCCAAAAAAAGGGCTTGGAAAGTCCGCTGCCAGTCAACCTGAAAGCGCAAAGCCATGCCCGTTCAAGAAAGACCGAACAATCTTGACTGCCCCATTCCCGTGCATAGGCCGCCAGCCTCTGTTGTGTCTGCCAAACGCAAGAATGCCGGAAGTAGGATCCCCCCCGAAGGCCCCGCTTAAGACCTGATCAATCTTCGCCTCGATCAATCAGCGTCTTCGTCGTCGGTCTTCTTCTCTCCCCCTCTTTCCGCCTGCTCTTCCTGCAACCCCGCCAAAGCGCCCCGGACCTGTCTCCACGCCCGCTTCAGCAGCGGAACAGCCTTTGCTTCCGTCCTCTGATGCGCGAACTCGATATTCACAAAACCCTCTGTCAAACGGGCAACGGCCGCCTCATCCTCCCCTTCAATCCGTTGCGACAACCGCGCCTGAAATCGGTGCGGCGTCTCTCCCGGCCGCCTCCGCAGCCCGTGCTCGGCAGCGCTTTCCAGCGTCGACACATAGAAATACCGCACCTGCTCATCGGCCGGCAGTCGCCCGAGCATTAGATCGTTCAGCCAGCGCCGCATACGCGAACGCCCTTTCTTGCCCTCCTCCTCCTCCTCCGGCTGCAGCGCACGCGCCCGCCACTCGTTGAAGGCGTCGCCTATCTGCCGCCAACCCTGCAGGAACTCGCGCAACCAGGCCAGCAGGCGCTGGAAATTCACCCCCCGCCCCTGGAGATAAATGTACGTCGCATAACCCAGCAAGAGCGCGACAATAATCCAGAACACCGTCCCGCCAAGCCAGGCCGGCCCGTCCGCCTGCTGAACCTGCTCGAACGGCAGATCCCCCATCTCCGGCTGCTCGCGCGGCGGCTCCTCGACCACCTCCTCGTCTCCCCCAAACAGAAGCGCAAGGAGCCCCATCAACAGTCCCAACAGCCCAAAGACCGCGCCGGATATCACCCTGATTGCCCACCCCATCAGTTGTGCAAGCCGGAATGTGCCGCCCAGCGGCATCAGAAAGGCTGCCGCCGCCACCACCGCCAGCAGCCCGAAAGCATAGAATGGCCAGTTGCGCACGATACTGCCTTCGCTCGGCAGTCTTGCCAGCTGCCACCTGGCCCGCAAGGCCGCCAGATGCCCGAATGTCAGCAGCAGCAAGCCTAGAACAAAATAGACGACCGCCGCGCCAATCACCCCCCCCGCAATATCCTGGCGAACCAACGCGAAAAACCCGTTCGTACCCATGCCAACCTGGCTGCCCGCAGTCAGCACAATGAGCAGCATGCCTCCCAACGCCCAACGTTCACTGAATCGGCGTACCAGCGCCCCGCGATCACTTTGTATCCGATGATCGTCGCCGCTGATCGGCCTCGATGCAGCCTCCAAATCGGCCAGTTCGTCCGTCTGCAAACCCATCGACAGAAAGTCATTTGTCACCAGAACCGCCATCCCCCATGCAATCAGAATCAAGACCGCGTTGATGACAAAACTGAACGTCAGGAATACGCCGATCGGTTGCAATAGCATCGAGGACGGCGCCGGCCAGCCTTCCACCGTCGCCCAAAGCGCCAATCGCGCCGCAAAGAGAATCAGTCCAATTTCCGATAGGCGAAATGCCAGCGTGCGCCGGTTCCTCTGCTCAGGCCGCACTAAAATCGTCGTCGTGTATCCGCCGACCAGCGCCGCGCCTATCGAACTGACTCGCAATATACCTAAGTAGGTCAACGGCAATCCGGGCCCGATGTGCCGGATGAACGATGTCAGGGCGACCATCAGGCACCCAACCAACGCCGCAATGACCGCAGGACGCAACAAAGAGTCCTGCCACGCATTGTCATAGTCGATATAGTGTCGGGAACTGCCTGCCTCTTCCATTTTTCTCCCGGCTATCTCTGCAACTTCATCAGGTCCGATTCCCAAATCGTCTGATGCGATACAATGCCCAGCGCCTCTGCCTGCTCTTGCATCAGCTTGAACTGGGGCTGCAGTGTGCAGGCAAGGGCAAACACGTTGATCCCCCGCCGGTACAGACCGTGAAGAACCCATACCAGGCCTTCTGTCAGCCGGGGCGTCACGACCACCAGCGTCGAACCCCAACTCAAATGCGCCGTCCGCGCCGGCAACCAGGTCGGCAGGGCAATCGGCGAAATCCAGTCCTCCCCTCCCGCTTCCCCCTCGGCCGTCTCCGCCTGACGCCCGCCCTTCCGGCCTGCCGGCTCCACTTCAGCCTTCCGCGCGTCGCGCAGCTGAATCCGCGCCAGGATCTCAAGAATGCCCATCAAATGGCCGCGCCCGTTTCGGGAAGGCACCTCCAGCACCTCCGCGCCTGAACGGGGATCCTCCCCGTTGCTGAGAAATCCCACCTCCTGCCTCTGCTCGGCCACATGACTCGCCACAGACGCCGCCAGTATCACCGCCCATTCGCTGCCGCTGTACTCCTCCCTGTACGGAAATGCGCTACGGTCCAAATCAAGCACTACAGTCGTGCTCAGGGCCATCGAAGGCTGGAACTTCTTTACCAGTAGCGCGTCCTCCCGCGCGCTCGCCCGCCAGTGAATATGACGCATACTGTCCCCGCTGGCATAGGGACGGACGCCTGCCATCCGCGTCGGGTCCTGAAAAAGCCGGTGAGGACTGCGCATATCGCCGAACGGCAGCAGACTGGGCAAACCCAGTTCGGCCAGAGAATAGACCTTGGGATAGACCGTCAAGAGGTGGGACTTCGTCTCCTGCCAGGAGGACTCGGCAAACCCGAACAGGTCTCCTGTTTGCAGGTTGAGAGGACCGATCTCGTAGTAGCCGCGGCGGTGACAGTGCAGCGAAAACCGGCGGTTTGTCAGCGAGCGGCCCCCAATGCTGATCACCGTGCTGTACTCATCGACCGCTCGCAGGTCGATCGGGATATTCTCCTGCAGCCTCAACCACGGGATCGGCAGACGGCTGCGGTTCTGAAAACTGACATCGCTGCGAATTGTCTCGCCGGCAAACGCCTTGGCCGGCGCTCGCCGCGAAACCTTCAAATTGCGCAGGCTGCGCCGGGTCCACCAATGACTGATCAGCCATACGCCTCCTACCACATAGAAGACATAGTAAATCCAGTCCATCCGCAGAAAGACGGCAAACCCAAACAAAAAAAGAAGAAGAAAGAAAAGGTCAAACAATCCGCTAAGCCTCTTCCTCGACAGCAGGAGCCCCAGGCCACTCCTCCGTCGTATCGCCCAGATCGAGCGTGATCTCATCCAGCAGCTCGGAGATGATCTGCTCTGCCGTGCGCCCACGCAGCGCCGCGTCCGAACGCACGATGCAGCGGTGCGGCAGGGCCAGCGGAGCCAGCGCCTGCACATCGTCCGGCAACGCGAACGCTCGTCCCCGCAACGCGGCCCGCGCCTGCGCGCCTCGATACAGCGCCAGCGAACCACGCGGGCTCGCGCCCAACGCCAGGTCCGAGTGGCTGCGCGTCGCCTGGACAAGCCCCACAATATAGTCCCGGATGCTGTCAGCCACCGTCACCTGCCATATCTGTTCCGCCAGCTCCGGCAGATTGTGGCCGTCAACGACCGCATCCAATGTCTCAATTGGGTGTCGATGCCCTAAGTTGACCAGCATCTCCCCCTCCTCCGTGTCCGACAGGTAGCCCAGGTTCAATTTGAACAGGAATCGATCGAGCTGTGCCTCCGGCAGCGGAAAGGTGCCTTCATACTCCACCGGGTTCTGCGTCGCAATCACCATGAACGGGCGCGGCAAAGGCCGGGTTACCCCGTCCGCGGTGATCTGCTGTTCGCCCATACACTCCAGGAGAGCTGCCTGCGTGCGCGGCGTGGCGCGGTTTATCTCGTCCGCCAGCAGAATATGGGTGAATGCGGGCCCGGCGATAAACTGGAACTGCCGCGTCTCCTGGTTGAAAATGCTCGTGCCCGTGATGTCGCTGGGAAGCAGGTCCGGCGTGCATTGCAGGCGGCGAAAGTCCACGCCCAGGCTGACCGACAACGCCCGCGCCATCATCGTCTTGCCCACGCCCGGTACATCCTCTAGCAGAACGTGGCCTTCGCACAACAATGCGATAAGCAGATGCTCGATGACCTCCTCTTTGCCAACGATCACATCGCCGACATTTTCCTGTACACCGCGAAAAAACTCCTGCGCGTTCTGCATGCAATGCCTCTATTCCTGGATCGGTGAGGGCTTCGCCACTCCGCCCCATCTCGGCGCGCGCCGCTGTCTTGACTGCCGGAAAATGCGGGAGCAGGTGGCGTCCATTCAGCGCGCCAGACCAACGCGGATGGGCGATTCTATCCGCCCATTCTACTTTAATCCCATGATTTCTCCGAACTTGCTGGCCCCAACCATGCCCCGCCCCGCAGTTCCCCCAAATCCCTGTCCAGACAACCAACCCCTGCAATTCCCGACGCGCCCCCAAATCCACCCTGCTTCCTTTGACCTCAAAGGTCCTTTGTGCTATCGTCAAGAAGGTGCGCAGTGCTTCCTGCCCCCGTAGCTCAGAGGATAGAGCAGAGGTTTCCTAAACGTGCGCCATGTAACGGCGTGACACCATGTCCGAAAGGTCGGACACAAGTACAGGAGCAATTGTAGGTCAACTGCCCAACCGGACTCCGAAAGGAGGTAAGGGAAAATAGCATGGCAGTAAAGGCGGAATGCAGAATTGCCATGAATTTCAGCAGGTTCGCCAAGACCTGCGCCCTAAGATTAAGACTAAACTGTTTGAATCTCAGATTCCACTAAGCCTAAAAAACCAGCTTGCGGGAAGCATGGCTGAAACCCGCATCCCCAAGTTCAAGCTCAGGGTTTAGGAGCTTGATGTCCTGACAACGGGGATAGACCTGCAAATCCAGCAGGGCAAGGAATCGAACGAGAAATCTAAGGGGCGCCGGAGGTGTCACGAGCGGAACATGGGAAAGCCTAACAGCCGAAAGGCTTATGGCTTCGGAGTTCCCATAGTAGTCAGAGAGTGGGAAAACCACTTACAAGGCGAAGGGGAACAGGTGTGATTCGACGATGAGAAAAGCAAGGTATGCGAAATGCAGAATTCCGAAGCTGTACTCAGAGTCTATAGCGAAAGAGGGAAGGAGGGAAAACCCCTAAATCGACTGTACCGACAGCTTTTCAATCCGGAATTGTACTGGGAAGCGTACAACAGTATCTACGCCAACCTTGGCGCAAGAACCAATGGCGCGAGCGAAGATACACTCGATGGCATGTCGAAGAAACGCATAGACAATATCATTGAGAAAATAAAACGGGAAACCTATAGATGGAATCCGGTACGTAGAACATACACTCCAAAAACCGATGGCAGGCGGAGGCCACTGGGAGTCCCATCAGGGGACGATAAGCTACTGCAAGCCACGATGAAAATGCTGCTGGAAGCCTACTACGAGCCAACGTTCAGCGATCGAAGTCACGGATTCAGGCCGAAAAGAGGTTGCCACACCGCCCTGATCCAGATCAGCAAAATGCACACGGGCGTAAACTGGTTCATTGAAGGCGATATCAAAGGTTGCTTCGACAACATTGACCACGAATCCCTGCTGGGAATCCTGGGAAACAGGATCGAAGACGGCAGAATGCTGAGGCTCATCAGCAACCTGCTGAACGCGGGATATTTGGAAGACTGGGCTTACAATGAAACGCCAAGCGGAACACCGCAAGGTGGAATCATCAGCCCGCTACTCACCAACATCTATATGGATGTACTGGACAAATGGGTAGAAAATGAGCTTCTCCCCCGCTACAACCGCAGTCGAAAAAGTCGGGGAAACGGAAAGCTGTGTGGGCGAAGATTAAACCCCGAATACACAAAATTGACCAGGCAAATCACAGTTTCTGAGAAAAACGGGGACATAATCAGCGCCAAATCGCTCCGCAAAATGAGAAACGAAATTCCATCCGGAGACCCAACCGACGACGGGTATCGAAAGCTGGAATACATCAGATATGCGGACGACTTCCTGTTGAGCTTCGCAGGCCCAAAAAGCGAGGCAAGGGAAATTAGAGAGGAAATCAGAAAGTTTCTGCAAGACAGGCTGAAGCTGGAACTGTCCGAGGAAAAGACCCTGATAACCCACGCCAAGACACAGAGCGCCAGATTCTTGGGATATGATCTGAGAGTTATGCACTCAAGCCAAATCCGAACAATCAACGGAAAAATGTGGCTTGGAATCCCGCCAGAAGTAATCAGGAAGAACATGAGAAAGTACATGGTGGACGGAAAGCCGGGAACAAGAACATACCTGGAAGAGAACTCCGATTACGCCATCATAACAACCTATCAAGTGGAATATGTAGGGTTGGTTCAGTACTACATCATGGCGCACAACTTGCGAAAACTGACACGGGTAAACTGGGCGGTCAGGACATCCTTGCTGAAAACACTGGCAAGCAAGCACAAAAGTTCCGTCACAAAGATGGCGCAAAAGTACGCGGCCACCTTAAAGAAGAATGGCCGCAACTACAAAGTGCTTGAAGTCACTGTAGAAAGAACAGGCAAGAAACCGCTCATTGCACGATACGGGGCAACCCCTCTAACTCGAAACCCGAATCCCGCAGAAATCAAGGACACGACGCCAACTGTCTACGGAAGGCGAACAGATTTGATCGATAGAATCAAATCGGATGTGTGCGAGATGTGCGGGGAAAATGGGCAGACGGAAGTTCACCATGTGAGAAAGCTGAAAGACCTGACAAGGCCGGGCAGAAAACCAAAGCCCGCGTGGGTCAAGAGGATGGCGGCGTTGAGACGCAAAACATTGGTAACGTGCAAAACGTGCCACAGAGCTATCCACAATGGAGAACACCGTCCAGAATGGGACGCTAACACGATCGCACTGGAGAGCCGAATGCTATGAAAGTAGCACGTTCGGTTCGGAGGGGGATTGTAGGAAAAGTGCTTTCAGCAACTCGTCTGCAATCTACCCTACCTTTGGCCGTAGGTTCGACTCCTACCGGGGGCGCTCTTCTTCCCCACAATTCAGAGGCAATTTGGTAACGAAAAAGAGAGTCGCGTCCGCGACTCTCTCCTCCCGCTTCTCGCCTGCCAAAACGACAAGCTAATCCAGATCTAATCCAGCAGTGAACGGATAGACAGCGCGTCCCAGCCGCCGGAAGGACAGGTCCGCCAGGCTGTGCACGCTCGGCTCCGCCACCACGTGGATCGCGCCCGCCCACGACGCAAACCCGGCGCGAAAGTGCGCGCTCGATTTCACGCAAATATACCGCATCTGCCGCGGATCCAGCCCGAGCGTCCGCGCGAACGCGGTATCAAAAGGTTGCTCCCGCCTGCTCACCAGCAACACGTGGATCCCTTCCTGGACCACATGCGCCGACGGGCCCATTTCCCCTCTCAACCCCGCATACATGGGCCCGTCATACCGAAACGCCCCGTCAGAAAGCGCCGCAACCTCCACCTCCATCGGCACAGGCGCCCCCTGCATCGGAGACGACTTGCCGCCCACCTCCAGGGCCGCGTGTCCGCCTACACCCGCCTCCTGACAGATTGCAACCGCCTCGGGGTCGACAATGTAAAGCACGCACGCATCCTCCAACTGCATGTCGATAAATGTCCGCAAGACGCCCGTGCTGTCTCCCGGCGACCCGCCGCCCGTGTTGTCCTGCATATCGGCCAGAATGACAGGGTAAAGTCCCTCCTCCTGCGCCCTTTCCAGCGCCGCGCGCGCAGAAAACAGCTCCAACTGCCAGTCTTCTCGCCGCGCAAATATCCACTCCCCCAACTGGTCTGCAAGAGCCTGCGCCAGCCGCTGATTGTCCTCAGTCACAATATAGACCGACGCGCCCATATCCGGTACATCCGCCAGAAAGAAACAGGTCGCGATTGAGCCGCATACGACCCCTGGCTGAGACTCGATCCGGTGCAGTTCAGCGATCGCTTCCCGCATCGGCAGATGCGCCGTCACCTGGTTCAGCCCCCACGCCATCGGAATCCTGTGCAGAGCCATCGTCGGCCGCAGGCCCTCTCCCAAAATCCGCGCCAGCACATCCGCGCACTCTCGGCCCCGCGCCGCCATGTCAACCTCAGGAAACGACTCCCGCCCGATCAGCGCATCGGCCATCTCGACCATCTGCCGCGAAACATTCGAGTGTATGTCCAGCTGCGCCAGCACCGGCACGTCCGGGCCAACCGTCTCCCGCACCTTCGCGAGCAGATGGCCCTCCGCATCCCCCAACCCGTCAGGCCCGTCGAGATCCCCGACCGCCATCGAACCGTGCAGCTCCAACAGCACGCCGTCCAAAGGCAGCGCTTCCGTCAGCCCGTCCAATATGCGCCCCAGCAACTCATCATACAGCGGCCGCGGCGTCGGCGCGCTCGGCTGCGGTTCGCCAAACAAAGTCGGTACAAGCTCGAGTCCGTGCGCTCGCGCCCCCTCAATAAACCCGCCAATCGGCGTGTTCGTCCCCGCAAATGTATGCAGGATCTCGTCGCCTTCAAGCAGGAACCGTTCCTCGTAGCTCGCGCGCGTCGTCGGTACCGGCGTAAACGTGCTGCTCTCGTGGCTGAGTCCCCCAACCGCAACTCTCATTCTGCCCTCCCAGTGGCCATCCCCTGCTTTCTCTTCTAAGCTCCAATGCAGTTCTGGGCCTCCCCCAACCCCCACCCAGCAACGGGGTAGCCTTGCCCTGTATCGGCGGCCCCTCCGCGCCCCGCCCTTCTCGCGGCCCGCCGCCGCGCCTGTCCGACCACACGCCGCCAGCAACCAGGTCTCCGCTCGACGGGGCGGGGCAGTGCGTGGACCAGGTGGCCTTGCGTCGAACCCCGGCGGCAAACACACGCCGCCGGGCCGGGGGACACCCCCGGACCCCCCACAACGCCGCCCTGCGCCGCTGCGTCAATACAGCGGCATTCTCCGCCAACCACCACACCAGCCCCTATCCACCGTCCTCCGCCGCCTCCGGCAGCACGAGCCCGTGTACAAAACCGCCGTCGACTCGCAGAATCGTGCCCGTCACGTAGTCGGCATCATCGCTTGCAAGGTAGGCCGCGGCCTTGCCAATATCCTCCGGCGCCCCTATCCGCCCCCATGGGATGCGGCGGCCGCCCTCGGCAATCTCCTCCTCACTGTAGAATTTGCGCTCCCCCGGCGTATCGATCCAGCCGGGATTGATCACATTGACATTGATCCGGTCTCCCGCCAACTCCGCCGCCATCGTGCGGGCCAGATGGTTGATCGCCGCCTTCGACATGTTGTAGGCCCCGCTGCTGGGGAATGCGATCTCCTCGTGAACTGAGCTGATCACCACGATCTTGCCCCGGCTGCGCCCCGCAAGCGGCTGCTTCAGCATCTGCTGCGCTGCCAACTGGCACGTGTGATAGACGCCGAACTGGGTCACCTCAAACGTCCGCATCACGTTTTCCCACTTCGCCTCCACCACCGGCTCGCGCACAGAGACCGCCGCATTGGCCACTGCCACGTCGAGCCCCCCAAACCGCGCCACCGCGCCCTCGATCATCGCCGCGATCGCATCCCGATCCGACACGTCCGCCTGCCATACCAGCGCCTCTCCGCCCATCCGCCGGATCTCTTCCGCCGCGCTCTCGGCCTCAGCCTCCGACGTGCGGTAATTCACCACCACGTTCGCGCCCTCTTCCGCCAGGCACAACGCAATGCCCCGCCCGATGCCCAGCGACGCGCCCGTCACCAACGCCGTCTTCCCCTCAAATCGCCTCATCTCAAAACTCCATTCATGGTGTATATTCCTTCCTACCAATAGACCGCCTCACTTCATCCCTTCACTTCGTCCCCTTCCCCGCCGCTCCCACTATGCCTATGCCGCCTCTCCGCCGCGGTGCCTCCCCGCTGACCACTGACCACTGACCACTGACCACTGACTACTGCAGTTTCATCCTCAACTGAACCAGAACGAATAAAGCTCCGCCTGCCACAAATGAAAACGCAGCCTGACAGTCCGGCCCGCCAACTCCTTCAGACTCCGCCCATCGCGCCATTCAACCCGTTCGTCAATACTATCCTTGATGGCCGGAATGCAATCCTCTTTCGTATAGCCGGGAATGGGCGCGCCGCTTCCCGCGTCAATCACCTCTACCAGCACACGCCCCCGCCACGAATCCGCGTTCACATGCAGCGTATCGCCGCCCACCTCCACCGGACGTGTAAGGACCGACCCCCACTCAACCCCGCCTTTAAGCGAAACAAAGCCGTCCATGCGCAGCCGCGCAAGGCAGAGCGCGCTGGCATCCATGTAGCGCCTGTTCAGCGTATCCTCAACAGAAAGGCTGCGATAGCGAAACCCCAGATAGTAGAACCACAACTCATTGTTCCGTTGAACCGGGCGGTTCAGGATCAGGATCTGGCCCGTATCGTACGTCTCACCGTCCCCAACCGGCGACAGCTCCATAAATGGCGCCCGGTCCGCAGCCCGCTCCCAGTCCAGCAGATTGCGGCTGGAAGCCAGCTCCACTGACTTGCGGCTGTCAACGTTCTCATACATGGGGGGATGTTTGCCCGCCCAGTGGTGCATCACCGGCATCGCCAGGTAGAGGCCCTCATACGGAAATATCGGGAAGTTGTAAACATCCGTCCGCCACTCCTCAGGCCGGTTGAAGATCGGCGTCAGATACGCCGGATCGTCGAAAAATCGCTGCAGCCGTTCATGGCCGTTTTCCTGGTCGGTCTGGTCCGCGCGAAAGATCAGCCCGTGCTCCTCCCAGTCGGCGAAATCCTCGCTCGTGTACAGATGCCACGATCGTCCGTAAGGTCCGTTCCGCTTAACCGCAGCGATAAACTGCCGCCGAGCCTCGTCGTAGGTCAGGTGCGACTCATCATGGCTGTGCAGCGTGGGAACTTCCAGTTCCTCCCAGTGCAAAAAGTCCGCCGAAACCACCGAGCGCAACGCGCTCCCGCCGTAGCGCAGACCCTTGAAACGCCGGCGGGGATCGGGATCGTGCGGATCGTAAATCGGCCCTTGAAGCAGCCCTTTCGCGCTGGGAAGAATGTTGTTCTCGCCGCCGACCGGCGTGCCCTGCCAGGTCAGCGCAGAATAGTCATACAGCCCCAGAAACGGCTTCTCCCAGTTCACGCCGTCCTCCGAAACCGCATAGCAGGCGAAACTCTCCCCGCCGGCCGGCGCCCCGGTCACATCCAGCCGCACTTCTGGATCCAACCCCTCGGCCCCGGTCAGGTAGATCATCTTGAAGATCCCCTCATCCGGCAGCCAGACCGGCGTCGTCCGGATCTGAATCACATTGTTCTCCCAGCGGTATTCCGGCCGGATCACAACGTTGTCGCGCGCCTTCCGCGGCTGGTGCAGCTTGCGCGCCAGATTGTCGATCGCCTCGACCTCGTGATCGTCGATAAAGAGATGTTTCATTGCCGTCCCTCCTTCCTGCCCCGCGCCCGACTCAGAAATGCCCTTCGTCTCTCAGCATGTACAACTGAGAAGAGCGATCGGCCAGCGGCAGCTCCACCGGCCGGTTCCCCTGCCGCTGTGACTCGTAAATGGCCATCACCATCTCCAGCGAAGCCACCCCGTCCTCTCCGTTCGAGCTCGGTTCGCCGCCGTCCTCGATGCAGCGTACCAGCTCCTCCACCGCCAGCTGGATCGAGCTTGCCTCTTCTATCGCTGGAAAAGGCTGCGGCTCCAGTGTAAACCACTCGATGCGGGGATCCGGCTCATTCAGGCGGTCGGTCGTGTCCACGCCCAACAGCCACTGGTTACCCGCATACTCCAGGCTGATCACCCCATCAGTTCCCTGCAGCTCCAGACCGAATCTGGCATACCGCGTCAGCTCGTTCGCCATGCACACCGCGCTGACGCCCGAATGGAAACTGAAGATCGCATCACTGATGTCCTCCACCTGAAACTCATGGCGGTGGCGCCGGTGCGCCGTACCGACTACCGATTTAACGTCGCCCGCATAGATGCGAAACAGGTCAAACGTATGCACTGCATCGTGGATCAGCGGCCCCTCTTCGTCCGCCGTCCACGCCGGGAACGGCTTTACGCCCTGGCAGATGCCCAACATCGAAATCAGGTCTCCGATAGCCCCCTCATTGACCATCTCCTTCGCCTTGATAAAGGCAGGATTCCAGCGTCTTGAGTGATTGACTGACAGCACGCATCCAGTGCGCCGGCACGCCTCTACAATCGCGTCCCCGTCCTCCAGGCTCAGCGCCAGCGGCTTCTCACACAGAATCCCCTTGGCGCCGTTTTCCACCGCTGCCTCCACAATGTCCCGGTGCAGCCCCGGATGTGTCGCCACGCACACAATATCCAGCTTCTCCTTCTCCAACATCTGCCGGTAGTCCAGATAGAGCGCGTCCACATCCCACATACGCCCAAACACTTGCAGATGCTCGTTCCCCCGGCTCGCCCCGGCCACAAGCTCCGTCTGCGCGCACACAGCCAGCCCGCCCGCATGGGTAAGCGGCGTCGGCGGGTCCGTCTCCCAAAGAGTGCCAATCCGGCCGCATCCAACCAGACCGGCGCGATAAGTATTCATATGGTTCCTTTCTGTGGATGTTTTGAGAGGGTTATGTTACTTGCGTGCAATTCTGCGCGGCGGTGTGATTCTCACGAAAAGCCCCTCAAGGCGATCGAGGATCCTATTCGTCCTTCGCCTGACGCGACGTTCCTGGCCATCACGCCTGGCTAAACGGGTTCCGCGTTTTGAGTTCCGGAAACAAAGCGAAGTCACGATCACGAGTAAGGAGCACTTCTGTGCCGTGGGCATGGCAGATCGCGGCAATCCTTGCATCATGGACAGTCGCGCCCCGCACCTGCGGACGCTGTACAAGCCCGCTCAAAATCTCAAGAAAGCCGTCGGTCTCTCCAATGAGATGATTCACCGGTGACGCAATCCACACTGCGAGCTGCTGCCATGCCAGTTCCGGCGACGTGGCGGCCTCTTTCCAGATTCGCCGATTTGTCACGATGCTCAGAAACTCAAAACAACAGGGCCAGGGGATCGCCCAGCCCCGGCTTCCTTCAGCCAATCCGCGGACTATGTCGTACGCAGCCCCATGCACTTCAGATTCCCTGCGATGGGCGTAAACGAGCAGATTCGTATCGACCGCGATCACGGGGACTCCGACTCCCCGTAAACGGTCTCCCGCAAATCCTGCCATGACATGGCATTGAGCGGGTCCACAGCGTTCGGATCCCCCACACTCATATCGGGCAACTTGTACTTTCTCTGTGGTTCAGGCGCGGCAAGTGCGAGGCGAATGCCATCCTCGATAACGGCGCGCAGCGAACGGCCCGTGGCCTTCGCGTGCTGCCGCGCCCGTCGCAGCAGTTCATCTTGAATCTCAATGGTCGTTTTCATGGCAGCAATCCTACCAATATTCTGGGGATATGAGCAAGTGTCCTATCACGGTCAACAAAAGCGAAGACTGACCCATATCGTCGCTACGCTATCTCGGCCGCGGCCCCGCAGTTCCTCAACAGCTTTCCGCGGGACTCGCCGACAGCGCCCGGATCGGTAGACTGCCCCCCTCCAACGAACCCCCCGCCTACACCCGCGAAATCCGCCGCCGGAACGGCCACCGGTACCGCAGCCTCTGCCGCTCGCTGTAACCCTCATCACCCGGGGCCGGCGCCTCCACGCGGCCAAACATTACCCACCCCATCACCAGGAATGCCGCGCTCAACAGAAACACCGCGCTGTGCGGCGCCCCCAACCGCAACAGCCCGACCGTCACCAACGGAGCCACCAGGCCCCGCAGCCCAACCACCGTCGACTGAATCGCCGCATACTCCGTCACCCTGTCCGGGTCCGCCAACTGTATACCCGCGCTGATCCGTCCCAGCTCAAAACCCGCCATCCCCAATCCCCGCGCAATAGCCGACGGCATCAACATCCACAGGCTTTGTGCTGACATATACGTCAGTGGCGTCACGATCGAGATCGCCGAGATAGCCCGAACGACAAAAAGGCCCCCCCGCTTGTCAATCGTCCGCCCCCACAGCAGATAGCTGAAAAACCAGGTTAACGACTCAACCAGCCCCAGCAATCCAATATCCGAATACGAGAGTTGCAAGCGGTCCACCTGCACGACCGGATAGAGCGGCCAGCTCAGCAGCCCCCCCAACCCAAACAATGAATAACTGAGTAGATAAACCGCGAAGTTCTTGTCGCCGCGCACGATCTGCCACAGCTCCGAAAACGCCTTCGTCTTGCGCCGCGGCAACTCCCCCTCGTCAAAGTCAATGCGTGTGAAAAGATATGTGGCCAGAATCCCAAACAGCGCCCCAATCGGGAAAAGCACCTGGTACCCCACCTTGTCCAGAGCCCATCCCGCCAATGGAGTGACCAGGAGAATGACGGAAACGCGCCCCATCCGCACCGTCGACATCACCTTGCCCCGCCCGCTTTCAGGATAGATCTTCTGAATAACGCGCGTGTATGCCGGGATCACAAACGCTTCCAGCAGCCAGAACACAATGCCGATCGCCATCAGCTGCGCCGCGCCCGTCACGAACGCCGTCAGCAGGAACAGCGAACGCCCCAGCAGCCAGCAGAAAACGATAATGTTGATTGTACGCCGGCGACGCATCAGAACGATGCTGAACGAAGTGAAGACCGATCCTACAAAGAGAAGCGCCGTATAGAGCGCCAGCATATCAACCGAGGCGCCCTGACGTCGCAGCACAACCTGCGTGAAGGGGATGATCGTAGCATAAAAAACGCCGTAGGCCAGCGACATCGAGAGCTCGATGTGCATGACACGGCGCACAGAGGGCGAAAGCGAACCGGCCAGCGCCGTCTCAAACCAGATGACGCTCCGGCTCAGTAATTCTCTTGTTTTCATCTTGCTCCAGCCTCAGGCGTTTCCGGCGCCTGGCCTCTTGCTTGCGAACTGCGATGACCAATCTACTCTCAGGCCGGAGCGGGACCCCCAGTCCATCAAGGTCCTCTATCCGCTGCCGCGACAATGCCGCAGCGTCCAACGATCGGTGACGGTCAAACTCGTCCCAACACGGTTCTCCCCGCGCCGCCCTGTAGGCAGCCAGGGACACTCCCCCTAACCTATCACAGAGCCCGCCACACAACAACCCGGACAACCGCCTGTGAACCGCCAATCCGATGCCTGAACCCATCCTGCTCAAACGCCCTTCCTCCCACTGACCATTGATCACTGACCACTTCAGTTCCAACACCACCACTCGTCGTCAATTCCCTTTCAAGACACCAACCCATCCCCCAAATCCCAAGAATCCCCCCAAATCCCCGTTCAGACAACAGCCCTTCCCCCAATCCCCGTCCCGACCACTTCGCCCTCCCGCGCAATCGAGTTGACATCTATCCCAATCGCGTTTAGCCTAGTCACAGGGTGTCCCCAACCGGGTCTGCCCGCTGAACGCAGATTCATGGAACGCGTTCAACAGTAGGCGACAACCCAATACCCACCGCGACTCTCTCGCCGCGTTTGAACCCCTACGGACCAGCGATGTCTGCCTCACCTCAACCGACTTCCAGCTTTCGATCCCGCCACTCAATCCGCCTACTCCTCCTGTTGGCCGTGCTGGCAATCGCCATCTCGGGCTGCCTCACACCTGTGCGCGTCGTGCCCACCCCAACACCCTGGCCCACGCCCGTTCCCTCGGAACAGAACCGCTATACCGTCACGCGCGGCGTCATCGAAGATCGCTTCCAGCTCATCGCGGAGGTGGCCCCCTTGCGCTGGGAGCCTCTCGCTTTCGCCGTTGACGGCAAACTCGGCGCAGTTCTGGTCAGCGAAGGGGAACAGGCCGAAGAGGGGCAGATCCTTGCCGAGCTGATCATGCCCGACCTGCTCGAACAGCTCGAACAGGCCCGCCTCGACCTTTCACGGGCGGAAAGTGTCCTTTGGGTCTACGAAAACGAACTCAGCTTCGACCTGGAAAGAGCCCAACTGGATGTCCGTCGCGTTGAACTCCTGCTCGAACACGCCCGCAATGCCGGTGACGCCAACCTGGTAGCCATCCAGGAAGTCGAGCTCGAACTCGCCCAACTCAACCTGCGCGAAGTCGAGAGCCGCGTCGACCCTTCCCTCGTACAATCGGTCGCCCGCGCCAATCTGGCTGTCGTGGCACTCGAACGCCAGGTCGAGGAACGCCGCATCCGGGCCCCGTTTTCCGGCCAGGTCGTGGCCGTCGGAATCGGCCTAAACAGTATGCGCGGCCCCTTGGATCCGCCGCAACGCCGCGCCGACGTGCCCGCCTTTTCTCCCTTCATGGTTATCGTCGAACCTCAACCCGTGGAGCTGATCGTCTCCAGCCAGAGCTCGCGCGCCTCAGAACTGAGCGTCGGCCTGGAGGTGACCGCAACCCATCGTTGGGCCCAGGACGAGCCCTTCCCGGTTCAGGTTTCCCAACTGCCGACAATCTCCTCCGGCGATCGCTTCACCCCCGGCTTCCCCGGCTCCATTCACCTCGCTGTGGAAGGCGAAACGCCGCCGCTCGTCGCCGGAGAATTCATCAACATCGAAGTCGTCGCCGCCGTGCGCGAAGATACACTCCTGCTGCCCGACGCGGCCGTGCGCCGCTTCGGCGGCCGCACCTTTGTCGTCGTCCAGGATGGAGACCGCCAGCGCCGCATCGACATTCGCACGGGCCTGGAAAGCCAGGGCATGGTCGAAGTGCTGGAAGGACTCGAAGAGGGCGACGTCATTGTGGGACGTTAGATGCCTGCCCGTCTCCCTTTCCTCGGTCTTGCTCTGCGCCGTCTTTCCAGCCGGCCCAGCCTGACCTTACTCTCTCTACTTAGCATCGTCCTCGCCATCGGCATGGTCGCCAGTATCCCCATCTTCTCGCAAGGGGTCAGCTACCTCCTGCTTCAGGACGAACTGACCAATATCGCCAACATCTTCCACCGCCCGCCCCTGACGATGCGCTTCTACTACATCGTCCCCAAGAGCAGCGCACTGTCTCTCGACAACGCCCTGCGCCTGGAACACGACTTCACCCGCATCGTCGAGCGAGAAACGGGCCTGGCCGTGGCCGACACGCTCACCTACGTCGCCAGCCCCGGTATGACCATCCAGCCACTCGACGAAAAACATACCTACTCCGACCTCAAAGAAAATGTCATCGTTGAAAATGTCCAGTTCGCCGTCGTCACCGACATCGGGAATCGCATCGACATCATAGAGGGCGTGCCCTACGGCGTCACGAGCGGCGGCGCCTCCGTAAACGTCTGGCTCTATCACGAAAAAGCCACAGAACTGGGCTTCCAGGTTGGCGAATCCTATCATATGGTCGAAGGCGCCTCCGGCAACGACATCCCCATTACCGTCGCCGGCGTCTGGAGACCCAGCGACCCCTCAGACTTCTACTGGTCTGCCACCACGATCTCCTGGCGCAAACTCCTGCTCGTGCCCGATGACGTCTACCGCAGCGCCATCGAGCCCAACATCAGCCGCAGAACCGGTATCGCCGTCTGGTATCTCAGCCCGGACGAAGAAACGCTCAAACTACATCAGGCCGATACCGTCGCCAACGGCCTCCGCACCGTCCCAAGCAGAGCCGACCTGCTCTTCCCCGGCTCCAAAATGGATGTCTCGCCCGAACTGCCTCTGAACCGTTACCTGCAGAGAAGAGCCAGCCTGTCCGCTCTGCTTGTCGGGTTCAGTCTGCCCGCCTTGGGTCTCCTGCTCTTCTTCTTGTGGATTCTCTCGCACGTAACAGCCCAGTTCCAACAGGAAGAGGTCGCAATTCTCGCTTCCCGCGGGGCGGGCCGCCGTTTTGTCACCTTGCTCATCCTGCTTGAAACCCTCCTCCTCCTCGCCGTCGGCATCCCCCTGGGCCTCGGCGCTGGCTATATCATGGCGCGCGCCATGGGCCTGGCATCCGGCTTCCTCGTCTTTACCCCGCGCGCCGGCATCCCCGCCACTCTACTCGAAGTGGACTGGCGTCTCATCGGACTCGCCTTGCTGCTCCTCGTTCTGGCGCGCGGCATCCCCGCCCTGCGCGCCGCTGGCAGCGGTATCGTCCAGCACCTGCGCGCCCGCTCCCGTCCCCACGCCGCCATCACCACTCTCCTGCTGGCCGGCGACGCAGCCCTCATTCTCCTCTCCTGGTACGCATACCGCCAGCTGAGCCAGCGGGGCACACTCGGCATCATCGGCTGGGAGCCAAGTGGCGATCCCTTCCGCGACCCGCTCCTGCTCCTGACTCCTTCCCTCTTCGTGTTCACTTCAGCCCTTGTGCTTACCCATCTCTTCCCCCTGCTCATGGGGCCCGTTGATCGCCTCGGAAACCGCCTCCGCTCCTTCGTCGCCTATATGGGTCTCACCCAGCTGCACCGCCAAGGCAGACACTACTCCGGCAGTCTCTTCCTCACCATGGTCTGTCTCAGCCTCGGCGCCTTCTACGCCTCCATGGCACTCAGCCTCGACCAGTGGCTGGCCGACCGCATCCACTACCAGGTCGGGGCCGACTACCGCTTCCAACAGGGCATCCCGCCCCCGGACATGGGAGGCCCCGTCTTCCCCGATGAAGAGCCTGACCCTGAGGTGGTCAGCGCATGGCTTCTGCCCGTGGACGACTACCTCAGCATCCCCGGTGTCGAGGACGCGACCCGCGTCGCCGTCTTCAACGCCAACACCAGCGTCTCACGCTCCATCGACGCCGTCTTCCTCGGGATCGACCGCTACGACTTCGCCCGCGTCGCCTTCCATCGCCCCGATTTCAACTACGCGCCGCTTGGCGAACTGATGAATCGGCTCGGGATGTATCCCAACGGGATCCTCGTCTCGCGCAACTTCCTCAGGCGCAGCCGCCTCCTCGAAGGACAGATGACTGAGTTGGACATCTCCATAAACTACGGCTCATTTGAACACGAATTTCTCATCGTCGGCGCCTACGACTACTTCCCGACCGCCTATCCCGAAGACACAGAAGTCTTCGTCGGCAACCTGGACTACGTGTTCGAGCAAGTCGGCGATGAAAGCCTCCACCAGATCTGGATGAAGACCGGCGAAGACGCCGTCCCCGAAACAATCATCGAAAACCTGCTGGATATGGGAATCTGGCCTATCCGCATCCGCGACGCACGGGCCCTCCTCACACTGGACGAAGAACGAGTGGAGCGCATCGGTCTCTACGGCATTCTCTCGGTCGGGTTCCTGGCCTCTACGCTCCTCGCCAGCCTCGGCCTGCTAGTCTACACCTATGCTTCGCTTCAAGGACGTCTGCAGCAGATCAGCGTCATGCGCGCCGTCGGCCTCAAAACCCGTCTCGTCCTCGCTATGGTCGGCGTCGAATACCTCGGCGTCATCCTCTTTGGCGTCCTCTGGGGCGTTGTCATCGGCATCGCCACCGCCTGGCTCTTCGTGCCCTTCTTCCGCGTCAGCGGGGATCCGATCTTTGCCTTGCCCCCCTTTGTGCGCCATATCGCCTGGGGCCAGATCGGCATCCTCGCCCTTGTCTTCGGCGCCGCCCTATTGGGGTCCCAGACGATCATCCTCTACTGGAGCACGCGTCGCGATCTCTTCCAGGTCCTGCGCATGGGGCAAAGGGAGTAGAATATGGTTCAATCTGCAGCCCCGGCCGCTGAAGGCGCCCCCCTCATCGTCTGCGACAATCTGGTTAAAATCTATCAGATTGATGAGATCGAAGTCGTCGCCCTCCAGGGCCTTGACCTCGAAATCCGCCGCGGCGAAATGATGGCCATTATCGGCGCCAGCGGCAGCGGCAAATCCTCTCTTCTCAACATCATCGGCGGCCTCGATCGTCCCTCGGCCGGCCAGATAACCATTAACGGACGCAACCTGCTCAAAGCCGCAGACAAGGAGCTTGAGGACTACCGCCTGAACGACGTTGGCTTCGTCTGGCAGCAGTCTGCCCGCAACCTCATCCCCTACCTGACCGCCCAGGAAAACGTCGAGCTCCCCATGATTGCAGCCCGGGAGCGCGAAGACTCGCCCGCTCAGCGCGCCCGCGACCTGCTCGACGCCGTCGGCCTGCTCAGTCACAGCCACCACCGCCTGGCGCAACTTTCCGGCGGCCAGCAGCAGCGCGTTGCCATCGCCGTGGCGCTGGCCAACCAGCCCCAGATCCTCCTGGCCGATGAGCCGACGGGCGAAGTGGATTCTGTCACCGCCAACCAGATCTGGCAGCTCCTCCGCGAGCTGAACCGCCGCTTCAACCTCACCAGCATCATCGTCAGCCACGATCGTGACATCGCTCGCGTTGTCGATCGCGTCATCGGTATTCGCGACGGCAAAATCAGCACTGAAATCGTGCGCCAGACCCATGCCGGTCTGCTCGACGACCAGCTTTCCGCAGGCCTGGACGACGCTGAGGACGGTCCGCTCGTCACCGATGAACCCGCTGAAGGAGCCAGCAGCGCAACGCTCCAACTCGAAGAGCGCGTCGTCCTTGATGCCGTCGGTCGGCTGCAGATGCCCCACGACTATCTGGAACAGCGCGGCATCGGGCGCAGAGCGGTCGTGCAGCTGGTCGAAGACGGCATCCTCGTCCGTCAGGCACAGGAGCAACTCCCCTTCGCCGGCGACATCAGCGCTCCAGGCGGATACGCCGGCGGGGAGGACGACCAGTCTGCCTGGGAACAGGACCCGACGCCTCGCCGCAAGAACCCGTGGTGGCGTCGGCTTCTACTGGGAGCGCCCAGAGAAGTTGACGAGACGCCGGACGGGGAACTGGCTGAAAGCCCCTGGGCCAGCGATGTAACCTCGTCTGCGCAGAACGACGCCGACAGGCCCGCAGACAGTTCACGCGAAACGCTTCAGTGGGACAATGACCGCGCCGGCCCTCGCGCCACCTTTGCGCCGCCTGACCCAACCCCCGAGCCCAGCCCCGCCGACGAATCCGAACGCTTGGTGATTTCGGAGTTCTACAGAGGTCCCCTCGTCGAGGTCAGCGATCTCCAGCGCGTATACTCGGTCGGCGATCAATCCGTCTATGCCCTGCGCGGTATCGACCTGTCCGTCCCCCGCCGCTGCTTCGCGCTTTTCCGCGGCCGGTCCGGCTCCGGAAAAACGACACTGCTCAACCTGATCGGCAGCCTCGACACCCCAACCGCAGGCCGTGTCTCCCTTTTCGGCCAGGATATCGACAAGCTGACCGCCGATCAATGCGCCCAGATTCGCCAGCGCTATATCGGCTTCGTTTTCCAGGCCTTCTCCCTCATCCCCACCCTGTCAGCCCAGGAAAACGTCGAGATGACACTGCGAATCCTCGGCCAGGCCGCCGCCGAACGCCGCCGCAGGGCCGCCTACTGCCTGTCGCTGGTGGGGCTCGGCCGCTGGGCCGATCACCGTCCTTTTGAAATGTCAGGCGGCCAGCAGCAGCGTCTCTCGATCGCCCGCGCCCTGGCGCACGGCCCGGCAATGCTGATCGCAGACGAACCCACCAGCGACCTCGACAGCGAGACCGGCCGCCAGATCCTCGAACTCTTCGCGCAGCTGGTCGCAGAAGAAGGCATCACAGTGCTCATGGCCAGCCACGATCCGACCAGCGATGACTTTGCCACAGAAGTATACGAGCTTCAGGATGGCCAGATAGCCAAACACATTGCCAACGGCGGCTCGAATTAGAAGACAACAACCCAACGCATCGCTCCGCACCACCCCTGCACAGGAGATTCGAATATGACCCAGACTTGGCGCGTTGCCATCGCCGGCTGCCATCGCATGCTCGACAGAAAACCGGCCAATCACAACTTTGCCACCGCCTTCGATTCCGTGCCCGGAACCGAAACTGTCGCAGTCTTCGACCTCGGCGCCGAAACACGCCAGGAATTCGTGGCCTGCTGGGGAGACAGTGTCACCGCCTACGACAACTTCGGCAAAATGCTCCAGCAGGAACAGCCCGATATCCTCTGCATCGCCACCAGCCAGAAGATGCACGCCGACCAGATCCAGCAGGCCGTCGCCGCCGGCGTAAAGGGGATCCTCTGCGACAAGCCCCTCGCCACCAGCCTCTCGGAAGCCGACCGCCTGCTGGACGCCTGCCGCTCAGCCAGCGTCCCCTTGGCGCTGGGCCTGGACCGCCGCTGGCTCGTCTCCTACCGCCGCCTCGCCGAGCTCCTGCGCGACGGCATCGTAGGCCAACTGCAGTCCATGATCATCTACGGCATCCCCAATCTGATCAATCACGGCTGCCACTGGTACGACGCCGCCCTCCACCTCGCCGGTGATCTCGAACCCCATTGGGTAAGCGGATTCGTCGATGATATATCGGACGAACCGCCCGACTCACGCCGCCGCCTCGATCCCACCGGTCGCTGCATCGTCGGCCTCCAGGATGACGTTCATCTCTACTTCACGCCCGGCGGCAGCCAGCGCCCCGCCTTCGACGTCGTCGGCGACCAGGGCCGCCTTACCATACTGGACGACGGCCTCAACGCCTGGCACTGGCAAGAAGTCGACGCGCCGCCGCAACCCCTGGCCATCCCCGAACCGATCGGCGATTTCCCCTCCGGCCCCGCTATCGTGCAGGATCTGCTCGACGCCCTCGCCAGCAGCGGCAGGACCGCCTGCGACGTCGACGAAGCCCGTCGCGCCACCGAAATCGGCTTCGCAGTTCACTTATCGCACGCGCGCCAAGGCGCCCGCGTCGACCTGCCCGCCGCCGACCGCGAACTGCGTATTCCTTCGTTCCCGTGGGGAAATGAATAGGGCTGCCCCGTCTCCGGCTCTGTCAGCCGGCCCGGTAGGCTGCCGCCACCTTCTGGAAGATGGCGATAACGTCGTCTATATCCCGCGTGCGCCAGTTCTCATGCAGCGTCATCGTGAAGTGGCTCTTGAGCATCGCCTGCGCGTTGGGGCAGGCGAACTCGCGATTTGGGTCGCCCTCATATAGCGGGCTGGCCCAGGGGTAACCGCTGCTGCCAAAGACCCGCCGCTCCGTATACCACGTCTGCCTGTGCGGCATCCCGTACCGGTAATCGTCCGTAACCGGCAGGCCCTCTGCCCGCAAGCTCTCACAGAACGTCTCCTTGTCACACGCCGCCCGCTCCGGGTAAAACGCCACCGGCAAGAACCAGTTGCTGGACACGACATCCTCCCCAGGCCGCCGCATCGATATCATTGCCGCGTCCGCCGTGCCTTCGATCAGTTGGCCGACAATGGCCTGCCTGCGTTCGATCATATCCGGCAGTTTGCGCAGCTGAATCAGTCCGACCACGGCGGCCAGGTCCGTCTGGTTGAAGTTCAGCGTCGCCTGCATGTTCGTCGCGCCTTCCGGCAGAAAGTGCGGCTTGCCCCTGTCAGCCATCCGCCGCGCCGACTGGTAGAGCGCCTCGTCCTGGGTGAAGACAATCCCGCCCTGCCCGCCCGAGCTATGGTTCTTTCCCGAATTCGTCGAGAAGGCCGACAGATCGCCGAAGCTCCCGGCAAGCCGCCCCTTGAATCGCGCCCCGTGCGCCTGCGCGCAATCTTCGATCACAGGAATGCCGTGCCGCCCCGCCAACTCCATGATGCCCACAATATCGGCCGGCTCGCCCGCAATATGCGGCACGATGATCGCGCTCGTGCGCGGCGAAATCAACGCCTCGATCTGCTCTGGCCCAGTGTTGAAGCTACCCGGCGCCGAGTCCGCGATCATCGGGATCATGCTCTGCAAGGGGATCGGCATAATCCCGCCCGGGTCCGTAAAGGGGCCGATGATGACCTCGGTGAACGCCTCAAGTTCCAGCGCCAACAGCGCCACGTAGATAGCCGCCGACCCCGAGCTGACCGCATCCGCGTACCCGCCCCCCATGTACTCGGCAAACGCCGCGCAATACGCCTCCTCCTCCTCGCCCTGATACGCGCCAAGCGTCCCCGTGGCAACGACCTTGTCCATGTACGCGCTGACCGCCGCCAACTCCTCACTCCCAATGTGCCCGCGCGCCGGCAACGGCGCCTCCCGCACGGGGCTGCCGCCATGCAGAGCCAGCTTGTTCACACCTTCACCCATGTCTCAATCCTCCAGACTGTATTCGAAGCGGCTGCTGGCCGGCAGGTCGCCTAGCCAGGAGGGGACCTCCGCTTCCGGCCCCATGCGGATTATCCACAGATCCTTCCAATCCGACCCCTCCACCGTACACGCCGCCCAGCCCGCCCCAATCAGGTCGCAGCCATGCCAGGCGACCGATTCAACGCGGCGTGTATCCCGGTAGGGATGGCATACGCTGATAAAGGCCGTGCGCGACGCGTTTCGCTGGCGGATGAACAGGTCCTGCATGTCCTCCGCTGGGTTTCCCGGCGCAGGCCCCGCATAGAGAGGCGTCTCCTCCTCTTCCGCCGCGAAGAGTTTCACGCCGGTTTCGCCAAACTGCCAGTCCAGTACGATATGTCCGTACGCAGGGCGCGTGCTGAGATCCTCGATGTATTCGTATCCGTCCCCCTCTAACGCGGCAGGCACAATCGGAACGCCGTCGCCAAGTGGCGCCAGCACGCCGCGATTGCGAAAGATCCAGTCGATGCGGCGCTCTTGACCGGCATCGACCAAGTATATGTCCACAAAATAGTCGCCGCGCGCCAGGACTGCCCTCCGCATCCTGGTTCCATCGTAAACCTCGGGGGCCTCTTCGTCGACGCCGTATGTGGGGACGTCAATCCCGGACACGGTATCATCGCCCCAATCTATCGCCGCGTCAGCGATCTGAAACGGCCCGTCAGCCCGAAAAGCAATGCGCCGGCCCGCGCCCGCCGGCTGCGACTTGCCGTCCAGCACAACCGTGTTATGGCTCACTGTTTGGCGGTACCAGCCCTGAAACAGATCAATCCCGTAACCGGGCGTCCCCAGGTCCGGAGCCTGCCGTTCGCCGCATGCAAACACTGTCAGTCCCAGCTTGTCCGGGTGCCCGTGACCGCCGCCGTGGACCCCATACTTGAGTAGCAAGTACTGCTCGCTCGCGGTCGACGGCTCAGCCTCCTGCTCCGGCTGCGAACGCAGAATCGCGTACCCCGATGCAGGCATCTCGACACTGGGAAGCCTGAGTCCCCCATCCGCTCCGGACTCTAAATCCGTTGCGCCGTACAACAGCGCGTCCAGGCTTTCCCGCGGACCGTGTTGATATGCCCGCGCCAGGACTTTGCCAAAGAGCGGTTCGTCGAACCATGCCTGCCCGATCTCGTAGAACGCCGGCGCCTTGGGTACGCCGTGGCAGCAGTCATCGTTCAGACTCGTGAAGTACCAGCAGTCATTCGTCGCCGGCAAGCTCCCGTCAGGGTAGGCGCACAGCACAGGCGCCCGCAATACAGCCGCCAGTGACGGATGTTGCCGCAGATCCCACGCCGGCAGATTGGCCGTCGCCTTCGCCAGCAGGAGCAGCGCCGCCACCGTGTAAAAGTGATAGCTGAACGAGCCCTCAAACCACAGCCCGTCCGCCAGAATCCCCTCCCGCGCCTGCGTATGGAAGCCGTACTCCCCGTCAATCGCGAAAGCCAGCAGCTCCTCGCTCCCGGTCACCGCGCCGATCGTCCCAATCGCCGCGTTGTGCCAGCAGGCAAAGTTGTGGATTCCCCCGAAATGCCGCTCCATCAGAAACTCGGCTGCCGGCAGCAGCAGTTTCCCAACGATCTCCTCCTCCTGCCCTTCGCTCAGCGTTGCTCTTATCAAGTCGAATGACCACGCCAGCGGAATCGACCACACCGCCTCGTCCAGCGTACTGAACTGAGCGACCCCATGGTTGTCCGGCCGCCAACCCGTGTAGGCCTTGTACCCGTCGTAAGCCGCAGCATAGCCCAACAGGATTTCCTGCACGCTCTGCCGGTTTCGCTCCTCGCCCTCCAGCCTCCACAGCACCGCCAGCCGCAGCGCCGACTCCGCCAGCCTGTTGTTCACCGACCAGCGCCACGCCGAGTCAAAAGGCTCCCCGCTGAACGCTTCTCCGTCAACCGGACACCGATGCAGATGGGGCGAGTCAGGCTCAAAGACCAGCTGCACCGCATGCTTCGGGCAAAAATAGTCGTGATAGTAGCCCCCCGGCAACAGCGGAACATCCACAGGACGAGCAAAGAAGTCCTCTACTTCATCACGCAACAACCCTGCCGCCGAAGCGAACTGCGGCAACCCAGCCTTCAGCCGGATATCGGACCACTGGTCGTCAGAAATCAGTGTTGTGTTTGTCATACCTTGACCTGTACTTGAAGTCAGCGAGCGCCCAATAGACGTGTACTAATCGTGTCTGGGATTCCATTCAACTGAAATAGGAAACACTGCAGTTGAAAGGTTTCACAAGGTTCAAATCCCTTTGGTCGCAAAGATTGTAAAGCACCCCACTTTGAATTTGTGTATGAACGCTTTAGAATCTCTTCAGACCTTCCCCTCTCACTGACGGCATTTCCCAAAATATCTCTGGCCGTTGGATAAACGAGGGGCCCGAGCTGGACAGATTCCTATGTCTGAATTCAGAAAATATCAACAGACCCATCCCTGGATAAATTTTCGGCTGGATCTGCGCAGGATCGATTATACGCTATGGTTCCACCTGGGAGAAGTACAGGCAAAATGCGAGCAAGTCGCTGGGGTGCCCCTTCTGCCTGAAGTTGCAGAGCACTTGCATCAGGTCTATCTGGCCAAGGGAGCGCTGGCAACGACAGCCATTGAGGGAAACACTTTGACCGAAGAAGATGCCTTGGGGTTGGTTAGGGGAGAACTCAAGCTACCGCCCTCCAAAGAGTATCTGGGGCAAGAAATAAGAAACATAGTCAGAGCCTGCAACCATATCCCGGAAGGCATACTGTCCGGCGAGTTTGCAGAACTGACCGTTGACAGGATCATGGAACTCAATGCCCTGGTCCTGCGTGACTTACCGTTAAAGGATGAAGTTTCTCCCGGCATTATTCGGGAGCACGATGTTGGCGTAGGGCGATACCGCGGCGCCCCCTATCAGGACTGTGAATATCTTCTGAAAAGGCTTTGCAGTTGGATAAGTATCAACAGTTTCCTACCGAACGAAGAACTAAGAGTTGTATCAGGAGTTCTTAAAGCAATCGTTGCCCATCTCTATTTGGCTTGGATCCATCCGTTTGGCGATGGCAATGGACGAACAGCGCGCCTGGTCGAATTTCAACTGCTGCTGTTAAGCGGCGTGCCGACTGCGGCAGCCCATCTCCTGAGTAACCACTACAACATGACCCGCACGGAATACTACAGGCAGCTCGATCTGGCGAGCAAGTCGGGCGGGGATGTCCTCCCCTTTATCCAATACGCCCTGCAGGGACTAAGAGATGGTCTGGATGAACAGCTGCAAACGATTCGGGCACAGCAGTTCCACGTTTTCTGGATAAATCATGTTCATAATTCGTTCCGCCAGAAGGTAAGCGCCACAGATTTGCGTAGAAGACAACTTGTGGTCGATCTTTCCGAGAAAACTGAACCTGTACCCATCGTACAGTTACGTTACATCTCCCCAAGAACTGCAGAGGCCTACGCTGGCAAGACGGACAACACTGTTCGGAGAGATGTTAATGTGCTTGAGAAAATGGATCTGGTCAGAAGAAGCGATGAGGGTGTCAAAGTCAATATAGAGTTGATGGCTGCCTTCCTGTCTCCAGTAATTGCTGTCGAGGAAAATAATGATTCGTAGCAAGGTTCCTTCTCTACTGCCGACCAAAAGAAAAGGAGAGAAAGATTCATCTCCCTCTCCCGTCCCTTCGCAATTGCAAAGTCGTCTTGCGACCAGTTGTCTTCACCGTGCAACGCCACTCACGATCCCGCAGCCTCCTCCACCTTCGCCAGGAACGCCTGCCCGCCGGAAGCAACCCAGGCCGCCCAACCCGTCAACAGAAAACGAACGCCCAGGTTGACGTAATGCGCGGCGTTTGCATCACTCGCAAGCCCGCCCGCATTCCTCCCGGCCGCAATGATCTGCGCAAACGCGCCCTCGATCGTTTCCACAACCTCGGGATGGTCCATGCCGCCCAGATGCCCCATCGACTGGGCCAGATCGCTCGGCGCCACAAAAAACACGTCAATATGGTCTACGGTAAGAATCTCGGCCAGATTCTGCACCGCAACAATATCCTCAATCAAAACAACGACTAGCGTCTCATCGTTGGCGCGGTCGAAATAATCCGGCACACCATATCCCTGTCGGCTCGTATACATGCCCCGCCTGCCGTCAGGATGAAATTTCGCAGCGTCCACAACCGCCTGCGCCTCTGCCTTCGTATTTACATGGGGAACCACAATCCCCTGCGCGCCCAGGTCGAAAGTGCGGTAGATGATCCCCTCGTTGTTCCGGTTGACCCGCACCACCGATGTCATGCCCCACAGGTCGCACGCCCGCGTCAGGTCTGGAATGTCGCCGTAGTCCACCGGCCCGTGCTCCCCTTCCAGCCAGATGGCGTCGAACCCCAGCGGGCCCAATTGATCGATCATGTCAGTGGAATTGTTCCCTGAAAGGCAAACAACCGCCTCCCCCCGTTCCAGCTTTCGCTTGGCTCTGTTTTCTCGCATCTCGATGTGTCTCCCCTTCCGCGTGGATTCGATCCCTCAACTAGAGAATCATAGCACAATTTTGCAGCCTGGTTGGAAAAAGCTCAACTTACAAAAAAGGGCGGCCCCGTTCTTGGGGCCGCCCTTCCTGTTTCAGATTCACAGACGTACTGCGAAATGAGCTTTCCGTTACTCCGTGGGCCAGCCTTCCGGGATCTCATTCGCCGCAAGCGCTTCTTCGATCGCCGCCGCCGCGTCGTCCGTCACCCAACCACTCCATATGTCCGACTTGCTGTTCAGCCACCACAGAGCCGCGTCATTGCTGCTGGCATCGCTGTTGTTGTTCAGCCACCGGGCAACCTCTTTGTAAACTTCGATATTGAAGTCCCACGCCTCCAGCATCGCAATGACGTCTGGCGCCGCGTCCACCAGGTCCGGATGCACCGCGATCAGAATGTCCGCGTCTTCGTAAGCGCAAGCCTTATTGGCTTCCCAGCACTCTTCGCTGTAAGCAGGCTCCTCCAGACGGACCAGATCCAGAATGAGCGCCGGGTCGTTCGTGCCCCACTGGTAACCGACCCACGGCTCCTCCTTCTCGTAGGCGCCATAGAGGTCGGCATTCAGCGCCGCGCCGTCACCCGGATTCACGATGTGGACATGGTCCTCCAGTTCATATCCGATGACCTGCGCAGCATTGACCTCTTCACATGCCCAGCCTATCACGCACGAAACCAGTCGCGCCTTCCCGCCAGTCTCGGCAGTCGCAAACAACTCTTTGAACTGCTCGTCCTTCAAGTCGTCCACACTGTCCAGCTCAGGATACTGCTCCTGCAAATACTTGGGAATGACAAACGCGGACTGCCAGTCCTTCCCCAGGCTATGGCCAATCTCAACAACCTCCTCGTTGCCCAGGGCCTCATACCAGGCCTCATCCTGGTTGGGCAGCCAGATCTCCAGGGTCACATGCGTATCGCCGTTGCGCAAACCCTGGAACAAGGGCAGCGTTGACCCGAAGACAACGTCAGTGGAATAACCGTAGCCCTTCTCCACAATATACTGGGCGACACGGTTCTGAATCTGGGCGCTGCTCCAGTTCAAGTCGCTGAAGATTATCGTGTCAATTGAGGCTGCCGGGGCCTCCTCAGCCGCCGGAGCAGCCGCTTCCTCGCTCGGCGCGCTCTGCCCAGCCGGCGCACAGGCTCCGGCAACAAAGATGACAATCAACGACAAAATAAGCAAACGGTACTGGACGCGCATAATTCTCTCCTATGGGTGTATGGTCGAAGAGAGGCCGGCATTTGGGGCAAGCACTCCAAAAAGGCGGGGCCAACTTTGCCGTCTGGCCTGACGCCCTCTGTCCTTCAGCCTGAGAAGTGCTGCAAGTGACCAGCGTATCAGAGATCGTTCCCTGACAAGAGGCGGAAATATGTCCCCGCCCGCGCCTTTCGGCCTTCTCTGGTTGAACTTTTTCCCCTAAGCCTCTCCTTGGATTAGTACCCGCTCATGCAGTGCCAGCCGCATATGAAACCGCGAATTCAGGTTGGCAGGCCATCCCGAAGAAAGCCTTGCAGGCTCCTGGCCAGCCAGGCTGCACAAAGTGGGGCGGACTATCTTTTCCGCGACCCTATGTTATCAGCCTATGGGCAGAAGGTCAAATGAATGCTGCCAAGTCCCTGTGCAGGTTCTGTCACAGCCTGAACTGTCTGAGGACCCCGTTTGGCAATGCTGGTCCGGGTCCAAATAGGGCAAAAAAAAACTGTGCCTTCGTGTAAACTGGCGTGCTTGGGCGATAGCCAGAGGCGTGCAACCCAATGACCGACTTGTACTGGGAATGATGTGAAGGAGCAGGCGGTATCGGCCGCCAGGTTACTCATCGGGCCAGCCTTCCGGAATCTCGTTGTTTGCAAGCGCAGCCTCGATAGCTGCAGCCGCCTCATCGGAGACCCAGCTGCGCCAGATTTCAACGTTGCCGTTAAGCCACCATAGCGCCCCATCATTGGAGCTTGCACTGCTGTACTCGTCCAGCCACTTCGCTACTTCCCGATACAGGCGGATGCGAAATCCCCACGCCCCCAGCATCTCGACCACATCCGGAGCTTCCTCGATCAGGACCGGGTGCACCGCGATAATGATCCTAGCGTCTTGGTAAGCACAGGCCTTCGTCGTCAACCAACACTCTTCGCTGTGTGCCGGCTCCTCAAGCCGTACGAGGTCCAGCAGCAGCGCCGGGTCATTTGTGCCCCACTGGTAGCCAAGCCACGGTTCACCCTTCCCATACGCGCCGTAGAGATCAGTGTTCAATGCCGCGCCGTCCCCTGGATTGATAATGTGAACATGCTCTTCCAGGCCGTAGCCCTTGATCTGAGCGGCGTTTACTTCCTCACACGCCCATCCAATTACACAGGACACCAAGCGCGCCTTGCCACCCGTCTCAGGCGTAGCAAACAACGCCTTGAACCGTTCCTCCTTCAGGTCCTCGACGCTGTCCAGGTCAGGATAATTCTCCTGCAGGTAAGCGGGTATCACAAATGCCGATTGCCAGTCATGTCCCAGGCTCTTCCCGACCTCGACAACCTCCCCATTGGCCTGCGCCTCATACCATGCCTCGATCTGATTAGGCAGCCAGATCTCCAGACTCACGTGGATATCTCCTCTTCGTAAGCCCTGGAACAACGGCAACGTCGCACCGAACACGACATCGGTGGAATAGCCATACCCCTTTTCAACTATGTATTGGGCGATCCGGTTCTGAATCTGGGCGCTGGCCCAGTTGTAGTCGGCGAAGACGATGGTGTCTATCGAGCTGGAGGGTCCAGCCGCCTCGCCTGGGGAACTCTGCTCCGCCGGCGCACAACCGATGAGGACAAAAACAAACAGCAGAATGAGTACTCGCCATTGAGTAGACATTTTCAATTTCCCTCTGAATGTGGACACTTCAGTCTTAATTGCTGCCGGGGAAGTACCAATCCCTACCCATTCCGACAGCTGCCGCATGTTGACCTTGCGGCAGTCAGCAAAATTGGTGCATGCACTGCCCTTCACCTACCCCGCGCTCCGTCTATCCTCCTGTTCCTGCGCTACCGATTGCGTCAAGCGGTCGATGACAATCGCCAGAAACACGATCGCCAGCCCCGCGATTGCCCCGTTCCCCGGCTGGTTTTTCTGCAGCGCACGCAGCACATTATCACCCAGCCCGCCCGCTGCCACCATACTCGCGATTGTAACCATCGCCAGCGCCATCATCGTCGTCTGGTTGATCCCCGCCATGATCGTCGGCAACGCCATCGGAATCTGCACCTTGGTCAGCAGCTGAAACGGCGTCGTCCCAAATGCATGCGCCGCCTCCACCGCCTCCGCCGACACCTGCCGGATCCCCAAATTGGTCAAGCGAATCACGGGTGGCACAGCATAGATGATTGTCGCAAAAATGCCCGCCGGCTTGCCAAGCCCAAAGAAGAGAATCCCCGGCAACAGGTAAACGAAACTCGGCATCGTCTGCATCCCGTCCAGTATCGGGCGCAACAGATTATCCGCCAACTGATTGCGCGCTGCCAGTACGCCCAGTGGCAGACCGATCCCGACCGCAATCACCACCGCCACCACCATCAGAGCAATCGTGTCAATCGTGTTCTCCCACAAGCCCATGAACCCAACGAAAAACAGCGCGAACAGCGTGAACCCCAACATACGCCAGCGGCCCACCGCAAAGGACAGCACAGCAAGCGCCATCACAACCGCTGGCCAGGGTACCCACTTCAATACGTCTTCGATCGCCACCAGTGAATACGCAACCGCGCTGCTCAGCCCGTCAAACAGCCAGCTTATCTCGCGCGTAATCCAGTCGACTGCGTCGTCTATCGCACCGCCGATCACCTCGCGCACCGTCTTCTCCAGGACCAGCGTTCCTCCGTTGTCAGTCTCGACCTCGGTCCGCGCTATCGTTGTGGGAAACTCCATCTCCGGGCCCCAGATACCAAACGACGCGATAAGGACAACGATAACCAGCGCCCATCCGGCAATCCAGAAGTAAGGGGGAAGCGCGTTCGCCCTGCTCTGCGGCGCAACTGTCTCCTCGGGCGGCAACTCCCTCCTTCCCGCCCCGCGCGGCGGCATTGACGGGTCCTCGCCTTCAATCCTGAGGATGGCGTCCATCCCAACCGGCCTGGCGCCCGGCTCAGCGCCCGCCGGCGTGCTGTCAATCTGGCTCATCATTAAGCCTCCTCTCACCTCTCAACATTTCCGGACGGGATGCTATTCGACCATCCCGGCCAGCAGCGCCCGCCGGTCTATCTCACCCAGAAATCGCCCCTCTTCATCAACCACCGCAATGAAATGTTCCGTCTCCGCTGCCAGGGGAATGATATTCTCAATGAATGTCCCCGGGCTGGTGGTTGCCAGACCTTCCGTGCGTGCCGCTTCCAAGACCGTTACCTTGTCGTCGTCCAGACCTGTGATCAACGCCTGCGTCAGAACGCCTTTGAGAATGTCGCCGTCCCCTACCACGTAAGCCGCCTCCGCGTTGTTCTCCCGCATGGCCGCCAACGCAGCACGCGCGTCCTGCCCTTCGTGAATGACAACGTCAGGATCCGCCATGATCGACCCAGCCCGGATCACTTTGGCGCGCGACACATCCTGTACAAACTCCGATACATAGTCGGTCTCTGGTCGTGTGACGATCTCCTCCGGCGTTCCCTCCTGTACGATCACGCCGTCTCGCATGATCGCGATGCGGTCGCCCAGCTTGAGCGCCTCATCCAGGTCATGCGTAATAAAGATAATCGTCTTCTGCAGCTCCGACTGCAGCATCACGAGCTCGTCCTGCATCTCTCTGCGAATCAACGGGTCCAGCCCGCTGAACGGCTCGTCCATGATCAGCACATCCGGGTCCACCGCCAGCGCTCTGGCAAGCCCCACCCTCTGCTGCATGCCGCCGCTCATCTCACTCGGATAATAGTACTCCCACCCCTTCAGCCCTACAGTCTCAATTGCTTCCCCCGCGGCTTTGTAGCGGCTGTCCCTGTCCATGCCCTGTACTTCAAGACCGTACGCCACATTATCCAGAACGCGGCGGTGAGGCAGAAGCGCGTAGTTCTGAAACACCATCGCGATCTTATCGCGCCGAAACTGCCTCAAATCCTCCTGCGAATAGTCCAAAATGTTCTCGCCGTCGAACCTGATCTCACCCCGCGTCGCCTCGATCAAGCGGATCAGACAGCGCGCCAGCGTCGATTTGCCGCTGCCCGAAAGCCCCATCACGACGAAAGTCTGCCCTCTCGGAACTCTGAAGGACAGATCCCGCAGCCCCACAACCAGCCCATACTCGTCCTGAATCTCGTCCCGGCTCTTGTTCGCGTTCTCCGGCAGCAGCGCGCGCTCCGGCCGGTTGCCAAAAACCTTCCACAGCCCGTTCACTTCAATCTGATACGTCGTTTCATCCATGTTCTCGCCTGCCATGTAGTCCTTTTGAGACAATCCCCCTTCCCGCGTTCCTTAGCAAACCCGTAAACCCGCGTTGGACTGCCCCTGTTCAACCGCCTACACTATCATGCTGCCCACAAGGATTCAAATCCTTGAAGGCATCGCTGGGAACCGCTCAAAGATTTTCAATCACGTCCCTGTCCACCTCAATCCCAAATCCAGGCGCGTCGCTGGGAACCAGATATCCGTCCTTTATGACCGCCGTTCCGGGCAATGTAACCATCTCTGCCAGAGGCACGCCGGGCGGTGAGACGCCACCGGAACGTTCACCCCAGGTCACTGCCGGCATCGCATAAGCCAAATGCTGCCCGTACGGTGAGTTCATACCCCCGTGCGGAACCACTTCGACCCCCGCTCCCTCCGCCATATGACAGATCCGCAGGCACGCCGATACACCGCCCACCCACAGCGGGTCCGGCTGCCAGATATCCACCGGGCGCTCACTGGCCGCCTGCGCAAATCGCTGCGGCAGATACCAATGTTCCCCCGTCGCCAGCGTCTGCCACGGCAGCCGCTGCCGCACCTGCATAAACCCTTCCCTGTCATCCGGCAGCAAATAATCCTCAATCCACCTGAGCCGGTAAGGTCGCAGCCTCTCCGCCAGCCGCACCGTGTAATCCACGTCCAGCGCCATCCAGCAGTCCAGCATCAACGCGGCATCAGGCCCAATCAACTCACGGACGCCGGCCACCAGCGCCTCCGCCTTCCTCAGACCTTCCTCGCCGTCAGCCGGCCCGTAAGGATACGGCAGCTTTACCGCCCGAAAACCCAGCTCCAGGTACCACGCCGCCTCGAAACCGGTGGCATAACAGAAAATCCTCTCTTTCTGCGGTCCGCCCAACAGCTCATAGACCGGCCGCTCAAGCACCTTCCCCTTAAGGTCCCACAACGCCAGATCGACCGCGCTGATCGCATAACTGGCTAAGCCCTGCCCGCCGTATGGCGTGGCCAACCGCGACATCATGTCGAACAGTTTCTCCGTCGCCATGCAGTTCTCGCCCACAATATGCGGGGCAAAATGATCGTTGATCACCTTGCTGACCGGCCCCCCAAACGAAGAGACCCCCAGCCCGAATCTCCCGTCCGCCGCCGTTACAACGCACACCGTGCCCTTCCACTTCGCCGACCACGACGACCTCCGCTCCTTGTACTTCGGATAGCGCCCCATCGGGCTTGACGGCTCCAACCCATCCCACACATAAGACGGCCTGGGCGCGCGTTCTTGTTCCCTTCGGGACTTTCCGGGATTCAAAGAGTCCAGATCAGTTTCAAAGGCCCTTACCTCTGTGATCTTCACGGAAATCTCCTACAATATCTGCCGTTTCCACATTCCTCGCCAAGCACGGCAACTCTCGGCAACAGCCGTAACCCTACCCCGATTCATAAACGTGCCGGGTCCTTTCGGCAATCTCTCCCCAGTCCAGCGAATGCGCACGCGCCCACGCCGCCTCCCGCATCGGGCCCATCTCCCGTTTCTGTATCTCCAGCATCGACCGCCGCAACCCCTCCTCGTCCTCCGCACTATACACAATGCCAGCCTCCGGAGGGACCAGCTCAGTCAGACATCCGACCCCCGGAGCAATCACAGGCAAGCCAAAGGAGAACGCCGTGATCACCGAACCCGAAGTCAACACCTCCAGGAAGGGAAAGACGCCAACGTCGCCTGCGTTAAACAGGTACTGAAACTCATCGTTGGCAAAGTGGCGTGACGAGCGCAACATCACCCGCGGGTCGTCCGGCGGGACCGACGCGACCAGTTCCTGCCCGTACTCCGTGTAGAACTTCGCGCCCAACAGCAGCCGCAAATGCGCCCCGGGCAACGACTGAAACACCTCAATCAAACGCTCAATCCCCTTGTACCGCCGCACGTTCCCAAAGTAGAAGAAAACAAAATGGTCATCGTTCAACCCCATCCGCCGCCGCGCTTCGTCACGGCCGACCTCGTTGGGATACGGGTACATGAAATTACCGTGGTTGATGACAAAAACACCCTCTGTGCGATGAAAGTGCTTTCGCACAAGCTCCCGCGCATGCTCGCAATGGACGATTACCGCATTCGCCAAATGGGTGATGGCTGTCTGCGCCAGGTGGTCCAGATCGCGGCTGTTGCTCTCATGTGGATAGAGATTGTGAACCGTCCACACGATCCTGTAACCCAGCAGCCGCGCCAGGGCCAGGTTGTCGATCAGCTCGGCCAGGAGCCCCAACTGGGCTTCCAACTCCTCCCCATCGTACATGTAATTCGGCCAGTTGAGATGCAGCACGTCGATCCTGTCCCGGTTCTCCTCCAGCCATTCCTTCGTCAAAGTCTCAGGATGCCCAGCCTCCAGTTCGACTCCAACCTCCCGCATCGCCCGCGCCAGCAAGGCCCCGTACGGATTCGCACGATCCAGCGACAGCCCCGCCGCTTCCCAGAAAAAAACGCCGCGCATAGTCCTTCCTATCTTGCCATGAGAGTGAATGAATGCGTGATCGAATGCGTGCGGATGCACGCTGTTGTCCGATCAATCAGGGGGATCCTGCAAGGCTACAAACTGCCCGCTGCGCGCCGACCCGTAAGCCGCCTCCACAACCGCCAGGCCCGCCAAGCCCTCCTCTCCAGGAATGGGGTTCGGACCCTCTCCTGACACGGCCTCGCCAAACGCCTCCAGCAGCGCAACGTGCGGCCTCAGCCCGCCCGGTTCAACCCCGTAGTCCCGGATCCCGTCCGCCGTGCTGACAATCAACGTCCCCGCCGAGTCTTTCGCCGAAATCGGCGCGGCCCGGATCGACCCCTCCGTCCCGCAGATTTCCAACCCGTTCGTCTGCTCCGGCTGATGGTTGGCCGTCGTCCAGTGACTGGTGACGACAGCTTGCGCGCCGTTCGCCATCCGCAAAAGAAGTGTCGCTGTGTCATCCACCGGCGAGTCGTCAACCAGCGTTTCCGCCAGCGCGGCAACCGTTTCCACGCGGCCGCACAGGTAGCGCAGCAGATCGATACAGTGAATGCCTAAATCCATCATCGGTCCCCCGCCGCTGACCTCCGGATCGTGATGCCAGAACCCAGCCTGCGGCGGAAACCGGTCGGAAAAGTTGATCCGCGCCGCCGTCACCTGCCCGATCGCGCCTTCCTCCAGGAGGCTCCTGATGCGCTGATGACGGGCATTGAACCGCTGGTAATGGCAGATCGTCAGCACGACCCCGTTGGCGCGGCAGGCCTCGATCATCTCGCGCGCCTCCGCAGTGGTCATCGCCATCGGCTTCTCGCACAGCACATGCTTACCCGCCTCCGCCGCCTGAACTGTCTGCCGCGCGTGGAGGTGGGGCGGCGTGGCAACGTAAACGGCATCGATCTGATCATTCTTCAGTAGAGCTTCCGTAGTGTCGTAGGCGCACGGTGCTCCATGTCTCTCCGCAAACTGCTGCGCAGCATCGAGTTCCCGCCGTGTCACGGCTATCAGCTCATGACCCGGCGCCGCCGCAATAGCAGGAGCCATCTGGCTCTCTGCAATCTTGCCTGCCCCCAGGATTCCCCACTGGACCGTCATCTCTCCACTTCTTCCTCGCGGCCGCTCTCCAGCGCCCGCTCAAGCGCCGCCGCTACCTGAATCGCCGCCAGCCCGTCCCTGCCCGTGACGATCGGCTCCCACTTCCCCTGTACCACCCCTACAAAGTGGCTGAACAGCGAACGGAACATCCCCTCCTGCCGCCCGTGCAGCACCGGTGTGTAACCGATGTCGGGATAGTCCGGATCACCGCCTACATGATAGATAGCAACCGCATTCTCATGGCCCAATACTTCGGCCGCGCCCTCTGTGCCGTGAATGCTGAAGTGCTCGGCCTGCGAACGTCCGCTGAACGCCGGCGTACTCCACGATGTCTCCAACACACCCACGACGCCATTATCGAATGTAAACACCGCAATGATAAAGTCCTGCTTGCCCTTCGCCTTCTCCCGGGCGTACGCCTTCACACTCGTAATCGGCCGACCAACCGTCCACAGCATCATATCGATGTCGTGCGGCGTCAGCCAGTACGCCAGCGAAAACTTGCCCAGCACCCGCTCCGCCGCGAGCTGTATCGTATTCCGCCGCGAATACAGATGCATTACCTCCCCGATCTCGCCCGCGGCCACCGCCTGCCGCATCGCCGCGTAAGGATGGTCGAACCGCAAGCTGTGGCAGACCATCAACTGCACGCCGACCCGGTCGGCCGTCTCGACAAACTTCTGTGCGTCCGCCGCTGACACCGCCATCGGCTTCTCCACCAGCACGTGCTTGCCCGCCTCAAGCGCAGCCAGCACCGGCGCCGTGTGCATCCACTCCGACACCGACACCACCACCGCCTCGATCTCGGGGTGCTTGGCCAGCATCGCCTCGTGCCCCACATTCGGATAGCCCGGCACGCCGTACTGCCCTGCAACTTCGTTCGTGGATCCCTCACTGCGGCCCGATACCGCCACCAGGTTGGTCTCGCTCAGTTCGCTCGCCAGCCGCGCGTACACACTCCCCATCCGGCCCGGGCCGACAACGCCTATCTGCAAAGGTGAATAAGTCATGGAATAATTGCATTCCTTCTTGTTCTGTTCAGTTTACTGGCCATTTATCGCGATCTACTGCCCGAACTCACTGATCTCTACCGTGCGCCCGCCCTCCTCGGCCGAACGCACCAGCGCCGCCATGATCGCCATCACCTCAACCGTCCACGCCACCGGAAAAGGCGGCTCGCCGCTGACCGCCATCTCTATTACTCGCGCCAGCGTCTCTGTATAGAACCGGTCCCCGTCCACAATATCCGCCTCGCCCCAACCCGCCGCGCCGAACACCGCGCCATGATACAGTCCGGGCGTTTCATGCAGCAGGTTGACCACTCCCTGCCGCCCATCCGCATAGTGGACAAGCCCAATATCGCACCGTCCCGTTCGCCGCGTCGTCACCGCCTCCGCGCCGCTCCCCAATAGCGTGTGCAACAACTCAGCCGCGTGAATGCCGTAAAAGAAGGGGTGCAACGCCCGCGGATCGGGAAAATCTCCGGCAGCCGCCCCGCTGACTACAGCGCAGTTCAGCGCGCCGAAGCCCGCCATCCTCTCCTGCAGTTCCAACACCTCCCCCGCATAACGCAGCGCCGAACACGACATCAGCGGCGTCCCCTGCTCCGCGGCCAGCCCGACCAAACTGTGAACGTCGTCCATCTCATTGGCAAAAGGCTTGTCCACAAAGGTCGGAAGACCGGCTTCGATCGCAAGCCGGGCATGGGCCGGATGGTCCTCGCCATAGCGATTGACGACCATCGCCAGGTCCACGTCGCTCAGAGCCTCGCCCGGGCTGCCCACCACTTCCGGGATCTGCCACGCTTCCGCCTTCGCACGCGCCTGTTCCCCATCCTCCCCCCACAGCTTCACCACCTGCGCCCGCCCGTGCAGCGGACTGTCCGGCGGGTTGACCAACCTCGTCCACGCCTCCGTGTGCGTACTGTCTGCCCCAATCATTCCTATTCGTATCATCTTCTCTCCCTCAAGAGCTCTGTGGCCGACTCTCGCTGCTTCGCGACTGATTTCTCAGCGCAACTGATCATATCTGATTGACATATTTTTTGCCTGTTCGGTATACTCTAAATGATATTCAATCGCAGCCTGTCCGCTGTCCCCCGGCAACCTGTTCTGCCCGAAAGCTCGCAAAGGAGTTCTCCCAATGGCCTTGTCAGACGAACAAAAAGAATTCTTCTGGGATAACGGATATCTCCCCTACCACCGTATCCTTTCAGACGATGACCTCGCCGCCCTGCGCAAACGCAGCGAAGACATCATTAGCGGAAAGGTCAACCATGTCCCGCCCCGCTATATCCAGTTCGAAGCCCAGTTCCGCAACGGCCTGCCCGACGACGTTGAGCCGCTTGACGCCGTCCGCAAGATGACCCAGCTTTGCTACTTTGACGACGAATTCGAACGCATCGCCCGCAAACCCGAAATCGTCGACGTCATCGACGACCTCATCGGCCCCAACATCAAGCTCTATACCGATCAGCTGATGATGAAACCCCGCTTCCACGGCACCGTAACCGACTGGCACCAGGACTCCCTGTCCTGGCTCATGTTCGCGCCCCAGGGGCACGTAAGCTGCTGGGTCGCCCTCGATGACGCCACCGTCGACAACGGCTGCATGACCGTCATTCCCGGCAGCCATAAATGGGGCCCCATCGATTCGGAGCACAAGGACAAATTTCTGAACAGCCCGATCCTGAACAAACCCGTTCCTGTCGAACTGCCCGCCGGCAGCTGTATGTTCCATCACGGCCTCAACTTCCACCGCACCGGCGCCAATGCCACGCCCCACCGCCGCCGCGGGCTCGCGCTCCACTACATCCGCTCCGAGACAATGTACTTCGGCATCGAAGACGAAGAGGCCCGCTTACTCACCGAATGCGAAAAACCGCGCGGCGAGTTTCGCTTCATGCTGATTCGCGGAAAAGAGTACCCCGGCAGAGTCTAGCCAACGAACGATGCCCGCGCCCGAAGACTTCGCGGCCGCAGCCGCCTAAATCTCTATCCTCCGGCCCGTCCGCGAAGACGCATACGCAGCATCGAAAATCTGCAAAATGTGGTGAGCGTCCTCGATGCTCACCACCGCCTTGCCCCCTTCTCGTACAGCCCGCACAAAGTCCGACACATACTCGAAACCCCACTGCTCCGCATAGACCGGCCGCGGCGCCGGCGGCATGTCAAAGCGCCGCTCCGGCGCGCCTTCCCATGCCGGCGCCGCGCTGCTCACGTTCAGGACACCGTCTCCGACAGGTGACCACGTCGCCGCCCCAAGCTGACCCCGCACCGCCATAAACGTATCGTTGCGCGGTCCGATCCCGCTCAGCAAATAACCCATGTGCAGACAGGCATGGACGCCGTTCTCATACTCCAGCGCCACCGTCGCCGCGTCCTCCACGCCCTCCTGAATCTCGTCCGTGCGCCGGCTGCACAGCGCCGTCACCGACCGCACCCGCGACTGCGCAAACATCTGGAAGAGGGTCAGCCAGTGCCCGCCCTCCATATGCAATATACCGCCCCCTTCAGTTTCCTCGCGGTACATCCAATGGTCCGGCTCGCGCAATCCGGGCCCAACCTGTATCGTCACCAGCCTCGCCTCCATCGCCAGCAACTTCCCCAGCACGCCCTCGTCCAGACAGCGCCGGATCTCCTCCGCCACCGGATGACGCGGCCACGGGTAGCCAATCTGTACCACCAGGCCGCGCGCCTGCGCCAGTTCAACAACCGGTTGCAGCTCCGCCGCCGTCCGCGCCGCCTGCTTTTCGATAAACATATGCTTGCCGGCCTCGGCCAGCCGTTCCGCTGCCCGCGCAGCCTCGTCCGGCGGCAGCATCACGACCGCCGCGTCAAACCCGTCCCACTCGAACAGATCGCAAAGATTGTCGAAAATGCGGGCCTCCGGATCGTGCCGCGCCAGACTCTCCAGCGCCGCCGCCTCATCCGCATCCCACTCACAGTAGGCCGTGATCCGGGCCTCCTCCTGCCCGTGAAACGACTTGATCAGGCCGTGATTGCGGTCCGGCTCCAGCCCGCCCGCATGTATCCGCAAGCCCACCACCGCGACCCGCAACAGTTCTTTTCCGCTCATAGCGTGACCGTCTTCCCCTCCGCCGCCGACGCATGCGCGGCCTCGATGATCTGCAGCGACCTGATGATCTCCTCAACCTGGTAACCACTGCTTCCCTCACCGCGAATCGCTGCCGCAAACGCCTGGATTGACGTCCTCCCCTCCGCCCCATAGCCCGGCACCTGAGCCGACGGAATGTCATACTCCCGCGTCGGCGCGCCCGACCACTTCGGATGGTCGCTCATGATCGTACACCTGCCTTCATCCACGTCCCACTTGATCAACCCCAACGACCCGCGCATCCCGATCGAGATCTCGCCGTATCCGGACGTGAAGTAACCCGCATGAAGGCTGCCAATCATCCCGTTGTCAAAACCCATCGAGACCGTCGCCGCATCCTCCACATCAATGTCATGCCCGCCAACATTGGCCTCAATCGCCGCAACCCGCGCCACATCCGCGCCCGTCAAATACCGCATCAGGTCAATCCAGTGGCACCCCAGCCAGTTGAGAATCCCTCCACCCGCTTCCTCGCGCTTGAAGTACCAGGTATCCGGGCCGCGTCGGGCCACGCTCGAAGTCAGGAAACAAAACTCGATCGAATAGGGCTTCCCCAGCAGTCCCGATGCCCACGTCTTCTTGATGAGATTCGCAATGGGGTGGAAGCGCCACGTATAGCCGCACGAAAAGTGAAGATTGTTGCGCCGCACAGCCTCCGCCACCGGAACCAGCTCGCTCGAATGCACCGCGAACGGCTTCTCCCCCCACACGTGCACCCCTGCCTCGGCCACCTGCACCATCCACGCGGGCATGTCCTTCAGATAGGTGGAGACCATCACCGCATCCGGCTTGCCCTGCGCGAGCAGCTCGCCCAGGCTGTCGTAAAACGGCACGTCCTGAACGTCCGCCTTCAGGTTGGGCGTCACGCCCTCCGGGTCGGGATCGTAGAATCCGATCAACTCAATCTCAGCGGGCAGCAGCATCAGCGTGTCGCGGTACATGTTGGCATGCATAAGCGAAACACCGGCCTGCGCAAATCTCAGCTTTTTCATTTTCGACGGTCTCTCCGACTGAAAGTAGTAGTTTGTCTATCCATTGAACGACTGTCCATCCGCAGGCTGCTGCCCTCTCACGGCACAGCCCAAATCTCGTCGGCGATCAGACAGGAGCTGAGCGGTCGCCCCACCAGCGCAATCCAGTCCTGGCGGGCATACAGGTCGCCGGGAACCATCTCCCCATTCACCTCAATGCCGGCGCCGTTTGCCACCACAAAGAGACAATACGTGTACAAGCCCGAGCCCCCCGCGATGCCGTGATGAACAAAGGGCGCCTCCAGCTCGGTCCACGCCGCCCCCACAGTCCCATCCGCGCTGTCGATCGAATAACCCAGCCGTTGCCGCATATCGCCGCCGCGGCCAAAACGCGCCGTGATGATCCTCTCGCCGCACGCCGCCAGCGAATTGTCGCTGTCGCGGTACATCCTGTCGTAAAGCCAGCCCGCCATCTCCGGATTGTCCGTATACACCGCGCTGGCCGGCGCCGAAGGCATGCACGAAGGATCAATATGCAAAAAGCCTGCGTGCCCTCCCCCAGCCGGGCTGTACTCCGTCTGAAACAGGCTGAACCGCGCGCAATCCTCCTCCGCCCCCGCCAGCCGTAAATAAAGCAAATAGTGAATCCCGCACCAGATCGGCTTCTGGCCGCTCGTCTCCCGGGTCATCAACCGCCTCCATCAAGACGCAACTGCTGTGCCCCTGTCCTTCCCCGCCCTTCCACCCCGTGGTCTCTCGCCCCATCCCCTACTGCTCTATCCGGTCAGTCCCCTGCAGTTTCTGATCACTGACCACTAACTATTGAAGTTCCCTCGCTTGCGGAAATGCCCGAACACCTTCCGAATCCCAGCCGCGATGTCGGCTGCATCCTCCTCATCCATGCTCGGCTGCATCGCAAAACTGAATCCGCGCCGCATCAGCTTCTCTCCGTTCGGGCACTCCGCCAACCTGTAGTCGACCGGCTTCTCACGCTCGTAATCAAACGGAAAGCGGCTGCGGCCATAGCAGTTCGGCTCCGACAGGAACGGGTTGCGGTAGAGCGGCCCCTCTTTGCCCGACCCAATATACGGGCCTCCGGCCGGAATTCCCTCGTGCTGGAGCGCTTCGGCAAACTCCCACGCGTCGCACTCCATCTTGTCCGTATCCAGCGTCATCCCCAGCACCCAGTACGAGTTCCGGTCCCCTTCCCGCACGCGCTGCGGCGTGATCTCTTCGATATCCGACACCTGCTCGATTATCCCTTCCGCCGCCGCGATCTTCTTCTCGATGTAGCCGTCCACCTTCTCCAGCTGCGAGATCAGGACCGCCGCCATCAGGTCGTTCAGCTTGTAGTTCGGCGCCAGGAAATAGTTCGCGTATGGCCGGCCCTCATAGGGCCCGCCATTGCGCGGCAACGCGCAGTCAGAGAAGATCAGCGCCCGCTCCCACAACGTCTCGTTATCCGTCATGATCGCGCCGCCGCCCCCCGCAGAGAGATGCTTCCCCCCAAAACTGAAGCCGTTTATGTCCCCCATTGAACCCACCACCTTGCCCTGATATTCGGCAAAGTGGGCCTGGCAGCAGTCCTCAATCAGAAAGATCTGATGCCGGTCCGCGATCTCCCGCAGGGCAGCCATGTCACAGGGATTGCCAAAGAGATGAACCGCGATGATCGCCCGCGTCCTCGGCGTAATCTTGGCCTCGACGTCCGCCGGGTCCACTGTAAACGTGTCATCAACGTCGGCGAATACCGGCACGCAGTTGTGCAGCAGCGTGCCGATGATGCTGCCCCCGGACGTCCACGGCGTCACGATAATCTCATCCCCAGGATCGGGATTTACCGCGCCGACACAGGTGTGCATCGCCGCCGTGCCCGATGTCACCGTGACCACGTGGGCCACCCCGTGCCGCGCCGCAAATGCCTCCTCGAACTGCCTCACTTTCGGGCCCTTCCCCAACGCGCCCGACCGGATCACCTCAGAAAGCGCTTCAATATCCTCGTCCCCAAAATAGTGGCTCGGTCCAAATGGCAGCGTACGCACCGGCGCGCCGCCTGTCATCGCTAACTGTTCGCGCATTGCTACCTTTCTCCTTCGCGCCTGACACCGTCCGGTTTATCTCGTCTTTCGCCCAGCACACCGCCGAAGACCTCGACCAGCCTCTCCAGATCGCGCGGCAATGTGAACGTCTCGCTGTCCTTCGTCACCCTCTTCTCTCCTCGTTCCAGCAGACCAAACTGCCAGATCGGCCCTGCCGTCAACACACCGTACACCTGCGTTTTTCCGCCTTGGGCAAGCCTCGACTGCCCGCCCGCTTCACGGGCCCGCCGAGTGCGCTCAGCCTTCTGCGCTCGACGTGGATGTTTCGGCCCAACCGTCGGCATCGCCGTGTACTCGCTCACTGATACCATCTGTACGGCCAGCTTCTGGAATCCACGCGCCAGGGCCTCGCTCCGCACGCCGGCCACCACAAGGTCCTGCCCGCCCCGCAGCAAAAAGTCCACCGTGCCGGTCAGCCTCCCGCCCGCCACCGGATACGCGATGTTCATTTTGAATCTGAACTGATCCAGCGCCGCAAACAACACCGGAACTGCGTAGAAAGATCGGTACGCGGCCTCGTTGGTCAGCGGCACATACGGCAGCCGCTCCCGCATCTGCGCGCGCAGCGGCCCGAGCTGCGCACGGCGCGGAATCTCTTCAGTTGGCAATTCAAGGGGCGCGTTGCAAAAGCGGTAGCCTAAATCGGCAAGAATCTCGTCCGTCTCTGAGTTCAACTCGAGGATCTGGGAAAACGTATAGGAAGTTCCTTTTTGGAGAACCATGAATCTCCAGCGCTGGCACGCCGTTTCCGGCACGACAGCCTGCCGCACGCGCGTGGATGACGCCGCCTACCCACCGTGCGCAGGCTGAACAGAGCCGTTGCTTCGCTTCCCAGACATGATTGAGTTGCCGCCCGACCCGCGGCGCAACGTGCCAACATCCTAGCAAAGCGTTGGTCGCATGTCAATGTGTTGCAAATGGGCACGTGCCGCGAGCTGGAGTCGTAACTCTAGTCCAATAGCGAGGATTTATGAGAGGCCCTGCCTGGGCACTTCAGAACCTTTATCAGCAGACCCATTCGAAACCCGGCGTCGCCCTTTTTCGGCAGGCGTCAACCGGTTCGAAGCTCATTCTTTAGCAGCGAGGGCGTTGATTCCAACGGTTTCCGGGCCAGCAGGCAGTTGCGCCAGCACATCCAGATACCACCACCAATGTTCAGGTGTAACGCCTGCGGTGGTCTCGCGCCAATGGGTCAAATCTGCGATGGACTGGATAGCGTCGTTGTACTTCCGGACATGCTGGAGTAGCTTCTTGTCGGCATTCGCCAAACGTGTCTGCTGGTCCGTGGTCAGAAGATGGCCTGCATCGTGAAGTTCGCTACGCGTCATTAACATCTGCAAATGCTCCAAGCCGCTGACATCAGGAAACTCGACGTCCACTTCATAAGCAGATAATCTTTCTTCGACAGTGTTCATGATAGAACCTCATCCAGGGTGCCCATTTTTTCAAAAGCAGGATTACTCAAATACAGATCTGGGCGTTCAACGATATACGCGCTTTCAAGAAGTCCATCCAGAGCAAACAATGCCAGCCAAGTCCGCCGCTGTATGATTGAAACGACGGCTACATAGGCAGCGCTGTTGTAAACATAAAGATACACTGTCGCATTCACGTCACCTACTACCGAGCGTATAATCCGTTCGTAGTCCGTCAGCGTTGCCTCAGGCGAAAGATGACCGCGCCTTTTGCGTTTCCCCAGGTGATTCGCAGCACTGCCCGGCTTCCAGCGTATTCGATTCTGAACTAAGTGAATCGCGTCTGCCACCTTGGCACGCATCATTCCGTCCCATTAGATGGCAAGAATAACGTCTAGTGGGTATTGTAGCGCGACGCGTCCGGTTTTCAAAGGGAATCCGAGCCCTGTTCTGGCGGCCCGACGCCCCATCTGAGTCCCCAGACAGTCATAGATCAAGTTTCAGTCTCCCGCCAAAGTCTTTCCCCCGACCAGAGCTCCACACAACCCAAAACGCAAGACACATCCCCCGAAATTTGGAAATAAGCCATGCCTGTTCTATCATTCCCCCTAACCCCAAATAACCGCGTTCCGCCATCTATCCACCAAGCTCCGTTTGCCCGCTGAATGAAAGCCGTTCTTAAACGATCGGTTTCGCAAGAGCCCAACGTGGTCGCGATGCGTACAACAGAGTTTAGAATTCGTCGCTTTGTGTAGGGCGAATTCTGAGGCACGCGCCGCCCCCCTGAATTGACCATGGGTTCCCGTCCCTGAACGTAGACCTGGGGCATGAAAAGCCGCCCCAAACTGTCAATATAACCGCCTCAAAGGAGACAGATTATGTCCAAACTTCAGACCCCTTCCCACCCAAACATGAGCCGCCGCGACATGTTGCGCATCGCCGGCATTGGCACAGCCGGCGCCGCGCTTGCCGCCTGCGCAGCGCCCGCGGCCTCGACCGACGCCGGCGCAGACTCCGAACCGGCCAAGGAGCCGGTCTCCGTCATCGCCACCACCTCCATGCCCGTCAACACCTTCGACAACGCCCTGGATCGGTCAATGGAGAGGATCCCCGGCATCGAAATGGAAGTGAATGCCAATGGCTGGGGCGAAGGCGGCTGGGATGGTTACTCAGACACGCTCCTCACCCGCATCGCCGGCGGCGAACAGATCGACGTCATCATGATCGCCATCGAAGGCCTCCGCCTTCTCACGGCCAAGAACGTTCTCGTCGCCCTGGACGACTTCCTCGCCGGAGACGCCCCCGCCAACGAAATCCTGCAGAACGACGTCCACGTCACCCTGCGTGAAATGTTGCAGGTCGACGGCAAACAGTACGAGTACCCCTTCTCCTGGAACAACATGGTCATGTACTACAACACCGCCATATTCGAGGAAGAAGGTCTCGACCCGCCCTCAACCGACTGGAACTGGGACGACTTCCTCGAAACCTGCCTGGCCGTCGCCAACGTGACAGGCGGAGCCGACGACCGTTTCGCCTACTCCTTCTGGGGCGCCGGCATGTTCGGCATGGCTGCCTGGTACTTCAACAACGATGTCTCCCCCTTGTCTGACGACTGGTTGGATTCCAATCTGCTCGATCCCAAGGTCGCCGAAACCGTTCAGTTCATGGCCGACCTGATTCTGGAACACAAAGTCGCCCCCAGCCCCGAAGGGTGGGATGAATGGGCCCAGTTCCACGCCGGCAACCTCGTCATGCGCACCTGCGGCCGCTGGTGCATCGGCGGGTCGCTCGAGGCCGAATTCGAGACCTACGACATCCAATATCAACCGCACCAGGCCGGCCCGCTCAAGACTGTGGCCGGGACCGACGGTTGGGGCGTCTCCACTTCCAGTGAGAATCCGCACGAGGCCTGGGAAGTCGTCAAGCTGCTCTCCGACACCGATACTTCGATCGACATGGTGCAGTTGGGCGGCAACATCCCCGCCCTGCGCTCCGTCGCCGAGATGCCTGTGTTCTCCGAGTACGGCCCGCCCAATACGGCGCTCTTCTATGAATCGCTCGACTTCGCCGCAACCGTGCCGTCACCCACCAACTTCAATATCGTCGAACCAATCCTCAACCGGAACTACGCCACGATCTGGAACGGCGAACGCTCCGTTGAAGAGGCCCTTCAGGCCGCCCACGACGAGCTGCAGCCCGAAATGGACAAGCTGAAGGCATAAGTAGCGCACACAAAAAGCAGGTTGCCTGGCGGCCTCTGGCCCATCGCCATTCGACCGGCAGGCAACCTGCCATTCTGGCAATTCCAAATAGGACACGCAATGACGTCTACAGCGCTGTCTGAAGACAGAGTAGACCGGCAAGCCAAACACCAACGAAGCCAAGCCCTGGCGCGGCGGGAAGCCTTGGCGGGCTATCTGTTCGCCACGCCTGCCCTCCTCGGCCTCCTCGTTTTCACCGCCCTGCCCATCGTCGCGTCTCTCATCCTTATCTTCCTGCACTACGACCTGCTGACACCGCCAAAGTGGGCCGGCGCCGAAAACATAACCCGGCTTGCCACCGATTCCAGAATGTTCAAGATCTACTGGAACTCGCTGCGCCTTACAATCGGCGCCACACTCCTCAACAACGTTCTCGGCCTTCTCCTGGCCGTCGGTCTCAATCGCGCCATGCCATGGGGCCTGCGTTACGTCCTGCGCACCTCCATCTTTTTCCCGGTCATGACCACCACCGCCTCCCTTGCCGTCGTCTGGCGCTTCCTCCTCACGCAGGACAGAGGCGTTGTCAATTTCCTCATCGGCCAGATCGGGCTCGACCCCGTGCCCTGGCTCAGCAGCTCCACCTGGGCCCTGGTCTCAGCCATGATCTACGACGTTTGGAAGAGTTGCGGCTACCTCATGGTCATCTATCTCGCCGGCCTCCAGGGCATTCCCGCCGTCTATTACGAAGCCGCCCGCATCGACGGTGCCGGCTTCTGGCAACAGTTCCGCAACGTCACGCTTCCCCTCATCTCGCCCACCGCCTTCTTTGCCATCGTTATCTCTCTCATCGGCGCATTCCAAATCTTCGACAATGTGTGGGTGCTCACTGAAGGCGGCCCGGGGGACGCCTCCCGCGTCATTGCCATGTATATCTACGAGAAGGCATTCCGCGGCTTTGAAATGGGCTACGCCTCTGCCGTCTCCTTCACCCTGTTTATCATTCTGATCACGCTCACGCTGCTGCAGTTCCTCGGCGCGCGCCGCTGGGTTCACTATGAATAGAGGGGCGCCCTGCTCAAAGCCGCCTCGTCAGACGTCGACCGTCAAAAGACAAAGCTGATGGCAACCACTACCAGAACCGCGTCCAAGCCTGTTTCACTTCCCAGAACATATAGAATGTCTGTCTGGCTTCAACTGGGCGAAGCTCTCCTGTGGATCCTGCTGATAGGCATTGCGGTCATCGAAATCGCGCCCATCAGCTGGATGTTCTCGACCTCATTGCGCGACCCGAAAAACTCCTTCGATCTCCCCCCCGATTTCTGGCCCACAGCGTTACACTGGCAGAACTATGTCGCCGTCATCAACTCTCCTGACATCGAGTTCATGCTCTTTTTCTGGAACAGCCTCAAGATCGCACTCATCGTCACCGGCGCGCAACTGCTCACCTGCTCAATGGCCGGATACGCCTTCGGCCGCCTGCGTTTTTTCGGTCGCGATATCCTCTTCGGACTGTTCCTCGCCTCGCTCATGGTCCCCGCCACTGTCACCCTGATTCCCTCATTCATCATCATCCGCTCCCTCGACCTCATGAACACGCACTGGGCGCTCATCCTCCCCAGCGTTACCAGCGCATTCGGCGTCTTCCTGCTCCGCCAGCACTTCAAATCCCTGCCCGAGGAGCTCCTCGACGCCGCCAAAATCGACGGCGCCGGTTACTTCCGCATCTACTGGCAGATCCTGCTCCCCTTGACCGGCCCCGCCCTTTCCGCCCTCGGCATCTTCACCTTCCTCGCCTCCTGGAATAACTTCGTCGGGCCGCTGCTCTTCCTGCGCGACTGGGATAAATTCACCTTCCCAATCGCCATCGCCACCATCCGCGGCTACATGGGCTCCGGCAACCAGTCCGAAGTACTCGCCGGCATCATGATCTCCATCTTTCCCCTGCTCGTCTTCTTTCTTTTGGCCCAGCGATGGATCGTCCAGGGCGCGGCGATTACCGGTATGAAAGGATGACCAGTCAGCAGGGCATCACCGGCGGCACATACGTGGTACAGGTTGTCCAAACACTTTGGGAAAACCTGCCCCAACTGCTCTGGGCAGCGCTGCTATTCAATCTTGCCAGTCTGCCCGCCGCCTTCCTCTTCACCACCGGTCTCTTCATCCCATCCCTGTTCGCGGCCGCCCTCACCATCGGACCCGCATGGGCCGCCCTGCTGGCCTTCGATATGCGTCTCATGCAAGGTGTAGTGCCCCGTCACCACGCAATCTTCAAAGACTTCCGCCGTGTCTGGCCGCGCAGCGTCCTCTTGAGCCTTCTGACTGCCTTTCCGCTGTTCGCTCTCATCACGACTCTGCCGGCCCTCCAAACTGAACCCGTTGCCCCCATCGTATGGCTCGGCCTCGGAGCCGACCTCCTCGGCTGCGCTGTTATGGCAACACTGTCGCTCTATGCCTTTCCCAATCTCGTCCAACAACCCGATAGTGGCGTCCGCGCCCATATACGCGACGCCCTGATCCTGGCCAGCCGCAATCCCGCCAACAGCCTGGGTATCCTGGCCATCGGCATTCTCTTCGCCTTCAGCGTCGTCTACATCAGCCTGGGCCTGATCCTCCTCCTACCAGCAATCTACAGCCTCTTCATCGCCGCAAACTACCAACTCGTCCTCCAACAAGAGGAGGCAGCATAACCCTGTCCCGCTTTCGAACGCTGTTTCAGTCAGTCTTCAACTGCCATCATCACATTGCCAGCAGCCAGGGCAAAACGGCCAACACCCAACCATCTCAAAACCGCAGACTACTGACCACTCATCACTGACCACTGACCACTGACCACTGCCATTCTGACCACTGCAGTCCGGAGATTCAAATGGAGCGCTTCGTCTACAAGAACGAAAAAACCAACCAGATCAGCTTCCCACTCGGCGGAATCGGTACCGGTTGCATCGGGCTCGCCGGCAATGGACGCCTCATCGACTGGGAGATCTTCAACCGCCCCAACAAGGGCGGCGTCAACGGCTTCTCCCACTTCGCCATCCGCGTCGAAGATAACGGCGAAGTAGCCGACGCCCGCATCCTCCACGGCAACCTGCACGCGCCCTTCCAGGGCGACCTCCTCGCGCCCCAGTTCAGCACCTTCGGCTGGGGGCCCCGCCGCGAATACCTGACCGGGCTGCCCCACTTCGAAAGCGTCGACTTTCGCGGCGAATTCCCCATCGCCGAGCTCACGTATCGCGATGACACCTTCCCCGGACAGGTCCAGCTGACCGCTTTCAACCCCTTCATCCCCACCAACGAGGACGACTCCGGTATCCCCGCCGCCTTTTTCGAATTCAGCGTCACCAACACCAGCGCCGCCGATCACACCTACACCATCGTCGGCGTTCTCACCAATCCCCTGCCCGCCGTAAACCTGAACGCAATCGAGGAGCGCGCCTGGGGCCATGCCCTCCACCTCTCCTCCGACAGCCTCCAGCCCGAAGACACGGCCTATGGCGACCTGACCCTCGCCACTGACGCCGGGCTCGCCGGCGATGTTGACGTCAGCTGGCAGCAGAACTGGTTCCGCGGCGCCTGGTTCGACAACCTCGAAGTCTACTGGAAAGACCTCAATACACCGGGTCCCTTCGAAAACCGCCTCTACGACACGCCTGAAGAGAGGGGCGCCGGCGCCCAGTTTACCCAGCAGGACACCGGCCTGCTCGCCGTACACCTGCCCGTCGCCGCCGGCGAAACACGCCGCGTCCGCTTTCTCATCAGCTGGAGCTTCCCCACCTGCGAAAACTATTGGAAGAAAGAACAGGCCGACGCAGGGAACTGGAAAAACTACTACGCCACCCTCTGGAACGATTCCAGGGCCAGCGCCCGGTACGCTATCGAGAACTGGCCGCGCCTCTACGACGAAACAAAACGCTTCAAAGAAGCGCTCTTCGCCTCAACCATCCCCCACACAGCCCTCGACGCCGTCTCCGCCAACATCTCCATCCTCAAATCCCCCACCGTGCTGCGCCTGGAAGACGGGACCTTCTACGGCTGGGAAGGCCTGCACCCCGACGAAGGCTGCTGCGAGGGCAGCTGCACCCACGTCTGGAACTATCAGCAAGCCCTCCCCTTCCTCTTTCCCCACCTGGAGCGCACCATGCGCACCGCCGACTACAAGTACAACCTGCTCGAAAACGGCGCCATGCCCTTCCGTATTCAGCTCCCTCTCGGCTCCGAGCCCTGGCCCTTCCGCCCATGCTGCGACGGCCAGTTCGGCGGCGTCATGAAAACCTATCGCGACTGGAAGATCAGCGGCGATCACGCCTGGCTGCGCTCCGTCTGGCCCGGCGTGCAGAAGTCCCTCGAATACGCCTGGAGCCCCGAAAACATCGACCGCTGGGATCCCGAAAAGTCCGGCGTGCTCACCGGCCGCCAGCACCATACGCTCGATATGGAGCTCTTCGGCCCCAACTCCTGGCTGACAGGCTTCTACCTCGGCGCCCTCAAAGCAGCCTCCGAAATGGCCGAAGCCATAGGGGACGTGGCAAGCGCCTCCGAATACCATGCCATCTTTGAACGCGGCAAGGCCTGGGTCGATGCCAATCTCTTCAATGGCGAATACTACGTTCAGAAAGTCGACCTTGGTGATCGCGAACTCGTCGAATCCTACGGCCCCCAGGAGGACGCCCTCAAAGGCGGCTCCGCCCTAGACGCCTACTGGAACCCCGAGCACAACGAGATAAAGTACCAGATCGGAGAAGGCAGCAGCATCGACCAGGTTCTCGCCCAGTGGCACGCCTCCCTCTACGGCCTCGGCGACCTCCACGACCCCGATCAGGTCAAACATGCTTGCGCCGCCATCTACAAGCACAACTTCGTCCCTGAAATGAGCCAGGCCTACAACCCCTGCCGCATCTACGCCCTCAACGACGAAGGCGGCCTCGTCATCTGCGCCTGGCCCGAGGATGTCCACAAGCCCCTCATCCCTGCCCCCTACTCACAGGAGACGATGAACGGCTTCGAATACGCCGCCGCCTGCCACATGATCATGGTCGGGCTCGTCGACGAAGGCATGCACTGCATCGACGCCATCCGCCACCGTTACGACGGTGAACGCCGCAACCCCTGGAACGAATTCGAATGCGGCAACAACTACGCCCGCAGCATGGCATCCTACGCCCTCCTCAACGCCTTCTCCGGCTTCCAGTTCGACATGGTCAACGGCGCCATCGGCTTCCAGCCAGTCCAAACCGGCAAGGGAGATTTCAGCTGCTTCTGGTCCCTCGACTCCGGTTGGGGCCAGTTCCAATCGGCACAGGACCATTCCTCCCTGAAGGTCCTCTACGGCGACCTCCGCCTCCAGCGCATCAACCTGCCCGCCCTCGCCGATACGCAAGTAGCCCGCGTCACCCTCGACGGCGAACCCGTCCCCTTCAGCAAACAGGAAGGCGCCATCACCCTGCAATCAAGAACGCAAGTTCAGACAGGACAGACACTCGAATTCCTGCACCAATAAGCCCCCAATCCCCTCCCAACCCTGCCAAATAAACCGGCGCCGAGCCCCCAAGCTCGGCGCCGCCCCAAAGCAGGCAGGCAAAGATGCCCTCCACCCCTCAACGCGGACCAAAAGGGTATTCTCCGTGGACAAAAAGGTGTTCTTCGCGCTCTTTCGCGCCCCTACGCGGATCACAAAAGCGAATTCCTCCGCGCCTCTTCGTGGACTGTCCAGCCCTCTCACCCAGAAATTCTCAACCTCTACCAGCCCAGACAAGCCCTGGTAGAAGGTTCCCGCCTCTTCCGTATATAATTCCCTCAACGCAACGGAAGCGGATTTCTCTCAGCAGTTCCCTGCGCCGCGCCGCGCAAACCAGTCACGCCGGAGGCCAAAACCATGCAGCCAGATCAAAACAGAGCCCCAGGAATGCTCACAATAGATCAACTGCGCGCAGCCGTCGAAGACGGCTCAATCGACACCGTCATCCTCGCCTTCCCCGACCCCTACGGAAAACTCATGGGCAAGCGCCTCGACGCCTCCTACTTCCTCACCGACGTCGCCCGCGGCGCCCACGCCTGCGACTACCTCTTCACCATCGACATGGAAATGGAGCCTGTCCCCGGATACCAGTTCTCCAACTGGGAATCAGGCTACGGCGACGTCCACCTGGCCCCCGACCTCCCAACCCTTCGCCGCCTCTCCTGGCTCGACCGCACCGCCCTCGTACTCTGCGATGCCCAGCTCGACCCCAGTCATGAACCAGTAACTGTCGCCCCCCGTTCCATCCTGCGCAAACAGCTCGAACGCCTGCGCGCCCATGGATTCGAAGCCATGGCCGGATCCGAGCTCGAGTACTTTCTCTATCGCACTTCCTACCTCGACGCCGCCCGCAACGATTACCGTAACCTGGCCGAAGTCGGATGGTACCGCGAAGACTACACCCTCCTGCAGATGTCCAGGACCGAAGACCTCAACGGCGCATTCCGCCGCCGGCTCGCTGCATCCGGCGTCCCCGTCGAGTCCACCAAGGGCGAGTTCGGCAAAAATCAGCACGAGCTCAACATCCGCTTCGCGCCAATCCTCGAAATGGCCGACCGCCATCTCCTCCTCAAGCAGGCGGTGAAGGAAATCTCAGACCAGCTCGGCTGCAGCGCCACCTTCATGGCCAAGCCCTACGCGGGGGAGGCCGGCTCCAGCGCCCATCTCCACGTAAGCCTCTGGACCACCGTCGAAGGAGACCTGACCAACGCCTTCCCCGGCAACGCAAACCTTTCCGGCATCGCCTGCTCCGACACCTTCCGCTGGTTCCTCGGCGGCTGGATGTCCTACGTGCCCGAGCTCATGGTCTGCTACGCCCCAACCGTCAACGCATACAAACGCTTCGAGGCCGGCAGCTGGGCCCCAACCGCGCTCGCCTGGTCGCCCGACAACCGCACCGCCGGCTTTCGCGTCGTCGGCGCAGGCCCCAGGCTGCGCATCGAATGCCGCATCCCCGGCGCGGACATCAACCCCTACCTCGCCTATGCAGCCGTCATCGCCTCCGGCCTCGCCGGCATCGACCAGCGGATCGAGCCCCCGCCCGCGCACATCGGCGACGTCTACGCGGCCGCCGACATCCAGCCGCTGCCCGCCACCCTCGAAGAAGCCGTCAGCAACTTCTCAACCAGCGGCCTCGCCCGCGCCGCGTTCGGCGCCGACGTCGTCGAACATTACTCCCACTTCTACGCCACCGAAGCTCAAGCCTTCCGCAACGCCGTCACCGACTGGGAACGCACCCGTTACTTTGAGCGCATCTAGTCCACCCCGCCCCTCTCAATCAGCCCTGAATCCGGCGATCGCCCTCCCCTCCCCCCTGTCCGCGCTCAGCGCACTTTTGTGGGCGCCCGTGGCCGGTCCCGCCAACTCCTCCCTTCCTCCCTTAACCGCCCTCCCCGCATGTTTCCCGCAGGCCCTCCCCGGCCTATACGCGCCCCGTCACCCACCGACCACTGACCACCAAACACTGCCGTAAAGCCGCCCCTATCCACACGAACGCGAAAACGCCAATAGCAGAGCCGATTCTTTGCCGACCTAAGCCATTTCCGGTTACAGTATTATCGACAAACAGCCGTTCAGCGGTAGAGCGAATGAGCCCGCCGCCCAATCGGCAACTTAGCGCCAGCGAACATCTGGAGGACTTCACCATGTACAACCTGTCAGGAAAGACTGCCTTCGTCACAGGAGCCGGGGGCGAACACGGCATCGGCCGCGGTATTGCGTTGCGCCTGGCCGCAGACGGGGCCGACGTTGTCGTTACCGACCTCGTAGAGAAACCCTATCCCGAAGCCGACTGGGAAGGCCTGCCTGCCTTGCAGGCTGAAATCGAAGGCATGGGGCGCCGCTCTCTGGCCCTGACCTGTGACGTCACTGACGTCGCGTCCGTCGAGAGCGCCATGCAACAGGCAATCGACGCCCTCGGCCAAATCGATATCCTGGTCAACAACGCAGCGGCCCGCGGCGGCAGAGATCGCGTCCCCGTCGTCGACCTCGAAGAGGACGAGTGGGACCGTGTCATGTCCGTAAACCTCAAGGGCTCGTTCGTCTGCAGCCGCGCAGCCGCGCGCCACATGGTCGACCGCGGCGGCCGCGGTCGGATTATCAGCGTCTCCTCAGTCTTGGGCTTGCGCGGCATTGCCCGCTTTGCCGCCTATTGCTCATCCAAATTCGGCATCGTCGGCCTGACACAATCCCTCGCCCAGGAGCTGGCTGAATTCGGCATCACCGTCAACGCCATCTGCCCCAGCCTCACGCCCACCGAACGAGTTGGACATATGACCAACCTGTTTGACAACCCAGCCCTGCAAGTCAAGGACGCCACTGACGCCCTTCTGTCCGGCGCCGCGGGAAGCACGCCGATCGGCCGCCTTGCTCAGACCGACGACCTTGCCCACGCCGTCTCCTTCCTGGCCTCCGATGGAGCCGACTTTCTCACCGGCCTCTCGATTCCTGTCACTGGCGGTTCCTTCATGCGCTAGACCAATCCAAATTCAAGGCCGCGTGCTCTCCCAAGTCTGCGCACAGTGCCAAGTGTAGCCGCTCGTCTTAACAGACTGGCCCGAGTAAGGAGCCACTATGCCTGTGTTCGCCCGTGCGCAAACCCTTTGGTCCAGCATGAAATGAACCTTGACAAAAAGCCCGCCCCCGGCGCATCGACCTCAAACGCCCTGGCAAATCTCCACCGCGTCTTCTGCCCCCAATGACGAAAACTTCTCAAGCGCCGCCAATTGACCGCAAATGGCTGATCTTCGCCGCGCTGGGGACCGGCGTCTTCCTGGCCTCCTTCAATATCGGCATCGCCAACGTCATCCTCCCGACACTGGTCATGGAATTCAACGTGGACTTTGCCCTTGTCCAGTGGGTCGTTCTTTCTTTTACCCTGACGCAAACCGCCATCTCGCCCGCCGTGGGCCGCCTGGGCGATATGCTGGGCCACAAGCCCATCTTCCTCTGGGGCACAATCGCCTTTGCCCTCGGCTCCATTCTGGCCGGCCTGGCCCCCAACATTGCGCTCCTGCTGGCCTTTCGCGTCGTTCAGGCTGCCGGCGGCGCCTTTGCCATCGCCTTAAGCATGGGAATCGTCACCGAGACCTTCCCCAAGTCGGAGCGGGGCAAAGCGCTTGGCCTCTTCAGCGCCGCCGTCTCCGCCGGCGGAGTCGCCGGCCCTCTCCTCGGCGGCGTCCTCCTCGACCTCCTCTCCTGGCGCTGGACCTTCTTTGTCGGTTTTCCATTGAGCTGTATCAGCCTGGCCCTCGCCTGGCTCTATCTCCCCAAAGACCGCCCTCGCTGCAAAGAGCGGTTCGACTGGACCGGCGCAACGACCTTCTCAGCCGGTCTTTTGGCGCTCATGCTCTTCCTGACCGTCGGAGAGAGCAGAGGCTACGGGTCGCCACCGATGATCGGCCTGTTCGCCTTCGCCCTGTTCACGCTTGCGCTCTTCATCCACACAGAAAGGCGCGTCAAGGAGCCCCTGCTCGATCTCACCATCTTTCGCAGCCCCCGGTTCAGTCTGAGCCTGTCGACGCGCCTCATCAGCTTCATCGTGTTCGGCGGCGTCTCGCTGATCTTCCCCTTCTATCTGACAAACCTGCTGACCCTCGAACCTTCTCTCGTCGGTCTCCTTTTGGCGATCACTTCCCTCTTCTTTGGCTTGGCCTCGCCAATCGCCGGCGCCCTGTCGGATCGGTTCTCGTTCCACATCATCGCCGGCGCGGGGCTCGTCATGTTGGGATTCGGCTGTTTCACGGTCAGCACCCTGAACGCCGATACCTCCATCCTTGGGTTCATCCTGCGGGTTACGCCCCTTGGGCTCGGCATGGGCCTCTTCCAGTCGCCCAACAACAGCGCCGTGATGGGGGCCGTCCCACGCGAACGGCTCGGCGTCGCCAGCGGCCTCAACACGATCGGACGCACGCTCGGCCGCACCTCAGGCGTTGCCGCGCTCGGCGCCCTTTGGGCCGTCCGCGTCTCCCACCACGGCGGCCCCGAATTCACCGGCAGCGTAACCCAAGCCGCGGCTGCCGCGCAGGTCGCCGGCCTGCGCGACGTCTCCTACACCGCCCTGGCCATTGTCCTTCTCGGCCTCGCCCTCAGCGTATGGGGCTTTCTCAAGGACAAAGCGCCGGCGCAAACACGCCATCGCAGCCCGTAGCGGGGCTTCGATTCAGGCGCGTTCGAAGACAACTGCGAACCGCAATCGGGCGGACGCGCAGTGCCCGCTGCCTTCCCGTCGTCTACCCGAACATCGAATACATCTTCGTCATCACGGAATATGAACTGAGAGGCAGACAGCTGGCCGCTTATCGAAGCCGCATAAGAAGGAGAGACAAATGAAAGATCCCAACCAATACCCCCCAGGCTGGAACCTGGAACGCGTCCGCCGCTTGATCCAGCATTACGAATCCCAGACCGACGAAGAGGCCATTGCCGAAGACGAAGCCGCCTTTGAAGATCGCTCTACGACCGTCATGGACATACCCGTCGAGCTGGTCCCGGCCGTAAGAGCCCTCCTCGCCGAGTACACCGATTAGCCGGCTCGGAATTTTCTCGTTCCTTCCCCTGCCGTTCCGACTCGTGCATTTCCGACCACTGACCACTGACGTTCTACTGTCTATTCGACAACGCGCGCATCAGACCATTTATCATTCTGTTTATCTCCGCGCACTCTTCCAACACGCTACCGCCTATCTCGCTCCCGATCAAACCCAGCCGTTCGGACAATGACACGAAAGTTTCCAACTCCGCCAAAGAACCCCGCGCGATACCAAGCATCTGAAGAAACTCCTTCGGCGATCGCCTTGCCTGCCCTTCCGCGATGTTCGCGGGCACCGAGGCCGCTGCCCGTCGCATCTGAGAGACAAGCCCATACTGCTCCTCCGCAGGAAACCGCCTCGTAATTTCATACGTCCGAACCGTCATATCCATGGCCCTCTGCCAAACCTTCAAATCCCGATAGGACTGTATGCTCGTCCTCTGCTTCTCCACCATAGATCCCCCTCCCTCCTGATTTCCTGGAGAATTTGCCACCGACTCCTGCCGGTCCAACCACTGACCACTGACCACTGACCACTGACCACTGCAGTTAATGCCAATCGTGCGCGCGCGGCATCTTCACCCCCACCCGTATCGCCCGCAGCGAAGACACAATCACATTCGTCGTCCCGTCCCACTTCGACACCGTCCCATTCACCTCGATCACCTGGCTGTCAAGCTCCCGGCTGTAACGCGCAAACACATCCCCCCACAATATGATCTGCACGTCGCCGAACTCGTCCTCTATCGTCACAAACACCGTCCCATCCCGCCCGCGCGGATGCTGCCTCGCCACCGGCCACCCCGCCACCGTCACCGCCGCTCCGTCATCCAGCCTCTCCACATCCACCGACGCCAGAACATGCCCCGCCAGCGACGGCCGCACAAACTCCATCAAATGTCCCTTCGGATAGATCTCCAGCACCTGGTACTCGCCGATCATCTGCTCGCGCGCATCAAAATCGGTCAACGCCGCCGCGCTCTCCGTCCGCGCCAGCGACAGCGCCCCCTGCCCGTTTCCCGTAGAACGCACCGTCAGCCCCGCCTCCCACAACGCCTCCCGCCGGTTGCTGGCGATCCCGTCAAACGCCCCCGCCATCGCCAGCGATAACACCGCCTGGTCCGTCATACCCGTCCGCCGCGTCAGGTCGCCCGCATTCACGTACGCCCCATTCCGTGTCCTCTCCTCCACAAGCCGCCTCGCCCACGACTCCCCCACATCCTTCGTGAACACCAGTCCCATCCGCACAGCTCCCTCCTCCGGCGCGCACCGCACGTCGCTCCGGTTCACGCACGGATTGCGAAACGGGACCCCGAACCGCCGCGCATCCTGTTTCAGCGTCTCCAACGGATAGAAACCCATCGGCTGGTTATTCATCAGCGTCACAAAAAATTCCAGCGGGTAATAACACTTCAGCCACGCCGCCTGGAATGCCGTAATCGCAAACGCATGCGAATGGCTCTCCGGAAACATGTAATGCCCGTTGATCTTCTCGAAAATCGTGCGCGCCGTCTCCTCCGGCACACCCTTGCCCCGCGCCCCCTCGCGAAACTGCTCCCAGTGCAGCGCAATCAGATGCTCGTTGTTCCTCTTGGCAAACGACCGCCGGATCTCGTCCGCCTGCGCCGCCGTCAGCCCCGACACATCCGTGATCAGCTGCACCACCTGCTCCTGCCACACAATGATCCCATACCCCCGCGCCAGCGCCCGCTCCTCCAGTGGATGATCATACGTCCACTCCGCACCGTGCCGGTACCTCTCCACAAACTGCGACACCGCGCTCCCCTGCACCCCCACCCCCGGCCGGATCAACGCCACCTGGTACGCCAGGTCCAGCAGGTTGCGCGAGAGCAAACGCTGCCCCATCTTCAGCTGCGCCGGCGACTGCAGCAGGAATATCCCCTTCGACAGACCGGCGTTGATCATGTCGTACACCTTTGGATCCTCCGGGTCGATCCGGCTCAAATCCGGCCGCCTCCCCTCCCGCGCCTCCACCAAATCCAGCGCCTCCTGCAGCTGATCCAACACCGGCAGCGACAGGATGTCGATCTTCGCAAAACCCGCGTCCGCCACACTGTCCTTGTCCCAGTCCATGATGAACCGGCCCTCCATCGCCCCCGCCCGCACCGGAACCATCTCCGGAATCGGCGAACTGCTCAATATCATCCCCCCCACATGCTGGCTCAGCAGCTTCGGCGCGCCCATCAACTGCGGCCCAAGCTCGATCAACTCCCTCCACCCGCCGGCGTTCACCCGCTGGCTGAACGCCGGCAGCTGCTCCATCTCCTCCCGCAAACGCCCCGCATCATGCGAACGCATCTGCTTCGAAAGCAGGCGCAACTCCTCCTGCGGCAATCCCAACGCCTTGCCCAGGTCCTGCAGCACCCCCTTGATCTTGTACGTGAAAATCGCCCCCGCCAGCACCGCATACTCCGCCCCGAACCGCTGATGCACCCGCTCGATCAACTCGTCCCGCAACGCCCGCGGAAAATCAAGGTCAATGTCCGGCAGCACCGTCATCTCCGCCGATAGGAACCGCTCCAGCGTCAGATTCCACTTCAGCGGATCCACGTGACTGATCCCGATCAGATACCCCACCAGCAGCGCCACCGACGACCCCCGCCCCCGCCCCGGCGGCTCCTGCCCCTCACGCTCCGACCGCCCCCCTCTCTCCTCCACAATCTCCTGCGCGAGCATCACGATCTCCCGGTACAGCAGCAGAAAACCCGCCAGCCCGTGCCGCCCGATCAGACTGAACTCCTCCTCCAGCCGCGCCGTGATCTCCTTCGTCACCCCGCCGTAGCGCCGCGCCGCCGCCTCATAACACAGCTCTCGCAGATACCCCTCAGCCGTATACCCCTCCGGCAACGCCGGCTTCGGCAGCGTATACCCCAAATCCGTACCCAGGTCGAAAGCGCACCGCTCCGCTATCCGCGCCGTGTTCGCCACCGCCTCCGGAAACTCCGCAAAAAGAGCCGCCATCTCCTCCCCCGTCCTCAGATAGAACTGATCGTTGGGCTGCAGATGCGGCAACGCCTGGTCGACCGTCGTGTTCAGCCGGATCGCCACCAGCGCATTCTGCAGCCGGTACCGCTCCGCCGCGTGGTAATGCACGTCGTTGCTCACCACCAGCCGGATGCCCGCCTCCTCCGCGAGTCCCGCCAGCTTACGGTTCCGCATCGTGTCCCCCTCCAGAAAATTCTGCTGCAACGCCGCATAGACCGAATCCCCGCCATACCACTCCGCATACGACCGCAACAGCCCTGCCGCCTCCTGCCGCCGCCCCGCCAGCGCCAGCCGCGACACACAACTGTCCCGCCCCCCCGTCAGCAATATCACCCCCTCCGCATGGCCCGCCAGATGCCTCGGATCCAGCCGCGGCTCCCTGCGATCCACCCTGTTCGCAAGCGTAAACAAACGTGAAATGTTCGAATACCCCTGCCGCGTCTTTGCCAGCAGCGTCACCCGGGACCCGTCCGCCAGCGTCAACGTCCCTCCGCTGATCGGCCGCATCCCCAAACTGTTCGCCAGACGGGCAAACTCCAGCGCCCCGCACAAATTCGTGTCCGTCAGCGCCAGCGCCCCGTACCCATACGTCTTCGCCTGCGCCAGCAGCTCATGCACATGCGACGCTCCCTCACCAAACGAATAAAAACTCTTCGCCCGCAGTTCAACATATCCCCCATCCATAACCCCGCCTCCCTATCCCCTTCCCTCTCGCCACCACACACCGACCACTGCAGTTCACTCCCGATTCGACAGTGCCCGCATCAGACCATTCATCATTCTGTTAAGCTCCGCGCACTCTTTCAATAAGCTGTCGCTGGTCTCGCTTTGGATCAGGCTTAGCCGTTCGGACAACGTCACGAAAGTTTCCAACTCCGCCAAAGAGCCTCGCGCGATACCAAGCATCTGGAGAAACTCCTTTTTTGAACGCCTTGCCTGCCCTTCCGCGATGTTCGCGGGCACCGAGGCCGCTGCCCGTCGCATCTGGGAGATAAGCCCATACTTCTCCTCCGCAGGAAACCGCCTCGTAAGTTCATACGTCCGAACCGTCAGATCCATTGACCTCTGCCAAACCTTCAAATCCCGATAAGACCGTATGCTCGTCCTCTGCTTCTCCACCATAAATCCACCTTCCTCCTGATGTCCTGGAAAATTTACCACCGACCCCTGCCGGTCCAACCACTGACCACTGACCACTGACCACTGATCACTGATCACTAACCACTGCTTTTCTGCCGATACCACACACCATCCCGCTCATCCCGAAACAACGTCACCTGCCCATCGCCGTTCCCGCCCGCCTGCCCATTCTCCGCCAACCCAACCCGAAAATACGCGCGCGTGATCGGCTGCGCCAGCCACCACAGATCAAACGTCCACTGGTCCGCCACCCGCGCCACCCGCCGCCAGCGCTTCCCAAGCTGTACCTCCGCCGGCTCTCCCCCCGACCCCTCCCGCACCGTCACCCGCGCCGGCGCATGCAACGGCCTCATGTCATCCCGCTTCGCCGGATCGATCGGGATCTGCAGCGCCCGCATCTCCGGCGCAGGATGCCACGGCGCCACCTCCGCAATGCGGTGCAGAACGTGGTTGCCGTTCATCCGCGCCTGCAGCCGCTTCTCCATCTCCATCAACTGCCGTCCCGCCGTCTCCTTCACATCCTCAAACAGCCCCATCTGCATCCCCGTGCCCCCGCGAAAATCCGACAGCGTCAGCGTCACGTCCTCAACCGGAATCTCCGGCGGCTCCAGCTCCATCCGGTTCCTGATAAGCCCGGCCGCGTTCTCCCAGCGCCCCACCGGCTCCTTGAAGGCCACCGACAACGTCCACGGCGGCCAGCCTCGCGCCCGGCCCTGCAGCGCCGCCGCCCCCACCACCCTCCCCCCCAGCTCAGGCCGCGCATACCCCCGCCGCAGCAGCGTATCCACCGCCACCAGCAGCAACTCGATCGAAGTCGAATTGAACGGCAGCGCGATCTCCTCAACGATCGACTCCTCAAACGCTGTCGGAACCACAGGACTGTCATCGATCCCATTGCACAGCGCCCACAACCGGCTGCCCTCCCGCCCGAACTGGGCCGCGAGCAGATGCTCCTCCATCGCCGCCACATCCGCCATCCTGTACAGACCGAAACGGTGCAGCTTGCTCTTCACATCCGCGTCCACCGGCAGCAGCTCCACCGAATACGGCGCCAGGAACCCCCGCGCATCCTCCGGCGCGTGCGACACCCCCGGCTCCCGCATGCGCGCCGCCACAAACGCCGGAAACTTCGCATCCGCCACCCCAATCCGCGGCGTCAGGTCCGCCGGCGCCGCCTCCAGAAGCGCCTGCACCGCCTGCGCCTCACCCCCATACAGCCCCTCCAGCCCGTCCAGCCGCACATAAGCCGTGCCCAGCTCCGCCCCTTCAACCCGGTCGCTCACCCCCTGCAGCGCCCGGATCACCTCCCCGAACACTTGCCGGTAATACAGCGCATCCGCATTCAGCACGACCGTCTCCCCAAGATACGACACCGCTTGCTCCAGCGTCATCCCCACCTTCACCCCCGCCGCCCCCGGAAAATAGTCCACCACCACCGGCCCCCCGCCCCCATCCCCCCCGCGCTCCACAATCAAAGTCGCCGGCTTTGGCGACTGCATCTGCCGCGCATTTGCAAGAGCAGCGGAAGGCTCCTCCGACCCCGAATCAGAGCCGAGAGACTCCGAAGGCGAGCAGTCCAAGGTGTTCTCTCTCTCCTCACTCCTCTCCCCTCTCTCCTCGCCCTGCCTTCTCATCTCCGCCTTCGCCCGCAAATGCGTAATAAGAACACAAGCCACTCGCATAATTCCTTCCTCCAGCGATCGCCGGAATCCATTTCAGCCGCCATTATAGAACTTATGTTCTAAATGTCAAATCACATTTCTCCGTTTATCCAGCTGACCGGCGCTGACCACTGCCTACTGCTGTTTGCCATTCGCTCTTCCCCACGAAAGTTCATTTGTTGTAAACTGTTCGTTGCGGCCTAAATGCCGAGGCCGGCAATGCGAGATTTCGGCAGGCGCCACAGATGCAAGACCGAACGCGTAAATCAGCCATGCGGTCCCGGAGCGTCCTGCTTCCGGCCGTCCTCCTTGTCGTTGCCGCCGCATTTTCCCTGCTGACAGACAGCGAAACGAATGCGCAGACGGAGTCTTCGACGGCGTTGGACGCGCCGGTTGTGACCGCGTCTGCGACGGCGGGCGCGGTGGAGCTGAGCTGGGAAGGGGTGTCGGGCGCGGCGGGTTATGCGGTGTATGCCTGGTGGGGAGAAGAGCCCGGCTGGGTGCGTCTTGACGGGGGCGGTGTGGCGGGCACGAGCTACACGCACGGCGACCCCGTACCCGGCCGGACCTACTGGTACTCGGTCTGCGCGGTGGACGGCAACGGCGACCTGGGCGCGTGTTCGGGCGCCCCGTTCCCCTCGGCGACGGTGTCCGCGGCCGGCACGGAAACGCCCACGCCGACTGAAGCTGGCATCAGCATGAACCGTTTGGCTGCTGAACGACTGTTGTTGCGGCGTTAGAGCACTGTCTCTTGTCCCGCCGGCCCGGCAGCGCTTTCCGAAACTCCTCGACAATTAGCGAAAGCCGCTCAAAATGTGACAAATGCAAGTTCCCCCATTCCCCCGTAGGGGGCGCCCTCCCCCCGCCGTTCCCCTCTACCTTTCTCCGTGTCCCTCCGTGGATCAAAGAATGTTGCCGTTCGCCATTCCCTCTCCCCGTCGACCCGCCGTTTGCCCGACCCACGCCGCCCCCCCCCCGTCCCACCCACTGACCACCACCTCCAGTTCCCCCGCAGTTCCTCTTCCCTTCTCCATGCCCCTCCGTGGATCAAAAGACGTTGCCCTTCGCCGTTGCCCCTAATCCCCCTAATCCCCTCAATCCCCCCAAATCCCCGTTCAGACAATATCCGTGTCCCAAATTGACCCTTGACATTGCGCGCATGATCAAGTACACTTGTTCCATGCTGTTCATACAAATCCTCGCGTTTGTGTGATCTCCCCCGACACCAACCAACCGCCCCGCCCGCGCCAGCCAACCGGCCGGCTCTCGGGCAGCACCCCGTAACAAGTATATCCCACCAGGAACGACTCCTGCGCGCACGCGCACGCCCCCACCACGCCCCAATGTAAACCACTCTGCAAAAGCGTAAAACGCGACGGCTCGCCCTGCCAGGCCCGCGGCCTCGACCAGTTCGACGGCTACTGCTTCGCCCATGGCCCCGCCCACATCACCAGCGCCTGGCGCGCCCGCGGCGGCAGAAACTCCTCCACCGCCGCCCGC
>JAJDXQ010000025.1 GCA_022823185.1 Caldilineaceae bacterium
ACTTTGGCGCTTTTCTCTTTGCGTAGGAGGTCAAGAGCCAGGCGTCGCACGATTTCCAAGTTGTGCTGTGCATGGCCCTGGCGGATGCGGGTGTCGTCCTCGCCAAAGGCGATATCCAAGAGCCAGTGGGCTGAGTTTTCGAGGCTCCAGTGTCCCCGCGTGACAGCCAGGAGCTGTCTGGCATCGGGGGGCAGGCTGGAGATAAAGTATCTCGTTTCGCAGGAGGAATGGTCAGGCAGACGACGTTCGTATTCGACCATGATCAGACTCTGGAGTTGAGTCCATTCCTCATCTGGGCTCACATAATCGGGGGATTCAGCGGCTGCAGCGGCCCAGCAGCGACAGATTTCGATGCGACCGCCGTCCTTTGCGACGGTCTGGTGATCGTCAACGGGCAGATGCACGAATACGCGTTCCCGTTCACTGCTGAACATCTCCTCGACATCATCATGCAGTTGCGCCTGGTTCCCTTTCAGGGCCATGACATAGTCGGCCCCTCCCTCAGATAGCAACTGCACGATTAATCTCTGACAGCCGCTGGCATCGACTGTCACAATGCAGCCGGACACATCCAGTATCTGCAACAGTTCGGGAATGGCGCTTATCTCATTCCCATCTGCATCCACCTTAGTCTGCGCCAGCGCCACTCGATTGGCCTCAGCCCAGACACTGACCCGATGCAATGGCCTCTTCAGGTGTGCTTGATCAGACGAACGACGTACCGTTTTCCCGTCGGCCGCCATCAGTTGGCCCTTCATCAACTGATGCAGTTCCTTCACCCATTGTGGAAAACAGGCTTCAACCTGCGCCGCATCCAGCAGCGCGAAGACCCCGCGAACGATATCATGCGATGGAATTCCATTCGGCAATTCCAACATCTGGGCCAGCCACTCTTCTCTGGCCCAACCAAATTCTCCTACTTCGACCCAGCTATCCGCTCCACAGATGACTGCGCATACTGCTATCATCAGTATGTCGTTCAACTGATGAAGCTCCGTCCGTTCAATACGTGGGTCTTCCGATTCCGCAAAGCGCTCAACCGGTGAGGATGCCTTCAAGTCCGTCATGAGTTCCCTCCCTCTTCAGGTCGTGAGCTCACTATCCTCACAGCTTCTCCTTCATTCGACACATGTCAGAATTTCCAGCCATTTGCGTTGCAATCGCCCTGCGGCTTTAAGGACGAGATGGTGAAGTCACTCGAAGGATTTCTCAGCCGGATGCGCGCAGAGCCTCTTTCAATTTGCTTCCACAGCGCCGTAGAATTACCTTTTCCGCTAGCAAGGTCCCGTGTTTTGGATGCCGGAAGCTTATGGTCGCTCTTCGAAGTCGCTCACGTTCAGCGCTGCGAAGACTTCCACGGTAAAATGCGATCGGGCGAAACCGGACTTCAGCATCTCCCGCAAGAACTCTTGTCGCGAACTGCGCCCCTGCCTGTAATTGCGCCACAATCTCAGAAGTCTTTGGCCTGCCCTTAAGTTCCAATGCCGCCACCCATCCAGGCGTATCTCCAGTGCCCTGACTTACATACAGAAAGTCACAGCGATTCGCCCCCTCTTCTATCTTCAGTTGACCGCAGTCCATGTCAATTAGAACAAATGGTGATGGCGCTTGATTGAGGTCTACCCTGCATCCCGGCTTAACGCATCGAGTCCGAAAACAGGATCGAGGAATGCTCTCCTTGAAACAGTCGCCTAGCTCGGTCATTGAACCCGGCTCTCCTCGATGCGATTAGTGATTTCAGCCCACCTGTTATACAGGGCTTCAGACACATGGCTGAAGCCCGAAGGAAAGGTTCCGGACTCTTTGTCAAGCCGTATCTCCTCCACCTTCGAGCCTTTAGGGCGCTTCCAGGTTTTGAACCGCCACGCACCCACGACCGACTCGGGCAGGAATACCCCGGCGTTTTCTAATCCTTTTCGCCTCTCCTTAGGAAGACGCGAGAGTGACACCAGATTTGCCACCTCCTCCAATACCCACTCGCTGTGCGTGGTAATGAGCACCCGGATGCCCGCTCGGACCGCTTCTGCCAGATTGCGGATGAACGCCACCTGCATGGCCGGATGCAAATGCGACTCGGGCTCTTCGATGATCAGAAGGTCGCCTGCATCGACCACGTGGCGCAGGTACAGAACGACCGGGGCTAGTTCGGAAATCATCGAGGAAGCGTTCATCAGCGGTAGCGTCTCGCCTTCCTTCCAGTCCCGCGGCGTATAATAGAAGCGAGGATACTGGACCTCCGATCTTTCCATGTGGATCGAGCCCGTCAAGACCTCTTCCTCGAGTCTCCGGACCAGGTCCTGATTATCGTTGCGCCCCTTTCGCGGCGCGTCATCGAAACGAATCAACTGCTCAAGAAAGTCGGCCATGACGCCTGAAAGCGCCGGCGTCGGCGTGGCGGGCCGCAGACCTGCAGCCGTAGCCCTCTCGATCAAGGAGCGAACAACAACCCTGTGCGCGTGCATGACGCCAGTTCGGTCAGCAGGCAAGTAATAGGCAGGCATGTTTACTTCGCCGACTGAATACATGAAGATTATGTCAAAGAGGTTGAACAGCAGCGATTGCCTCAACGACTCATCTTCAGTGCCTGCAAGCGATTCTGCCATGCGCTGCATCGTCCAAAAAAAACTGTTTGAATTGCCCGGCACATACAGAGGGACGCCATGGGGAATCGACGAGGAAAAGGTCGGTTTCGCTCCTCGTGTTGAAAACGTGAATTCGATGGGAACCGTCTCTCCAGCCCCTGAATCTACACGCCGACGCAACGCTGCGTGAGCCCCTTCCGTTCTGGGCCGGCGAATCAACTGCCTCATCTCGTCAACGCCAAAACATCTCTTGATTTCGGTGTCGAACTGTTCCGCATAACCGTCCATCTGCCCAAACATGGGCCGAACGCGGGCGGCAACCTCGTCTGGCACTTCGATCTTCCCTGGGTCCGATGCCCTCCTTCCCCTGGGCTTCGATGCATTGTCACGCGCCCACCTGAGCAGCGTGCTCAACTCGCTATCGGACAAGGTCAGCTCGCTTCTCAGGCTCGAAGGGAATGGTGGAGATCGGAACATGAGTCTGTCACCAATTCCTTGGCCCGAAAACCCCGTACTCAGAAACTTGTGCAGAGCGTAAATCAAAATTGCCAGGTAGGACTTCCCCGTATTGCTTGGGCCCACAAACACGGTCAGAGGGCGCAGCTCTATCTCGGCCTCAACGATGGGGCCGAAATTGGACACTTTCAGTTCCAGAAACTTCCCATGCGGGGTTGTCTCCATTGTTCATCCTCTCCTATCTGCAAATCTCCGCATCCCGGCGCGTCACAGATTGGGGACGCGAGTGCTGAGACGAATTGCGCTCGCCGGCGTCAGCCCCCCACTGATGCATATGTGGACATTGCTCTGACTTCATTTCGAAACAACTGCATTCTATCACGTCCTTCTGCCAGCATAAGCCCTACCAGAAACCTGTGCCTATCTGAATCGACTGCGCTTATTCAGCCGTCCATGATCGCTGCGAACGGGCGCGATGCCGTGCCGGCTGGCGCCCCCTACCCCCGCAACGCCTTCATTACGCCATAAGCGCCCCGCGAAAACACCGCCAGCGCACCCCCGCTCAAGAGCCCCGCCGGCGCAGGCACACACGCCGCCCCGTCCAAATCCTCTATCATCGCCAGCCCGCGCTGCAGGCCGACCTCCACCGCCTGCCGGCCCCGCTCATCGTTCAGGTTTAGCCCGCCGCTCGCAAAAACCATCACCAATAGGTTGGCAAGCGAGTGCTCGCGATAAAGCCGCCAACTCTCCTCGAACGTGAACCCCCGCGCCCCCATCTCAACCACCATACCCGTGTACTCTTCCAGCACCTCGCGCTCAATCTCGCGGCGCACCTCAGTCGTCACACTGCTCCCCATAAAATACGCCACATCATACAACGGACTCCTCAGTCCGCTGACCTGCCAGTCGATTACCCCAATGTCGCCCTCATCCTCCCCACCGAAAAAAATATTGTTCAACCGGAAGTCGCCGTGACTAAGCGTCTTCGGGCCTCCTTCCACACGTTCGATCTGGGCGGCTATGCCCCCAACAAGGGTCTCAGCCAGGCCGCGCATGTCGTCTGAAAAAAAATGGCCAAACCTCTCAAGCGCAGGCGCAAGATTCGCAAGATAGACAAGCTGCACCAACCTTCTGCGCTTCGGAGCAAAAGAGTCCGGAAATCCGCTTACAGGCGGCTGATCTACCCTGTTCCAGTAGGTCCCGTGCAACTTGGCGATCGCGCCAATGGCCTGCCTCACCTGCTCCGCGCTGGCCCCGTCAAAATGGCTCACCGTCTCCAACTGCCCCAAATCCTCCAGCAGCAGCACGACACGATCCGTCCTGTCTTCATAATCGCCGTAGTATAGCGCCGGCGACCGCAACGGGCTTTCCGGCGCAATCAGCCTGTAATAGTCATATTCCCGCTTGTGCAGACTCAGCCAGCGGCCCAAACGCCGGTTCTTGGCATGCGGACTCGGCAGCTTCACAATCATCGTTTCGGGCGCCGTGGAACTCTGGCCAGACGGCGCTTTCGCCTCTTCGTATCGGAGATGGCAGCGCAGGATCGTACCCATAAAGCCAACGCTTGCCCCAATCTCCTCCAGAACGACCTCCCGGACATGAGGAAGAGCAGACCCTCCGCCCGCAGTCAATGCTTCCTGAATCCACTGGGCGGTGACGTCCCCTGCGTGTCTGGGAATTGGCGGTCTGTTCATGGCGCCGATTCACTCTTAGATTCCAGCACGCGCCGGCCATACACGTATGACCGGCGCGTCCAGTTGACTGCGAAAATGTGAACTTCTGTGGCTGCCCGCGCAGCGCCTTCGTTGAAACCTCGACTCCCGCCTTGCCAGTATGCTGGTTACAGCGCAACGCGCCTACGATCCCGCGTCAAAGAGCGATGGGGCCGGCCCTCGCTCCGTCCGTTCATACTGCTCATCAACCGGCAAATCTGGCCGGGCCAGCGCCGCGGTCGAGAGCGCGTCGCAGCGCTCGTTCTCCACATCCCCCGCATGACCCTTCACCCACCGGTACCGCATCTCGTGCCTGTCACACAACTCCAGCAGCCGCGCCCACAGGTCCGGGTTCACTGCCGGCTCGCCCTTCCTGTTGCGCCGCCAGCCATTTGCCTGCCACCTGCGCGCCCAGCCCTTCGTCAGCGCATCCACCACATACCGGGAGTCGCTGTAAAGAGTCACGCTGCACCGCTCCTTCAAAGCCTCCAGTCCCCTGATCACCGCCAGAAGCTCCATCCGGTTGTTCGTCGTCCTGCGATATCCGCCGCACAGCTCCTTGCGGCGCCCGCCGAATAGCAGCACAACCCCGAATCCACCCGGCCCCGGATTCCCGCTGCACGCACCGTCCGTATAGAGCGCAACCTCTTTCATCGACCGCGTCCACCCATCTCATCAACCTCGATTCGTAACCGCCCGCCCGCGCCTGATTCGCGACCCTGCATGAGGCCAGCGAAATGCTTCCCGCTAGCCCCAATTCCCTGCACTTCGCCCACTGGCCCAGACGCCCTCCGGCGGTTCCAAACTGCCGTGCCCGCCTGCCAACTGTCGCGTTCGAGCGGTGTTCACTAAAAACTGAAAACAAAAAACAGGGGTCTAATGTTCATGCTACTCTTGCAGGTGAGAATAAACGATCTCCAGCTCCGCCGCGTCCGTGATCGTGGAATCAGTATGATGCACGATGTGCAGTTGGCCCGTGCCGCAGTCGCCAAACTCGTCACACGTGAGCTCGCCAATGACGCCGCTGAACCCCGCCGTGCCCGTCAACGCCTCCCGCAGCCGCGCCCTGTCGATAAAGAGCGTATCCCCCTGCGCAACCGCAACCTCCTCGATGGCGCGCAGCAGCAGCGTCGTCGCGTCATACGCATGCGCCATATACACCGAGCCCGGCGCCTCATTATACGTCTCCTCATAGGCCGCCGACAGCGCCCCGCCATCCTTGCCCGTTGCCTCGTTCACACTGCTCTCGAAATTCAGTTCCGGGCTGGCCAAATACATTCCTTCCGTTTCCGGTATCGCCAGGAATTCGTAATCCACCAACGCCGCGCCGCCGATCACGACCACATCCTCCAAACCCGCCGCCTCTCCCAGCTGGCGCATGATCTCGCCGGCCTCGTCCGGGAATAACGGCAGAAACAGACCGTCCGGGCCCGCCGCCGCAATCTCGGTCAGCGTCGCGACCATCTCCGTCTGCCCTTTGCTCACCGTAGCCACCGTGACCGTGCCGCCCCCCTCCTCAAACGCGGCCGCAAACGCGTTGGCCAGGCCTGAAGTATACGGATCACCGTCATGAATGACAGCCATGCTGTGCAGGCCGAGATCGTGGTGGGCGAACGCCGCGACCGCCTGAGCCTCGTAAAGGTCGTTGTTGGACGTGCGGTAATAGCCCGCATGGTTCTCGGCTCCCGCATTGCCCCGCAGGTCCGATGTCAGCGAAGGCGCCGTATTCGTAGCCGAGATCAGAACCAGCCCCGCCTCGCTCAGAATCGGCGCCGCCTCCACTGCCGCCGCCGAACACGAAGTGCCGATCACCCCCACTACGCGCCGGTCGCCCACAACCGTGCGCGCCGCCGCCGCGCCGCCCTCCGGCGTACACAGCGAATCCAATCCCGCCCCCATCGTCACCTCGCGCCCCTTGATCGGGCCGTAGTCGGCCAGCGCCAGCGCCACCGCCCGCTGTGTCGTAGATCCAAGTTCGCCTATGCTCGAAAGCACCGCCGCCGAACGGATATGAATCTTCTCACCCGGACCCACCACAACCGTTCCCAGCGGGCTCACCACCATATTCTCAGGGACGCACGCGCTGCTCAGCAGGAGCGCAAGCAGCAAAACAGGCCAGCGCAAAAGCCCACTGCCGGGGCGGTCTATTTTCGTCATCTCTTCACTCCTTGGTCTGAAATTCTTTTTGGAATGTCGCGCTTACGGCGCATAACGATAAACAACCGGCAAACTTTCAACCTCGGTCATCGTCGAATCAGTGTGGTGTGATATCTGCACGCGGCCCGTGCCGCAATCACCGAACTCGTCACACGAAATTGCCCCGGTTATCCCCGCGAAACCGCTCGTCCTGCCGACCGCATCCCGCAGCCGCGCCCGGTCGATAAAGAGGGCGTCCCCCTGCGCAACCGCAACCTCCTCGATTGCCCGCAGCAGGACCGTCGTCGCGTCATAGGCATGCGCCAGATAGGCCGATGTGGAATGCTCGCCGTACCGCTCCATATAGGCCGCGTTCAACGCCTCTCCGTCCCTGCCCGTCGCCCCATTCACATTGCCGCCAAAGTCCAGCTCCGGCCCCGCAAAGTAGAAACCCTCCGACTCCGGCAACGCCAGGAACTCGGACACCAGCAAGCCTCCGCCGCCGATGCGCGTCAACCCATCCAACCCTTCGACCTGCCCGCTCTGACGCACGATCGGCCCAGCCTCCTCAGGAAAGATCGGCATGAACAGCCCCTCGGGGCTGCCGGCCGCAACCTCCGTCAACACAGGAATCATATCCGTGTCGCCCTTGTTCACCATCGCCGCCGCCACCGTGCCGCCCAACTCCTCAAACGCAGCCTTGAACGCCTCCGTCAGGCCCGACGAATACGGGTCCCCGTCATGGATTGCCGCCATTCTGCGCAGCCCCAGCTCGTTGTAGACAAAATCGGCCACCGCCTCCGCCTGGTAAAGATCGTTGCTCGCGGTCCGATGATAGCCGGGATGATAGTTCGACCCCGCGACGCCCCGCAAGTCCGATGTCAACGACGGCGAAGTCGTCGAAGGAGCCACCATCACCAGGCCGGCCTCGCTCAAAATCGGAGACGCCGCCGCCGCCGCCACCGAGCAGGAAGTCCCAATTACGCCGACCACCCGCCCATCGCCAACGACCGTCTCAGCTGCCGCCGCGCCCCCTTCCGCGCTGCATAGCGAATCCAACCCCGCCCCCATGCTGACCTGATGCCCCTTGATCGGCCCATAGTCCGCGATCGCCAAGCCCGCCCCCCGCTGGCTCGGCACGCCCAATTCACCCGCACGCGTCAGCGCCCCCAACACCCGTATCTGAATCTCCTCGCCTCCGCCGACCACCACCGTGCCCAATGACGACGGCGCAGCGTCCGCCGGCACACACGCGCCGCCCAAAATCAAGAACATAAACAGGCTGAACCAGCGCGCGAATCCATTGCGGAAATCCCGTTTCGCTTTCATCATCTCCTGTCCCTTATCTTTAGCTTCGCGCTTCACAGACTCTCAGTCCAGTACAGACAATCGCGCCTGCGGTCAGACAAACGCCCCCGGTATGTCTTGTGCGCCGCATTCGTCCCAGTCATCCTGTGTTACTTTCCGACATAATCCCTGTACGTTTCCTGCGCGATTCGCGTGCCCCTCGCTTACACGCAACCACTTCAACAGTTAAGCAACGATCCTGCAACGCGGCGCAATGCCTCCGATCCGCAGCATCCCCGGATGGAATCGCTTTCGGAGCGGGTTCGAGTGCGCGTCTCTTCAAAGGGGGGTAACGCTTCTACGGAGCCGCCGCCGTCCTGCCCTGTTTACAACTGGCGCCCGCCGGCAGCGGTTTCAGAAGATTGAAGGCTTTTCAACCAGATCGGTCAAAGCCAAATTGCAGGCTTGCCTGGGGAATCAACGAACAAAACGAAATGCTGCAGCGGGCTGTCAACAAGACCCTTATGCGCAAGAAGCGCCGCGGTTCGCTATATCGATCAGACTGATCGACGGGCAAAAAGAAACCATGAAGAGAGGATCATGCCGAGGGGGACTCCCCCTTTGGGGGCAACTGCATCGAGGCATATGCCTCCTGAACCTCATTTTCTGCCCAGTGAATCAACTCCAGTCCATTCACCACTGTCTGCAACTGCTCATCGTCCATCAAATCCACCAGGATATCGAGCCGCTCATGCCCAATGCGCCAGAACCGCCCGATCGCGTTCTCGCCTGCGTCAGTCAGTTGGCAGATCACGACTCGCCGGTCATCCGGATCGGCAACCCGGTCCACCAGCCCTTTCTCCACCAGGCGGTCCATCACCGTCGTGGTTGCCGAAAGCGCCCGACCCAGGTAAACGGCAATGCTGCCCATCCGCAAGGGCCCCACACGATCCAGCAACTGCAGCGTCTTAATCTGGGGAATCGTCATGTCCAGACCTTCCCACTCGTCAAGACGGCCCGTGTGTAACTGGCGGTTCAAATGTTCCGCCAAATGCTTGAACCGGTCTGTCAACTCTCGTCGGCGGTTGTCTTCCACGAACTCTCACCCTTATTCAAAATGGTTCATCCGCAACTGTTAACAAAGACCAATCTAACTCTTCAGCGTGTCAAACCCGTCCCAACCAGGTATCGCCGCAGCCTGCCTGACCCACTCCGCCATCTGCTCTTCGTCAAATTCACCTTCGTATATGTCGTACCAGCGCGCATCCTTGTCCTTGCCCGAACCGGGCGGAACAGGCTCCAACTGCGCGCCCTGAAAAAAAGTCACTTTGACGTAGCGGGTAAGAACATGATAATTCAGGAACCAGCCCCGTCCCTTGATGCCATAAAACGGCGAGTTCCACCGCACCGCCTTGCGCACCCCGGGCGCATTGCGCACAATCACCTCATCAAGACGCCGCCCCAACTCGCTCTTCCATCCCGGCATCGCCGCTATGTAGGCCTGTACCGGCGCGTCGCCATCCGCCTTGGCAATCTGCGGATTGCCGCCCGACAATAGGACCGGCTTTTCACCGGCCCCCTTGGCGGCTGCCTTCAGGGCAACCGTCTCTGTTCCTTTTGACCGCTTGCCGGCCATCTCGCTCTCTCCTGCGCTTCACTAAAAACGTACAGCGAAAAACTCCTGGCCGCCGCCCTCTCTGGTGGAGCTAAAGGGACTTGAACCCTTGACCTCTACAATGCCATTGTAGCGCTCTCCCAACTGAGCTATAGCCCCAATATTCGATTCCTTCCAACTGCCCGGCCCGGGCCCAATGTTCAGAAAACCCGCCTGCCGTGTGGAGCTGAGGGGACTCGAACCCCTGGCCTCTACAGTGCGATTGTAGCGCTCTCCCAACTGAGCTACAGCCCCGTAACCAACACCATCTCTACTGATCCAATTTGCGTGTCACGCCTGCAACCTAGAAGAATCAGTTTACCAAACGAAACCGGAAACGGTCAAATCGCCGCCATCCGCAGCCCCCCAATCTGGACTTCGCCCCTCCGATTACGCCCTTCTGTCTTGCACTCTGGTGGAGCTAAAGGGACTTGAACCCTTGACCTCTACAATGCCATTGTAGCGCTCTCCCAACTGAGCTATAGCCCCAACTTGAATCGCCTCGGCGCGCCTCAAACGCGCCCGCGACCCTCTACACGATATAAACATCCGTCCCGAATGTCAAATAATAGCGACGCCATGAGCGCATCCCGCGCTGTCTTCCTCCCACTCTGCCCTCCCATCCGGAGCCATAAGGCCCCGCCCAACAGACAACGCGCCTTCGTCTGCAATCCCGCACATCCTGCTCCAACGCCGCTTTTCACTACTTCCAGCGCCTACCGTTCTTTCACATTGGCCGACATGATGTTGTATCATTATTAGCCTACACCGCGAAATACATGTTTTGCACAAGCAAAGGAAAAAAAGCCGCAATGAAAACGGCTAAACGCATCTTCGTAAATCTGCCGGTCAGCGATCTAAGCAACTCGGTAGATTTCTTCACCGAACTCGGATTTGCCTTCGACGACCAATTTACCGGCGACCACGCCTCCTGCATGATCATCGGCGAAAACATGTTCGCCATGCTGCTGCGGGAGGAATACTTCCAAAAATTCATCCCCGGCAAAGAGATCGCCGACAGCGAGCGCAGCGCCGAAGTCGTCGTCGCCCTCTCCGTCGACTGCCGCGAAGAAGTCGACAACACCATGGCCAAAGCCCTCGCCGCCGGCGGCTGTGAATGCAGGACCGCCACCGATGCCGGCTGGATGTATGGCCGCGCCTTCCAGGACCTGGACGGCCACGTATGGGAAATCTTCTCCGTCGACGCCAAACGCATGGAAAAAACCATGAACGGCCACAAAAAGTAGACCGCACCCCGTGTCACCGTGCCCAAAGCCGCGCCTCGTTCACCACACACAGATGTGTATCACCAAACAACTGAATATAGGGAATAAGCGATGCTAAACGTCCAGCAGGCATTCTACAATCTGCCCGTTCGTGATCTTGACCGCGCCAAAGACTTCTTCGCGCACATCGGGTTCGAACTCTTCCTCCAATACACAAGCGAAGTGGCCGCATGTCTGAACATTCGTGACACCACTTTCGTCATGTTAGTAACGGAGGACTTTTTCAGGAGCGGCCTGCCCGGTAAACAGATCGTCGACAACAACCAAAACGTCGAATCAATCATCGCCTTGGCGCTCGACAGCCGTGAGGAAGTCGACCGCCGCACCGAGCGCGCCATCGCCGCCGGCGCAACACCCGTCAGCGAACCCAGCGACTCCGGATTCATCTACAGCCGCAACTTCCAGGACCTCGACGGCCACGTCTGGGTGTTCAACCACCTCGACTTCGCAAGCGCCGCCGCAGAAGCAGACCAGGAAGGAGCTTGACACCCATGGCCGCCATCAGCAAAATCAGACCCAACCTCTGGTTCGACGGCCAGGCCGAAGCCGCCGCCAACTTCTACGTCTCCGTCTTCAAAAACGCCCGCATCCTCTCCGTAGACGACATCTCTGCCGGCCCCGCCGAGGGCAACAAGATCGTCACCTTCGAGTTGGAAGGCCTCAGCTTCACCGCCTTCGACGCCGGCCCGAACTTCAAATTCTCACTCGCCGTCTCCTTCGAAATCTCCTGCGACTCGCAGGAAGAGATCGACCATTTCTGGCGCAAACTCGGCCAGGGCGGCCAAACACAGCAGTGCGGATGGCTCCAGGACCAGTTCGGCCTCTCCTGGCAAATTGCCCCCGCCGAGCTGCCCCAACTCATGGCCAAAAATCCCAAAGCCGTCATGGAGGCCTACCTCGCCATGACCAAGATCGACATCGCCCAACTCCGGGCCGCCGCCCAACAGGGTTGACGCCGGCCCCCTTAAACACTTACCCAGGCAGCAGCGGAGACGCGTCCACGCGCCGCGCCGCCGCAATACAACACCAACCATCGAGGAGAAAAGTATGACGCTCAGCATCTATCTCAACTTCAACGGCAACTGCCGCGAAGCCTTCGAATTCTACCGCTCCGTCTTCGGCGGCGACTTCATCCACATCTCCGCCTTCTCCGAAGGCCCCGACGACATGCCGGTCTCCGAAGAAGAAAAAGACCGCATCATGCACGTCAGCCTGCCCGTCGGCGACAGCGTCCTCATGGGCAGCGACACCTCTCTCACCTTCAGCCCGCCTCACCAGCCCGGCAACAACTTCTCCGTTTCCTGCCACCCGGAATCCCGTGAAGAGACCGAACGCCTCTTCAACGCCATCTCCGCCGGCGGCACTGTCACCATGCCCCTAGACGACATGTTCTGGGGCTCCTACTTCGGCGCCTGTGTCGACAAATTCGGCATCCCCTGGCAGTTCAACCACGACATCCAGAACGAATAACCCCACAACCGCGCCCAACAAAAAAGCCCTGCGTCTTCGCATGCAGGGCTCACTACCCGCGCCCCCTCACCCCCTGTAGTGGGCGCCCACCCAGTCGGCCCCCCTTGCACCCGCCCCGCGGCGTATCTCCGCCCCGCACTAACCACTAACCACTAACCACTGACCACTGCCCTCCCACATACCGCCCGCGAAAAAAATCTTGGTATAATAATGATTCCGCCGCAAAAGCAACTTCCCGCTGAGATTCGATGCCGTAATGACACGTCCCGCAGATCTACCCGGCGAAAAAGGCCCCGCATCAGAGCCATGGCTCTGCGCCGCGTGCGACTACTCGAATCGCGCCATCGCCCAGTTCTGCGGGCGCTGCGGCCGCCCCGTAGGCGCCGTCTGCGCCCAGTGCCATACGCACAACCCCGGCGGCTATCAGTATTGCGACGCCTGCGGCGCGCCGCTCTACGATAGACCCTCCCCGGAGGGCAACCCGACCAATCTCATGGCCCGCCTCGGAAGGCGCCTGCCCGATCCCCGAAAAATCGCCCCGCGGCAGGGGCTTGTCTGGCTTACTCCCCGCCCCGACTGGCAGTGGTCGCGCCAATACCTGAAAGCATGGACATCCCGCAACCGCTGGGAGCTGCTCGCGCTCTTTCTCCTCACCGCTCTCGCAGCCTTCCTGCGCGTAGTCCGCCTGGAAGAGATCCCGGCCGGCTTCCATGGCGACGAAGCCTGGACTGGAATCGAAGGCCTGCGCATCCTGCAAGAAGGTTGGATCGGGCCCTACACCACCTCCGCCATGGGCCAGGCCACCGGGCCCTTCTACCTGACCGCCCTCCTCATCGGCCTCCTCGACGTCTCCAGATTCTCCGTCCGGCTCTCCATGGCCCTCTTCGGCATCGCCACAGTCCCCGCCGCCCATCTGCTCCTCAGGCTGGGGTTCGGCCGCTGGGTCGCGCTCTTCGGCACGACCGCCCTCACCGTCAGCTACTGGCACCTGCACTTCAGCCGCCTGGGCTTCGGCCTCATCTCCCTCGCCTTCATCGGGACACTGGCCGCCACCGCGCTGCTGTGGGCCATGAGATCTAAATGGCGCTGGCCTTGGCTCGCGGCCGGCGCCTGCCTGGGGCTGATGCCCTACACCTACTTCGCCTACCCATTCTTCATCGCTGCCGAAGCCGCCGCGCTCGCAGCCTATTTTCTGCTGCGCAAAGAAGCCCTTCGCGGAAAACTGACCTCTCTGGCTCTCTTTACCGCCGGTTCCCTGATCGTCGCCTGGCCCGTCGTCTCCCTGATACTGGACTCTCCCGACAGCTACTTCGTCCGCATGTTGGGCGGATCAGTCGGAAACGACCAGGAGTTCTCCGAGGCGGACGGGACGCTGGAAAAGGTGGAGTTCCTGGCGCGGCGCGCATGGTACGCGTTGAGGTTCCTCTACCAAAACACAAGACTTGACCACGTGGACGGTTCCGGGGGCAAGGGCGCGCTCGATCTGGGAACCGCAGCGCTGGCCTACCTCGGCCTGATCGTCTCCATCAAAAGATGGCGCAGTCCTCCACACCTGTTTGCCGTCCTCGCCCTCTTCTTCGCGCTCCTCACCCTGGTCGTAACCGAACCGGCAAGCGGAGCCATGCGACGAACCATCGTCGCCATCCCCTGGGTTTTCGGCCTCGCCGGAATCGGCGCCGTATCCATCGCCAATTCCCTGCGCCGCCGCCTCGGAAACTGGGGACGCGCCGTCGCGACCGCCGCGGCCGCCGCCCTCCTCCTTCTCGGCGGCGCCTGGAATCTGCGCTATTACTTTGTCGAGCTGCCCCAAAGCCCGGCCTTCCAGTTCACATTCCCCCATTACTATCTGGATGCGCTCGACACAGCCAGCTCCTTCGACGACCCGGGCCCCATCTACTACTACTCCGCCCGCCGCACCTTCAGCTTCGAGACCATTCGCTTCCTGTACCCGAATCACCGCGGCGTCGACCGCTCCCATGAATTCGGCGCCTTCGACCTCGAAAAAACCGACCCCGGCCCGGTGACATACCTGCTCGAAGGCGCGTACATGCAAGAAATCGATACCATCATGGAGATGTACCCGGGCGGCCAGCTCATCGTCGATGACAGAACCCAACCCCTCTACATCATCTACCACCTCACAGGCTAAACAACCGCTGCCCCCAAAGGGACCAGAACCCCACGCCACTGACCACTGCAGCTGTGCGGTCCATTGGCGCTCGTGGGTCAGAAAAGGTGTGTTCTGCGTACCGAACGATTGCGTAGGACCGGTGTTCACTAAAAACCAAAAACTGACTACTGAGAACCGCCCTTAAGGCTCATACACATACACCACCGGCAACTCCGTAATCTCCGTCACCGCCGGGTCCGTATGCTGCGCAACATACGCCCGGCCCGTCCCGCAATCGCCGTACTCGTCACACGCAATCTCCCCAATCAGGCCCTGAAAACCGCGCGTCCCGCGCAACGCCTCCCGCAGCCGCGCCCGGTCGATGTACAGCGTATCCCCATCCGCCGCCGCAACCGCCTCGATCGCCCGCAACAGCAGCGTCGTCGCATCATACGCATGCACGAACGATGCCGCCGTCGGAGCCTCCCCGTACCGCGCCGCATATTCAGCCGCCACCTGCTCCCCGCTCTTGCCCGTCGCCTCGTTCACGTTGCCCCCAAATCGAAGCTCCGGCGCCACCACGTAGAAGCCCACAACCTCCCGCGCCGCCAGCAGCAGCGAATCGCTCCCAATCAGGACCACGCCCTCCAGCCCCTCCACCGCGCCCGCCTGACGCGCAATCGCCGCCGCTTCGCCCGGAAATAGCGGGAAGAACAGCCCTTCCGGGCCCTCCGCCGCAATCCGGCTCAGCGCCGGCATCATATCTCTCTCGCCCCTGTCCACCTTCCCTGCCGCAACCACCGCGCCGCCCAGCGCCTCAAACGCCGCCGCAAAGGCGCCCGTAAACCCCGTCGTATACGGATCGCCGTCATCGATCGTCGCCATCCTGCGCAGACCCAGTTCACGGTAAACAAACTCCGCCACCGCCTGCCCCTGGTGAAGATCGTTGCTCGCCGTCCGAAAATAGCCGGCATGATTATGCTCGCCAGCATTGCCCCGCAAATCCGACGTCAGCGAAGGCGCCGTATTCGACGCCGAAACGACTGCCAACCCCGCCTCGCTCAGAATCGGCGCCGCCCCGACCGCCCCCACCGAACAGGAAGTCCCGATCACGCCTACCACCCGCCTGTCATTCACCGCCATATCCGCCGCGGCCGCGCCCCCTTCCGCCGTGCATAGCGTATCCAGGCCCGCGCCTATCGTCACCCCATGCCCCTTTATCGGCCCGTAATCCGCCACCGCCATCGCCACCGCCCGCTGCCTCGGGATGCCCCGCTTGCCAGTGGACGTCAACGCCTCCATCGACCGTAGTTGAATCTCCTCCCCCGGCCCCACCACCACTGTACCCAGCGGGCTCACCGGCACACACGCCCCGCCCAACAGGATCGCCAAAACAACCACCATCCAGCCCAGACGCGCAGCGCTCCTTGTCTTTCTCGTCTTCATCGATTCCTGCTCCAAGGCCCCCTTGCCCGTCGAATCGTACCCCACAAATGTCGTTGTCATCTTTTCGCGGCCCTCCGTGGGCCAAAAAGCCATTGCCGTTCTTCGCGCCCCTTCACGCCCCTTCACGGATCAAACGGTGTTACCAAATGCCAAAAAACTGACCACTGACCACTGATCACTGCCTTTCCGGCTCATACCGATACACCACCGGCAGCTCCGCCACATCATTCACCGACGGGTCCGTATAATGCGAAATATGAATCCGCCCCGTCCCGCAGTCACCGAACGCATCACACGAAATCGTACCGATAACCCCATCAAAATCAGCCGTATTCGTCAGCGCCTCTCGCAACCGCGCCCGGTCAATGTACAAGCTCTCGCCAACCGCTACCGACGCCGCCTCGATCGCCCGCAACAGCACGACCGTCGCATCATAAGCCTGCGCCACGTACGCCGGGTTGGCGTGGTCACCGTACCGCTCCTGATACGCCGCGTACACGTCATCCGCGCTCCTGCCCGTCACCCCGTTCACATTGCCTTCAAAACTGAACTCCAGCCCCGACAGATACACGTCCACCGCGTCCAGCTCCGTAAACATCAGCGACACGCCCGTGATCAGCGCCGCCCCCTCAAGCCCCGCCACCTCGCCGGCCTGGCGGACCACCTGACCCGCCTCCTCCGGGAACAGAATGAAAAAGATTCCCTCCGGGCCATCCGCGGCAATGCCGGTCAGGGCCGGCGTCATGTCGGTCTCTCCCCGGCTCACCTCCGCCACAGCCGTGATCGCGCCGCCCAGCGCAGCAAACGCCGCCGCGAACGCGTCTGAAAGCCCGGATGAGTACGGGTCTCCGTCATGCATCGTCGCCATCCTGCGCAGCCCCAGCTCAGCGTAAGCAAACTCCGCCACAGCCTGGGCCTGGTGCAGATCGTTGCTCGACACCCGGTAGAAGCCCGCATGATAATTCGCCCCTGCGTTCCCCCGCAGGTCCGACGTCAGTGAAGGAGCCGTATTCGAAGAAGAGATCAATACCAGCCCCGCCTCGCTCACGATCGGCGCCGCCTCCACCGCCGCCACCGAGCACGACGTGCCCAGCACGCCCACCACGCGGGGGTCGCCCACCACCGTTTCCGCCGCGGCCGCGCCCCCTTCCGCCGTGCATTGCGAATCAACGCCCGCGCCCATGCTCACCCTGTGCCCCTTAATCGGCCCGTAATCCGCAATCGCCATCGCCGCCGCCCGCTGCCTCGGAATTCCCAGCTCCCCAATCCCCGTCAGCGCCTCCATCGACCGTAGTTGAATCTCCTCCCCCGGCCCCACCACCACCGTCCCCAGCGGGCTCACCGGCACACATGCCCCGCCCAACAGGATCGGCGCCACCAGCGCCAGCCATCGCAGCAGCGCATGACGCGTGAAACAGGTTGTCTTCACTATCTTTCCTCCTTAGGCCGGCTTGCCCGCCGGCCATGGCAACGGCGCTCCCGCACAGCCTGGCTGGAATACTTCACCCTTGGCCCACCCATCACGTACCCTCCAGTCACTGCTATCCCAAATTATGGCAATGCCGGGCAAGCCGGTCAAATTACTTCCTGACAAAGCCGGACAAGGAGTCTCTCCGCACCCTCCCCGCCGGTCCCCCGTATACCCGCCCCGCGCCGCCTCCTCCGCCCCCCCACCCACTGATCACCGACCACTGACCACCGACCACTGACCACTGACCTCTGACCTCCCCAGTTCCCCCGCCCTTCTCCGTGACCCTCCGTGGACGAAAGATGTTGCCGTTGCCGTCCTTCGCGCCCCTTCGCGGACAAAAGGTGTTCGGACCCCACCCAACAAAGTCCTGCGCGCACGAAAAGTTACCCTCCATGGTATAATTCACCCGTCAACCGGTCACCTTCGCCCGGCAGAAATCCCGAGGAACGCCCATCACCATCCGCGCATCGCGCCCGACCGCCGCAGTCCAGAAAGGAGACACAATGTCTGCCATCACCCCCGAATGGCCAGAACAGATCGAACAAAAACTCTCGCAGCTCGACACCAAGCTCGACCAGCTCCTCGACCAGATGCGCAAGCTCAGCGCCGCCGGGGCCCGCGCCCAGCCCGCGCCAATCGCGCATCCCACATTCTGCGGCTACCCCTGCAGCTGGGACATCGATGACGCCGGCTGGCCCGCCTACATCCACCTCGAAGACGGAACCCTCGCCTCCCACCGCGAAAAACAGGGCCACCACTGGTACAGCGTCAGCCTCGGCGATGGAAAATACGGCGAGCACTACCTCAAATTCCAGCGCGCCGCGCCGCCGGAGGGCCTGCTCACCATGCCGCTCCCCGCCCCAACCAGCCCCGAGCCCATCCCCAACCCGGCCCCCAGCCCCGCCGAGGAGCCCAGCCCCCCGGAAGAAGCCTCCCTCCAACACCTGCACACCCTCGGCCGCGCCGTCCACGGAGCCAAATGGCCCCAAATCGGTCCCCAGCTCGTCCACACCCACACCAACGGCCGCACCAACACATCCTCCCAAATGGAACCCTCCGAAATCGCCGCGCTTATAGACGCCCTGCAGCAGGAAACCTGACCGACCTTGGGGCCTCGGTCCACAGCGGACCGCAACATCGCCAGCCCTGCCGCCCACCTGAAAAAGTAGGGGCAGCCCTTGTGGCTGACCTGTCGGTCCGTCCCTTCCTATACCGGGCCATCCCGCTGAGAGAGACGCGGCCAACCCATTCTCCGGGTCCCGCAGCGCCATGCGCCGCGTCTCTCCCTGGCCCTTCTGCGGCGCGGCCTAGCCCTGCCCAATCCCACTGACCCAGCCGAAGCCCGGCAAAGCCTCGCATGGCAAGCAAGCGCCAGCGAAGGCGCATCCGGAAATAGAGGCGTCTGACGCCGCGCTATTCCAATGAAAGCAACTCGCCCAACTCCTCAATCGCTTCAGGATCACAGTCCACGAAGAACGCTTCGGAGTCCTCTCCCAAGGCAAACATTAAGGACATGACCTCCAAAAAGGTTGCGTTTTCCAAGTCTCTGAATGGTTCAAGCAGGCCCATGTAACAGGACAGTTCCGCCTGCGTCTCTGCGTACGAAGGAGCGGGCGTAACGATGCGGCTGTGCGTATCGTAAAACCCGAATGCCGTATCCAGCAGGTCGAACAGCACAGCGAACACTTCGTCGACATCATCAGATTCGAAGGCCGCCTCCCACTCCGGAACGAGAAGCGAGATCCGTTGAATCTCCTCATCGATCCAGCGCCTGTATTGGGCCTCGGTCATCCCGATCTCGCCCTCCGATGGGATCTCCGGCGGCACGTCTGACAAGGCGAGCAGCTGAGCGACCTGGCGTTCCAGGGCCTCGATCCGCGCCTCCTGCGCCTCCACCCTTTCCAGGGGCGCCAGGATATTCTGCACCTGCTCCTCCAAAGTAGGCAGCGCATCCTGCGCAACCACAGGAACCGCAGCGCACAGAACCACCAGAACGGCCGCAACGATCCAGTACCTTCTCATCTAACGTCTCCTATCGCTGGCTATCGAATAAAATGCCACACAAAATTGTAGCGCCGTCAACAGGCCCGCCGGGCCCGCCGACCCTGCTTGCCCGGCTGGCAAGACCTCCCCAGCCGCGCTCTTACATCCGTCCATACTATACAAATCAATTGAACATTCCAAAAGGGGCCCCTTTCAAAGGACCATAACCATTTGGCCATGGCTTCGTGCGGCCTGTATCTGAATAGCGATTCTGACGACTGAGGTCCTGGGCCGCCGGGACTCCTGATCGTGAGCCGGCAGCCTGAATACGACTGCCACTTTTTTGCGCATTAGTTTGACCACCATCGCAACTTGATCGGTCTACAAACTCAAAATGTGATTGCCCCAACCAGGAGCCACCCAAAGATTGACTATCCACCGCAAGAAGCATATTCTTGGATAACCCGCAACACCCCAGCCCAAAGGCTCCCAGGAGGCAACCGGAAATGGCCTCAACCCAACATCAGCCGCCCCCGGCGCCAGACAAACCTTCAGAACCGGACACCAGCCCGGCCGGCGGTCCGGACATCACCGCTTACAAAGCCGACCTCTGGCGCATGGCCGACGCCCTGCGCGGCAGCATGGACGCCGCCGAATATAAGCACGTCGTACTCGGCCTCATCTTCCTCAAATACATCTCCGACGCCTTCGAAGAGGCCCACGCGCAACTCGTGTCCGAACAGGACCAGGGCGCCGACCCGGAAGATCCCGACGAATACCGCGGCCAGAACATATTCTGGGTGCCGCCCGCAGCCCGCTGGTCCACACTGCAAGCCCAGGCCCGCCAGCCCACCATCGGCCAGGCTGTCGACGACGCCATGACTGCTATCGAACACGACAACCCCGCGCTCAAAGACGTCCTCCCCAAAAACTACGCCCGGCCAGCCCTTGACAAGACCCGTCTGGGCAGCGTCGTCGATCTGGTCAGCAACATCAAGCTGGGCGGCGTCGAAGCCCGCGCCATCGACGTGCTCGGCATCGTCTACGAATACTTCCTCGAACAGTTCGCCCTCGCCGAAGGCCGCAAAGGCGGCGAATTCTACACCCCCCGCAGCGTCGTGCGCCTCCTCGTCGAAATGCTGGAGCCCTACCGCGGCCGCGTCTACGATCCCTGCTGCGGCTCCTCCGGCATGTTCGTACAGTCCATCGAGTTCATCCGCGCCCACGCCAGCGGCAACGGCAACGGCGGCAGAGCCCGCGCCGACATCTCCATCTACGGCCAGGAATCCAACTACACCACCTGGCGGATGGCCAGGATGAATCTCGCCATCCGCGGCATCGACGGCCGCATCGAGCATGGCGACACCTTCCACAACGACCGTCACCCCGACCTGCGCGCCGACTACATCCTCGCCAATCCCCCCTTCAACGTCTCCGACTGGGGTGGCGACCGCCTGCGCGACGACAAACGCTGGCAGTACGGTGTCCCGCCGGTCGGCAACGCCAACTTCGCCTGGGTCCAGCACTTTCTCTACCACCTCGCCCCCCGCGGCAGCGCCGGCTTCGTCCTCGCCAACGGCTCCATGTCCTCCAACACCTCCAACGAAGGCGAGATCCGCAAAAGCATCATCGAGGCCGGCCTCGTCGACTGCATCGTCGCCCTGCCCGGCCAGCTCTTCCGCTCCACCCAGATCCCCGCCTGCCTCTGGTTCCTCTCCCGCGATCGCAGCAGCCGCGCAGAGACCCTCTTCATCGACGCCCGCAAGCTGGGCCACATGGTCAACCGCGCCAACCGCGACCTCTCCCAGGACGACATCGCCCGCGTCGCCGACACCTACCATGCCTGGCGCGGCGCGGAGGGCCTCAACGAATACGCAGATATCCCCGGCTTCTGCAAGAGCGCCGCCCTCGAAGAGATCCGCAAACACGGCCATGTCCTCACCCCCGGCCGTTACGTCGGCGCCGAACCCCAGGAGGACGACGGCGTCCCCTTCGCGGAGAAGATGGGACGGCTGACCGCCCAATGGCGGGCGCAGCAGGAGGAGGCGCGCAGGCTGGACGACGCGATCGCGGAAAATCTGAACTCCCTTGGGTTTTAGGATCCGTTGACACATTAGCTGCTTTTGATCCGCGGAGGGGCGCGAAGAGACGCATAGGAGGTGTAGTTCAGGAAGAAGTTAGAGGCGTAGCGTCCTGCCTTTTCGTGCGGTCAACCTGCTGGTCTCACCACGGTCTGCGCACAAGAGAGATAAAATGGGGCAACGATGAATCTTAAATTCAGCGCCATCAGAACGGAGGAGGAATACGAAGCGGCTTTAGCGCGAATCCGCGAAATTTTTCATGCAGAGGTGGGCACCGCCGAAGGCGAAGAGCTTGACGAACTGGCTGACCTTATCGAGTCATACGAGGATAAGCATTACCCGATTGGGATGCCCGATCCTATCTCTGCCATCGAGTTCCGAATGGACCAGGCCAACCTGACCCAGAAAGATCTCATCCCTTATATTGGCAGCAGCGCCAAGGTCGCGGAGGTCCTTTCCGGGAAGCGTGAGATCACGCGTTCGATGGCGCGCGCCTTGCACGAGCATCTTGGCATCCCTGCGGACGTGCTTCTGCAGAGAGCAGGCGCGGAGACCGATTTCACATAGGACGAAATCGACCCGCGGCGGACTTCCATTGAAGGAGATGGCGAAGCGCGGCCGGATCCCCAAACGTTTCGTTGACTGGAGGGGACATGCTGGAAGAGGAGGCTGACAGGGCCACGGCGCTGGCGGTGTACGATCTGGCCCGGGAAGCCGGCGTCCACCCCGCGGTGATCGCCGGCCGCGTACGCCATGAGCGGGGCAACGACCGCCTGCTGTCGCAGCTCGTCGGTAGCGGCAAGGTCCGGCGGCAGTTTGAGTACGGCGAGAGTAGCCTGGAGGAGAGAAACTGATGAAAGCGGCCACCCAACATTTGCCCGACCCAGGAGGATGAAACTGGAGGGAGACATGAGCAACATTTGGCAAGTGCAGGAGGCGAGGGCGCGCTTCAGCGAGCTCCTGGAAGCCAGTCTCACAGAAGGACCGCAGATCGTCACCAGGCGCGGGAAAGAGACAGCGGTGCTGGTGCCGATTGAACAGTGGCGCAGACTGGAAAAACTGGCGAAACCAAGCCTGAAGGCATTCTTGCTGGCCCCAGAGCCGCGTACAGAGGCGTTAACCCCGCCCAGAAGGAAGCTCCGCCTGCGCTCGGCGCCGAATTTGGCGTAGAGGAATGCTGTATATCTCCTGGTTAAGAACGCCGTCTGCGGGTTGCGAGGTTCGCAGACCTCAATTTATCGTCTTCGGAGAGCGGTATGAACATAAACACCGACCATCTGAACCGCTGCATCACTACGCTCAGAAGCGCTTGGGAAGGACTGCAACAGCGCGAACCCGGCGACGTGTTGTATGACATCTACCGCGCCGCTTGTGTCAAGGAGTTCGAACTTGTGCTGGAGCAGAGCGGCAGACTGTTGAAGAAGCGGCTGCGCCCCTACTTTGCCAGCAACCGGCAGGCCGATCAGCTCTACTTCAACGATGTCTTCCGCTACGCCGCCAAGCACTGCCTGATCAGCGACGACGCCTGCGAACGCTGGCTGGGGTACCGAGCTGCCCGCAATGAAACGGCGCATGAGTACGGGGAGCATTTTGCTGAGAGGACGCTGGAACTGCTGCCCCAATTCATCGCGGATGCAGATGCGTTAGCCGGTGTTATTGCAGAGGGCCGAGATGACTGAACAGTTGCATCTGAAACCGAGACATCGCCGCATGTTGGAAGAGATCCTGCGCGAACATGTACCCGGTGTCGAAGTATGGGCCTACGGCAGCCGCGTAAGCGGCCACAGCCACGGCGGCAGCGATCTGGACCTTGTCCTGCGCGGGCCGGCTTTGGAGGAGATTCCGATCGGCCAGCTCGTCGACCTTGAGGAAGCCCTGCGGATGTCTACAATACCGTTTCTTGTCGAAGCGCGCGACTGGGCGCGCCTGCCGGAGAGCTTTCATCGCGAGATTGAGAGGGACTTTGTCGTGCTGATGGAGACACAAAGTAGAGTGCCATGAATGACTACATTCCGAACCATTGGAGAAGCAAATGGCGAAGCATGAATCTCGGTGAAGTCTGTACAAAGATCGGCAGCGGGGCGACACCCAGAGGTGGGAAGAAAAAGTATTTGCAGAAGGGTCCCTTCGCACTGATTCGGAGTCAAAACGTTTACAACGATGGCTTCCATCGCGAAGGCCTGGCTTTTATCAGTGATGGGCAAGCTGACGACCTGAGAAACGTTGAGGTCCTGCAAGAGGACGTACTGCTGAACATTACTGGCGACTCGGTAGCACGCGTGTGCCAGGTCGATTCCGAAATACTTCCCGCGCGCGTAAATCAGCACGTTGCGATTGTCCGACCGGACCCAGCTAAGCTGGATGCAGGATTTCTGCGGTATTTCCTCGTTTCCCCACACGTCCAGTCGATGCTTCTTTCCTGGGCAGATTCGGGCAGCACTCGGAAGGCGCTCACGAAACAGATGATCGAATCTTTTGAAGTCAGCGCTCCGGTTGATGTTTCGGAACAGCGGGCCATTGCCCACATCCTCGGCACACTCGACGACAAGATCGAACTCAACCGCCGCATGAACCAAACCCTTGAAGAGATGGCCCGCGCTCTTTTCAAGTCCTGGTTCGTCGACTTCGAGCCGGTGCGCGCCAAGATGGACGGCCGCTGGCGGCGCGGCCAATCACTGCCCGGCATGCCAGCGGAGTTATATGACCTGTTCCCGGACGGGATGGTCGATTCAGAGTTGGGGGAGATACCGGAAGGGTGGGAGGTGAAGACGCTGGGGGATGTTGCCAAGGAAGTTAGAGTGAATATACAGCCTCAGGCTATCAGACCTGGAACACCCTATATCGCGCTAGAGCATATGCCTAAGCGGTGCCTTTCTCTTTCAGACTGGCATGTCGCAGATGGGGTAGGCAGTAACAAATTCAGATTCGAAAGAGGCAATATTCTCTTTGGAAAGCTACGACCATACTTCCATAAAGTAGGCATCGCGCCGTTGGAAGGGGTGTGTTCAACCGACATCGTGGTCGTCGCGCCAACAGTGGACTGTTGGTTCGGTTTCGTGCTTGGTCACATCTCAAGCGATGAATTCGTGGACTACACCGATACAACCTCGACAGGCACGCGCATGCCGCGCACCAAGTGGCGCGACATGGCTCGGTACTCGATTCCGTTCCCAGCAAGCGGGTTGGCCGAAGCGTTTACCGTGCAAATTCAGCCGTGGGTCGAACAAATCGTCTCGGCCATCCATGAATCCCGTTCCCTCTCTTCTCTGCGGGATACACTGCTGCCGAGGCTTATCAGTGGAGAGCTGCAAGTAACGCAACGGAGAAAACGCCGATATGATTGATCCTACCGACTCGCTGGCGTTCTCGATTCAGGCCAATCGCGGCGTGTACGCCCTCCTTATCGGATCTGGAGTGTCCCAGGCAGCTCAGATTCCGACAGGCTGGGACATAACGCTTGATCTGACTCGTAAGTTAGCGGCGGCGTCAGGTGAGTCCGCTGAACCTGATCCAGAATTGTGGTACCGTGAGAATTACGATGAGGCTCCAGACTACTCGAAGCTCATCGACGGACTTGCCAAGACGCAAACTGAGCGCCAACAGCTGTTGCGCCCCTACTTTGAACCGAACGATGAAGAGCGGGAGGAGGGCGCAAAAAAACCAACGGCCGCGCACAAGGCGATTGCATGGTTGGTCGCTCAAGGTTTCGTGAAGGTAATCATAACAACGAATTTTGACCGCCTGTTAGAGAAGGCACTGGAGGAAGCAGGCGTTGAGCCCGTTGTGATAAGTTCTGAAGATCAAGTTAAGGGTATGGTGCCGCTCGTTCATACCCAGCACTGTTTAGTCAAGCTGCACGGCGACTACCTTGATACGCGCATTCGCAACACGCCCTCCGAACTTAGCGAGTACCCGGCTGAGTTCAACCAGCTTCTCGACAGCATCTTCGATGAGTTCGGGCTTGTTGTGTGTGGATGGTCAGCAGATTGGGATTTCGCCCTGCGCGATGCTATGTTTCGCGCCCCATCCCGGCGCTTCACGACCTACTGGGCAGCGCGTGGAGAACCCAGCGAGCAGGCTCAGCGATTGATTGACAACCGTCATGCACAGGTCATTTCAATTGATGACGCCGATTCGTTCTTCCAGAAAGTTCAGCACAACGTGGCGTCGATTGAAGAGTTCTCGAAACCTCACCCGCTCTCCACCGAAGCGGCCGTCGCCAGTCTGAAACGATTTTTGTCTGAATCAAGATTCAGGATCCAACTTGCAGACTTGATTGATGAAAATGTCCAGCGTGTGATAAAGGATACGTCCGGACCAGACTTTGATGTACACCACCCGCCCCCGACCACAGAAACGGTTACCGAGCGCATTCGTAAGTATGAGGTGGCCTGCTCTACGCTGATGGCTATGGCAATTGTGGGGGGCCGTTGGGCCAAAGCCGAAGATTGTGAAATCTGGCATCGAGCCTTGCAGCGGCTCTCTGTGGTTCCCCGCTCTAACGGGAATGTTGCGTTGCGTGATTTGCGGCTTTATCCCGGCATGCTTCTCCTCTATGCTTTGGGGCTTGGCGCCGTTGAGACGGACAGAATTGCCTTTCTTGGACCCTTGTTTTCAGCTGTAGTTCATCGAGAGAACAACGAAAGGCTGACCGTTGTTCAAGCCTTTGCTCCCGATCAACGATTTAATGGCGGCGGGCCGATGAAGATGTTGGAAGGTATGGAGAACCATCGTCTTCCTCTCAACGAATGGATGTTCAATTTATTGCAGCAATCTGCCAAGGGAGTAGTTTCCGATGAAGGTCGATACCTGTACAACTTCGTAAAGCTGGAGATGCTGATGTCGCTGAATAGCGTATACCGAACTAGCCCAGCCTGGCAGGGGGCAACCCGGGGCGTTTTCTTGTACCATTATGAGAGTTCTTGGGATGTCCTGCAGGAGATTACAGATTCAATTTCTATCTACCACGATGAATCCCCATTTGTCAGGGCTGATATTTTCGGTCAGACTGCTGGAGATTGTATGCAACGCATTCATGGCTTGAAACAGTGGATAGCTGACACAGCCCAGCAACTTGGAACTCATAGATGGCAAGCGCTTCAGGAGCGGGCAGATCGTAACCGGCGGTATGTGGCGAGATAAGAGTGATGGATGCCAGCCGAGCAACGGCACGGATAAGCATCACCCGGAAGGGGACTGTGACGAGGCAGCTTGGACGCGTAGAACGGCAAGTCCACATGCTTGGTTATCTGCAACATTCTACACCTTAGCTCGTGGTCCTGTTTTTGGTGCCCACTTCATAAGGGCTCAACGACATAGCTAAAGCAATCGGGATAGATAGAGAGCCACCATATCTGAGAAAGGTAGGCAAAAGTGAAACTCACAAAAGTCAGAATTACCAATTACCAGAGTATTACCGACTCCAACGAATTCAACATAGACGAAATCACGTGTTTGGTAGGCAAGAACGAAGCAGGCAAGACTGCTATCCTGAAGGCACTCTACAAACTAAACCCCATCAATGACGCTGACGGTGACTTCAATGAGATATTGGAGTATCCCCGGCCAGACTATGCTCGCTATAGGAGAGCCGTCAAAGGCAACGAAGAAGAACAGGCGAATGTTGTAGAAGCAACTTTTGAATTTGAAGCTGATGATTTGGAGTCACTATACACCGCCTTTGGACCCGACTGTCTTGATGAGGATGACCCTACACTTACGCTTTCAAAAGGATACTCCAATCAGTTCTCAGTTCACGACATGGAGATTTCTGAATTTGGAGTCCTGCAACACTTGATCACCGAGGCCAACCCTTCCACTAAGTCTATGCCTTATCTTAGGGATTGCGAGACACCTGATCAAGTCTTGACTGCTATAGAAAATTCGGAAGATTCAGACTCTCTTAGCGAATTAGCCAATTCCATGCAAAAAATTATTGAGGATGGTTTCTCAGTATACATGTTTGATGAGATCATCTTAGACCGGTTGCCGAAATTTCTGTATTTTGATGAGTACTATCAGATAAGCGGTCAAACTAACCTCGATAGGTTTGTCGAAAGAGTATCCAATAATCAGCAAAGCTCGTCACAATACCCTCTTCATCCGTCTGACTACCCACTCTTGGGCCTCTTACGACTTTCTGAAATCGAACTCGATGATTTGCTGAACCCAGAGAGCACTCAAGACTTGACAGCATTATTGGAGGCCGCCGCAAGCATTCTTACATCCGAATGCCTCCCTTTTTGGTCCCAGAACAAAAACATCCGGATGAAATTCGATGTCAGAGAGGCATTGCCTGGCGATCCTGAAGGGATGCAGGCTGGAACAAACTTCTGGGGCCAAGTAGAAAACACAACCTATTATTCCACTACACCAATATCAACAAGGTCTAGAGGGTTTATATGGTTCTTCTCGTTCATGGCTTGGTATTCATATGTTCGCGAAACAGAAGAGAACATTATCTTTCTCCTAGATGAACCTGGACTTTCCTTGCACGCCAAAGCGCAAGCAGACTTGCTAAATTTCTTTGAGCAGCGATTGAGACCCCACCACCAACTTATCTACACAACGCATTCCCCATTCATGATTGATCCATCCCAGCTCAATCAAACGCGCATAGTCCAAGATCTGAGCATTGAGCCAGGATCAGAAGATTTGGAAGGCAACCAAAGAGGAACACGAGTCACCACCGACGTAGAAATAGCAACTAAAGATAGCCTGTTTCCCCTGCAAGGGGCTCTCGGATATGAGATTCACCAGACCCTCTATATTGGACCTAACTGCCTGATTGTCGAAGGAGTTTCCGATAAACTGTACATCGAAACAATATCTGGAGCTCTGCAAAGGAGAAACGAAGAGGGCTTAAGTCCCCAATGGGTGATTACTCCAGCTGGTGGCTCCAGCAAGGTTTCGACATTTGTCTCTCTTGTCGGTAGCCAGGAAGATATGAACCTTGCTGTCTTGGTCGACTTTCACAAGAAGGACCAACAAGAAATAGAAAACCTATGGAAAAACAAACTGATGAAAAAGAACAAAGTTTACACCTACGAGAATTTCGTTCCTGGGGATGAGGCTGATGTAGAAGACATGTTTGATATTGGGTTTTACCTTGACTTAGTGAATGGGGAGTATGGAAGTTCAATTTCAGAGTCCGATCTAAAGGTAAGGCATCCACGCATCACCTTCAAATTAGAGTCGTATTTGCAACTCTTTCCATTTCCCCGTAACGCAGAATACAATCACTATCGGCCTGCCCGATACTTTCAAGAAAGTATAGAAACACTCGAAAGTCAACTGTCTGAATCTTCACTTGATCGGTGGCGAGAAATGTTCCGATGTCTAAATTCACTTTTATCCATTTGAGCGATTAGATCTTCATACCTAATAACCTGAATTCGGAGTTAAATGGTGTCTGAAGTGGGCCCCATAAACTGGACCACAGGCTAAGGTGTATAATGGAGCAAATCACCAAGCCTGTGGAGGGGGGAACAATGGTCAGGAAACGGCAACGACACACAGCGGTCTTCAAGTTTCGGGTTGCACTGGATGCGCTTGAAAACAGCCAGACGATGATGGCTCGTTGACATTTCAATGAGGCAGGCAAGATCCGCGCAATCGAAAGCGGGAAGTGGGGGGTCAGACGATATCTGGCCGTGCGCTAGGGGCCCAGCACCCTATCGTTTCTCATGTAGATCCCAATTGAATCCACGAGCTTGCGAGTATCAATGGAGCGAGTAAGACGCCTGAGATGCCAGACCACAGCCCGTGCAAAAACTCTTGGTCTCAAATTGAACGCACATGAATTCCTCATCATCATGCAATGAATATATTTTTCTAGAAGAGCCCTGTTCTGTCTCTCGAAATTTTTTCTCGCAAACGCTCGTAAACTCTCGTAAACGCTCGTAAATGCTCGTACGAGCGCACGACCTGTGTTTAGGGAGCGTCCAGCCCAGCTCTTCCTGCATTTGCGCTGAAACAGTGTTTCTTCAGTCCGTTTTGAAACCCTGCCTTTTCACCGCACGCAACCGGAAGAGCTTGCCTACTCGACACACATTGAAAATGTCAACGACCCTACCCACCCTTGGAGTCGCCCGGTGGTCCCATCCAGTTGAATTTGAGAGCCTGCTTTTCGCCAAATGACCACCCTCACCGAAGCCGACGTCGAGCAGATCGCCCTTGACTGGCTGCAAACAACCGGCTGGACCGTGTTACACGGCCCCGACATCGCCCCCGACACGCCAGACGCCGAACGCGCCGGCTACGACCAGGTCGTCGTGGAACAGCGCCTGCGCGACGCCCTCGCCGACCTCAACCCCAGGCTCCCCGGCCCGGCCCTCGACGACGCATTCCGCAAACTCACCAAACCCGAAGGCCCCACTCTGGAAGCCCGCAACCGCGCCTTCCACCGCCTGCTCGTAAACGGCGTCACCGTCGAATACCCCTCGCGCGATGGCTCCATACGCGGCGCGCAAGCGCACGTTTTCAACTATGAGAACCCGCTCGCCAACGACTGGCTCGCCGTCAACCAGTTCACCGTCACCGAAAACAAGCACAAACGCCGCCCGGACATCGTGCTCTTCGTCAACGGCCTACCCCTTGCCGTCATCGAACTCAAAAATCCGGCCGACGAGGACGCCACCATCTGGACAGCCTGGAACCAGCTCCAGACCTACAAGGCCGAGCTGCCGGCGCTGTTCAGCATGAACGGGGCGCTCGTCGTCTCCGACGGGATCGAGGCCCGCATCGGCCCGCTCACCGCAGGCACAGAGTGGTTCAAGCCATGGCGCACCATCACAGGCGAGGATCTGGCCGACCCGAACATGACCGAATTAGAGGTGCTGCTGGCGGGCGTCTTCGCGCCCCACTATTTCCTCGACCTCCTGCGCGACTTCACCGTCTTTGAAGACGACGGTAGCGGCGCGCTCGTCAAGAAAATGGCCGGCTATCACCAATTCCACGCCGTCCGCGTCGCCGTGGCCGAAACACGCAGGGCCGCCCATCTGCTACAGGAAGACCAGGGTGTGACCGAGAGCAACGGCCGCTATGAGGCAAGGCCGCAGCCGGGCGGGGAACCCGGCGACCGCCGCATCGGCGTCGTCTGGCACACCCAGGGCTCCGGCAAAAGCCTCACCATGGCCTTCTACGCCGGCGCGATCATCCGCGAACCGGCCATGCAGAACCCCACTGTCGTCGTCCTTACAGACCGCAACGACCTCGACGACCAGCTCTTCGGCACCTTTTCCCGCTGCCAGGACCTCCTGCGCCAGCCCCCGACCCAGGCCCAAACCCGCGCCGACCTGCGCAGCAAACTCTCGGTCAACGCCGGCGGCGTGGTCTTCACCACCATCCAGAAATTCTTCCCCGAAGAAAAGGGCGATACCCACCCCACCCTCTCGGACAGGCGCAACATCGTCGTCATCGCCGACGAGGCCCACCGCAGCCAGTACGACTTCATCGACGGCTTCGCCCGCCACATGCGCGACGCCCTTCCCAACGCCTCCTTTGTCGGCTTCACCGGCACCCCCATCGAGCTCCAGGACGCCAACACCCGCGCTGTCTTCGGCAACTACATCAGCGTCTACGACATCCAGCGCTCCGTCGAGGACGGCGCAACCGTGCCCATCTACTACGAGAGCCGCCTTGCAAAGCTGGAGCTGCTCGAGCGCGAGCGGCCGAAAATCGACCCTGAGTTTGAAGAGATCACCGAGGGCGAGGAGGTCGAGCGCGCCGAGAAACTCAAGAGCAAGTGGGCCCAGCTGGAGGCCGTAGTCGGCGCCGAGAACCGGCTCAGCCAGATCGCCGAGGACATCGTCTCCCACTTCGAGCAACGGCTGGAGGTCATGCACGGCAAAGCAATGGTCGTCTGCATGAGCCGCCGCATCTGTATCGACCTCTACCGCGAGCTCGTGCATCTCCGCCCTGACTGGGAGGAGGACGACGACGCCAAGGGCGCCATCAAGGTGGTCATGACAGGCTCCGCCTCCGATCCGCTGGACTGGCAGCCCCACATCAGAAACAAGGCCCGCCGTGAAAAACTGGCCCATCGTTTCCGCAACCCCGACGACCGGCTCAAGATCGTGCTCGTGCGCGATATGTGGCTCACCGGTTTCGACGCCCCCAGCCTCCACACCCTCTACGTCGACAAGCCGATGCGCGGCCATGGACTGATGCAGGCCATCGCCCGCGTCAACCGCGTCTTCAAGGACAAGCCCGGCGGCCTCGTCGTCGACTACCTGGGCCTGGCCCAGGACCTGAAGCAGGCCCTCGCTACCTACACCCAGAGCGGCGGAACCGGCGACACTGCCATCAACCAAGCAGAAGCCGTCGCCCTCATGCAGGAAAAGTACGACGTCTGCCGTGGGCTGCTGCACGGTTTCGACTGGTCCCTCTGGACGACCGGAACGCCCCAACAGCGCTTGAACCTTCTTCCCGCCGCCCAGGAGCGCATTCTCGCGCAGGAGGACGGCAAAGAACGCTGCCTCAGCGCCGTGCGCGAGCTGTCCCAGGCCTTCGCCCTCTCGGTACCCCACCCCGAAACAACGCGCATCCGCGACGACGTCGCCTTTTTCCAGGCCGTGCGCGCCGCGCTCTCCAAGAAAACCGCCACCGATGCCCTCACGGACGAGGAGTTGGACCTTGCCGTTCGCCAGATCATCTCCCAGGCCGTGGTATCCGAAGGCGTCATCGACATCTTCGCCGCCGCCGGTCTCGACAAACCCGACATCTCCGTCCTGTCCGACGACTTCCTGGCCGAGGTCCGCGACATGCCGCACCGCAACCTCGCTGTAGAACTCCTGCAGAAGCTCCTCAAAGGCGAACTGTCCATCCGCCGCCGCAAGAACCTCGTCCAGTCCCGCTCCTTCGCCGAAATGCTGGAACAATCTCTGCGGCGCTATCAGAACCGGGCCATAGAGGCCGCCCAGATCATCGAAGAGTTGATCCAGCTTGCCAAAGAGATGCGCGAGGCCGACGCCCGCGGCGAGCGTCTGGGCCTGTCCGAGGAAGAGCTTGCCTTCTACGACGCCCTGGAGACCAACGACAGCGCCGTCAAACTGCTGGGAGACGAAACCCTGCGCGACATCGCCCGCGAGCTTGTCGACACCGTCCGCCGCAACGTCACAATCGACTGGACCCATAGGGAAAGCGTCCGCGCCTACCTCCGCACCCGCGTCCGCCGCATCCTGCGCAAGTACGGCTACCCGCCCGACAAACAGGAAAAGGCCACCCAAACCGTCCTCGAACAAGCCGCGCTCCTCTCACAAGACTGGGCCCCAGCCTGAAGCGAAGCGAGTAGGCAGCCGTTTCTAGTCTATCGGTCTACCCCTCCACAGGCTTGGTGAATTACTCCACTGATACGCCTTAGCCCGCGACCCAATTTTGGGGCCAATCTCAGACATCTCGTTCAAAATATCTCGTTATAAAGGTTCTCAGTTCCACTGGCAAGTCTTCTATCGAAATTTCGCCGCTCTCAAGTACCGGCTTGACAGATTCAAAAAGCCTCTCAACCTTGGCCAACTGATCCTTTTGGCTCGCGGTCAGATCGCGATGAATTTGTCTCATGTTTTCAAGTTCTTCATCTGTCGGCACTCGAAATTTTAACCTATAACCATTATTCCGAATTGCTTCAATTTCCTTTTGCAATACGGCCATTTGAGGTCCCCATCCGCAAATTCGTACCCACGCTTTGGAACGGGTGACCGCAGTGAACATGATGTTGCGGACGGTAGCCAGTCGTCGAGGTGCGACGCAGTGTTGTGCATTGAGAACGTACACCATCGGAGATTCGTTGCCCTTAGAGCGAAATATGTTGGCAATTGCAACGGAATTGGGCTGGAAGATTTCATCGCGGGTTGTTGTAACGCCTACATGATGACCGTCTATCCCGACTGTTCCCAATGCACTCAAAATCGTTTGGGCTTCACTTCGTGCAGTGTAGGCTTCTGGTAAAACGATAAGAATGTCATCGTGTTCAAGTTCATCTGCGTCAAGATTCTGTCTGATGCTCATAGCTACCCAACGGGCCTGTTCTACAGGGTCTGCAAAAGCTACACTCTGAACAGCGTCATCTTTCGTCAAGTGGTCTGAAAAATAGCTCGGTGACGAATTCGGTGCTCTTTCTAAGGTGACAGTTGAACCTTTTTGGAGATTCCCATCAACAACCCTGTATCCGATATCAGCCCAGAGAGAAGGATCATCGAAGTTTTGGACAAGGCCTTCGTCTCTAGCGGTTCCAAGGCCTAAACCGTGAGCTAGCGTAAGGGCCCAAGGAGTATTCCGATAGCAAATTGGTAAGACAATATCTTGATGGGGAGCGTCTTCGGAATTCAGTAATGTAATTACCGGGTTGCCTTGGGCGTCTTTTCCGAACTGCTGCTCAAGAGTCGGAAGCGCAGATTCGGACAGCTTCTGAAGTTCATCATATGCCCAGATGATACGTTTCGGCTGACGGGTCATTCTGTGAATTATTCTGAAAAACGGAACTGGGAGGTCCTGAGCCTCGTCAATGAGAACCGCATCATACATGGGTTCGGGAGTGGCTACATTTATGTGGGACAATAGCTCAGTGCATACTCCCTCGAATGCGCCGTCCCTACCATACTTGGATCTACCATAATTGAAATTATGGGGTACAAGTCCACATTGTAGGGCAATCTTCTGATATATTCCTTCCCGACCTGCTCCTCCCCAGGCGTGCAATATATGCAACTGTTGCCAATTCGGTTCGTCATTCTGGTGCTCGAAAGTGAAGCGGCGTACTAAATCTTCAAACTGCTGATAAAGTGCACGACTCCAAAACGTAACGCCAATGGTCCATTCCGGATTTTGTGCATGAAGGTATGCCGCTTTAAGGGCCAATACTATCGTTTTGCCTGATCCTGCAAGTCCTCGAATTCTCTGAGGACCTTCAGGTGATTCTATTGCTGCGCGCTTTTGCCACTGATCCAAATTGGCTATCTCTCGCTCTATCTTTTTTAGAATCGCCCCTTTTGATGCAGAGGAACTGACTCCAATACGCCTTTTTGGTGGCCTGATCGTAGAAACTCTTTGTAATGCAGCCTGTAAAGGCTTTAGATAGTGCTTATCCAGTGGTGGAAACCGTCTGAGGACACTGAGAAGGTTTCTTAGATCGGTGTACTCACCCACTAGGCCATCTGGAACGTCTGACGCGTCGGGGATCACCATTACTGTCTGAACCTCAACTCCGAGTCTGCGCCCCTTCATTAATGACTCGTGTCGTCGGAGATTGTTCTCGACAGCAACAAACAGTTGATCTTGGCGCTTCTCAAGTAATCGCCAAGCATGCATATTGGACGTTCCAATCTGGGAATGATCGCTAAACAAGAAAGCGATCAACCCATGTTCCTGAGTCACTAACAAAGCATCCACTGTGAATGAATCATCTGCTGAGGCAAGGATAGGATACCCAATGTACAAGCTCCCACTAAGACCTGAACTGAGGAGAAGCCTCCGCAATTCGTTAGCCGCCAACTGATTCTGTGTCTGACCGTGTGTAACTTCTACCATCTTAGAGATCACCTTTAGGTTTCAGGAAGAGGACGGGATACAACAAAGGAAGCGATCACGCAGCAATCATTTATTCTTATATCGTAAGGTTAGAAATCGGTCAAATGATTCAATCAGAGTCGTACATAAGCGCGAAAAAGACATTTACGGGTGGCCTGCCCCCAAGAGCTGGTTCAGGTATAATGTTAGTATTGGGCCGTAGAAAGGGGGAAAGATGGCTAGGAATGGACATACGCCGGAGCAGGTGACCGACAAGCTGAGAGAGGCCGAGGTGGCGATAGCCGACGGCAGCACAGTGGCTGAGGCCGCCCGCCGGATTGGGGTGACCGAGCAGACCTTCTACCGCTGGCGCAGCGAGTACGGGGGCTCTTATAGTTTGCTGTTCTGTGGCCACCATAGCAAGTAGATTCGGGGAATCGTGAAATTAGGGGTAAGGACCCTGAGGGGGCGTAATGGCAAGGCGAAGGCATAAAAAACAGAGATGGCTAACTAGGCAGGAGATATTTAAGCGTAAACAGGAACGGCGGGTAGCCAAAACAAAAGAAAGGGTGGCGCGCCAAAAGCAAAAACGGGCAAGAAGATTGAATAATAATCAAAACAGTCCGAAACCGGGGAAATTACCCCGTCTACGGAGGACATACACCCCTCAAAACCGCAACTCAGGCCGGGCGGGGGGGTATTCCCGTCTTTATGGGGAAGATTCAGCTTGGAATTAAAAACGTGTGTGAGAGGCCCTCGAACGTCTCCATCTCGTTGTCGTCGGTATGTTCCACGATTACGCCTAAGGGTACCTGGGATACCTTGCAATTCATCGCGACCGCGCCCCTGAGTTCTACAGTCTCGGCACGGCGGCCGGCGCCGCCCTTCAGTGGCTGTAAGTCGCCTGTCGAAATAGAAAGCTTGCCAACTGGACAGGGTCGCATTGTCCGCAATAACGTAGAGGAGGAATGTTTTGAAAAGCTCTAACCGCGATCGCAAATGCAAGACCTGCGGAGTTGTATTCAGCTACCGATCTAAAAATGAGAAAAACTGTCCCCCTTGCCGTCCGGTACGGGGCCCTCGCCGTCATTTGCCAAAACTAATGGAAGAGCAAGGGAGAATATGTCCTCTTTGTGATACGGCACTTCCTGAGGAGACTGATGCATCAATCCACGTTGATCACTTATGGCCGGTGAAATTCGGCGGAACAGACAACTATGAAAATCTGCAGGCCGTTCATATCAAGTGCAATCGAAAAAAGAACGCGACCATTGCTCTGGAGGGACATAAGGTTGTTAAAGATATCCTCTGCGAAGTTGTCGATGGCTCTCGCGTCTCGATAAGGGGAACCAGAAGTGATTGTCGCATCATTCTGGATGACAACAAGCGGCAATCGATATGTCGGCTATGGGTCAAACGGAAAAAGGTTTATCTTGGCGTGCTCGATGAGAACAAAAGGGAGACGAAGCATAGAATCGGCTCTTTCGAGACTATCCGCGACTTCGCTGACGAGATCAGAGCGACATCCCAACGATACTTGACGGATGAACAATAGCCAGAATCATTCGGCCCTGCACCGAACTTGCAGGAACGCCCGCCATCTCCCTGATCGGTGCCCCCGCCCTCCTCGACCGCAAGCCTGTCGCCCTCTTCTGCTCAATCCAATGCCCCGGCAACCTCATCCTCTAAAGCTACGACCTCGATCCTGGCGCGATCCCATCGCCGCCGGCCGCCTCCTGCTCCTCTCCACCTTCCCCGACAGCCTCCGCCGTCCCACCGCCGCCTCCGCGGCCCGCCGCAACGCCTGCTTCGCCGCCCTCGCCCACCGCAGCCTCATCCTCCACGCCGCGCAGGGCAGCCAGACCGAAACGCTCTGCCGGCAAGCCCTCACCGCCGCCAAGCCCGTCTACACCGTCCCCTCCCCCCACAACGCCCACCTCATCGCCCTCGGCGCCCAGCCCATCTCCCCGGACGAGCCGTCCGCCCTCCTGCCCGCCTGAGGCCCGCCGCGCTCCCACCTCCCCGCTCCAATCACAGCCCATCCCTTAAGTTGAAAAGTCCACCCCTCAAAATCGTTGCAAATGTCGAGCGCGTACTGTACCCTCTCCATCAGGCGGAACAGATCCCCCACTGACCCTCGTCTACAACCGGCACAGGCCACACCGCGATGAGCCCGAGAAAAGTGCAGCTCGACTGGAAAATCGGCGTCAAACACTGCCCCTGCGGTCAGCCCAACCACCTTGACGAAACCCACTGCGTCAACTGTGGCTTTGGCTTCGGCGGCGCCCGGCCCCGCCAGCCCCGCCGGCCCTTTAAAATGAGACGGGTATACAGATTCCTGCTCCTGACAGCACTGGCCCTCTATCTGACCCTATACCTGTCCAGTCCAGGAATCCCCACACAACAGTCCCTCGCCCTTGCCCAAAGCACGCAGGCAAACATCGAAACTGTACAGAACCGGCTCCTGTCTCTGACCAGTGCCGTCGACTGGCAAAAGCTATGGCTAACTATAGAGACAAGCTCAGAAGAGTGGATTCTCAACCTGGCAACCCAAATTCAGAACCTGGAGCAGCAGTTCACGAACTGGAATGAAAGGATAAGCCAGTTCGAATTACCCTTGGACCAGAACGAAGCGCAAGTCCAGCGCGACCAAAAGCAGACTGCTGGCATGACGTCGACGGCCTTCCCGCCCACCCCGACGCCGACAGCCATCCCCATCGCCGCCAGGACCAACCTTGACATCGTGCTGGATGTCCAGGTTCAGCTGGGAAATGTCCGCACCGGACCCGGAATGAACTACGAAATTATCGGCAAGGTTCAGGAAGGGGACCGGCTGGACGATGTCTTGGAAGAGTCCGGCGGATGGTACCGATTTTGCTGTGTCAACGGAGACAAACTTGGGTGGCTGCACAGCAGCCTGGTAACGGCATCCCATGCCGGCAAGCTTCCTCCACACCTGAATGCCGACCCCTACTACCAGAAATACCTGGACGCCGGCGGCGTGCCGATTCTGGCCCCCGCGTCAGTCTCGGACGACGAACTGTTGCGCGCGCAAGCCATCACGCTCGCCATGGTCGCGGACCGTCCTGACCTGCTCGATGTGCTGGCAGCGCAGAACACCAGGATACTGCTGTACGACAAAGAAAAGGGCGGGCTTACGCAGTTGCCAGAATTCGCCGATGAGTCAAATTCCGGTTTTGCGGGCGTGTTCGGTGAAACATCCTATGGAGAAGCCGTGGCCGCGCCCGCAATGACAACCTATCATTGCAACGAGACCCTGATTCATGAGATAGCCCACGCCTTGGACTATGCGATTCAGATACAAGAATGGAAGGCCTTTCGTGAACCCGAATTCAAGCAGGCTCGCAATCAATCCTACCTGAGTGCGATGAAAGAAGGACTGTGGGCTGGTAGGTACGAGTCCACCGTTAGCCACGAATATTGGGCCGAAATGGTTGTACACTGGCTTCGACCAGATGTGTTTCGCACGCAATTCGGATTGCGTAACCTATCGGAATACGACAGCAGAGCGGCCCGCCTGATTGAACACTATCTGGGCGACCCGAACCTACCGGACTTCTGTAAGACCAGGCAGTTCGCCATCAGGGGCAGGGTGTTGGATGCGAGAGGCAATCCAATGCCCGAAGTTTGGGTCACGCTATCAGCCTGGAGAAGTAAAGGCGATGGCTTTGTGCCGCTTCGTCGATATCCGGATGTGGTGGAGAAACGGACCGGGTTGGACGGCAGATTTTGGATTGAGGAAGCTGTGGACCCAGGCCTTCTGGAAGCAGCCGATTTCTTCACGTTGGGGATATGGCGAGGCGCGCCAGCCGAATGGTCGACAGCCTGTTCGATTGCAGGAATTGTCGGCATCAGCAATACGGTAGAGAAGTATCTCGGTCAGGAACGCCGCATCGAAGTGACGGGCCAGGATTTGAGCGGATATACCATTACCATCCCAAATGGTTTTGACTGGTCCCCCGTGATGGAATGTAAGTAGTCTACACAGCGATCGACCGTATCGCGAGTCCCGCCTGCTCGTGGTTGCGCTGATACCCTTCGCAGCCCCGCCTGCCTCGCCGCCCTCGCCCACCGCGCCCTCATCCTCCATGCCGTGCAAAACAGCATAAGCGAAGCCCCGCCGACCTCGCCGCCGCCAGGCCCGTCTACACCCTCCCCTCTGAACCGCGCCGCGCCCCCAACGACCTCGGTCCCTGAACAGTTCCGGCTGCCGCGAGCCGAAACATCCCCAATCCTGTCCATCCCTCAAATCCCCCCAATCTCCAGAATATCTCCCAAAGCCCTGCTCCAAACAGAACCGCGCGCGTAAGCGCGCAAATCAGACCGCGCTCCCCGCAAACCTCCCAATAGACACCACCCCACATACCCAAACCACAAAGCATTCCCATCGCATATCTTCACGCCCCTTCGCCGATCAACCCCCTCCTCCCCCAAACCCAACAAACAACCCCCACCTCCCACAAACCGGCCCAAATTGCCGAAAAGTGACCAATATCGGTTAATATGACCGGAATAGGTCTCTTCGGGACGCGCTCCTGCCCGAGTCCGGACCACCCACCTCTCAGGGAGACAGCATGAATCGCAAGCTAGGCATCGCAATCGCGGCGCTGTTCGCAGTCGCCCTCGTCTTCGGCGCCTCCCGCCTCCAGGCCCAGGGCGTCCTCACCCTCGAAGATCTGGCCGAAAGGCTCGCCGCGCTCACCTCCGGCCACGATGAAACGCTGGAACGCCTGGCCGCGCTCGAAGCCGCGGCCGCCTCGGCAAACTGGCTGGCCGGCATCCCCATCCGCGACGAAGACCGCTGCGCACCCTACGAGTCCGACGACTACCGCTATCCCCAGGCCCTGGAAGCCCAGATCATGGCCGAGATGGACGGCGCCTTCTACAGCCCCTACACCGGCGAGACCTTCGACTGGGCCGACGAGGTCGACATCGAGCACATCGTCGCCCGCAGCGAAGCCCACGACAGCGGCCTCTGCGCCGCCGACATCTTCACCCGCCTCGCCTTCGCCAGCGACCCGCTCAACCTCACCTTCGCCTCCCCCCAACTGAACCGCGACGAGAAAGTGGCCAAAGATGTCGCCGAATGGCTGCCCGACTTGAACCGCTGCTGGTTCGTCAACCGCGTCGTCGCCGTCAAGCGCCGCTACGGCCTCTCCATGGACCCCCGCGAGGCCCAAGCCGCCCTCGCCGTGCTCGAATCCTGCCCCTCCTTCGCCATGGTCTACCAGGCGCCCCCGGAAACCGGGTCGGCCTCTACTTCCGAAAGCACCAACGCGTCCGCGGCCGAAGGCTCGCAGGGTTCGGATTCACAGATCGAAGTCGACGCACTTAGCCTCTACGACGACAACAACAACGGCCGCATCACCTGCGCCGAAGCCCGCGCACACGGCATCGCCCCCGTCCGCAACGGCCATCCCGCCTATGAGTACATGAACGATCCGGACAAGGACGGTGTGGTATGTGAATAGGGAGGTCCCGCCCTGAGAAGAGGAGCCTCAACCGGCCCTCACCTTGCCCACTGTCTTCATAGCCCCGCTATCACCTGGCGCCTGTGCAGCGCAGAGTTGGCCCCGTTGCCGCTCAGCGCCCACAGCAAGTTCGATCAACCCGCCGCCGCGCAGGAGATCACCATTTCCGGCCTCTGCCGCGCCTGGGCGGAAGCGGTGTCCGTTTGCCGCGTCAGATAACCGGACCGCATAACGCCATCAAGCAGACCATCCATGAAACGATTTCTCCGATTCCTTGCCTTTCTCATCGCCCTCCTCGCCTTCGTCGCACTCATCGTGATGGTGGGGTTCATGGCAACACAGTTCACCGAGCTTTCGACGCAGGTCGCCGAGCTCTCGCAACGCGTACAAGAGCTCGAAGAGTCCAACGGGGGCGGGTCCGCGCCCGAGCCTGCACCCGATGGGCATTCCATTAGGCTTACGCCCACGCCCACCCCGACCACACCCACGCCGTCGCCGGAGCCGACCCGGACACCCACCCGCACGCCCACAGCGTCCGGACCGACCGCAACGCCGACCGAGACCAACACGCCCGGGCCCGCGCCGACAAGCTCGCCCACCTCCACATTGACGGCGACCAGAGTCCCCACCTCGACGCGCACCCCCCGGCCGACCGGAACGCCCACAGCCACCCGCACACCCAGGCCGACTCGAACGCCCACCAGAGCGCCCACGGCCACCCCCACACCGGCGCCCGCCCCCTACTTCACCGTCAACACCGCGCTGGCCAACGTGCGCACAGGGCCCGGAAACAACTACCCGGTTATCGGTACCGCGGCCCAGGGCGAGCGCTACGACATCATCGCCCGCAACCCCGCCAACAGCCTCAGAGCCGCCTGGCTGCAGTTCTGCTGCGTAAACGAGCAGAGCGGCTGGATCTACGCGCCGCTCCTGATCATAAGCCATGACCTGTCCGCGATTCCGATCGCCTCCGCCATACCGCAGCCGCCCACCCCCACGCCCACCGCATCATCGTCAGGCGGAGACAGGGGAGGCTACCTGGACGGCATCAGAATCGTGTCCGAAAACCGCTGCTCGCCCTACAATTCGGACGACTACCGCTACCCCCAAAGCGTCGAGCCCCAGATCGTCGCCCAGCAGGGCGGCCGCATCTACAGCCCCTACACCGGCCGCTACTTCGCCAACCGCGGCGAAACCGACATCGAACACGTCGTCGCCCGCAGCGAAGCCCACGACAGCGGCCTCTGCGCCGCCGATGGCAACACTCGCCGCGCCTTCGCCCGCGATCTGCTCAACCTCACCCTGGCCAGCCCCAGCGTGAACAGACACCAGAAGGTCGACAAGGACGTAGCGCAGTGGCTGCCAGCCATGAACCAGTGCTGGTACGTGAACCAGGTCGTTCAGGTCAAACGCAAGTACAATCTGACGATGGACCGGGCCGAGGCCGCAGCCGCAGAACGGGTGCTTGCCGGATGCAACAGCACGGCCATGCAGTTCACCGACCCAGGCTCGGCGTCAGCGCCACCTCCTACGGCAACGCCTCTGCCGGCGACCGGTGCGGGCGGAAATTGCGATAGCAACCCACTTGGCTGCTACGACGACAACGGGAACGGCCGCATCACCTGCGCCGAAGCCCGCCGGCACGGCATCGCCCCCGTTCCGCGCAGCCATCCCGCGTATCAATACATGAGAGACGGCGACAGCGACGGCGTCGTGTGCGAGTAACCCGTCTCCGCCGCAGCGGCCAGCCGCCCCGCACTGCCCACTAACCACCCACCACTGCCCACTGCCGTCCAGACCCCGCCCCTCGCCCACAAATCAAATCCCCCAAATCCCTTTAATCCCCCCAAATCCCCGTTCAGACAACTCCCCAAATCCCCGTCCAGACAACACCCATCCCCGTCGAAAACCAGCCTTTGCAACGCCACACCCAATCAGGTAAAATACCCCCAGCACGTCCTTATCCGTTCAGGAGAACGCCCATTTGTCGTTCCGCCCCTTCTATCTAGGCGATGCCCTGCTTCTGCAGCGTCTGCGCAACGTTTCCTCGCCTCTCCAGATTGAGCGCATCCTGCTGGAATCGGTTTCACCTGTGCGTACCGCGCTCCGCTCCTGCTTCCCCTGGTACCGCCACAGCTCCTTCACCTACGTCCTCCGCCAGGAAGAAAACGGCCTCGCCCGCGAAGGTCTCATCCAGCTCCGTATCCGCCCCCACAGCCGCGAAGCCGACGTGACCCTGCTCTCCCCCGCCCTCGACGCGCCCCAGGGCCATCCCGCCATCTGGCAAAAACTGCTCGCCTACAGCGCACAGCATATCTTCCGCCAAAACGTCTGCCGCCTCTTCAGCGACCTGCCCGACCAGCCGCTCCTCGTCAATACCTTCCGCCAGGCCGGCTTCGCGCCGCTCACACAGGTCACCGTCTGGCGCCTCGACAGCGCCCAGCTCGCCCCGTCCGCCCCAACCGTGCGCCCCCAAACCGCCGCCGACGAGCGCGACCTCCAGCAGCTATACCAGCGCATCACCCCCCTGCCCGTCCAGCAGCTGGAGACAGGCCTCGCGCCCGACCATCCCGAAGAGGAACGCATCCCGCCCATCCTCTCCAACCCGCACCAGGTCTCCATGTCCGGCTTCGTGCTCGACGACGACCGCGGGCCCGGGCTCGCCGGCTCCGTCCAGATCCTGTGGGGCAAACGCGGCGCCTGGATCCGCCTCTGGGTCAATACAAACGATCCCGACCCGCACAGCGCCCACCTTCTGCTCGACTTCGCCCTGCAGCGCATCCACGAAGCCCCGCACGTCCACCGCGCCTACATCGGCGTGCGCGCCTACCAGACCGGCATCAACGCGCTTCTCAGCGATTTCGGCTTCGCGCCCATCACCGACAGAATGCTCATGGTGCGCAATATCCTCCAATGGCAGCGCCGCCCCGTCGACCACCGCATGCCCGCCCTTGAATCCGTGCGCGACGCCGTGCCCGGCTCCCTCGCCATCCCTGAATTCAGAGGCCGCCGCCCCCGTCCCCCCGGACACCCCTCAACAACCAATTGCCTGGCGGCCTCCAAACCCAGCCGGCCTGCGCTTCTCCGAAGCCTGCGCCCACCGGCGCTACCGCCCGACAGCCACCCGCCCCGCAACAGCCCAACGCACCCGCGGGAAACACTGACATCACCGTGATCCACAACGTTCAAACAACCCGCCAACCCAACCGCCTCGCCAAACCGGCGTCACAAAAAACGAAAAACTAAAAACTGAAAACTCCCATGACCCTACGCATCGCAGATGACCTCGACCTCCTCCTCGCCGTTCTCCCGGAGCGCATCCGCGCCTCCCTGCAACAGCTCGGCCGCGCCAGCGACCTCATCGAAATCGTCATGGACCTCGGCCGCCTGCCCGAAGCGCGCTTCCCCGACGGCGAAGTCTGCCTCAGCCAGGAAGAAACCTCCCGCGATGACCTCCACCACGTCATCGACAACATCGGCGACTTCGGCGCCGACAACCGCGCCGGCATCGAACGCACTCTCCACCGCATCTCCGCCATCCGCAACCGCAAAGGCGTCGTCATCGGCCTCACCTGCCGCGTCGGGCGCGCCGTCTACGGCGTCATCGACATCATCCAGGACATCATCACCAGCGGCAGCAGCCTCCTCCTCCTCGGCCGGCCAGGCGTCGGCAAAACGACCCTCCTGCGCGAAGCCTCCCGCGTCCTCAGCGACAATAAACGCGTTGTCATCGTCGACACCAGCAACGAAATCGCCGGCGACGGCGACATCCCACACCCCTCCATCGGCCGCGCCCGCCGCATGCAGGTCGCTACCCCCACCCTGCAGCACGAAGTCATGATCGAAGCCGTCGAAAACCACATGCCCGAAGCCATCATCATCGACGAAATCGGCCGCGAACTCGAAGCCGTCGCCGCCCGCACCATCGCCGAACGCGGCGTCCAGCTCATCGGCACCGCCCACGGCAATACCCTCGAAAACCTCCTCATGAACCCCACCCTCTCCGACCTCGTCGGCGGCATCGATACCGTCACCCTGTCCGACGAAGAAGCCCGCCGCCGCGGCACCCAGAAAACCGTGCTCGAGCGCAAAGCCCCGCCCACCTTCGACGTGCTCATCGAAATCCAGGAACGCCAGCGCATGATCGTCCACCACAAGGTCGCCGACGCCGTCGACTCGCTCCTGCGCGGCTGGACCCTCTCGCCCGAAATCCGCTACGTCAACAGCGACAACCAGGTCCATGTCGAATCCGTCGAAAGCCAGGAACGGCCCGGCCGCATCGGGCGGAGCCGCCAGGGCCCCGAAAGCGGCGGCCGCCGCCGTCAGCGCGGCAAACGCGGCGAAGATCGCGCCAACCAGCTCGCGCAGGATTTCGCCGACCGCGCCGCCCAACCCAACGGCGACGGCAAACGCAAGGCCGTGCGCGTCTTCCCCTACGGCATCGGCCAAAACCGCTTGCGCACCGCCGCCCAGAACCTCAAAGTCCCCATCGAAGTCGTCAAAGAGCTGCACGACGCCGATATCGTCATGACCCTCAAAAACTACTTCCGCCAGAAACCCCAGCCCATCGCCGACGCCGAACGCCAGAACGTGCCCGTCTACGTCCTCCGCAGCAATACCGTCACCCAGATGGAGCAATACCTGCTCGACGTCTTCCAGCTCCGCCGCGACGACCCCGACCTCGTCTTCGACTCCGCCATGCGCGAAACCCAAATCGCGATTCAACGCCTCCTCAAAGGCGAGAAATCGGTCGAACTCAGCCCGCAGGCCGCCTCCATCCGCAGCCAGCAACACCAGCTCGCCCGCACCGCCAACCTCATCAGCCACAGCTACGGCCGCGAACCACACCGCTGCGTCCGCATCTTCAGCCCGTCCTGAACGCCGCCAGCATATCCTGCCTCCACCATGTTCATCTCCTTCGAAGGCTCCGACGGCAGCGGCAAAACAACCCAAATCCACCTGCTCGCCGACCACCTGCGCGCAGCCGGCCGCTCCGTGCTCACCACCCGCGAACCCGGCGGCACCCGCATCGGCGACGGCATCCGCCAGCTCCTCCTCGACCTCGCCCACACCGAAATGCACGCCCGCGCCGAAACCCTGCTCTTCAACGCCGCCCGCGCCCAGATCGTCGCAGAGGTCATCCGTCCCGCGCTCGCCGCCCGCATAACCGTCCTCTGCGACCGCTTCGCCGACAGCACCCTCGCCTACCAGGGCTACGGTCATCAGCAGGAGACCGCCGAGCTCGAGCGCCTCATCGCCTACGCCACCGGCGGCCTCCGCCCACACCTCACCATCTATCTCGATATCCCGCCCGCCGAAGGCATCCGCCGCAACCGCGGCCGCGCCGACGGCGACTGGAACCGCCTCGACGCCCAGGAGCTGTCCTTCTATCAGCGGGTCGAAACCGGCTACCGCCAGCTCATCGCGCAAGAGCCCGAACGCTGGGCCGTCATCGACGCCGCCCGCCCGCGCAACGAAGTCCATCAGGACATCGTCAACGCCGTGCAGCGCAAACTGCCAGCCCTCGCCTCCAGCCCCTGAAACCGGCTCTTCGACATGGCAAACCGCTAAATGACAGCCCGCTATCCCCCACCGCGCTCTGCGGTTAGACGCGCCTCAAAACCCGGTTCCGCGTGCATCCGCCTTCGCCGCCCTGCCGCAAACAGATGAAGCGCCTGCTTCAGCCGCCTGCTTTTCCTGTCGTTCTGGCCTACGGCGCCTTTGTCCTCCTCTTCTTCGCGCCCCATCTCCTGGGCCTCGCCGCATTCCCCGACAGCGACTTCACCCGGCACTTCCTGCCCTTCAGCCTCTTCCAACAGTCCGCAATTCTCGAGCTGCGGCTGCCCCTGTGGGACCCGCACACCTTCGCCGGGCACCCCTTCCTCGCCGACGCCCAATCCGCCGTCTTCTACCCGATCAACAATGCCCTCCTTATCCTGACCAGCTTCGACCGCAGCCCCGCAGGCAGGCTCTACTGGCTCCAGGCCGAGGCCGCCCTCCACATCTTTCTCGCCTGCCTTTTCACCTACCTGCTCGTCCGCCGCCTGACCGGGAGGAAAATGGCCGCCTTCACAGCCGGCGCGATTTTCGGATTCTCCGGCTATCTCACCGGCTATGCGCCGCTTCAACTCGGCATTCTGCGCGTCGCTGTCTGGCTGCCCGCCATCCTCCTCCTGCTTCTGCCGAACGCGGAGAGCCCCGAACGCGGCGCCGATGAAGAGCACGCGCCGCGCCCGGCAGCATCTCTCAGCCTTCTATTCCCGCAATGGAAACGCTGGCTGGCCGCGGCAGGTGTGCAAGCGGTCGCCTTCTTCGGCGGTCATCCCCAGACCTTCATGTTCCTCTCCTACGCCGTTGCCGGTTGGATGCTGATGCTCTTCGTCAGCGATCTGCGCAGGCAACGAGGATGGGGCGGCCCGGGCAAGTCCGCAGTTCAAGCCGTTGCAGTGAGAATGCTGCTGTACGCGGGCATGGCTGCGGCGTATGCCGCGGTTCTGGCGCTCTTGACGTTGGCCCAGCTATGGCCGGTCTATGAGTTTACGCAACACACCTTGCGCTCTTCGCTTACCTTCCAGGAGGCGAGCGGCGGCTTCCCGTTGAGGGATACGTTGCAGTTTCTGCTCCCCGGCCTCTACACGCTGTATTCCCCGCAATACGTCGGCGTGGCTGCCCTCGGCCTCGCCTCTGTTGCCGCCGCCGCCCTGCTATCATCCGGCTTCTCGCTGCCGAACGGAGATCCGCACGCCCGCGCCGCCGCCTTCTACTTCTTGATCTGCGCGGCTGTCGCTCTCCTGCTCTCTTACGGCGGCAGGCTGCCCCTCTACAGCCTCTTCTATCGAGTCGCGCCCGGCGGCGACCTCTTTCGCGGCCAGGAGCGGGCGATCTTCCTGGTTGCCTTCTCGCTGAGCGTCCTCAGCGGCTATGGCATGGCGCTGCTGCCCGCGCTGTCCGCGCCGCGTAGGCGCGCTCTGTGCTACGGATTTGCCGCGACCGTCACCGCCGGCCTGACGCTCTTCTGGGTATGGCGGCAGCTTCCCGCCCGCGCCGATCTCTCGACCTCGGCCCTGCTCTGGCCCAGCGGTATGGCGCTGCTCATCGCCCTGGCTTTCGCCATACTGGGCGGTTCTCAACTTGGGGGCGGCAGACCGCCCGGCGCGGCGCTGGCGCGCACGCCCCTCATCGCGCTGATCCCGCTGGCGCTCGTCGACCTGTTTGTCGTCAACTTTACGACCAATCTTGACTTCGGTCCCGCCGTAAGGGATGGCCTTGTGCCCCCCGAAGCCGCGGCCGTGCTCCAGGTAGCCCAGTCTCAGGCCGAGCAGGCCGGTTCCCTCCCGCCGCGCGTCTACAACGAGCATCGAGTGCCCCGCAACAGCGGTCTCCTCCTCGGCTGGGAGGATCTCCTCGGCAAGAGCCCGCTGCGCCACGCCAAATACAACGAACTCCTGCAGGAGTTTCCTCTCGACCGGCTGTGGCAGCTGACCGGAACCGGCGCCGTCCTCACCTGGCAACGCGAACTGCCCGCCCCAAGCCGGTTGCTGGCCGAATTCCCCCAGCCGCAAAGCTCGACAACCTATCTCCACGCGCTGAACGACATCTCCCCGCGGCTCTGGTGGACCCAGCGGGCACGCGCTGTGACCGACAGCGAAGCCCTTGCCCTCCTCGCCAACCCCGCCTTCAACATGCGCGACGAACTCCTCATCGCCGCCTCCCATGCCCACGCCCTGGGCAACAGCTGGCGGGATGGGCGGATCACGCTCGGCGACGGCGGCGGGGCCGCCCTGCAGGTTGAACGCATCGCGCCTGGGCATCTGCGTATCCAAATCGAGAGCGCGCAACGCGGCCTCCTCTTCCTCAGCCAGAAATGGCTGCCCGGCTGGCAGGCGCTATGGCAGGGCGAACAGTCTCTCCCTGTAGCCCGCGCCAACCAGGCCTTCCTCGCCATACCCGTGCCCGCCGGTTCCGGCACACTCGAACTCGTCTATCGACCCCGCAGCGCAGTTTGGGGTCTGGCTGCCAGCGGGATAGGCTGGCTCGGGCTGCTTGTCGCCCTTCGCGTTCAACTCCTGGCCGCCGCGCGAACCGTCTGGCAGCGCGCACACGGTGTAGTTGACCAACTCAGGGGCAAGCCCGCGCAACGCCATACCGGCCCCGCCGTCCCCGCCTTCGCCCGCGAGCATCTGCAGCGCGTCGTTCTGGCCAACACGCATCTCCAGCGCGGCGCGCTGCTGGCCGTGATCCTGCTTGGCTTTCTCCTCAGGCTATTCCGCCTCGGCTTCCGCGAACTCCGCGGGGACGAGAGCTTCGGCTTCTTCTTCAGCCTGAACGCCCCCGCCCGGATCGTGGCCCAAACACTGGCCATGCGAGAACCCCACCCCGTTGGCAGCTACTTCCTGCAGCACGCCTGGCTCCAGATCGCCGGAACCCATGAGTTCGCGTTGCGGTTTCTCTCCGTCCTCGCGGGGACGGCCGCCATCCCGCTCGTCTTCCTTCTCGCCAGACAGCTTCGCCTCGGCGCGTCAACCGCCCTGACAGCCAGCCTGCTCCTGGCCGTAAACACCTACGCCATCTGGCACAGCCAGGACGCCCGCATGTACTCGCTGAGCCTGGCGCTCACCGCGGCCGCCACACTCCTGGCCCTGCGCGTGATCCGGAAGCCCGGGCTCTGGCCCGCGCCCGCAGCCTACGCCCTCTGCGCGGCCGTCGCGCTGCACGTCCACTACTACGCCGCCTTTGTCATCTTGGCCCACAACTTCCATGTCCTCTTCCTGTTGCTGCGCAACATCTGGACGCGCCGTTCCCACCCCCCCGCCGGCCTGTTCCTGAAAGAATGGCGTTCGGACGATGGCGGGCTGTTCATCCGTTGGAGTATCGGGCAGCTTTTGACCCTTGCTCTTGTCGCGCCCTGGTTCTTCAGCGCTTGGCAGACCCTGATCGGCTACGGCGGCAACGGCGATTCGCCCGCCTTTGGCGCAATGCTGTGGCGTTCTCTCAGCGTCTTTGCCCTGAGCGAAATGGTCCCCCATCCCGTCTGGCGGTTCGCCGCAGGCCTGCTGGCCGGATCGGTCATCATCGCAGGGCTCGCCTTCGGCCTCCGCAACACAACCAGGGGACAGCGCAGCGCCGAACATAGCGCCGAACATAGCGCCGAAGCCGCGCCCGCCGACCCCAGGAGCCACACCGGCGCAATCGCCCCCAACACCGCAGATGACCCGCACGGGACTCCGCCCAGACCGGCAGGCGCGACCGTCCTCCTACTCCTCTACCTGTTCACCCCGCTTCTGGCAACGTGGCTCGGCGCCCGCCAGCGTCCCATATTCGATGAACGCTATCTCGTCGCCGCGCTGCCGCCCTTCCTGCTGCTGATCACCGTCAGCGCGGCCAGAATGAGCCATTGGGTTGATACCCACCTGGGTTGGCGATGGCGCGCCTGGGTCGACGGCGTAGCCGATCCGCGCAACGCGCCGGATGCCGCCGCCCATCCGCCCAGCCTTCTCGCACGGTTGCCGCTCGGCCGCATTGCAGCCGCCGCGCTGATCATCCTCGTTGTGGCCGCCAACGCCTACACGCTGCGCACCCACTACTTTGACAGCAGGTCTCTGGGATGGCGCGCGCTGGCCGAAACCCTGGATCGCTGGAGCGCCGGCCTTCCCCCGCAAGATGTACGTATCGCCGAAAACTTCCCCGACCCAACCCTCTCCTACTACTACAAGGGCGATGTCCAGCAGTTCATGATTCCGCCCAGACCCCATGACGCCGGCGGCGCCGCGCAGGTCGTCGACTCCCTTATCCAGGGCAGCGTATACAGGGTCATTCTGCCCGCCGCGCCCGCTCCCAATTGGGACGCCGACGGCATTGCCCCGGATGCCCTCGCCGCCGGCTTCCACAAGGTCTTGCAGGAGCAGGTCGGCATCTTCCCCGTGCACCTCTACGCGAGACCCGACCCGCAAGGCTGGCAGGAGTTGGACGCGCCGTTTGAAAACGGGATGATCCTGGCGCGGGCCCAACTGCGCCCGCAGACGGTGACCGCCTCCGGCATTCTGGTCATACACATGGACTGGAGAGAAGGTCAGGCAACGCCTACAGGCGGGGAAAAGATCTTCATCCACCTGCTCAACGAGTCCGGCGGCATTCTTGCCCAGGCAGACCCAATCCTGCAGTTGAATGCCCCCGGAGAATTCAGCAGCGTCGGCCTCCGGCTGCCCGAAACTTTGCCGCCCGGCCCCATCCGTCTGATCGCCGGCCTCTACGACGCATCCCTGGAGGGCGCGCCCAAAATCATGACCGAATTCGGCGCAGACTCGGTCCTCCTGTCCCAATTTGAGAAAGCGGCGCCCCCAAATGACTGAGCAACGCCCCTGCCTGAGCCCAGCCCGGCCATTCGCCAGCGGCGCCACTGCCGCCAGTCCATCGCCTGCCCAGATCTTCCCTGCCCGCCACCCCAAAATATGCCCGCCCCGCGGCACATACGCGCCCCCGGCAACCCCTGTAGGGGCGCCCCTTGTGGGCGCCCAAACCCCTCCGCACAGTAACCCTCCCTCAATCAGAGACGCCAACTCATTCCTCGCGCCCTTCTCCCCGCAGTTCCCCTGCCCTTCTCCGTGCCAATCCGTGGATCAAAGAGGTGTTGCCGTTCGCCGTTTCCCTCCTCCCCGCCGCTTTGCCAATGGACAGAATCAGCCAAAATGAGATATGATTCAAATGCCCCTCCTGTGAGCCAGCCGGGAAATATACGCAGTCGAGCGCTCGAACAGGAGGCCAATCCGTAGCGGCCTGCCCAGCAGGCAAAAGCCCGCCGCCTGCAATTGGGGTCACAAATAACCAGAAACGCAGAAAATGAAACTGATCATCGCCATCGTCAACGAAGAAGACAGCCCCAACCTCCTCGACCGTCTCGGACGCCGCGGCTACGCCGCCACCATTACAGGCACGCGCGGCGGCTTCCTCCGCATCAGCAACGCAACCATCTTCTGCGGCGTCCAGGACGAGCAGGTCGAGGACGTCCTCACCGTCTTCCGCGAAAGCTGCACCAGCCGCGTCCAATACGTAACACCCCTTCCCCCCGTCATGGAACCCGGCGAAATGCACATCCCCACCCCCGTCGAAAAACAGGTCGGCGGAGCCACCATCTTCGTCGTCCCCGTCGACCACTTCGAAAAAATCTAACCCCCCCAATCAAAAAAAACCCTCCCAATTCAAAGAGGATTCTCATCGCCGCCCCAAATGGCCATCCGTGAAAAAATGGCAAAAAGATGTTAAAGGTGTTCTCTGTGGCCCTTCGCGGTTCAAAATGTGCTGAGGTGTTCCGCCGTTCGCCGTTCACTGACCACTGACCACTGACCACCGACCACTGCCTACTCACCACTGCCGTCAGGCATCGAAGACTCAATCGACTCCGGGCTCTCCCCGGACTCCAGCCTCTCCACCACCTCATCCATCTCCTCATCCAGCGGCTCGCCCGTGCCATCGCTCATCTTGCGCATAAAATGCGCCAGCGCCCGCGGATCCTCCTGCTCCAACCCCGCCAGCAGCGCAGAATCCTCGGCCATCGACTCGATGCTGTCCTCCTCCGAACGCAGCACACGCAGCCGGCTCATCAACCGCCGCAAACGCGCCCCCCCGCACGCAGGGCAAGCCGCCGCCCCCGCCTCCGCCTCCGTCATCGTTCGAAACAGCACACTCACACGCTCCTTGCAATCAAAACAGAAATACTCGTATATCGGCATTGACCTCCGTCCTTCCCCCTCAATCCATACGCGCCGGGATTTTTCGCCCGCCTTTAATTTGCACTATACTGATTGCATACACCGTTTCCAGCGCAGTACGCTCGACCGCCCATCATTATATCCAGCCCAATCCCCCGCCCAAAGCGATCGCAATATAGCAATAGCCAGCAACGAACATCCGACCACTGACCACTGCAGTTCAGAAACACCGCCTATGATTGAAATCCAGGACGATGTGGCCCCAATCTACGACCGGCAGAACGAACCCCATCCCATTCTGGTGGTCATATCCGGCCCCAGCGGCGTCGGCAAAGATACCACGCTGTCGCTGATGAAAGAGCGCAATCACCCCTTCCACTTCGTTGTCACCGCCACCACCCGCCCCCGCCGTCCCAATGAAATCAACGGCGCCGACTACCACTTCGTCTCAGTCGGCGAATTCGCCGAAATGATCGACGCCAATGAACTGCTGGAATATGCCGTCGTCTATGGCGACTACAAGGGCATCCCCAAAACCCACGTCCGCAAAGCCCTCGCCAGCGGCAAAGACGTGATCCTCCGCATCGACGTGCAGGGCGCCGCCACCATCCGCCGCCTCATTCCCGAAGCCGTCACCATCTTCCTCGTCGCCGAAAACGAAGAAGAACAGATGCGGCGGCTGCGCGAGCGCAAAACCGAAACCCCCGACAGACTGGAAATGCGCATCGCCACCGCACGCAAAGAACTGCAGCAGCTGCGCGAGTTCCAGTACGTCGTCGTCAATCGCGACGACTGCCAGGAGGAAACCGTGGACAAAGTGATCAGTATCATTCAGGCCGAAAAATGCCGCGTGGACTGGTCGCCCATAGACCTCTGAGCGGGCTGCCATGAACCTCTTCGGCAACCCGCCCCGCCCCGCCGGGCCCCCGCCCGCGCCCACCTTCTATATCCCCCTCGTACCCCCCCGCGTCAGCCGGGCCCTCATCGCCGTCAACCTCCTCGTCTTCGCCGCCACCTTCCTCTACGGCCTGTTCGAATACGGCGTCTGGAACGGCCCCACCAACCTGCGCGTCCTCTTCGACCTCGGCATGAAATCCAACTTCCATATCCTCCAGGGCCAGAGCTGGCGCCTCTTTACCGCCATGTTCCTCCACATCGGCCCCATCCATCTCATCTCCAACCTCATCGGCCTCTTCTGGCTCGGCCCCATCATCGAAGGCCACTTCGGCCACATCCGCTTCACCGTCATCTACCTGCTCGGCGGCCTCCTCGGCAGCATCGCCAGCTACGCCTTCTCCCCCGCCCTTTCCGCCGGCGCTTCCGGCGCCGTCTTCGCCCTCCTCGGCGCAACCATCATCTACTTCTACCGCTTCCGCGACAACATGGGCCGCCAGGGCCAATCCATGCTCCAGTCCGCCCTCGCCATCCTCGTCATCAACCTCGTTCTCGGCTTCTCAGTCACCAACGTCGACAACTGGGGCCACCTCGGCGGCCTCGCCGGCGGCGTCATCATCGCCACCGGCCTCCTGCCCCGCTACCGCCCGCCCTCCATCCTCAACTTCGGCCGCCAGCCCCTCATCCGCGAACCGCGCATCCTCCGCACACTCGCCTGGACCCTCCTCTGCGCACTCCTCTTCTACGCCGCATTCCAAACCGCCACCCTCGCCGGCCCACCCCTCCGCTAACCCCTGGCCCCTATCCCCTGCCTGCACTGCCCTCCAGTCCCTCCGCAATCAGCTCCACCACGTCCTTCACCACCACACCCTCATCCGCCGCACTGGCCGCATCCGACATCATCGTCAAACAAAATGGACAGCCCACAGCCACCGTCTCCGCGCCCGTCGCCCGCGCCTCCGCATAGCGCTCCGCGCTCACCGCCCGCTCGCCCGGCTCCTCCTCCTTCCAGAACTGCGCGCCGCCCGCGCCGCAGCAGAAGCTCTGCTGTCCATGTCGCGGCATCTCCTCCAGCTCGATGTTCCCCGCCTCCAACAGCGTCCGCGGCGCGTCAACAATCCCGTTCTGCCGCCCCAGGTAACACGGATCGTGGAACGTAACCACGCCCTCCCGCGCTACGTTGTACGCCAGCTTCCCAGCCGCCACCAGCTCCGACAGCAGCTGCGTATGGTGAATCACCTCCCACTGCGGCGCCTCGCTTCCGCTGTACTGGTGATACTCCTTGCCAATGCTGTGCAGACAGTGCGGGCACGTCGTCACGATCCGCCGCGCCCCAACCTCCCTCAGAACCTCGCTGTTGCTCTCCGCCATCCCCCAGAACAGGTCCTCCCGCCCCGACCGCCGCGCCGCGTCGCCGGTGCAGCTCTCCATCTCGCCCAACACCGCGTAACTGACCCCTGCATGGTTCAGAACCTTCGCAAACGCCCGCGCCGTCTCCCGCGCCCGCGGATCATAGCTCGGCGCGCAACCCACCCACCACAGCACATCGGCATCCGGCTTCTCCGCCACCGTCGGTACGCCCAGACCCTCCGCCCACGCCAGCCGCTCGCGCGCGCTCTGGTTCCACGGATTGCCCTGCCGCTCGATCCCCCGGTACGCCTGCTGCAGCGTATCGGGAAAACGGTTCTCCGTCAGCGCCTGGTAGCGCCGCATATGCATGATGTCGAACATCGGCTCATTGCCCACCGGGCAGATGTCCACGCACGCGCCGCACGCCGTGCACGCCCACACCGCCGACTCGCTGATCGCGTATTCCAGCAGCGGCGGCGTCTCCTCCCCCGCCGCAATCGCCGCCGCCCGCTCGTTGATCGCATACCGCTTGTTCACCTCCAATGCCGCCGGCGACAGCTCCTTCCCCGTCACATAGGCCGGGCACACATCCTGGCAGCGGTTGCACATAATGCACGCGTACGCGTCCACCAGGTGCGGCCAAGGCAGCTGCTCCAACCGCGCCGCGCCGAACTCCTCAATCGTCTCATCCTCAAAATCCAGCGGCGGCAGCTCGCCCAACGAGCGCCGGGGCGGCCGCGCCAAAAAATTGACGCCCGACATGATCAGATGCAGATGCTTCGTGCGCGGAAAATACGGCACAAACGCCAGTACCAGCCCCAGCGCCATCCACCAGCCCACATGCTGCCCCACCGTCAGCGCCCCCGCGTCCATCCCGCCCCACAACAAACTCACCCCATTCGCGAACGGCTGCGCCCCATCCCCATGACCCGTCGCCAGACGCTCCAGCGCGATCCCAAAACTCTCGCCCGCCAGCCGGAACCCCACGTGCAGCAAAATGAACAGGCCCACCAGCAGCGAGTCCCGCCCAATCCCCCCGGCCTTCACCCCCTCCACCAGCATCACATTCTCGCGGTAACCCAGCGCCGGCGACCGGTACACAAACCGCCGCGCCAGAAAGTAGACCATGCCCACCAGAATGCCCACCGTCACCACATCCGCCGCAAAACGGTACACCGCCCCGATTGCGCCCCCGCCCAGAAAGCGAATCGGAAAAAAACCCTGCGCCGCATCGCCCACGTTCACCAGCAGATAAAAGACAAACCCCCACGCAATCAACGCATGGAAGACCCCTGCCCGCCCGCGGCTCTTCCACAGATTGCCGAACGTCAGCCACCGGCCCGCCGCCTGCCACAACCGTCCCGCCAGCGCGTCCCGCGTCGGCAGCGCCCCCTCCCCCCGCCGCACCACATCATAAACGCGCCGGAATTGCACAAAGCTCAGATAGATCGACACCCCTACCGCAACCATAAAAATCAGCTTCTCAACAGTCGTCAACATAACAGTTCTCACCCACTCCCCTGCTTCGCGCAGAAATCGACTCCCCCGCACCCTGTCCGAGCAGGAGAGCTTTGCACCATTATACACATCCCCCCAAAGTAGCGCAGGACACCAAACCAACTTATACTTCACCGACCACTGACCACTGACCACTGCCGTTCAGGACGCCCCGATGCTCGGAACCATAATCCCCGCCCGCCGGTTCGCCATCGCCATGGTGCGGCGCATGTTGCAGGTCGACCTGCCTGCCGCCGTCCGCTCCGATGAAGATGTCGAAGCCGAAATGTGGCGCAACTACAACTGGAACTTCAGCGTTAACGTCATCGACGGCTCCTTCTTCCTCCTGGCCCAGAGCCTCATGTCGCCGACCACCATCCTCCCCTTCTTCGTCAGCCGGCTCACCGACAACCCCTTCTACTTCGGCCTCCTCGCAGTCCTCGCCAATGGCGGCTGGTTCTTCCCCCAGCTCTTCACCGCCGGACCCATCGAACGCACCGCCCGCAAAAAGCCCTGGCTCATCAACCTCGGCTTCTTCCTCGAACGCATGCCGCTCGTCCTCCTCACCGCGACAACCTTCCTCGCCGTCCGCTCGCCCGCCTGGGCCCTCGCCCTCTTCCTGCTCGCATTTGCCATCTACAATCTCGGCGCCGGCATCATCGCCCCCGCCTGGCAGGACCTCCTCGCCGTCTGCTTCCCCGCCACCCGCCGCGGACGCCTCATGGGCGTCACCATGTTCGTCGGCGGCATCGCCGGCGCCCTCGGCGCCGTCGGCAGCAGCCGCATCCTCGATACCATCGCCTTCCCCCGCAACTTCCTCATCCTCTTCGCCCTCGCCACCATCCTCATGTTCCTCGGCTGGGCCGTGCTCGCCCTCACCCGCGAACCCGTCCGCCAGGTCCCCCGCAATGCCGAAAACCGCCTCCGCCTCTGGACCCGCCTCGGCCGCATCCTGCGCCGCGATCAGAACTTCCGCCGCTTCCTCATCGCCCGCGGCCTCCTCGCCGTCGGCGGCATGGGCGTGGCCTTCGTCACCGCGGCCGCCGTCAGCAAATGGGACGTCTCCGGCGGCACAGTCGGCAACTACACCGTCGCCTTCCTCGTCGGCCAGTCCGCCAGTAACCTCCTGTTCGGCCTGCTCGCCGACCGCAAAGGACACAAGGTCTCGCTCCTGCTCGGCGGCCTCGCCGCCTCCATCGGCTACGTCATCGCCGGGACGGCCACGCTGCCGCTCCTCTACTACCTCGTCTTCGTGCTCCTCGGCGTCTACTTCAGCGCCACCTTCGTCTCCGGCCTCATGATCGTGCTCGAGTTCGTCGGCCCCGAACAGCGCCCCACCTACGTCGGCATCACCAACTCCATCATCGGCGCCATCAACGTCGTCATCCCCCTGGCCGGCAGCTGGCTCGCCACCGTCAGCTACGGCTATCTTTTCGCCCTCAGCGCCGCCGCCAGCCTGCTCGGCGTCCTCCTCATGGCCGTCTGGGTCGCCGACCCCCGCCACACCCCTGACCCCTGACCCCCGCAGTCCCCCCCTCAAAAAAAATCCCCGTCCGGAAAACTGACTTGCGCCCTCGGCCCGTTCGTGGTAGAAATTCAAGAAAGCGTCTACCCTACGGAGACAAACAATGACTCAGGGCCACATCTGCTCACAACTCTCACAGACCGCCGGCGAAGCCATCTACGGTACTGCCGGCAACGGCACCGACGTCTGGTTTGTGCTCGAATACCCCGGCGTCTGGGGCGCAAAAGCCATGGAAGAGAGCAAGCTCGACGACGCGCTCAAAACACACCTCCAGCAGGCCGTCGCCGCCACGCCCGGCGCACGACTCCAACTCATAAAACGCCGCGAATCCCGCAACGGCTCCGCCATCAAATTCTTCATCGGCCTCTCCCAGGAGGACGTCGCCGCCCTCTACCGCTTCGAACTGCAGGACTTCACCGACCTCGCCGCCATGGACCTGCCCGCCATGGTGTCCGAATTGCGCGCCAACCCCGAGCGCTACGCCGCCCACAAACACGACGAGCCCCTCTTCCTCGTCTGCACCAACGGCAGCCGCGACCGCTGCTGCGCCACTCTCGGCGTGCCCGTCTACCTCACCATGGCCGCCTACGCCGGCGACCAGGTCTGGCAGACCACCCACACCGGCGGCCACCGCTTCGCCGCCACCATGATCGTCCTCCCCCACGGCCTCTACTACGGCCGCCTCAGCGCAGAGGACGCCACCGCCATCGTCGACTCCTACAACGCCGGCGATGTCTACGCGCTCGACCGCTACCGCGGCCGCTCCTGTTACAAGGCCCCCGTCCAGGCCGCCGAATACTACCTGCGCGCCGAAACCAAACTGCAGTCCCTCGACGCCTTCTCCCTCCTCGACGCCGACCAGGACAACGACGTCTGGACCTGCCGCTTCCTCTCCAACAGCGAAAACCTCGTCCATGAGCTCTTCGTCCTCGCCGAAGAATCCGAGTTCATTATCCCGCTCAGCTGCCGCAAACCCGACACCGAACGCGTCCCCCAATACCGCCTCCTCTCCCACTCCGTTCACGCGCTCACCCCCGCGTGACACGTCCCGCGCCGTTGCCGGCCGCTGACCGTGACCCACTGACCACCAGCCGCCTCCGTTCCGTAACGCAAGTTAAACCCGCAGTAAACCTGCCTTAACACCTGCCTTTACCCCTGCCGCAAAAAACTGCTCCGGATTCTGCCCGATTTCCCCCAGAATTCCGACCTGCGGTGTGCTACACTTCTCTGGCGCACGGCATGGTCGGTGGCGGCCCAGACGCGTACCCGTCTGCGGGCCTGTCCCCCTGCTCCTTTTCATACAGAGATTAACTCTGATCGTCAGCGCAGTCGAAAGGGCAGTCTTATATGTTCGTCAAAAGGGTGGGTGGCGTACAGTGGGTGTTCGTCGCTCTGATCGGTCTCCTGATCGCCGCCTGCGTAGCGATTCAGGCGCCCGCCGATATGGGGGGCGCAGGGGAAGCCCCAGAGCTGACCGTCTACTCGGGCCGCAACGAAAACCTGGTCGGCCCGCTCCTCGAGCGCTACCAGGAAGTCAGCGGCGTCACCGTCAACGTGCGCTACGGCGGCACCGCCGAGCTGGCCGCCACCATCATGGAAGAAGGACAGAACTCCCCCGCCGACATCTTCTTCGGCCAGGACGCCGGCGCGCTCGGCGCCCTCTCCCTGGCAGGCCGCTTCACAACGCTGCCAGCCGAAATCCTGGACAGAGTTGATCCCCGCTTTCAGAGCGGCAGCGGCGACTGGGTCGGCGCCAGCGGCCGCGCCCGCGTCTTCGTCTACAACTCCGAAATGCTCAGCGAAGACGACCTGCCCAACGACATCTGGGCGCTGACAGAGCCACAGTGGCGGGGCAAAGTCGGCTGGGCCCCCACCAACGGCAGCTTCCAGGCCTTCGTCACCGCCGTCCGCGTCCTCGAAGGCGAGGACCGCGCCCGCGCATGGCTCGAAGCCATGATCGCCAATGACGTCCAGGTCTACACCAAAAACACGCCCATCGTCGAAGCCACCGGCCGCGGCGAGATCGAGCTGGGCCTCGTCAACCACTACTATCTCTACCGCTTCCTCGCCGAAGATCCCGACTTCCAGGCCAGGAACCACCACCCGGCCGCCGGTGACGCCGGCGCCATGATCAACGTCGCAGGCGTCGGCATCCTCGACACCGCTAAAGACCGGGCCGCAGCCGAGGCATTCGTCGCCTTCCTCCTCTCAGACGAAGCCCAAACCTACTTCTCCGCAGAAACGAACGAATACCCGCTCGTTCCCGGCGTGCCCACCACCGCCGCAGGCCTCCTGCCCTTAGCCGAAGTCAACACACCCGACATCGACCTCACCGACCTCGACGATCTGCAAGGAACCCTCCAGCTCCTCCAGGAGGTGAACGCGCTCCAGTAAGAGCGGCGTCTCCCTCCTTCCCTCATCCACGCCCGGCAGACGTCACCTCCTCGGCGTCCGCCGGGCGTTTTCCTCTCTCCCTCCTCGCTTCGCTCCACACGCATCCCCAATCAACCACCGCAGTCACTGACAACTGACTCCCTCAATTTCTGTTCAGATTCGATCGAATCAGAGACCTAGCCCTTGCCTACTGCAATGCCCTCGCCACCGGCAACACGACTTCGGATTTGGCGGTCCAAGGTCAGATTCGTTCTGGCCGCAAAATCCGTTACAATAGCCTTGGCCTTGGCAGGGCTGTCTTCAATTGCAGTTTGGCGGAACCGCCGCGAAAGGACCTGTACAAATGAGCATTGCCACAATCGACGAGGCCACCATCCGCGCCGTAGCCCAACTGATCGCCGAACGGTTCGATCCCGAACAGATTATCCTCTTCGGCAGTCACGCTCGCGGCAACGCTGGCTCGCACAGCGACATAGACCTGCTTGTCGTCCTCAAATCCCTGGACGACTGGCCCAAGCACGGCAACCCCATTCGTCTGGCAATTGGCGAAAAATTCGTGTTGCCTGTTGACGTGATCGTCACCACGCCTGAACATCTTTCCGAGCAGCGCAAGAATCCATATTCCTTTGTTCACACGGCCCTTGAATCGCGAGAGATCCTGTATGAGCGCCCGGCCTCCTGAACACGACTGGTTCGAGAAAGCAGAGCAAGACTTGGAAATGGCTTATCGAGCCATGAGCGCGGGCATTCCTTTGCCCGCAATGGCTTGCTATCACTGCCAACAATGCGCTGAGAAATACTTAAAAGGTTTCCTTGTCTCTCGATCCGTCGAGTTCCGTCCCGTGCACGATCTCGACTCCTTCCCCATCGATCTATCCCATGACGAATCCGCATTCGGCAACGACCGCAGTCACTGACCACTGCAGTTCTGGTCGACCGCCCCGGATGCGCGCCCTCTCGCCACGCTGTCCTGGCCCAGACATAATGTCACCCGCCCCAAAAACCAAAAACCGCCCATCCTTCTCCGGATGAACGGTCGTGTACAACAGGTGTTCACTAAAAAACTGACTACTGAAAACTATCAAACAATTTTCAACTGCGGCTGACTCCCCCCGGACACGGCCCGCAGCTGCGCCACCACCTTCCCGGCCAGCTCGCCAAACGTGCGCGCCGCCGCGCCCGCGGGGTTGGCCGCAACGATCGGCCTGCCCCGGTCGCCCGACGCGCTGATCTCGGCCTCCAGCGCGACAACCCCCAGCAGGTCTGTGCCCAGTTCGCGGGCCGCGGTCTCGCCGCCCCCGCTGCCAAACACCTCCCCGCTCATGTTCTCGATCACGCCCAGAATCGGCACCTCGAGCTGCTCAAACGCCGCCGCGCCCCGCCGCGCATCCGCCACCGACACCATCTGCGGCATCGTCACGATCAACCCGCCGGTCAGCGGGGCAATCTGCGCCAGCGAAAGCTGCGCATCCCCCGTCCCCGGCGGCAGATCCACGATCAGATAATCCAGCTCGCCCCAGCGCACATCCGAAAACAGCTGTTGAATCGCCTTATGCAGCATCGGCCCCCGCCAGATCAGCGCCTGCTCCGGCGGCAGCAGAAATCCCATGCTCATGAACCGCACCCCATGCGCCTCCGCCGGAATCAACTTGCCCGCCTCCACCGGCGGCATCGCATCCACGCCCATCATGATCGGAATGTTCGGCCCATAAATGTCCGCATCCAGCAGACCCACCGCCGCGCCCGTCTGCGCCAGGCTCACCGCCAGGTTCACGCTCACCGTGCTCTTCCCCACACCCCCCTTGCCGCTTGCAACCGCCGCGATATTCTTGACCGGTATCCCCAGCTTCGCCTCAATCCGCGGGTCCAAAGGGGGCGCTTCCCGCTGGTTGCCATTGCCACTCGCCATTTTCATTTCCTGTCAGTAGAATCCCGGCGGCAACCCGCCGGAACATCGAATGCCTGCCGCTACCTTACTCTGCCCCTGTTCGCCTGTCAAAAAGCCGCGCTCATATGCGCTAATGTAAGTCCAATTTGATACCAGGCGTCTTCCGCACTCAGGGTCGATTTCAGATCTGGGCCATAGGCGAGAAACGACCCGGTCGGGATGGGCTTTGAGACGGCTGATGAGAGCTCTGCAAGCATCGAAGATCAGAGTGAAACACACTTCCGCTTTCCCCCAGGCCCGTCAGAAGCGCGATGATGTCCAACGTGGCGACCTCGCGCTCTGCCGCAGACTGTAAGCGGATCTCGGAATGCCTCATACTCTTTGAAGCTGCCTGAAGGGTTGGAACTGGCGGCCGATTCATGCTACAGGATGGAAATGTGAAGTCAAGACGGTACCCGCTGTCTTCGTCGCGCGCGTTTGTCCGGACTGTGATTGGGACCAACCACGGGCAAGACGAGGCGCGGCAGCCATATGTGGGAGCGGCGGGGAGGGTGATGGGGCGTGGTTGCGGATCTGAGAAGGCGACGGATTTTCTCCGACTTGCCTTTGTAGATGTATAGTGGGATTCATGTGAGGGTGCGCCATGGCAGCGCCGGCGGGTGGCCCTCCGCGCAGCAGAAGGTATGCGAAGGGCGCGGCGCTGACAGCCGCGCGCCCGGGCTGGACGATTGAGATGATTGGACTGAGCAGCAGGGGGCGAGGGCATTTTGACGGTATATACTCGACTGCACTGGGGAAAGGCGGACAAGCAGGACCCGCCCCGGATTCATCTGTTGGAGGTTCCCCCGCACACGCGGGGATAGACCGGTGAAGCACTCGCACATGCGCGCCGTTTGCCTGGTTCCCCCGCACACGCGGGGATAGACCTCTGTGATCGTAGCCGGGGCCGCCGCATCTGTAGGTTCCCCCGCACACGCGGGGATAGACCCTGAGCTACCTCCCCCAAGATGGGAGCGGGGAGGGTTCCCCCGCACACGCGGGGATAGACCCCATCGGGGGCAATATGGAAATTCAGACGCCCCGGTTCCCCCGCACACGCGGGGATAGACCTATTTCGATGCACCGTAGTACCCCGCCCTGCCCGGTTCCCCCGCACACGCGGGGATAGACCCTCCTCTGCTTCATCTTCTGTGTGAACGAATCGGGTTCCCCCGCACACGCGGGGATAGACCGTCAGTAGTGGAGTTTTCCCACATTGCCGGGCGGGTTCCCCCGCACACGCGGGGATAGACCTCAGATAGGCGGTGGTAGTGATTCCCGGTATACGGTTCCCCCGCACACGCGGGGATAGACCCCGACGGCTCACGGCTCATGGCAGCCCAACCGAGGTTCCCCCGCACACGCGGGGATAGACCCCGCAGCACTGCCCAGACCAAGATTTGCACGTGGGTTCCCCCGCACACGCGGGGATAGACCCCGGATCCGAGGCCGCCGTGCATTCCCGCGTGAGGTTCCCCCGCACACGCGAGAATAGAGCGAATCAAGAAGGTGGTTCAACCGGACCGGCGGCGTTACGGCGAAAGTTGGGGGACCCCTGCGAGCGAGCCGATTATCTTCACCAGGTCGCAGAGGATCCAGACCGGTTCGTCCATGCCGGCCACATGGATGCGGATCCACTCGGACCGGGGGCCGATGCCGGTGATGCTTGCCCATGTTCCCTTGGGCAGGATGGTGAGGGCGGTGTACTCGACGCCGGGGCCTGACCTGCCGAAGACCGCTTGCGGCTGGATGAGGGCGGCCGGCTGCGCCGAAATCTCCGGCGCGGTGACCAGCCTGACGCCGACCAGCGAACTCTTCACCTGTGTCATGTGGCGGTAGATCCAGAACAGTGAACTGTAGCCGTCGATCTCGACCAGGAGCCAGCTCCGGCTCGGGTCGATGCCGTAGATGCGGGCCTGGGCGCCCTGCCGCGCCTCTGCGACGACATCGTATTCCAGGCCCGGGCCGGTGCGCACGTTGAGTGTATCGGACTGGACTACGGCGATGGGGCGCCGGTCCGGGGCGGGCGGCGTGAAGTCGTTGACGCCGTAGCGGGGCAGGCCGGCGAGGGAGCCTACGGCTACCTTGACGAAGTCGCGGACCACCCAGACCGGTTCATCGAGGCCTGGTACGATGATCTGATACCAGACGTTTGGCGGGCAGTCGCCGATGGCAATGATTTGGGCCCAGGTTCCCCGAGGGAGAATGGCGACCTGGTCGTAGGCGAGCCCCGGCCCGGAATAGGCGTGCAGCGCGTAGGGCTGGGTGATGACGGCGGGCACGAGCAGGATTTCACGTTCGGTGATGCGGCGGACGTTGACCAGCGGGCAGTCGACCTGGACCAGGTCGCGGTAGAGCCAGCCGAGGGAGGTCAACCCATCCAGCTCGACCTGCAGCCATTCGCCGCCGGGCTCGATGCCAACGACCGCGACCATTGTGCCCTGGGGCAGCGTGGTGAGGACTTCGTAATCAATGCCGGGGCCGAGGCGCACGTTCATAACGTCCGGCTGCGTGATGGCGACCGGTCTGCTGCCGGGCGCCCCGGAGATCGGGAGCTGGGCGAGTTGGGCGGCGGAGACCTGGGGCAAGCCGGCGAGGGCGCCTTCGACGCTGGCCAGGCCCTCGTGGATCCAAACGGGGATGTCGAGCTGGCTGAGTTCGAGCTGATACCATTCGTTGCGGGGGTCGACGCCGATGATGTTGGCGCGCGTTCCCTGCGGCAGGGTGATGATGACGTCATAGGCCAGGCCGGGCCCGAGGCGGGCGTTCATGATGTCCGGCCGGGTAACGGCCTGGGGATAAGCGCCGGGCGTCATTGTGCGGCGGATGGCAGCGAGCGAGTCCATGAGCGCGCTGGCGTCCTGACAACTCCATACAGACCGGCCGGCGGCGTAGTGGCCGGGCCAAGCACTGCCGGAACCGTCGGCGTCCGCGCTTGTCGTTTGCGGCGCCGACGCGGCGGAGGTGTCGGCGTCCGAATCGCCGTCCCCATCATCGTCAACAGATATGATGCTGTCCGGGAAATCCGAGCTCAGATCATCTGTTGGGGTAACCGTCGGTGTCGCGGTTCGGCTCGGCGTGGGGGCAGGTTCAGGTGTGCCGGTGGCTGTCGCGGTCGGTATGGGCGTCGCGGTGGGGGCGGGCTGTTTCTGCTGCGGAGGCGGCGAATACGAGACTTTCGCCGTCGGCGTGTGTGTCGGCGCGACAGTGCTGGTCGCGGTCGGCGCGGGCCTGGGTGTGCTGGTGGCGGTTGGCTGCTGTTGCCGCGGCGGATTTGTGGCGGTTGCTGTTGGCGCGGGCGCCGGCGTGCTGGTCGCGGTCGGCGTGGGCGTGTCGGTTGCGACGGGGGCCAGTGACAGACCGATAACCTGGAAGGCCTGGGCGGTGGTGTAGGCGTAGCCGCCGGCGCCCGTCAGCGTGACGGTCAATGTATATGTGCCGGACGGGCAGTTGGCGTCGATGGCGCCGGGGACGGTAAGGCTTCCGTTGACCGCGCCGCTGAGCTGGGCCGTGTACTGGTTGGCGCCGCCGAGCCCTGCCCCTTCACAGACGTCGGCGTCGCTGTTGTTTGCCGTGGTGACGTCGGCGCGGTAGCTGTACTGGTCCCATTGGTCGAGGCCTTCGAAGACCATACTGATTGAACTCTGCCGGCCCTGGTCGATCGTGGAAGCCAGCCCGTTGATGCGGACGGAGGGCGGGGCAACCGGGGTGCCGGTCGGTGTGGCGGTCAAGGCGGGCGCGTCCGTCGGCGTGGCGGTTGCGGTGGCCGTGGACGTCGCGGTGGGGATTTCCACTTCGACGACCTGGAACTCCTGGCTTGTGGCGTATTCATATCCGCTGTCGGCCATGAGTTTGACGGTCACTGCGTATTTGCTGGCCTGGCAAGAGGGGTCGATCTGGCCGGGTACAGAAACCTGATTCTTGATCATGCCGGTGAGATGGTCCGTGTATTGACCACTTCCGCCGAGACCGGCTCCTTCACAGTTGTCAGCGGCTGAATCGTCGTCCATCTTTACCACGTCGGCGCGGTAGCCGTATTGGTCGGATTCATCCAGGTTTTCAAAGATCATCTTGAAGTTTGGCTGCTGGCCCTGGTTGAAGGTGGCGGGCAGATTCTGGATCCGTGCCATGGGCGGCGGCATTTCGGTCGGTGTCGGCGTTGCCGTTGGGTTCTGCGGCAGTTCGTTCTGTATGGAATCGTCGACCGTGGCTGTGGCGGTCGCAGTCGCTGTGTTCGTGGGCGTGCTGGTGTGCGCGGGCGTGTTCGTAGGCGTGTTCGTAGGCGTGGCAGTGTGCGCAGGCGTGTTCGTGGGCGTGGCGGTCGGTGGCTGCACGGCGCCGACCGTGAGGGAACCGTTGCAGGTGAGTGGAATGGCCTCATTCGAGCCGGGCTCAGTATAGGTGACCTTACACGTCATCGTGTAGTCGCCTTCCGGACAGCTGTTGCTGACACGGAGATTGATAGGCGCTAACGTTCTCCAGTGATCATAGAATGAAGGAGAAAAATTGCGTTTGGAACCCCAGCCCTGTCCTTCACAGTTGTCTACGTTTGCGCCGTTTTGCAGTAGGTCAAAACGGTAGGTGACGGTGGTGAAATCATCTTCATAGTTGCATTTGCCGTCGTTGTTATTGTCGATACAAGGGAAGTAGGCGAAGAGGAGGCCGGCATGCACGTATTCTCCTGCCGTCACGGTGTATTCGATCGTGTCAAAACCGACCATCGGCTCAAAGTCGTCATCGGAGGGGGCCAGGGCCTCAAGCGGCGGCGTACGGGGCACGAAAGAGATGAGGGTCAAGGCAAGAAGGGTCAGAACGCCGACGCCGACCAGTGTGATCATCGACTGTTTCGATTTCATTCCCTTCGATTCAATTCCCCTGAATCGTGCATGTGTGTGCATGTCAGATCAGCCTTTCCACTTGGCCGGCACTCACAGTTGGAGCAGTTGGCGTTTACGATGGCCCGAAAAGGGTTGTCGCGTCTGCCTATTCCTTCCGTTCCGGGCTTGGTTTCCTCTTGAGGCGGCATTGCCGCCTGCTGATCGGACGTGCCGTTGGCACGGAATGTTCCACGCATGTTGAACTGTTTTTGGGGACAGGCTTTTCTCAGTGTGGAGATGCCGCATTGGGACGAAGTCAGGCTGGATGTCGAGTCGTTCGCCGCGCTGAAGGCGGGGGGGTTGGACAACAGAAAAGCTCTGCCGGCTTTCACCCGGCAGAGCCTTGGGTCGAGACTTTCACAGAGAAACTTTGGTGACGGTGAGAGGGGGCGCGCAAAGCGCGTGGGGTTATTTCAGATGGGCGGTAGGTCGTTCAGTTCTGGCCGGACGCTGTTGATGAGGGGGGCGGGCTCTCTTCGGACACGGTTTGGGGGATATTTGAGAGCGAGCCAGCGGCGATCTTTGCGTGGCGGCGGGCAATCCAGACGGGCGCGTCGATGCCGGGAACATCGACTTCGATCCGGATCTGAAGCCACTCAGCGCGGGGGCCGATGCCGACGATTCTGACCCATGATCCTTTTGGCAGCCTGGCGACGGCGGGATGTTCGGCGCCGGGCCCCGAACGGGCCAGCAGCGTTGGCGGCTGGGTGATGAGCGCGGGGCGCGTCGCGATCTCGCGCGGGGTGATCCGTCTGACGCTCACCAGCAGGCCGTCGATCCACGTCATATCGTGCAGCACCCAAGCGAGTGTGTCCAGACCTTCAATTTGGACCTGGAGCCAGTTTTGGGTTGGATCGATGCCGTAGATTACGCCTGACACGCCCTGCGGCACGGTGGTGATCACCTGGTCATCCAGAGTGGGCCCGGTGCGCGCCTTCATGCTTTCGGACTGGGCGATCGCGAGCGGTCTTTCATATTCCGGTTCGGGTTCCGGCTGAATTGCGTCCAGGCCGGCCGCAGGGGTTCGGAAGCGTCCCAAGAGGCCACCGGCCACCTTGGTCTGGTGGCGGAGAACCCAAAGGGGCTCTTTCAGACCGACGACCTTGATCCGGACCCACTCATGCTGAGGATCGATGCCTGTAATCCGGGCCCAGGTCCCTTTTGGCAGAATGGTGAAGGCCTCGAAGTCTTCGCTTGGCCCCAAGCGGGCAAGGAAGTTGCGCGGCTGAATGATTACTGCGGGCAGGGCAGCGATCTCCCGGTGCGTGATGCGTCTGACATTTAGCAGTGAACCGACGACCTGGGTAAGTTCGCCCTGGACCCAGGCCAGGGACTCCAGGCCCTCCGACTCGACCTGGAACCACCGTCTATCCGGGTCCATACCATAGATTGTGGCCTGTGTCCCCTGGGGCACGGTGGTGATCACGTCGTACCTCAAGCCCGGCCCGAGGCGCAGGTTCATGCTTTCGGGCTGGGTGATGAGGTAGGGTCGGACGCCGACATTTTGTCCCGGTCTGGGGAGCAGCGAAATCTCTTGTGTCGTTAGAGGTCTGAAACCCCAGATGGAGCCGGACAGTTCAACCAGATCCTGATGGAGCCAGGCGGGCTCCTCGAGACCAGGCAGCTCGATCAGGAGCCAGTCTTCCTGAGGGCCGATTCCGATGACTTTGACACACGTCCCCTGAGGCACAGTGGTGATGACGTCGTAGTCGATACCTGGCCCCACTCGCAGATGAGAGATTACGGGCAGGGTGAAGGCTTGGACAAGGAACGCCCCCGGGTGGTATTGGCAGGCCTCGTCCAGCGGACCGACCACGCGGGTCAGCCCGCGCTGAACCCAAACGGTTCCGTAGACGCCGTCAACTTTCACTTCGTACCAATCAGCCCAAGGGCCGATGCAGATGATTGGGGCGCGGGTACCGTGCGGCACCGAGGTGACCGCCTCGTACTGGGTGCCTGGCCCCAGGCGCACATTGGTGCGGTCGGGCTGGAAGATCGCAACCGGCCTTTGCGGAGTCGGAGTCAGAGTCGGTGTCGACGGGATCTCTCTTTTTTGTGGAGGCTGAACTTCGCCGCCGTTACCGCCGCCGTTGCCGCCACCGTTGCCGCCACCGTTGCCGCCGCCGTTGCCGCCGCCGTTGCCGCCGCCGTTGCCGCCGCCGTTGCCGCCGCCGTTGCCGCCACCGGCCTGGGTCGGTGTCGAGGTCGGCGCCTGCGGGTCGAGGGTCGGCGTTATTGTTGGCGTCGGGGTCTGTGTCGGGACCGGCGCTTGCGGGTCGAGGGTCGGCGTTATTGTTGGCGTCGGGGTCTGTGTCGGGACCGACGCTTGCGGGTCGAGGGTCGGCGTTATTGTTGGCGTCGGGGTCGGAGTTGCAGTCAGACGTACGATGGGGCGCGTGATCGCGGTTGCGGTCGGGGTGGCGGTCAGAGGCGCGTTTGGATCGGTAGTCGAGGTTGGGCTGGGCGAAGGTGGGTCACCGACAGTGAAATTGGCAGTATCGGTGAGGGTATGGGTTCGGTTTGTACCGGGCTCGACGTAGGTAACGGTAAGGAGAAGCGTGTAATGGTCAGATTGACAGCTATTGCTTATGGGAAGAGAGACAGGACCGAATGACCTAGAGGGACTGTAAGAGGATGAGGAGTAATTGCGGACGCTGGACAGCCCCTGCCCTTCGCAGCTGTTTGCATTGGTTGCGCCGGGGCCGCGGGTCCGCACGTCGAAGCGATATGTTATGGCGGTGAAGCTGTCACTCTCGTCACAGTCATTGTCGTTGTCTTCATCGATGCAGGGGAAAAAACCGAGCCTGACGACAGCTCTCAAGTCGTCGCCCGGCAGCACAGTGAAATCGACAAGAGAAACACCTATCAGGGTTCTAGATGCGGCGTGTGTTAGCCGGGCACGTGCGATGAAGGCTACAGCCAGAAGGACGATCAGCAGTGAGCCCAGAACGAAAGCAGGGCTTTTGCGACGCATTCGATTCTACCTTACTACGCTCCTATCGGGACGCCTGCGAGCCAGAGTCAAAACCGAGAGGGCCATATGTCACGAAGATTTGTTGCGGGGGGTGTCCTCCCGCCTACAGAGACTTTGCACAAAGACCATGAATGCAGAGAAAGAACCCGCGCCTCACAATGCGCGGTGCGGGAATCAATCGTAGAAGGGGAACTGAGTACTGTCAATTTATGGACATCTCTCATAGCGTAGATATTTCGACTAAATCCGGAGAGATCAGAGGACTGATTCAGGTCTGCTGAGAGCCGTTTCCCCGTGTAGTTGGCCGGAAAGCCGTGGGAAGGGCGCCGACATCCTTCACGATGACTGACAGGGTGGTTCGCACACGGAAAGGCATCCGGCTACATCATCGGTAGAGCGTAGATGCATCGTTGATCCTTGGTAAGAATGCCTTGAATCTGTTCGATTCAGGACGTCGGATACTGGACCAATTCTGGTTCCAGAGTGTAGGGCGGGGGAGGGAAGAGGCGGGCGCAATGTTGGAGTATGCTTCCTTTGAAAAGAATAGGCCCCCGCTGTCAGTGGTGACGGCGGGGCATTTGGGAAGCGCCGGCCTCTTTGCGGGCGGAGATGTTTTTCCAATTGACGTGCTGGCTCGGGGTTAGCTGTCGTCGGTGTTGGGTACCGCGACGAGCACACTGCTGAGAGTGGTGGAGCTGTCGTTGCCGGCCACGCCGGGAACGCACTCGACTTCGGCAACTGCGCGTCCCCCGGCCATGGCGCCGCACCAGGCCGAGATGTAGCTGCTACCGGTCCGCGTGCTGAAACTGAGGCTTTTCGAGTTCATTGTCGAGGCGGTCGCGGCCTGCTCCAGCGAGATGTACGGGGTCGAGTCATTGCTGGCCCGATGGCAGAGGCCATAGAGATGGGCGCTCGCAGCATTGCGATTGGAATTTTTTCTGTCAATTCAAGCTACTCGCTGAACGCGGCCTGTCCTACGGGTGCAGGGGCGCTGGTGCTCGGCCTGTCCTGCGCGTGTAAGGGCACATTGGCGAGTTCTCCTCTCGTCGGCGTCGTCGAACTGTAGATGCCGGCCACACTGGGATCGATCGCGACTTCCGCGACCTCGCGGCCGGCTGCGTACGTCCCGCACCAGACCGAGATGAAGCTGTCCCCGCTTAGGACGCTGAAACTGAGGTTCCGGGAGGCGGCCGCGGCGCCTGTTACCGCCTGGTCCAGCGAAATGTAGACGGTCGAGTCGGCGCTGGAACGGTGATAGAGATTGTACAGTTGGGCGCAAGGGCTGGCATCGACCCAGCTGACGTCAAGTTCGACGCCGCCGGCTTGCGGAAACGACAGTGCGACCGTGATCGAACTGAGCAATTGCGATGCCATTGGCGGCGGGAGAGCAACCACTGTGATCTGTTCCAACCCTGTGAGGGAGCCGCCGGCAACTTTGGTGAAGTCACGGAAAATCCAGGCCGGTTGGTCCAAATCGGCCAATTCCACACGGAACCAGTCCCCTTGCGTGTTGATGCCGGTGATTTTGACCCATGTTCCCTGGGGAATGGTGGCGAGGATGTTGTAGGCAAGGCCGGGTCCGGCGCGGGCGTTGAGGAGGGCAGGTTGGACGATGGCGGCCGGAAGGAGTGCGATCTGCTCCTCGGTTACCCTATGGACACCGGCCAGCGAGCCGACAACGGTGGTGATGTCCTGGTAGACCCAGACCAGGGTATCCAGACTGACCAACTCGATCTGGAACCAGTCGTCATTGGGGTCGATACCGAAAATACGTCCCTGCGTGCCTCTGGGGACGATGCTGACGACGTCGTAGGTCAGGCCGGGCCCGGTGCGGACATTCATGGTGACGGGCACAGTGATGGCGAGCGGCACTGAACCGTCGGCGGCGGGGGCTCCGGTTATCCGCGCAATTTCTGCGGGGGTGTAGCGTTTGACGCCGGCGAGCGAACCGACCAGTACAGTGAGGTCCTGGTAGATCCAGGCCTGCCCGACCACGCCTTCGATTTCCACCTGGTACCAATCATCTTCGGGATCGAGGCCGATGATAAAGGCTTGCGTGCCTGCCGGCACGGTTGTGACAATGTCACATTCCAGGCCGGGCCCGTTACGCACGTTCATTTGGGCGGGGAGGGTGATTGCGAACGGCCTCTCCAGGGGCAGCGGTGATGACTTCGGCCCAGAGTCCGAGACGAGTGACTTGACCCGGTTGCCACCGTTGCCGCCGTTGCCACCGTTGCCGCCGTTGCCGCCTCCATTCTGAGTTGGCGTCGCTGTCGGCGTCAGCGTTGGCTGCAGCGGGTCAAACGTCGGCGTTACCGTCGGTGTCGCTGTCGGTGTCAGGGTTGGCTGCAGCGGGTCGAACGTCGGCGTTAGTGTCGGTGTCGCTGTCGGCGTCAGCGTTGGCTGCAGCGGGTCGACAGTCGGCGTTACCGTTGGCGTGGGCGTCTCGGTGGGGGTGGCAGTCGGACGCGCGGTCGGATACGGGGTTGGGCTAGGCATAGAGGGTTCACCGACCGTGAAGTTGTCAGTATCGGTGAGGGTATGGGACTGGTTTGTGTCGGGCTCGGCGTAGGTAACGGTAAGGAGAAGCGAGTAATGGCCAGTTTGACAACTATTGCTGATGCGAAGAGGGGCAGGACCGAATGACTTGCTGGAACTGTAAGACGATGAGGGCAGATCGCGGGCGCTGTTCAGCCCCTGCCCTTCGCAGCTGTTTACGTCAGTTGCGCCGGGGCCGCGGGTCTGCACGTCGAAACGATATGTTACGGAGGTGAAGCTGTCATTATCGTCACAGTCATTGTCGTTGTCTTCGTCGATGCAGGGGAAAAACCCGAGTTGGTAGACGGCCCTCAAGTCACCGCCCGGTAACACGGTGGACTCTACCAGGAAAACACCAATTCGCGGCGTGTCTTGGAACGCGTGGATTATCCGCGCGCGAGTGATGAAGATTACGGCCAGAAGAGGAAGCAGCAGTGCGACCAGAATGAGAGTCGTCGTTCGGTGACGCATTCGGCTCTACCTTACTATGGTCCTCACGGCGTGCCCACGAGCCAGAGACAATACCGGGAAGGCCGCGTAACACGAAACTTCGCTTGGCGAGTTCGGTTCGCTTCATCCACGAAGGTTGGCACTGATTGCGAATTCAAGCCTTAACTATTGGACTAAAACAGGACCTCCCTGATTGACAAGACGAAAGAAGAGTTAGGGAAGTTGCCACTCCTGATTGTCTTGCCCAGAAACACCTGAAATTGGTTCCATTTGGGTGAGCTGATTGGAGAGGAACCGATGTCAGTATCTGGAATTCCCTGGTTGTGTGCGATGCCAGGCGATGGGGGACATCTCGTATGCGCTCGCAGCATCGCGATTGGCGATTCTTTGTTCTTGCGGCGGACTGCTCGCTCACCGCGGGCTGTCCGGCGGGCGCAAGGGCGTTACGGCAAGTCCGACCTGGCATTTCCTGGACTCAGTCTACGGTGGCGGCCTGAATCGGACGAAGCCATGCGACAAAAATTGCATTGTCGAATTCTTCAATTAGAGGTGGAGAATACGGGAATGAACCAGACTGTCATGACGCGAGATAGGAGAAGGCGGGGGGAGGGGGTAGAGAGACGGGGACGATATTAGGGGTATTGCCGTGAACATGAAAAGCCCCCGCTGTCGGCCGTGACAGCGGGAGCCTTAGGGAAACGCCCGCCTCTTTGCGGGCGCAGAGGGTTGTCTCATTTGGCGTGCCGGCTCAGCGCGAACCGTCGTCTATGTTGGGCGCGGCCGCGAACCCGCCGCTGGTGGTGGTGGAGCTGTAGGCACCGGCCACGCCGGGATCGATCTCGACTTCGGCCACTTCGCGGCCCCCCGCCACTGTGCCGCACCAGGCCGAGATGTAGCTGCTGCCCGATAGCGTGCTGAAGCTGAGACTTTTCGAGTTCACCGATGAGGCGGTCTCGGCCTGCTCCAGCGAGATGTAGGCGGTGGAGTCGGCGCTGGCGCGATGGTATAGGCTGTAAAGCTGGGCACACGCGCTGCGATCAACCCAACTGACCTCCAGGTCGACGCCGCCTGCCGGCGGCAGTGACAACTCGACCGTGATCGAACTGGTTAACTGCGCCGCTGCTGACGGAGCGCCCCCCAACGCGAGCTGGATCAGACCCGGGAGGGCGCCGCCGGCCACCTTGGTGTAGTCGCGGAAGATCCAGGCCGGCTGGCCGAGGTCTGCCAGCTCTACGCGGTACCACTCGCCCAGCGCGTCAATGCCGGTGATCCGGGCCCACGTGCCTTGGGGGATGGTGGTGAGGATGTCGTAGGTCAGGCCCGGTCCGGCGCGGGCGTTCAGAAGCGCCGGTTGTATGATCGCGGCGGGCAGCAGCGCCAGCTCCGCTTCGGTTACCCATTTGACGCCGAACAGTGAGCCGACCACGGTGGTCAGGTCCTGGTAGACCCAGACCAGCGTATCCAGCCCTTCGAGCTCGATTTGGAACCAGTCGTTGGCCGGGTCGATGCCGAAGATGCGGCCCTGCGTGCCCTGCGGGACGATGCCGGCGATGTCATAGAGCAGCCCGGGGCCGGTGCGAAGGTTCATGGTGATCGGCACGGTGATGGCCAGCGGCAGTGAGCCGTCCGCGCCGGGCGCGCCGAGCAGTTGGGCGATCTCTTGCAGGGTATATATCTTGACGGCAGCGAGCGAGCCGATCACGGTGGTCAGGTCCTGGTAGACCCAGACGCGGGCGTCGAACCCTTCCAGCTCGATGTGGAACCAGTCGTCGTCCGGGTCGATGCCGTAGATGTAGCCCTGCGTGCCCGCGGGCACGGTGGTGACGATGTCGTAGATCAGGCCCGGGCCGCTGCGCACGTTCATCAGCTCCGGCACTGTGATGGCCAACGGCGCCGAACCGTCCGTAGACGCCGTGCCGGTCGCCAGCTGCACGATTTCCAGGGCCGTGTACTGTTTGACGCCCGCGAGCGAACCGACCAGCGTTGTCAGGTTCTGGTAGATCCAGACCTGCCCGTCGATGCCGTCGATCTCGACCAGGTACCAGTCGTCATTGGGGTCGGTTCCTACGATGACGCCCTGTGTGCCGGCGGGCACGGTGGTGACGATGTCATAGGTCAGGCCCGGGCCGCTGCGCACGTTCATGATTTCGGGGATGGTGATGGCGAGCGGAGCCTGGGACTGCTGCGGCGAATAGGACGGTTGCGGCGTCGGGTTGCTGTTGAATGATTTGACGCCGACATACCCCTGGTTGTTGCCCTGGCTGCCGCCGCCGTTGTTGCCACCCGGCTGTCTGCCTTGGTTGTTGTTGCCCTGGTTGTTGTTGCCCTGATTCCCTTGGTTGTTGCCGCCCTGACCGTTGCCGCCACCGTTGCCTTGGCCATTGCCTTGACCGTTACCCTGGCCACTGCCTTCAACTGTAGGTGTGGCGGTCGGCGTCGCGGTTGGGCTGTCACCGTTGCCGCCATTGCCGCCGCCGTCCTGTGTTGCCGTGGCCGTCGGTGTGGCAGTCGCGTCCAATGGCGGCAGTATTTGTGGAATCAGTGGTTGTACCGGTGACTCACCCTCGGTAGTAGCCGTCGGTGTAGCGGTGGCTGTTGGCGTTGCAGCCGGCGCATTTGGATCGATGGTCGGCGTAGCTGTCGGGGTCGAGGTCGCCTGCGGCGGCTGCTGTTGCTGTGGCGGCTGCTGTTGCTGCGGCGATCGCTGTTGAGGTGGCTGCGGCGTGGCCGTCGGGGTAGGGGTCGGTGTAGCAGTAACTAAGGGTGTCGGATCTGGGTCATCTCCGACTGCAAAGTATTCGATCGCGGAGGCCGCTTCCACCCTATCGGAACCCATCAGGATGACCTTCAAAATATATTGTCCTGTCGGACAACTCGTGGGAAGCCTGTTATGCCCGTATTCAAACTTAATTTCGTCACCATTCGAAACTCCGGAACTTTTCGCAAAACTTTTATCCCCGCCCAACCCCTGTTCACATGCAGAAACGCGATTATTGGTGCCACGATCATATATCTCGGTGCGATGGTAACAGACGTCATCGAACGTTGTATGGTGCGGGCCCCCGACGTTCGCATCGCACCTAATACTTTGGATATTCCTGAAAGTGTAAAACGCCAACGTCTGACCTGGTGTCGCATTCCCAATGTAGTGATTCAGAGCAATATGCACCGACGGTCCAGGATTCTGGGCATAGGCGACCTGCGGCCGGGAGGCGATGATAACGGCCAGGGCGGCAGTCAACAGGGCGCCGGCCCCGGCCAAAATGATAACGGCCAGTCTGGTTCGCGTTTGCATCCTTTTCCCCTTTCCTATCGGCGAGCTTTCCTGCCATAAGGCATAAGTCGTGAACAATTCCATACAGTCCTGCAGATGGAGCGTTCGCCGATTGCGGAGGGCGTTGGAACGCAGCTGCCGCTGGGCTCCAGTTCATGCGGAGATGTGGCAACAGACAGTTCAAGACGGGCGCTGCGAATCAAGCGCGTCCCAGCCGGTTATGTGGTTGTGAGATGATTGGGGAGCGGGATGATAAGCCGCTCGAATGAAACAGCGGGTAGGCGCGGTCCGGCGATTTCGTGATAAGCCCGGAGGCGCGCTGGGCGCATTGAAGGGGAAGTGGATCGGGGCCGTGTATCCACCTCGTGAGTGCCTGAGAGGGGGTAGTTCCAGGCAACAGTATGTGTGCGGTGACTGTGCGCGCAAATATGCCGATTATGACGCGGTCTGCGCTCCATGCAGTCATACGGCTAAGGCCGCCTTTCCGGGTTGTTGGACCGATAAAGATGATGATAACGATTTCCTGCGACTTCATACGCCCGAAAGGATCCTGATCGTAGATCGGTGAATCGCCGCCTGTCAAGCCTTTGGTCCCAGTTTCGGGCACTAAATATGGCGCGAAATTCAGGCGGGATTTGAGCGCGGATTCCGGTGCGCGGCGGGTCGTTTTCCAGTGTAATGGAGTGGAGGAAACGTTGCCATTGCGTAGGCAATAGGCATGGAAGCCGGCGCGGTTGCATCCGCGCAGCAGCGCAACTCCGTCAGAATCGTAGAGCGATCGTAGATCGATCGCAGATCAGTATTTTGGGCGCGGATTGGCCGGCGCATTGGTCATTTGGTCTTGCAGGCGGAGGGGCGGAGGAACGAGGGGCGTCACGGGCGCGAACCTGGCGCGGCGAGGGGGCTGATCGCGACGCTCGCGACTGCTTCTGGGCGTGCCGGCCGCGCGCCTGGGCGGCGATATTGAACGGAGGGGTGAGATCGTATATTATCCTGGCAGCCGCGGCCAGAGCAGAGGGATATGCAGATGTGTACCGGGCTTTTCATGCGGGGCTGAGCGCGGGGCCATATCGCGAAGGGGGAGATGATGGGAGATTGCAGATATTGCGGAAAGTCGGCCGGCTTCTTCCGCAAAGAGCACAAGGCGTGCGCGGACGCGCATGAAGAAGGGCTGGCGCGTATCGACAAGATTTGTGTGGATGCCGCATTGTACGGAGCGGATGTCAATCAGTTGGCCGACAGCGTGCGCTCGATCGGCGCGGCCGCCTATGTCGACACGTCCGGGGCGGCTTTGACGGCAGTGCTGGCGCGGGGGTGGGGGCAGGCGGTCATGGCGGCGATGGAAGACGACTTCCTTTCCGACGGGGAGAAGCGGGCGCTCAACCGGTACCGGGCGCAGCACAGTCTCGGCGCGCATGATCTGGATAGCGGCGGGCATTTTACGCTGTATCGGATGATGAACCTGTTGAATGCGCTGAGCGAGCATGCTGTTGTGCCCCGCTGGGACCGGCGGCGGGCGCGGCCGCCATTCAACCTGATGAAAAGTGAGGAGCTGCTGTGGCTGTTCGGCGGCGTAGATTACCTGGAGCAGGTGACGCGGCGGGAGTTCCGGGGCGGGTCATTGGGCGTGAGCTTTCGCGTGGCCAAGGGCGTATACATCCGGCCGGGCGCGTTCCGGGGCCGTTCGGTGGCGACGAGCTCAATGCAGCATACCGATTCGGGGGTTCTTGGGATCACGACCAAGCACATCTATTTCAAAGGAAGCGGCAAGAGTTTCCGGGTGCGGTTGGAGAAGATCGTTTCGTTTGATCCGTACCGGGATGGGCTGGGCATCATGCGCGACACGGCGCGGGCCAAGCCGGAGGTATTCAGGATGGGCGAGACCGATGCATGGTTTCTGCTGAACGTAATCGACGCGGTGATGTGCATGGAGAGAGTCAGGCTGCCCAAGTCGGGCGATCCCACGCTGGAGGAGATTGTTGACGGGGATCCGGGTTGAGAGACAGGAGGAGAGAATGAGGATGAATAGACTTTATCTCACATTCGAAGGGCCAGACATCGGCGAAAGTGGACTGCCTGTAGATGCCCTTGCCCACGCATTGACAGGTATGCAAGACGCGATGCGACTCATGGTCGAACATCTGGGAGGACGGCCGCCGGGGCCGGGGCAGCCCCCCCCCCCGCTGGGTACATGAGCAGAGCAGCCTGCAGTTGACCGCCGTGCGGCCAGGCTCGTTGGTGGCCGAACTGACCCTGACGCCGTCTGACGGGCAGCTGCCTTTGGAAAACTACGGTGAGCAGGCAGTCGAAGCCATCTGCAGTTGGGATGGCAGCCAGGATTCCACACTGCCTCAAGCTGTGACCGACAGACTCCGCGATATACCCTCGGCACTGCCTGAGGATGTGCGGTTCTGGGTTGGCGGCGCCGACAGGCGCCGCAAGACAGAAATCAAACGCCCTAGCCCAACTTCCCGGTCGGTGCAAGAGAGTGAAGAGGCCCACCTGCAAGGTTGGCTCAGGGAGGGAAACTGGTACAGAGGAACAGCCCAACTGTACGACTACACAGGCTCCTACGTACGATTGCGCTTCAGTGAGGAGCACGCTCAGGACATGCTGCGCTTTGCCACCCAGTATGTAGAAGTCCATGGCCACGGGAAGTTTAACCAGGACGAAAATTGGACGAACGTCACCGTAGAACAGATTGCTTCTACGCCTTCATGGCGCGAACCCTTCGACTTGGAAGAATTCCTAAACGATCCGGACCCCAAGGTCTTCGACCCTGACAATCTGATAACTGCCAGCGAACCATTCGATGTCGATGAGTTCATACAGATTATCCACGCCGGCCGCGACGAGGGCAGAAAGGAATAACCAGATTGATAGTTCTGGACACCAGTGTTGTATCCTACATCTTCAAGAAGGACAGCAGGGCCTTGTTCTACCTGCAGCAGGCTCATGGCCGTCGTGCACTGATCTCGTTTCAAACACTGGAAGAACTCTGGCACGGCGCCTATTTCGGAGGATGGGGCCACAAGCGCAAACATGAACTCGCCAACTAACTCAAAGGGTACACAGTGGTCTGGCCCAGCGTCAGACTGATAAACGTTTGCGCCCAACTGCGTGCCGGTCGAAAAGTTGCCGGGCGTACTTTGCAATCTGCTGACGCCCGGATTGCTGCAACCGCCATCATGCTGCAATGTCCGCTTGCCTCCCACGACCGGGACTTCAGCGGAATTCCTGGACTAGAGGTCATACAGGCACCATAGAGCCGCCCACCCTAGCCGGTTTGCGCCCTAACCTATTCGGGCGTATTATTGCGCGGCGAATTAAACAGTTTAGTCAACGCGTGACCCGCCTCCGCTGGCAAGGGGTGGAAACGCGGAAAGGGCGTTTTGCAAACGCGTGGCTGCGAAAAAACGGGCAGAAAATGAGTTGCGCCCGGTGCGGTTTGAACTTGATTATATTCTGCACCCGGAAGGGTCGGTGTTGATCAGCATGGGTGACACGAAGGTGCTGTGCAACGCCACGGTGGAGGAGCGGGTGCCGCGCTGGCTGCACCGCTCTTCGCGGCGGCACGGCTGGGTGACGGCTGAGTATTCGATGTTGCCGCGCAGCACGCACCAGCGCGTGGATCGGGAGACGATGCGCCCAAGGGGGCGCACGCAGGAGATCACGCGGCTGATTGGCCGCAGTCTGCGGGCGGCGGTGGACCTGGACAGGCTGGGCGAGCGGCAGATCGTGGTGGATTGCGATGTCATACAAGCGGACGGGGGGACGCGCACGGCGGCGATCACGGGGGGGTATGTGGCGCTGGCGCTGGCGGTGAAGCGGCTGGAGCGGAGGAAGAGGGCGAAGCCGGGCACGCTGATCCGGCAGGTTGCGGCGGTCAGCGTGGGTATCCTCAACGGGAAGGCGTTTCTTGATCTGGACTACCAGATGGACCAGAACGCGGATGTTGATTTCAACGTGGTGATGACGGACGGCGGCCAGTTTGTCGAGGCGCAGGGGACGGCGGAGGGGGAGCCGTTCAGCAAGGGCGCTTTCAACGCGATGCTGTTGCTGGCGGAGATGGGGATCGATGAGTTGCTCCGACTGCAGAAGGAGGCGCTGGCGGAGGCGGGATTCTAACTGCAGTGGTCAGTGGTCGGTGGTCAGCAGTTCGAAACTGGATGGACGGGATTCAAGCCAGGGGGAGCGGGTATTGAGCAGGAAGAGGAAGCGGGTGACGTTGCGCGATGTGGCGCGCCAGGCGGGCGTATCGCCGACGGCGGTTTCGTTCGCGTACAATGCCCCGCACCAGTTGAGTCAGGCGACGCGAGAGCATATTCTGGACACAGCCGAGTATCTGGGTTACCAGCCCCATCCGGTGGCGCGCACGCTGGCGACGGGCCGCACGAATGCAATCGGAGTGCTGGTGCCGACAAGCTTGAACTGGATGCTGCATGATCCTCTTTTCACCCATTTTCTGGGAGAAATTGGGGCTGCCTGCGACCGGGAAGAGAACCGGATTCTCCTGGCGTCGATGTACGAGACATTGCCGCGCGACCTGCGGCCAGACAGTGAACCGGTTGCGCCATTTACGTGGCTGTCCTCGATTGCGGCTGACGGATTCCTGATGGTGGGGATCGACAGCTCCCACCCGCTTACCGAGGCGGTGCAACGTTCCCAGCGCCCGATCGTGCTGCTCGACAGCGCTTCGGACTTGCAGGCGCCGACCTTCAATATTGATGACCATGGGGGCGCGTATGCGGCGGCGCAACATCTGTTGGCAAAGGGGCATCGTGAGTTTGCGATCGCGACGATGGCGCCGCGGCTGGACGGGGTGGTGATTCCTTCATTTGGACGCAGGGTGAAAGGGTTTTCGCAGGCGGTTGAGGAGGCGGGCCTGCCGCCTTCGGCGGTGCAGATCGTGCATGCGCGCGGTGTGCGTTCGGCCGGGCACCAGTCATTCCAAAACATCTGGAAGTTGCGGAGGCGGCCGACAGCGGTCTTTTGTGTGAGCGACGTGCGGGCGCTGGGGATCCTGAGCGGGGCGCGGCGGGAGGGGCTCTCCGTGCCGGACGACCTGGCGGTGGTTGGCTTTGGGGATCTGCCCGATGCGCGAGAATCGAGCCCGCCGCTGACGACGGTTCACCGCGATATGGACAGCCAGCCGCAGCTGGCGATACGGACGTTATTTCAGTTGATCAACGAGCAGATCAGTGAGGCGGATATCGAGTCGCCGCATATCAGCGATACGCGGCTGGTGGTGCGGGAGAGTAGTTAGAAGGGCCGAAACGGCGGGCGCCTGAACGGAAATTCTTGCGTTTTTTCGTCATTAATATCCCGTAGATATTCTTGTCGCGTCTTGAGAGGCGCGACAGAAGCGGTATGTTTTTGCCAGCGCTATACTGCGCGGCTTGCGCGCAATGCACTGTCGCAATGGGAACGCACAGCAGCCGCCCCTGAAAAGGCAAACTTCCCCGGCTGCGCACGGGGCGCAAGGAGCGCGTTTCAGACATTGTTGAGGCGCCCTTTCTGCCCCGGAGAAACCCTGAAAGATGAACTCGCGGAAATGGGCGTGCCCCCTACGGCTTTCACGCTCCAGTTCGACGCGCCGCTCAACTATCGCGTCGAGAAGATGCGCCTCTCCAAGGACAGGACGCGGATCCGCTACAACAGTTTCCTGGCTCTGGACGGGGTACCGGCGGAAGCGTTCGACGACCGGCTGGGCAACCGCTCGGCGCTGGAGTGGGTGATCGACCAGTACCGGGTGAAGACGGACAGGCGCAGCGGGATCGTGAATGATCCGAACCGGGTTGAGGATCCGCGGTATATCGTCAATCTGCTTGGGAAGGTAGTCGCCGTCAGCCTGGCGACGGTGGAGATCGCGGCGGGGCTGCCGGGCTATGGGCATGAAGCCGAAGTGTCCTGACGGCTCTTCTGATACATTTTCCGTGCGTAGCACCCTTGTGCTATGCTGGGAACGGAGACGGCGCGTTTGAGAGGGACGTATACCCCTCGCTTCCCCAAAGGAGGCCTGAAGTGCTCAATGTAAAGTCCGGGCTTACATACGCTGATTATCTGAAAACGTCGGATGACGAGCGCTATGAGCTCTTGAACGGAGAACTGATATTGTCCCCTTCCCCCAAGGAGATTCATCAATACATTTCGGGAAATCTGTACTTCAAGATTGCCACATTTGTTAGAGAGCGCAGCGTGGGAAAGGTATATTTCTCACCCTTTGATGTTGTGCTGTCGGACACAAACGTTGTCCAGCCAGACATATTGTTCATCTCGAACGAACGCACGGAAATTATCACACCGGACAACGTCCGCGGCGCGCCGGACCTGGTGGTGGAGATCTTTTCCCCCGCGACAGCCGAGCGCGACCGCTCGATCAAGCTCGACCTGTACGCCCAACACGGCGTGCAAGAGTACTGGATGGTAGACCCAGACGCCAGGACGATTACGGTTCTGCTGCGGGGCGAGGGCGGGTTCGGGGTGGCGGGAATCTACGGTGAGGGGCAAATCTTGCGTTCACCGACGCTGGCGGCGTTCAGCGTCGCGCTGGAGGAGATATTCTGAAAGGAGGTCTGCAGTGCTCAACGTAAAGACGGGGCTTACATACGCCGACTATCTGAAAACGTCGGATGACGAACGCTACGAACTTCTGAACGGAGAGTTGGTTATGCCGCCGGCGCCGCTTACGGGCCACCAGATGATCTCAATCGCGCTGGCCTCTCGACTCTATCTATATGTGAACGAGAGAGGGTTGGGGACCGTTGTTACTGCCCCCACCGACGTCGTGCTGTCTGATACGGACGTAGTTCAGCCGGATGTCCTGTTCGTTTCCTCCCAGCGTAGCCACATCCTCACGCGTGAGAACGTCCGCGGCGCGCCGGACCTGGTGGTGGAGATCCTCTCTTCTGCCACAGCCGAGCGCGACCGCACGACCAAGCTCGATCTGTACGCCCAACATGGCGTGAAAGAGTACTGGATGGTAGACCCCGAAGCCAGGACGATTAAGGTTCTGCTGCGGGGGGAGGGCGGGTTCGGGGTGGCGGGAATCTACGGGGAGGGGCAGGCGTTGCATTCACCCACGCTGGCGGGGTTCAGCGTCGCGCTGGAGGATGTTTTCTGAGAAGTGAAGGAGATGACTATGCGTATCAGTTCAGACCGAGCCAGGCTATCGCAAAAGAAGACGCTGGAAGAGTTGCGGCGCGAATCCAAAGCGACCGAGATGGAAACAGTGTATTGGTCAGACAGGGACGGTCATTTCCATAGGAGCATCTATTGCGCCTTGATTCCGTCTGATCAGATTGAGCGGGCGCTTTCTAAGCCGTCCTGGGACCTTTCGCACGGAGGTGGCGTACCCGGAACTTCCGAGAGACTTATAGACGGAGAGTGGAAAGTTGAATACCTGCGCTACGGTGACGATCGCGGAATTGAACCACTGGTCATAGACCGGGAATTCAATGGAATCAGGGAAGACTACAAAGAAATATCGGAGGAGTTCCGCCTTTTTCACAATCTGTACCACGACAAGAATTCGGATGAATACCTGAAGATCGATGACGCCGGCAATGAAACGAAAGTTGCTGTCGTTAAGCCGGGCCTTGTCCAAATACGACTCAAGGAGATCCGGCAATTCCTGGCGGTAAAGGAGATGCACTTATCGATCCAATTTGACTGTGTGGAACGTTCAGCGCACTGCTTGGAAGAACTCGCAATAGAGAAGGGTGGTGTCGAACAGAGGGATGGTCTCATGTTGTGGAGGCTTTACCACGACGATTTCGGTGGGTCCAGCAGCCATAGGGCATTTAGCCGGTTATGGGGAAAGCGTCTTGTTGTACCACTGCCGAAGTCCAAGAGCGGATTCAGGGAATTTGGCGAGAAGCCGGAGGAAAAACACGTCGAATTTGTCATAGATGTTGACGAAAACGGGGAAGAAATTACCCATACATGCGATCCGGACGCTCTGGAGAATTTCTTTGGCACAAATCCGGACGCCCCCGATTATCTGACTCCAGTGCATTTCCGTAAGCAAGTCTTGGACAAATACTATCAGGAGCCCGGCAAGTACTCGGTTGAGGATTCGCTTTTGCGTTGCGGCCGGCTGTGGATCATGGATTTAGACAGCCATCACGCCGAAAAAGTCTGTGCGTGGCTGGGCGATTTGGGGCAAGACCTCCCCTACAGTGAACAACTGCACTGGCGATCATTTAACGTCCCTCCAGAGGGAAGGATGAGTGAAGTCTACCTGAGGCGTCAGTTGCAGGTTCAGGCCATGGAATCGGATCAACCGGATCTCCTCTTTAAGGAACGGTATGACGATTTGAAGACTCTAAGTATAGAACATCTGGGTTGGCAGCTGTTACAACCCCTTCGCTCAGGCGACCAACACCACTTACAGAGCTTGCGCATTCCGGCCGCGAACGAACAGCGTGATTTCGACGAGCTAGTGCTGAGCCTGACCAAGATACTGATCGACTCCTTGCATGTGAAGCGTCTGAATTCGCTGCTTTCGGAGGAGCAGCAAGAAGGCGTCGGGGAAGGCGGCATAGCTCGCCTTGAAGCAGTGCTGACCTCTCGCAATGTCGAAGACGCGGACAAGCATATCGCTTTTCTGCGTAACCTCCAGAGCCTGCGCTCCAGTTCCTCCGCTCATCGCAAAGGAAAGAAATACAAGAAGATCGCGAAACAGTTCAATATCGACGACCAGAAGCTGCGCGATGTGTTCGCGGGAATCCTTTGGCAGGCGCTCGACTTCCTCAATTTCCTCACCCTTCTCGTTCGGGGAGGACGCGCTGAAAACGCCGAACAGAACAGAAGCGAGGAAATGTACGCGATTCTGGACGAGATGGTTGGATTCGTAGATTCCGGCGCAACCGATGGCTCAGTCAACCATGACGATCTCATCTATGAACTGCGCACAAAACCATGATTTTTGCCGATAGCGGAGCCTGGATTGCCCTATTCAATGCGAGGGATCAGCATCATGCGGACGCACGAATAATCTACAGTGAACTGGGACAGCAGCATACGAGGATCTTAACGACAGACTATGTGATCGATGAAAGCGTGACGCGGCTCAGGTATGATGTTGGCTACCCAGCAGCGAACTACTTTCTCGAAACGATTGAACGCGCTGAAGGAACAAGTGACTTGGTGGTAGCACGGATCGACGGATCGGCCTTTGAGCAAGCCAAGCGGCTGTTTCGCCAGTACAGGTCCGAGAAATTGTCATTCACGGATTGCACCAGCTTTGTCGTATGTCAGACGAATGGAATCTCCGCCGCCTTCGCCTTTGACCAACATTTTCCGATCATGGGGATCACGCTGCTTCAGTGAGCGGTTAAGCCGAAGAACTTTCCTTCTTTAGCAAGGCGTGAGCAGAGCCTTTGCCTGGCTCGCAGCGAATCGGGGTGTGCCGGAGTTGGGGGCCGTTACGGGTTAGCGGTTGCGGGTCTTGGCTCGCCGTTGTTGGGGCGGCCGAGGACGGAGCCGATGTCGTCCCCGCGCTGGACCTGGTAGGTGGGGATGTTGGAGAGGGCGAGCTCGTGGGAGAGCTCCTGGTAGGATTCCTGGCCGCCGAAGGTCGAGCCGTCGATCACGACGGCGACGCTGTGGACGCCGCGGCGGCGGATTTCGCGCAGAGCGCGCACCCAGGCCGGGTCGGGGTCCGCGGTGACGGCGAGGATCATGTCGTTGCGATTGAGGCGCACGCCTTCGGTCACGAGGAGCTGGTCGAAGGCGATGCTGCCCTCGGCGGAGACGACGGCGAGGGCTTCGAGCATCTTGCGCATCTGGCGTTCGCCGCGGTCGATTTGCAGAAGGTAGCGCTGGCTGCCGTGCCAGATGAGGCCGACGGCGCGGTTGCGCAGCAGGAAGTAGCGGGCGATGCTGGCCGCGGCGGTAACGCCGTATTCGAGCGAGCTGGGGGCAAGCTCCAGGACATCGGATTGTTTGCGGCCGCTGAGGCCGAAGACGCCGGCCTCCGGCGGTGTCAGCCGCCACGGCAGACTGTGCGCGGTGCGGCTGTGCAGGTCGAGGAAGAGCCAGATGTCGGCGGAGGGATCCAGTTCGAACTCTCTGGTCATCAGGCGCCCGGTGCGGGCGGTGGACAGCCAGTGGATGCGGTTGAAGCTGTCGCCGGGGGCGTATTCGCGGATACCGGAGACGTTGGTGGTGATGTACTGGGCGCGACGGTTGAGGGCCTCGCCGCCGGCCAGGTCGGCGGCCGGTGGTTGGAAGGCGGAGAGCGAGACCGTGGCCGGGTAGACGATGAGGTCGCTGGTCTGGGTGAGGGTCTGGTCGATGGAAAAGAGGCCGAGGGGGTCTCCGCTGAGGAGGCGCATGGGGCCGAGACGGTAGTAGCCGCGCTGCTGGCAGTAGGTACGCACTTGCCAGCGATGGCGGGAGCGGCCCTGGAGGTGGCTGACGACCCGGCTGGCGCCGTGGAAGGGAACGGTTGAGAAATCCCGCACTTCGAGCCACAGCTTGGGCAGCCGGCCCTGATTGCGCACTTCGAAGCTCTCTTCGAAGTGCTGGCCGACCTGGCTGCGGCGGGCGCGGGTATGGCGATTGATATGGATGGCGCGCGTGCTGGTCCAGGACCAGACATAGCTGAGCGCGAGGATGCCGGTCAGGAGGTAGGCGAGGTTGAAGGCGAGGGGACGCCCGCTGTTCAGGGCGAAGCCCCAGGAGGCGATTAGGGCGGCGAGCAGAAAGAGAAGACGAGAAGACATGGAGGGCAGTATCTAGTTTTCAGTTCCTGGCGCTGTTGCGCCAGTTGCCGCGACGCGGTGACCAAGGGCCTGTAGCATGGACTGAAAACCCGGAAAGTTCGGCAGACGTTTAAGCGGCTCTCACGCGGCTGCCGGGCACGGGCGTTTGGGCGAGCGCGTCTTCGATCACTTGCGAGGCGTCCACATTCTTGATGCGAGCGGAGGGGCTGACGATGAGCCGGTGCGCCAGCGTTGCCTCGGCGAGCAGTTTGATGTCGTCGGGCAGCACGTATTCGCGTCCGTCGATGGCGGCCCAGGCGCGGGCGGCGCGGAAGAGCGCAAGGCTGCCGCGGGGGCTGGCGCCGAGATAGACGTCGGGATGATCGCGGGTGGTGGCGACGAGGTCGACGATATATTCTTTGACGCTGTCGTCGACATACATTTCGCGGACGGCGCTCTGGGCCTGTGAGAGCTCCTCGACGGAGACGGTTGTCTCGAGATTCTCAATCGGGTGCATCAGGGCCTGCAGGCCGAGGATGTTGATCTCGTGCGCCTTCAGAGGGTATCCCAGCCGGATGCGCATGAGGAAGCGGTCTACCTGTGCCTCCGGGAGGGGGAAGGTGCCCTCGTATTCGATGGGGTTCTGGGTGGCCAGCACCAGGAATGGCCGCGACATGTCGTAGGTGGTGCCATCGACGGTGACCTGGCGCTCTTCCATGGCTTCGAGAAGAGCGGACTGGGTCTTGGGCGTGGCGCGGTTGATCTCGTCGGAGAGGACGATTTGCGCCATGATGGGCCCTGCCCGGAATTCGAATTCGAGTGTTTTCTGGTTGAAGACGCTGACGCCGGTGACATCGCTGGGCAGCATGTCGGGGGTGAACTGGATGCGGCGGTAGGTGCTGCCGACGGTGCGGGCGATGGCGCGCGCCAGCATCGTTTTGCCGACGCCGGGCACATCTTCGATGAGCAGGTGGCCCTCGCAAAGCAACGCCACCACGGTCATGCGGATTTCCCGATCTTTGCCGATGATGACCTTTTCGACATTGGCAATGATGCGATTGGCGACGTCTTGCACTTCTTGCATGGGGTTTTCCTTGTTGTCAGTGGTTCATGGCAAGCGGCTGTTGGCCGACAGGGTTTTTGCCGGTGTGAAGGCGCAACGCGGCCGTGATTGCGGACTCCGGGGGACGCAATGCAGGCGAATTACCAGATTATGACGCATTGCGCGTGCAAATCGTGTACGCCAACTTCCAAAGTCGCTGATTTCGGCGGCGTTTTATGCGGCTCACACGGGCCTCGACCGCAAAACGATGCAACCGAATTGCCGGATTGGACAGAATGCGCGCTTAGTTTACAGCACTTTAAGCTAGAAAGACAATCAGCCGACAGGCGCAAATGCCGCCAGGAGCGGCAGGCGACCGCTAGTCACGCGCTGTGAAGGGCTGTATAATGACCGCGTATGGAGTTGCGCGACTATCCCCGCCCTGCAGAAGATACAGGTATTGGCGTCCACTGGCGCGCCGGCGCGGTCGCGCCCGAGATTGTGGAGGCGTTCTGGCTGGGGGAGTTGATCGAGCTGGGCGTGAAGTGGGTGAAGATCGGGGACCAGCGGGGTGCGAAGCGGTTGGCGCGGACGCTGCTGACCGCTGAGATCATGCCGGTGGTTGAGATTGCGCGGGAGGCGCCGGGGCCGGGCGCGTTTTCCGCGGCGGAACTGGAAGCGGTGGAGGATCTGGTCGCGGCGGGCGTGCGCTACTTTGCGTTTGACAGCGAGCCGGACCGGGCGGCCCATTGGGGGCGGGCGGGGGCGCCGGCGGATGCGCTGGCGCTGACCGCGCGGGCGGCGGCCGCGAACATGGCGGCCATTCTGGAGCGGGGCGGAATGCCGGCGATCCCGGCGCTGACGCCGGAAGGAGACTGGCGGCTGGTCGAGGAGATTGCGCGCGCTGGCGGCGATGCGCTGTTCGACGAGCCGGTCTGGCTGGCGATCCACAACGATACGAGCATCTGGCCGCCGGGCTTTCCTGATAACGCGGACGGTGACGCGCGCGCGCCGCGCGGGCGCGAGTTTTACGCGGCCTTGGCGGCTGAGGCGTGGCAGGGGGGCCCGCTGGCGGAGATCGACGACCCGGACCGTCGGATGGCGGACAGTGGAGAGAAGCCGTCCGAACGGGATGGAGGCGCGACGGCCGGGGACGGGCCTGCCGGCTGGCGGGCGAAGCTGGACGCGGCGCTGGCAGAGCGGGGCGAGGGCCAGCCGGAGACTCCCCAGCCGAAAACGCCCCTGCCGCGGCAGCGGGCGCGCTGGCGGGCCCTTGAAGCGCTGAACGAGGAGGCGGCGCGCCTGATCGGGCGCAGCCTGCCGATCCTCTCGACGGCCAGCGGCTACCTGATGAACGAGCGTGCCCATGCGCGCGACCCTGCGACCACGCCGGCGCTGCATACGGCGCAGACGCTGGAGATCTGCCGGGCGATGATGGGAACGAGCCGGTACCTGCCCCCGGCGCCGGACTATTATTTCTGCACGGCCTTCTGTTTGCTGGCGCATGACGCGCTGCAGAGCGAAGGTTCGGTTGACGAGCGGAACGCGTGGTATGGCCCGCTGCATCCGGAGGAGAGGCGAGAGGAGAGCGGAGAGGAGAGAGAGCCGCCGGCGGGGCCTGCTCCCGTCGCTGAGACGTTCGGGTGGTCGACGCGGCCGATCGTTCCTCTGTTGAAAGCGGAGCCCAAGCAGCCGCGGCCGCGGGGAGGGAGTACGCCTGCGGCCCCGGTTCCCAGATGGCGCGACGGAACGCGGCCGGCGGGGGACGGCGTGTTGAGCGGCAAGGTGCGGGGCGGGGCCGGCGCGCGGGTCCGGCTTACGCACAGGGACGGTTTCGCGTACGAATCGATCGCCAGGACGAACGGCGTCTACCGTTTTGTCGATCTGCCGGCGGGCCGCTACAGCCTGGAGGTGACCGACCCTGCCGGCAGCCGCGAAGAGGCGCTCGATATCGGGCCGGGCCAGGAGATAGCGCGCGACCTGGCGGCCTATGGCTGGGGCTATGAGATCGAGCAGCGGCCTGCGGCGCGCGGGCGCATGTTGACCTTCGGAGTGGAGGGTTTGGCGAACGACGATGCCGGCGCGCTGGCGTTGCGTATCAGCGACAGCAGGGGAGAGGGCCGGGTGGCGCCCCTGGCGCGCAGCACGCAGGGGCAGACGGCGTCCTGCGAGGTGGGGCCGCTGGACGTCGACAGCTACCGGCTGGAGCCATTGGGGTTGCCCAACAGCGGGCCAGCGCCGCTGCAGTGCCGGGTCCCGATTGACCAGGGGATGGCGACCGACGTGCAGTTTGTTTACGCCCATGATGAGAAGAGGGCCGCGCCGCGGGCGTCGGCGATCAGCGGGACGGTGGAGGGCGGGGCGGGCTGCACGGTGCGGCTGCGGGCGGAAGAGTCGGGGGCGGGGCCGAGCGAACGATTTGCCGAGGCGGATGGAGACGGCCGCTATGCTTTCAGCGGGCTGCCGGCGGGCCGGTATTATGTGGATGTGATGCAGAGGCGGCTGCTGAGCTGGCCGGGCCCGCTTGCCTTGGACGGACGCAACCGGCCGCGCTGCGATCTTGCGCTGCTGCCGGAGGAGACGCTGCCGGCGCCGCGGGATCCGGCGGCGCTGCAAGGCCAGACGCAGCCTGTTGCCGCTGCCGGGCCGACGCGCGTTACGCAGCCGGCGGGCGGCGGCGCGCCGGCCGCGCGGCTGGTTGCGCTGGTGGACGCGCGGGGGCAGCGCTACGTGACGCAGGTGGACCCGGCGGGCGAGTTCAGGTTTGAAAGCCTGCCAGCGGGGGATTACGACCTTTACGCCGATGTTTACGGAAGCCGGGGGATCCACCTGGAGGCGGGCGACCGGCTCAGCATTCAGATGTGGCAGGACGAGGCGGGATGGAGCCAGCATGTCCGCATACGGACGGCGGCGAGCAGGCCGGGCATGATCCGCGTGCAGTGGACCGCGGGGACGGCGGTTACGTTTACGGTGATGGACGCGGGCAGCGGCGAGGCAGAGCAGAGCGAGGCGGAGGAGAATCGGCGCTGGGCGGAATTCGGGCCGTTGCCGCCGGGCGTCTACCTGGCGCACAGCCCGGAGTTGGGCGTGGGCGCAGAGGTGGCGCTGGCGGCAGGCGAGGCGGCGGTTGTTTCGTTTGTTCGTCTGTAACCGCTAAGCCAAAACTGCAGTGGTCAGTGGTCAGTAACGGCGGTGGTTCGTGGTCGGGGGCCTATTGGCGGGGGCAGTGATAGTTGGGGATGGGCTGGGGCTGGGTGGGCCCGTCTCGGGTGGGCTGGCCGACCTGAGGGGAACATTGTATACCACTGACGAAGGGCTTTTGCAGACGTCGATGGAAGGTAAGGGGTGGCGCGAGTGACGGGGAAAAGACGTAGATGGGCGGCGGGCCGGTTGGTGCTTTTTGTGTTGCTGCTGGGCGCGGGGCTGGTGTGGGCGGGCTGCGGCGGAGACAGCGGCGACGCGGCGGAGGGGGGAGAAGAGGAGGTGACGGTAGCGGTGACGCCGCCGAGGCCGGTCCTGCGCTGGATGGGGCCGGCCTTTGTGCGGCCGGTGGACAGGGAGATCGCGGCGCGGTGCGCCGATGCGGTGGGAATGCCGATCGAACTGCTGCCGGCGCCGGCGAATCCGCTGGACCGCCTGGGGCTGTACCGGCAGTTTTTGCCGGCGGGGTCGGACGACATCGATCTGATTGATTTCGATGTGATCTGGTCGGGCGCGCTGGCCCGTCATCTGCTGGATTTGGGGCCGCATCTTTCGGCGGAGGAGCGGGGCCGGTATTTCCCGATCTACCTGGAGAACAACAGCGTGGGGGATGCGCTGGTGGGGCTGCCCCAGATGGGTGACATCGGGCTGCTCTATTACCGGACGGACCTGCTGGAGAAGTACGGGTTCGCTGGGCCGCCGGAGACGTGGCGCGAGCTGGAGGAGATGGCCGCGGCGATCCAGGAGGGGGAGCGGGCCGGGAACGCGGCGTTCTGGGGCTATGTGTGGCAGGGCAATGTGTATGAGGGGCTGACGGTGAATGCGCTGGAGTGGCAGGCGAGCATGGGCGGCGAGCTGCTGGTTGATGCGGACGGGCGGCTGGCCGTGGACGACGGCGCGACGGCGCGGGCGCTGGAGAGGGCCGCGGCGTGGGTGGGCGGGATCAGTCCGCCGGAGGTGACGGTTTTTCAGGAGGAGGATGCGCGGGCCATGTTCCAGAACGGCAATGCGGCCTTTATGCGCAACTGGCCGTATGCGTATGGGCTGGGGCAGGCGGAGGACAGCCCGATTCGCGACCGGTTCGGCGTGACGCGTATGCCGAGGGGCGAGGGCGAGGCAGGGCGGCACGCGAGCGTGGTTGGGGGGCAGCAGATTGGGGTGAGCGGTTACAGCCGTTATCCGGAAGCGGCGGCGGATGCGGCGCGCTGTCTTACGGATGCGGCCGCGCAGCGGCGGCGCGCGCTGGCCGACGGGACGCCGCCGGCGATTGCGGCGCTGTACGAGGATGCAGAGGTGCAGGCGCGCATTGGGGCGGCGGCGCAGATTGCGCAGAGCCTGGCGGAGCACGCGGTGGCGCGGCCTGCCGCGAGGACGGGCGAGCACTATACGGAGATTTCGCTGGTCTATTTTATCGAAGTGAACCGTGTGCTGACAGGCGAGCAGGACGCCGCAAGCGCGGTGGCGCGGATTGGCGAGCAGGTCCGGGCGCGGGTGGAGTGAGAGGAGTGAGTGGCGGTTTTGAGGTCTATTGAATCGGGGGCAGGTCAGCGCTTCGCGCTCTGATTTCAACCGGTCCTACTCACCGAAATGCACCTTATTTTTCCCGCTCCGTGGTCTAAATATTGGGGCCAACCTCACCCACACGAGACCAAGAGTACTTGCATTTCGAAACAGCGGTGCAGAACAATGTGTTCCAATCACGATGCCATCGCGAAGAGGTCATATTTGCGAATGGGATCCACATAAGAAAGAGATTTGGGATTCATCCTCCCTATAATTGCGACTTTGCAACTGGAAGAACATATCCTAGAATGAAGGCCTAGCTGTAACCATGAATTCAAGGCAGCTTAACGCCGAGATAGACCTTGTTGCCATTGAATCGGTTAATAGCGGATGCCCTAAAAGCAGTTTCGCGTACGGAAGCGACCGGAAGGCGGGAAAGTCCTTACTGGAAACTGTGGCAAGGGTATATCGAGCCTTTACCTTAACAACCTATGGGAGGGAAATATGAGTGTCCCAATAAGTCAGTTGCATTGGCAACTGGCAGGTGAGTTAGAGTATCCATGGGAGGCAGAACTCCTTAATGGATCGCGGCACTGGTCATGTAAGTTGGAAAGACACTCCTTGCACGTCGACCCAGAACCAAACGACTTGTTCAGCTTTTCCGTTGCCGACTTGGAAGGTGACAGAATTCGGTCTGAATATGACTTTCCCGATGAGGAAAGCGCATTGAAGGCTGCCGAAAGTCAATGGGAGAATTGCCTCAAACCTATTCCCCGTCTGTCTGGAAAGGGACAGACCTTCAAGTGGAACACCGTCGAAAAAGGATCTGCATCAGAGTGTCGAATTGGCATGAGGAACTCAATTCTTTTGCAGACTTTCCGAGATGAGGAGAGTGGCTTCTGGTCTTCCTGTGCTTACTGTCAGAACGTGCTTCTACTTGAAGAATTGGAGGAGTGGAAAACGAACAACGACGCACAGCTTATGCTGGAGCAGTGGTACAAGGACAATGCGGTCCACTTGTTAAATGTCCACTCACTTCGATCTAAGTGATCTTAGGTTGACACATTCTCCGGTCGCATGAACAGAAGGCGCTTCGGCTCAATGCCGGTGCGCCTTTTTTGTATTTTAATGCAAGTTTAATTTGACACTAAGAGTTATTCGTACTTTGGGTCGAGTTCAAATTGAGGCCATAGACGTGTTACGACCTGATAGGGAAGGGCGTTGAAACGGCGGATGAAGGCTCTGTAGGCGTCGAAAAGATGATGCATGGACTGATGGCAGTGGTTGCGTTTGACCGCTTCTTGCATCCAGCGCCCGAGATTCTGAATCGAAATGAGGTCGGGTTTGTAGGCAGACAACGAACTAGGAGTGAAACCGAGTTTGGCGCCGGCAGCTTGTCCTGACTTTGCCCCATGCCAGGTGGCGCCGCCCCAAATGATCATGCCGTCGCCCGGCCGCCTTCAGTAATCCGGTCCGCGCATGTCCGTACCGTGCCACTGGTGAAGCCGAAAGAAAGCGCCGGCTTCGCAGACTGGCGGCTCTGCCCAATCCGTGCGCCTTCTCCGAATTGTGACCTGAAACATCCCAAAGTCGAAAAAAAACGCGTTTGAGCGGACATTGCGGACATTTTTATGAACAGATTCATAAAAGTACACGGTCGTCATAGCCATTCTTCGTATTCTTTCTGAAGTAAGTTCAATTTGAAACCGCGAATTTTCATGCCCGCTCAAGGACAGCAAAGCAGAAGCGCAGCCTGCGTCTGCATTTTTGGCAAACCCCAGTTCCTGTTTGGAATGCCTGCCTGCGTGATAAACAACTGTTCTGGCTAACGATTTGCGAAATACTGGCTGATAGTTTCTGATTGCTAAACGTCATTTGAATTCAGAGTTTGAAGGTTCCTTCGAAGAAGCATCGTCACCGGGATGACGCGACATGAGAGAAGCAACTGCACGGATCAAGATAAACCGGCTGCTCGAGTCGGCAGGTTGGCGTTTCTTCGCCGAGGAAGATAGTCCGGCCAATATCCGGCTTGAGGCAGGTGTTACGCTCAAGAGTTCGGACCTGGACGGGTTGGGCGAGGACTTTGAGAAGACAGGCAAGGGCTATGTCGATTTCCTATTGCTCGACAGCCATGGCTTTCCGCTCATTGTCCTGGAGGCCAAGTCAGAGGACAGGAACCCGCTGGCAGGCAAGGAGCAGGCGCGGCGGTACGCCCGTTCACAGAACTGCCGCTTCGTCATCCTTTCCAACGGGAATCTGCACTACTTTTGGGACCTGGAGCGCGGCAATCCTTACATCATTACAACCTTTCCTTCACCCGATTCGGTCGCAGGCTACCAGCGGGTCACGCCAAACCCGCAGAGATTGATCGATGAGCGCGTGGAGGCGGACTACATCGTTCTCAGCCAGCGCCCGAACTACGCGTCGGCGGCGGCGTGGAAGAACGAGAACGAGCGGCCCGCTTTCATCGCGACCGGCGGCCTGCGCTTTTTGCGCGACTACCAGCTGAGGGCCGTTCACGCCTTGCAACGCTCGCTTGCGGAGGGCAATGACCGCTTCCTGTTCGAAATGGCGACCGGGACCGGCAAGACGCTCACCGCGGCGGCCATCATAAAGCTGTTCCTGCGTACGGGAAATGCCAGCCGCGTGCTCTTTCTGGTGGACCGCCTGGAACTTGAGGAGCAGACGAGAAAGGTCTTTACCGCGCTGCTCTCCGCCGACTTCCAGACGGTGGTATACAAGGAGCGCCGCGACGATTGGCGTTCCGCCGAAATTGTAGTCAGCACGGTGCAGTCGCTGCTTTTCAACAACAAGTACCAGTCGCTCTTTTCGCCCACCGACTTCGACCTCGTGATCTCCGACGAGGCGCACCGCTCGATCAGCGGCAACGCCCGCTCCGTGTTCGACTACTTCGTCGGCTATAAGCTGGGCTTGACCGCAACGCCGCGGGACTATCTGAAGAAAACGGAGAGCGCGGGGACCGGCGTTCGTGATCCGAGGGAGATGGAGCGCCGCCTGCTGCTGGACACCTACCGGACTTTCGGCTGCGAGAGCGGGCAGCCTACCTTTCGTTATTCGCTGCTGGACGGGGTGCGCGACGGCTACCTGATCAATCCCACGGTTGTGGACGCGCGCACCAATGTGACGACGCAGCTGCTGGCGGAGGAAGGGTTCATCGTCTCCGTCACCGACGACACCGGAGAGGAACAGGAACAAACATACAAACAGCGCCAGTTCGAGAAGCAGTTCTTTTCCGACGCGACCAACGAAGTCTTTTGTCAGACCTTTTTGAAGCACGGTTTGCGCGATCCCGTCAGCAACGAGTTCGGCAAGTCGATCGTCTTTGCGGTCAGCCAGCACCACGCGGCGAGGCTGACGCAGACCCTGAACGAGATGGCCGACATCATCTATCCGGGCAGGTATCGGTCTAACTTCGCCGTGCAGGTGACTTCGCAGATCGCAGAGGCGCAGCAGTTCACGATAAGGTTTGCCAACAACAATCTGATGGGGGCAGGCAACTTTTTGCCTGAATACCGCACCAGCACGGCTCGCGTCTGCGTCACCGTCGGTATGATGACGACCGGATATGACTGCACCGACATCCTGAACCTGGGCCTGTTCCGGCCCGTTTTCTCGCCGACCGACTTTGTTCAGATCAAGGGGCGGGGCACGCGGCGGCACAGTTTTCTGGAGCAGTTGCGCGACGAGAGGCTCAAGGAGGAGGTAGCCAAGCCGGAAAAGACAGAGTTCAAACTCTTCGACTTTTTCGGAAACTGTGAGTACTTCGAGACCGAGTTCAACTATGACGAGGAACTCAAGTTGCCGGTTATCACGGGCGGCGACCCGGATGGGGATGGGCCGATCGGGCCGGTGATTGCGCTTGGCGCTTTCGAGTTCATGGGCCGTGACAACCTTACAGTACTCCGCGAAGAGACGGTCGGACCGGAAGGGATGAAGATCGACCGGATGCTGTTCGAGAGGTTCACGGATACGGTGCGGGCGAATGAAACCATTGTCCAGGCGGTGGAAGCGGGCCAGTGGGACCGCGTGATCGACTATGTGAACCGCGAGGTCATGGACAAACCGGAGGAGTACTATACGCTGGCCAAGCTGCGCAAGGCCGCGGCTGTGGACCGGCGTCTCACGCTGCGGGAGATCCTGGAAAAGGTCTTTGACATTATTCCCAGGTTCAAGTCCAAGGACGAGTTGCTGGAGGAGGAGTTCGCCAAGTTTGTCGCCGACCATCAGCCGGAGGAGGCGGGCGAGGCAGAGGCGATCCCGGTAATCCGGGCCTATTTCAAGGCGTACGCCACCAGCGAGGAGGTCCGGCAGATCGTAGCCAGCCGTCAGCTCACCCGGCTTGCGACCAATGCCTCGCTTTCGCTGGATGACTACGCGCGCGTGCCGAACAAGTACCGCTTGCTCGTACCAGAGTATATCAAGGACTACGTTTCCCTGAATCAGTTTGCGGCATGAACAGTGCTCCCGGCTCGCCACAAGCACAGAGAGACGAAAGACCGCCTATTCCATTCGATAAAGATGAAAGTGGTATACTCTGGAGGAATCACCGAGTGACAGGCACTCTATGGAAGACAGCACGCAGTGAACAAAGGGAATCTGGCCTGTCGTCATAAGAGTGTAAGCCTGGCGTGTGCTTGGGAGTGGGTTCACATCATGTAGGGGAAAGAATCTTTCCTTTTCTACGACTGGGCCCACTTCATGTTATGGAGGCGAGACAGTGAGCGCTGATCCAGAACCTGGAAGATTTTTCGGTGACCACCGGCAGGGAGAGATCCCGAAGCGCAGTTACCGGAATCCCCCTGTAGTCGAAGCGCTTTGCGAAATCTACTTTGCCGAATCGTCTTGGGATGACACTGTGCCCGGCGCCTTTTACGAGAGAGTCAGATCCAGATTTCCCAGAAAGCAACGGAGAGAAACTCAAGAAGCCAGGATCACAATGGGGCCCGAAACATCGACGGCAGGCGTACAAAGGCTGCCACCGTGGATGCAGTTCCTCACCGAAGGCGGCAGCCTCATGATACAGGTCGCCGAGAATCTTGTCGTTGTCAATCAGTTGCTCCCATATCGTCACTTTGAGAACTGGGAGCCTGTCATATATGAGATGCTGAACGTATACAATGAGGTAGCCCTTCCCGAGAGAATCGTTCGCATTGGTCTGCGATATATCAACCGGATAGAAATTCCCGGGCCGATAATCCCTATGGAAGAGTACTTCAAAATCTATCCGAATCTTCCACCGTCCTTGGGAAACAGGCACGGCGCCTTTCTCGTAAGAGTTGAGGTGCCCCAGGCAGAGCTTGAACATTCGGTGTTGATCACATTTGGCCCCGCTGATACACCGCAGCTTGCAGGGGAACCGCAGGCCTTCATGCTCGATCTTTACGACAGAGTCTCGCGGTCGTTAGAACCGAACGAGGCAGAATTGAAGAAGGAAGTGAGAACTGCCCATAGCAATGTAGTAATGGCATTCGAAGGTAGCATCACCGACCAGCTGCGCGACCTGTTAGGCGTGGAGGAACGAACGTGACTGGCGTAACACTCTTGGAAGACCAACTGTCGGTTGACATTTTTGTCTCACCCAAGACAAGAGATTTCGGCCAGCCTGTTTGGGACCTTCTTCAGGCCGGACTGAATGCAGGACTCTCCACTTCAGTCACCGAAGCCTCCACTTTTGCCTATGGGGAAGTTCCGGCCGAAGAGTTTCGGCTTCTCACAGATACTCTGGAGAGAGAGTGCGCCCATCTTTCTTCAATACGCGAGTTTTCACAGCATCCGGCATACCTTCAAATCATTGGAATGGGGCCGCAGGCGTTGCCTCTGATTTTGAAGGAACTGGAGGAAAGACCCGGTCACTGGTTCTTGGCGCTGCGAGAGATTACGCAGGAAAACCCCGTGCTTCCTGAACATAGAGGGATCATCTCAGAAATGGCGAACGACTGGTTAGGCTGGGCAAGAGATAAGGGCCTGCGGTGGTAGACCTTGAGCGCTTGTTCCCCGGGCTCAAGGGCACCGGTTACAGCATAACCAGCGAAGCTGAGCGGCAATACAATTGCATCGCGTGGGCGGCAGGGGATGACTCTCGTTGGTGGGAGCCGGACGCCGAAGATCAGTACTATTGGCCGGAAGAAGCGCTAAGAGAGTACACGGTAAAAGCCTACGCAGAGGCATTCCTCAGCATCGGATTCGAAATCTGCCACAAAGTCACCTGGGAAGAGGGCCTGGAAAAGGTGGCGATTTTCGCTGACGCCAATGACATGCCTACACATGCCGCCAGGCAGTTGGTCGGCGGCGCTTGGACGAGCAAGCTGGGGCAGGCAGAGGACATCAGGCACACGGAGCTTGAGCATGTCAGTGGGACGTACTATGGAGACCCTGTTTTAATCCTGCAACGACGAAGAACCGAATCGTAACCAATTTGATGTTGCCTCGACGCCTGGTTGGGCCTGATGTTCCGCCAGCGCAGAAAGCCGAAGCGCTTCCTCGACTCTCTCTCGCCTGACACAGGCGAAGAGCGATCAGGGCCAGTTAGTCATCTACCCCGCTTTCCTCCCACTCCATGGTAGCAGGTTCCCTTGAATTCCTTGAACAGGATAGGGTATTCATTGACTGGCTCCCAAAAAAATCCAGACTATCGCTTAGAGGACTCAAATGCTGGACGCCGAAACGAAACGCCGCATAGACACGGCCCGCGACATTCTCGTCGGCAAAGTTCCGGATCCCAAGAGCCAGGTCGAGCAGATCACGATCGCGCTGATCTACAAGTTCATGGACGACATGGACGGGCTCAGTGAGGAGTTGGGCGGCAAGCGCTCCTTTTTCACCGGGGAGTTCGGTCAGTATGGCTGGGCCAGGCTGGTGCAGCCGGGCCTGGGGGGCCACGAGACGCGCAGCCTTTACGCCGAGGCGATCGAGCGCATGGACCAGAACCCGGGCATCCCGCAGCTGTTCAGGGACATTTTCAGTAACGCTTATCTGCCTTATCGCGACCCGGAGACGCTGCGGGCCTTCCTGAAGGTGATTGACGGCTTCACCTATGACCATTCGGAGCGGCTGGGGGACGCGTTCGAGTATCTGCTTTCGGTGATGGATTCGCAGGGCGACGCGGGGCAGTTCCGCACGCCGCGGCACATCATCGACTTCATCGTGTCGATTGTGGACCCGAAGAAGGAAGACGTCGTTCTCGACCCGGCCTGCGGGACGGCCGGATTTCTCATCTCCTCCTACAAGCATATTCTGGACGCCAACACCGATACGGACGGGAACAGCACGTTGACGCCGGACGACCGCGAACGGCTGGCCAGGAACCTGACAGGCTACGATATCTCGCCGGACATGGTGCGGTTGTCGCTGGTCAACATGTATCTGCACGGGCTTGTCGCGCCCCGCATCTACGAGTACGACACGTTAACCAGCGAGGAGCGCTGGAACGAGTACGCCGACGTGATCCTGGCCAACCCGCCGTTCATGTCGCCCAAAGGGGGGATCCGGCCGCACAACCGGTTCGGCGTCAAATCACGGCGCAGCGAAGTTCTGTTCGTGGACTACATGGTCGAGCATCTGAACGCCGGCGGAAGGGCGGGGATCATTGTGCCGGAGGGGATCATCTTCCAGAGCCAGAACGCGCACAAGCAGTTGCGCAAGAAACTGGTGGAGGAGAGTTTGATAGCGGTCGTCTCGCTGCCCACGGGCGTCTTCAACCCTTACTCAGGTGTGAAGACGTCGATCTTGCTGCTGGACAAGGCACTGGCGCGCAGGACGGACAGCATTGCCTTTTTCAAGGTGGAGAACGACGGCTTCGACCTGGGCGCGCAGCGGCGTCCGATCGACGAGAATGACTTGCCGCGGGTACAGGAGGAGATCGTTGCGTATTTGCAGGGGTTGCGGGAAGGCGAGGGGGATGGCGAATCCCGGCAGAAGCCGACGGCATTGGTGGCTGAGAGTAGGGCAGAGTACATAGTGGAGGGAGCACAGTCAGAGCGTGGGTTGACTGCTGAGAAGGAGAGGATCGCCGAGGATGGGGAGTACAATTTAAGTGGGGAGCGGTACCGGGAAGTCGGTTCTTCCCAGTCCTCTTTTGCGCTAGTAAAGATTGGAAGCTTCTATAGGAAGAATGTTAAATCGTTGGACCCTCGTCTGGATCCAGATGAGACTTTTGAACTTTGGAGCATTCCTGCCTTTGACAGAGGCATCCCTGACGTATTGAAAGGTGCCGAAATAGGTTCTCAGAAGAAAATCGTCCAGCCAGGAGATGTCCTGCTTTCTAGAATTGTCCCACACATTCGAAGAGCATGGGTCGTAAGAGATAGTGGAGGGAGTTATCGGCAAGTCGCTTCGACGGAGTGGATCATCTTTTCGAGTGACGAGATCCGATCCGATTTTCTCAAACGCATAGTCGTCTCCGACTTTTTCCATCGACAGTTCATGCAGACAGTTACTGGTGTAGGCGGCTCTCTGTCACGCGCCAATCCAAAGAGTGTGGGAGAGATTCTAATCCCCCTGCCGCCATTGGACGTTCAGGAAGAGATAGTTGTGGAGATTGAAGGGTACCAGAAGGTGATTGACGGGGCGCGGGCTGTTGTCGAGAATTACCGGCCGCATATTCATATTGATCCGGAGTGGCCGGTGGTGAAGATCGCCGAACTCGCAAAACCGGAATATGGCTTTACCGAAAAGGCAAAAGATCAAGGGGATGCCAGGTTCATTCGCATAACTGACATCTCCGAAGAAGGAACACTTCGCTCGGACGATCCTAAGTTCATTTCATTGTCCAAAAAAGCGAGAGATTCGATACTTCAGAAGGGTGATATTCTCATCGCCCGGACCGGAGCGACCTACGGAAAGACCATGATGTTTGAGGAAGATTATGCCGCGGTATTTGCTTCTTATCTGATTCGACTCCGCTTTCCGCCGGAACGGGTCAACCAATTCTACTATTGGGCATATGCCCAGAGCGATGCCTATTGGCAACAGGCGAAAATTCTGGTGACTGGTGGAGGACAGCCACAGTTCAATGGCAACGCGCTTAAGCAAATCCGACTCCCTCTCCCCCCTCTGGAAACACAGCAAGCCATCGTTGCTGAAATCGAAGCCGAACAAGCCCTTGTCGACGCCAGCCGCGAACTGATCGAACGCTTCGAGAAGAAGATACAGGATGCTATCGCGCGTGTGTGGGGATCAGGATAAGGCCGAAGACGAATTCATAAGGAGAGCAGATGACTGAACCGATCAAGACTGTTGAAGAGTTTATTGCATGGACAAAGGGGTTGCAGGGCGGGATGATACTCTACCGCGGTCTGGCTGACGCCGAGTGGGAGGTAGAATCATCCGCGTATCGGAGAATACGAAGCTCGGAAAATATTTCATCTGAGACACTGCCCGCGGGCACTTTCCAAAACTATATTTATCAGCTGTTGGATGATGCGAGCTTACAGGGCTTTCGGGAGAGACAGGACAGGAGCCTCTCTGATCTGGAACTGCTGGCAGAACTGCAACACTATGGCGCGGCGACCTGCCTGATTGACTTTACCACCAGTGCCCTGATTGCCCTCTGGTTCGCATGCCGGGAAGAAACCGGCAAAGCAGGCAAAATTGTCGCGATGGCAACGGATGATATCCGTGCATTTTCCACCATAAGCTATGAGGTTCTGAAAAAACCAGCAAAAGAGTTCTTGAACCAGGGCAGACTGTGGAAGTGGGAGCCTAGCGGCCAGAACAACCGCATCGTTGCTCAACAATCCGTTTTTGTATTTGGAGAAGGAAGGATTGAAAAAAGCCAGTACGAGGAAATCACGATTGCCGCAGCCTATAAGAAAGTCATCGTAGAGACACTGGAAAGATCATTTGGCATTAGAGGACAGCAACTCTTCAACGATCTCGCCGGCTTTGCGCTCCACAATGCCCACGACCAAACGTACGATAAGTTTTCAGCGCAGGACCTCCTTTCGTTGGGCGTATCATTTCATCAGAGAGGTGAGTATTTGGAGGCTAAGGCGCGCTATAGCAGGGCGATTGAACTTGACCCACAAGGCGCTTATGCCTACAACAATCGTGGGGTAGCTAAGAATGCGGCAGGTGATCATCGGGGGGCAATCGCCGACTTTGACATAGCGATTGAGCGCAATTCGGAATTTGCTCATGCCTACAACAATCGTGGGGTAGCAAGAAGCGATACAGGAGACCACCAGGGGGCTATCGCTGATTTCAAAAAGGCGGTTGAACTTGATCCAGAATACGCCGAGGCATACAGCAATCTTGGAATCACAAAATACCAATTGGGCAAATACCTCGAGGCCATCGCCGTCCTCGACAAGGCCACTGAACTTAATCCACAAGACGCGGGGGCATACTACAACCGTGGAAATGCAAAATGCGAATTAGGCGATATTCAAAGGGCGATTGAGGACTACGACAGAACGATTGAACTTAATCCGCAACACATCGATGCTTATAACAATCGCGGCAATGCAAAGAGTGCTTCAGGCGACCATCTGGGGGCAATTGCCGATTTCAATCTGGCTATTAGACTCAATCCACTAGACGCTGAAGTCTACAACAATCGAGGGGTTGCGAAGGGCGAGACAGGTGACAATGAGGGTGCCATTTCCGACTTCAACAGAGCGATAGAACTCAACCCTGAAAATTCAAAAGCATATAGCAATCGAGGGGCAACAAAACGCCAATTGGGTGACCCGCAAGGGGCCATTGCTGACTTTGACCTAGCAATAGAACTCGATTCACAACCCGAAGAGCAGTACTACAATCGCGGCTTGGCAAAGGCTGATTCCGGCAACCATCTAGGTGCCATTGTCGACTACGACATGGCAATCAAACTCAATCCACGATATGGCAAAGCATACAATAATCGGGGCGTTGCTAAGTGCCAGTCTGGCGCCTATCGGGAGGCCATCGCCGACTTTGACAGGGCGTTAGAACTCAATCCACAAGACGTCAATGCTTTCTACAATCGCGGAATGGCGAAGAGCGAGTTGGGCGACGAAGCAGGCGCAGCGAAAGATTTTTGTCGGGCGAGAGAGATTGATCAAGAACCTCCCCCATCCTAGTAACACACTATAACAATTATCCTCCATTATCGTGGACCAACGAGGCACTAATGACCTGCCCCCAGAGAACTGGTCCAGGTATAATGTTAGAAATGGGCCGTATTGGGGGGGAGATGGCCAGGAAGAGACATACGCCGAAGCAGGTGGTACAAACATCGGGGGCAGGTCAAGGTTGACTTTGTGGAATTCCTCAGATTCTTCCATGGCACATCTTAAACTTCACTCCCGATTCGCAAGGGCATGTTTCGTTCCTCCCGCATTCAATTGGTCCCTCTCTATCGTCCAGAAAGAGTACTGACTTGCCCGCGCGAATTGATTCCGATAGGTCCAGTATGTGAGGGTGTACCAACTTTGTCTTTGCTAGCGGTTGCCCGTTGCACATGTGAAAGTGTATCCTATCGAAAATGTCTGAGTATGTCGGATCTAGTTGCAAGTGGTCACAATCAGCCTTAACAAAGCGCTGAAGCCCGCAATGCCTAATAAACGCGCCAACGTAGTCTAGTTCATCATCCGAAAAAGCCTTGGCATGCAGTTGCAGGCGTTGATTCAGGTAGCTCTTAAGTTGCTTTCCGTTCCACCGGAAATACTTCCACACGTCTGCGAAATTCTCAAGATCCCAAATGTTAACGGCCCACGGAAAGGGATCATTTGGCTTCTTGTCCAAAAGCAGAGATAGGTTGGTTGCTAAAGGTCCGTAACTATCTCTCGTAACACAAACACAAAAAGTACTATCCGCAATTTGAGGTGGCAACCGCAGGACTTCCTCACCATCCTCATCGTAAAGCGTAACTGTTTTACCGTCCAGTAAAGGTCGATACAACCTGGCAGTCTGTTCAAAAGCCTTTTGAATGCCCTTGTCCGAATGAAATTGGCGACGCAGGCGAGTGAACGCTTTAGAGGGATCTCGAAACGGCTCCTTGGGAGGAGTTGCCTTCGATTCAACAAATAGATAAATATCTTTAGCCGCTATTACAAGGTCGTGCTCATATCGCTTGTCTCTTGTTTCATAGACATTCCGGAAGACTTGAGCATCTTTGCCAACAATTCGCGCTAGTTCAACCGCACTCTGGCCTTCTAAAACACTGTCACGATGTGAAAGAAACTTTCTCTTGAGTTTTCCTTCTGATAAGCACTTTTCTGCTCTCAAGACAATTGCATGATAAAGGGTTTCTATACTGAAACACATGGCAACGTCATGGGTCAAACGTACTAGGGGCTTTTCTTCGACAATACTTCGTTCTGTGGGAAACTCAATGTGTTTACCTTCTGCACGGCCTACCGTAAACAGATCCCAAAATGCTGCACCCTCGTTGCCGTGGTGCTCTATCAGTTCCGAGCGGTAAACCTTACCCATCCTGTCTAGCAACTCAACTATGCGGCTCTCATTTCCACCACTCGTCGACCTGTCTGGACCAACTATTGGGGAGCCTCCCCCCGCCCACTTGACGAAGTCTATCTCAATCTCAGGGGAGATATTGGAGACTTCGGTCAGGATATTTTGAAGGGTTCTATCGATCCACTGTGCAATCGCTAAGGAGTGAGAAGCGGAAATCCCTAATTCCTCTGACAAATACTCATCAAACGGGGCTAAGTATAGTCTTATTCGTTTTGCGATCTGTTCAACGAACGACAGTGTCGTTTTGCTAATGTAATCTAAGAATGCCACCATTGCAGTTTCTAGGATTGTCTCTGGTTGATGGGGTTCCGATCTATAAGATCCCCCGTTTGGAAAATAAGACTTGGCGTACACTGAAAAGGATTCTCGTAGAGGGTTAACAACCTCGTTCCAATGTTGGATCCCGAATTCTTCGGGAACTTCAGGCTCGCATGACTCAAGTAGAATTCCCAAGAGAAAATACATTTGCTTTGCCGGAGAATCAAGGTCCGAGAACGCTAAGTGGTCCCTGGTATTCCTAACCATACACTGCCTTACAACGCTTTCAGTTGAACAATCACATACAATATCACGGACACTTTGGGCTTGCATTCCTATGGTTTGCGCTAGGTCTATTACAGTCTTCAATTTCTCTACTTTCTCCTTACCCTTTTTTGTCCTAATGTTCACATCGAAGCGTAGAAAACAGAACAGACCTCCGTCAAGGGAACCACAAGAACATGAAACCAGACTTTGCCTTCTACTACCCCGGACAATATTGGCTAGATGCAGATTGGATCAAGAACCTCATTCTATTTTTCGACGGGGTTGCAATGTTGATTCCCGAATACATGGAAGATCACGGCAGATTTGCCGATTTGCCGATTGTATATTCTCTGAGAGAACATAACCTTTTTCATGTGATTCGTCCAGAAATGAGCGTCGGATCAGAAGAAACTGAGCTTCTAGCTTCGGCGCTTGTAGATATTATCGCCTCTGGACGATTAGAATTCCTGACAACGGCGCGTGACGAAAATGTAGAAAGCTTCAGTTTTGGGTCATTGTCTATGTCAAGACTCGGCTTTCATGGCGATCCAGAACTTGCTAGATTCATGCTCGAAGAACTCAAAGAGCGTGGTCTCGCCAGTGATTCAGAGGATGGCAAGTCCATTCCGATGCACCGGACCGTGCGCGCATTAATCCTAGTCCTGCTCGCCCAAATTCTGAAATACAAGGGCGCAGACATGGGTCTAACGCTTTCGCCGGCGACTGACCAGTGGCGCCTAGTTGAAGCCTTGTCTGAAATCATGAACGATCCAGAGGACTCATCTCCCTCTCTTGGGGAAATCGTTTCGTTTGACATGGCAATGGTCGGAGTTGATCTTGGCGGCGTCCCTATAGAGGAAATACTTAACTTTCGGCAACAGCACTACACTCAATACCGAGATTATAGCCTTTCAGTTCGCAATTTCGCTCGTGAATTGAGCCTTATGCCTGAGGAAGAACGCCGACTCTCGTTTGAACAACGTCAAGAGCAACTCGACGAAGTGGCACAGTCGCTTAGGCGACTAGGAAGAGCGGCTTGGAAAAAACCAGTATCTTTCTCTTTAGGTTTGGTTGGCGCCGTGTGTAGCTTAGTTGGTGAGAATATTATGGGATCAGTTCTTAATTTGGCAAGCACATTACTTGGAAATCAGCCTGCCAACGAAAACGAAATAGGTGTATACTCTTATCTATTTTCTGCACCGCGAAGGCCCTACTAGTGGTGGTATGGTTGGCCCTAATGTCTAGACCACGAAATGGGAAAGGACATGTGTCCATTTGGAAATTGATGCTGTCCATGTTTTGGTGAAGGAGGCACTGAACTATGACCCAGATTCCAGTCCCATCGAAACTGATCAGAGAATATCCACGACGGGGACCGATGCAGCAATATCGCTTCGCCGAGTCAACTGCATTTCTGTGTTTCCGTTGTGGCGCCTCCAAGAAAGCCAAGCTACAGATTATCTATAAGGATAACTGGAGTCTGCGCCTTTGCAACGGTTGCTACGGCTACCTTCTTTCAATTCACGAAGTTAAGGCCGGTACTTCAGCCGATGACGAGCGGGCGGAAGCTCTAGCCACTGTGCTCCTTTCGTCAGTCACAAACGATCAACGGCGGCAGGCTGAGAAGTTGATCCGACGTTCCCACGAGCAGGCCACTCATCTCTCCGAAAAAACACTTCGGTTCATCGCAACATCCAATTGCGTCGCTGAATCCCTTAGCAAGAAGACTGACCTCGATTGGTCCGCCGCGACTATTGGGTATTGCAAAGCCGTTGAATATGAGATTATCGATCGAATCATTGCTCCCGTGCGAGATGCTGTTCATCCTAGTAAACTCGCTGATGACAAAAGAGACAGAGACTTCGGTCGAATCGCTAGACATTGTGATGGCTCAGCACCAGCGCCTGAATTAGGGACATTTGCTCATTTTCTCCAAACTGCGATCAATAGTAAGTCTCGTCGAGAGTCAAGCCACTTGCTGAATTCTTTCTTTAGAGTCATCCAGCAGTGGCCACGATCTAATTGGATTCTTGAACCTGCGGGGCTATGTGAGGCACTACATACTCTCACCAGCGACTTCCGTAACCGGGCCGCTCACATAGATGAATTGTCCGAAGCCGATTACAACAAGTGCAAAGATCTCGTGACTGGCCCCAATGGCATCCTCTGGCAATTAACATTGATATCGGAACCACACAGGTAACAGACAAAGTTTTGTCTAATTGACGTTCCACCTATGTGAAAGTACCACTATCCGACATTGAGTTCCACGCAACCAGCCAAAACACTGAACTGCGGTGCGGGGTTCGAGGGTTGTGTGCGCGTTTAGGGGGAGTATTGGCAGCGGCTGGATGGAGAGCGGGGGTATCCGGTTGAATTTGGGGAGGCGATGACGAGGGCGGGGTTCTCCGTGGTGCCGATCCCGGAAGAGTGCGTGGGAACAATCAGGACATATAGGAGAATTCCTGATGACCCGACAGTTGACAACAATAATAGAACGCGAAAACGATGGCTACGTCGCCTTCTGCCCGGAACTGAATATCGCCAGTCAGGGTGCAACCGTGTCCGAGGCGAGAGCGAATCTGAAAGAGGCTCTGGAACTGTTTTTCGAGACGGCTTCAGGCGCGGAAATCCAGGAACGACTGCACAATGAGGTGTACGTAACACTGGTGGAGGTCGAAGTTGCCTGGACTGCGCGTCGTGCCGGGCTATGAAGTCTGCGGAATACCCGCGCACCAGGGGGTTAGCGAAACCCAACGCAAAGGCAGTCACGTAATCATGCCGAAAGTCGAACAGTCGTCTACGATCCCGGTCCCGGTTCCAGACCACAAGGAGTTGCGGCTGCGGACAGGAACGCTGATGTCAATCATCAGGCAAACGCGACTTCCCCGAGCGCTGTTCGAGTAATCTGTGTGGCACGGGCCGTTGCGCTGGCCGTTCGGCGCTGCGTACCCGGGACTCTGGACAGAGTCTGCAATGCATTTGGGGGTGTACAGGAGATACCGGGACTTGGTGGTATGGATCAAAAACAACGAATTCCCGTAAGGAGATTGAGATCGGAGTAAAGTGTCCGATAGCTGCGCTAATCGGACATGAAATGTTCTATTCAACCTCTCAACAGAGAGAGCGAAATGAGGAACACCTGCGCGTTCAGTTGAACTGCTGTGGTCAGCGGTCAGTTGGTAGACGGCGCGAACCGGGGCCGCGGTGGGGGGTCCGGGGGGGCTCCCCCGGCCCGGCGGCGGGTGTTTGCCGCCGGGGATCAGCGCAGGGCCACCCGGTCCACGCACTGCCCCGCCCCGTGGAACAGAGATTTGGCCGCTGGCGGCGCATGACGGCATTGGCGTGCGGCGGCGCGCGCGAAGGGCGGGGCGCGGAGGGGCCGCCAACACAGGGCAAGGCATCATAGTTGATGGGTGGGGGTTGGGGGAGGACCGCAACTGCAGTAGATGGTGGCGGGAGCTCTTTTCGACGGAGCATTGAGGGCTGTGGATGAATTGCGGCTCAACGGTTACAATCTGAACATCGCAGCGAACCGACTGCCCGGAGAAAACTCCTTTGACCCGGACAGCCGACCGGAACCCGGGCGAGAGAGCGTCACCCGTCAGGACGCGATGGACCGGCGAACCTCGACTCGCAGCGGCGTTGTGACGCCGGCGGGGATTGAGGGCGCGGCAGATTTGTTGAAACAGGGGCAAGCAACGCCATGAGTAAAAAAAGAAGACGGCGGAAACAGAGCAGAAGAACGCGCGCCAGACCGATAGGGGATTTCGCCTTCCTCCTGAAGGTGAAGGACACCCTGGACAGGGATGGCGTGTTGAACTGGGATGAACGGACGCCCGTGAGTGCGTGGGAGGGCGTCGTCACCGACCCGGAGGAGAGGGTGCCGCGGGTGATTGGCTTGAGCCTGTCCTGGCTGGGGCTAACGGGGATGATTCCCGCTGAACTGGTCCGGCTAGCCCGGCTGAGCTGGCTGGATCTCGCCGGAAACATGCTTGACGGAATCATACCCCCGGCGCTGGGTCGACTCAGGAGACTGGAAGTCCTGCGGCTCAGCGGCAACGAGCTGACAGGGCCCATACCGCCGTCGTTGGGCCAGCTCTCCATGCTGTGCGAACTGGACCTTGGCCAAAACCGGTTGACGGGCAGCATCCCACCGGCCCTTTGCCAGCTGTCCAACCTGTACCTCCTGAGGCTTTCTCATAATCAGCTTTCAGGATCGATCCCGCCTGAACTGGGCAACCTTGCCGAGATGGATATGCTGGAGCTGTCTGACAACCGGCTGGAGGGAGCGTTGCCGTCTGAAATGTGCAATCTCACCAAGCTGGTAAGTATGTCTCTGGCCAATAACCGGTTGACGGGAAAGATACCTCCCGATCTGGGGAAGCTGCCCGTTCTGACGATGTTCGATCTCAGCGGCAACCAGTTTGCCGGCGAAATCCCGCCTGAATGGGATGGCCTTGTCCGCGAATACCTGGATGAGTTCGAATAGGGGGATCCGGGGGGTGGGATTCTATTCGCGAGGAAGGGCGCCCGCCAGGGGCGTCCTTACTGCTTAGTTGGCCGGAGGCGGACCCATTCCACCAATACCATCAGCGCGAAGAGGGGGAGGGCGGCCATGCGGCGCGAGCGCCAGGGCTGGCGGACGAGGCGGTAGAGCCATTCAAGGCCGAGGCCACGGAGCCAGCGGGGCGCGCGCGGGGTGACGCCGGCGACGAAGTCGAAGGCGCCGCCGACGCCGAGGGCGACGGCGACAGGCAGTTCGTCCCGGCGCTGGTGGATCCAGATGTCCTGGCGGGGATGGCCGTAGGCGACGAAGAGCAGGTCGGCGCGGGCCGCGGCGAGGCGCCGGCGGATTTGCGGCCAGTCGGCCTGGGCGGGCGAGCCGGCATAGGCGCCGGCGACGGGCAGGCCGGGGTAGAGGCGGGCCAGCTCGGCGGCGGCGCGTTCGGCCACGCCGGGCGCGGCGCCGAGGAAGTAGACGCGCCACCCCTGCTGCGCGGCCCGCTGGCAGAGACGGTGGATGCCGTCGGAGCCGGTGACGCGTTCGGTCAGGGGGACCCCGGCAAGGCGCGCGGCCCAGAGGACGCCGACACCGTCAGGCGTACACAGGTCGGCTGCGGCCAGAACCTTTGCGAAGGCGGGCTGGCGGCGCGCGGTCATAATGAATTCGGGGTTGACGGTGCAGACCTGGCGGAGGCGGGGCGCGGCGTCTTCACTTTTCTCGTCGCGCGCTCGCGACTGCGCGATCCAGGCGCTGACGGCGTCAAGGGTCTGGTGGAAATCGACGCAATCGACGCGCACGCCCAGAATCTGCAGCGACGCCCATCGCTGCTCCCGCGGAGAGCTCATTTCTTGGCGGCGGCCTCTTCGAGCACGGCCAGCGTTTCGCGGGCGGCCTTTTCCCAGGAAAAACGTTTGACATTTTCATAGCCTTTGGCGATCAGCTCCTGCCGCAGGTTTTCGTCCTGGCTGAGGCGCAGCATGGCCGCGGCGATTTCGTCGACGTTTTCCGGGTCGACGAGCAGTGCTGCGTCGCCGGCGATTTCGGGCAGGGCAGAGTTTTTGGCGCAGATAACGGCGACTCCTGTGGTTTGGGCTTCGAGGACGGGCAGGCCGAAGCCTTCGAATAGGGATGGGAAGGCGAAGAACAGGGCCTTCCGCATGAGCGCGGCGACGGCCGCGTCGGGCAGGTAGCCGGGGAAGTGGACGCGGTCGGCCAGTCCGCGGGCGGCGGCATGGCGTTCGTACTCCTGGCTGAGCCAGCCGCGGCGCCCGGCGAGGACGAGGTCCCAGCCGATTTCGCGCCGCTGCGCCAGCTGGGCGTAGGCGTCGATGAGGCGCAGCAGGTTTTTGCGCGGCTGGATGGTGCCGACGTAGAAGGCGAAGGGCCGCGCGTAGGCTGGCGCGGCATCCGTTTCGGGGCCGGGCCCGGTGGCGCGGGGTACGGGCGCCTCGTGGATGACGCGGATCTTGGCTTCGGGCACGCCGTAGAAGCGCTGCAGGTCTGCGGCGGTGTGGCGGCTGACCGCGATGATGCGGTGCGCCGAGGCCGCGCTCCAGCGGGTGGAGAGCTCCAGGTAGAGGCGCTGGAGGCGGGTGTGGGCGCGGGGGAAGTGGCGGTAGCCGGCGTCGTGCAGGGTGACGACGGTGCGCGGGAGGAGAGGCGGGGGCAGGAAGGGGACGACGTGGGCGGGCACGAAGAGCGCGTCTGGCGGGCGGCGGCATAGCTCCCAGGCGAGGGCGCGGTGCGTCCAGAGGCGGTTGCCGGGGAGGGGGCGGACGGTGACGGCGCGCGCGTCGTGCGGGGGCGGGGCCGCGCCGCGCTGCGCGGCGGCGGAGAGCTTCTGCGGCGCGTAGAGGCGAAAGGCGAGGCGGTCGCCGGGCGCGGCGAGCATGTGGCCGATGATCTGGCGGGAGTAGAATTCGGTGCCGGTGGGCTCGGCGCGCAGGCTGCGTGAGGCGTCGATGCCTATGATGAGAGGAGAGAGTGAAGAGGAGTGAGGAGAGAGGGCGCCCCGGCCAACGCTTGCCGCTTTCCGTGATTCACTGTTCACCGGAGGCCCCTGGGCGGATTCCGGCCGCGGCGAGCTCCTTGAGGCCGATTGGTCCTTCACGGAGGAGCGTGGGCTGCGGTCCGCTGAGATCGAGGACGGTGCTGGACTGGGCGAGGGGGGCGGGTCCGGCGTCGATGAGGAGGGGGATGCGGCCGTCGAGCTGGGCAAGCGCGGCCGCGGCTGTGGCGCAGGGGGGCTGGCCGCTGCGGTTGGCGCTGGAGGAGGCGAGGGGGCCGACGCGGCGGGCGAGGGCGCGCAGGAAGGGGTGGTCGGGCAGACGAACGCCGACGGTGCCGCCGGCCGCGGTGAGGGCTGGCGGCAGGTGGCTGCGCGCGGGGAGCACGAGGGTGAGGGGGCCGGGCCAGTAACGGTCGATAAGGGGCTGGGCCGGGGCCTGGCTGGCGGGGCGCACGACGGCAGGCAGTTGGCGAACGTCACCCAGCAGGACGGGCAGCGCTTTCTGGCTTGGGCGCTCCTTTACGGCAAAGAGGCGGTCGATGGCCGCGGCGTTCTGGCAGAGGCAGACGAGGCCGTAGACGGTGTCGGTGGGCACGCCGATGACGGCGCCCCGCTCCACGGCGGCGGCGGCTTTCTCCAACGCGCCGGCCTGGCCGGCCGCGATCACGGCTGTCTTCGGTTGCGCTCGGCTCCGGTCAGTGATTTCCATGCGCGGTTTTTGCGATCCGGGTGTGTCTGCGCCTCCGCAAAGGGCAGCGCTGTAGTTTCTGCTTTACTGTGCGCTGTGTATACTTGACAGTGCTCTGTGTATACTACTGATGGCTTAACTGTACGTCAACAATGATTGGGATATGAGAGACGAAAACCCTTTTGACGATCTGCTGGTGCTGGTGAAGGGCGCGGGCGACCTGGCCACGGGCGCGGCCTGGCGGCTGCATCGCTGCGGCATTCCCGTGGTGATGACCGAGCTGCCGCGCCCGCTGACGGTGAGGCGGGCGGTGGCCTTTGCCCAGGCCGTGTATGACGAGGAACACGAGGTGGAGGATGTCACGGCGCGCAGGGCGCTGACCGCGGATGTGCCGGAGACGCTGGATGCGGGTGAGATCCCGGTCCTGGTGGATGCGGAGATGGAGGCGATCGAGGAGCTGGCGCCGTCCGCGGTTGTCGACGCGATCGTGGCGAAGTGCAATACGGGCACGACGCTGGAGAGCGCTGAGTTCGTGGCGGCGCTGGGGCCGGGTTTCGAGGCGGGCGTGGACTGCCACGCGGTGATCGAGACGAATCGCGGCCCCAACCTGGGGCGGGTGATCTGGGAAGGCGGCGCCGAGGCGGATACGGGCACGCCGGGCAGGATTTGGCCCCCGCGCGTTGAGGAAGAGGGAGAGGGCGGCGCGCGCGGCCCGGAGGAGGATGCGGCCGCGGCGCGTGTGTTGCGGGCGCCGGTCGCGGGCCGTTTTGAGGCCCTGGCGCGCATCGGCGACCGCCTGGCCGCGGGCGCTCCATACGGGCGGATAGTGGAGCCTGCGGGGCGGGAGACGACGCTGGTTGCGCCGTTCGCGGGGGTGCTGCGCGGTTTGATCCACGAGAGCGTGCCGTTGCGGCCGGGCCTGAAGATCGGCGATATTGACCCGCGCGGCAGGCGCGAACAGGCCTTCTGCATTTCGGACAAGTCGCTGGCCGTGGGCGGCGGCGTGTTGGAGGCGTTCCTGTACTGGCACTTTGGCAGAAGCGATGACAGCATGACTGAGGAGTTGGGATTCTGATGAACGGCAGCCTCTCTTGCGGCCCTCCTGAACAGGAGGGCATCCATATTTTTGCGATCCCTGGCATTCCGCTGGTGCAGCCGGGCGATGACCTGGCCGCGCTGATCGTGGAGGCGGCCGGGTCTGCCGGGCTTTCACTGGTGGATGGGGATATTTTGGTTGTGGCGCAGAAGGTCGTAAGCAAGGCGGAGGGGCGGCTGGTGCGGCTGGCGGATGTGATGCCGGGCGCGGAGGCGCTGCGCCTGGCGGAGGAGACGGGCAAGGACGCCCGCGTGGTGCAGGCGGTATTGGACGACAGCAATTCGGTCGTCCGTGCGCGGGCGGGGGTCCTGATCGTGGAGCAGAGCGGCGGCTGGGTGTGCGCGCACGGCGGGCTGGACCATTCGAATGTGGCCCCGGAGGAGGAGGAGACGGTGGCGCTGCTGCCGGCGGACGCCGACGCGAGCGCGGCGGCGTTACGCGCCAGCATCGAGGAGATGACCGGCGCCGCGGTGGCGGTCCTGATCAGCGACAGCCATGGGCGGCCTTGGAAGATGGGGACGGTGGGCGTCTGTATCGGCTGCGCGGGCCTGCCGGCGCTGTGGGACCAGCGGGGGCTGACGGATCTGTTCGGGTACGAGCTGGTGGCGAGCGAGGAGTGCATCATTGATGAGCTGTGCGCGGCCGCGACGCTGGTGATGGGGCAGAGCAGCGAGGGCCGGCCGGCGGCCGTTGTGCGCGGCTACAGGCGGCCGGATGCGGCGGAGGACGCGCCGGCGCGGTCGATCCAGCGGCCGGCGGAGAAGGACCTGTTTCGGTGACGAATGGGGACGGAAAACATAAAGGAGCGAGAGAGTCTCGCTCCTGGTGCTGGTACCCCCGACAGGATTCGAACCTGTGCTCCCGGCTCCGGAGGCCGATGCTCTATCCACTGAGCTACGGGGGCGCGGTGTAGAGAGAACGATACCACAGCGGATGCTCCTTCGGCAAACGACATTGTTCAGGCGGCACCCAGCGCCAATGCGCGCCGGCGCAGTTGTCGCGCCGTTTTGCGGCCAGGACAGTTGTATCTGAACCGGATTGAGAAATGGTGAGATGACGTAAGCGAAACGATGAGATCGGAGGCAGCGGCCGCGAGGATACTGTGGCGACAAGCGAGTCGTTCCGGATTCAATGGGTAAACGAAATTGCCGCGGCGGGCCGCCTGCGGGCCAAGCGCCGTATCAAATCGGTGAGGAGAGGGTTTTGGACAACAGGTCTTTTCAGGCAATGCGTACAGAATTTGTCCCCCTGAACGGTGTGAGGAGAAACGACCGAAGGAAGGCGGCTTACGGGTCATTTGCCGGCAGCGCTCGCCGTCTTCTGAAAAACGCAGGCCTCTTTTTCGGGGCCATCCTGGCGATCGTCTCGCTGGCAGCCTGCGGCACAGATAACGGGGCGGCGTTGGATACATCAGTGGCTGCGCCGCTTTCGATCCCGGCGTTGCTCGAGCCGACGTATGACGGGGCGGGTGTTGCGCATTATGACCTCAAGCTCGGAGAATCGCGCCACGACTACCGGCAGACAGCCCTGACGGACACCTATTCCTACAACGGCATGTCTGTGCTCGGCCCCACGCTTCGTCTCAGAACCGGAGACTCGGTGGTTATCAGCGTCACCAACGAGTTGGATGAGGTCACAACGGCGCACTGGCATGGCGCCGACGTCCCGGCGGAGGACGACGGTGGGCCCCACAGCCTTATCGAACCCGGGGCAACCTGGATAGCTGACTTCGACGTGATCCAGCCGGCAGCCACCCTCTGGTATCATCCTCATGTCCATGGGTCCACAGCCGAGCAAGTCTACCGCGGCGCAGCAGGTCTGATCATCATCGAAGACGACAACTCTGCTGCCGCAACGCTTCCGTCAACCTACGGCGTTGACGACATTCCGGTCATCATCCAAGACAGGGAGTTCACCGAGGACGGCCAGCTCGACTTCGCCATAGACGATGACGGGAGGGGGAAACTCTATTCCACGCTGACGGTGAACGGCACGATCAATCCTTTCGTCGACGTGCCTGAAGGGTTAGTCCGGCTGCGGCTGCTGAACGGCAGCCAGGCCCGGATCTACAACCTCAGCGTCGAGGGGGCCGACATGAGCATGATCGCCTCCGACGGCGGCTATCTGGCCCGCCCTGTCGCTCTCAGGCAGCTTGTGCTCGCACCGGGGGACCGGGCCGAGATCGTCGTCAATGTCGGCATGGAATCCGCCGCTTTGGTCGATAGAAGGTTAGGCCGGGTGCTGGAGATGCGTCCGAACGGAGCAGCCTCAGGCACGGGTTTGCTTCCGGACAAGCTCGCCACCATAGAGCGAATACCCGAATCGGAGATCACGGTGGACCGGAGCTTCGACATGGACGAAGAGCGCCGCTCCCGGCAGTCCGGCACACGCTGGACAATTAATGGCGCTGAGTTTGATATGAGCAGGATCGACTTTGAAGTGCGACTTGGAGACACCGAGCGCTGGACTCTCACCGGCGACGAGGGCCAGCACGTGTTCCACCCCCACCAGACTCAGTTTCAGATATTGTCGATCAATGGCGAACCGCCGCCACCTGAGGAATCAGGTTGGGAGGACTCCGTGCTGGTGAATGACGAACGCGAGGTCGTTATCGTTGCCCGATTCAACACGTATGCCGCTGAAGACACGCCATATATGTTCCACTGCCACATCCTTGATCACGAAGACCTGGGCATGATGGGACAGTTCCTCATCATTGATGAGGAACCTGGTGACCTGATGGGTGAATGCCAACCGCCGCCACTGGAGCATCGACAACACAGTCCCCTGGGTCCTGGATGCCGCCTTTCGTGAGGACGACAGTCGCATCCGTCAGGGCCATGCACAGCGCAGCCCGGCCATCTTGCGCCGCATAGCTCTCATCCGCCTACGCAGAGAGAAAAGCGCCAAAATCGGTATCGCTGCCACAGGTAAACGAGCCGGCTAAGATCATGACTATCTCCTCAAAGTTCTCTTTCTATCAGATGCGTATGCCCTGTCGAGCGGATGATTATAGATGACTTTCGGTTCTCCCTGTGCTATCATTCCTTGTAATTGCCAGTGACCGGTTGCCAGTTGCAGGCTGCTGCGCGGCCAGAGGCGCCGGGCACGAACCACCAGCCACAAAATCGGGCTTTTGCAGGCGCGCAATCGGCGCCGTTGCAGGGGCCCTCGACCACCTTTTTTGGGGAATGCGCCACCGTGTCAACGCCAGCGGCAGTTCGGGTACAGTCTTTCGGAACGACGGTTTTCGCCGAGTATTCGGCCCTCTCGCTTGAATACGATGCGATCAATTTGGGGCAGGGATTCCCCGATTTTCCGGCGCCGGATTTTGTGATCGAGGCGGCGCGCACGGCGCTGGCCTCGGGCTACAATCAGTATGCGCGCAGCGCGGGCCATCCGCGGCTGGTGAATGCGCTGGCCGCGGTGTACAGCCCGGTTTATGGTCGCGAGCTGGATCCGTTGACGGAGATCGTGGTGACCACGGGCGCGACCGAGGGTATCTACGCCACGGTGCAGGGGCTGGTGGACCCGGGCGATGAGGTGATTCTGATCGAGCCGTTCTACGACAGCTATCCGCCGTCGGTGATCATGGCGGGGGGGACGCCGGTCTATGTTCCCTTGCGGCCCAGGCCCGGCGCGAGCAGCGCGGCGGACTGGCGGATCGATATGGAGGATCTGCGGGCCGCGATCACTGAAAAGACCAAACTGCTGGTTATCAATACGCCGCTTAACCCGGTGGGCAAGATGTACAGCCGGGAGGAGTTGATGGCGCTGGCGCAGATCGCGCAGGAGCATGATCTGCTGGTGCTGAGCGATGAGGTCTATGAATGGATGACGTACGACGGCACGCCGCACGTGCGGCTGGCGACGCTGCCGGGCATGTGGGAGCGGACGGTTACGCTGGGCAGCGCGGGCAAGACTTTTTCGGTGACCGGTTGGAAGATCGGCTGGGCGATTGCGCCGGAAGCGCTGGCGCACGCGGTGCTGATGGCGCACCAGTGGATTCCTTTTGCGGTGACGACACCGCTGCAGGAGGCGGTGGGCGCGGCGTTTGAGCAGGTGGAGGAGCGCAACTACCTGCATGAGCTGAGTGTCATGTACCAGGCGAAACGGGATATTCTGCTTTCGGCCCTGAACGATGTCGGATTCCCGCCGTTGACGCCGCACGGCAGCTATTTTATTCTGGTGGATACGACCGACCTGGATGCGCCTCTGCCGACGGACGACCCGCGCGACGTGCAGATTTGCCGCTGGTTGACGAAGGAGATTGGCGTGACCGCAATCCCGCCCTCCGCCTTTTACAGCCCCGAACACAGCCATCTGGCCGCCAATGTCGCCCGCTTCTGCTTCTGCAAGACGGATGCGATTCTGGAGGCGGCGGCGACGCGGCTGCGCACGAATTTGTAACCCCCCACCGCGAACAATCGGAGACTCCTTGCGGGTGGCTGCGCTGGCCGCGGGAGACCGGCCATTGGATATTGACAGTTGGACGTTGACCGCTGGACATTGGACATTGACCACAGGATAAGTGAGATGGAACTACGGGTAGAGCAGGGGAACATTGCGGAGAGCGACGTCGATCTTATTGTTGTGAATCTGTTTGCGGGGGTGACTGCGCCCGGTGGGGCGACGGGCGCGATCGACCGGGCGTTGAATGGGGCGATCAGCCGCCTGATCGCGCAGGGTGATTTCAGCGGCGAGGCGGAGACGACGGCGCTGCTCTATGCGCGCGCGAACGGCGGCGCGGCCGGCGATGAAGCGGCTGATGAGGGCGGGCTGCGCGCGCCGCGGGCGCTGATCGTGGGGCTTGGCAGCAGCGAGAATTTCGGGATTGGCGAGATCCGGCGGGCGGCGGCGGTGGCGGCGCAGGCCGCGGCCAAGCTGAAAGGCGTGAAGTCGATTGCGACGATCGTCCACGGAGCCGGGATCGCGGGGCATGACGCGGCCGCGGCCGCGCAGGAGGTGGCGCTGGGCACGCTGCTGGCGAGCTACCGGGCGAAACAGTACGGTCGCGAGGCGGCGGTGGAGGCCGGGTTGAAGAGCTGCACCGTGGTGGAATACAGCGCGGCCAAACTGGAGGACGTGGCGCGCGGGGTGACTCGGGGCGAGGCGATCGGGCGCGCGGTCTGCAGCGCGCGCGATCTGGTCAACGAGCCGGCCAATCTTCTGACGCCGGTTGAGATGGCGGCGCGGGCGCGGGCGATGGCGGCTGAAGTCGGCCTGGCGTGCACCGTCCTGGACGAGGCGGCGATGGCGGAGGAGGGCATGGGCATTCTGCTGGCGGTGAGCCAGGGCAGCGCGAACCCGGCCCAGTTTGTCATTTTGGAGCATGCGCCGGTGGGCAGCTCGGAGGCGCCGCTGATCTTGGTGGGCAAGGGCATCACGTTCGACACGGGCGGCATCAGCCTGAAGCGCACGGGCGGCATGTGGGCGATGAAGGACGATATGGGGGGCGCGGCCGCGGTGATCGGCGCGATGGAGGCGATTGGGCGTCTTGGCGTTCCGCGGCGGGTGATCGGGATCGCGCCGTGTGTGGAGAATATGCCGGACGGCGAGGCTTTTCGGCCGGGCGATATCGTGACGGGGATGACGGGCAAGACCGCGGAGATCATCAGCACGGACGCGGAGGGGCGGTTGATTCTGGCGGACGCGCTGGCCTACGCGGCCCGCTTCGAGCCATCTGCGGTCGTGGATCTGGCGACGCTGACGGGCGCGATCGGCACGGCGCTGGGCATGCATATACGGGCGGGACTCTTCAGCAACGACGGTTCTCTGGAGGAGAGGCTGATGGCCGCGGGCGATCGGAGCGGTGAACGGCTGTGGCCGTTTCCGATGGATGCGGCGTATGAGAAGCCGATCAAGAGCGACATGGCGGAGGTGAAGAACAGCGCCGGGCGGGCCGGCGTCAGCAGCAGCGCGAAGTTCATTGAACATTTCACCGAAGGCTACCCCTGGGCCCACCTGGACATCGCCAATATGGTGTTGGCGGACAGCCGGATCAATGCGGAGACGCCGAAAGGCGCGACCGGGTATGGCGTTCGGCTGCTGGTTGCGCTGGCGGAAGCGGATGCGGCCGCCTCCTGATTTTTCGATGCTGGTTGTCGAACGGGGGCCTGCTGTAGAGAATCAGATAGCCGGAGGAGAGATAGGAATGTGGATGAAAACGATACGACGGTTGGGCATGGGCCTGTTCGGCGGGCTGTTTCTGGCGGGCGCGTTACCGAAGTGGACGCTGGCTGCGGAGTTGGAGCAGACGGTGGGGACGGAGATCACGACGGTGGTGCCGGCGATGGTTCCGCTATTGGGGGCGGCGGCGGGCATCGAGCGTCTGATGGAGCTGGGCTGGCATTATCTGGAATGGGGGGCATTGCGCTTTTTTGGCTGGCGGCCCAGCGATCTCAAGTCGCCCGGTTATGTGGCGTTCAAGCGCAGCACCAGCCTGCTGGCGGGCATATTTCTCGGCATTGTGGTATCGAACTACAGCGGCATGCGGCTGATGGCCTATCTGGGGCAGACGCTGCCCGGGTTTCTGGACCAGGTACCGGACCTGTGGGACATTCTTGTGACTGGGTTCATGATTGGGGCGGGCACGAAGCCGACGCATGATCTGCTGGGGATCATCACGCAGGTGAAGAATTTGATTGGCAGCACGGCGTTGAAGCAGCGCGAGGAGGCCGGGGCGGCGCTGGCGGAGAGTATTCTGAAGCTGCGGCAGGCCGATGCGCCGGCCTCATATCGTGTGGATGTGCCAGGCGTGGGCGCGACGCAGGTGCCGGGCGCGCCGGGGCAGGCGGCGCGAAACCGGATGCTGGACGAGACGGGCGGGCGCCGCCGCGAGCGGAATATCGACCGCTATGCGAACGCGCTGCATGATAATTTGTATAGCGGGAACTGAGGTGGAGTGAGTGAGAAAACCGGAACGATGAACCCACAAGTGTCGATATCAAAGAGTTCACTGACCGACTTCTGTCGGGAGAACGGCATCAGACGGCTCGCCATCTTTGGGTCGGCACTGGGCGATGACTTCGGGCCCGACAGCGATATCGACCTGCTCGTCGAGTTTGAGCCGGACCGTATTCCGGGATTGCTGGGCGTCGCCGGTATGGAACTGGCTTTATCCGAACTCTTCGCGGGGCGAAAAGTCGACTTGCGTACAGCTGAGGATTTGAGTCCCTACTTCCGGCAAGAAGTTCTGGCCAGGGCCGAAGTTCAATATGAGCAGGCATGACGAAATTCGCTTGCGCCACATGCTCGAAGCTGCGCGTGAAGCCGTGTCGTTTGCGGACGGTCGGGTGCGGAAAGACTTGGAGACTGACCGCCAGTTGCTCCTATCGCTGATCAAGGATATCGAAATAGTTGGCGAAGCCGCTTCCCAGATAACCGATTCGACTCGCAAGGAACTGAGTGAGATCCCCTGGGCCAGAATTGTCGCAATGCGATACCGGCTTGTCCACGCCTATTTCAGCATTAATCTCGACATCCTTTGGAAGACCGTGCGGGAAGACCTTCCAAATCTAATCGACCAACTAGACCAGATTGTACCCCCTGAATCTTTCCAAGGTTGACTAAGGCGAAAGGAAAGTCGACAGAATCCACTCCTCGATTGTCCGCGACCGGGACCGGTTAGTCCGCGCTTTGGTACCAGTTTGCCGGGCACCCCTGTTATAGCGACCCCACCCTGTACACTGTACAACCTATGCCGGCTCGACGAAGACGCGCACGTCGTAGAAGCTGGCTGAGGCGCCCATGTCGGTCTCGTCCTGCGGGGTGAGCTGGTTGACGTTGCGGCCGTCGGGGCTGTGTTTGTTCCACCAGATGCCGGGGGCGAGGACCGTGCCGGCCATGATCTCTTCGGTGACGCGGGCGGTGAGCTCGACTTCGCCGAGCTCGTTCCAGACGCGCAGCCAGGCCCCCTCTTCGATGCGGCGGGCGGCCGCGTCCTGGGGGTGGATCCAGAGCAGGGGTTCCCGCTCGCGGCCGCGGAAACGCTCCAGATGCGAGAAGGAGGAGTTGAGGAATGAGTGGGCCGGCGGCGACCATGCGGAATGCACAGTCGGGACGAAATACGCTGATACGAAAACCGACGCCCGAAGATTCATTCGAGTGTAAGGGCGTCAGAATCAGAAACGCCACGACCATCGGGTTACTCTGTCGTGAAATGAACGCACGGTGCGCGAGTGTGTTGATACAGACAGTGCAACCTGGAGTTTGGGAGGGTAGGGTCTAGAGGTTGGACAGAAAGTCAATAATGGGTTGAAACGCTGGGGCATTCCAGTTCCACACGCCAGCTTCCGCAGCTTCGCCGAGCCGCAAGCCGGGCTCGACACTGTCCCGGCCGACTGCAAGATAGGTATGCACTCTCGACTTTGCCAGCCTGTTGCTGGCAATTTGTTCGCCAACGTTCACCCGGCATTCAACATACTGTTCCACACAAGTGTGTTCAGATGAGTTTTCGATAGAGCGAAGACAGAGGTCCTCCAGATTTCCTGGCGATGAACTGTCGGGCAAAATGGCAAGGGAAACAGTCAGGTGACCGGCTTGTTTTGGCGTCCAGGCTTGTGATGGCGCGGGGAATCCGGCGTGAACCAAGGCGCCTTGCAGACTCTGCAAAGTGCCTTGGGGACTACGATCGGCATCCCGGACGATGCCCAGCCGACGCAACCGAGAAAAGTTATCTGACTTCGATAACGTACTCGCGAGAAAGGGACGAAAATTGTCCTTTCCCCCAACCGTAACAATTTGAAGGTCGGTCCGATTCAATCGATGCGCAATGGCGGTGAAGAACCTGGCATCTTCTATGCCTTCTACCAACAGTAAAGATGCGTGTTCCACCCTCGCGTCAAAATGGAAAGGACGTCTTCCTGGTGTCAACGCATTTCCGCCCCGTAGTCCAGTGTAAAGGTAAGATCCTCAAATGAATAAGTCGTCGCGGCAATTCGTCCATCCTGCAGACTGAGACGATGAATACAGAGGGTTTCGTCCCCCATGGAGGCAAAAGCTTCGCGGGCAGAGGCCATGCATTCATGACTATGGGTTGTTGCGAAAATCTGGACACCGAATTCTGTCGAAAGCCTGCTCAACTCCCTCCACACATCTTCCAGAACGCTATAGTGCAGGCCATTCTCCACTTCATCGATGAATATCATTCCACCGCGGCTTTCGTGGAATGCAAGAGCCAGAGACAGCAGCCTGCTTACTCCATCCCCCAGAAAGCCTACTGGAACAGGGCGGGTCAGGCCAACGTCGGCGTAAATCATTGGCGTAGGCGGAGCTGCAATGGTCAACAATCGCTGGATTCGAGAATCGACCCGTTCAAGACAGCTCGCAAGGTGGTCGGCATAGCCTTCAAGTTCGGCATTGCCAAATCGCCTGACGTCTTCATCCGGCCCGGTACGTTGGCGGGCGCCCAAAAAGACATTTGAAGGACGTGGCGGCATCGTTGCCGCCTGTCCTGCCATTCCTTCATTCGTAAACGTCATTCTGGCGTTCGTCCCAAGTTGGACGGTCTGTCCCTCCGATCTCACCCACCAGCCCGAAGACCGGTAGTTCTTGCCTTTAGCGTCAGTGTAATCAAGCGTAATTGCGGTATCTGATATGGCTGAGACATCGGATTCTTGGGAGCCACGCGGCGGGTCTGAAGGAGAATCGGATGCTGTGACGGTGGTCAATAACGACTCATCTCTCTTTTTCAGTTTGATATTGAGGGTGCCTTTGTCAACCTCGTCATTTCCCTTTGCCGAAAGGACTATCGTGCGATTCGGATCAAAGTCATAGAAGAGATCATGCATTAAACGTCCCGGGTCCTGACCGGGAATACCGCGGAATCTGGCAAGGCGGTCGCCGAGGCCAGGGAGGTTTGGACCGGAGTGTAGCCACAACGCTTCCAGGAGCGCTGTCTTGCCCATGTTGTTCTTTCCTACAATCAGGTTGACCCGAGCCAGCGGCTCTATGGTCAAATCCTCAATGCAGCGAAAGTTCTTGATGCTGAATGAGGTGTACATGCTGCATACCTGGTCCCAACGCACTTTGTTGCACTTGTCTCCCTCGAACTGCCCGGGAAGAATGGCCACATCCAGAAACGGATCGCTCGAAGAACAAGCTCTCTGTTCACGCTCTGCGACTTCGGCAGATTCGGCAGATGCTCCGAACTCTTGACGTCGAATAATCATAGCATGGCTGGGATTATCCGATCCATTCGCGCTTAAGTTTAATGTCCGAGGACGGGGCCCAGTCCACCCCCTACGCGGGCTCGACGAAGACGCGCACGTCGTAGAAGCTGGCTGAGGCGCCCATGTCGGTCTCGTCCTGCGGGGTGAGCTGGTTGACGTTGCGGCCGTCGGCGCTGTGTTTGTTCCACCAGATGCCGGGGGCGAGGACCGTGCCGGCCATGATCTCTTCGGTGACGCGGGCGGTGAGCTCGACTTCGCCGAGCTCGTTCCAGACGCGCAGCCAGGCGCCCTCTTCGATGCGGCGGGCGGCCGCGTCCTGGGGGTGGATCCAGAGCAGGGGTTCCCGCTCGCGGCCGCGGAAACGCTCCAGATGCGAGAAGGAGGAGTTGAGGAATGAGTGGGCCGGCGGCGAGATGCAGGCCAGCGACTGCGCGTCCTGGTTCGCCGGCGCGCTGCCGTTCTTTCTTTCCTCCCGCCTCGCCCCGCTCTCCTCGCTCTTCGGGGGTGTGTAGGCGGGCAGAGGATCGTAGCCGTCCTGCGCCATGCGCTCGCTGTAGAATTCGCACTTGCCGCTTGGCGTGGGGAAGTTGCCCTCGGCGAAGGGCAGATAAGGCTGGGGCAGGTTGAGACGCGCAAAACCTTTCTCCAGCAGAGCATCCCAGGTGACCGTTTCGTAGAGGGGATGGCGCTGCGCCTCGACGAAGTTGCGCAGGATGGTCTCGTCATCTTCGTAAAAGCCGCTGTCGGTGTAGCCCATGGCCTGCGCGAGGCCGCGGAAGATGGCGCTGTTGGGCCGCGCTTCGCCCACGGGCGGGATCGCGGGCCGGTTGAGCGCCAGGTAATGATGGCCGTACATGCGTTGCAGGTCCCAGTGTTCGGCCTGCGTGGTGGCGGGCAGAAGATAGTCCGCGTAGTCGGCGGTGTCGGTCTGGAAGTGTTCGAGGACGACGGTGAGCAGGTCCTCGCGCGCCAGGCCGGCGCGGACCGAAGACTGGTCGGGCGCGACGGCGGCGGGATTGCAGTTGTAGACGAAGAGCGCTTTCACCGGCGGGCCGGCCGCGTCGGGCGCGGGCTTGCGGTCCACGGGCCGGGGCGCGTAGTGCGCGGCGGCGAGGCGTGTTCGGTCGAGGCTGAGCGCGTCGCCGAGGCGGTTCATGTTGATGGTGCGGGGGAAGCGTCCGGCGAGAAGGTCGGGCCGCTGCAGCCCGCTCTTTTCGAGGTGGCGCAACTGCCCGCTGACGCTGAGCTGAATGCCGCCGCCCTGTTCCCGCCATGCGCCGACGAGCGCGGGAAGACAGGTGATGTTGCGCATTGCCATGCCGCCGCCGTAGTGGCGCTGCATGCCGTAGTTGACCCGGATCGCGGCCGGTTTCGTCGTGGCATAGTCCCGCGCCAGTTGGCGGATCCGCTCGGCGGGGATGCCGGTGATCTGCGCGGCCCGCTGCGGCGGCCACTCCTGGACGCGTTCGGCCAGCTGCTCGAAACCGACGGTATGGGCCATCACATAGTCGTGGTCGTGCAGCCCGGTGTTGACGATTTCGTGCATCATCGCCAGCGCGAGGGCCCCGTCGGCGCCGGGGCGAATGGGCAGCCACTCGTCGGCGGCCCTGGCGGTGCGGGTGCGGGCCGGGTCGATGACGATGACGCGCGCGCCCTGTTTGCGCGCCTGCTGGATGAAGGGCCACAGATGCAGGTTGCTCGTCAGGGTGTTACTGCCCCAGATCAGGATCAGGCGTGAGTGCGCGTAATCTTCCGGTTCGATTCCGATCGTTGCGCCGATTGAGTAGAGATAGCCTTCGAACCCGGCCTCGGAGCAGATCGTATACGCCAGGCGGCTGGCTCCCATCTGCTGGAAAAAGCGGTCGGACATGCAGTGTTGCTGCAGAAAGCCCATCGTCCCGCCGTAGGCATAGGGCAGAACCGCTTCCGCGCCCCATTCGTTGATGATGCCCTGCAGGCGCGCCGCGATCTCCGTCAGCGCCTCACTCCAGGAGATGCGCTCGAAGCGGCCGCTGCCTTTGGGCCCGACGCGACGCAACGGGTGGGTCAGCCTGTCGGCGTGATAGACGCGCTCGAGATAACGGTCGACCTTGCCGCAGAGGGCGCCCTGCGTCACCGGGTGGTCGGCATGGCCCCAGATATCCAGCGCCCGCTCGTTTGCGCGGTCCACAGCGATCTGCCAGCTGCATGTATCGGGGCAGTCGTGCGGGCAGGCGCCGGTCACGATGCGGACGGATTGGTTCTCTGCGTAGAGGGCGAGTTTCGACATGGCTTTGGCTCGTAGACGGTCGTCGGCGTTGGGCCGCTCAACGGGCCCTGCGTCGAACTGCTGGTGTTGGGGCATCAGTGTAGCAGTGAATTTGCGCAGGGCGAAATTAGACTGCGGCGGCCCGAATGGATATGATAGGCGGGTTGCGCTGCGTCCAGGGCACAGTGCGCGGGGATGTGTGGCATCAGCATGTTTCAGCCGGATGGTTCGCCGGTAGCCGGCGCGGAGGATGGGGGCTATGGGGGAAGGGAAAGCGGCAGTGGCGGGGATCATGCAAACTGCACAAACAAAGATAGGCAATCGTTATTCGGATTGTCCAAGAGTGCGCTGGCGGTCGCGGGGTATACTACAACAGTTATCGTTCTATCGACATATTCTCAGGTCAAAATGGACCCCACGCCATCTGTGAAAGGATCAAGTAAGGAATGAAACTCAACGTAAGTTCAATTGAAGATCTGAACAGCGCGATTCAGGACAACGGCATTCAGATGGTGGATGTCAAGTTTACCGATCTGTTCGGTCAGTGGCACCACTTCACAATGCCGGTTGAAGAGTTTGACGCGGATGACGCGGTCAATGAGGGGCTGGGCTTTGACGGCTCTTCGATTCGCGGCTTCCAGAGCATCGAGAACAGCGACATGGTGCTGCGGTTGGATCCCTCAACCGCGATCATCGACCCGATCTGCGCCATGCCCACGCTGAGCGCGATCTGCAACGTCCATGACCCGCTTTCGGGCGAAGCCTACAGCCGCGACCCGCGCAACGTCGCCGGCAAAGCGGTCCGCTATGTTGAATCTGATGGCATTGCCGACACCGTCTTTGTCGGGCCGGAAGCCGAGTTTTTCATCTTTGACGGTGTTTCCTATGATGCAGGCCGCCACACCGCCGGTTACTACGTGGACAGTGTGGAGGCGCCATGGAACTCGGGCGAGATGGGTTTAGGCCATTCGGTGGGCCTTAAGAGGGGTTACTTCCCGGTTTCTCCCTATGATACGCTGCAGGACGTCCGTTCCGAGATGACGCGCAAGATGATCGATGCGGGCATTGATATCGAAGTGCATCACCATGAGGTGGGTACGGCAGGCCAGGCTGAAATCGACATGAAGTTCAAGCCGCTCCTGCAGATGGCCGACCAGGTACAGCTGTATAAATACATTATCAAGAACGTCGCCAAGGACAACGAGAAGACGGTCACGTTCATGCCGAAGCCGCTTTTCGAGGATAACGGTTCGGGCATGCACACGCACCTGAGTTTTTGGAAGGACGGCGTGCCGCTGTTCGCCGGTGACCAGTACGCCGGACTCAGCGAGATGGCCCTGCACTTTACGGGCGGACTGCTGAAGCACATCAATTCGCTGCTGGCCTTCTGCGCCCCCCTGACCAACAGCTACCGGCGCCTGGTTCCCGGTTATGAGGCCCCGGTGGTCGTGGCCTACTCCGCCCGCAACCGTTCCGCGGCCTGCCGCATCCCGATGTACAGCCAGTCGCCGAACAGCAAGCGCATCGAATTCCGCTGCCCCGACCCCGGCGCGAACCCGTACCTGGCTTTCGCGGCGATGGTGATGGCGGGCATGGACGGCATCAAGAACCAGATTGATCCCGGCGATCCAGCCGAGATTGATTTGTACGAAGAGGATGTCCTGAAAGAGGTGGAGATGGTGAAGGGCAGCCTGGGCGAGGTGCTGGACGCGCTCGAGGAAGACAACGACTACCTGCTCGAAGGCGGCGTCTTTACCCCGGACCTGCTGGATGCGTACATTGAGTACAAGCGGTTGGAAGAGGTGGATGCAGTGCGGCTGCGACCGCATCCGCAGGAATTCGTGATGTACTACGGCATCTAGAGTTGGGCCGAACGTAATTGACGACAAGGGGGCGGCGCGGCGCATTGTGTCTGCCCCCTTTTTCTTTCATACCTCAGGTTGCGGGGTTTTCAGTTGTCAGCCGTGGATTTTTGGAATCTGGTTGCCGTTTCGATAAGATTCTGACGACTGGGAACTATCTGAAAGGGGAAGGCAAATATGCTCCTGGATGCATTTGGCGACGAAAAACTGATGGAGACGCTGGAAAGGATCGACGACACGATCAAACGACACAATGTCCGCTTTGTGCGTCTTCAGTTCAGCGATATCATGGGCATTGTCAAGCAGGTAACGATCCCGATCGATCTTTGGGATCGCGCGGTCGAAAACGGTGTTTGGTTCGACGGCAGCTCGATTGAAGGGTTCGCGCGCGTCGCTGAGAGCGACATGTATCTGGTTCCGGATCTGGATACGTTCATGCCGATCCCTTGGGAGATGGAGCTGTCCACGGCGCGCGTTGTCTGCGATGTCTTCACCCCCAGCGGGGACCCCTTCGCCGGCGATCCCCGTTATATACTGCGCCGGCAGTTGGAGCGAGCCAAAAATCTGGGTTTCGACTTTCTCGTGGGCCCGGAGTTGGAGTTCTTTTTGTTTCGGCGTCACCCGGATAACAGCCTTTACCCCCTGACGCCCCATGACGAAGCGGGCTATTTCGACGTGAGCTCGGATTCGGCGCATGGTGTGCGCCGCCAGATGGTCGATGCGCTCAATGCCCTGGGCATCAAGGTAGAGGCCTCTCACCATGAGGTTGCGAGCGGGCAGAATGAGATCGACTTCCAGTACGGGCCCGCGCTGGCTGCGGCGGACAACACGATCTCCTTACGGACGACGCTCAAAGCGATTGCGCAGAAGAACGGTCTTCACTGCACCTTTATGCCCAAGCCGATCACGGGGGTCAATGGCTCCGGGATGCACGTCCATCAGAGTCTCTGGCGTCATGGCGAAGAAGAAACCTGCATGTACGACGCGGATGATGAGTATGGCTTGAGCAAGACCGCGCTGCATTTTATCGCGGGCCAGCTTGCGCACGCGGCGGCGATCACCCCGATCATCGCGCCGCTGGTGAACAGTTACAAGCGGCTGGTGCCCGGTTATGAGGCGCCGGTTTATGTTTCCTGGGGCCGCACGAACCGGAGCGCGCTGATCCGCATACCCCGCGTCAATCCCAATCGGACGCAGAGCACGCGTTGCGAACTGCGCTGCCCTGACCCGAGCGCGAATCCCTACCTTGCGTTCGCCGTCATGCTGGCTGCCGGTCTCGACGGCATCGAGCGCCAGCTGGATCCGCCGCTGCCGGCCGAGGAGGATCTCTACCAGATGAACGGCGACCGTTCCGGCCTGGAGACGTTGCCCGGCAACCTGGGCGAGGCGTTGGAGGCGCTGCGCCAGGACGACGTGGTGCAGGAGGCGCTGGGCCAGCATGTTATCGAACGTTATGTCGAGGCGAAGACGCTGGAGTGGGACAGCTACCGCAACTATGTGACGCGGTGGGAGTTGGACCGCTACCTGGGCGTGTATTAGCGATCAACCGCGGGCGGACGCCGACTTTGACGGCAGGCAACGGAATCTTCGTCTCTCATGGGGCAACCGGCGCCTGGGAGGGCCGGCGGCGTTTTCGCGGCAGCCGGCGGGCAGTTAATCGCCTGTACGGCAACTTCCGCATGTTTATTTCGACGTCGTCTGTGACGCGCGCCCGGGCCCGCTTGCCCGCTGCCTGACGGTCGTCAACCGTGCCTCGCCCGGATCTGGAGAAACTGAATCGCGGAAAAAGTGGACAAACAGCGCAATCAGCGTTACAATGGAGGGAGTAACTGAATTAGAGGGGCGGGCTTGGCTGCCGGCAGGAGCGATGATGCAAGCGGCGGCTGAAGGGTGAAAGGATCTCCCAACATTTCATCCACTGCTCGCACTGCGCGTATATGTTGAACGTTAATACATGGTAGATTTTCGCGCTGGGAGCTGTTACTGCCCGGCGTTTTTATGTTAGACGAAAAACGCAGCAGGGCAGGCGTCTGGTCTGCAATGCTTTTCAAAGGAGAAATCGAATGGACCAAACGGATACAGCCATTGCCGAAGCGGACCGTCCGCGCGCGGACGAAGCCGCTACGACTCAATTGCGTGTGATACCCCTGGGCGGGCTGGGCGGAATCGGAAAAAACATGATGCTGCTGGAGTCCGGCGAGAACATCCTCATCGTGGACGCCGGCCTGATGTTCCCAGACAGCGATATGCACGGCGTGGATGTCGTGATACCGGAGGCCGAATATCTTCTGGATCGACTGGACTGGCTGCGCGGCATCGTGCTGACGCACGGGCATGAGGATCACATCGGGGCGTTGCCCTATCTGATCGATCAGGGTTTGGACGCGCCGGTTTATGCCACCGCGCTGACGAAGGGCCTGCTGCAGGGCAAACTGTCGGAACATGGGTTGCTGGCCCAGACAGAGCTGCATACGGTGACGGAAAATGATGTCATCACACTGGAACCGTTTACGATTGAGTTTTTCCACACGTGCCACAGCTTTCCGGACAGTGTTGGCGTCAGCGTGTCGACGCCGGCCGGGCGGGTGATTCTCACGAGCGATTACAAGTTTGACGAGACGCCGGTGGACGGCAAGTTGACCGAGGTGGAGAAGCTGCGGCGCTGGGGCGATGAGGGAGTCCTGCTGCTGTTGGGTGACAGCACAAATATCGAGGCAGAAGGCAGCACGCCCAGCGAGACCAAAGTCGAGGAGACGCTTGATGACATCTTTTCACAGGTGGATGGGCGGGTGATTCTGGCAACTTTCGCCAGCAATATCAGCCGGGTGCAGCAGATCATCACAATTTCTCGCAAGCACGGACGGCGGGTCGGGATGATCGGGCGCTCGATGATCAACAACGTTAAGATCGCGATCGGTCTCGGCTACCTGGATATCCGGCAGGACGAGCTTTTGACCGCCAAAGAGATGGAGGAGTTGCCCTCGGGCCAGGTGACGATCATCGCGACCGGCAGCCAGGGGGAGCCGACCAGCGCCATGGTGCGCATGAGCCTGGGCGACCAGCGCCAGATCAGCCTGCGCCAGGGGGACACCGTCGTCCTGAGCGCGACGCCGATCCCCGGCAACGAGGAGCTGTTCAACCGCACGGTGGACAATCTGTACCGGCGCGGGGCCCGGGTCTTCTATCACGAACTGTCGGACGATGTCCACGTCAGCGGTCATGGCGGCAAGGAGGACTACAGGCGGATGCTGGAGTTGGTGCGGCCGCGCTATTTCTTCCCTGTGCATGGCGCCTACCGGCATCTTGTCCTGCATGGCGAGCTGGCGCAGGAGGTTGGTTTGGCCGCGGAGAACGTCTTCGTGGTGGAAGATGGGCAGGTGGTCGAGTTCGGTCGATTCGCGGACGAGACCGATGCGATTCAGGGGCGGCTGGGCGAACGCGTGAGCGCCAACCATGTCTTTGTTGACGGGTTGGGCGTCGGCGACATTGGCAGCGTTGTTCTGCGCGACCGGCGCCATCTGGGAAGTGACGGCTTTCTCGTGTGTATCGTGGCATTGGACGAGTTCGACGGCTCGATCCTCTATGGGCCGGAGATCATCAGCCGGGGTTTTGTTTATATACGGGACAATGAGGGGTTGATACTGCGGGCGGAGGAGATTGTGCGCAAGGAGGTCAAGGGTAAGATTTCGCCCACAGCGCTCTCCCGGCGCGTTCGAAACGCTTTGGCCACCTTCTGCAGCAATGAGATGGGACGGAGGCCGATGATTCTGCCTGTGGTGATGCAGGTGTAGGCGTGAGCCGCAAAGGAAGCGGCGGGGTGTAATAAAGCAGGCTCTCACGGAAAGTGAGCCGCCACAGAGGATACGTTATTGCGATGGGAAGACGCCCGCGTTTCGGTTGCGAAACGCGGGCAAAACGTATTGGCTGCATAACGTTTTTTTGGTAGAAGCTGATTGGTGAAATCGCCGTTCGTTGATATACTGTGTCGGGAACGTTTGTTCTTGCTCCGCGCGAAGTGGAGGGCGTATTCTGACTCCGGAAAGGTTCGTGCCGTTGTCCGCCGCGAGCCGCGACACACCCCGACTGCTCTATGGTAGCCAAGAGGCGTACGAAAAAGAAAGCAACCCCGCATAGACAGCTTCTGGATGGGCTGGCGGTCGTCACCCGCGTCGAGGTTGTCGGCCTGAGCCTGGTGCTGGTTTCGGTCTTTACGCTGCTGAGCCTGCTGACCGGTTCACGCGGCAGCGTTACCGGGCTTTGGATCGATCTGCTGCGCGACGCCACCGGAGACGGCGTGGCCGGTGTCCCTTTGCTGACCGGTTTTCTGGGTCTGTGGATGGTCTTGCGCGCCATTGATGGGCCGGACCGGCGTAGATCTTCTCGTGAAGGCGGCCGTTCGGGCGGCGAGATGCCGGTGCTGCCCTGGCGGGTACCGACCGGGCTTCTTCTGATTTTCCTGGCATACATAGCCGCCATCACGCTGTTTTTGCCGCCGATGACGCGGGCGGCGCGCGTTCTGGACGGGCGGGCCGGCGGCGCGCTGGGTCTGTTCTTCGCCAATACACTGGTGGACGCGGCGCCTGGCCTGGGTGGGTGGGCGGTTATCCTTCTCGTGGCCCTGGCGGGGTTGACGCTGCTGACCGGCCGCCGGCTATGGGATGGAGTCTGGGTTGCAAGCAGGGCTGCGGGCCTTGACATGTGGGGGCTTTTGCAGAAGATGTGGCGGGAGGAACGGCGCAAGGACCTCTTCCGATCCAGAGCTGGGGAGAGAGAAGAGCGGGGCGAGGCAGTCGCGCCTCCTTCCACTCCGGTTTCCCCTGATGCGCACGTCCCCCAGGCGGCTGAGAGCAGGCAGCACCCGCTGTCGGAAGAGCTTGTCGAATCTGGCAGCGCTTTGACGGCGATCGATGCCGACCGCCGTCTGAAGAGCAGGAATGGGAGGACCGAACCGACGTGGGAACTTCCGCAGCTGAGCGATATGCTGGACTTCTGGGACCGGTCGATCGACAGCGACGATCTGATCCGTTTTCGGGGACGGCTGCTGGAGGAAACCCTGGCGCTGTTCGGCGTTCCGGCAGATTTTGAGGGGGTCAACGCCGGCCCCACCGTCACGCAATACCTGATTCGGCCAGGCTACACCGAGCGCACGGTGCGCGGGGAAGTCAAGCGCACCAAGGTGAAGGTCAGCAAGATCGCCAGTTTGAGCAACGATTTGGCGCTTGCGCTCGCGGCGCGCACGGTGCGGATCGAGGCGCCGATACCGGGCACGAGCTACGTTGGCATCGAGGTGCCGAATACTGAGAGCAATAATGTCGGGCTGAAGGAGTTGATGGAGGGCGAGGAGTTTGAGGCGATTAAGGCCAGGGGGCGTCTGCCGATTGCGCTGGGCGAGGACGTGCGGGGCAAGCCGGTGGTTACCGACCTGGCGCGGATGCCCCACCTGCTGATTGCAGGCGCGACGGGGACGGGCAAGTCGGTCTGCATCAATTCGATCATCGGATGCCTGCTCCTGACCCACACGCCGGAGACGCTGCGCCTGCTGATGATCGATCCGAAGATGGTCGAGTTGACCGTCTACAACGGCACGCCGCACCTTCTCAGCCCGGTGGTGACCGATGTGGACCGGGCCGCGGGCGTGCTGTTCTGGTGCATCAAGGAAATGGAGCGGCGCTATCAGCTGCTCAACAAGGCGGGCGTACGCGATTTGGAGCGATTCAACGCGCATTTGCGCAAACTGGGTGAGGAGATCCTGCCCTACGTCGTCGTGATCATTGACGAGATGGCCGATCTGATGATGGCGGCGCCAGAGGAGGTGGAGAAACACGTAATCCGGCTGGCGCAGATGGCGCGTGCGGTGGGCATCCACATGATCATCGCGACCCAGCGGCCGTCTGTCGATGTCATCACCGGCCTGATCAAGGCCAATTTCCCGGCCCGCATCGCCTTTGCAGTGACCAGTCAGATAGACAGCCGGGTGGTGCTGGACGTGCCGGGCGCGGAGAGCCTGCTGGGACGGGGCGACATGTTGTTTATGGCGCCGGATGCGAGCAAGCTGGAGCGGTTGCAGGGCGCGTTTCTGGATGATGCCGAGACGAACCGTATCGTCCGCTACTGGCAGAATTTCCACAATCTGGAGACTTACATTCAGGAGCAAGAGGGGAACGGTCAGGGACGGGACGAACGCGAACAGTTCCCGCTCTTCAGTCCTGAGACGCCAGCGATGGAAGAGCGCGAGCTGCCTGCCGCGGAAGGCGCTGCGCAGCGCGGCGAGAGTGAAACGCTGCCGCTTCTGGAAAAGGAAGACGAGCGGAACGGCCTGGGGGATCAGACACAGCCTGACGAAGGGCGGGACGGGCTCTTCGACGAGGCGGTTCAGGTCGTTTCGGAAGCCGGGCGCGGTTCGGTGACGATATTGCAGAGGAAGCTGCGCGTGGGCTACAACCGCGCCAGCCGCCTGGTGGAGCAGCTCGAAGCGGCTGGCATCCTGGGGCCGGATCGAGGCCAAAGCCAGGGGCGGGAGGTCTATCTCCGGAGCGCAGGAGAGCGCGTTCCGAAGCGGGGAGCGGAGGAGCCCGCCATGCTTCCCGCTGCGCCATCCTCGCCCCGTAAACCTGACAATGGGCCCTCCGGCAGCGTAACCGAAACCAGCGGGACTGCCGGCGGCGGAAATGGCGGCAGCGGAACCGCGGGCAGCGGGTCGGTGGACGGTGAGCAGACTGAGTTGCCGCCGCCTTCTGAGAAGAACGACGCCCCACCCCGGATCTGGATGTAACCAGGTTCGACCCACGACAGGAGAATTCAGCATGAGCCAGAGCGTGTCCCCCGCGCGCCCCGCGTGGTTGTCTGACGCGATATACCCCTTTGAAAGCAACTTCTTCACGACTCCGTCCGGCCACAGAATGCATTACATTGACGAAGGCACGGGGGAGCCGATTGTTTTCCTGCATGGCAATCCCACCTGGTCTTTCGAATTTCGGCATCTGGTCCGCGATCTGCGGTCGCGGTATCGATGTATCGCGCCTGACCACATTGGTTTCGGGCTGTCGTCGCGCAGCCAGCGGCCGGCCGACCACCGGCCTGAAGCCCATGCGGACGCGGCCGCGGCATTGCTCGACCATCTCGGGGTGCGGGACGCGACGCTGTACCTGGTGGATTGGGGCGGGCCGATTGGGCTGGATTTCACGCGCAAGCATCCGGAGCGGGTGAAGCGGCTTGTGATCACAAACACATGGTGCTGGCCGGTCGGGCGCGATCCGCACTATGTGATGTTCAGTTTCTTCATGTCGAGCTGGCTCGGCCGGTACCTTATCAGGCGGCACAATTTTTTTGTGAACAGGGTGCTGCCGATGGCGGTCGCGCAGAAGGAGCTTCTGACGGCGGAGGTGATGGCGCACTATCGCAATGCGCAACCGACGCCTGAGGCGCGTTCTGCGTGCGCCGCGTTTCCGGGGCACATCATTGGCGCGAGCGACTGGCTGCGGTCGATCTGGGAAGATCGGGCTGCGTTTTCAGGGAAGCCGGCGCTGATATTCTGGGGATTCAAGGACATCGCGTTTCGGGAGAAGGAGTTGAACCGGTGGAAGGCGGAGTTGGCGGATTTTGAGGCGCACGAGTTCAGGGATTGCGGGCATTTTTTGGCGGAGGAGGCTCCCGGGCGGATGCTGCCGGCGCTGCGTGCGTTCATGGAGCGGACGGGGTAGGGCAGTGATATAATCGGGGCGTTAGCGGCCCATTGGGAGCTGCCTTTGCAGACGGTCCGCCGCGGCGATGCGGTCGTCTTGCGACAGGGATGTGTCATGGATGAAATCAGATTGAAAGACTATCGCTGCTTCCGGGAAGATCAGACGGCCCGCTTGGCGCCGCTCACCCTCCTGGAGGGAGAGAACAGCACGGGCAAGACCTCTTTCCTGGCCATTATTCGCGCCCTTTGGGAGTTTGCCAACGACTACAGGGTTCCGGACTTCAAGGAAGAGCCGTATGATCTAGGCAGTTTCGACGAAATCGCCCACTTCCGAGGCGGGCGGGGCGGCAGAGCCGAGACCTTCGCTGCGGGATTCAGTACGACGAGATCAAATAAAGAGGAGGGGGCAAGCAAGCCTCTATCTCAGAAATTCGACGTGACATTCGGTAAGGATGGCGCCGTTCCAGTCCCTGTTGAAAGGCGATTTGCTTTTGGAGACACGCGGATTGCGGACCGCTTCAAAGAAGACATCGAAGAAGACCAAGTCTATGTTCTCAGGGTTGAGACTCACAGGGGAAGTTGGGAGATGAGGGTGAGTAGAGACATACGCTACTCCCTCCAGGATTATATGATGCCCCCGCATTTCCACTTTAATTGGTCGTCAGTTTCCGGGGAGAGCCGGGAAGGAGACCCGGACTTTGTGCCACTGGATGGCTCTCCTCCATTTTGTTCTGAAGACTACGAGATTCTTCGAGAATTCCCCTGGTCAGACCTTTCGTCCTCTGGGGTGCGTCCATTCGCCAGCGCGCCGGTGCGTTCCAGGCCGCGTCGCCCTTATGATCCATCTCGTCCAACTCGGGATCCCGAAGGGGACTACGTGCCGATGTATCTTGCAGACGTGTTTACGCGGCGCAAGAGGGAGTGGACTGAACTCAAGAAACGCCTGCAAAATTTCGGCAAGACTGCGGGCCTGTTTGATGAAATCTCCATAAAGCGGTTGGGACAGAGAGAAAGCGAGCCGTTCCAGATTCAGATTAGAAAATCTGGGGGCAAACTAAAGGGCCCTTTGCGCAATCTCATTGACGTTGGCTACGGAGTCAGCCAGGCTCTTCTGGTCATAACCGAGCTACTTCGACCGCAAGCGCCGCCTCTGTTTCTCTTGCAGCAGCCGGAAGTACACCTTCACCCCAGCGCGCAGGCTGCGCTAGGCAGTCTGTTCTGTCAGATTGCTGGCAAGGAGCGTCAGATTATCGTCGAGACGCATAGTGATCATCTGCTGGATCGTGTGCGCATGGAGGTCCGCGACGGAGTTGGCACTTTGAATCCCGAAGATGTGTCGATCCTCTTCTTTGAACGGGACGAACTAGATGTGCAGATCCATTCATTGGGAATTGACAGGGAGGGCAACGTTTTGAACGCGCCCGACAGCTACCGCAGATTCTTCTTGGAAGAAACAACAAGGTCTTTGAGTCTATAGAAATGTGCGCGATTGTTGACGTAAATGTGTCCCACGAGGTTTTCGGTTCCAGTCGGCCTGAAGCAGGTGAGAGGTTTTTCAAATGGCTCAATTCCGGCGAGATGCGCCTTGTGGTCGGGAGAAGGCTTCTTGACGAACTTAAGAATGGAAGAGCCCAAGAATGGATACGGCAAGCGATTCTTGCCGGGGCGGTCCGACAGGAGACTGCAAGCACAGTGGACACAAGGGAAGAGCTACTCTTTCAAGAGGAGCGATGCCGCTCTAATGACACGCATGTCATCGCGTTGGCTCAGATCAGCGGCGCGCGCCTTCTGTACTCAAACGACAAAGAGCTACATGCTGACTTCAAGAATAGGCTTTTGATAAACGAGCCGCGTTGGAAAATCTAGTCGACGAATGAGTACAAGAGCTTTACAGACTCCCACGCGAGATTATTGAGAGACAGAAATTTGTGCCGAAATCGGCGCATTGCCGGTGTCAGATCGCGCTAAACCTGAAGCTGCATAGCTTCGCTTGGCATCCTCTCAAAATCACACACTAAGAACCGAAGACTTTCGGATGGATCGCAAACGGATCACGGCAATTGTTGTTGTGGGGCTGGCTCTAGCAGCCGGCGTGGGGCTGGCCGTGTTCTCATTCACGACTCGGATCCCGACTGCGGAGAGCTTGCCGGATGAGGTTGCGGCGGGGCTTGAAGAGCTGAAGACTGTGCAAGGGCGGCTGCAGATGGGGAAAGATGACCAGATGGTCGAGTACGAACTTTGGGTCCAGCGGCCGCGGCATCTGCGGGCGGAGGCGGAATTGGAAGGGCTGGACCGCAAGGCGGTCTTTATCATGACATTTAATGAAGAAGAGGCATGGATGTATGACCCGGTGCTGAATCTCGCTACAGTCACGGATAGGGCGCAAGGGGCGTCTTTAGACGACTCGCGTTTCGGCACTTCAGTGCTGGAGACGATGCCGAATGACGTGCTGGCGGCGCTGCGCGCGGGTACACTGCAGATTGTGGGCGAGGAGGCGGTGGCCGGTCGGAATGCGCTGCGGGTGCAGGTGCTGCTGCCGCTTGGGCAGAGCCCATTTGAAGAGGCGGGGGAGCAGGTGACCGTTTGGCTGGACCGGAGCGCCTACTATCCGCTGGCGATAGAGGGCAATACCGGTTTCCGCATGCGGTTCGACTTCATAAGATTTAATGAAGAGATCGACCCGCGGACATTCGTCTTCTTCCCGCCGCCGGGCGCGACGGTGCGCCGAGTCGGTGAGTAACGGGGCCGCGCGCGCGGGCGAGCGCGCAGAGATGCCGCGGGGCTTTGCCCGTTTTCGCAATATATTGGCCGCATGTATCGCCACCCGCCTGGCAGTCGATACAACGACACAGCTCTTTTTTCCGTTCCTGCGGACGGTTGCGCTGGGGCTGGGGATGGATATCGTTGTCCTGGGGCGGCTCGTCAGCTTGCGCAGCCTGGCGGGGTTGAGCGCGCCGCTGTTCGGCAGCGCTGCGGACAACTTCGGTTACCGGCGCATTATGCGGCTGTCGCTGCTGTTGACGGCCGCGGGCATGTTTCTGCTGGGCAGTGGGGCCGGTATCTGGTCGGTCGTGGCCGGCATGATCGTGTCGGGAGCGGGGCTGACGGGCTTTCTGCCGACCTGCCAGGCGTATATCAGCGCGCGCCTGCCGTTTGCGCAGCGGGCGCGGGGCATTGGGATATTGGAATACTCCTGGGCGCTGGCCGGCATTGTCGGTCTGCCGCTGATGGGCTTTCTGTTTGGCCGCTTCAGCTGGCGACTCCCTTTCTTCGTGCTGGGCGGCGCGATGCTGGGAGGCTGGGTCCTGATTGGCCTTTTGCCGGAAGCGACGGCCGGCGTCCGCGTAATGGACCCGGAAAGGGCGCGGCGTCGGGAGGCGGCCCGGCGGAGGCTGAGGAGCCGCTCCTTCACGCCCCTTCTTGCATCGCTGCCCCCTCTGCGTGCGCAGACAGTCGCCGGTTTATTCGATCTCGGCCCCAACTGGCGTGCGGCTCTTGCCGTCATCAGCGCCAACGCTCTCTTTTATTTCAGCCAAGTGCATATTCTGATTGCCCACGGCGCGTGGCTTGAAACTGAATACGGCTTGGTTCCGGAAACCCTGGGTCTGGTGGCCTTTGCGCAAGGCGCGGCGGACCTGTGCGGCAGTGTGCTTGTTTCGTTGATCACGGACCGGGTGGGCAAGAAGCGGGCTGTGCAGGCGGGCATGTTGGGATCGCTGCTGGTCTACATGTCGCTGCCGGTTATCAATGTGGGGCTGGCGCCGGTGGTTGCCGCGCTGGTGCTGCTGCGGTTCGTGTTCGAGTATGGGATTGTAAGCGCAATCGCCCTGATCAGCGAGCAGGCTCCGGACCGGCGGGGCAAGATCATCTCTCTGTCTGTAGCGCTGAATCTGCTGGGCTCCACTATCAGCGGATTCACGGGACCGTGGATGTACACCCGTTTCGGTGTGTGGGGGCTGGGGCCGGTGGCGGCGGTGGGTACGTTGACGGCGTTTGTCCTGCTGACGGTTTGGGGGCGCGAGTCGGGCTGACGGCCTTCATGGCCGTCTGACGCGGTACCAGCTGACTCAGCGCCAATTGACTCAGTGCCAAATACCCCGGGAGGCAGAATGATGACAGTTCTTTACCGGCCTGATGATGGGGTAGCGGGTGATTTCATCCCCTTTTTCTGGGAAGGCGACTACCACCTTTTCTACATCAAAGAGTATGGAGCCGAAACCGGCCATGGCCCGGGCCGGCCCTGGTTTCACCTCGTCACGCGCGACTTTGTCAACTTCGAGGATTGGGGCGAGGCGGTAACGCATGGAGCGCCTGACGAGCAGGACGTCGATGTCGGCACCGGGTCGGTGATTGCGGGCAACGGCATCTTCTACATCTACTATACGGGCATCAATCCGTCGTTCGCAGGGAGCGGCAGGGCGGCGCAGGTGGTGATGCGCGCCACGAGCACCGACTTGCGCAGTTGGCAGAAGGATCCCAGCTTCATGTTCGCGGCGCCGACGGAGCTGGGGTATGAGCTGGATGACTGGCGCGACCCGTTTATCTTCTGGAACGAGGCGGCGGGCGAGTACTGGATGCTGATGACGGCGCGCAAAGACAGCGGGCCTGTCCGCAACCGGGGCTGCATCGGCCTGGCAGTCAGCTCGGACCTGGTGACCTGGGAGGGGCGGCCTCCGCTGTGGGCGCCGGACGAGGTGTGGGCGCACCCGTGTCCGGACCTGTTTCGTGATGGAGACTGGTGGTACCTGGTCTACTCGGTCTCCAGGGAATGGATTGCCACGCATTACCGGATGGCGCGGAGCCTGGCGGGGCCGTGGCTCTCTGCGGACGACGACATGTTCGACGGACTTGCCTACGGCGCGGGCAAGACGGCGGGGGACGGATCGCGCCGCTATCTGTTTGGCTGGCTGCCGACGCGCGAGGGCGAGACGGACGACGGCGAGTGGCTGTGGGGCGGCAATCTGGTCGTGCATGAGGTTGTGGGGCAGCAGGACGGCTCGCTGACCGTTCGCATTCCGGAGACGGTTGCCCGCGCTTTCGTCAACCCGACGCCGCTTGCTCCCCAGCAGGCACTCGGCAGCTGGGAGGTCCAGGGAGCGCGCGCGCAGACAGCGGCGGTGGACCGCTACGCGCTGATGACGTTGGGGGAGATGCCTTCTGAGTGCCTGATCGAGGCAACGGTCACCTTCGCCCCGGGGACGACCAACTTCGGCCTGATGCTGCGAGCCAGCGATGATCTGGAGTCCTATTACCAGGTACGGCTGGAGCCGGCCAGGAGCAGGGTCGTGCTGGACCGGTGGTCGCCGCGTTTCAGCGTGACCACGACGAACCCGCCTCTCATGTTTGAACGCAGAGTCGTGCTGGAGCCGGACAGGCCAGTGAAGGTGCAGCTGCTTGTCGACGGCACGGCGCTGGTCGTGTATGTCGATGAGCGGGTCGCCCTGTCAGGCCGCATCTATGACCGGCGCGAGGGCAGGCTGGGCCTCTTCGTAACCGAGGGTGAGGCGCGCTTTGATGGGGTAAGGATGGCAACCAGGTAGATTTCTGAAGTGGGTGGTTTGAAGGCGGTCATGATCTTCTTGCATTCAGGCGCGGCCGTGCGCCGTATTCATGCGTAGCCGGCAGACGCGGGCGGAAGCGCCGCGGGGTTTCGCCCACTTTCGCTATATCCTGGCGGCCTGTGTTGCAACACGGCTTGTCGTCGATACTTCGATCCAACTCTTCTACTCCTTCCTGCAGATCATTGCATTGGGGATGGGCCTGAATGTCGTCGTTTTGGGCCGCTTCCTCAGCCTGCGCAGCGCGGTGGGGCTGAGCGCGCCGCTGTTCGGCAACGCGGCGGATCGCTACGGCTACCTGCGCGTTATGCGCCTGGCCCTTGTTCTGGCCGCGGCCGGAACCTTTCTGCTGGGCAGCGGAGGCGGGTTCTGGTCGGTTGCGGCCGGAATGGTCCTGTCGGGGATGGGGTTGACCGGTTTCATGCCGACGGTTCAGGCTTATATCAGCGCGCAACTGCCCTTTGCGCAACGGGCGCGGGGCATCGGGATCCTGGAGTATTCGTGGGCGCTGGCGGGGATTCTGGGCCTTTCGCTGATGGGGCTCCTTTTCGACCGTTTCAGCTGGCAGATTCCTTTTCTCGTCCTGGGCGCGGCGATACTTGCCGCTTGGGCACTCCTCGGTTTCCTGCCGAAGGCGCCGAGAGGGGCAGACACGCCGCTGGCGGGGAATGGCGCAGAGACAGGCGAGGCGCGGGCTGCCATTCCTACTGTCAACGGCATCCCGGAAGACGCGGCAGGGCAGAAGGTCAGGCCTGCGCTTGCCCCTCAGTTCTCGACCGTCGTCGCTCGCGCGGTAGGGAATTTCACCGCCCTGTTCGATCTGGGCTCCAACCGGCGCTCGGCGTACGCGGTGATCGGCGCGAACTGTCTCTTCCTGTTCGGCCAGGGTCACGTCCTGATTGCGCACGGCGTCTGGCTGCAGAACGAATACGGCCTGACTGCATCGGCCCTTGGCCTGGCGGCCCTGGCTCAGGGCGCGGCGGAGCTGATCGGGGCCGTTCTCGTCTCCCTGATCACGGACCGGGTGGGCAAGAAACGCTCGTTTCAGGCAGGTATTCTCGGTTCTTTGCTGTTTTACATCGCTCTGCCGATTGTCAATCGCGGGCTGTGGCCGGTGATTGGCGCTTTGCTGCTGCTGCGTTTTGCATACGAGTACGGCCTCGTGAGCGCCATCGCCTTGATCACTGAACAGGCCCCCGACCGGCGGGGGAAGGTGATATCGCTCGCGGTGGCGATCAACCTGTTGGGCGTTACGCTGACCGGTTTTACGGGCCCGTGGATGTACACACATTTTGGCGTGTGGGGACTGGGACCGGTGTCGGCCGTATGTACGCTGGCGGCTTTTGTGCTGGTCACTGTCTGGGGACGCGAGCCGGCGGGAACAGCGGTGGGCAGTGGATAGTGGCCAGTGGTCAGTGGCTGGAGTCGGCTGGGATATGTGATTTGCGCCGTATACATAAGCCGTGCCATGATGATTTCGTTTTCTCCGTCAGATAGTCCACATCGATCAGAGGTTGCTGCACGGGCGGCCAAGCTCGCCCCGCACTCACGGTAGCGAGGAATCCTCACATGAATATTATCTACCTGCATTCCCATGACACGGGCCGGTATCTGCAGCCCTACGGCCATGCGGTACCGGCGCCGAATCTGCAGCGGCTGGCGGAGGAGGGCGTACTGTTCCGGCGGGCGTTCAGCGCGGCGCCGACGTGCTCGCCGAGCCGGGCCTGTCTGCTCACGGGCCAGAGCGCGCACTCCTGTGGACAGCTGGGGCTGGCCAACCGGGACTTCTTTCTGCAGCATCCCGAGCGGCACCTGGCGAACTTTCTGCGCGGCCACGGCTACCGCGCCGCCCTGTGCGGCTTTCAACACCTTACGCTCGATTCGCGCACGCTGGGCTATGAATGGATCGCCGAGGCCGACCCGCCCGGGTCCAGGGGGCCGGAGTACAGAACGGAGGCTGCGGTCGAGTTCATAAACCGAGAGCATGACCGTCCCTTCTTCCTCGCGGTGGGCTATTCCGAGACCCATCGCGTCTTTCCGGAGCCGAGCGAGGCGGAGGACGTGCGCTACACGCTGCCGCCGGCGCCGCTGCCCGATACGCCGGAGACGCGCTACGATATGGCCTCGTACAAACGCATGGCCAAGATTCTGGACGACCAGGTCGGGATCGTTCTGGAGGCGCTGGAGGAGGCGGGCCTGGCCGAGGATACGTTGTTCATTTACACGACCGATCACGGGCTGGCGTTCCCCGGCATGAAATGCACGCTGACCGATCACGGGTTCGGCGTTGCGCTGATCATGCGGGGCCCGCACGGCTTCAGCGGCGGCAAGGTGGTGGACGGGATGGTCTCGCAGATCGACATCTACCCGACGCTGTGCGAGCTGCTGGACGTCGAGCCGCCGGCATGGCTTGAAGGGCGCTCTGTCGCGCCGCTGGTGGCAGGCAGGGCGGAGGAGATCAACGAGGCGATCTTCGGCGAGGTGAGCTATCACGCGGGCTATGAGCCGAAACGGGCGGTGCGCACGCAACGCTGGAAGTACATCAGGCGCTTCGATCAGTGGCCGACAACGACGATGCCGAATATCGACAACGGGCCGAGCAAGCAGTATCTGATGGCCAACGGCCTGGCGGAGCGCAGCGTGCACGAGGAGGCGCTCTACGATCTGATCTACGATCCGAACGAAGCGTGCAACCTGGTGAACGACCCCGCTTACGCTGAAACGCTGGCGGAGATGCGCGGCCGGCTCTCGTCCTGGATGGAGCGCACGGATGACCCGCTGCTGCGTGGCCCTGTGCCGATGCCGGAGGGGGCATATGTGGACAGCCCGGATGATTCCCACCCGGGCGTTTCGGAGCGCGACTCGGTCACCCAGTGGCTGAGGCGGGAAAAGCTGGATATTCGCGGCTAGTCTGGAGTGATCAGTGGCCGGTAGCTGGTCGTCGATGCAGCCACCGGCCACGGGAGCTACTTTTCGCCAAGGGCGAAGACCAGCGCCTCGATGAGAAGATCGATTTCGGACTTGGTCGCCACGAGCGGCGGGGCCATGATCAGGATGTTACCGAGGCCGGGAACGGTGTTGCCGTTTCGTCCGAGGAGGACGCCGGCCTGTTTGCAGCGGCCCAGGACGGCCAGCATTTCGGCGTCGTCGAGGGGCTGTTTGGTCTCCTTGTCGGCGACCAGCTCGACGCCCAGGAGGAGCCCGCGGCCGCGGGCTTCGCCGACCCACGGGTGCGACGACAGGTTCTTCAGCTGCGCCAGCGCGTACTCGCCCACGTTGCGGGCGTTCTCCACCAGGTTTTCTTCTTCCACAATTTGAAGATTGCGCAGGCCGACTGCGGTGCTGACGGGATGGCCGCCGAAGGTGTTGATATGGCGGAAGTGGCTCAGGTCGCCGGCGTCGCCGAGGAAGGCGTCGAAGATGTACTCCTGCACGGCGGTGGCGGCGAGGGGCATATAGCCGCTGGAAAGCCCTTTGGCCATGGTGATGATGTCGGGCTCCGCGCCCCAGTGGTCGCGTCCGAAGAGTTTGCCGGTGCGGCCGTAGCCGGAGACGACCTCGTCGAAGATAAGGAGCACGCCGTACTCGTCGCAGATCTGGCGCACGCGCGGCAGGTACTCGTCGGGCGGGACGAGGACGCCGCCGCCGGAGATGATTGGCTCCATCAGGAGCGCGGCGACGGATTCGGGCCCTTCGTAGATGATGGTCTCTTCGATGGCCTGGGCGCAGGCGATGCCGTGCTCGGCCGGGGTGAGTTTGGGGTGGGCGCGGTAGGGATAGGGGGGCGGGACGTGGATAAATCCGGGCGCCATGGGCCCGTAGCCGATTTTGCGTTCGGCCTGGCCGGTGGCGCTCATCGCGCCGAGCGTGTTGCCGTGGTAGGCGCGGTGGCGGGAGATGATCTTGTAGCGGGTGGCGCCGCCGGGTTTGCCGGACTGGAGGTGATACTGGCGGGCGATCTTGAAGGCGGCCTCGTTGGCTTCAGAGCCGCTGGAGGAGAAGTAGACGCGGCCGCGCCAGCCGAGCATCTCCAGAATCTTGTCGGCCAGTTGCGCGCCGGGCGGGTGGGTCATGGTGGGGGCGAGATAGGGGAGCTGGGTCATCTGCGCGGCTGCGGTTTCGGCCAGCTCGCTGCGCCCGTAGCCGATGTTGACGCACCAGAGGCCGGCCATGGCGTCGAGGTAGCGCTGGCCCTGGTCGTCTTCCAGGTAGCAGCCGTCGCCGCGCACGATGAGCGGGGGCGGGCTGTCGGCCAGCGGTTTGTGCTGCGTGAGGGGATGCCAGAGCGCGCGGACGTCGAGCTCGGAGATGGAAGGGGCAACGGTCATTTTTGTTCTCGCTTCTTCGGTGGCGTTTGTGTGGCTGATGGTGGGATGATACCAGCATCCGGCGATCCGGTCTACCATTAGGAGGCCGCGCGCTGTGCCTATCCCGGCCTGACTCCCTGCGACCATAACAGAACACACTTCCGCAACTGGGCCTTGCTTGAAACATAATCCCTCCATACGCCTATTGTCGCCAAAGCTGTGCTCCCACTGTGTTCTGCTCCAGCCGGTCTATTGTGGTCTCGCGTTCAGTGTGCGTTCGGCTGCGACTGCTGCGCAGGCATCTGGAGTTGGATGCCGAAAATCCTCGTTGAACTCAAATTCGCTAAATGTTATAATCCTGAACATATCCAACGAAGGCCAGTAGAGGGATGTGGGCAGCCAGCACTTTCAATCGCGGATTGTGCGCTAGAAGACAGTTAGGCGGCGCCCAATTAGCCGCGCCAGTGTATGGGGTTCCAAACTCTGATGCGGCCCACCCTCTCGGGCCAATCGCAATCGGTCGAACTCCTTCTTGTGATGCCAACAGGATGACCCCTATTCGGTTGGTCCTGCAGCCCGCCCTCTGGCTTTTGTTCGTGTTATGCGGAGGCCGCCCCGGCCAAAACCGCCTTGAATGCTTCTGTCGGTCGTCAATACTTTTGAGAACAAAGGAGAATTTCGAATGGCAACCTCTTTGCGTCAGACTCGCCGTGATTTTTTGCGCCTCTCCGGTGGACTATCTGCCAGCATTCTTGCCGCGGCCTGCGTGACGCCCGGGGCCACGACGGGCACTGAAGATTCTGCCGGCGAACCAGCCGCTGAGAAAACGCAGATTCTCGTGTGGGACCAGTTCGGCGAAGACTCCGTGGGTGTCAATGAGATCGTTGTCAAGTTCAACGAATCACATCCTGAATATCATGTCACGCGGGAAGCGCAGACCAACATGCGCGACATTCTCAAGACATCGCTTGACGCGGGCGCCGGACCGGATGTTATGTACTATGATACTGGACCAGGTTTTGCCGGCGTACTGGCACGCGCCGGGCTGCTTTTGCCCCTGGACGACGCGTATGAGCAGTACGCCTGGAATGAGCGCATCCTGCCGATAGCCCGCGAGCGCGCCAGTTTCGACGGCGTGACCTACGGAATCGGCAACGAGCTCGAGATAGTAGGCACTTTCTATAACGAACGCATCTTTGAGGAACAGGGGTTGGAAGCGCCCGTCACCCACGATGACTTTCTGGCGGTCTGCGAGGCGCTCAAAGGGCAGGACATCATTCCAATGGCGTGGGGCAACCAGAACAAATGGCCCGCCGGCCATACGTTCAGCGTCTTCAGCGGCAATATCGCCGGCAAGGAGAATCTGGCTGCGGCCATATCGGGCGAACTTGCATGGAATGAACCGGACTTCGTAGAATCGATCCAAATCCCCTTTGTAGACATGGTGGATGCAGGGTACTACAACTCAGATATCAACGCCGTAACCTATGACGACTCCAATCTGCTCTTTTACAGCGGGCAGGCTGCCATGCGCCTTACAGGATCGTGGATGATTGACGGCTACACCAATCCGGACAACATTACGGATCCGGTTGGCTTCTTCTTCTACCCGTCTATCCGCGAAAAGGTGATCGCTCCTCCTGCTGGTCTTGGTTCCGGTTACTTCGTAGGAAGGGATGTTGAGTCGCCTGAGGGGGCCTTTGCTTACCTGAACTTCCTCTTTTCGGATGAAACGATTGGGGACTGGCTGGAAGGTATGGCGATGATCCCGCCTGTCAGACTGAATGCAGACGATTACAGCATTTCGGACCTGCTGCGATTCACCATCATCGAGATCCAGCAGAGCGCGGAGAGCATGGGCTTCAACATCGACGTGCTGACCCCCGACAATTACAACACGATGATGTTCGACGGTTTCCAGGAGGTAATAGGCAAGGTCAAGACGGCCCAACAGCAGGCCGACGACCTGGAAGCTGCCATGCAGGAGGCCATCGAGAGAGGCACGGTGATGGACATCACTCCCTGAGGAAGCAGACTATACAGGAATGCGGCCAATCACTTTGTTCAGATGGCCGCATTCCTGCCAACATGCTTTACACTTGTGCCAGTTGAATGGATTCAGGCATGAAACGGGCCGGGACGCTTCAGGACGATTGCCTGGCCGCATGCAGAAGAGGCGGGGGCAGCTCCTCTGTCTGGCCGGACAGGATCGAGTAACATGACGACTGCTGCACCAGTACGCAGGGGGCAACTCTCTCCGCGTGCCAAGCGGAAAGCGATTGCCGGTTGGATTTTTATCACTCCGGCGATCCTCATCTACGCATTTTTCTTTATTCAACCATTCTTTTATTCGATCTACTATAGCCTCACCGACTGGAACGGCGCCGACCCGGTCAAGCAGTTTGTGGGCCTGGGCAACTACATCAAGTTGGCCGGAGACTCCCTCCTGTGGCAGGCACTGGGCCACAACCTCATCTGGGTGATTATTGGCACAGTTTCACCGATTGCCATAGGTTTGCTGCTCGGCGTCCTGATCTGGACTGGCGCGTTAGGGCGTGTCCTTTTTCGGACTATCTATTTTCTTCCGGTCATTCTCTCAGAGGTTGTGATTGCGATTATATGGAATTGGATCTACCATCCACTTTTCGGCGCTGTGAACCAGATCTTGCGCGGCATAGGGCTGGACCATTTGGCGCGAGGGTGGCTCGGTGATCCCCAGACAGCGCTGCTCGCCCTACTGATGACAGCTATCTGGGCATACTACGGTTTCTGCTTTGTCATCATCATGGCGGGACTTCAGAATGTAGATATTTCATTGGTGGAGGCAGCCACGATCGACGGCGCGAACGGCTGGCAGCGCTTCATCCATGTGATCGTGCCGCAGTTAAGCCATGTCCTCACGATGATCACCGCATTTACTCTCATCGGCGGATTCAACGTCTTTGGCATTGTCTTCGTGATGACGCAGGGCGGGCCCGGCACAGCTACACAGGTAATCGCTACGTATACTTACCGCAAAGCTTTTCAGGAGAGCCAGGTGGGATATGGGGCAGCCTTGTCGATGGTCATGACTGTCCTGTCCCTGGTGACTTCCTATATCTTTATCCGATTGCGCGAACGGCAGGAACAGTAATATGCAGAATACCGGCGCCGTCCAGGAATGGTCCCGAATGGATACGCGGGGGCCAAGGCAAAGCACAGCTCGCGATAAGCTACTCCGCTATATCGGTTCATCGCTGCGCTACGCCGTTCTCATTTTCTTCACACTGGTCTGCATTACACCATTGTTCTGGGTGATTGCGTCATCTCTGAAAACGACGGGGCAGATCGCTGCCAACCCACTGGGCTTTCCTACTGAAATTCGGTGGGACAACTACATAGAAGCCTGGACGGTAGGCCGCTTTGGAAAGTATTTCAAGAACAGCGTTATAATTTCTGTCCCGATCGTCACCTTCGTAATTCTGTTGGCGAGCCTGGCCGGCTATGGTCTGGCGCGTCTCAGGTTCCACGGCTCGAACTTTGTTTTCGTCCTGTTTTTGCTTGGGCTGATGGTCCCGTTCCAGTCAATCATGATCCCGCTGTTTTATATCCTCAAGGATATCAGGTTCCTGGGAACTTACTGGGCGATGATCGTTCCCAGTATCGCTCTAGGGATGCCTTTCAGTATCTTTTTCATGCGGGCCTATTTTTCCGGGCTTCCGCAGGAGCTGGGCGACGCGGCAGAGATCGACGGTTGTAACGAGTTCGGCGTCTATTGGAGGGTCATGCTGCCTCTGGCCGGGCCAGCAGTTTCCGCGCTCGTCGTCCTGCAATTCATGGGAGCCTGGAATGCTTTCCTTCTGCCCCTCATCTATATGCAGAAGGAGGAGATCCGCCCACTCGTGCTTGGCCTGATGTTCTTTCGGAGCAGGTATACCCAGAACTATCCATTGACGATGGCGGGAGCCGCAATTGTCATGGTGCCGATTGTCATCGTCTATCTTGTCTTTCAGCGCAGGTTTGTTCAGGGATTGACGGCTGGGGCGGTGAAGTAGGCCCCAGGGCAAGCAGTCGCTTTGCCAAGCGTGCTGCGTTTGAAGCATCTGTACTCCATCGTTTGGTCATATTACTCAATTCCATTCCCCAGATCACCCTTCAGACAACGGGCATTGCGCGTGCATCAGGCGGAGGAATGCGCGCGTTTCCACGTGCTATGGGGCACGCGGGCGACTGGAGCGCTCCCGGCCAATGCCGTGTATGTTTGCCGCACCTATGATAGAATGCGCATGGTTGCGCTCGGTTCTCAGCCACGGTTCAGTCTCAGCTTCAGATAGCGGAAAAGCGGTCACAGCCCAGAAATGACGCGGGAAAACGGGAAGCCCACCCATCTACGAGACGTAGCAGACGATTCTTGTCATGCTGTTCTGCCGAAAAGCGGTTCGGAAGGTTTCGAGCGTGAGGCGCGCAGGCGGCGCGCCCTTTCCATTGTTGGGGCTTTCTCCAGCGGCGTCGATGATCTCTCCGTCAATCACGACAAATATCTGGCTGAAGCCTATGCGAGCCCAGCCGGTGGTACATGATCGCAGTCAAGTGTTAAGCACGGTTTTACTCCCATAGATTAGCCACAAAATCCCAATTCAGGAGGTAGGAATGACTCAGGATACGATCCGCGTCGGCGTTGTCGGCGCAGGGGCGAACACGCGTGACCGGCATATACCGGGGCTGCAGGCGATTGAGGGCGTGGAGATTGTCGCGGTCTGCAATCGCAGCATGGAGTCGGGCGAACGGGTTGCGAAGCGGTTTGGCATCGAGCGGGTGTGCACGAACTGGCAGGATGTTGTGCAGGCGGAGGACGTGGACGCGGTGGTGATCGGCACGTGGCCGTACATGCACCGGCTCCTTACGGTGGCCGCGCTGGAGGCTGACAAGCACGTGATGTGCGAGGCGCGCATGGCGATGAACGCGTCGGAGGCGCACTGTATGTACAACGCGCTGCGCAGCCGGCCGCATCTGGTGGCGCAGATCGTGCCGTCGCCCTTCAGCCTGCGCGTGGACCGCACGATCCAGCGGTTGATCCGCGAGGGCTGGCTGGGGGATGTGCTGGTGGTGGACATCCATGCCGGCGGCGCCTTCATCGATCAGGACGATACGATGCACTGGCGCCACAATATGGACTACAGCGGGCTGAACGTGATGACGATGGGCATCTGGTATGAAGCGATGTTGCGATGGGTTGGCGAGGCGACCAGCATCATCGCCCAGGGCAAGACCTTCACCCCTATGCGCAAAGATGAACAGGGGCGCCTGACCGGCGTGCGCATCCCCGATCATATCGACATCATCGCCGACCTGGCGTGCGGTGGACAGGCCCACATTCAGGTGAGCAACGTGACAGGATTCGGCGAACCGCCCTCGGCGACCATTTACGGCAGCGAAGGAACTTTGCGTTTCAGCGGCGATGTCCTGACGGGCGGACAGCGCGGCGACAGCGGCCTGAGCGAAATCGATGTTCCCGCGCACGAGGCAGGCGGCTGGCGGGTCGAAGAGGAGTTCATCAGCGCCATCCGCGGGCAGGAGGAGATCACCCACACCGATTTTGCCACCGGTGTGAAGTATATGGAGTTCACCGAGGCCGTCTATCGCAGCCGACGCAGCGGCAAGGCTGTGAGCCTACCGCTTCTGTAAAGGCAGCGGCTCAGAGAGCGCCCCACAACTGACCGCTGTTCATTGATCACTGGCCGCTAAACCAGGGGGAGACCGATGAAACGATACGGAATGGTCATTCGCGTCAGGCCGGAGTTGGAAGACGCCTACGTCCACCTGCACGCCAACACGTGGCCGGAGGTCCTGCAGAAAATCAGCGACTGCAATATGCGCAACTATACGATTTTCATGCGGGACGGTTATCTGTTCGCCTATTACGAGTATGTGGGTGAGGATTACGAGGCCGATATGGCCAAGATGGCGGCGGACCCGGTGACGCAGGCGTGGTGGAAGCTGACCGACCCGTGCCAGGAGCCGGTGGCGAGCGCGGCGGAGGGCGAGCGCTGGGCGGAGATGGAAGAGGTGTTCCATCATGACTGAGCGCAGGCGCTATGTGGATACGCACGTGCATTTCTGGGACAGCTCGGTGATCGACTACCCCTGGCTGGCGGGCGCGCCGGCCATCGCCCACCCCCATCTGCCGGAAGACCTGGAGCGGGCGCGCGCGGGCGTTTCGCTGGAGCTGGCCGCGATCGTGTTTGAAGAGGCCGACTGTCTGCCGGCGCATGCGCTACGGGAGGCGGAGTGGATCACGGCGATGGCGGAGCAGGAGCCGCGCATCCGCGGCATTGTTGCGAGCGCGCCGCTGGAGGAGGGTGAAGACGCCCGGCCCCATCTGCAGGCGCTGGCCGGGCTGCCGCTGGTGAAGGGCATTCGCCGCCTGATCCAGGACGAGCCGCTGGGCTTCTGCACGGCGCCGGGCTTTGTACGCGGCGTGCAGCTGCTGCCCGAATACGGTTTCAGTTTCGACCTGTGCATCTACCATCCGCAGATGGGGGACGTGCTGGAACTGGTGGAGCAGTGCCCGGATGTCTCCTTCCTGCTCGATCACATCGGCAAGCCGGGCATCGCGGACGGCATCATGCAGCCGTGGAAGGACCAGCTGCGCGAGCTGGCGAGCCGCCCGGACATTCACTGTAAGCTGTCCGGCGTGACGACGGAGGCGGACCACGCGAACTGGAACCGGGATGAGCTGCGGCCGTACATCGAGCACGTGCTGGACTGTTTCGGCCCGGACCGGGTGGTCTTCGGCTCCGACTGGCCTGTGGTGAATATGGCCGCGGACTATCTTACCTGGTTTGATATCGTCCAGGACAGCATCAGCCATTTCAGCGCAGAGGACCAGCAGAAGATCATGCACGACAACGGCGTGCGCTTTTACCGGCTGAACGGCAGTGGATGACGGCAGTGGTCAGTGGTTAGGGGTCAGTGGTCAGTGTCGGCGCGGGCAGTTGGGCGCCGCCCAGATGGGAGACGCGAGGGAGAGAAGCCCTGGAATCATATTGAATATACATTTGTAGCACAGAACTCAGAGCCAGTGCGAGGAGAAATCGATGGCTTATACACCTAAACCGGAAAATAAGTTCAGCTTCGGTCTTTGGACGGTCGGGAACATTGGGCGCGACCCTTTCGGCGACCCTGTGCGGGAGGTCCGCTCACCGGCGCAGCTGGTGGAGTTGCTGGGAGAGGTCGGCGCGTGGGGCGTCAACTTCCATGACAACGACCTGGTCCCGATCGACGCGACCGCGGCGGAGCGCGATCGGATCGTGAGCGAGTTTAAGAAAGCGCTGGACGAGAACGGGCTGGTCGTGCCGATGGCGACGACGAATCTGTTTACGCACCCTGCTTTTCGGGACGGGGCATTTACGAGCAACGACCCGGAGGTGCGGGCGTATGCGCTGCAGAAGACGATGGCGGCGATCGACCTGGGGGTTGAGTGCGGCGCGAGCACGTATGTCTTCTGGGGCGGGCGGGAAGGTACCGAGACCGACGCCAGCAAGAGCCCTGCCGATACCGGCAAGTGGTTCCAGGAGGCGCTCAATTTCCTGTGTGAATATGTGATCGATCAGGGCTATGATCTGCGCTTCGCGCTGGAGCCGAAGCCGAACGAGCCGCGCGGCGACATCTATCTGGCGACGGTGGGCCACATGCTGGCCTTCATCGAGACGTTGGACCACCCGGAGATGATCGGCGTGAATCCGGAGGTGGCGCACGAGCATATGGCGGGCCTGAACTTCACGCATGCGGTGGCGCAGGCTTGGAACGCAGGCAAGCTGTTCCACATCGATCTCAATGACCAGAATCTGGGGCGCTACGACCAGGATTTCCGTTTTGGCAGCCACAACATCAAGCAGGCGTTTTTCCTGGTCAAGTTTTTGGAGGACGTGGGTTATGACGGCCCGCGGCACTTTGACGCGCATGCGTACCGGTCCAGCGATTACGAGGACGTAAAGGCGTTTGCGGCCGGTTGTATGCGGACGTATCTGATCCTGAAGGCGAAGGCGGAGCAGCTGCGCGAGAACGCGGAGATCCAGGCGTTGCTGGCGGAGATAAACGCCGATGACGGTTCGATGGACGGTTTCCGGGGAGGTTACACGGCGGAAAAGGCGGCGAACCTGAAGGCGCACGCCTTTGACCGCGACGAGCTGGGCCGCCGGGGCAAGCCGTATGAGCGGCTGGACCAGTTGGTGGTTGAGCTGTTACTGGGAGTCTGAACTTCAGTTTTAAGTTTCTGGTTTCTAGTTTTCAGTAACACCATTGCTGGTTAGTTGCAACCAAAAGGGCAACCTCTAGGGCAACCACAAGGGTTGCCCCTACAGTAGAAGGGGCGCGGGAAAAATGTATCTGATCGGCATCGACTCCTCGACGACGGCGACGAAGTCTCTGATCATCGACGAGGACGGCGAAATCGTCGCGGTGGGCGCGGCTGAATACCCGTTTGAGACGCCGCATCCGCTGTGGAGCGAACAGCACCCGGACCTGTGGTGGGAGGGTACGGTGCAGAGCATGCGCGCGGCGCTGGAGCAGTCCGGCATCGATGCGGCGGAGGTCGGCGCGGTCGGCGTGAGCGGGCAGATGCACGGGCTGGTGCTGTTGGACGAAGACGGCGTCCCGCTGCGGCCGTCAATCCTGTGGAACGATCAGCGCACGGGCAAACAGTGCGATGACATGCGTCTCTGGCTGGGCAAGGAAAACCTGGTGCGCATCACGGGCAACGATGCGCTTGCCGGGTTCACTGCGCCGAAGATTCTGTGGGTGAAGGAGAACGAGCCGGAGATTTACAGCCGCGTCCGCCAGATCCTTCTGCCGAAAGATTATGTGCGCTACAAGCTGACGGGCGACTTCGCCACCGACAAGGCGGGCGCGGGCGGCACGTCGTTGCTGGAGCTGGCGACGCGGGCGTGGTCGCCGACGGTTCTGGCCGCGTTGGAGATCGCGCCTGATTTGCTGCCGCCAACCCATGAGGGCACGCAAGTGACCGGTGTCATTTCAGCGGAGGCGGCGGAGGCGACGGGGCTGCGGGCGGGCACGCCGGTGGTTGGGGGCGGCGGCGATCAGTCGGCGCAGGCGGTGGGCGTGGGCGCGATCGAGGAGGGGATTGTTGCGCTGACGCTGGGCACGTCGGGCGTCGTCTTCGCGACCGCGAACGAGCCGTTCTACGAGCCGGAGGGTCGGTTGCACGCGTTCCCGCACGCGCTGCCGGACAAGTGGCATCTGATGGGGGTGATGCTTTCGGCGGCGGGCAGTTTGCGCTGGCACCGGGATACGCTGGCGCCGGGGACAGAGTTCGACGACCTGGTGGCGCCGGCGGAAGAGGTACCGATTGGCAGCGAAGGGTTGCTCTTTCTGCCCTATCTGACGGGAGAGCGGACGCCGCACCCGGACCCGTTTGCGCGCGGCGCGTTTGTGGGGTTGACGGTGCGCCACGGGCTGGCGCATATGACGCGGGCGGTGCTGGAAGGCGTGGCCTTTGGCCTGCGGGACAGTTTCACGCTGATGCAGGGCGTCGGTTTGGGCGCGATCGGGCAGGTGCGGGTGAGCGGCGGCGGCGCGCGCAGCCGGTTGTGGCGGCAGATTCTGGCGGATGTGTTGGGCAGCGAGCTGGTGACGGTGAACACGACGGAGGGCGCGGCGTACGGCGCGGCGCTGCTTGCCGGCGTGGGCGCGGGCGTCTGGCCGGATGGTGAGAGCGCGTGCGCGGCGACGATCCGCGTGACCGGCTCGACCACGCCCAATGCGGACGCGACGGCCGCCTATCAAGACTATTACGAGCTTTACCAGGGCCTCTACCCGGCGCTCCGAGCGACGTTTGACGGCGTGCGCCAGAGCGAGGCGTGAGAACAGAGAAACGGGGCGCGGGGCGTGGCTGTTTTTCCCATTTTCCTCTCTCCTCTTCACTCTTTTCCCACAGACTAAGGTGAACCTGTGCGCGCGCAGCTATTCTACGCTGTCTACGTTCCCACCTTCATTTTATCCTACTGCCTGGGGATGCTGGCGCTGCTGCTGCCGGTATATGTGATTGACCTGGGGCTGTCCTTCAGCCTGATCGGTATTGTGCTGGGCAGTTACGGTATCGGCACTCTGATCGGAGACCTGCCCGCGGGCGTTGTACAGGATCGGATCGACAACCGGTTTTCGATGATTATCGGCATATGCGTGATGGGGCTGGGGATGCTGGCGCTGAGCTTGTCGATGCGCTTCATCACGCTGGTGGCGTGCGGGATCTCGATCGGCGCGGGCGCTGCATTGTGGAATGTTTCGCGGCACGCGTACCTGGCCAATAATACGCTTAACACCAGTCGCGGGCGGGCGATTTCGATCTTTGGCGGCGTCAACCGCATCGGCATGTTCGCCGGCCCGATTACTGGCGGATATCTCAGCGCGCAGGCGGGTATGCATACCGCCTTTGCCTTCTGCGGCTTTGTCGTCCTGCTGGCGTTGATTTTTCCACTGCTGTTCGTTCACAACAGTTTGGCCGAAGCGCAGTCCGGACAACAGACGTCGATGGCCGGTTCCTACAAGCGGATGCTCATCTATCTGCGCCGCAATGGGTGGATATTGACGCCGGCGGGATTGGGCATGATCTGCGCGCAGACGATCCGCGCCGGCCGGCAGAGCATCATCCCGCTTTACGCGGCGTCGGTTCTGGACCTGGACGTGGACAGAATTGGCTTGGTGATGGGGATCGCGGCGGCGGTGGATATGTCGATGTTCTATCCGGCGGGCCTTGTGATGGACCGGTTTGGGCGCAAGTTCGCCTATGTGCCTTCGTTCTTGTTGCAGGCGCTGGGCATGGCCCTGATCCCACTGACCGGCTCCTTTGCGGCTTTGCTGGCGGCCACATCGCTGATCGGCTTCGGGAACGGGCTGGGTTCGGGGACGATGCTGACGCTGGGGGCAGATCTGGCACCGCCGAAGGGGGAGGGCATGGGCGCGTTTCTGGGGCTGTGGCGGTTGATCGGCGACGCCGGGCATACAAGCGCGCCCATCATTGTCGGCACGATTGCGGATGCGCTGAGTCTGGTGCCGTCGATCTATGTTATCGCGGTGTTCGGGTTGGGGGCTGGGGCGACTTTGGGGCTGTTTGTGCCGGAGACGTTGAAGAAGACGTCGGCAGTGGAAGTGGAGGGGGGTGGGTAGGGGAAGCGACTGGCGCGCCGAAGAGCTCTCAGATCTGACGCGCAGGACGCGCCTAAACGATACGGAGCGTGTGGTGAAAGAGCTCCATGACAAAATCGTCCCAAGCCCTATCGTCATTTAGGATTTGATACAGTTCGAAATCCCTCGCAACATTCATTTCGTCCAGGCGTCTTCGCATTTCAGGGGTTACAACGCCGAGAACGGCAAAGTTTCGAGATCGGGGAGGCGTTTGCTCGAAACTTTTCTGAATGGCTCCCAGCCGTTCAAGGGCCCCCGCCGGGTCGGTCCCACTCTTTATCTCCACCGTTGCAATGGTGTGCCAGTCTCCTCCGGTACGGCTCTCGAACTTAATGTCCGGTTCGGAACCGTAGACCATTCTAAAGGCTTCCTCTACGCCAATTAACGTGGCGGCCCCGCGAACGGTCGTGGGGATCGCGCTGTTCGCGGCCAGCCATCGGGAAATCCGCTCCTTAACCGCTGCCTCTCCTGCCTGTCCGACGAGATTGCGCAAAGAGCCGTCTTGCGTAATTCCCATCGTGACCAGGATATTTCTATAGCCGTTGTCCAACGTCCATCCGTCAGTTCCGGTAATGATTACGGAGATCACAGCGTTATAGACACGAGCGATGCGAAGACATTTCTCCGGGCTGGGCGCCCTTCTGAATGTGCCTTCTTCCCAACTGCTGACCGCCCCAGCCATCATCTGAACTCGCTTGAGGGACAGCGTGGAAATCCCCCGGTAGTGAAGGGAAGTCTCTGGATGGACATGCAGCAGGTCCGGGTGGGCAAAAACCAGTTTGGGGTCAAACTGCGCTTGAACGATATGGGCCCATGCTTCGGGAGCGATTGCCAAGTCCTCTAACCGTCCTTCAAACTCCAGGGAGGGGTTGAAATCCTTGATCGTCTGTCTGACTCCTTCATCGGCTCGTTCTCGAATATGCCTGGTGATGATCAGCGCCCGTTGCCTGGCCTCCTCGAGACGCGCCTGTCGATCAGCCACCGCATTTTCTCCAGAAATAGACACATTTCCTTAGTTCTTGTCTCCCGAATCGTCCCATTTGCTGGCTGGAATTCCCTTTTCCTCGGTTGAGAGTCCAGATCGCTTCACACTGCAACCCCGACTGCTCCGCAAAGTCTGAAAGAATGAGGTCTACCGGAATCTCTTGTCCGTGATAACGGACATTGTCATTGATCATGAAGACGCTGCCACCCGGAGATACGATTCGGGCCAGTTCGCTTACCACCAGAGCCATTTCAGTAAAGTAGTTCGCCACGAGCGAGATGACATTGCGGTTACTCAGATTGTGGGCTTCCTGTTTGAGAACACACAGGGCTTCCTGCAAAGCGGACTGGTTGTCGGTCATTTGGAAGGCGTGTTGGAGTATGGGCGCTCTCCCGTATTCTCGGAGCAGCAGTTCCCGTTTGGACTTGTTTTCCACGGTTGCTGAGAGCAAGTCCTGGCGCAGCTCCTTCAAGCGGTTCGCATCATAGCCGAGGTAGACCAACTCCAAGGCATAGGTTCGGGTATAGTCATACCGATTGGCGTAGGGGGGAGAGGTAACAACAGCGTCAAAACTCTCATCAGGAAGATTTCTGAGTTCGGTGAGGCTGGACCCATCTACAAGAGTTGGAGCCGCGTTGCGGTACTTGCGCTGCAGCTCGGGCATATCGTTCATGATTTCCCCGAGCCGCCGCTGAAGTGCCTGAGCGAGCGTAGGTAGCTCTGCCTTTTGCCATCTCTTACTGACCTTGCGGCCCGACCGGGGGTCCCACCTCAGGAACTGGCCGTCTTTTCGCGTGTAGCTGACTTCTTCGAGGACACTTACGCACGCCAGCGTCAGAAGAGTCTTTAGCGACGGGTCGCATACGTCGTCTACAAACTTCCTGGCCTTCGCGAGATCTTGCTCGGTTTGTTCGGGAAATGCTCGCTCTGTGATAGGGATGTGTTGAAACAGCTGATCAGTTTCGAATTCCTTGGACGCGAGAGAGGCGATCAACTCCTGCGACGTGTAATGGAAGTTAGTATAGTTGAGTCCATTCGCGGCGGCGACGATAGCCCGAGCCGACAGGTTTCCGACAGGCATAATCTCAATGCCGGCGCTATCCATCCCCATGCAACTAGCAGTGAGGGGGGCCGTGCCAGTACCAGAAAAGGGATCAAGAAAGGTCTTCGCCTGATGCTGGCTCAAGAGGCTCTGAACCAGGCTGGCGGAAAACCCTTCCTTATATTTCATCCAGCGCAGGCCTGGAGCTTCCTTGTTCCCTTGGTAAGAGACCAGCTTTCTGCTTAGACTCTCTTTAACGGATATGCGGGACGCAAAACGGTCATACAAGGAGTTCCGCGCCCTTTGCACCGCATCAACTTGATTCATTGTGGAAGTCATTTGTGGGGGGCCTCGCCTGGTTCCGACCCTTCAATTTGTCGCTGATTGCAGGGCCTGCCCTTCTCAAGGGGGTACCTCTCTGGATTGTATTGTAACAGACGATTCACTTCTCTGGCGAGTCCATGCCCGTTGTCGAGTGCATCTACGCCATGGACAAAGGACGGTACAATTTGAAGCCACTTTCTGAGGTAGCAGGGGAGGAATCCAGGCCTCGTTGACGTTTGATTTGTTTAGTCAGATGAGCGACAATAGCAGGATGTCTACAGAAAGAATTTCCAACCATCAGTGGCAGAAACTGTACGCGTTTTTGCAAGGACACCCTCGCGCCTACGCAGGGCAAGAGGAAAAGTGTCGCCGTTTCATTGAGGCAGTTCGCTGGATACTGCGCACCGGCGCCCAGTGGCGTGAACTGCCGGATAGCTATGGCAAGTGGAACAGTGTCTTCAAGCGCTTCGCCCGCTGGGAAGAGAACGGTGTCTGGGCCGACATGTTCAAACATTTCGCTCAGGACCCAGACATGGCTGCTGTAATACCGGACAGTACAGTTGTGCGTGCCCATTTGTACGCAGCGGGCGGCTCAAAAGAGGGGGCCGTCAGTAAGAACAGTGGCTAGGGCGAAGCCGGGGCGGGTTCAGCGGCAAACTCAAGTGGCGCCGACACATTTTCACTCGCTTTGAATGACTCGCACGACGTTACATGGCTTTCTTGTCTTTTGCTTCTACATTGATCTGGCATAGCCGAAATGTCAACGCCAGGCATCCTACCCACGCCCTCTTCGCGCCCCACGCCGCACAGTCACTTCCACAGCCGCAGCCGCAGACGCTCCCATCCCGTTTGCCTGGCCCCAAGAACGGGACCATGAGCTAAGGTGTATCAGCGGAGCGAGTTTCAGGATCCATTCGGGAATGAACGCTGAAGCCTGCGTCCCGCTTCTCCTGACAGCCCCAAGTCCGGGCTGCGCTCCATCGCGCCGCCATTGTTGATGATCCGCGGGGCGTGCTACAATTGGGATCCTTCCTCTTGCCGGAAGAGGCGACGTGCCGCGGCAGCGCGAGATTCAGGTGGAGAGAATGCGAGGCGTGATGAGAAAAGTGCGGGGCGCGCGAGGCGTTGTCTCCCTTTGCGCGCTGCTGGCGGTTGCCGTGGCCCTGTGGCATGGAACGGCAACGACCCGGGCGCAGGGGCCGCCCCCTGCTCCCGAAGAAGAAGCGAGCGCGGCTCATCTCTCCCCTGACGGTTGCAGCGAACTGATCATCAACGGCGGTTTCGAAGCGACCGACCTGCACTGGCATCTGGGGGGCACGGCGCAGCCGCCGAGCTACTCCACGGCGCGAACGTATGCGGGGACGCGTGCGTTGCGGCTGGGCATTGTGGACAGCGCCAACCTGGACGCCAGCGACAGCCTCTACCAGGATATTGCGCTGCCCGATTCGGCCCAGCATTTCACGCTCAGCTTCCACTACTGGGCGAGCCACGAGGACGCGCCCGGCAGCGACATGCAGCTGCTGAACATCTACGAGGCGACAACCGGCGTACGGCTGGCGCAGCCATGGTCGCGGCTCTCGAACGAGCAGTCGTGGCAGTTCGAACAGATCGACTTGACGCACTTTCGCGGGCGGACGCTGCGCATCGAGTTCGGCGTGCATAACGACGGCAGCGGCGGCCGCACCGCGCTTTACCTGGACGATGTCAGCCTGCTGGCCTGTGAACCGGACGCGACGCCGTTTGTGACGCCGCCCGCGACCGCGGCCCCGCCCCAGACGGGAACGCCGCCGCCGGCCGCCACCGCGCAACCGGGCGCGACGCCTGTGCCGGCCGGCTGTGTTGAGAGCGAGACGCTGCGCAACGGAGACTTCGAAGGGGCGCTGAACGGGCAGTCCAACTGGACAGTGGGCGAATCGCCGGTTCCGCCGGCGCTCGCCAACCAGCCGTCGGGAGGTTCGTGGTCATTGCGGTTGGGCAACCCGCCGGGAAGCGGCACGCAGAACATACTCTCCTATTCTTCGGTGCGCCAGTATATCGAGTTGCCGCCCGGCGCGACGAGCGCGTCGTTGCGCTGGAACCATCTCTCGCGCAGTCAGGACCCCGCGGCGCCCAGCCCGGCCGCGGCCGCGGACCGGCAGGAGTTGATCCTGTTGTCATCGTCACTGGCGACCGAGGCGATTCTCTATCGCAGTCGTGCGGAAAACGCTGCCTGGGAGACAGTTACGGTCGATCTCACCCCGTATCTGGACGGATCGTACTACCTCTACTTCAATGTTTACAATGACGGCAACGGCAGGCGCACCTGGATGTTTCTGGACGATGTACAGGTGCTGGTCTGCTACGGCAGCGCGGCGGCGCCGAGCGGCGGCGCGGTCGAAGCCCAGCCGCCGGCCGCGCCGTCACCGGCTGCGGCCACTCCGACGCCGAACAACAGCACGGCTGCGCAGCCGGGTTCCGACGCGCAGGCGCCGTCGGCCGGCGTGACGCCGGCCGCGCGCGGCACGATGATCGCTGTCGGCGTTTCAACCCCTTCATCGATCATCCAGAGGTCCGGCCCGACTGCCGGCCCGGCGCAGGTCACGGATGTCACTGTATGGCAGCGATTCCTGCGCATCTCCCAGACTGCCCAAGGGCAGACCTTTGTTTTCCTTCTCCTGATCGTCCTCGTGGCTCTCGGCTATCTGCGATTTCGCGGGAGCGGGCCCCCTCCGCCGTAGGGGCCGCCGGCCCGTTGCCGGTCACTGCGCCTGTCACTGACGTTTGTCGAATCCCTGCCAATTGGACTAGAATAGGGTTGCCCACTACGATATTTGTAGTGGAATGCAGGACTGTTACTGTCTTTGCGTACCAGCAATCTGGTTTCAGAAAAGCCGATAGAGGAGTCTATGCTTATCACTACGTCCCCGGCGCCGGCCGGGCCTGCGGTGGCGCGCCGGTTGCGGCGCGACAACCACCACACAGACGGCGTTGACCAGGGGAGCGAAGCGTCTGCAGAGAAAGCGGACAAAGATGCGGTTCCTCCCTGTACTCTTGAAGTCGTAGTCTATGGCCCCGACGCCTATCCCAATGGTTTCAGCGCGCTGGCAGCGGAGTGGAACGGCCTGCTGGCCCGCAGCCGCTATGATACTTTTTTCCTTTCACATGAATGGCAGTCGGTCTGGTGGCAGCAGCTGGGGGCGGGCGAACTGTGGATCCTGGCCTTTTATCGAGGAGAGAGTGAAGAGGAGAGAGGAGAGAGTGAAGACCTCTCTGATCCTGCCAGCCCCTCTTCCTTCCCGTCCGGGTTGGTTGGGATTGCGCCCTTCTATTTGAGTGAACACACGCAGGGTTCATGGGCGGGGAAGCGCAGTTTGAAGCTTGTCGGCTGTGTGGAGGTGAGCGACTTCCTGGACATCATAATCGCCGCCGGCTGGGAGAAGCAGGTCTACTACTGTCTGCTGGACTGGCTGCGGAGCGAGGAGGCGCCGGCCTGGGACTATCTGGACCTGTGCAATCTGCCGGAGGACAGTCTGAGCTACAAGGCGCTGCCGTCGATTTTCCGGAACGCGGGTTTACGGGTGGAGGTAGACCAGGAGGATGTCGCGCCGCATGTGCATCTCCCGGCCCGCTATGAAAACTACCTGATGCAGATCGACAAGAAGCAGCGCCACGAAATTCGCCGCAAACAGCGCCGGGTGGAACGGGAGCTGGATGTCGGCTTTACGTTGATCCAGTCGATGGAGGCGCTGCAGGGGGCGATGGATGAGTTCCTGCGTCTGCAGCGCATGAGCCGCCCGGACAAAGAGTCATTCATGACGCCGCACATGGAACGATTTTTCCGCGTCATGGCCGGGCGCATGCTTGAAACGGGCCATCTCCATCTCAGTTTTCTCTCGTTGAACGGTGAAAACGCGGCCGCGCTGCTGGCGTTCGAGTATAAGAAGGAGCTGCTGCTCTACAACTCCGGTTATGACACTGAGAAGTGGGCCGGCTACAGCCCCGGATGGGTGCTGCTGGGCTACGTTATCCAACATGCGATTGTGCGCGGCATTGAAGTCTTCGACTTTCTGCAGGGCGATGAGGAGTACAAGTACCGCTTTGGCGGCCACGATTACCGGGTCATGCGCACCTTGATCATCAATGAGCCGGTCTAAGCGGTTGAACGGGCGCCGGCGGCTTCGGCTTGACGGGGGCGCGCCGGGGCAGGGAAGGAACCATGGCCGAAAACGGATCAGTTCCAGTCAGTGACGGCAGTGAGCAGAACGGTGTGGGTTCGGGGCCGGCCGCGGAGCCGCAGACGGAGCCTTCGCCCCGCCAGCCGCGTGCAGAGCGCGAGGATGCCTTTGCCTTCTCCTCCTGGCTGCTGGAAGGGATGGCGGGCCTGTGCGAAGAGCTGCGCCACAACGATCTCGGCCTGCCGCAGGAGTTCTGGACGCACGCATACGCGGCGCGGCGGGAGGGGCTGCTCGCCTGCCGGGCGCTGATCGACGCCGCGCTGGCGCACTGCGAAGCCGATGCGGCGCGGAAAAACGAAAAACCCGGCAGCCAGCGCGGCCGGGTTGAAATCGATTGAAACTTCAGCGGTCGGCGGCTCGCGGCCGCTGGCGCCCTCTAGGAAAGCGCCTCCTCCTCTGTCACGATCCGTTGGCCGCTTGGCCTTGACGGGGCCGCGTCGATTACGGCCGGCGCCTCGCCCGCTTCGCCCATGAGACGCAGCAGACGCTCCCGCAGCACGTCAGCCGCACGGCGATGGGACTCGAGGCCGACAAGGTTGGTCAGCTCGTACGGGTCCGCCTGCAGATCGTACAGATACTGCTCCACATAACGATCGGCGCTGGCATCGCGCCTGCCATCCTTGTCCGGCGCGGTGACGCCATACTTCCAGCGTCGCGTGCGCACGGCCCGCCCCACCTGGGATTCACTAATCTGGATCAACGCGTCCTGCGGCCAGTCCGACACCTGGCGGCTGACAAGCGGCAACGCCGAACGGCCCTGCATCTGCTCCGGCACGTCCAGGCCGGCTGCGTCCAGCAGAGTCGGCGGCAGGTCCACCAGGCTGACGATTTCCCGCACTTCGCCTCCGCCGATAAAGCCGGGGCCGGTGACTGCGGTGGGCAGCCGGACGGAGGCTTCGTGGCAGGAGCGTTTGTATTCGTCGTTGCGCGTCTTGAAATGGCAGCCGTGATCGGTGGTGTAGAGAACGATCGTGTTCTCGTCCAGCCCCAGGCTCTTCAGCGCGTCCAGGAGACGGCCGAGGGCCTCGTCCAATCGTTTGATCATGCCCCAGTAGCCGCCCAGGTGCTGCTGTGAGGAGCCGCCCAGGGCGAGAAGGTCGGGCGGCGTCCAGCGGCCCGCGTAGCGTTCGCGGTAGCCGTCGGGCGGGGGGTAGTCGTCAATATGGTTCTGATGGTGCGGTTCAATGTAGGATAGGAAGAGAAAGAACGGGTCCTGCTGGTGGCCGTCGATATAGCGGATGGCTGCGTCTGTCAGGGCGTCCACGCGATAGCCGGGCAGCCTGACGGCCTCACAATCGTTGTCGTACATGACAGTATCGTAGGCGTCGGAGGTAAACTCCAACGCATTGGATGCCAGCCAGCTCTGGTAGCCGCCGCGGCTCTCTTCCGGGACGGGTCCTGCGACGCCCCGGTCCGCCAGATGCCACTTGCCGATATAGCCCGTATCATAGCCCGCGTCGCCGAAAAAATGGGCGAGCGTGCGCGCATCCCTCGGCAGGGGGATGGCGTTGCGAAAACAGCCGGTGGCGGTGGCGTACATGCCGGTCTGCAGACAGGAGCGGGCCGGGCCGCAGACGGGCTGGCAGGTGACGGTGGTGTGCAGGTGTGTGCCCTGCCGGGCCATGCGATCGAAGTTGGGGGTCAGGTCGAGCGGATTGCCATGCACGCCGGTTGAATCCCAGCGCTGTTGGTCGGTGAAAAAGACGATAACATTGGGCTTCTGTGGTGTTGTCTGCGCGGCTACTTCGCCATGTGGGCGCGAAGATGAGCGGGGCATGGTCTGCTTCCTCCGGAATCTGGCTAGGACGGTGTTCGATACGCCCCGCGAGGGGGGACGCCGATGGTCGGCTGCGCTGCGGGTTGATCGAGTTGCCTGGCGGCGTATGATTCAGGCATTCTAACCGATCACGCGGGGGAACGCTACCGTCCTGCCGTTGAGGGAGTGTCCTAAACATTCGGGCGGCCGCAGGGGAAAGGGGCAGACGCATCAGGCCGTTCGGTTTGGCAGTTTGGGAATCCGCGTTTATACTTTTGAATGGATTGATATAGGCGCGACAGCTACCATAAAATTGTATTTTGGTTTTCCTTTCGTTCCCGTCGTCGTCAGACCAGGAACGGCGATCGGCTCAGGAAGACGGAACGGCCGTCAGGCACAGAGTCTTTCTGCGCGATTCATGCCCCCCTTTTTTGTGCTGAGAACAATTCCTGTGTATCGGAGAAGAAACAAAAATATAATGAACTGTCTGCCTTCCCTTCGAATGGAACTCCGGCTTTTGCGCGTGCAGGCAGTCCGATTCGCCGCCTGTTTGCCGTTTGCCAAGCGTGTGAACCGCGAGGCGCGGGCCGCGTCGCCGCGCTGTGCGGGCAATAGGAGCCGGGCGCAAGCGCGGCGGGGGAATTCGCCGTTCGGTCGCGCAGTTCTTCCGGTCGCGCTCAGTTTCGTATTGACCGGTTGCGCCCTTCTGCCGGCGGGCCGCAGCGCCGAGATCGCGGCCAATGAACCGACCCCGACCCCGATCCCGACCTCGGTGGTGCCCGTCAAACCCACCTATTCAGTAAAGGTGGGTGAGATCATGCGCGAACGGACCTTCAGCGGTCGGGTGGCGCCGGTGGTGGAGGAGGCCTTGTTCTTCCGCACAGGCGGCCGCATCCGCAATGTCTACGCCAAGCGCAACGACCTTGTCACCGCCGGCCAGGTGATCGCGGACCTGGAGATCGATGACCTGGAGCGCGAGTTGACCTCCACGCAGTTGAACCTGGAGCGGGCCCAGTCCCGGTTGTACACGGCGGAGAGAAGTCTTGAATTTCAGATCCGCAGGGCGCAGATCAACCTGGACATTGCGACCCTGCAGTTGATCAATCTGCGAACGGAACGTCCGGATGACAATTTCGCGATTTCGGTCCAGGGCAAGCAGGTTGAGCTGGCAGAGATCGCGCTGGAGCAGCTGACCGAAGGCGTGGACCCGCTGCTGGTGAATGACGTTGCCAGGGCGCAACTTCAGGTTGAGAAGCTGCAGAGCGCGATCGCCGACGCAACGATCACCGCGCCGTTCGACGGCAAGTTGCTGTCCGTTTCGCTGACTGCGGGCCGCCCGGTGAACGCGTTTGACGCGGTTGTCTCCATTGCGGACATCAATGACCTGGAGGTCAAAGCCGATCTGATCAGCGACCAGATGAATGAGTTGGCCGAAGAGATGGGGGTGGAGATTTCTCTGGTCGGCCGTCCTGGGGAGATTCTGACAGGATTCGTGCGGCGGCTGCCCTACCCGTTCGGCAGCGGCGGCAGCGGCGAGGTGATCGATCCGGACAAATCCACCCGCATCACAATCGACCAGGAGGCCGATGTTGCGGGCTTTGAGCTGGGCGACCTGGTCCAGGTGCGCGTCCAACTCGAACACAAGGATTCTGTCCTCTGGTTGCCGCCGCAGGCGATCCGCGTGTTTGACGGCCGACGGTTCGTCGTCGTCCAGGATGGTGATATCCAGCGGCGGGTGGATGTGAAGGTAGGCATCCAGACCCCCGATCGGATCGAAATCGAAGAGGGGCTTGACGAAGGCCAGGTTGTCGTCGGACAATAGCTGTGGAGAGTTAAGCGTGGAGAGTGAGAGGCGGAAGGCGGATGGCAGGACGCCGCTGACCGCTAACCTTTCTCCACTGCGGTTATGAAATATATTCTGCGCACCTCGGCGATCATCGTTGTCGCCCTAAAACGAATCTTCGCCCAGCAGTGGCTGGCGCTGGCTCTGGTCCTGGGGCTGGTCTCTTCGACTGTGCTCGTAATGAGCATTCCTCTCTATGCGGATGCGGTCTACTACCGGCTGCTGCAGGAGGAACTGACGGAGACGGGCATCAATGAGACCTACTCGCGCCCTCCGTTCGCGTATATGTTCCGCTACCTGGGGTCCACGTACGGCCCGCAGGAGTGGGAAGACATTGCGCCTTTGGACACATATCTGAGCCAGCAGGCACAAAACGAGTTGGGCATACCGCATAAGAAGACGATCCGCTATTTCAAGACGGACAATTTCCGCCTCTTTCCCACCGAACAGGTCGCGTATGCAGACACAACCGATCCGTTGGAATGGGTGAATCTGGGTTTCATCTCCGGTTTTGAAGAGGCGATCAACATCATTGAAGGCACATTCCCGGCCGTCTCGCCCTCCGATTCGGAGGAGGCGATCGAAGTACTGGTGAACCGGGAATTGGCGGACGAAATCGGGCTGCAGGTAGGCGAAGAGTATATGCTGTTCCGCCGCATCCGCCAGGAGAACGGCGACAGCCAGCGCTACCAGACGCCGGTGCGCATTGCCGGTGTGTGGGAGCCTGCCGACCTGAGCAGCGATGTCTGGTTTTACAACCCGTCCACTTTAGAGACGCTGTTTGTCATCCCAGAGCAGAGTTATCACAATCGGGTTGCGCCTGTCTACCCGCAGGACGTGAACCTGGGCTTGTGGTACCTGGTGATGGACGGCTCGGACGTGACCTCAAGTGATGTAGGCCGTTTGCTGGTGCGCGGGCGGCGGGCGGAACAGAGAGTGACGTCGTTGATGGCGAACAGCCAGTTGAGCATTTCGCCGCTGGATGCGCTGCGCCGTTATCAGCGTGCCAGTGGATTGTTGACAACGCTGCTTTACGCTTTCAGCGTGCCGATTATAGGTCTGCTGCTGGCGTTTATCAGCCTGGTGGTCGGTCTGGCGGTGGCCCGGCAGCGCAACGAGGTAGCGATTTTACGCAGCCGGGGCGCGACGGTGGGGCAGGTAGCGGGCATATCCGGCCTGGAGGCGATCAGTCTTGGCATCCTTGCGCTCCTGGTCAGTCTGCCGCTCAGCTTTTCGGTCGCCAGATTGATCGGTTCCACCCGCAGCTTTCTCGACTTCACAATCGAATCTGATTTGCGGCTGGTTCTGACCCAGTCCACACTGCAGTTTGGCATCGGCGCGGTGTTGATTGCCTTTCTGGCGCAGACGTTGCCCTCCTTCGGCGCGGCGCGTCATACGATCGTGACCTACAAGATGGAGATGGCGCGTACCTTGCGCCCGCCGTGGTGGCAACGCGCCTACCTGGACCTTCTGCTTCTGATTCCGTCGGGATACGGCATCTATCTGCTACGCGAACAGGGCAGCATCACGATGCCGGGCGCGGTCACGGATGACACCATTTTCCAGAATCCACTGCTATTTTTGATACCGGCGCTGGGGATCTTTGCGCTGACACTGGTGACGCTGCGCGTCTTGCCGGTTTTCATGCACATTATCGCCTGGTTTGCATCCAAAGGCGGCGGCGTGGGCGTGCTGCTGGCCAGCCGCCAGCTGGCGCGTAACCGGGGGATGTATACCGCGCCGATGACTCTGTTGGTGCTGACGCTGAGCCTGTCCGCCTTCACCACGTCGCTGGCGCAGACGCTTGACGGGCACCTCTTCGACCGGGCCTATTACCGAGTTGGCGCCGATGGCCGGCTGGCGGAATTGGGCGACACGCCGGTTTCAGCCGGGTCGGCCGGCTTCCCCGGCGGCGGCGAGGAGTCTTCCGGGGGGGAAGCGACCGAGACGGCCAGCTGGACTTTTGTGCCGGTTTCGGAGCATCTGCGCTCACCCGATATATCGGCCGCCACCCGCTTCGCCCGATTTGAGGCGCGGGTACATCTGGACGGACGCTGGCGCGATGCCCATGTCTTCGGCATTGACCGGCTCGACTTCCCCAAGGCGGCCTACTGGCGGCGGGATTTTGCGGCAGCTTCGCTGGGCTCACTGATGAATTCGCTGGCCCTATCCTCGGATGGGGTGCTGTTGCATCGGGATTTCATGCGCGATCACAATCTGCTGGTGGGTGATACGATTCTGGTCGGCGCGGCGCGTTACGGGCTGCGGGCGGAGATGCAGATGACCATCGTCGGCGACTTCCGCTACTTCCCCACCTGGTACCCGGATGCCGACGGTCCGCTGATCGTGGGAAACCTCGACCATCTGTTTGAGCGGATGGGTGGGCAGTTCCCCTACGATGTGCTGGTGCGCACAGAGCCGGGCACCGACTTCGAGGGACTCACACGGGAGTTGCGGCAGTACGACATCAACGTGATCAACCACTATTCCGCCCGGCAGAGGATTGCGGACGAGCAGAAACTGCCGCAGCGGCAGGGGCTGTTCGGCGTCCTTTCGGTCGGCTTCCTGGCCGCGGCGCTGCTGACTGTGCTGGGATTTCTGCTATACACGCTGTTTTCCTTCCGGCGACGCTTTATTGAACTGGGGACGCTGCGTTCAATCGGCCTGTCTTCAGGTCAGATGACGATGTTCCTGGCATGGGAGCTGGCCTTTCTGATTCTGGTCGGAATCGGAGCGGGAACACTGTTGGGCACTTCGGTCAGCAACCAGTTCATCCCCTATTTGCAGGTGGGGAACACGGCCTCGGACCTGACGCCGCCGTACCTGGTGGGGATCGCATGGCCGGCGATTACGCGTGTGTACGCCCTGTTCGGCGTTCTGTTCGTCGCTGCGCTGGGCGTTCTGATTACGCTGCTGATGCGCATGAAGATATTCCAGGCGATCAAACTGGGCGAAACGGTGTGAGCAGCAGTTTTTTGTTTTCGGTTTCAAGTTTTTAGTAACTGCGGTCGCCGTGAGGGAATAGCGTTTCTGTGAATTGGAAACTAAGAGATGACAACGACTGAGCCATTTATTCTCTGCGACGGCCTCGTAAAAATCTATCAGATCGCCGACCTGGAGGTGGTCGCGTTGCAAGGGCTGAATCTGTCGGTGCGTTCCGGCGAGTTGATGGCGATCGTTGGCGTCAGCGGCAGCGGCAAGTCCACGTTGATGAACATCCTGGGCGGGTTGGACAGACCGACGGCAGGGCAGGTGCGGGTCGGCGAATTCAATCTGTTGAAGATGTCGGAACGGGCGATCAACCGCTACCGGCGGGAACAGGTCGGTTTTGTGTGGCAACAGAGCGCACGGAACCTGGTGCCCTATCTGAACGCGGTCGAAAATGTTGAGTTGCCGATGACGCTGGCGGGTTTCGCGGGCAGAGAAAAGCGCGACCGGGCCGAGGATCTGTTGGAAAGGGTGGGGCTCGGCGAGCGCATGAAACACCACATGCGCGAGCTGTCCGGCGGTGAACAGCAGTGCGTCGCCATCGCCGTTTCGCTGGCCAACAATCCAACGCTGCTGCTGGCGGACGAGCCGACCGGTGAAGTGGATACGGCTACGGCGCTGACGATTTACGCGACGCTGCGCACGCTGAATGAAGAGTTTGGTCTGACGACCATCATTGTCAGCCACGACCCGACAATTGCCCGCCACGTGGACAGGGTGGTCGCCATCCGTGACGGGATGCTCGCCAGCGAGACGCGGCGCCAGGTGCGCACGGTCGAACGCTTTGACGAAGATGCGCTCAATAGCGGCGGCGACGGCATCGTAGAGGAACACGAGGAACATTTCGAAGAGTTGGTCGTACTGGACAGCGCCGGTCGATTGCAGATCCCGAAGGATGTCCTGCAGCAGTTCTCGATCCACGGCCGGGCGCTTCTCGACATAACCGACGAGGGCATACTGATCCGGCCGGCCGACAACGAGGACGTTGAGGCGCCGGAATTGGTCGCCCAGGAGCAGGCGGCCGCCAGCCGCATCCAGCAGGCAGCCGCGATCGGCGGTTTCTTCAGCCGCTTCCGCCGCAAGAAGGACGATTAGCGGCCCGTTCACAACGCAGCCCCCTCGAAAGCAACGACAGAGAAACCGGATCCTGGAACGCAGATGGAAAACAACCCTTACCCCAACACGGCCATCGAAACCGAAGATATCTGGCGCGTCTATAAGACGGGCAGCCTGGAGGTAGCCGCGCTGAAGGGCGTCAACCTGCAGATTGCGCAAGGGACATTCGCCGCGTTGAAGGGGCGCTCCGGCAGCGGCAAGACAACTCTTCTCAACTGCCTTGGCGGCCTGGATTCACCGACAGACGGGAAGATCCGCATATTCGGCGAGGAGATTCACTCCTGGAGCGAACGCCAGTTGACGCGCTGGCGTCGCGAACAGGTCGGCTTTATCTTTCAGTCTTTCGGCCTGCTGCCCAGCCTGTCCGCCTTTGAGAATGTTGAGTTGATTCTGCGCATGTCGGGCGTTAAGGGCCGGGAACGTCATGAAAAGACTGTGCACTGCCTGGATCTGGTTGGTCTGACTCGTTGGATGCATCACCGTCCTTTTGAGTTGTCGGGCGGGCAGCAGCAACGCGTGGCGATCGCGCGAGCGCTCGCCAACGATCCGAAACTGATCCTGGCGGATGAACCGACCGGCGAGTTGGACAGCACCACGGCGCGAGAAATCCTCGGCCTCTTCCAGCAGATCGTGCGCGAACAGAACGTCACCTTCCTGGTCGTGACCCACGACAACCTCGTGGACGATTACGTGGACTATGTTCTGTTTCTGAAAGACGGCCAGATCGACTTGGAGGGGCAGGGCCACGATGCCGTGCCCGAAGCCGCGTCTGCCCCGGCGGTCGTCAACGCCGACCCGGTGGCCAGCGGCTGATGCCGGCGCGCCGACTCCGATCCTGCCCCCCGTTGTCAGCCATCCCACTTTGAGCAGGCCCGATGAAAACGGTCATACTGGAGAAACCCGGCAGCCTGAATCTGACGGAGTCCGCGCCGCCTGCCAAGCCGGGCCCGGGCGAAGCGCTCGTGCGCGTGCGCCGGGTCGGCATCTGCGGCACCGACCTGCACGCCTTTCGCGGACGGCAGCCCTATTTCAGCTATCCCCGCATCCTCGGCCATGAGCTGGGCGTGGAGATCCTGTCTCTCGACCCGGATACCGAGAGCAGCTTGCAGCCGGGAGACCACTGCGCGGTCGAGCCCTACCTGAACTGCGGCGCGTGCAGCGCCTGCCGCCGCGGGCGCATCAACTGCTGCGCCCATCTGCAGGTGCTGGGCGTGCACATGGATGGCGGCATGCGCGAGCGGATCACCGTCCCCATCGAGAAGTTGCACCGCTCCGAGACCTTGCCGCTGGAACACCTGGCCCTGGTCGAGACGCTCTGCATCGGCGCGCACGCGGTGGACCGGGCCAACCTGGAACCGGCACAGTCGACACTGGTGATCGGCTCCGGCCCGATCGGGCTGACCGCAGTTGCCTTTGCGCGCCTGGCCGGCGCCGAGGTCGCGGTGATGGAAATCGACGAGAACCGGATGCGCTTTGTGCAGGAGAACCTGGGCGTGGAGCATCTCATCGACGGCCACGGGGACGCGGAGGCCCAGCTGCGGGCGGTCTTCGGCGGCGACCTGCCGCTGACCGTATTCGACGCAACCGGCAACGCGCGTTCGATGATGAACGCACTGGGCCTGATCGAGCAGGGCGGCAGCGTTGTCTTCATCAGCCTGGTGCAGGACGACATCACCTTCCCCGACCCGGAATTTCACCGCCGCGAGACGACGCTGCTCAGCAGCCGCAACGCGACCAGCGCCGACTTCGCCAGCGTCGTCCAGACACTGGAGACGGGCGCGATCAATCTGGCCCCCTGGCTCACGCACAGCGCGCCGCCGGAAACGTTGATCGACGAATTCCCCAATTGGCTCCAGCCCGACAACCAGGTTGTCAAGGCGATGTTGCATTTCTAAACGGTAGTGACTGGTTTTGACCACTGTCCCGGCCCGACCTTGCTGTACCGACGGCCTCCATCCACGACGTACAGATGTTTCCCCCTTTTTCATAAGCGACAGACGAACAAGAAAAGGAAGACAACGTGTCGAACTCTCCCTCTCCACAAGGTTCGAAGCTGCGCCACGCGGTGGTCGGCATGGGCGCCGGGATTTTCCGTTCCCACTCGATGGGGCTTTCACTCGATGAAGTAGAGGTGGTCGGCGGCTCGGATGTGGCGCCGGAACCAGGCCAGGAGCGGGCCGAGGAGTGGGGCTGCCCCTTCTATCCCGATCACCGGCAGATGCTGGCCGAAACCAACCCGGATGTGACGGTGATCATCACGCCCCATCCCTTCCACGCGCCGATCGCGATCGACGCGCTCAACGCCGGCAGCCATGTGCTGGTGGAAAAGCCGATCGCCATCCAGGTAAAGGAAGCGGACGCGATGATCGCGGCGGCGCGGGCCAACAACCGCGTGCTGGCGGTGAACTACCAGTACCGGCAGCTGCCGCACGTGCGGGCGATGAAACGGCTGATCGACAGCGGGCAGCTGGGCCGCATCCAGCGGGTGACCGGCATCTTCCCGTGGATGCGCACCGCGGCCTACTACCTGCGCGGAGGCTGGCGCGGCACCTGGCGGGGCGAGGGCGGCGGCGTGCTGATGAACCAGGCCCCGCACGACCTGGACCTGGTCTGCCATCTGGTCGGGTCCCCGCAGCGCGTCTACGCCGCCACCGCCACCCGCCTGCACGCGATCCAGACCGAGGACACCGCCACCGCGCTGCTCGAGTGGCCGGAGGACGCGCAGGGCACTATCTATTTCAGCACGACCGAAAGCGGCCCCCGCACCTTTGAGGTGTCCGGTACCGGAGGCAAGATCGTGCTGCACCAGGACCACATCGAGTACGAGCGCTACGAGACCGACCTGCGCCAGCTGATCACCGACAGCCCCGAACCCTTCGTGCGCACGGAAGCGGCTGACGATGACGCCGGTGTCGAGGACGAGCCGGAGGAACACGGACATGCGAGGGTGTACAAGGACTTCCACCGCGCCATTCGCGAAGGCGGCGAACCGCGCTGCAACGGCGAAGAAGGGCTGAAGTCGCTGGAGCTGGCCAACGCGATGATCTACAGCGGCGCCACCGGCGAGGCGGTAGAACTGCCCCTGGACCGGGACGCGTACAGCGAGTTGCTAGAAAGGCTGCAGGCGGAGGATGTGTAGAGGGGCGAGGAGTGAGAGAAGAGCACTTCTTTCTCCTCGCAGTTCTGGCATCTTGCGGTCACATTTATTGTGACCCAGGCAATGATTTTTCCAAGAGATTGACTTTAGTCTGCGCCAAAAGGGGTAAGGTAACTCAGAACAGCTTCATCGCCCCGCACGACATTCCCTCAATTCTGATACACAATTGAAATGTATACCCAGTAGTTCAAGAAAGTGAACTTGTCGTTCCCTGTCAGGTGAGTGGGTTTGGCACCAATCATTCTAGTATGCGCTGATAGAGTCTTACCAATAAATCGCTATGATCTCTGTGTCTAGAAATCTCTCAGGACAGAGCGACGGGTTATTGTTGGAACCAAATCCACTTGGCAACTGCGGGGCAAGAATACCTTGTAGACTCGCTGGCCCAAGAACCGCTTCTCGGAGTTCGTATGCCAATTCGCCGGATGTGGTAACTCTAAGATCCTCATCAACTCGACGCGTCACCTCTTTGAGTATTCGGAGTCGGCTATCGACACTACTCAGCCAGCCTCTTTCTGGTAAGATGTCTTGGAAAAGCTGATTAGTGAAATTAGGTGCTAGAGTCTGACAGTGCCGTTCAGTCAGAAGTTCAACATACTGTTCAATCACCCTCCTATGGTCATGCAAGTGTAGGCTCGTCGTAGCTGGCGAGCTAGGAGGTGCATTAATCATAGCTCGATGTGCCCATTCGCCGAATTCATTAATAGCTTCATCAAATTGAGGGACGATCCCCGCAAGGACTCCTGCTACCTTAACTGGTTGCCAGCGATCTGCTAATCCTTCTGTTGCGAGCCGGCAGAAGACAGTGTACCGAGCCTTCGAAAATAGCACACGCCGGATGTCCTTCCAGAACAGGTCATGTTGAGCAACACCAACCACGAATGCAGTGTGTGTCTCTATCTGGGCGCCAGGACCAAGTTGATCAAGAAGAGAGCGGTGTATTAGCACGTTGCGCCCACCAATGATTGCCGACAAATAATCGACTAGGTGCCCTCGGATAGGGACGAGGCCGATGAGTAAACTGTCAAGCAACTGGGCGATTGACCTCATATGTGCGAGTTGAGCGACAATTTCGTGCCCGAAGAGTTGCTCGTTGTCCTCTATGAATTCTCTGAGCGTTGCAACTACTGAAGCTATGCGAAAGATTGGATCAGCCTCCAGTTCTACCTCGACTTCTAGAAGTTTCCCTCGCGAGATTTCACTCGGATCCACGAGCCAACTACCGCCATCAATTGGATCAAGATTCTCAATATCAGCGATGTTGTTGACTTGAGGAACCTCATCGGCCTCAGGGGGTCTCAACGCTAGCCCAGCACTCTCGATGTCATATAAATCTTTAAAGCTCGTTTGAATGATAGCCTTACGTAGCACTTGAGTATTTTGAACTCGGCCACTTTGCAGCTTGGTGTCAGCAGTGGCCTTTGTCGATCCCAGTCCGACACCTACTGAACTCACGACTTCACTATTTAGAGAGACTGTCTGGCTTTCGGTGAATTGAGTTGCGATTGGCCCTTTCCGAGAGGCCAGAATACTATAGACAGACACTTCGTCCAGGTAAACGAATTCGCGTAGGGGCCCTGCATGGCTTTTAGGAGCCCGCTGAGGCTTTAGACGTCGGAGCCAAGTTTGTAGCCGAGATAATATGTTCATCTGTCGCCTCCATTCGGTCTAGACGCTCTGGCCTGTTCCCGGTAACGGGAAACGCGCTCGAACCCACCGACAAAATCCTCTTCGTATATCTGGCGTCGATTGTCGCTAACGGCTAGTAATGCGGCCTCACTCCATATTTGTGTTAGCTCGGCTGCCGACCATCCATCTGAGTGTGCTGCGATAATGTCATAGGGGAGTGGGCCCTTTGTCTTCAGTCGACGTGCGGTCTTTACAAGAATATCTTTACGGTCGCATTCGTCCGGGTAAGGAAATTCAATCTCCCAATCAAAACGTCCTGGTCTTCGAAGGGCAGCATCAAGATCTTGCGGTCTATTGGTCGCGGCAATGACTACAACGTTGGTATCAGGCTTGAATCCATCCATAAGAGTTAGCAACTGAGCTACGACGCGTTTAGATGCCTCATGTGATTCGTCGCCTCGTTGAGCTGCTACGCTATCAATCTCATCAAAGAAGATGATTGCTTTCTCTTCCTTCGCCGCCGCCTCAAACAACATTCTTATCAATTCTTCGCTTTGGCCGTACCACTTGCTGAACACTTCTGGGCCGGAGATCTCAAAAAAAATCGCCTTGGACTGGGCGGCAATTATCCGAGCCAGCAATGTCTTTCCGGTGCCTGGCCCTCCGGTAAAGAGCACACCCTTGATCGGACGTGCTCCAATCTCTAATAGAGCCTTTCCTTCATTTAGCGGTATTTCAATCAATTCGCGTGCCCGAGCGACGACCGTCGATAGACCTCCGAAATCTTCAAACCCAAGGTCCTCTGTGTCTTCAGAACTCAGGAGGAATCGATCAATGACCGAATCGTCAACTTCTGGGAGGTCGAAGTATTTTATGGGCCTTTCTGAGAGAACCTTAGTGACTCCCTGCGCGTCTCCTGCAAGAACTGTGTATCCATTTTCATAGCATGGGACGGTTACCGTCGGAACCTTCCGAAGCCTTCCTCCCGATTCAATTACTGAAATATCTTGTAGCTTGAGCCTTACGATCCCTACCCACAATGCCTCAGGCCAAGCGCTACTAGGGGCCTCTTCAAAATCGTAGCGATTATTTTCTTTGTCGTGAGTAATGAGAAGCACGTCTCCGACGGAAAGCTCTTGGTCCACATCGTCAAAGTAACCCGTATTGCCATTTCGAAAATCGAAATAGACACTATATCCGTCATCACTTATCGCCGTAACTTTTGCAAGTACTCCTGCACCTTCAAGATCGTAGGTCATTTCTCTTCTACCGCAGTCAAATACCGTAGGAAAACCTTGAGAGGTTTCTTGGGACAATGATCCCTATCACCAGAACCTAATGGTCCTTTTGAACCAGCAGTCCCTTCTGTCATAGTTTCCCAATAGGATATACGCGCTTCTGCAACGAAACAGACAACCGCCGACAAAAGTGTCGGCGGTTGTGTTTTCGGCCAACCTTCTTTCCCTCGACGCAAATTATGCAACAATTCCGATGCCGAAGCAACATAATCGTCGAGGCTCTTGTACTTTTTTTCGACTTAGCTGGACATTTCTTTTTTGAATTGTCGAAAGAGTTGAGGTGGGTCACTGTAGAATCTCTGTAATGGCCCACTAGCAGGTCTAGCAACTTGCGCAGTCCCGCACGTAAATCCCAGCCATAACTTTCGAAACTGGCTGCTTAACAGCCTGCCGGTGATATGGTATATTGCCAGCAGCGGCGGTGGCCGTGTATGGCCCGCCCTGGAGAGGGAGCGATGTACCAAGAGCCGGAGATGATCTTCAGGACAGCGCAGCGTCAGACGATGACGAGTTACGCGCCGCCGATGCACAGACGCGTCGATTCCGATGTGGGTGCGTCGCTTGGATCTTGGGGCGATGTTGGTCAAATTTCCGGTTTCACACTTCTGGAATGGCTGATAAGCCCGGTGGCGGGGATTGTTGTTTTGATTGTGTCATACGGCCTTTACATCATGGGGTCTGTGTCCAGTCTCTCCTGCTGCGTGAAAAACCCTTGGGGTGGCAAAGCGCGCACAAAAAAGCGATAGCACTTCGGAGAATACACCGCACAAGCATAAGTAAGCCCCGGTAGAATCGACTGCCGGGGCTTGTTGTTCAGTCGCCGACCTATCAGAAAAAAACAGGGGAGCCGAACGATGCAGGTCAGCCGCGAACAGTTCATGGAGCAAGGGTATCTCGTCCTGCGGGACGTCATCCCCCCGGACCAGTTGGAGCAGTTGCGGGCCGACTTTGAAACGCTAGTCGGAAGGCAGAGAAAGATCTGGGCGCAGGAGCGGGGTCCGGACGACCCGCCCGGCGGCGTATGGGAGACACACGCGCAGCCGCGCCTGGTCTCTTACAACAGGCTGATCGACGAAGCAACGGCCAGCACGGTCGAGGTCTGGCTGCAGGAGAGCACGTTGGGGATAAGCCGCCAGCTGTTGAGCGTTCCGGAGGCGGCGTCGGTGGCCGGCATGATGTTGATGTGCAGCCCGGTGCGCGATCATGGCCCGGCCGCGTGGCATCGCGACATCCACCCGATCGACATGGCGCCCCTGGCCGGCCTGCAGAAGGATTTGAAGGAAAACGGCCCCAAATATGTGCAGTGGAACATCCCGCTCTACGACGACAACGTGCTCTGGGTGGTGCCGGGCAGCCATCTGCGGCTCAACACCGAGACCGAAAACCGTTCGCTGTCAGCAGACCCGCGGCAAACGGTACCGGGCGGCATACCCGTTGAGCTGAACGCCGGCGACGCTGTCGTCTATATCAACTACCTGTTGCATTGGGGCAGCGACTACAGCCCCACGACGCGCCGCACCATCCATGGCGGCCATACGATCTTCCCCTACTACCCCGACACCTCCTTCACCAGGCACCTTTCGCCCGCGGCGCGGGCGTCATTCACACAGTGGAACGGGAAGAGCGCGGCGCTGCAGGATGTGACCGAGATCGCCTTGCGGGAGGCGCTGAACGGCAACGCCGGCGCCTACTCTGACGCGCTCGAAGCGCTGCAGCCCGGCGTAGGCGAAGCCGGCAAGATGGTTCTGACGATCTATCTCTGCAAAGCGGTTCTCCATATCCAGGTTGTAAAGCATGAAAACGCGAGCGCTGACGCCTCCCCCGATTCGCTGGCAGGCATAACCGAGGACTATCGCCAGCGCGCCCGCTCCTCCCATTCGATCTCGATCAACTGGGGCCCGCAGTTCGCAGACCGCTTCACAGATGCAGAGGCCGCCGCTCTCCACGAGCGCTTTGCGATCCTGGACGAAAAGTTGCAGGCGGAGAACGAGCATTTCGCGCCCGGTTTCCAGGCGAGACCGATGCGTTACTTCTTCAATGAAATGCCGGTCGATTTCACGCTCGAAGACTTCATCGGCAGCTGGAACTGAACCCTACAGTTCATCCTTCAACCACTCCGAGCCCTGTGCTTCCAACCGGGCGCGCAGATCGGCCTCCAGCCGCCCGATCATGCCGCCCGGGCCGTATGCGGCGTTGCCGGCGTCGGCGATCAGATTGTGGCCGGTGATGGCAATCGACTCATCTGAAGCCAGAAACAACATGACCTCGGCCACCTGCTCGGGCAGGGCGGGGCTGCCCATCGGATAGGCGAACTGCTGCGTGCGCACCGCGGCCGGATTGTTGGCGAGCATCTCGTACTTCTTTTCGGTGAGCATGCGCGCGGGGGTGAGCGCGTTGGCGCGGATGCCGTCAGGGCCGTAGGTGATGGCCAGATGCTGGGTGAAATTGATCATGGCCGCCTTGGCCGGACCATAGGATGAGATGCTGGGGCTGCCGGCAAGGGCGATGCTGGATGAGACGTTGATGATGTTGCCGCTGCCCTGCTTGATCATCAGCGGAACCACCTCTTTGCAGAAGAGAAGCGGCGCGGTCACGTGGCAGGCGAAGCCGTCGTCCCAGTCCTGGAGTGTGACATCCTCCAACATGCCGCCCGGGTTGTCGATGATGGCATTGTTGACCATGACGTCGACCCGTCCAAAGCGCTCCACGGTGAACGCGACCAGGGCTTTAATGTCCTCTTTGATCATGACGTCACAGCGCTTGTAGGCGATCTCACCGCTGAGACCCTCCGCCTGCGCCAGGACCTTCTGCGCGTTCTCCGGCGTTCGGCCTCGGTCGCAGATGACGACGGAGGCGCCTTCACGGGCGAACGCCAGCGCGCCGGCCTTGCCCAGCCCCAAGGTTGCGCCGGTGATGATGGCTACCTTGCTTTCCATTCTCGTTCCCATGAGTCTCTCCTTACTGTTCAGTGATATTCAGTGGCGATGGTGCAAGAGTCACCCGCTGGTCGCTGTGGGCATCTTGCGGAATGACGCGGGCGGCAGGCGGCCCGCTGCACATATGTTATACGTACAAGGGATTAATCGCTGAAAGAGAAGGAATAGAGCGCCGCGTCCCGCAGTTCGAAGACAAGCTGAATTTCTTGGCCTTCCAGCGCCGCGAGGTCCTGACCATCGCGCCATTGCAGGGGGAGATCGGTGACATCCGCCCGGACCGGTACCGAATCGGCCAGGCTCTTGCCCTCGACATCCAACAGCGCCGCTCTGACCTGACCGCCGTCCGCGTCGGCGGTCAGGCACAGTTGCCGCCCGCTGCACCGTACGGGCCGCGTGACGAGCGTCGCGGTCTGTGACTTGCTGGCCGGCGTCAACCCGGCAAACCCGTCCGGCCGCAGCGTCGCCAGCCCAAGATAGGCTGAGCGCCAGTCGGTGTGGGGGCCGTCGCTGCCGCCGTAATAGAGATGCAGACGCCCGTCCTTGAGGAACGGATAGGCCCCCGCGTAGACGCAGCCCCAGTCGAAGCTGCCCTCCGCGCCGCGTTCGATGAGCGGCGTCCCCGGAGAGACGCGCGCCCATTGCACGGTATCGCGGCTCCAGGCCAGTTCACAGTCGACCAGGTCGGTCGCCGTATCGAACATCATCAACAGGCCGAGATAGACCTGGGCGTAGGGGAAGGCGATCAGGGCGTAGGTCTGGCGGTCCGGCTCGTCCGGCAGGGCGCTGAGGACCTCGACCGCCCGCGTCCAGGAGTTGAAGTCCTCGCTTTCGGTACGGCCGACGGTGCGCTGGCGTCCATCCCACAAACGGGTAATGCCGACATACCTGCCGTGACGTTCGTCCCAAAACAGATTGTTGTGGGTATCCCAGCGGGCGTCGATCTCAGGGCAGGGTTGGATGGGGGACCAGTGCAGGCCGTCGGGCGAACGGGAGACGCCGCCCTCCATGAACGCCTTGAACCTGCCCGCCGGCTCCGGATCATGGGGGTCGAGGGTGACACCGACGCCATGCACATCTCGCATGACCAGGTTGTTGCGGGTGGAGCCATCGAACTCGATCAGGCCCAGTTCGGGCCGTTCCCAGTGGATCCCATCGGTGGAGACGGCGTAACAGACGCCCATCTCGCGGTGCTTCCTGGTCTGTTCGTCGGCTCTGGCGCGGGCAAGGGCGGCGCGATAGGCGCCGCGTTCCCGTTGCGCGGGCGGGGTATCGGTGGTCGCCGCGTCGATAATAAAGGGGTTGTACCAGCACTTGTAGAGATTGTCGGTGGGGTCGAAGAGCGCATTGGGGTAGAGATTGTCGTGCCGGACTTCCCAGGGCAGATCTTCGCCGAAAAGAGGATTTTGGCTTGCTTTGCGCGCCCGCCCCGGCGTTACGGTGAGCTGATCGGCTTGCGCCCAGAGTGATGTATCCAGCAGCAGGTATCTGTTGTCGATCATGTTCCGGTGCGTCCTGTGAGCGCGATGCCGCGCACCATACTATTTCTGGCCGATAAAGAAGATCGCGATCATGGGCAACGATGTGAACACGGTGGCGGCCATCAGCAGTCCGGGCACGGGGTCGCCCTGCGCGATCTGCCAGCGCAGGAAGGCGAGGCCAATCGCGACGGTGTAGGTGCTGTCCTGGCTGAGATAGATGACCTGTTGGACGAAGTCGGTCCAGACGTTGATGAAGGAGAAGATGGCGATGGTGGCCAGCACCGGCTTGGTCAGCGGCAGCAGGATGCGCCAGAAGATGCCCAGCTCGTTGCAGCCGTCGATCTTGGCGGCGTCGTCCAGTTCCGGCGGCAACGTCATGAAGAACTGGCGCATAAGAAAAACGTAGACGGGGTTGGCGAAGTAGCTTGGCACGATGAGCGGCAGCCACGTGCCGACCCAGCCGATATCCCTGTAGAGCAGGAAGCGGGGGATGATCACCACCCAGAAGGGCAGCATCATGGTGCTGAGCAGGACCATGAAGAGGAAATTGCGGCCCCAGAACTTGAGGCGAGAGAAGCCGAAGCCGACGATGGAGGCGCTGATCAGCTCGCCGACGACGGAGAGAGAGACGATGATGGCGGTGTTGATAAAGTAGCGGCCAAAGGGGACGCTGGTCCAGGCGCTGGGATAGTTTCCAAAGTAGAGCGCGGAGGGGAAGACCCGCAGCGGGATCTGATTGAAATCTTCGAAGGTTTTGAGCGAGCCCATGATAACCCAGAACAGCGGGAAGATGAACCAGACAAAACCGACGGCCAGCAAGGTGTAGGCGAGCGCGTCGCGCAGGCGGCGCTGGGCGGTCTTGCTCTTGCTCCAGGAAGCGGTCAGCGCGGACAAGACGGGCTACTCCTCACCCTCGTAGTAGACCCAGTAGCGGGCCATGCGGAAGTTGACGATGGTCAGGGCGAGGATGATAAGGAAGATCATCCAGGCGAGCGCGGAGGCGTAGCCCATGCGGTAGAACTCAAAGGCCTGGCGGTAGAGATAGAGGCCGTAGAAGAGGGTGGCGGTGCCGGGGCCGCCATTGGTCATGATAAAAGCCTCGACAAATGATTGCATCACGCCGATCGTGGTAACGATGACGTTGTAGAAGATGGCAGGCGAGATCTGGGGCAGGGTTACATGCCAGAACTTGGCCCATTCGCCGCCGCCGTCGAGTTCGACGGCCTCGTAGAGATGCTGCGGTACGCCTTGCAGGGCGGCGAGAATGATGAGCATGGCGGCGCCGGCGGTTGCGATGGCCTTGAGCGCCAGGGAAGGCAGCGCCCAGGCGGTATCAAAGAGCCAGTTCGGTCCCTCGATCCCAACCAGGCCGAGCGCGGCGTTGATAGGCCCGTTCTTGGCGAGGATGGTCGTCCATAACAGCGCGAGGCCGACACCGCCGATCACGCTGGGCATATAGAAAGAGGTGCGGAAGAAGGGAATGCCGCGCACGCTCTGATTGAGCAGGATGGCGACCAGGATGCTGATGGCGGTGCCCGCGGGGACGGTGAGGAGAACATAGGTAAAGGTAACGCGCAGCGCGTCGGCGACCCTTTCGTCCTCGAAGAGCATGCGCTGGATGCTTTCAAAGCCGATGAACTCCGCCTCGCCGATCAGCTGGTAGCGGGTAAAGCTGAGGAAAAAGGAGGCGATGAAGGGGTAGACCATCAGGAAGCTGAAGCTGACCAGCCAGGGGGAGATGAAGGCCCAGCCGACGATGTGCGGCCTCAGCCGGGCCCAGTTGATATTCGACGCAACGGTCCTGGGGTTCTGCATCTGCAATCCGGGTGGATGGTGGGTAGTGGAAAGTGAGCAGTGGATAGCGGCTCGTCGGAACGCGGGCCGCTATCCACCGTTGCGCGAAACGTATCAGGAGTGTGCGGCCAGGATCTCGTCGGTCTTCTGGTCGACGACGACGACCTGGTCTTCGACGCTTGCCTCGCAGCGCAGCACGTCGCCCCATAGGATCTTGATCTCGCCGAACCATTCGAGGACGCCGGGGAGCTGCGGCGTGAAGATGAAGTTGTCGAGGGCATCAAGCCGGGCTTCGACCGCTTCGGGGCCGCCCCATGTGGCCTGGTAGTCGGCGTCCTGCCAGACGCCGGCGTTGACCGGTTCGGCCGTGCCGGCCAGGCCAATGTTCTTCTGATTTTCGAAGTTGGCGAGGTACGTAATGAACTCGAAGGCTTCGGCCGGGTGCTGGCTCTGCGTGGTGACGATGTGGAAGTGCATGGAGCCGAGGCCGGCGCTCTCGCCGGTGTTGGGTGAGCGAACCCAGGCGACCTGGGTGAGGTTGTGCTCACTGTTATTTACCCAGTAGAGGTCGCCGCGCGAGGCGATGCCCTGCACGCCGGCGGCCCAGGGGTAGATGCCCAAGGCCTGGCCCTGTCCCTGGTAGTCGTCCACGTTCATCATGCAGTCGTCCTGGCAGATCATGTCGACCGCGAACTTCTGGCCTTCGATGAACTCGGGCGTGTTCCAGGAGCCTTTCTTGTTCTCGACGTCGATCAGCTGGCCGCCGTTGGCGACGCTCCAGTTGACGAGGCCGTCCTGCTCGATATTGCCGAAGCTGAAGTTGGAACCGATGTACTCTTCGCCGAGCTCGCTGATGGCGCAGGCCGCCTCGCGGTAGTCGTTCCAGTCCCACCACTTGTCGCCGTTGTGGTCGTGTTCCCAGGGCATGGGGACGCCGGCCTCTTCGAAGAGGTCCTTGTTGATGCCGGACATGACGATATTGAGCTGGAAGGGGACGGCTTTGACCTTGCCCGGCTCGTAACCGACATGATCGGGGATACGGATCAGCTCGCTGCCCTCCTGGCCGGGGAAGGGGGTGCCGCTGGCCTCGAAGTAGGGGGTGAGATCGGCGGCGATCTCGTGGAACGCGCTCAACTGCAGGTCGAAGAACAACATGATGTCGCCCCACTCACCGGCGGCGACGAGGATCGGCATGCGGCGGTCAAAATCGGCGACCGGCTCAAAGATGATGCCGATTTCGGGGGGCTGTTCGGCCCAATTGTCGAGAAAGCCGTTCATCAGCTCACGGCGCACGCCGGAGCCCCACTTGTTGAGGAAGCGCAGGGCGATGCGTTCTGAGGTAGGGCCGGAATCGTCCATACCGGTTGTCGTTGGAGCGGCGGGGGCCACACATCCGGCCACGGCCGCGCCTGCTACGACGCTACCAGACACTTTGAGAAAATCACGTCGGCTTGACTTGCTGGCCATCGGTCATTCCTCCTTGGGTTGTACGTCGATGTTACAGAAATGGGTTGCGTTCCCTTATATCCCTCCTTTCACGTTCTTCGCTGTGGCGACGAACCGTCCGCTTCAAAGGCAAGATTCCAGGGCCAATGAACCCCTGAAAATATAGCGCCTGGGAGAATCCTATTATAGAATACAGTTCATGCTGTGTCACACAGCAAAAAAATTCTGATTATTGTCGACCCCTGGAGTACACCACCCATGCAATTTGGAATCTGTATGCCCATTGCCGACGCGGGCATCGCGCATGCGGCCGGCTTCGATTTCGTCGAGCCGACTGTCCGATCGCTGTCCCCGCTGGATCCGGATTTCGACGCCATCCGCGCGCCCTTCGACAGCGCGCCGCTGCCGACACCGGTTTTCAACGTCTTCGTACCCTCTGAGGCGCCTGTGACCGGGCCGAATGTAAATTGGGAGCAGGTGGAGAGCTATCTGGAGGCCGCCATCGGCCGCGTGGCCGCGGTGGGCGGCGAGAAGATCGTCTTTGGCAGCGGCGGCGCGCGCAATGTACCCGATGGATTCGCCAAGGAGGAGGCCTTCATGCAGCTGGTGCGCTTCCTGCGGTTGGCCGGGAACGTAGCCGTGCGCAACGGCGTGACCATCGTCATCGAGCCGCTGAATTCGCGCGATTCGAACATCATCACCAGCGTCGCCGAAGGCATGGAACTTGCGCGGGAGACCGCTCATCTGCGCGTGCGCCTGCTGGCCGATCTCTACCATATGATGGAGGACGACGAACCGCTGGAAAACATCACCACCTGCGCCGCATGGATCGAGCATGTGCATGTCGCGGACACGCATCGCGTCGCGCCCGGCGAAGGCAGTTACCCGTATGAGGAATTTTTCCGCCGCCTGCACCAGGGCGGCTACAGCGGACGCATCTCGATCGAATGCCGCTGGGATGACCTGGCAGCCCAGGCAGGTCCCGCCGGAGAGTATCTGCGCCGCATGTGGGACGAAACAAAATGACACAAAACGGACAGACTGAACTTGGCTTTGCCATCCTCGGCGCGGGCATGGTGGCGGAGTACCACCTGAACGCGATCCAGGAATGCGCCGACCTGGGCGCGCGCCTGGTGGGGGTGGGGCACTACAACCCGGCCCGCTACGGTGAGATTTCCCAGCGTTTCGGCGCGCCGGCCAAATCCTATGACGAGCTGCTGGCGGACCCGGCGGTCGATGCCGTCTGCGTCTGCACGCCCAGCGGCCACCACGCGCAGCAGGCGATCGCGGCCGCTTCGAGCGGCAAGCACGTGCTGGTGGAAAAGCCGATGGCCCTCTCGCTGGCCGACGCCGACGCCATGATCGCGGCCTGCCGCGAGAACGGCGTGCAGCTAGGCGTCTGCTTGCAGCGCCGGGCGGAGCCGCTCTTCCGTCGCGTCCACGACGCCATCCACGGCGGCGACCTGGGCGAAATCACGCTTGGCGTGGTGACGATGCCCTATTTCCGCGACGAGCCCTACTACGCGCAGGCGGAGTGGCGGGGCACGTGGGCCATGGACGGCGGCGGCGTGCTGATGAACCAGGGCATTCATATTGTCGACCTGCTGCTCTGGTTCCTGGGCGATCCGGTTGAGGTGCATGCCTTCGCCGATTCACGGCATCGCTCTGTCGAGATTGAAGACACAGCCGGCGCGGTGCTGCGCTTTGCCAACGGCTCTGTGGCGACGATCACCGCCACCGTGGCCACGGAGCCCGGATTTCCCCACCGCCTGGAGGTCTACGGCACCAACGGCGGCATCCAGATCGAGGGAGAGTCTGTCCTGCGCTGGGGACTGGCCGACGAGTCCAAAGCGACGGTCGAGGCGTGGCCGGTCGCGACGGAGCAGGTGGACCCAGGCATGGCCGGCGACCCGCGCGGCATCTCGACCAGCGGCCATATCGCCATTCTCAAGGATTTCATCGCCGGCATCCGCCGCGGGGAGGACCCGGTGATTGACGGGGCTGAGGGCAGGCGGAGTTTGGCGACGATCCTGGCGGTATATGAGGACAGTTTTTAGTAGGCAGTTCTTAGTTCTTAGTGAACACCAAGGGCCCGGCGTCAGTTGATAGGAGGCGCTCGGGTTGTCTGGCGCCGGTCGCTGGCGCACTTGCTGGATTGAAGGCGTATAGGCGGCGGGGCGTGTTTTTGTCGGGGGGCGGTACGGGGGGTGTCCCCCCGCACAAGGGAGGGCCGAAGGCCCGACCGCCCAAAAAAGATGAGGGGAGAGAGACACAATTGCTCGCCTCACTCGGAGTCATGAATTGAAAAGATGGATGGTCTAATTCGGAGAGAAACAGCAATATGACAACTGCATCCTTCACTATAAGCGCCTTTGGCGACGAGATCGCAGACGATCTGGAATCACAGCTGCAGACGCTCAATGACCTGAAGATTTCCTGCCTGGAGCTGCGGGCGGCGTGGGGGCAGAACGTCCTCCATATGTCGGATGAGCGGGTGGCGAAGGTGCGGGCGATGTGCGATGCCCACGGCGTGACGGTCAGCGCGATCGGCAGCCCGGTCGGCAAGAGCCCGATCGAGGAGCCGATTGAAACGGAGATGGGTAACCTGCGCCGCCTGAGCGAGATCGCCCGCCAGCTGGGCACGAGCAACATCCGCATCTTCTCTTTCCATCCGCCCGAAGACAGCGGCGACTACGACAGCTATGTGGACACTGCCATTGACCGGCTGCGCCGCCTGACGGAGGTCGCCGCGGAGGAGGGCGTCACCCTGCTGCTGGAAAACGAGAAGGGCATCGTCGGCGACACGCTCGACCGCTGCGTGAAGCTGGTTGACGCCATCGACAGCCCCCATCTGGTCTTCCTCTGGGACCCGGCCAACTTCGTGCAGGTAGGCGAGGCGCGGATCACCGAGCGCGGCTGGCCTCGGATCGGCAACCGCGTGGGCTATGTGCATATCAAGGACTGCACGACGGGCGGCGCCGTCAAAGCCGCGGGCGAAGGCGACGGACAGATCCCCGAGCTGCTGGACCGGCTCATCAGCAGCGGCTATCAGGGCATGCTGGCCCTGGAGCCACACCTGGCCATCGCCGCGCACAGCAGCGGTTTCAGCGGCCCGGACGGAATGGCCTACGCCGTGGAATCGCTGCGGAAAGTGATGCAGGCCGCAGGGGCAGAGGAAAATTGAACTTGAATGGACCTGTATTGACGGTAATACGGAAGACCTGTCCGCCAGATTGAAATCAATGTAACCGAACCTGGGAGACCCAAAACCCGATGATTGACCTTGATAATCTGCACTCCAAATGTGAAAGGACCGTCGACTTCGCGGCCGAGCAGCTGCGCAACCTGGTGGAAGCGCACCCGGACCATTTCCCGATGTACACACAGAACGGGAAGTGGATGCACGACGGCGAGGCGTGGACGAACTGGTGCGAAGGCTTCCTCGGCGGGCAGCTGTGGCTGGTCTACCAGGCCACCGGCGACGAATATTTCCGCGAGAAGGCCGAGCACTACTCCCGTCTGCTGGAACACCGCAAGACCGACCGCAACGTCCACGATCTCGGCTTTCTGTTCTTCTCCACCTGGAAACGCTGGTACGACATTACCGGCGAAGAGGACAAGAACGAGGTCGTCATCGAGGCCGGCCAGACCCTCGCCAAGCGGTTCAAGGAGAAGGGCGAATACCTGCGCTCCTTTGTCTCCGACGAGAGCCTCTTTATCGACATCATGATGAACGTGCCGATCATCTTCTACGCGGCGCAGGAGACAGATGACGAAGAGCTATGGGAGACGGCCTACCGCCACTGCCTGACCACCCGCCGCTATCTGGTGCGGGGCGACGGCAGCACTTCGCACGAAGGCATCTTCGACCTGGAGACGGGCGAATTCCTGCGCCAGACCACGCACCAGGGCTGGCGCGACGACTCGTCGTGGGCGCGCGGGCTCGGCTGGTCGCTCTACGGCTTCGGCACGGTATACGGCCTGACCGGGGACGCCCGCTTCCTCAAGACCAGCCAGGACAACGCCTGGTTCTACATGGAAAACACGCCGGACCACGGCGTGCCGCAAAACGACTGGATGGAGCAGGACCCGCAGAACCCGCACGAAAGCTCGGCCGCGGCCATCAGCGCCAGCGGCCTGATCCAGCTCTCGCAGCTGGTCGGCGATCCGACGCTGGGCAAGCAGTATCGCGACTACGCGCTCCAGATCGTCGATACGCTGACCGAGCCGGAGTTCGTGGCCATCGAAGACGAAGGCTGGGAAGGCGTCCTCAAGCAGGGCATGTACCATGAAAGGCTGGGGTTGGGCGTCAATGAAAGCGTGATGTGGGGGGATTACTTCTTCCTGGAGGCGGTGTGCAAGGTATTGGGGGTGGAGTAGGGGCAGTTTTTGGTAGTCGATTTTTAGTTTTTAGTCACTGCATTAGCGGGCAACTGTTCGCTGAGAGTTGGAAATAGTGGAGTGGAAGGTGACGCTATGGCAAAGGTAGCACTCGTCACCGGCGCCGGCCGCGGCATTGGGCGCGGCATTGCGCTGGCGCTGGCGGAGGCGGGATGGTCGCTGGTGATCAACTATCGCGGCAATGCGGCCACGGCCAACGAGACCGCCGGCATGGTCCGCGAGGCGGGCGGCGACGCGCTGGTGGCGCAGGCAGACATCGGCGCCGCGGCGGACCGGGCGCGCCTGGTGCAGGCGGCGCTCGACCAGTTCGGCCGCATCGATCTGCTGGTCAACAACGCCGGCATGGGACCCCGCACGCGCATGGACATCCTCGAGACGACGGAAGAGTCCTACGACGAGGTGATGAACGTCAACCTGAAAGGACCGTTCTTCCTCAGCCAGCTGGTGGCGCGTACGATGCTGGCGCAGCTGGAGGGCGGGCCGACGGAGGCCGATGGGGGCAGCCCGCACCCGCCGCAGATCATCAATATCGGCTCGATCAGCGCCTACACCAGCAGCCCGGCGCGCGGCGAGTACTGCATCTCCAAGGCCGGCGTCGGCATGATGACGCTTCTGTTCGCCGACCGGCTGGCGGAGAGCGGCATCAACGTCTGCGAGGTGCGCCCCGGCATCGTCGAAACAGACATGACGAGCACAGTGAAGGAGAAGTACGACAAGCTGATCGGCGACGGCCTGACCCCCATCCGCCGTTGGGGGCAGCCGGAGGACGTGGGCAAAGCGGTCGTCGCTCTGGCCGAGGGGCTGTTCCCCTTCTCGACCGGCGCGGTTCTGGACGTCGACGGCGGCTTTCATATGCACCGGTTGTGAGATGGCATTTACCGGCGGCCAGCAGACCAGGGGAGACTGTAACGCATGAAACTGCTCGTATTCAGCAAGATGCTGCAGGAAAAGAGCATCGCCGAACTGATCGAACTGGCGCAGCGGCACGGTTACGACGGCTATGACCTGGCGGTGCGGCCCGGCCATCCGGTCAACCCGGACAACGCGGCCGCGGCCCTGCCGCAGGCACAGACGCAGATGGCGCAGGCCGGGCTGCAAATCGGCATGGTCACCGGAAACTTCGATCTGCTCACGGCCGACCACCCCCTGGCGGAGCCGCTGCTGGCCGCGATGGACAGCGCGGACGTGCGGCTGCTCAAGCTGGGCTATTTCAGGTTCGAGCCGCAGACGATGGACTACTGGGAGCAGGTGGACAGCGTGCGCCGGGCCTTCTCCGCCTGGGAGAAGCTGGCCAGCATCTACAACGTCAAGATCTGCTACCACACGCACTCCCACTACTGCATGGGCCTCAACGCCGCCGCCCTGATGCACCTGCTGCGCGACTTCGACCCCGCCTACCTGGGCGCTTATCTCGACCCCGGCCACTTCGCGGTCGACGGCGAACCGTTCGACTTCGGCCTGGCGATGGCGCGCGAGCACCTGAGCATCCTTTCCGTAAAGGATGTCCTCGTCGAGCGTGTCGAGAAGAACGGACACGGCGCGGCCAAGGCTCTCTGGGTGGCCGCGGGCGAGGGGATCGTCGACTGGACAGCCGTCTTCGGCGAGTTGCGCCGGATCGAGTATGACGGCTTCCTCTCCATCCACTGCGAGTATGACATCGAAGACGACGAAGATTGGTTCGACACCTTCGTGCGCGAGGTGGCGTTCTTCCGCAAGATGCGCGGGAATGGCGAGGAGTGAGGGGAAACGAGTAAGGAGTGAGAGCGCCCTATTGGTCCTCGGAGGTTGAGGAAGGAGGCTCAAGCGGATGATAGAGAGTCTTAAAGTCAAAGGTCTGAATCATCGAATTGATGCTGACTTGGAATTCAAGGAAGACCTGAACATCATTACGGGCAAGAATGGGTCGGGTAAGACAACGATCCTGAAACTACTCTGGTACCTTATCAGCGGAAACCTTGAACTCCTTGTAACTGAAATTCCGTTTCGGACAGTTTCAATTACAGCTGACTCTTTCTTCTTGGGGATTACTCAATCTCATTCTAGCGAGATCAAACTAACGTCAACATTTCCTGTAAAAGAGCAAGGGATACAGTCGTCTGGAACTGTCGAACAGCTAGATGACACGCTGAACGAACTAAACAAACATATCTTGCGCACGACGAAAAAGAGTTTGTTTTTTCCCACATTCAGAAGAATAGAAGGTGGGTTTTCGGGTCTCAGCGATGTCAACCATCCAGACAGATCAACGACTTCAGTACCGGAAACATTTCAGTCTTCATTGGAAAGGTTCTCCTCTGATATCTCCACCAACGGTCACAGATTTATCGCGTCGATCTCAACCCATGATGTTGGTACTCTGTTGACACAGAAATACGCCGATATCAACGAGGAAATCAGAGACCGTCAGTCGCGTCTATTGGACGAGATTTCACGAAAGTTCCAAATCTCCCCCGGTGATGCAATAAGCTCGGAAATATCTCAGGCTGTGCCCTCCGTACTTACTGAAATTCAACAGGTTGCTAAGGAGAGCGAGCGGCTTTTCAAGCCGTTTCTTGTACTATCCGAACTTACTCGTAGCATCTTACAATACCAAGCAATTCAGGTTGTCGGACAAAATGCCCATGGTGAAATGACAAGGGGGATTACCCTAGGAGAAGGAACAGAAGGGGCAATTCTTGAGGCGACAAAGGGAGCAATCGCATCTGACAAACTCTCCGCTGGAGAGAAACAGATGCTGAGCTTTCTGTGCTACAACGCATTCAGCGAAAATGCAGCCATCTTCATCGATGAACCAGAGCTAAGCCTTCATGTAGACTGGCAAAGGCTCCTGCTGCCAACTTTGCTTGAACAGGGAACAGGAAATCAGTTCTTCATTGCTACACATTCACCCTTCATCTACGCCAAGTATCCTGATAAGGAGATTCCGTTGGGGGACAAAGGAGAGGCGAATTAGTGCCGGTGCCGTCCCCCACAGTAGAGGAGTTGGTCGCTGCACTTCGTCGCTCCGCCCTGCCAACTATTCTTGTTGAAGGCCAAGAGGATATGCGCATCTATCGCTGGATAGAGGCGCGCCTAGGCACTCGGGTCGCCAACGTGCTGCCTACTGGTGGCAGAGACAAACTGTTATCTGTCTATGAACGAAGGCAGGAATTTTCCAATTTGCCAGTCGCCTTTGTCGCTGACAGAGATATGTGGCTGTTCTCTGGGATTCCTTCAAACTATGATGGGGTCATTTGGACAGAAGGTTATAGCATTGAGAATGATCTGTACGCGGGTGCTAATCTGGAAAACCTCCTTGATTCCGAGGAGGAGCTGGAACATCAACAGGTGCTGGATGCCATTGTGGAGTGGTTTGCATGCGAAGTTGAAAAGTGTTTAGCAAATGAGCCCTATAAGGTCAAGATTCACTGCAATCGAGTCGTCCCGCTTGGACAAACACAGATAGACGAGAAAATCCGTAAGTGCCGAGGCTTTCGTCCTCCTAGAGAGGAGATCCATCGACAGATTAGAGAAGCATATCAACTTCAACTGAGAGGAAAAACACTTTTCGACATGTTGGTCCGCTTTCTCAGCGCGCCCGACCGGGATATCAAGCACAGTATTCGTGGACTTTACGAGATTGCGTTCAAGATGACGCCTTCCCACCCTCTAATGACCCGATTAATCCAGGAGATCGAACGATCGATCGCGGAACAGAGTTCCGCTCTGTAACACGCATAGCCATCTAGGTAGACAGAGAAATCCTATCCAGTTGAAAGGATGTCACCCTTGCCTTACCCCTTCCCACTTGTATTCAGCACACTCGGCTCGCCGGGCTGGTCGCTTGAACGCGCCGCGGAGCAGGCCGTCGCCGACGCCTACGCCGGGCTGGAAGTCCGCATCCTCGACGGCCAGATAATCCCGCCGGACCTGCCGGCCGAGCGCCGAGCCGCCATCCGCAGCCTGATGAAGCAGCACGGGCTGGTTATCGCCGGCATCGGCGCGTCCACCCGCTTCTCCTCTCCGGACGCCGACGACCGCGCCAAGCACCTGGCCGACCTGCGCGGCTACCTGGCGCTGGCCAGCGACCTGGAGGTGCCGATCGTGCGCACCTTCGGCGGCGGCCCTTCCGAGGGCCAGACGATGGATGACGTGATCGATCTCGTTGCCGCCAGCCTGGCCGAGGCCGCGCCCGACGCCGAACGGCACGGCGTCACCATCTGCCTGGAGACCCACGACGCTTTCTGCCGCGGGCAGGAGGTGGCGGGCGTCCTGCGCCAGGTGGATTCATCGCACGTCATGGCGGTCTGGGACGTGCATCACCCTTTCCGCATGGGCGAATCGGTCGAGGATACCTGGGACTACATCGGCGCGCGCCTGGCCCATGTCCACATGAAGGACGCGCTGCGCAGGGAGGACGGCAGCTGGGAGTTGAAGCTGATGGGCGAGGGCGAAGTGCCCTGCCGGGAGATCATGCGCCTGCTCGCGTCCAAGGGCTACGACGGCTATATCTGCGCCGAGTGGGAGAAGGCATGGCATCCTGAGGTCGAGGAGCCGGAGATCGCGATTCCCCAGCATGCGCAAGTTCTGCGGCAGTGGATGGCGGAGTAAGTTTTCAGTTTCTAGTTTTTAGTGACGGCATCGCTTCGAGTTGGGTACAGTTCCGCAAGACTGGAGACCAGGGGCTGGAAACAACTCGGTGAGTGGGGTTGTAATGGGCACAGAAAAGCAAAAGGGGCTGTACCTGCTGGGTGAGAGCGCCTTTGCCCGCATATACGGAGAAGACACGCGCCGCGACATCGAAGCGCAGGTGGAGATCGTCGCGCCGTTGCAGACGCCGGAGTCGATCGCGGCCGACCCGTCCCCGCTGGCGGATGTCTCGTTTATCTTCTCCGGCTGGGGCATGGCGCGCGTGGACGAAGCCTTCCTCGACGCCGCGCCTAATCTGGAGGCGATCTTCTACGCCGCCGGCACGGTCCGCTACTTTGTGACCGACGCCATGTGGGAGCGGGGCGTGCGCCTGACCAGCGGTTACGGCGCCAATGCCGAATTCGTGGCGCCCTACACGCTCGCGCAGATTATCCTCAGCCTGAAACGCGTCTGGCACTTTTCCAACAAACTCCGCCGGGATGGAACCTTCAGTTCGTTTGAGAAAGAGCCGCTGCCCGGCCTCTACACCGGCGTCGTCGGCCTGATCTCACTGGGCCAGGTCGGACTTCGGGTCGCGCGCCTGCTGCAGGAGACCCTCTCCGTGCGCGTCCTGGCCTACGACCCGTTCCTGACGCCGGTGACCGCGGCGGAGCTGAACGTGGAGCAGGTTGGGCTGGACGAGCTGTTCCGCCGCTGCGACGTGGTCTCGCTGCATACGCCCTGGCTGCCAGAGACGGTCGGCATGATCACCGGCGCGCACTTGGCCTCGATGAAAGAGGGCGCCGCCTTCATCAACACCGCGCGCGGCGCGGTCGTGAACGAGCCGGAGATGATCGCCGTGCTCCAGCAGCGCCCGGACCTGTTCGCCCTGCTGGATGTCACGCACCCGGAGCCGCCTGCCGCCGGGTCGCCCCTCTACAGCCTGCCCAACGTGCTCCTCACCCCCCACATCGCCGGCGCGCACAACACCGAGTGCCTGCGCATGGGCCGCGTGATGGTGGACGAGCTGGCCCGCTACATAGCCGGTGAACGCATGGAGTATGAGATCACGCGGGAGACGCTGCCGCTGCTGGCCTGACGCGAATCATCTGCTGCCCGCGCAGAAAGGTTGGGCGGGCGGTCTCCCTCTCCGACAGGAGCGCCAATGTTTTCGCCCGGACTCGTCTCGATCACCTTTCGCCATCTCTCCGTAGAAGAGATCATCGCCCTGGTGACACAGGCCGGTCTGGCCGCGGTCGAGTGGGGCGGGGATGTCCACGTCCCGCACGGGGATGAGGCTCAGGCGCGTGCCGTCGCCCGCATCGGCGCCGACGCCGGTCTGGAGGTGGCGGCCTACGGCTCCTACTACCGCGTCGGCCACCCTGAGACCGGGCCCTTCGAAGCGGTGCTGGCCTCGGCGGCAGCGCTGGGCGCGCCGCAGATCCGCGCATGGCCCGGAAACAAGGGCAGCGACGATGCAGACGAGGCCTATTTTGAGACGGTCGTTACGGACAGCCGCCGCATCGCCGACCTCGCCCAGGCCGAAGGAATCGGCATCGTCTACGAGTTCCACGGCAACACGCTCACCGACACCAACGCGGCCGCCCTGCGTCTCCTGCAGACCGTTGACCACGCCAATGCGCGCTCGCTGTGGCAGCCGCCCCGCTTTGCCGCGCCCGCCGACAACCTCGCCGGAATCGAGATGGTGCGGCCCTGGCTGGAGCATCTGCATGTCTTCCACTGGCATCTGCAGACCGGAGAGCGCCGCCCCCTGGCAGAGGGCGAGGATCTCTGGCGAGACTATCTGGCGCATGCCGCCGACCCCGACCGCACCCGCTACGCGCTGCTGGAGTTCGTCCAGGACGACGCGCCGGAGGCCTTCCTGCGCGATGCCGCGACGCTGCTGCAGTGGCTCGGCAACTTCCCTGACACGAGTAACTGACGTAGACGCATGGCCCACCTCCGCCAGCAGGCGCCCGCCGACCCGGACAGCTCTGGCGCGGTCCTCGCGCTCATGATCCGCCCCTGGGCGCCGGCCGCGGTCAATAAACACGTGCGCCTGGTGCTGGGAGACGCCGAATGTGCGGCGCGCAGCGCGGTCTGGGTGGAGATCAGCTATGGGCTGGCGGGCGCGCCCCTGACCTACCTGCGGCACATCCTGCAGATTGACGGTTGGCGCTGCGCCGAACCGATCGAACAGCTGATCAGCGGCGACACCCCCTACGTAACCTGGCGCAGCGAATGCCCGCCGGCGCTGCTGATGGCGCGCGCCGGGGACGCCGACGCGCAGGGCAACCCGACCTATCAGGTGACACTGCAGCTGACCGTCAGCGCGCTGACCGACACCGGTCCCCGCGACGGCTCCGCCATCACTTTCGCGCTGGACCGCATCAGCGGCGAGGAACTCCTGCGCTTCGGCGAGGCGTTCGACGAGGAGTTGCGCCACGCGCTGGAGCACCATTGGCCTGAAGCCGCCCCAGCCAGTGCAGCGCCGGCGCCGCCCGGCCTGGAGATAAACACGTTCAGCAACCGCGTCAACACGGCCGCCTATGACGCGCTCGGCAGCGACTACAGCCACGACTACCTGGCCGAACCGTTTTTCCGCGAGGCGTTCGATGGCTGGCTGGCGATTTTACCGGCCGGTGGCCGCGTACTGGAGGTCGGCTGCGGGCACGGCAGACCGATCGCGGCCGCGCTGGCCGCCGCGGGCCGGCGCGTCACCGGAATCGACCCGTCAGCGCAGATGATCGCCGAGGCCCGGCAGGCTGTGCCGGGCCAGGACTTTCGTCAACTGGCACTGGTGGAGTTGGAGGAAACGGACGTCTTCGACGGGGCCAGCAGCTTCTTTTCGCTGCTGTGCATGGACCCGATCGAGCTGCGACTTGGCCTGGAGCGGCTGCACAGGGCACTGAAACCCGGTGCGCCGTTGCTGATCGTATCCGGCGTGCCGGATCAGTTCACGCGCACGTCACCGCTGCGCAGCGTACAGGGCCGGACCACCTGGGAGTGGCCCTACGATCACGAGGACATGGCTGCCGTTCTGACCGCGGGAGGACAGTGGCAGGTCGGGGCGTCGGCGCTGCGTTTTTACGATACGGACACGCTCAAGCAGATCGAAGCATCTTCGCTGGACCAGTTGGCTGCTGATCCCCGCTATCTGCCCACTGCTGAGATGTCCGACCCGCTGGCGTTTGCGACGGGGAAACGGACGGTGAAGGGAGTGTATGCGCTCGTTGCGCGGAGGGTGGTGGGTAGTGGATTAACCTGACCAACAAGCTCAGGGTCTGGAGGGTTGGTGGCGGATGAGTCTGTCAGGGATTTGGAGGGGCGACCACCTGGACGCTCTCACTGTTGATCGCTGATACCAGCGGCCCGTAAACCCACCCGGTTCGGTCCCCTAAGTTGATCTGCCACCAGTCGCCAAGACCGGGGTTCTTGCCGGTGATGACGTACGATGCGCCGGGAGCGGCTGTTCCTATGACTGCGTAATTGGTACCTGGGCCTTCCCTCACGTTTACTGGAGTGATTATCGTCACCCAGGGCCTCAGGGGCGTCAGTGAAGCTGCAGCGCGTGCTTGGTCTACAGAAACAAGGTATCCAGCCGGCGCGTACGACCTTGAGTGTACGTTTGCTACATCTACATAGTACTCCCCAGTAAAGGGCGCTTGGAAAACAATTCTCGCGTCGCCTCCGAACAGGCCTCCGCCGCTGTTCTCATCTCTTATCCAAACCTCTAGAGTTTCCCCCTGATATCCCCATACGGTGAGCCGGGTGTTGGCCAAGATGGACCGCGCAATAATCTCAACCTTCTCGTCCTTCTCCAGGTAAAGGAAGAAGTAATCAACATTGGTTGGGAAGTCGATGTTGCCGTGGAGGATCTCCCCAACCTTAATCCGCCTTCCTCGGTCTGGGTCATCGAACTGGACAAGACTGTGGCTCGACTCCAAGGTAACCTCACCTGAAACGTACGACGGGATCAGGAAGAGTGGTCCATATCCTCTTGTGACAAAGGAAAGTGAACCGGTTTCGGTATCTGCGTGTTCGTTGCCATATTTGTCTAAAATCTGGAACCCGACATCTTCCGCGCCAGTAAACCTGATTTCGATTGCAGTTCCAGCTGGTTCACTAATAATGTAGGCGTCACCATAGTTTCGAGACGTCAGTCTATAGAGGCGGGCACCACCATCCCTATTGAACTCTCTCTTGCCAAGGCCGGAAGGGTCTCCGCCAGCGATCAGTTGACGGACACGTGGCAAAAGGTCGGCGGACGAGGCAGCAAGTCCGAATTCCACAAAGGCTCTGAAACCACTGATGCCGATCACAGCGCCCGTTTCAGAAACAAGCGCTCCGCCGCTTTGTCCCCCCGTTATCGCGGCATCGGTCTGGAAATAGGTGATGCCAACCGGCTCCCATTCTCGCAGCCGTGACAAGATTCCCCGGGTCATCGTCGTTTGCGGATAGGCTTCGACCTCGGCTGGGTAGCCGATCAGGTACACTTCAGAGCCAATCGGAATGTTCTCTCCGTCGAGCAAAGGCACGGGTTCCACATGGACAGGAACTGGGCCAAGAACGGCCAGGTCCACCAACAGATCCCAGCCTATTACAGGCACGTCCCAGATAGCAGTACCATCTGGAAAGGCGACACGAACGGCATCGAACGGCCAGACTACATGGGCGTTTGTCACAACGTAGCCCCCTTCGACGAGCACGCCGCTGCCGCTGCTGATCCCCGTATGAATATAGGCGATTGCGGGCGAGACCATTTCGAAGATCCGAGCGGAAGAGACCTGCTCTGCGGTTGTCGCAGATGTCGAAGTTGTCGAAGCCGTGGCGAAGCAGAACGGCAACTCAAGTTCCTCAAAATCATTGCCCTCAACGTTCTCCAAAACAGCAGGAACACACCCTCCCAATCGGTTACCGGATAGGTAAAGCTGTTCCAGTTTTGAGAGCCTACCCAGTTCTGGTGGAATATCCCCACTCAGCTTATTGTCTGCGAGACCTAGCCCGATCAGCTTTGTGAGGTTGCCCAGTTCTGAGGGCATGGTCCCACTCAACCCGTTGCCCCAGAGGCTCAACGCCGTCAGCTTTGTGAGGTTGCCCAACTCCGAAGGAATTTCGCCGCTCAACTGATTCGCGTGGAGAAACAGATCCTCCAGGTTGGTAAGATTGCCAAGCTCTGGCGGAATGGTCCCGCTCAATTTGTTTTGCCCAAGATACAACGCTGTCAGATTGGTAAGTTTGTCCAGTGTTGGCGGAATGGGTCCACTTAATTGATTCTCCGTAAGGCTTAGCCATTCCAGGTTCGTCAGATCGCCCAGTTCTGCAGGAATTCCCCCTGACAATTTATTCGTGTAGAGGCCTAACTCTTCCAGATTAGTTAAGTCTCCCAATTCAGGCGGGATCGGTCCGCTCAACTCGTTGGCCCCCATGTGCAGCATTTCAAGGTTGGTAAGTCTACCCAGTTCCGGGGGAATCGTTCCGGTCAGTTCGTTACTCCAGAGGCTCAGTTCCATCAAGTTGGAAAGGACGCTTAGGGCCGAAGGAATCGTGCCGCTCAACTGGTTCTCCGAAAGATACAAGCCTTCCAGATAGGCGAGGTGTCCTAATTCTGAAGGAATCGTACCGTTCAATTCATTTTCCGAGAGGTCCAGTTCAACTACACGGTCGTTCTCGTCTGTAACAACACCATACCAGGTCCCGATTGGCCTGTTGCTCAGCCAATTCTGGTTGCTCACCCAATTGTCACCGTCAGTGGCCTCATAGAGCGCAATCAACGCGTCTTCGTCTGTGCAAATCGGCAAGTCTACCTCGTCGAGATCGTTTTCCTCAACATCCTGCCATACTTCGGGTACGCACCCTGTCAACCGGTTATCAGCCAATAGAAGCCACTCTAGGCCAGAGATCTTGTTCAGTTCCACGGGGATTGTACCGCTCAGTCTGTTTGCATGTAGAGCCAAGCCTGTCAGACTTTTAAGGTTGCCTAATGCTGGCGGGATCGCGCCGTTCAGCCGATTCCCCGAAAGAGCGAGCAGTTCCAATTTGGAGAGCTCACCCAGTTCAGGCGGAATCATGCCCCCCAACGGGTTCCACGCAAGCGCAAGGACCTCCAGTTTGGAGAGCTTGCTCATTTCTACTGGAATCGAACCGCTCAACTGATTTGAGTAAAGATACAGTACTGTTAGTTTTGAAAGATCTGTCAGTTCCAGAGGAATCGTCCCGCGCAGTTGATTTCGTGCAAGGTCTAGCTCCTCAAGTTTAGTAAGGTAACCCAATTCTGGCGGAATCGTGCCACTCATTTCATTTTCCGAGAGATAAAGTCCGATAACGCGACCACTATCGTCCACGGAGACCCCGTACCAATCCCCAATTGGTCTGTTGCTCAGCCAGTTTCTATTTTCAAGCCAGTTGTCGCCGTCTGTGGCTTCGTAGAGCGTAACCAATACGTCTCTATCAGAACAGAACTGCAATCCGACTTCATCCAGATCACTGTCCTCAACATCACGCCAGATCTCAGGAAGACATCCACCTAATCGGTTGTCTGCAAGGTATAGCTGTGTCAGTCCAGAAAGATTTTCCAAGTCTGCCGGTACTGCTCCGCTCAATTCATTGCCCCAAAGACTTAAGCCCTCCAGATTTATGAGGTTGCCCAACTCTGGTGGAATCACTCCGCTCAATCGATTGCTCGATAGGACCAGCATCGTCAGATCAGTCAGATTGCCTAATTCTGCAGGAATCGTTCCGCTCAACTGGTTTCCCCAGAGAAACAGTCTCACTAGGTTGGTGAAGTTACCCAATTCGGGCGGAATGGTCCCGCTCAGTCGGTTTTCCGAGAGGTACAGCCATTCCAGATTGGTGAGTTTGCTTAATTCTGATGGAATCGAACCGCTCAACTGATTGTCCGAAAGCATCAGCCATCTCAGGTTGTCGAGTTCTGCCAATTCCAAAGGAATCGTCCCGCGCAAACTGTTTTCGAACAGAGCCAGCAATTCCAAGTTGGATAGGTGGCCCAATTCTGACGGAATCCCGCCACTCAGCCGATTGGTGTATAGGGATAACACTTTCAGATTGGTGAGATTGCCCAAGTCTATCGGAATCGTACCGCTCAACTGGTTCTTCGAAAGGTCCAAATCTTCTAAGTAAGCGAGGCTGCCCAACTCTGAAGGAATCGTGCCGTTCAACTCGTTCTCAGACAGATCCAGTTCAACGACGCGGCCGTTTCGGTCCGTCGAAACGCCGTGCCAGGAGCCGAGCGATGCATTGGAAAGCCAGTTCCTGTTGTTCGTCCAGTTGTCGCCGTCCGTATCCTCGTAGAGGGCCACTAACGCGTCCCTATCTGCATCCTTGGTCGTTGCGATAGGTGACGATGCGTAGACCTTGGGGCCTCTCTGCCCAATGAGCAAGGCAAATACAACAACGATGGCAATCAGGACTCTGAAAAATGACTTCATGACATCCCTCCTGCTTGCTGAATGGATCATCAGGTCGAAGCATATGAGATTTTGGAAGGAAATGTTGCGAGGAACTGAGCCGATTGTACAAAACTTTTACGAAACCAAAAAATTGGACGGGAAAGAAAAACCCCCGAGTCGCTCAGACCCGGGGACACAGTATCGTAACAACCTGATATCGAAGTCTACTGGCGCGCACAGTTTTGGCCGGTTAGAGCTGTTTGATGAGTGTCAATGCAACGACGCCATCGAAGGCGCCTTCCCTCTGGTTTCGCCGTCGAGGTCAACCATGTCGAAATCGGCGACGATTTCGCGGTAGAAGTGTGCTTGCGGCGTCTGCCTTGCGTTTAATGGCTCGAAAACTCTAAGCCACAGTCAGGAATGCCTTCAACCCGCATCCACCCCAAACGCGCCCCTGACCGCGATCTTGTACGCGGTCTTCCCGTCCAGCTCATAGCCGCCGTCGAGCGCGTCGAAGCCTTCGGCCACCCGCTCCAGGGGCAGAACATGGCTGATCACCGCGCTGAAGTCGACGTCACTGCTCTGCAACACCGCGACCGCGCGCGTGAAGTGGTGGTAGCGGCTGCCCCATACGCCTTCCAGGCGCAGATTGGGGCGGAGAAAGTGCCTGTGCGGATTCACCTCGATCGTGCCGACGTCGACAAAGTGGCCGACCTCGACGAAGACGCCGTCCTCTTTCACCAACTCCAACCCTTCGGGGAAGGCCGGCAAAAAGCCCGCGGCCTCAATGACCACGTCCGCGCCGGCCCCGCCCGGCGTCATCTTCAGCGCCATTTCCCTGCGTTCATCCGCATCGGGCACGGCCATGATATCGATCGTCTCGTGCGCGCCCAGCTTGCGCGCCAGCTCCAGGCGACCAGCGGGCCCGCCGATCACGATCAGGCGGCCAGCGCCGCTGATCCGGGCCGCGATCAGACACATCATGCCGATTGGGCCGGCGCCTTGCACGATGACCGTGTCGCCGATCTTTACGCCGCCGCGCAGCGCGCAGTGCACGCCGACCGTGAACGGTTCGGCCAGGACGCCCACCTGCGGCGAGCCCTCGAACTTGATCATGCATGAATCCGGGTCGGACAGATAGATGTAGTCGGCGAAGCCGCCGCTGAAAGGCTCATCCGCGGTGCGGTAGCCGTAGATCATGCCGCTGTTGCGGGGATGAAAGACCACCCTGTCTCCTTCTCTGACCGGGGCGCCGTTGAAATCGGTGGTCAAGCCCTTGCCCAGGGCTTCGATAATGCCGACGTTTTCGTGCCCCAGCATCGTTGCCGGGTCGATCCCCTTCTGCCAGTTGTGAATATCGGTGCCGCAGATGCCGCATAGCTCCTGCCGCAGCAAAACCGTGCCCGGCGCGGGGTCCGGCACAGTGTATTCGTCCATGCTGAACTGTTGTCCTTCCGTCCAAACTGCCAGTCCTACCCGTGTCATTGTTGTCTCCTTAGAAGCTCAATCTGTGATCAGCGCAAGGACTCGCGGCCGGGCAACTCGGACCAACCTCGCTGCTAACGACAGCAGCGGGAACGAGCAGTGGAAACTGCTGCACAACAACGTGGCCGCGTTCCGCAGGGTGGCGCGAAAAGACGTTCAGGAGGCTCCAAAAGCCCCCTGCACTGCAATCTTAAAAGCCGTCTTCCCGTCCAGCATATAGCCGCTGTCGAGCGCCTCAAAGCCTTCCCGCACCCGCTCCAAGGGCAGGATGTGGCTGATCACGGCGGCGAAGTCGATTTCGGCGCTTTCCATGACCGCGACCGCGCGCACGAAGTGATGGAAGTTGCTGCCGCGAACGCCCTCCAGCCGCAGATTGGGGCGGAGAAAGTGCCGGTGCGGGTTTACCTCGATCGTGCCGACATCCACGTAGTGGCCGACCTCGACGAAGACACCGTCCTCCTTCACCAGCTCCAGCCCTTCGGGGAAGGCCGGCAGAAAGCCCGCCGCCTCGATCACCACGTCGGCGCCGGCGCGGCCCGGCGTCATCCCCAACGCCATCTCCCTGCGCTCATCGGCGTCGGGCACGGCCATGATGTCGACCGTCTCGTGCGCGCCCAGCTTGCGTGCAAGCTCCAGACGGCCGGCAGGACCGCCGATGACGATCAGCTGGCTCGCGCCGCTGATCCGGGCCGCGATCAAGCACATCATTCCGATCGGACCGGCCCCCTGCACAATGACCGTGTCGCCGATTTTGACTCCGCCGCGCAACGCGGCATGCACGCCGATCGTGAACGGCTCGGCCAGAACGCCCACCTGCGTCGGCGCATCCGACTTGATTATGCACGACGCCGGATCGGACAGGTAGATGTAGTCGGCAAACCGCCGCTGAAGGGCTCCCCCGCGCCGCCGTGACCGGATGCCAGGACAGTGTTGCGGGGATGGAAAACGACACGGTCTCCCTCCCTGATCGGGGCGCCGTTATAGTCGGTGGTCACGCCTTTGCCCAGGGCCTCGATCACGCCGACGTTTTCGTGGCCCAGCATCGTTGCCCGCCCGATCCCCTTCTGCCAGTTATGTAGGTCGGTGCCGCAGATGCCGGCCAGCTCCTGGCGGAGCAGCACCGTGCCGGGCGCGGGGTCGGGCACGGCGTATTCGCCGATGCTGAACTCTTTCCCTGCGGTTACAACTGCCTGTCCTGTCCGTGACATCGGGGACCCTCGTCTGTTTCAGGCGCTCATGGCGATGAGCTGCGGCTGGACCACGCGCGTAAGCTCTTCGACCGTCAGCTGCAGCATCGTCCTGTCGTCGCCGCCGCCGGCGTAGACGAAACCGGGGTCAAGGTCTGCGATCGAGCTGTCCAGCAGTACCTCCACCGCCGTGCTATGGCCAAATGGCGGCACACCGCCGGCCGGATATCCGAGCAGCTGCAGTACGACATCGGGCGAGGCCAGCTTAATACGTTTGATGCCCACGCCGTGCAGGTCCGCCAGCGGGCGCTTCTCCACGCGGCGTTCCCCGTGGCTGATGACGACGAAGGGGGCCGGCGGAGCGCTCCGGTCCCCTGGTCTTTGCGCCAGAAACAGCAGCGTTTTGAGGATGCGGTCCGTTTCCACACCGAGGGCTGCGGCGGCAGAAGGCACGGTGGGCGTATCACCGATTTCACGCAATAGCTGGGCTTCAATACCGTTCTCGTCGATAAATCGTTGCAGGTCGTCGGGTGTACGCATCGGGATGTCCATCGTTTTGAAATACAGTTTCTCAATGGTTGAAATGTACCAGTACGCCAGGGGATACGCAAACGGATCATGGTCGAAACGCGCCGCAAGTAGCGTACTGCTTGCCGTTGTGATAGCATACTCTGCGACAGTCGGAATGGAGGTGGCGCCCCCACATTCCAGTTTTTTGGCTTTCGATTTTTGGTGAACTTCGGCGCGTGCAAGATGTGACTAAGAACTGAAAACTGACCACTGAAAACTACCCGACGCCATGCCAACCACCTCGATACACGGAACACCCGACTACGCCGAGCTGGATGCGCTGGGGCTGGACCCCTCTGAAGTCATCTATTTTTCGTCGAATATCAACCCGTATGGCCCGCCGGCGTCGGTCGTCGAAGCCGTTGAGAGCGAGATCAGCCGCTCCTTCCTGGCGCGTTACCCGGACAGCCGCAGCCAGCGGCTGCGTGAAAAGATCGGCGCTTACCATGGCCTGCCGCCGGACGCGGTGCTGGTGGGGAACGGGACCGCCGACCTGATCTGGTTGCTGGCGCACGCGTATGGCTTCCAACGCCAGGCCGCCATCCTGTCGCCCACTTTCAGCGAATACGCCGACGGCGTGATCATGGCCGGAGGGCATCCCATCCACATTGTCCTGCCCGGCTGGCAGCGTATCGGCCGACGACGCTTTGCGCCAAGCGGCACAACGCTGGCCCAGACGCGGCGGGCGCTGGAGTCGGCCTCGCCCTGGCTGGTCTTCATCTGCAATCCGAACAACCCCACAGGCGAGTACCTGTCACCGGGTGAACTGCGCTTTTTGTGGGAAGGCGCGCCCGATGCCCTATGGGTCATTGATGAGGCTTATGCCGAGTTCACCGAAGACCCATGGAGCGCGGGGCAGTGGGTGATGGCGGGGGCGAATGGCCGAGCGGGGCGGGCGCGCGGGCCGGGTTGCGTGGTCCTGCGCTCGATGACGAAGGATTTCGCCCTGGGCGGGCTGCGTCTCGGTTACCTGCTGGCCGCCCCGCCGGTCGTCGAACGTCTGCAACAGGTGCAGCCGCCGTGGAGCGTCAACGGCGTTGCCCAATTGGCCGGGCTGGTTGCGCTGGATGAGCTGAAATGGCGTGAAGAGACGACCACGCGCCTGCGCAAAGAGGTCCTGGATCTGCAGGAGGGGCTGCGCGATTGCGGATACGCGCCGCTGCCGACGACGGTCAGCTACTTCCTGCTGCCGGTCGGGGATGCCAAGTCAGTGCGCGACCGGCTGGTCGCTGAGCGGATGTTTGTGCGCGACTGCACCTCATTCGGCCTGCCTGAGCATATCCGCATCGCGGCCAGGCCGCCGGACGAGAACGCCCGGCTACTTGACGCCATGGCCCAGTTTTCCCATTTGCCGACTCACGAATCGAAGACATAAGCCGCGACGAACCGCTGGCCGCCGCAGTCATGATTGAAGCCATCACCTTCGACTTCTGGGACACGATCGCCATTGACGATTCGGATGAGCCGAAGCGCCGCGCCCTGGGCCTGCCGAGCAAGGCCAATGCGCGCGTCGAGCTGTTCGCCAGCCACATAACTACGAAGCATCCGGAAATCGGGTACGACCAGGCGGTGCAGGCCTATCAACACGCCCATCAGAATTTCCAGCACGCCTGGCATGAGGAACAGCATACACCGGGCATTGCGGCCCGCATGTATGATGCCTACGAGTTCCTCGGTTTGCGGCCGGGACCGGGACGGTTCTCCCGGCTGATGCGCGAGGTCGATGAGCTGATTCGCGAGATCGAGACGATGGAGGTGCGCATTCAACCGGACTTTACGCCGGGCGTGCATGCCGCGCTCGACGAGTTGTCCCTGCACTACAAGCTGGGCATCATCTCCGACACGATCCACACAACCGGCCGCGGGCTGCGCTATCTTCTGCAGCGCCAGGGTCTCCTGCGTTACTTCAACTACATGCTCTTTTCGGACGAAATCGGCGCGTCCAAGCCGGAGCCTGAGGTCTTCCGGCAGGCCGCCCTCGGGCTGGGGGCCGCGCCCTATCAGATCGTCCATATCGGCGACCGCGAGAGCAATGACATCCTCGGCCCGCTGTCGATCGGCATGAACGCCATTCTCTTTACCGGCGTCAAAGACCGCGGCAGCGACGCGACGCAGGCCAGCGCCGTCTGCCGCACGTATGCCGCGCTGCCCACAATCGTCCGACGCCTCTCGGCCACAGTCCGGCCCTTCCAAACCGGGTCGGCATAGTGGAGCCTTTTCTGCGCAACGTATACGAATCCCTGGCCGACCGCTTCGCCGCGTGCTTTCCCGCGCGGCTGCAAGGGCCCCGCACCGTCGGCCGCGAAGCCGAATTCCCTGTGATCGATCAATCCGGCCGCGCTGCCGACATCGACCGGCTGTGGCCCCTCTTGCTGGGGGATGAAGATGCCGCGGAAAACGGTAAAAGGGGTTCCCTCTCTCCTCTCAAGGTCAAGCGGGATGCCGTCAACACCGACCTGATCGTCGGCCTCGACGGCGCCGCGTACAGCTATGCGCTCGAAGTGGGCAAGGGCACCATCGAGCTCAACGTCGGCCCCTATGACACCCTGTTTGAACTGGAACGCGCCTTTCGCACAGCATTGGTGAGGCTGATGCGGGCCGCGGGCCAGCTGGGCTGGCGCGTGCTGGGGTATGGCGTGCAGCCGCTCTCGCCGCCTACGCGCGCCCTGCTCTCGCCCAAACAGCGTTACCACGCCCTCGCCGACATCATGGGCGCGGACTGGATCTGGTACACCGTAACCGCCAGCGACCAGACCCACGTCGACATCAGCCGCGACGAAGCGGTCGGCATGCTCAATTTCGGCAATCTGATCGCGCCGGTTGTGATCGCCCTGTGCGCCAATTCGCCGGTCGCGGCAGGAGAGCTTACCGGCGACTGCTCCGGCCGCGAAGGCCGCATGATCAGCGCCCGCTACGGCGAACGCCACGGCATGATCGCCCGCCCCTACGCCGACCTGACCGACTTCGTCGCCAGCCTCAGTCGGATGCCCTCTCTCCTGAAGCGCGATGGAGAACGCCTGCTGCCCGACGGACGCCTCTTCAGCGACGTGCTGCACACCGACTATGGCGCTGCGGGTCGTGAGGGGTTGACTCTGCCCGCCGGCTCGTTTGACGCCTTTCTGCTGCACGATCACTATATCTGGCACAGCGCCCGCCTGCGCACCGCCTACGCCACCGTCGAGCTGCGCCCGGCCTGCCAGCAGCCGCCGCACGAACTGATGGCCGCCTCCGCGCTCTATCTGGGGCTGGTCGAGGGGAACGAGGAGATCGTCGAATATTTGCGGGTTGCGCTGGCGCCGGCTGGCGAGGAGGGAGTGAATCCGGTTCCTCTTTCAGAGTGCTGGCCGCGTATGAGACAGTACCACGAACAGGTAGTCCGCGCCGGCCTGGCCGCGCCCGAACCGGCGTCCGGATTCCTGGCCGAAATCCTCGGGCTGGCGGAGGCCGCTCTCACCCGCCGCGGCCACGGCGAAGAAGCTATGCTTGCTCCTCTTTGGCGGCGGCTTGAGCGGAGAGAAAACCCGGCGCAGCGCATACAGCGGGACTTTGCGGGAGAGGGATTAGAAGGACTGATCGAGTTCTCTGATGTGGGGAGTCATGTGAGGGAGAGGTAGCGTCCTGTCATCCGGCCCGGTGTGATAAATCGAAATCGCTGACTATCATTAAGGAGAAAACACGATGCCCACCAAATCACTCGATGTCGCGGGGCAAGCTGCTGACCTTGCCGCACCGATTCACCCAGGAGAACATTTGGCGGAGATAATGCAGGAACTGGGCATCACGCAATACCGCTTGGCCAAGACGATAGGCGTTCCTCCGATTCGCATCCATGACATCGTCCACGGCCGCCGGTCGATTACCGCGGACTCGGCGCTGCGAATTGGAAAGGCGCTGGGGATGACGCCCGACTTCTGGCTGAATCTGCAGCGGATGTATGACTTGGAACTCGCCCGGACCAGGACTGACACCAGCGAGATAGAACCGCTCGTTGAGGAATCTCTTTAGAGCAATTACCGCCTGACAGCCAAGCTCCTCAGATCCTGCAGTCGCCTATTCTAAGCGAACTCGAATACCGGCATGGCAATGGACTTCGTGGATTCCGCCTGACCGTGAACCAGAAGACGAATCTTTTCGGTGGAGTCGCGGCTGAAAGATTCTTCCCCACATCGGGCGCAAACAGTAGCCGGGATCCTATCCACAAGCACATATTGTCCATCAATCTGAAATACTTCAGTCACCAGTTCGTCCCGGCACTCATTCGCATGACAGACCGCGTAAGTGAACACTCTTACCTCTGCTCTCTGACGTCCCCGCAGTGCCTCCTGCTCTCCCGTTCACTACGTTGCGAGCAGTTAAGAACCAACTAACGCCCTCCGAACAGCTGACCCAGATCCACGTTGGCGCCGCCGCTCTGGCCCTTGCCGCCGACCTGGGGCATGTACTGGGCGATCTTCTGCGCCAGTTTGTCCATCGGCATGGTCTGCAGATAGGCTTTACCCGGTCCGCGCAGCGTCGCCAGGAATAGACCCTCGCCGCCGAGCAGAATGTTTTTGAAGCCGCGCACAATCTCGACGTCGAAATCGACCGTCGGATCGATCATGGCCACGTGGCCGGTGTCGACGCGCAGCAGCTCGCCCGGCTGCAGCTCCTTGACCAGGATCTCGCCGTCGAAGTTGACGAATGCTCTGCCGGGGCCGGTCAGCCGCTGCAGTATGAAGCCCTCGCCGCCGAACAGGCCTGCGCCGAGCCGCTTGCGGAAATGCATGTCCAGATCGACACTCTTGTCGGCGCACATGAACGCGTCTTTCTGCACGATCACCGACTGCCCGGCAGCGAGATCGAGGTCGAGGATCTTGCCGGGGAACTCCGCAGAAAAGGCGACTTCGCCCTCGCCCCTGTCGACGTAATAGTCGACCACAAAGAGGGATTCGCCGGAAAGCGCGCGTTTGAACATCTTCCCCAGGCCGCCGCCGGTATTGGTATCCATCTCCACGGCCTGCGTCATCCAGCTCATGCCGCCGGAGGATGAGTAGATGCGCTCACCGGGGGTCAGTGTAACCGTGACAACCGGCAGGGTTGTGCCTTCGATACGGTACTGCATTGACTTCACTCCTTCTTCGTGCGGTGGCTAAGGAACTGCGCTGTGACCATACGGTGGCCACCGCCGTTCTCATCGGACGCAACCCTCGAATGTTCGGCCCTGGATATGATGATAGACCGGCCCTTCGCCGTCCCTGGTGTATTTGGAACGCGACGACATGTAGGAGAGCGCGATCGCGCGGCGCCACCTGTCCGAGCGGTTGGGCGCGGTGTAGTGGAGCAGGAGCGAGTGGAAGAAGAGCCCGCCGCCCGCCTTCACCGGCGCCAGCTGCATATCGGCCTCGTCATAGTATTCGGGATCGACTACGTAGTCGTCGGTCACGTCGATATGGGGCTGCGGCCCCCACTTGTGGCTGCCGGGAATGACGGCCATGCAGCCGTTCTCCTCGGTTGCGTCGTCAAACGCGAACCAGCAGGAGCAGAGGTCCATCGGCTCGATCGGCCAGTAGGGTGAGTCCTGGTGCATACCTTTGGCCGACCCGACTTCGGGCGGTTTCAAGAGGACCGCGTTGCGGAACATCTTGATGTCCGGGCCGATGATCTGTTCGAGAACGCTGATGATGTTGCCGTTGCTGCCCAGGGCACTGAAGCGGTCATCCGATTCGACCAGGCCATCGATTTTACGGATACCGTCGCCCGGCGTATCGACGTGCAATTCTCCGCGCTGGACGCGCGGCTCGATCTGCACGTGGATCCGGTCCTGCGAGCGGCCGCCGTGGGTATAATCGCGCATACGGGTGCGCAGCCCCTCCACCTCATCCGGCTCCAACAGCCCTTCGACGACCAGGTAGCCGTTGCGCCGGTAGCTGTCGATCTGCTCCTGCGTGAGTTTGATTGACATGTTAACTCCTTGATTCTGATTCAGGCCGGTTCCTTCGTCATCTCGCCTTTATCGGCGGCTGCGGCGTTCATGGTGGCGGCGGCTTTGTCCTGCGCCATCTCGGCAACGCTCTTGGTATGCAGACGCGCCGCGCCTTTCCAACCTTCCCGCAGCTGCGCGCGGGTATTGTTGCGCTCAGCCTCTGCCAGCCGGGCCTGCGCCGCGGGGATATGCTCCTGGTACTGCGGCAGCCAGCGCGCCTGAGCCACGAGCATCTCATCGGTCATCTGCCAGATCTCTTCCGGGTTGCAGACGGCTGCGGTCAGCGGGTCGTGCAGCATCGCCTGCTTGAGCAGCGTCACATCGCCGTGGACGGCCGCTTCGACCGCCATGCGCTGGACCTGGACGCTGGCGGCGCAAGTGGCGGCGCAGGCCAGGGGCAGATCGCCGACAACGGGCATGTTGATGCCGTTCTTGTCGACATAGCCCGGGATCTCGATGCAGCAGCCGTCGGGCAGGTTGGTGATGTGGCCCTGGTTGATCATGTTGAAATGGCCGCGGTAGGGGCGCCCCGTCTCCAGCCCTTCGATGATATAGGAGCCGTGCTCCTCGCTGCGTTTGTCGGGCGCGATGGTCGGCGGCTCCTGTTTCATCCAGTTGGGGAAATCGGTCTCGAACCAGTTGCGGCCTTCGGTGCAGACGCGCAGATAGCCGCCGGTCTCGCCGTTGATCCAGCGCGAGAGGTCGATCCAGTCGTTGATCTCGTCGGGGCGTTTGCGGTACCAGGGCACGTATTCGCTCACGTGGCCGTTGGATTCGGTGGTGTAGTAGCCGAAGCGGCGGATCATGTCGATGCGCAGCTTCTCGGTGGTTGGGTATTCCGGGTGGGCCTCGAAGAGCTCCAGCAGGCGCGGCGCCATGTCCATACCCCGCCACTGCACCTGGATGTACCAGGTCTGGTGGTTGATGCCGGCGCAGATGATATCGACCTCGTTGCGGTGCACCATGGCGTCAGCCGCGATCAGCCCCTCTTTCTTGGCCCAGTGCTCGATGCAGCTCGCGATCTGCCAGTGGCCGCCCTGCACGCCGTGGCAGAGGCCGACCGTGGGCACGCCGCCGTACTGGTTGCAGGCCCAGATATTCATCGCCATCGGGTTCGAATAGTTGAGGAAGAGGGCGTCCGGCTTGGCGACCGCACGGATGTCTTCACAGACGTCCAGCAGCGCGGGGATGGTGCGCTGACCGTACATGATGCCGCCGGCGCAGATCGTATCGCCGACACACTGGTCGATGCCGTACTTGAGCGGGATGTCGATATCGAGCTGGAAGGCGTCGAGCCCGCCCTGGCGCACCACCGAGATCACATAGTCGGCGTCGGTGATCGCTTCGCGGCGGTCGGTCGTGGGCGTGATCGCGGCGGGCAGGCCGTTGGCATCGATATCCCGCTGCGCCAGCTGCATCACCATATCCAGGTTGCTGGCGTTGATATCCATGAATGCAAAGTGGGTGTCGGCCAGCTCGGGCACGGCGAGAATATCATGCATCAGCTTGCGGGTGAAGCCGATCGAGCCGGCCCCGATCATTGCGATTTTTATCGGCATGGAATGGTTCTCCGTGTGGTCGAGCGCGCTGCCCAGTGCCTGCGGCCCCATCTGGTTGCGCGAAGGCATTGAGTGGAAGTAAGTTCACTTGATGTGCATTCCATTATACGACAACTGCGGGGAACACCCACAGAGGAAAGGGAACCGGACCAGGGGAAATGTTCGATGGGCTGGCGCCGCGCGAAATGAGCGCGGAGTTGGGAGAAGCAAGCAAGAAGCGGACCTTCTCACTCCTCGTCTGCGGGCGCTGTCTGCGTACAGAAGCGTCAGCGTGTAAAGAGATTGCGCCGCACGTAGCTGCCGTCATCGGAGGCGAGGAAGGCCAGCGCCGCGCCGACGCCTTCAGGATCACCCAAGCGGGCGCGCGCATCCTCCAGGTCGAACGCCTGGCCCAGAGCCTCAGCCGCCTCGCGCATCTGCCTCAGTTTCAACTCCGTCTCAATACCGCCGGGACAGACGACGTTGACGCGGATGCCTTTGCCTCGCAGATGGTTTTCCAGCGTCATGCCCATCCCGTTGACCGCGCCCTTGCTGGTCCCGTAGGCGATCGAAGAGCTGCCCCCGGTGACGCCGGCCCCTGAGCCAACCAGCAGGATCACACCCTTATCGCTGGCCTGGAGCAGAGGGTAGGCCTCCTTTACGCACAGGAAGACGCCGCGCACGTTGACCGCCATCACGTCGTCGAAGACATCGACAGGGAAGGCGTCCGGCATAAGCATCGGTCCCCGCAGAACGCCGGCGGAGCAGATGAGGACGTCGAGTCGTCCGTGGCGCTCCTTCACCTTGCCGAAGACCCGCTGCGCGTCCTCGTGGCGGCGCACGTCGAGCCTTTCATAGCAGGCTTTGTGGCCCTCGGCCTGCAGAGACGCGGCGAGCGCTTCGCCGGTTTCGTCCTTGATGTCGGTGATGATCACCTCGGCCCCGCGCTGCGCGCACAGCCGCGCGGCCGCGCCGCCGATGCCCTGCGCGCCGCCGGTGACGAGAATGACTTTGTCCTTTACGTTCGCAACCGTCGATGTCATGGTCCGTTGCCTGTTCGGGTGGTGGTCAGATGGTGGCGTGCTTGAAGGGGAAGTGGGTGAGAGGCCAATTCCCTTAACGCTCCTGCCGGGGTTTCTCAAACCTCATTTATGTCATTTTGAGGTTGGCGCTGCCCGGAGAATCGGCGTTGAACTCCATTGTAACAGAGCGGCCGCCATCGCTGAATATCACCTGGGCGTATTCGTCGGCGCTGGACGGCTGGCCTGTTGGCCGCCGGTAGTCTCCCAACAGGATCTCGCGGAAGCTCTTGAACTCCTCAACCGCGGCCCGGTAGCGCTCAAAATCGGCGGTGGGCGCCTCCCACAGTTTTCCACTGTAGCCGAAGCCGCCCGCAGCGTGGGACAGGTAGTCGTATGTGGTGTAATTGTGCCGATCCTGGCAGATGTTGGTATTGGCATAGTTTCCGGGAAGGACTATGTTCAAGCCGTGTTGAAAGGCGCGCACCAGCGCCGAGTGGGTGGTGTGGTCGTTCATCCAGAAGCTATGGCCGCGGCGCACGGTGCCGAGGTCGATCCGAAAGCCGCCGATCGAACACTGTTCGATAAACAGGTCCGGGCAGGCCGCCATGATCTCGTCCAGAACCTGGTACAGACCTTGCACGTGCCGGATCTGCCGCCAGCCGATCTCGCCGGGTGCGAGGCCGCGCTCCCAGTTCGGGCGCGGGTCCTGGCTGAAGTCCCAGCGAATCCAGCGCACGCCCCACTCATCATAGGCGCGCATGATGCGATCGAGCCACCACTGGCGCGCTTCCGCCAGACCCAGATCGAGCAGTCCGAATTCGGAATCGACGAAGTGCATGCCCGGCCCCGGCACCGGCGGCCGCGGGGGCGTATCCCAGAACCAGTCCGGATGGGCGCGATAGAGCTGGCTGTTCTTGTGGGCCCACTCCGGCTCGAACCAGGAGCCGTAATTCAGACCCTGCGAACGCACGTATTCGGCGAAAGGCGCGATGCCGCCGGGGAATTTCTCGGGATCGCCCTCCTCCCAGTTGCCGACGCCTTTGCGGCCAACGCCCGCGAACCAGCCGCTGTCGATGCAAAAGTACTCCAGGCCGGCCGCGGCCGCTGCGTCGACCGCGGGACGCAAACCCTGGGCGGTGAAGTTGTCGAGGAAAGCGAACCAGTGGTTGAAGGATGTCGGCGGCAGGACCTCCTCGCCGTCGAGGGAGGGCATGACATGGCGGCGAATGTGGCGGCGCAGCGCGTTGCCGCCGTCGTCGAGGTCGCCTTCGAACGCCGTGAGCAGTACACGCGGCAGCGGGAGTGACTGGCCCGGCTGCAGATGCAGCGACAAACCCCACAGGCCGGCCTGCAGACGAACCGGCCAGTCGGTATCCGCTTCGCCCGCGCCGCGCGGCTCCGGTGTCAGGCCGATACGCCACAGCCCCGACCATTCCACGAAGAGGGCCAAGCCCTGGGTGCGCTGCGCATTGCAGACGATCGCGCAGGGCAGGTGCCCGTCGGAGGAGCGCCCGCCCTCGCCAGCCTGGATGGAGAAGGTTGGGTAGACCTGCGGCGTCTTCAACAGCTGGCGGTCGACGAGGGCAAAGTCATGGGGCGGAAAGTAGTTGGCCAGGAACCGCACACCGTTCACGCGGCGGATCCAAGGCTCGCCGAAGGCCGGCTGCAGCGGCAGATTCAGGTCCCAGGTGAGGCATTCAGTAAGATTCTGCAGGGGCCGTCTGCCCCGGTTCGTCAGCACGCCCCAGCACTCGACCGCGCGTGTATCGGCAAAAAAACGCATATGCCACTGGACCTCAGCGCCTTCCTCGGTGTGCGCTGTCAGCACAGATTCGGACGTGTCGACACGCGCGATGCCAGCCACACACCAGGTATCGGAGGCGATGCCGCCAATGCCAAAGGGGACGGATTCGCGCGGGGTATGGATATGGTCGAATTGCAGCTGTTCGCGCAGCATCTGAAACCAGGCGCTCAAGTTTGAATCCTTGTTGCGGGACGGAACGGCGGATAACAAAAAGAAAAGAGAGAAACAAGCACAGGAACTCGTTCCCTCTCCTCTGTCGGTATTCAACTGACCGAGCTGATACAGCAGATGTCACATATTCGTTTTCAGAACCAAGCCTACACAACAGTCAGCCGTTCGTCAATCTGCGCGGGGTTGCGACGTACCCGGAATCCGGCGTAGGGCTGGCCCCATGGGCAGCCGATGTGACCGCTAATCCATGCTGAGGCTGGCGCTGCCGGGCGAGTCGGCATTGAACTCCATGGCAACAGAGCGGCCGCCGTCGCTGAAGATTACCTGTGTGTATTCGTCGGCGCTGGTCGGCTGACCGGTGGGCCGTCGGTAGTCGCCCAGCAAGAGCTCCCGGTAGGCTTTGAAATCTGCGACCGCGGCCCGGAAGCGCTCAAAATCGGCGGCGGGCGCCTCCCACAGTTTTCCGCTGTAGCCGAAGCCGCCGGCGGCATGGGAGAGGTAGTCGTAGGTGGTGAAGTCATGACGCTGCTGGCAGAGATTGGTGTTGGCATAGTTGCCGGGCAGGACGGTGTTGAGGCCGTGCTGCAGCGCGCGTACGATCGCCGAATGCGTGGTGTGGTCGTTCATCCAGAAGCTGTGGCCGCGGCGCACGGTACCCAGCTCGATACGATGTCCCCCGCTGGCGCACTGTTCGATGAAGAGCTCCGGGCAGGCCTCCAGAATGTCGTCCAGCACCTGGTACAGGCCCTGCACATGCTGGATCTGCCGCCAGCCGATCTCCCCTTGCGGCACGTTGCGCTCCCAGTTTGAACGCGGGTCCTGGTTATAGTCCCAGCGAATCCAACGCACGCCCCACTCCTCGTAGGCGCGCACGATCCGGTCCAGCCACCAATGGCGCGCCTCGGGCAGGCCCAGGTTGATCAGGGCAAACTCAGGGTGCTGAAAGGGGAACTCGGGCCGCATGACCGGCGGCCGCTCGGGCGTCTCCCAGAACCAGTCCGGATGGTCACGGTAGATTTCGCTGTCCTTGTTGGCCCACTCCGGCTCGAACCAGGTACCGTACTTCATCCCCTTGGAGCGCACGTAATCGGCGAAGGGCGCGATGCCGTCGGGGAATTTCTTGGGATCGCCCTCGCTCCAGTTGCCGATGCCGTCTCGGAAGTCGCCGGCGAACCAGCCGCCGTCAACGCAGAAGTACTCGAGGCCGGCGGCGGCGGATGCATCGACCGCGGGTCTGAGACTCTGGTCGGTGTAGTCGTTTTGAAAGGCGAACCAGTGATTGAAAGTGGCCGGGGGCAGGACCTCCTCGCCGCCGAGGGGAGGCATGACATGGCCGCGGATATGGCGGCGCAGGGCATTGCCGCCGTCGTCCAGGTCGCCGTCGAAGGCTGTCAGAAGGACGCGCGGCAGCGGCAGTGACTGGCCCGGCTGCAGGTTCAGCGCCAGCCCCCAGAGACCGGCCTCCAGACGAACCGGCCAATCTGTGTCCGCGTCGTTGACCTCGCGCGTCTCCTGTGTCAGGCTGATGCGCCAGAGGCCCGACCACTCAAGAAAGAGCGCAAAACCGTAGCTGTGCGAGCCGTCGCAGACGATGGCGCAGGGCAGATGCCCGTCGGAAGGACGGCCGCCATCACCGGCCATAATGGCCAGGGGGGCATAGACCTGGGGCGTCTTCAGGAGCTGACGGTCAACGATGGCGAAATCGTGGGGCGGGAAGAAGTTGGCCAGAAACTGCACGCCGTTCACGCGGCGAACCCACGGCTCGCCGAAGGCCGGCTGGAGCAGCAGATCCAGGTCCCAGGTGAGACATTCGCTCAGGTTTTGCAGCGGCCGGCTGCCCCGGTTGGTCAGTTCCCCCCAACATTCGACAGCACGCGTGTCGGCGAAAAAGCGCATGTGCCACTGGACTTCAGCGCCGTCGTCAGTGTGGGCCGTCAGCACCTGCTCGGATTTGCCGGCGCTCTGGATCCCGGCCACATGCCAGGCATCGGACGCGATCCCGCCGATGCCAAAGGGGACGGCCGCCCCGTCTGCGGCGATATTGGGGAGTTGCAGCTGCTCGCGCAGTATCTGAAACCAGTTGCTCATATTCAACTCCTTCTTGGGGCTGGATCGAGGAGAAAGAGAGGAAGAGGGAGGAGTGAGAATCCTTGCTCACCCCTCCCCGTTCGTGTTTTACCACTCGTAACCGGTGTCTTCGCGGAATCTCTGCACCCGGTCGGTCAGGTCTTCGTCGAGGCGCGCGGCCAGGTCTTCGACGCTGATGGCGCCAAGGGAAAGCTCCTCAAGCGACGGCCAGAAGACGTCGTCCATGGCATATTTGGTGCCGACCGGCCCGATCCAGACCCAGTCCTGAACGGTTGCCAGTGCCGGTTGCAGGAATTTGGCTTCATCACTGGAGTACCATTCATGGTCAAGCAGCGAGAAGACGCAGGGCAGCGAGTGCTGCGACTGCAGCCACTGGATCATGACGCCATCGTCATTGAGGTAGTCGATGAAGTCGAGTGAGTCCTCGGGATTCGAGGTTTCGGCGTTTACGTTGAGGCCCCACCCGCCTTCGCCGACAACGACGGGGTCGGCGCCGTCGATGCCGGGCCGCATTGTGAAGCCGAAGTTGCCTTCGGGGAAGGCGGTGGCGGCGAAGGGGATGTAATCGATCCAGATACCGCCCATGGCCATACGCCCTTCAGCCAGCCCGTTGAAAACGGCCGGCAGATCGGGCGAATCGACCTCATGGGTGAAGATCGGATCGTAGAACAGCTCGTTGAGCGCGCGGATCCCTTCGGGCGTATTGACACTCCACTCGCCGGTCTCCTCATTCAGATAGGCGCCGCCCTGTTCGTAAATTGCGCCGCACAGGTACTGGATGTTGTGATAGTTGCGCATGGAGAGGCCGGCGACGGTGATGTTGCCGTCATCATCAGCCTGCGTCAACGAGGCGGCGTCCTGCCAGACATCATCCCAATGTGTGTAAGTCAGCGGCGGCTCCATGCCGGCTTCCCCCCACAGGTCCAGGTTGGTGATGAAGCCGATGCCCGGCGTGTTGTTGTGGAGCGGGATGCCGTAGACGTCGCCCTGGTAGGTGTAGTAATCCATCACGGCTGAGAAGAAGCGATCTTTGATGGTACCCATACCACCGAGCGTCTCGGTGAGTGGGAGCAGCGTGTTGGTCGCCATGAAGGATGCCGCCGCGGCGCCGTGGATCGAGAGGAGGTCGCCTGCCGTGCCTGCGCTGAGGCCGGAAGCGTAGGTGGTCCACGGGTCGGTCTTGGGTTCAACGGTGACATTGCGCTCGTCGTTGGCCTCGTTATACTGGTCGGCCAGCATATTCCAGGCATTGTCATGCGGCGGGTAGCTCATCGACCACAGGCTCAGCTCGGTCATGGCCATATCGGGCGCCGCCTCTCCGCCGCTTTCGGCGGCAGGCTCAGAAGCCGCGGGCACACAGGCGGCCAGGACCGAGGCGGCGCCGAGACCGGCGGACAGTTGGAGCAGCTGGCGGCGCGTCATTTGGTTCTGGTTCATCGTTCTCTCCTCTGCTGATGTTGAAAAAGACCGTTTCCAATGCAGGCAACTTCACGAACCATCTGGGAATGCGCGAAGGGACAAGAGACCGACCAGCAGCCTCCCCGCGCGTCAGTATTTCAACCCTGTAAGTGTCACCCCGCGCACGAAACGACTCTGAAAAAATGAGTAGAAGACGACCACAGGAACGACGGTGATGACCGCCCCGGTGAGGAAGAGATCGTAGCGCGGCCGGCTGGACCATCCAAGCAGATATGCCAGGCCCAGGGGCAGCGTCCGCATCTTTTCCTCATAGATGATCACCAGGGGCCAGAGATAGGAATCCCAATTGGCCAGAAAGCTGAAGATCGCCAGCGCGCTGAGCGCGGAAACCGACAGCGGCAGGACGATGTGGCGATAGATCCACCAGTTGGATGCGCCGTCAATACGCCCGGCGTCGAGCAGCTCCGACGGGAGGCCTTCCATGAACTGCCGCAGCAGAAAGATGCCGAAAGCGCTGACGCAGACCGGGATGACGAGTGCCTGATAGGTGTCGGCCCAGCCCAGTCTGCTGACCAACCGGAAGAGCGGCAACAGGGTAACCGCGGGCGGCACCATCAGCGTGCTCAATATGATGGTGAAGATGACTTCCTTGGCGGGAAAATCGAACTTGGCGAAAACAAAGCCGGCGATCGAGCTGCTGAAGAGGATAAGCAAGACGGACGGCAGGGCGACGACGATGCTGTTGAGAAAGAAGCGCCCGAAGGCCTGTTCGCGCAGGATGAGAGCATAGCTTTCCAAGGTCGGGGCCTCGGGCAGGAAGGTGGGCGGCTTGGCGATGATCTCGGACGCCGACTTGAAGGAGGCGAGGACCATCCACATCATGGCCCCAAAAGCGATGAACGCGAATATCACGAGGAGCAGATGGGTGGCGAGGGCAATTAACTGCTCCCGCAGGCGTATGCGGGCATCTTCCCCCGCGCCGCCGGACGGCAGCGACCCGCCCGCTCTGCGATCGAGGCTGATATCGGTCATGGCAATCGCCTCTCCGCTCGTACTGTCACTGCTCTCCTCGCGCCGTTTGCGACTGCCCGCTCAATCGTAAAGAGAACGGAACAGACGAAGTTGGAATACTGTAATCGCCATGATCACGACAAACATGATGAAAGATATGGCGCAGGCATACCCCATGCGGTAGTTGTTGGCGCCCAATCCATAGTTGTAGACGAGAATGCTGGGCATAAGCGTACTGTCGGCCGGCCCGCCGCCGGTCATCACCTGCACCATAGTGAAGTGCTGTACGCCGTCGATGACGATCAGGACCATGACCAGCACGAGTGGGTTCTTCAGCAGGGGGAGGGTGACGCGCCAGAAAGTCTGCAAGCGGGTGGCGCCGTCCACCTTGGCCGCCTCGTAGTAGTCCTGGGGAATATCGAGCAGACCGGCCAGAAAGATGACCGCGGCGTAGCCGTATGTCTTCCACACGTCGGCGATGGCCACGCTATAGATGGCCTGGGCCGTGCTGCGGATGAAGCTCTGCGGCGGAATCTCAACGAGGCTGAGCAGGTAGTTGATCAGACCGAGGCGGGGGTCGTAGAGCCACAGGAAGAGCATGGCGACAGCGACCTGGGAGATGACAACGGGCATGAAGATGAAGAAGAGATAAAAGTTGCGCCCGCGCCGCAGCCGCTCCAGCAAAAGGGCCAGCCCAAGTGAGAGCACGATGTTCAGGATTCCTTTGACGAGGACAAATCTGAAGACGTTGCTCATCGACGCCAGGAACCGCCGGTCATCCAACAGGGAGATGTAGTTATCGAGGCCGACGAACCTGGCCCTGCTGGGGTCAAGACTGTGGGTGTTGGTCAGACTGGCATAGAGCGCGTAGAGGATGGGGCCGAAGGAGAATATGCTGAACCAAAGCAGGATAGGGACGAGGACAGCCAGAACAAAGCCGTACTTGCTCCACAATCTGGCCAATCGCCTTTCAGAGAGATTCGTTGCTGCCATGGTCCGGGGTTCGCTCTCGGAATGTGCGATACTCTATCTATAATGGACGAATCACTGGTTTGCGAGCGCTTCTGGTTTCCCGCGGCATGGGTGTGCGCAGGAAATCTCATATACCTGATTTTGGTCTCAATTCTGCACAGGTCCGCGAGGTCTGTCAACCGTAGGAAATTTCCGGGGATGCTGCCGGAATCAGGATTTTCAGGATTACAGAGTTTTCAGGTTTGCGGCCGCGCGTCTTCTGTGACATTGGAGTTGGCGGTGGCGCCAGTCCCTGCCTTCGCTTGCCCGGATAGTTTGGCTTCTTTAGCCCAGCCACGATTCGGACTTTGGCATAACGCTTTTTGGCTGGCGGGCAAACTTAGGGCTTTGGCCCGCTCAGGCGGCTGGCCAGTTGTCAGAGGGCGTTGCGGGACCCATCGTCGCGCTTAGGGGAGGCCGCTTGCAGCCAACCGTCCAAACAGCAGGGGACAGTAGATAAGAGTGAAAAGCGCCTTTTATTGGCTCGCTGTGTGGGGCGAACAGATTGTAGTTTAGTGTGCAGCGAAAGATCTCTTTTGGGGCGGCAAAAGGGGCACAGTCACCGTATCCAATGGTTTGGCCCCGACCCAAGATTGGATGCGCTGCTAGCCGGGGGCACAGATATCGTGATAGAATGGCGGCACGTAGGCCGTGTTGCGCGCAGCCGCGATGCCGGAGGGGGGCAGCATGGAGTCCAAAGAAGTCCTGCACAACCAATCCCAAACACAGAAAAGTCCACCCCAGGCGGGCAAGACAGCAATGTCTGAATCCGCTGGCGCGTACGTGCATGCGGAGCCTCTCGCGCGGCCCGGACCGTCTGTCAATCCCTTTGCTCCCGACGATGGCCGTTACGTCACCCTGGAAGAGTATTGGGCCAAGTGGTACGAAAACCCATACCCGGATATCGACGTAAGCTACGAATGGAACAACGGCAGATTGGAGGCCAAACCCTTGCCCAATGAGCCCCAACTCGAC
>JAJDXQ010000014.1 GCA_022823185.1 Caldilineaceae bacterium
GATGGGGGCGGGGTCGGTTTGGGGGATGGGGGCGGGGTCGGTTTGGGGGATGGGGAGTTCGGCGGCGTGGTGGGGGGCGATGTTTTCGACGTGGCGGCTGGCGGCGGCGAGGTAGCCGGCGGGGCAGCCGGCGGCGGGGTCCCACTGGCGGCGGGCGACGGCGAGGAGGAAGTATGAAACGGGGTCGCCTGCGCCGGTTTCCTGGCGCAGCTGATTCCGGAGCGAGGCCAGACGGGGCCTGTTTATGGTGACGAGATAGGCGCCGTCGGACCCGGTGGGAAAGGAGTGCGAGACGGAGCTGTAACCGGAACGGTCGGAGGCGTTGAGGACACGCAGGTGGGCGGAGACGGTGATGCCGGCGAGAGGCTGGCCGCCGGGGCCGGTCAGTTGTCCGAAGAGTCTGAGGTAGATAGGTTCGCAGTGCGGGAGCGCGGCGGCGCGGAAGACGTCCTGGACAGTGGCGGCAGCCCTGGGATCGTATTCGGCGAGTTGGGTGACGCTGGCCGGGGTGCGGACTTTGCCGGAGAGCATGTCGGGCAGGAACCAGAACATGACGGTTTCAGCCCAGTATTCTTTATAGTTGGTGGAGGCGTAGGCGTCGGGATAGAGGCCGGCGCGCATGGCTGCGCTGTAGGCGCTTTTGAGGCGGGCGTCGAAGGGCGAGTCGAAGAGGGGCCGGCTGCCGGCGAGGGCGGTTTGGATTGTGAGGGCGTAGTGGACCATGTGGGCGAATTCGTGGATGAAGACGACATTGCAGTAGGGCTGGCGGATCGCCGGCGCGGTTCCGACCACGTCGATGATCAGCAGGACCTCGCCTGTGTACCTGTTGTGGAGCCAGCGAACGGTGGCTGTACCGGCGATGCTGGTGCAGCGGCCAGGAGGGAGCTCGGCCCTGAGCTCCGGTGTTTGGAAGGGGCCGCGACAGCCGTCATGTCTGTAGATGACGACGCGGAAGCGGTTGGCGGCCATGGTTGCTCGGAGGTCCGGGCGGTGGGCGAGCATGGCGTTGATGATGTCGCGGGCGTGGTAGAGATGCTGGTCATCGACGTCTGAGGAGGCGACGACGGGAATGCCGCCGGCGTCGAGGTATTTGCGGTAGTAGGGGTCGAGGTCGAGGGAGGCGGGGGGCGGGGGCAGGTGGCGGCCCGGCGCGGCGGTTGGCGTGGGCGTCGGGGTGAGGGTTGGCGTTGGGGTTGAGACGGGGAGCGGAACTGCGGAGGCGTAGGCGGACCATGGGCCGGCACTGGCGGCGGCGTCGAGAGCGCGAAGGGCGTAGTAGAAGGTTATGCCGGGGGCGACTTCGGTGTGGGTATAGGCGGTTTCGGTGATGCTGTCGCTGATCAGTTGCCAGCCGGTTTCTTCGTTCCACCAGGTCCAGAGTTCGTAGCGGGCGGCGCCGGGGATTTCGGGCCAGCGGAGTTCGACTGCGCCCGGGACGGGCTGTGCGGAGAGGTCGGGGGCGGGGAGTTCGCGGGCGGGCAAGGTGGATGGCGTCGGTGTGGGGGTCGGCGTCAGTGTCAGCGTCGGTGTCAGCGTCGGTGTCGGCGTCGCGGCCGGCGGCTGGGTCGAAGCAGGCGTCAGGGTCGCGGTTGGCGAGTGGGCCGGCTCCGGGTCTGAGGGCGGGGACGGGGTTGGCGTTGGCGTTGGGGTGGAAGCGGGGAGCGGAACGGCGGAAGCGTAGTCGGACCAGGCGGTGAGGGCCTGGCCGGCGTCGTCGAGAGCGCGGACGGCGTAGTAGTAGTTGACGCCGGGGGTGACTTCGTTGTGGGTATAGCCGGTATCGGTGATGCTGTCGCTAATGAATTGCCAGCCTGTGTCCTGGTCCCACCAGGTCCAGAGTTAGTAGCGGGCGGCGCCGGGGATTTCGGGCCAGCGGAGTTCGACTGCGCCTGCGGCGGGCTGGGCGGTGAGCTGGGGGGCGGCGGCGGTGGATTCTGAGCGAGTCTGCCGCGGCGCCGGCGTGGAAGTTGCCGTCGGGGTTGGCGTTGACGCGGACAGCTGCGGCTGGTCGGCCGAGACGGCGGGGATGGTTGCGGGGACATTTTGGGACCAGGCGCTGACGGGTTCGCCGGCGTCGTCGAGGGCGCGGACGGCGTAGTAGCAGGTGGCGCCGGGGGTGGTTTCGGTGTGGGTGAAGGCGGCCCCGGTGAGGGTGTCGCTGACGAGCTGCCAGCCGGTCTCTTCGTTTTTCCAGAGCCAGAGTTCATAGCGTGCGGCGCCGGGCATTTCGGTCCAGCGCAGTTCGACCGCGGCTGCGGCGGGCTGGGCAGTGAGGGTAGGGGCGGGCAGGGCGGGTTCGGCGGTCTGTTGCTGCGGGGCGCGTGCGTTTGGTCCTGGGGCGGCAGCGACGGCGGAGGCAAAGGAGACGGCAAGGGCGACGGCGACGGCCAGGGGGGCCCAGAGGGCGAGCGGGTGGACGCGAGGAGGCGGGGTGAATGACGGGCGACGAACTGATGTTGACATCGGGGCTCGCATTTTCGGGACCAGGATGAAGGTAGATGCAGGGTACTCTTTTGCAACGTTGTAAGCGAGAGTTGCGTTGACGCCGGTTGCAGGACGCCCTGCCTTGCCGGCGCCAAGGTTGTCTATGAGGCAATCGGGATTGTGATCCGGAAGCGAGTCAGCCACCGGTCGCGGACGGCGATCATCTCAGTATACAGCATGGAGATGTCATTGGCATGTCAAAGAGGGGAGTTTTTTGAGTCAGTATTGTGTCAACATTCGTGCAGATGGCAGAGTAAGGATTTTTTGTGCCGTGCGCGGCTGTTGGGTTGGTTGGCGGCGAAGAGCCGAACGGCAGTTTTTGGCAGTCAGCTTTTGGTTTTTAGTGAACGGCGAAAAGGCAGTTTTTGGTAGTCAGTTTTTCGTTCCTAGTGAACGGCTGGGTATGTGGGGGGAGGTTGTGGGCGCACTTGGCTGTGGATTGCGCGCCGGGGGCCCGAGGCTCTTAGTCGTGGACCCAGACGAGGGTTGCGTCATTGGGGGTGGAGCGGAGCCAGGCGGTGGAGCCGTTCCAGTCGGGGAATGCCCAGTTGAAGAGCCATTCGGCGTCTTCGTTGGTGAGGTTGACACAGCCGCGGCTCATGGGGGTACCGAAGTTGCTGTGCCAGTAGGCGCCGTGGAAGGCGTAGCCGTGGTAGAAGTACTGGACCCACCGGACGTTGGGCAGGCTGAAGTCGGTACCGGCGTCGGGGTCGCCGCCGTCCATGGTCTGTGAAACGGTGCGTGCCCAGATGCGGAAGAGGCCGGTGACGGTGGGACTGTCGTCCTTGCCGGAAGAGATGAGGAACCGGTTTGCGAGCTGATCGCCGGTCCAAGCGTAGAGCGTCTGGTCGCTCAGGCTGACCTCGATCCATTTTTCGCCCCTGGCGCGGGCGCGGTCGACGTTCATGTGGAGGAGCGTGAGGCCGTTGTAGGTGACGGGGTTGCGGGAGTCGCTCTCGGGCAGGTTGCGGTATTTGGCGGCGGCCAGCCTTGCGCGGTCTTCATGGCGGATGCGGGGCGGGTCCATGGAGGGGCCTGCGGTGGGGAGAGGGGGGAGCCGGTCGAGGGCGCGTGCGGGGGCTGTCTGGGGGCGGGGACTGCGCCAGGCAACGGTGGACAGCGCGTAGAGGAGGATGAGTGCGAGGGGGAGAAGCGGCTTTCGGGATTTCATGAGGGAACTCCGGCAGCGGATGAGTGCGATGAATTCGGTTATGAATGGGGGCAATATTATGGAGAAGGGGAATGAAGGCCCAATGATGTTTGGCTATAAGGGCAGGGGAGCTGCGGGGGGCCAGGAGCCAGGGGCGAGGGGTCAGGGGAACGGCGGGGAACTGCGGGGGGAGGGCGGCGCGGTTACGCGCGGTGGTTTGGCCCGTGGATTGTCTGGGCCGGAGGATATTCGGCGCGGTGGCGAACGCGCCGGGGGCAGGCGCAATGAATGCGATAAACGCCGTGAGGACGGTCAGCGTTCGCCGGACGATGGGCGCAACCATATCCTCCACCTACTCTTTGGGTGAAAGTATGCGAGATGGACAGATGATTAGACGGCTGCAGACGTTCGATTCTTGTATAAAGCGCAGCCAAGTATAAGACAAATTTACCGGAAAAGTGGGGTATGGACAATTTGCCGGCTGCATTGGGCAGGCACGGTTGCGCGGGTGGAAGGGCAGGGGGTGGAAGGGGGCAAGGAAGGGCATCTACAGGCTTGAATTGGAGTAGCGGGGCGTTTGAAACGGGCCGTCGATTCCGGCTGCGCGGCGGGCGGACGCGTATCCGTCTTTGGTTGACAGTTGGCGGGCCGATGGGGGGCGAGTATTGAAAACGGTGGAGGAATGGAGCTGTTTCATTGGGATGGCGAAAGGGAAGGGCAGTGGGAAACGGCAGAGGATAGTGGATAGTGGTCAGTTGAACGGCGGGTGATCGGCGGAGTGTGGGGGACGGTGGGTAGGGTTTGCGGGGTGTGCACGGGATTGAGGGGAGTGGTGTTGGGGGTCAGGGGCTTTGCTGGCGGAGGCGGGCGAGCTTGGCTTGCAGGGCTTGGGCCTGTTTTTCGGCCCTTTCGGCCCGTTCTTCAGCCTGGCGGCGAGCGGCGGTGAGGATTGCGGTCCGTTCTTTGGCCTGGAGGCGGGCAATCTCGGCTTGGAGGGCTTGCGTTATTTCTTCGGTCAGGCGGCGAGTTTCGGCTTCAACTGCGGCCTGTTCTGTGGCATTTGGCGTTGGTTCTTCGGCCAAGCGGCGGGCCTCTGCTGCGGCGGCGGCCCGTTCTTCCTCTTTTTGGACCCTAAGCACTGAATCCAGGTAGCCGGGGAAGACGTAGTCGGCGTAGATTTCGTCGAGGGCAAGTTGCGCTATGGCGGGCTGTTTGCGCAGGTCGGCGCGGCGGAACTGGAAGCCTGGAAGGACGTGTGAACGGAGAATGCCGAGGGCGTCGGGCTGGATCTCCTCGTAGCGACGGTCGGGGGTGAGACGGTAGAAGCGCATGTGGCGGTCTTCGGGGTCGAGGATGTAGTACTCTTTGACGCCGGCGATGGCGTAGCCTTTTTTCTTTTCGTGGGTATCGCGGCGCACTTCTTCGGGCGCGGCGTCTGAGATCTCTTCGACGCAGATGTCGCAGACGCCTTCGAAGGCGTACTGGCAGACTGCGCCCCACGGCGCGGGGTTGTCGTGCCGGATGACGCCGAGATCGGGTTTGTAGACGACATCCCACTCTCCTGACGGTTGGGAGGGATCGGGGACGGTCATGCTGACGCCGCAGTTGAGATTGATCAGGTCGGCGATGGGAAAGGTCTCGGTGTACAGGGAGATGAGTGAAAGGAACCAGTGATACTGTTTGATTTGGGGGTGGTTGGAGGGGGGTTTGGCCTGCAGAATGCCGTTGATCCATTCGTAGCTGACGTCGATGCGCGGGTAGGGGTTCTGGTACCATTTGGCCCAGTATTCTTCTTTGGTGACGCGGCGGCCTTCGTCGGGCGCGAGGGGGTTGGCCGGGGAGGCGGATGTGGGCTGTTGCGGCGCTTTTGTCGACGTCATGGTTGCTCCACAGTGGATGGTGGTTCGTGTCAGGGGCGTTGCCGGCGGAGGCGGGCGAGCTTGGCTTGCAGGGCTTGGGCCTGTTCTTCGGCTCTTTTGGCCTGTTGTTCGGCCCTTTCAGCCCGCTCTTCGGCTTGACGGCGGGCGGCGGCTTCGGCTGCGGCCTGTTCTTCGGCCCTTTCGGCACTGTGAACAGAATCCAGATGGCCGGGTGTGACGTAGTCTGCGTAGACTTCGTCCAGTGACAGGTCTTTCTGTCCAGGCTTTCTGAGCAGGTCGGCGCGGCGGAAGCGGAAGCCGGGCAGGACGTGCGAATGGATCACGCCCGCGGCGTCAGGCTGGATCTCGATGTAGCGCCCGTCGCTTGTCAGACGAAGAATATGCATGTGCCGGTCGCTGGGGTCGAGAATGAAGTATTCCTGCACGCCGGCGCGGGCGTAGCCGCTCCTCTTCTCCTCTGTGTCCCGCCGCACTTCGGCCTGCGTCGAATCGGAAACCGCTTCCACGATCAGGTCACATATTCCTTCATAGGCGCGCTGTCCACTCGCGCCCCACGAGGCAGGGTTGTCATTCAGGACGATGCCAAGGTCCGGCTTGTAGACGACTTCCCACTTTCCCGACGGCTCATCGACATCCAAGATCGTCATGCTAACGCCGGTTTCCAGATCGATCACTTTGGCGATGGGATTGACCTCAAGAAAGTGGCCAAGGAGCTGGCTGAACCAGCGATACAGCATGATTTGGGGGTAGTCGGGCAAGGGTTTGGCCTCCAGGATGCCGTTGTTCCATTCGTAGCTGACGTCGAGGTCGGGGTAGGGACTCTCATACCATCTGGCCCAGTATTCTTCCTTGCTGACGCGGCGGCCATGGTCAGGCGCGAGGGGGTTGGGATGGGCCGGGGCTGCCCGGTCCTGGGGCACGTTTTGCGGCGGCTTGATGGATTGCATGTTCGCTCCTGGGGCAGTACGAACGGCGGCGGGGGGATCAGGTGTGTGCGGGGATTATAGCACGGCGAGGGGGATAGTGGATAGTGGATAGTGGTCAGTTGAACGGCGGGTGATTGTCTGAACGGGGATTTGGGGGGATGCAGGGGATTTGGGGGATGGCTGGACGAGGGGTTTGGGGCGAGCGGCGGGGTGTGGAGGGACAGGAGGGAACGGCAGGGGAACGGCGGGGATGATGCAGGCGGCCAGGTATCGGGCGAGGCCAGGTCTGCAAGGTCCGGCGGGTTGGGGAGATCCTGGCGCCTGGATTGGACAGTCTCGGAAGCTGGAAATTCCGACCAAGAGATCTCTTGACTAAATCCCAAACCGTTGCAATAACTCAGGAAGAATCAATACCGCACCGACGATCCACAACCCAATTTTGATTCCTTTCATCTCTCCTTTGATTTCAGAGATATCGGATTTGGTCGCTAACTGAGAGTATGCCCCTTCAAGTCTACTCGCTTTATTTGCAGCATCATCAACTCGATCCTCCAACCGCGTAAATTGCTCTGCAGATACCGCCATTTCAACTCTCCTCTATTCGATCTACGGTCCATCTTCCTCGTTATCATATCCCAACATCTGCATCTTGACAATGGATGGTCAAGCAGTGGTCAGTGGGCAGTGGATAGTGGATAGTGGATAGTGGTCAGTGGTCAGTTGAACGGCGGGTGATCCGCGAAGGGGCGCGAAGAAAGGCGAAGGGCGAGGGGCGGGCAGGTGGGGGGTGGGTGGTTATTGGTTGGGGTTGGGGGGTGGGTCGATGGCGGGGAGGTCGGGGATGGGGATGGTGGTTTGGACGAGGGTTGCGAAGATCCAGGCGGGGCCGTTGGGGGTCTGGAGCTGGAGCCAGTCGCCGGCCTGGTTGCGGCCGAGGAGGGCGGCTGTCTCGTCCTGGTAGAGGCCGCCGACGACAGGGTAGTCGGTGCCGGGGCCTGCGCGCAGGTTGGCGCCCTCGACGATGATGGTGAGGGCGGGGCCGGTTATTTCGGGGGCGGCGGGCGTTTCGGGGTTGGATGGGTCGTCAGCGGCGGCGGTGTCGGCGGCGGCTGGGTCGGTGGGGGCGGGGGTTGGGGTGAGCCGGGCGATGACGGTGGCGACGGGCTCCTGGGGCAGGCTCGCCTGGGCGATCAGGGTGGCGACGACGGCGGGGCCGAGGGATTCGTCGACGGTTTCGAGGTCGGCGACGTCGCCGAAGAGGCGGACCTGGGCGGCTGGCACCCAGCCGGCGGCTCCGTTGGCGAGGTAGGCGGCGAACCAGGCGCGGTCGGCGGAACGGCCGGTGATGGTGAGGGTTGCGCCGAGCTGGAGGTTGGCGGTGATTGCGCCGCCGGGCGCGTTGTAGAGGGCTCCGCCGCGGGAGAGGATGCCGAGGGCGGTTGGGCGTTCGAAAACGCGGAGGCTGGCGTAGGTGTCGAGGAGGGCGGCAGGGGTCGGGGGCGCGGGGTCAGGGCTCAGGGGGGATTGCGGGGACGGGGTCGTCTGCTGGGCGAGGCGGGTGCGGAGGGCCTGGGCAGCCTGGTTGGCGGTCTGGGTGGCGGAGCCGACCTGGGCGGGTGCGCCGAAGTCCGGGGTGGGCTGGGCGACGCGGGTGCCGGGGGGCAGGGGGGTGGGTTCGCTGGGGGGGCGTCCGCAGGAGGCGAGGAGGAGGAGGAGAACGGCAGGGACTAGGAGCCAGGGGCGAGGGGAAGGCCAGGGGCGGGGGGCCAGGGGCGAGGGGCCAGGGGAACTGCGGGAAACTGCGGGAGAACTGCGGGGGCGGGGCGGGGTTGGGGGAGGGGATGGGTTATTCATAGCGGAGGGCGTCGATGGGGTTGAGACGGCTGGCGCGGTAGGCGGGGTAGATGCCGAAGAAGAGGCCGACGGCCATGGAGAAGAAGATGGCGATGGCGATGGCGTCGAGGCCGACGACGGCGCTGAAGTTGTCGATGAAAGAGGTGGCGGCGACGGCTCCGCCGGCGCCGAGGAGGATGCCGAGCAGGCCGCCGATGAGGGCAAGGGTGATGGCTTCGATGAGGAACTGGCTGAGGACGTTGCGGCGTTTTGCGCCGACGGCTTTGCGGAGGCCGATCTCGCGGGTGCGTTCGGTGACGCTGACGAGCATGATGTTCATGATGCCGATGCCGCCGACGACGAGGCTGATGAAGGCGATGGCGCTGAGGAAGAGGGTCATGGCGCTGAGGATGTCGCCGAAGATGGAGATGAGGTCGGACTGGTTGATGATAACGAAGTCGTCTTCGCCGCGGAAGGCGATGTTGTGGCGTTCGCGCAGGAGGTCGGTGATCTGCTGTTGGGCGGCTTCCATGCGGTCTTCGGAGATGACGGCGGCGTAGATGAGGTTGACCTGGTATTCGCCGCTGACGGTGCGGAGGCGGAAGAGGCGGTCCTGGACGGTGGTGAGGGGGATGAAGATCATTTCGTCGAGGTTTGCGCCGCCGACGCCGGCGCCGCGTTCTTCCATGACGCCGATGACGCGGAAGAGGATGTTGTTGACGCGGATGGTCTGGTCGAGCGGGTCTTCGTAGGGTTCGAAGAGTCTGCCGAAGACGTCCGAGCCGATGACGACGACGCGGCTGCGCTCTTCGACGTCGGCATCGGTGATGAAGGTCCCGATGGCGGCTTCGCCGGACAGGGCGTCCTGGTAGGAGGCGGTGACGCCGCTGACGGAGACGTCCATGTCATTGCCGGCGCGGGCGATGAGGGCGTTGCCGCGCACTTCGGGGGCGACGGCGATGACGTCCGGGACGCGCAGGGGGTTGTTGATGGCGTGGCTGTCGGCGAGGGTGAGGACGCCGCGTTCGCGGCCGCGTTCGCTGGGGGGGCCTTCGCTGAGCTGGCCGGGGAAGACGTAGAGCAGGTTGGTGCCGAGGCTGGTGAACTGGTCTATGAAGAATTTTTCGACGCCGCGGCCGATGCTCATGAGCGCGATGACGGCGCTGACGCCGATGATGATGCCGAGCATGGTGAGGGCGGAGCGCAGCTTGTTGGCTGCGAGGGCGAGCATTGCGACGCGTGTGGATTCGAAGAGGTTCATGACGGCAGTGGTTAGTGGATAGTGGTTAGTGGATAGTGGTTAGTGGTCAGTGGTCAGTGGTTAGTGACTGCTGGGCGGGTTGGGTTTGGTTGGATTGGTCGCGTTCGATGCGGCCGTCGCGGAAGTGGATGACGCGGCCGCAGTATTGGGCGATTTCGGGGTCGTGCGTGACGAAGACGATGGTGATTCCCTGTTCGCGGTTGAGGCGTTGGAGGAGGTCCATGATTTCGTCGCTGGTTTTTGTATCGAGATTGCCGGTGGGCTCGTCGGCGAGGATGAGCTTGGGCTGGTTGATGAGGGCGCGGGCGATGGCGACGCGCTGCTGCTGTCCGCCGGAGAGTTCGTTTGGTTTGTGATCGCGGCGGTCGTCGAGGCCGACGAGGCGGAGGGCCTGGGCGGCGCGCTGGTGGCGGTCGCGGCCGCTGATGCCGGCGTAGAGGAGGGGGAGCTCCACGTTGGCCTGGGCGGTGGTGCGGGGGAGGAGGTTGAAGCTCTGGAAGACGAAGCCGATTTTGAGGCTGCGGATCTCGGCGAGGCTGTTGTCGTCGAGGACGCCGACGTCGGCGCCGTCGAGGCGGTAGAGGCCGGTGGTGGGCACGTCGAGGCAGCCGATGATGTTCATGAGGGTGGATTTGCCGCTGCCGCTGGGGCCCATGATGGCGACCATTTCGCCGAAGCGAATGGTGAGGTCGACGCCGCGGAGGGCGTGCACCTCCATGTCGCCCATTGTGTAGACTTTGGTAAGCTCGAGGGCTTCGATGACGGAATGCGCGCCGGCGGGGGGATCGGAGCCGTTGGGTGATGGGTTGTCTGTGTCAGAGAAGCGTTTGAACATGAGGGGCAGTTATTAGTTTCCGGTTTCGAGTTTGTCGTGGCTGGCGGCTGCGTGAATGGTTATGTTGAATATCATTTTGTCCATAGCGGGGCACGGAGCGTTTCTTTCCTTATATATATAGGGGCCGGGAGGGGTCGGTTGCCAAGTCTGGGTTTATTTTGGGTATATTGCGGTTTGTGTCAAGGGCGGTTAGTTGCCGCCGAAGATGGCGCTGCGCAGCTGGTCTTCGCTGCTGGAGCGGATGAGGGCGATCTGGTCTTCGTCGCTGAGGCCGGCGAGGACCTGGGTGAAGCGGTCGTTGCGCAGGCCCATTTCGATCTCCTGGAGGGAGGGGACGTCGTTGATGATTTTCTGGACGAAGGCGCGGCCGGATTCGCGGTCGAGCTGGATGAAGCGGTTGGGGACGCGGAGGATGTTGTCGACCTGGGCGGTGGTGATGATGGCGGTGGCGCTCATGCCGGCGCGCAGCTGGGCGTCGGTGGTGTCAGGCACGATTTCGACTTCGTAGGCGACGACGCCGCCGACGTCGCGTGCGGTGGGCGAGACTTTGGTGACCTGGCCGGTGATGTCGGCGTCGGGCAGGGCGTCGAGGCTGAGGCGGACGATCTGTCCGATCTGGACCTGGCGGACGTCGAGCTCGTCGACGAGGACGGTCATGTGGAAGCTGACGAGGTCGGTGAGGACGATTGCGGGCAGCGCGCCGCCGCCGTAGAGCTCGCCCTGGCGCAGGTTGACCTGGCTGACGACGCTGGTGATGGGGGCGTAGAGCATGGCGTTGTTGAGGGTGATCTCGGCCTGCTGCTTGCTGAGCTCGGCCTGGCGGACCTGGGCGCGAGAGATTTCGAGGTCTTCGGCGGAGGGGCCTTCGAGGAGCGCGTCGAGGGCGTCCTGGGCGACGAGCAGGTTGCTGCGCGCCTGGCGGACGCCGAGCTCGGCCTGGGCGATTTGGGCGAGGGCGGCGGCGATCTGGGCTTCATCGGCTCCCTTTTGCGTGAGCGCGAGCTGGGCCTGCGCGACTTCGAGGGCGATGGTGTTCTGTTCGAGCTGGACGGCCTGGGGGGAGGCGCCGGCGTCGGGGAAGTTCTTGACTTCATCGTAGGCGCTCTGGGCCTGGCGCACGTTGACGGCGGCCTGGCGGACCTGGGATTCCTGGACGGCGATCTCTTCGGGGGAGGCGCCGGCGATGAGCTCGCGATAGCTGGCCTGGGCGCTGGCGAGGGTGGCTTCGGAGCTGGCGACGCTGGCCTGGGCGACGGTTACGTTGGCCTGGGAGGCGATGATATCGGAGTCGGAGGGCGGTTTTTCCAGTTTATCGAGCTGGGCACGGCTGATTTGGAGAGAGACTTCGGCTTGTTCGAGCGCCAGGGAGGCGTCGGTGACGTCGAGCTGGGCGAGGAGCTGGCCGGCCTCTACGGGCTGGCCGACGGAGACGAGCACCTGCTCTACGCGGCCGCTGGCGCGAAAGGAGAGGGCGACCTCAGCTTCGGGTTCGATGCTGCCGGTGGCGCTGACGGTGCTGCTGATTGTGCCGCGTTCTACGGAGACGGTTTCGTAGGAGGGCTGTTCGTCGAGTTGGGCGCGGCTTTCCTGGAAGCGCTGGAAACCGAACCAGCCGGCGGCTCCGAGAACGGCGAGAGTGATGATCGCGGTCAACAGTCTTTTCATCTCTAAGGGCCTCCGCGGCTCGGGATGTCGTTTTCAGCCTGTCGCGAAAGGATGGGCAAGGCAATTATAGCGACAGACCGCGCTGCGCGCGAATCGCGCCGGTCTCGAACTGGCCAGCCATTCGTTTGCCGGTCCTCTTTAATGCAGTACGGAAACCGGTGACAGCGGTTTCATGTCACGGGGAGCCGGCATCTGTTTTTGTATTTCGGATATGATACAGCCGGCGGGAGGGGGCGTCTGTAAGGGTAACCCCATTCCCGCGGCTCAGGCGCTGGCGGGAATGGGGATTGGGGATCAGGGGGTTGCGCTTACATGTTCGGACCAGGCGCTTTCCTTGCTGTCGCCGGCGTGGGCGCGCAGGGTGTAGTAGTAGGATGTGCCGGCGGCGCCGCTGGAGTGGGTGAAGGTTGTGGCTGTGAGGGCGCCGTCATCGAGTTGTTGCCAGCCGCTCACGCTGTCGGCGACCCAGAGCTCGTAGGTTTCGGCTCCGGGAACAGGCAGCCAGGTGAGGAGGACCTGGCCGGCGGAGGCGGTTGCGGAGAGGACGGGGGTGGTGAGTTCGCCGAGCACGGTGGCTTCGGCATGGTCGGACCACAGGCCCTCTTTGTCGTCTGCGGTGAGGGCGCGGAGGGCGTAGTAGTAGGTGTTGCCGATGGTCAGGCCGGTGTGATTGTAGGTGGTGACGGTCAGGGAGCCGTCGTCGAGCCGGTACCAGTCGGCGCTTTCCTCCCAGGCCCAGAGCTCGTATTTGGCGGCGCCTGCCACGACATCCCAGGAGAGGGTATTCTGGCGGACGCCGGGGGTGGCGGTGAGGTTGGGGGCGGGGAAGGCCCCTTCAACGATGGACTCAGTTTCCTGGGACCAAGGGCCTGGCGTGCCGTCGGCAGCAAGGGCGCGAACGAGATGGTGGTAGTGCGTTCCGGGGGTCAGGTCGTCATGGGTGAAGGAGGTCGCGGTGAGGGCGCCGTCGTCGAGGCGTTCGCGGTCGGCGTGGTCTTTTTCGGCCCAGAGTTCATAGGCGGCGGCGCCTGTCACCGGCTGCCAGCTGAGCGAGATGAAGCCGATGGCGGCTGTGGCGGTAAGGGCGGGGGCGGTGAGGCCATTGGTGGGTGTGGCTTCGGCTTGCTGGCCCCACGGGCCCTTGTGACCGGAGGCGGCAACGGAGCGTGCAGTGTAATAGTATGTCTGTCCGATGCCAAGACCCGAGTGGATGAAAGAGGTGTCTGTTCCTGAGAGAGAGCCATTGTCGATCTGTTGCCAGGCAGCGTCGCTCTGGCGCGTCCAGATTTCGTAGCCGGCGGCGTCGGAAACGGTCTGCCAGGTGAGCGTAACCTGGGCGGCGCCGGCGGTTGCGGTGAGAGTGGGGGGAGACAGAGCGGCATTGGTGGTGGCGTATACTTGCGCGGACCAGGGGCCGGGCGCGTCGTCCGCGTTGAAGGCGCGGATCTGGTAGTAGTAGGTGACACCGACGGTGAGATTGGCATGGGTGAAGGAGGTGGTTGCGCTAATCAGCTGGCCGGCGTCTATCCGCTGCCATTCGCCGTCGCTTTCCCAGGCCCAGAGCTCATAGGTGTTGGCGTCTGTGACGGGCTGCCAGGAGAGGTCGTTCCTGGCGGGGCCGGGGGCCGCGGTGAGGACCGGGGCGTCGAGGTCGGCGAGTACGGTGGCATGGACTTCGGAGGACCAGGGGCCTTTTTCGCCGGAGGAGGAGACGGCAAGCCCGGCGTAGGTGTAGATGTCGCCGGGGAGGAGGTTTGTATGGGTGTAGATGGTGGTCGTGCTGATGAGCGTGCCGGCGGCGAGTTCTTCCCAGGGGTTGGCTGCCAGCCGGAACCAGAGCTCGTAGCTGTGGGCGTCGGTGACGGGCTGCCAAGCGATGGTGATTTCTCCCTCGCCGGCGGTGGGGACGAGTTCGGGCGCGGCGAGCGCGGTCGCGGGCTGCGACGCTCCCGGAACGAGCGGTTCCGGCTCTGACAGGGGGAAGGAAAGGTCGAACTGGTTGGAAGGGAGCGCGTAGGCCAGGACGGCGAATACAGCGGCGATGAGAAAGGCGCTCAGGGTAAGTAGACGTTTCATTTGTTTCCTGTTTGTGCGATCAGTATTGTGTTGCGTCGTACTTTACAGTGTTGGAGAGACCAAGAGAAGTCTCAGGCGGGAAACACTTGCGAAATGTCTGATGGCTCATTGTAAAACGGGAGGGGAAAAAAATAAATCGGTTCGAGGGCGGATGGGAGCGGGTTTCCGGACATGTTGGCATATCGGCTGGGATTTGGAGGGGATTGGGATGTGAAGCGTACAGGAGCGATCACTCGGGGCGAAGTTTAACAGCGGGCGCGGCAGGCATTTTCAAGGCGGGTTCAGCGGACGGGTTGGCACCCGTTGCCGGGAATCCAGGGGGCCTGGAGCCGGCAACGGGCGGTCTGTTTTTGGCGGGCCGCGGTGACGGCAAGCGGCGTTCAGGCGATCTTCATGCCGCTGAGGTTTTCAAGGGCTTTGACGAGGGCATGGTTGCCTTCTTCGCCGAGCCCCATCTGCTGGAGTGTGCGATAGAGGTTGAAGATCTGGCCGGTGAGGAGAACGGGGACGCCGAGGGCATCGGCTTCCTGCAGGATGAGGCGGACGTCTTTTTGCTGGAGGTCGATGGTGAAGCCTGGGCGCCAGTCGCGCTGGATGATTTGCGGGCCGCGGTTGGCAAGCATCCAGCTGCCGGCGGCTCCGCCGGAGACGGCGTTGAGGCATTTTTCGAGGTCGACGCCGCCGGCCTGGGCGAAGACGAGGGCTTCGCTCATGGCGAGGCAGTGTCCGACGACGAGGATCTGGTTGACGAGTTTGACGGTCTGGCCGGCGCCCTGGTCACCGACGTGGGTGATGGTGTTGCCCATGGCTTCGAAGACGCCTCTGGCGCGTTCGACCTGGTCGGCGTCGCCGCCGATCATGATGCTGAGGGTACCGTTGGCGGCGCCTTCGCTGCCGCCGCTGATGGGCGCGTCGAGCATTTTGACGCCTTTGGCGTTGAGCTGGGCGGCGATTTCGATGGTTGCCTGGGGGCTGATGGTGCTGCAGTCGATGACGAGGGAGCCCTCGTTGGCGCCGGAGAGGATGCCGTTTTCGCCGAGGATGACTTCCTGGACGTCCGGGGTGTCGCTGACGCAGACGATGGTGATGTCGCTGTTGGCGGCGACGTCAGCGGGGCTGGCGCCGGCGGTTGCTCCTGCCTCGACGAGTGGGTCCATGCGGCTGGAGGTACGGTTCCAGACACGCACGCTGAATCCGGCTTTGAGAAGGTTGCGGGTCATGCCCTGACCCATGATGCCAAGGCCGACAAACCCGACGCGCTGATTCATGCTATTGTTCCTCCTGTTGTGATCGGTGTGGAGTCGATGCTCGCGGAGGGCTTATGATATGCGCGTTTGGGGGAAAAGACAAAGGGCGGTGGTCGGTGGGAAGTGGGCAGAAACTGCAGGGGCGGGGTAGGGGGCGTTAGTCGGGCGGGGGCGCGTCGGGCGGGGGCGGGTCGCCGGTGGGTGAGTCGGGCGGGGTTGGGTTGCCGGGGGGTGAGTCGGGCGTGGGCGAGTCGCCGGGGGATGAGTCGGGCGCGGGCGGGGGCGTTGGATGATTGACCGGGTCCGGGTCCGAGCCGTTTGGGAGGGGGCCCAGTCCGCTGAAGAGGGCGGTTAAGAGCGCCAGGGCTGCGATGGAGATGAGGACCAGCGCCAGAATCGTGAGGCCGGCTTTTTTGTTGCTTGCAGCCATTGTTATCCGCTCTCTTCAGCTTTTGTGTCGGGACGGGGGTTCATGGAGTTCAGAGGGAGGAAGAAACGAGGACTCCGCGGGCGGAGTCCTCGATTGGTTGCGCGTCTGCGCGATGCAGGCAGGGGCGGGGGCTATTGGAGGAGGGCCTCGAGTTCTTCGGTGGCCTCTCTGTCCTCCTCCTCTTCGTCGTCCTCTACTTCGCGGTGGGCGATGGCGGTGAATTCGTATGTGCCCTTGGGCTCATCATCGGCATCGGTGCCGTTGGTGGCGTCGAAGGGGTTGCGCGAGCCAGTCGCCTGGTTCGCGTCGGACAGTTCCGCGTTCGGGTCGGCGGGCGGGTTGGGGATGAAGTCGACCTGGATGGTATCGCCGGGGACGAAGCGGCCTTCGAGGAGCGCTTCGCTGAGGGGGTCCTGGACTTCGCTCTGGATGACGCGGCGCAGGGGGCGGGCGCCGTAATCGGGGTTGTAGCCGGCGTCGGCGATGGCATAGCGGGCAGCGGCGGTGAGTTCGAGCTCCATGTCCTGCTCGGCCAGCTGCGTGCGCAGGGAACGCAGTTCCAGTTCGACGATTTCGGTGATCTCTTCTTTGGTGAGGCTGCGGAAGACCATGATGCCGTCGAGACGGTTGATGAATTCGGGGCGGAATGTCTTTTTCAAGGCATCCATGACGCGCGTCTTCATCTGTTCGTACTCGGCTTCCATGCGGGTCTGTTCGTCGGCGGTGATGGCGAAGCCGATGCCCTTGGAGCCCTGGATCAGTTTTGCGCCGACGTTGCTTGTCATGATGAGAAGGGCGTTGCGGAAGTCGACGCGGCGGCCCTTGGCGTCGGCGAGCGAGCCGTCCTCCATGATTTGGAGGAGCATGTTGAAGGCTTCGGGGTGGGCTTTTTCGATTTCGTCGAGGAGCACGACGGAGTAGGGGCGGCGGCGTACGGCCTCGGTGAGCTGGCCGCCCTCTTCGTAGCCGACGTAACCTGGCGGCGCGCCGACGAGCCGGCTGACGTTGTGGCGTTCCATGAATTCGCTCATGTCGAGTTTGATGAGCGCTTCTTCGCTGCCGAAGAGGAATTCGGCGAGGACTTTGGTCAGCTCTGATTTTCCGATGCCGGTGGGCCCGAGGAAGATGAAGCTGCCGATGGGACGTTTGGGGTCTTTGAGGCCGGCGCGTGCGCGGCGGACTGCTTTGCTGATCGCCTTGATCGGTTCGTCCTGGCCGACGATGCGTTTGTGCAGTTCGTCTTCCATGCCGAGGAGGCGTTCGCGTTCTTCGCCGCCCATACGGTAGACGGGCACGCCGGTCCACATGGAGACGACTTCGGCGATGTCTTCGGCGGTGACGACGGGCTGGTTGGCGACCTGGCGCCAGCCTTCGCGCAGTTTTTCCAGTTTGGATTGGAGCTCGACCTCGCGATAGCGCAGGTCGATGGCGTCGTCGAAACGTTGTGTTTCGAGGGCCTCTTCTTTTTCCTTCTGGAGGCGTTTGAGGTCGATAAAGGTTTCGCGCAGGCTGACGGCGTGGGGGGCTTTGTACATGCGGACGCGGCTGCCGGCCTCGTCGATGAGGTCGATGGCTTTGTCGGGCATGAAGCGGTCGGGCACGTAGCGAGCGGCCAGGTGCGCGGCGGCGTCGAGGGATTCGTCGGAGATGATCAGTTTATGGTGTTCCTCGTAGCGGCTCTTGATGCCTTTGAGGATTTCGATAGTTTCTTCGATGCCGGGTTCCTCGACGAGGATGGGCTGGAAACGGCGTTCGAGCGCGGCGTCGCTTTCGATATGTTTGCGATATTCGTCGAGTGTGGTTGCGCCGATGACCTGGAGCTCGCCGCGGCTGAGCGCCGGTTTGAGAATATTGGCGGCGTCAACGCTGCTGCCGGCTGCGCCGGCGCCGACGAGCATATGGACTTCATCGATGAAGAGGATGGCGCCGCTGTTGATAATTTCTTCGATAACTTTTTTGAGTCTTTCCTCGAACTGGCCGCGGTACATGGTGCCGGCGACGAGGCTGCCGACATCGAGCATGAGGATGCGTTTGTTGAGGAGCGGCTCGGGCACGTCGCCGTCGACGACGCGCTGTGCCAGACCTTCGACGATGGCTGTTTTGCCAACACCGGGCTCGCCCATGAGGGCGGGGTTGTTCTTGGTGCGGCGGCTGAGGATCTGGATGACGCGCTCGATCTCCATTTGGCGTCCGATGACGGGGTCGAGGCGCCCCTCTTCGGCTGAGGCGGTGAGGTCGAGGCCGAGCTGGTCGACCAGAGGTGTTTTGGACTCTTTTTTCTGCTTTTCTTTGGATTGGGCGCTATTTTGCAGGAGATCGCGGGCCGTCTGCGTGCGGACGCGGTCGAGGTTGATGCCGAGGTTGCGCAGGACGTTGACGGCGACGCCGTCGCCATCGCGCACGAGGCCGAGGAGCAGGTGTTCGGTGCCGATGTAGTGGTTGCCCATCATGCGGGCCTCTTCGACAGCCAGTTCGATAACTCGTTTGGTGCGGGGCGCGAGGGTGGGTTTGCCGAAGGGGGCGCGTTCGCCGCGTCCGACGGTGCGTTCCACGGCGCGCACGACCTGGCCGGGCTCGACGCCGAGCTCTTTGAGCACTTTTACGGCGACGCTGTTTTCTTCCTGGACGAGGCCGAGCAGCAGGTGTTCGGTGCCGATGTGGTTGTGATTGAGCCGCAGGGCCTGTTCCTGGGCAAGCGTTAGGACTCGCCGCGCACGTTTCGTGAAGCGTTCGAGTTTATCAGACATGGGTTCATTCCCTCGATAATCGTTTTCCTGCTTGTATGCAAACGGACAGAAGGTACTATACCATAGAGGCCAACCGGCTGCCGTAATCGGAATTCCGTTTTGCTCCGCCGCGTCGTTCGGCGTCCGTTTGCCGTTGATGCCGAATATGCTGACCTCAGGCGACGGACAAAATGGAGGCGCATCGCAGCGCATGGCCGCAAGAAGAAGGGACCGGGCGCTTATCGGAAGGTAAGGTGCGATTGGCGGCCTGGGGTCGGGGAACCGTTGGACTGGACCGGCGCGGTGGTGGAAAGTGGGGGCCGGGCCGGCGGTTTTGGCTCACCATGCTGGCACTGTTGGCTGCTGATGTATTGTACCGACGGCCCGGCAGTTTTGTCAATTCAGCAAAAAACGTGTCGGACGGAATGTCCGACACGTTTTGGCGGTTTTGGTTCCTGCCAGGCGCGTAGGCTGCTGGCGGCAGAATGGCGGCGCGGCACCTCTTTTCGGGGGAGGGGGAGGCGGCGGCCGGGCTCTACATTACGGCTTCAACGACTTCCGGGGCTCCGGAGGGTTCGGTCTGTTCATCAGCGGCGTTGTCCGGGCTGGTCGCGTTTTGGGCGTTTTCGGTGGTTGCTTCGATTTCGGCGGCGCCGTTTTCGGTGATTTCAGCGGCCGGGGCGCCCGTTTCGTTTGACGCGCCGGCGGAGTTGTCCGCTTTTTCTTCAAGTGGGGCGGGTTCCCAATCGAACTCGACCGTTTCCTCTTCGGGCGCGACCTGTTTGAGGCTGAGGCCCATGCGGCGTCTTTCGGTATCGATGCGAATGATACGAAGCTCCAGCTCCTGACCTTCGGAGACGACCTCGCTGGGATGGGTGATGCGCTGTTCGGCGAGTTCGCTGATGTGAATGAGGCCCTCGATTGAGTCACTTTCGAGGCGTGCGAAGGCGCCAAAGTGGACCAGTTTGGTGATGAGGCCGCGCACGATCTGGCCGACTTCGTAGCGGTCGGGCACGGTTTCCCACGGTTCGGGCAGCAGTCGGCGGAGGCTGAGGCCGATGCGTTTGCGGTCCCGGTCGACGTTGAGGACCATGACCTGGAGTTTTTCTCCGATGGAGACCACTTCGCTGGGATGGTTGATGCGTCCCCAGCTGAGTTCGCTGAGATGGATGAGGCCGTCAGCGCCGCCGAGATTGACGAAGGCGCCGAAGTCGGCGAGGCTGCTGACGACGCCCTCGCAGACGGAGTTTTCTTCGAGTGTTTTGAGCAGTTTCTCCTTTTGTTCGCGACGCCATTCGCGGATGGCGACGCGCTCAGACAGGATGAGACGGTTGCGGCGGCGGTCAAGGTCGATGACCTTCATGCGCAGTTCGGCGTCCATCAGTTTCATCCAGCGGTTGTCGGGTTCACCTTCGGTGATCTGCTGGGCCTGGCTTTCGCTGCTGAGCTGGCTGGCGGGGACGAAGCCGCGCACCTGGCCGATTTTGACAATCACGCCGCCCCGGTTGAAGCCGGTGACGGAGCCAGTGAACATTTCCTGCGATTCCAACAGTTCTTCGGCGTGTTTCCAGTCGCTTTCGGCGCGGGCCCTGGTGATACTGAGGAGCAGATTGCCGTCGCGGTCTTCGCGCATGACGTAGACGGGCACCTCGTCTCCGACGGTCATTTCCCGGAATTCGCCTTCGAGACGGTCGACCTCGCGGCCGGTGACGATTCCTTCGGATTTGTATCCGATGTCGACCAGGAGTTCGCCGGCGCGTTTATCGACGACAACGCCATGGCGGATGTCCCCGGATTGGGGCTGGTTGACATAGGAATCGTCGAATTCCTGCAGGAGGAGGGCCATTGGATGGTCGTCGCTGGGTGGGGCCTCATCCAAATCTTCTTGCAAGAAATCTGCGTTTGGATCCATTACTGCGGCTGCTTGCTGGTTTGACATGACTGTCTTACTTCCTCCAATAAAAATAGATTTTAACGGCAGTTACGTGCTGACGTTGGCGGAAAACATATGGACGCGAAATAGATACGGAACTCCAGGGTAAACTGATTTTGATTAAGCGCAATCCTGCCAGCGTTGGGCGCGCTTTTCGACATTCTAATCAGTGCAAGCCAGGGGGAATGCACTACTCTGAACGGTATTTGTGGGGCGAAGACGGCTCTGTCTTCTTTGTGGAAAGGTACTACGTTTCGCCGGCGGAAGCGCTACAGGCGCGTAGAGCGATCGCCTCAATTTCGATCAGGGCGCCGAGTGGCAAAGCAGCGACCTGCACTGTGCTGCGAGCAGGAGGTTCGTCCTGGAACGCTTGCGCGTAAATCTCGTTGACAGTGGAAAATTCGGCGATGTCGGTCAGGAAAATCGTTGTTTTGACGATGTTGCCCATGCTGGAGCCGGCGGCGTCGAGGACGGCGGCGAGGTTATCCAAGACTTGCTGGGTCTGTTCGACAATGCCTGGTCGTAGTTGACCGGTAAGGGGATGGATACCGATCTGACCCGAAGTGAAGATCAGATGCTCTGTTGCGACGGCCTGAGAATAGGGGCCGACAGCAGCAGGCGCTTTCTCGGTGCGAATTGTTTGTCGTGTCATGCAGGGTATCAGCGAGGCGTCAGCTGAATCAGTTCCTTTTCTGGTTGCAGCCGGTTGGAAAATGTAGGCAATTTCCCGTTGGCTGCAAATTGTCGGCTATTGTATGCGATCATCCAATGTTTGTCAAAATCCGATTTTGGTCATTTTGTAATTGGGAGGAGGGGTGTGGGGAGAGGTCAGATTTCGAGGGCGGCGGAGATGTCGGCGGTGATGTCCTGGGGGTCTTCGGCGCCGAGGGCGCGGCGGACGTGGCCGTCGGAGATGCCGACGGCGGCGCGCGGGGCGGGGGAGAGGGCGCGGTGGGGGTTCGGGGTATTGTAACCATTTAGCCTATGTAACGAAAGAGGGCGAATGTGCGTTGGCTCTTGGTCGTTACAATCGGTTCAGATAAGAAGCCCGTACGCGCCTTTCTTGTTCGCAAGGGCCCTGATCGGGAAGACGCCTTGCTTGATAGCCTAACCCGGTGTCGGTGTAGGCGTTGGTGTCGGAGTTGGCGTGGGTGTCGTTGTAGGCGTCGCTGTGGGCGTCGCTGTGGCCTCCCCGCAATACGTCAGGCCCAAGCTGGCCAGATCGGAATTGCTCACACTGCGCAACGACGCGGGAATACAACCGCTCAACCGATTGTTGGCGAGGTAGAGATGGGACAAGACTTGAAGGTCGCCAAGCGAACTGGGGACTGTTCCGGTCAGCCTGTTGTCGTTGAGGTACAGTTTGACAAGGGTTCGGTTGTTGCTCAGATCAGGAATCGAGCCGGTCAGCTTATTGTTGTTGAGGCGCAATTCCTGAAGACCTCGGAGAGGACTCAGATTAGGAATGGTTCCGCTCAAAGTGTTGTTTTGGAGGTACACAAAAGTCAGACGTGTATAGGAACTCAGAGTCGGGAAAGAGCCGCTCAGTTTATTGTCATTGAGAAGCAACAATGTCAGCTTGGGTTTCGTCCCCAGACTTGGAATGGAGCCGCTCAGCTGGTTCTTGTAAAGAGACAATACTATGAGTTCTGTATGGGAACTCAGACTGGGAATCGATCCGCTCAGCTTGTTTTCGCGCAAGTACAGATATTGCAGCTTGGTGAGGGAACTCAGACTCGGTATTGACCCGCTCAACCGGTTTTGGCTGAGATTCAACCAGGTCAGATTTGTAAGGGAACTGAAACTCGGCACAGACCCGGTCAATTTGTTGTTCTGGAGATCCAAGTGTTGCAGTTCGGTAAGGGAACTCAAACTGGGGATCGTTCCGATCAGATTGTTGCCGTAAAAGCGCAATGCTGTGACGCGTCCGTTTTCGTCGGTGGTGACGCCATACCATGTGCCTAACGGCTCCGCGCTCAACCAATTGTCGTTATTGGTCCAGTTGCCGCCGTCCATCGCATTGTAGAAGGCGACGAGCGCCGCCCTGTCTCTCGCCGGACTGGCATGCGTGGCGGTGGGCGTGATGGTCGGTGTTGCCGTGGCCCCCGGATCGGTTGTGGGCGTGATGGTCGCGTGTACATAGTCCGACCAGTCGCTTTCATCGCCGTAGGCGTTGATTGCACGGGCGGAGTAGAAGTAGGTTGTGCCGACCGTAGCGTCAGCGTGCGTGAAAGTCGTGCCCGTCAGGTTGTCGCCGCCGCTCTCCCACCAACCGTCGGCTCTGGTCCAGGCATACAGGTCATAGCTTGATGCGCCCTGAACAGCCGTCCAACTCAGGTCCACGCCGCTGCTGCTGGCCTGAGCCGTCAGCGTCGGCCTGGAAAGAGTGAATTCGGTCGATTGCGCCGCGGCCTGGTCTGTGGCTGAAAGAATGGCTGCGGCAGTGAACAGGGCCAGAGCCAGCCATACGCTCAGCCCGATGGCAAGAGTACAGGCATTTCGCTTTCTCAACATCGTTCGCATCCTTCAAGCTCGAGATGCGCTTTTGTGGCCGTGAACTCTAATTGGACTGTGAAACCGTCCCCTTTGGCAGGGTCTCCGCTGCCTTCCGATCTGGACCAAAAGGTATGTCACCCTGGCTATCGCTTCTGATGCCGGGATTGACATCCACTCTCAATCTTTTTCCAGCTCCTACTGCGATCCTTGGATGGCTTCTCCAGACATTTAAGCCAGCAGAGTGGCTCTGGGATTCTAGTACGTAGATAAAGACTAATTCAATCGATCTGTATATTTTCGGTCTTATTGTACAGTATGCAATCTCAAATAAAAAACAGCATTCGCATATTTGGATTCTTTGTATAATTTGGCTTTGTAGGGCCTACATGGCCATCTTGTGAACATTTCGGGGCCCAAACGCTTTCCTATACACTTAGGGTTTGAAACAGTCGGGGCACATGCCTGAATATGGGAAGAGTCATGATTGAGAGGACCAATTCGGGATTAGAGGCGCCGTAGTTCTTTGCCGACCGTTGCGTATGGACTTGGCAGGGAAGTCAAGGGCCTGTTTAACGGACTACCGATCGGGCACTCGGCTGCTTCACGAGTGGACAGCCTTCATGAATGCGCGCAGACGGTGCCAGGCAGCTCAGAGTGAACGAGGAGGCGGCAAGTAAGCGCGGAGAGTGTCGCGTTCCCTGATGACGACGGGCCGCCTACGATGGACGGTGGCCCCTTGCCATTGGCTGACTCAAAGCGGAAGTTCAACTCTTCTTCTTTAGCTAATTCGATGTTTGGGATATCAGATGATGGGCCGCCGCAAATATGTCTGAGCCGGCGCGCGGTCATAGTAGGGGATATCTGTGGCTGTCAGAGGGACTGCAGCATGGCCAGAGAGAATCAAGTTTGTGGGGTCTTGGGGAGGGAAGACAGTTCGAATCGAGCGTTGCAGGCGGCCAAACTTCAATTTGGATGAAGGGTACACTGGCTACGGTGCTGGTGTCAGAGGGCGTTGCCGGGGGAGAAGCTCCCCCGCGCAAGGGAAGCAGCCTGCGGCTGACCGCAGGACTGGAGTGCGCAGGACCGCAGTGGTCAGATTTCGAGGGCGGCGGAGATGTCGGCGGTGATGTCCCGGGGGTCTTCGGCGCCGACGGCGAGGCGGACGAGGCCGTCGGAGATGCCGACGGCGGCGCGCTGGGCGGGGGAGAGGGCGCGGTGGGAGGCGTGGCTGGGGTAGAGGACGAGGGAGTAGACGTCGCCGACGGTTGTGGCCGGTTGGACCATTTGGAGGGCTTCGAGGAAGCGGAAGACTTCGGGCCGGCCGGCGTCTTTGAGCTCGAGGGCGACGACGGCGCCATAGCCGCGCTGGCCGAAGAGCCGGGCGGCCAGCTGGTGTTGGGGATGATCGGGGAGGCCTGGGTAGCGGACGCGGGCAAGGGCGGGATGGCGGCTCAACTGTTCGGCGACAGCGACAGCGTTGCCGCACTGGCGCTCGACGCGCAGGGGCATGGTTTTGAGGCCGCGGTGAAGCAGCCAGGCTTCGTGGGGGCCGAGGTTGGCGCCGGTCTTTTTGAGAAAATCCCAGAAGGCGGGGCGGAGCTCGTTTCGGGCGACGACGACGCCGCCCAGGACATCGCCGTGGCCGCCGATATACTTGGTGGCGCTGTGAATGACGACGTCGGCTCCGTGGGCGAGGGGCCGGAAGAGCATGGGGGTGGCGAAGGTGTTGTCGACGAGCAGACGTGTGTTGTGGGCGCGGCAGAGCTGGGCAAGTCGGGGGATGTCTACGACTTTGAGGAGTGGATTGGAGATGGTCTCGACGACGAGGACGACGGGCGCCTCTTCAACGAGCATGCGCTCGACGGCATCAAGGTCGGTGGCGTCGACGAAGAGGCCCTTTGCGCCATATTGGGGCCAGAGGCTGTCGACGAGGGAGTAGGTGGCGCCGTAGCAGTCCTGGGCGGCGGCGACGGTTACGCCGGCCTGGACGCCGCAGGCAGCCATGGCGAGGTGGATTGCGGCCATGCCGCTGGCGGTGGCGAGCGCGAAGTGGTCTGCGGCCTGTGCGGGCATGTCGTGGCATTCGAGGTCGACGATGGCGTTTTCAAAGGCGGCGACGGTGGGGTTGCCGTAACGGCCGTAGACATAGAGGTCGGGGTCTCCGCCGAGGGCGCTGTCAAGGTGGGTGGAGTCCTCGTATACGTAGCCGATGCTGGGGATGATGCCGCTGACGACGGGCGCGGGGGTGGCGCTGGGGGCAGGCGGGGCATAGCGGCGTTCTTCGCCGCCATGGACGGCTTTGCTGTCTATTGATTTGGGCGTGAATGACATGGTCAAGGGTGGGGCGTTGGGTGGTTCGGGATGGTTATGAGTAGAGCATGGGCAGGCTGCGGCGCATGATTTCGTAGTTTTCGAGGGCGCGCCCGGCGCCGAGGGCGACGCAGGCCATGGGGTTTTCGGCGACATAGGCGGGGACGCCGGTTTCGTGGGTGAAGAGTGAGGCGATGAGGCGGAGCTGCGCGCCGCCGCCGGTGATGACCATGCCGCGATCGATGATGTCTGCGGCGAGTTCCGGGGGCGCTTTTTCAAGGGTGGCGCGCACGGTGCGCACGATGGCCTGGAGGGGCTCCATCATGGCCTCGATGACTTCGCTGTTGGTGATTTCGATGGTTTTCGGGAGACCGTTGATCTGGTCGCGTCCGCGTACTTCGATGGCGCGGTCTTCTTCGGTGGGGAGGGCGGAGCCGATGGCGATTTTTATCTCTTCGGCGGTCTGTTCGCCGACGTGGAGGTTATACTTTTTGCGGATGTAGCTGACGATCGATTCGTCGAGCCGGTTGCCGCCGACGCGCACGCTGCTCCAGACGACGATATCGTACATGGAGACGATGGCGGCTTCGGTGGTACCGCCGCCCATATCGACGACCATATTGCCGGTTGGCGTGCCGATCGGGAGGCCGGCTCCGTAGGCGGCTGCGAGCGGTTCGGGGATGAGGTAGGCTGCGCCGGCGCCGGCCTGCATGGCGGCGTCGTGGACGGCGCGTTCTTCGACGGAGGTGACGCCGCGCGGGGTGCTGATCATGACTCTTGGCTTGAAGAGAGGGAAGCGGCCGACGATGTCCTGGATGAATTTGCGCAGCATGGCTTCGGTGACGACGAAGTCGGCGATCACGCCGTCGCGCATGGGGCGGACGACTTCGATGCTTTCGGGGGTGCGGCCGAGCGTGTCGTAGGCTTCATGGCCGATCAGCACCATCTTGTTGGCCTCGCGGCGAATGGCCACGACAGACGGTTCGTGCAGCACGATGCCCCGCCCCCGCACGTGTACAAGAACGTTTACCGTACCGAGGTCGATTCCGATCTGTTTTTCAAACATAGACTTTTTTCGTATCTGTGGTCATTCAGGGCGCAGGGGAAACGGTTGTCATCGAGCGGGGCGCAACCATAACAGCGCGGTCACCGGTCGCGTCCATTTTCGACCATAGACATTCATTATAGCGTCTACCATTCAGGAAGGACAAATCAGTTTCTGATTTTCCATGTCCGTTTACGCAGGTGAGCGGTTCAGCGTTTTGTCCGTGCGTAGCTGGCGGCGCCGTACGAGCCGATAATCAGGCCGGCCAGGGAGGAGCCGTAGGCGAGGAAGCTGAGCAGGAAACCGGCTTCGATGACTTTGATGACCATGGCGAAGGCGAGCAGAAAGCCGGCGAGGAGGAGGAAGAAGCCGTAGAGTATCAGATGAACCGGGGAGGTGGGCATGGGGGACACCAGTGGATAGTGGGTAGTGGATGGTGGATGGTGAATAGTGGATAGTGGCGGACTGCCTCTAATCCTGGTAGAGGAAGCAACGGGCGCGATGGTCGGGTTCGGGCTCGAAGTCGAGGGGCGTCTTCAGTGCGCACAGGTCTTCGATGAAATGGGTGCAGCGCGGGTGGAAGCGGCAGCCTGAGGGCGGGTTGACCAGGCTGGGGGGTTCGCCGGGCGGCACGTCGCGAAAGACGCGCGCGTTTTCCGGGTCCGGGTCGGCGATGGCGGCGAGGAGTGCGCTGGTGTAGGGGTGGAGGGGGTTGCGGAGCAGGTCGTCCATCTGCGCCTGTTCGACGATTTCGCCGGCGTACATGACGAAGATACGCTCGGAGAAGTAGCGCACGGTGGAGAGATCGTGGGTGATGTAGACGACGGCGAGGTTGTGGGAACGCTGGAGCCCCTGCAGGAGGCGGAGAATTTCGACGCGCACGGACATGTCGAGCATGGAGACGGGTTCGTCGGCGACGATCATGCGCGGGTGCAGGAGCATGGCGCGGGCGATGACGACACGTTGCTGCTGGCCGCCGCTGAGCATGTGGGGAAAGCGGGGCAGGATGTCATCGACAGGTGTGAGGCGGACCTCCTCCATGACCTCGTAGATGCGTTTTTGGCGGCCGGCCTCGTCCATTTGGCCGTGGATTTTGAGCGGTTCGCCGAGGATGCGGCGGATGTCCATAAAGGGCGGGAGGGCGCCGAAGGGGTCCTGCTGGACATAGCCGACCTGTGAGCGGTACCACTGCATCTCCTTCGAGTCAAGGGTACTGAGATCGCGGCCTTCGAAGATGACGGAGCCTTCGGTTGGCATGTGCAGGCCCAGAATGGTCTTCATGAGGGTGGATTTGCCGCAGCCGCTTTCGCCGACGATGGCGATGGCTTCGCCGGCGTGGAGGTCGAAGCTGACGTCGTCGACGGCGCGGACGGTGCCGGCGCGGCCGAAGCCCCAGCGCCTGAGCTCGAACCAGGTGCGCAGATTGCGCAGGGAGAGGAGGGGTTCGGTCTGCGCCGCGGAGCCGCCGGCGGGCCGGGCCGGCGCGGTTTCAGGGGTTGCCGTTGTCATCGCGGGCCTTTCTGCGGGCGGCGGATTTCCTTTGCGGGGGCGGCAGCGAGGCGGGCAGCTGGACGCATTACGGGGTGTCTCCGTTCTGATGGAGCCAGCATTTTACATGTTGGCGGCGGCCGGCCAGCGTCAGTTCGGGGTCGGTGTCGCAGAGCTCGAAGCGATGGTCGCAGCGGGGAGCGAAGCGACAGCCGGGGGCCAGGTCCAGCAGGCTGGGCGGCTGGCCGCTGATGAAGTCCGGTTCCTCGACCTGGCGCAGTTTGGGGACGCTGGCCATCAGTTTCTGAGAATAGGGATGGAGCGGTTCGACGAAGAACTGTTCGGCGTCGTTGAGCTCGACGATCTGGCCGGCGTACATGACGGCGGCGCGGTCGGCGAGTTCGCTGGAGGTGCCGATGTCATGGGTGATGAGGATGAAGCTGGTCCTGGTCTCCTGTTTGACCCTCTTCAGGACGTTCATGATGTTGGCCTGGGTGAGCACGTCGAGGGCGGAGGTCGGCTCGTCGAGGATGATCAGGTCGGGGTCGGTGACCATGGCCATGGCGATGGCGACGCGCTGGCGCATGCCGCCGCTGAGCTCGAAGGCGTAGCGGTTGATGAAATCGGCGGGAACGCCGACATTCTGGAAGGCGACGGCGACGCGTTCGAGGGCTTCGCTGCGGCGGATTCCGTAATGAGAAAGCAACGGTTCGGCGACCTGGTCTCCCACTTTGAGGACAGGATTGAGCGAGTTCATGGCAGCCTGGGGCACGAGCGAAATCTGTATCCAGCGGACCTGCTGGCGGTACTCTTCGTCGCTGAGCTGCATGACGTCCTGGCCGTTGAGTTTGACGCTGCCGGAGTAGGTGTGGACGTTGCGGGGCAGCATGCGCAGAATGGCTTTGGTGAGCGAGGTCTTGCCGCAGCCGGATTCGCCGAGGATGACCATGGCTTCATTGCGGCGCAGATTGAGGCTGACGCAGTCGACGGCGTGCAGGACGCCCTGCTGCGTGCGGAAATAGAGGCGCAGGTCTTCGATCTGCAGGAGAGGCTGCTGGGATTGGGTCATTACAGCTCTCTCAGTCTGGGGTTGAAGACTCTGTCCAGGGCAAAGCCCACCATGGCAAAGCCGATGCCGGAGATGAGCAGGAGGGCGGCGGGCTCGAGCACCCAGTAGTAGTGGCCCTGGTAGAGGGCGTCGTTGACGCGTGCGTCACTGAGCACTTTGCCCCAGGTGGGCAGCAGGGGGTCGCCCAGGTTGAGCACGGCGAGCGTAGCTTCCACGAAGACGAAGGAGGGGATGGCAACCACGAAGCCGGGCACGAGGGTGGGAATGATGCGCGGAATGAGATAGAGAAAGATGATGCGGAAGTTGCCGGCTCCGTAGGCGCGTGCGGCTTCGAAGTAAGGATCCTCTTTGATCTGGAGGAAGATGGCGCGGCTGGTTTTTATGCCCGAACTGAAGACGCTGAGGACAATGAGGGCGCCCAACATGACCCAGATGCTGCGGGAGTAGAATATCCCAATCATAATCAGGATTGGCAGAACGGGAAGGATGAGGTTTACCTCGGTGATACGCTGGATTGTTGCGTCGACGATGCCGCCGAACCAGACCCCGATCGCGGCCATAATCAGTGTGCTTATTGAGGTGCCGACGGCTGCCATGAGGCCGAAGGCGAGGGCGACGGGCATCCCCCACATGAGGGCAAGCGTCAGGTCGCGGCGCAGGTGATCGGTTCCGGCCAGACCATAGACCTGGCCGTAGACGACCAGGCGGGCGTCGACATCGGCATCATCCTCGAAGACGAGCCCGGCGGCGACGAGCTGGTAGGTACCCTTGAGCGGCCTGGGGTCATCTTCGTTGGAGGCGGGATCAGCGAAGAGGCCGATTTCCGGTCTGACCCCGTCAAGGCGCCTTTCGAGCTTATCTTCTTGCGAAAAGCGAACGGTAACGGGTCCTTCGACGGTGACATCGGCGATGCGGATTTCGCGGCCGTCGGGTGTCAGCCAGGTGAGCGACACGAGGGGCCGCTTCTGTTCGTGCTCCGAGGTGAGGAAGAGGGAGATTTCCTGGGGAAACTCGTCGGCCGTAAAGTCGAAGGTGAAGGTGGTGATGACGTCGGTGATCTCTTCGGAGACTATCTCGCGCGTCTTCCGGACGGAGTCGACGTCGGTTTCGCCGGCGGGGCCCAGGATAATCGTCTCGGGCTGATTGACGCCGGGGAACAGGTTCACCCATATGGGCATGGCCGTGCGCGGGTTTTCCAGCCAGACGCCTTCGCCTCCCCTCCAGAGGTTGACGGCTTCGCTGTAGGGAATGGCGATCACGGTATAGATGGAAAAGAAGACCATGGCCGCGATGATGGCCAAGCCGGCGACGGCGGAAGGGTATTGTGATAGCGCGGCGAGCGTCCGTCTGATGGCCGTCATACCTGTCCTCCCGGGTTGCCGCCAACCTTGACGCGAGGGTCGATGAGGGCATAGACGATATCGAGGAAGAAGACAGTGATGCCAAGCAGATAGGCATAGATGACGGTAGAGCCGACGATCACCGCGGTTTCGAAGATGTTGGCGGCCAGATAGAAGAGCCGGCCCAGGCCGGGCCAGTTGAAAATCGTTTCAAGCACGATCGAACCGAACCAGAGGCCAATGATTGAAAGCGCCAGGCCGGTCACGATGGTGGGCATGGTCGGCCGCAAGATGTAGCGGCGCTCGATCACGCGGTCGGGCAGACCTTTGGCGCGGGCCATGTCGACATAGTCTGCGTTGGAAAAGATGAGGAAGAAGGTGCGCGAGCCATAGATACCGAGGAATATGGAGCTGAGAAATGTGGCCGTGACGGGCAGCACCATGTGGTTGAGAACGCTGAGGGCGTAGCCGGTGGTTGTGTCCGGCGGGGGCGCGGAGACTAGCCCGCCGAATGGGAACCAGCCCAAGAGGGCGGCAAAGAGCAGAATGAAGAAGAGGCCGTAGAACCAGCTGGGGGCGGCGGAAGTGGGGGCCAAGGCGACGATGACCCGGTCGATCAGGCTTCCGTAGTTGCGTGAAAGATAGAGGGAAACGAAGAGTTGCACAAAAAAGGACAGGAAGAAGGTGGTGGAGAAGAGAAGAATGGTGGCGGGCAGCCGCTCCAGTATGATGTTACGCACCTGGCGCGAGCCGCTGTCGCTGGACATGTTATCAGCCCAGCCAAGGTTGAGGGTCATGGCCCCCAACAGAAAACGGAAGCTGCGGAGGAGGAAGGGTTGGTCGAGCCCCATCCGTTTCTCCTGCAGAGCAACCAGTTTTTCTGCATGTTCGCGCCGTTCTTCGGCGGTCATGTTTTTGATATCGGGATCGAACCCCAATGAGATTGCCACTTGCTCGCGGATATAGTTTCTGCGAATGTCATCGACATGGCCGCCCATATTGGCGATCAGGATGGTCAGATAGACGCCGATCAGCACGGTGAAGAAGAGGGCAACCATACGAAGCCCGGTGTAATGGACAACGCGGGCGAGCGTGCTTTGCGTCTGCTGACGTTCGCCGCTCTCGGCGCCGGGTTGGAGGGGCAGAGCCGCATCTGTCATAGGGTGACCTCTCAGGAGCAGGAGAGAGTGAAGAGAAGTGAGGAGAGAGGGGACCCCTCTCTCACTTCTCACTCCTTGCGTTTCAGGGTTAGTTCGTGGTTACGAACTCGAGGGACGAGAAGGTGGGGATGCTGACGCGCAGGGGCGCGACGGCCACCTCCAGTTTATTTGCGCCGGTTTCGAGGCCGGCGGTGTCTTCGGCGCTGAGGGTGATCTGCCAGAGACCATCCTCAACGGCTTCGGCGGCGCCGGTCAGGGCCAGTTCGCCGAGGGCGTCGAAGACGAGGTACTTGACTTCGTCGATGTCGGCGGTGGCGTAGGCGTCGCCGCCAAAGTCGATCATTACTTCGAATATGGCCTCATCGCCTGAGGTGACGCGGGCCGGGCCGTCGACCGAGACTTCGGCGATCATGGGTGTGTCAAAGCCTTCCCACTTGCTGGAGGCGTCGGGGAAGCTTTCGACACGGATCAATTGGACGGTCTTCTCGGTGGTGAAGGCCTTTTCGAGGTAGAAGGGTCCGTTGCCGACCCAGAAGTGCCCTTTATCTTCGTACCAGGCGCTGAGGTTTGCCCAGCGTGCATCCGCTTCATCGGCGCTGATATAGTCGCCGAGTGTGGACGCGTAGGGGATATGTCCATCGGCGGCGGCGGACTCGAGATGGCCTTGGAGGATCTCGATGCTCGGCCCGGCGATGTAGCTCATCCACTCGACTTCGTTGGCATCGGCCTTGTCGGACGAGAAGGCGAGGTCACCGGCGGCTTCGGCCAGGAGCCCAACCGCCAACGAATGCCAGGGTGTGCCGGGGAAGAAGTTGGCCACGTTCAGCTCGGCGTCCAGGGTGTACTGGTCACTGTAATACTCGATGACGAGCGGGCTCGTCTGCGCGATCCGGTAGCCCCGGAAGTGGCTCTGGAAGTTGTTCAGACTCGGCACCTGGGCCTCGTCGAAGACGGCGCTCTCTTCCTTGGCCAGGTCGAAGGTGGTGATCATGCCCAGGACGACGTCGGCGAGACTGATCGGGCTGCCGTCGTGCCAGGTCAGATCGGAGAGATCGCCCGGATAGTAGACGACACTCTTGAGGTTGGCTGTGAGGCCGTCGGGATGGAGGTCGCCGACGGTTACGAATTGCTGTTCAACGGCGTCCCAGTCGAGCCAGGCATCTTCGGGCACCTCGATCTGTTCGGCGAAGGTCAGGTCGACCCAGTCATGGGTGCTGCCGACGGGGAGCCCTTCCTTGACCGTAACCTCGGCTCTTTCGAAGCGCTGCGGCCACTGGAGCCCGGTGAAGGGGTCGGGCATTGCGCCCAGATCGGCGGTGGCGCGGATCAGCATGGTGTCGTAGATCCAGTTGGAGCCGGCTACGGGATTCCAGGGCTCAGGCAGCATGCTGGGCATGGCGATGGTCAGGATACCGCCCTCTTCGCCGGCGCGGCGCAGTGTGTAGGGCCAGAGGCGGGCGCCGTTGAGGCCGCCGGCCAGGTCTGTGGAGACGGAGACATCGTCTCTGTAGGCGGTGAAGCCAAGCTGGTTCACGAGCCAGACGCGCACCGAGTCCTGCATGGAGAGGGCGAGGACGTCGCCGAAGAGCTCGCGCCGTTCATCCATGGTGGTGAAGTCGCGCAGGTCCAGTTTTTCGGACATGGCGTCGAATTCTTCGGACGGGGTGTAGGCCTGCCAGAGTGGGAAGGGCAGCCCGCGGTTGGTGTAGAAGAAGTCGAAGTTGCCGGCCTGGTCGCGGCTGATGGCGGTTGTGATCCAGCCGCCGGTGTAGATGTGGAACATTCCTTCGTTGGGATCGGTGCCGATCCAGATCGGGGAGGCTTCCGAGGAGGTCTTGTAGTCACGGACGACGCTGAATCCAAGGTCTTCGAGCATGGTGGAAACGTAGTCGCCGATTTCCTTACGCTCATCCTCGGTGCGGATGAGGAAGATTACCTCGACCGGCTCGTCCTCGTAGTTCCAGACGCCGTCGACCAGTTCGGCGCCCAATGCTTCCATTTCCTCGTTGATGATCTCGGCCGCTTTGTCGGGATTGTGCGCGTACTCAAGCTCAAGCTGGCGCACGATGTCGACGAGGCGTGCGTAGTCCGGGAAGGCATTGGTGATGGCCATGTAGCGCGGTGAGGCGAGGCCGCCGTAAATTTCCTGGGAGATGAAGTCGCGGTCAACCAGGTAGTTCATGGCCTCGCGGATGCGCGGCACGGCGAAGGGGTTGAGTTTGCCGGTGCCGTCGAAGACCGGTCCGGCGGGGTTGAAGGTCAGCTCTGCGTAGACGCCGAAGGAGTTGGAATATGTCAGGCTATCCATTCCCTGGACGGTGGCGTAGACCTCGGCATCGCTGATGGAAAATGCGTAGGCGTCGATCTCTGCGAGATCCATGCGTGTGACGGCAGCGGCGGCTGAGGGTTCTTCGATGGCGATGACTTCGTCGACCCAGGCGCCGGTGCGCTCGCTCATGGCTGCGGGTTCTTCTTCCTCAGCCTCGGCCACTTCTTCGGTTTCTTCCTTTTCTTCTGCGGCCACTTCTTCGGTCTCTTCGGCGGCCTGTTCCTCCTGTGCGGGCGCGGCCGGCTCCTCGGCCATTTCCGTATCACCGCCGCCGCCGCAGGCGGCGAAGGCGAGCGCGGCGATCAGGAGGATCGCCAGGAAGGCAAAACGTTTCTTGGACATTCGCTTATCTCCTTTTCTTAGAGCTTGCAAAAAAGTCAGCATTGGGCGCGCAACTGATTGAAAGTATCTTACAGAAAAGCCGTGCGCACAATCCTGTTTACCGAATATTCTTCATCATCGGATCGAGCGCGTCGCGCAGTCCGTCACCGATGAGATATAGGGCCAGAACCGTCAGTGTGATCAGCAGGCCGGGTCCGACGAGCAGATGTAATGCCAAATAGGCACCCGTTTCCGGGTCGCGCAAGAAGAGAAAGTTGTTGGCCCTGTTAAGCATACTACCCCATGTTGCCGTTGGCGGCTGTACTCCCAATCCCAAAAAACTGAGCGCGGACTCAAGCAGAATCAGGTTTCCGATATCTATGGCGGCATTGACAATAATGATTGGCAGGCTGTTGGGGATGACATGTTGGAGCATTATGCGTGCATCCCGTGTGCCGACAGACCGGGCGGCGAGCACAAAGTCCAGGGCGCGCACTTTGAATACGTTACCCCTGATGAGCCGGGCGGTTCCAAACCAGCCGAGCAGGCCGAGGAAAAGCGTCAAAGTGATGGGATTCGGTTTGAACATCGCGGTAACGATAATGAGCAGATAGATAGCCGGGATCGAAAGTGCCGTATTGACAAACCACATGACGAGGTCGTCAACAATGCCGCCAAAGAAGCCGGCAACGGCGCCAACAGTCACGCCTAACACGAGGGTGAGGGAGGCGGCAGCAAGGGCGATACCCAGGCTAACGCGGCCCCCGTAAAGGAGGCGTACCAATTGATCGCGGCCTAGCTGATCGGTTCCGAGCCAGTGGGGGACGCCATCGGATTTGCCCAGCATAAGCGGGGCTTGAATCGGGTTCTGACCGGTGCGCCACTGGATATAGGGGCCCAAATAGGGTTGTTGGAATGCGTTGTCAGGGTTGGTGTCGTTGGGGCCAACACCGATGCTATTAGAAATGACAGAGGCGAGCGAGGATATGACAGCCATCAAGGCCAGAAACCCGATCGCGACCAGTGTAATCAGATCGCGACGCAGTGTCTGGAGCGCCATACTCCAATATGTTCGGGGTTTGCGTTGCAGTTGGGGTTCGGCCGCAAGAGATTCCAGCGCCGAACTGTCTGCTTGAGCTACAGTCATGATAAAGACTCAGCCCCCATAATCAGAGTCGCACGCGGGGGTCGACGACACCGTACAGGATATCGGAGAGCAGGTTTCCCAGAATAGTCAGCAGCGAGAAGAACATGACGGTACCCATTACGGTAGGATAGTCTCGTTGCACTGCTGCGCTAAAGGTCATGCGTCCCATTCCCGGCCAGGAAAAGATGGTTTCGGTTATCACTGCGCCGGAGAGGATCCCTAAGATGCCCGGGCCAAGAATGGTCATAAGGGGGATGAGGGCGTTACGCAGCGCATGGACGAACCAGACGCGACTGGCGGCCACGCCTTTGGCCTTTGCCATACGGATGTAATCGGTGCGGATCACTTCCAGCGTCTCTGTGCGCATGAACCGACTGATCAAAGCTACGCCTCCTACGGCCAGGACAATCGTCGGCAGAACTAGATGCCTGATCCGATCCGCCAGGTCGAACTCATTGGTGAGAGACACGGTGCGCATTCCACCGGTGGGCAGCCAACCGAGGACAACGCCAAAGAAGTAGATTAACAGCAGTCCGAACCAAAATGCGGGCAGAGCATTACCAACGACGGCGAGCACGCGCACGGAAGCATCGAAGATCGAAGCCTGACGGACGGCGCTGATGACGCCCAATGGGACGCCGACCAGCAGGGAGACAACCAAGGCCGAGACACCCAGTTGAAACGTAGCCCACATACGCTCGACCAGCCGCTCCCAAACGGTCTGATTGGTGGCGATACTGGTGCCCAGATTTCCGCGCAAGATGCCGCCGCCGCTATCGCAGAATGTGGCATTCAGGCCGGGGAAGTATGAGCAGCGGATTTCGTCGCGGTCAAACTCTTCGACCACGTCACCGCCTCTCACAGTAACGCCCGTCAACCAGCCAATATATTGCAGGGCCCAGTGTTGATCGAGCCCTAGTTGCCTTCGCAGAATTTCACGAGTTTCTTGTGTGATGTTGGGATCGAAGGTGCGGATGAGGATCGGATCACCGGGGGAATTGTAGACAATCACAAAGCTGATAAGGCTCACACCCAGGAGGGTCGGAATTGCCTGCACCAGGCGACGAACTATGTAACGGGCCATAAACTGTTACAGTCCTTCGATCCGCCTATGGGTTCAGGCGGACGCGACAGATATATAGGTGCGAATCCGCCAGCGCCCGCGGGAGGCGAGCGGTGGCGGATTCGTCAGATCTCGTTCGCGGCCTATTCGGCAGGCGCGGGATTCGCCCAGAAAGCTTTACACCGTTCTACTGCGCCAGAGACCAGGTCTCGACGTTGTGGTAGAAGCTCCACGGGCCCGGGTCGGTGCCGTTGAACTTCTTTGAGTAGCCGGTATTGCCGACGGAGCCGGTCACGAAGACGTAGGGGATGTCGTCGTGAATGATTTTCTGAATCTCGTGGTAGAAGGTGGCCCGTTCGTCGGTTGCACAGCCGGGAACGCTGACTGCCTGCTCCAAGAGCTCATCGATGCGGGGGTTTTGGTAGCTGACGAAGTTGAAGCCGCTGCCAGGTGTGTCGAACTTGGTGTGCCAGAAGGAGTCATCGTTGGGGTCGGTGCCGAGACCGGTCCAGCCGATGATGACCATGTCGAAGGTCTGGCCGAGGAGTTCGCCCACGAGGGTGCCGAACTCGATGGCCTCGAACTGGATGTCGAAACCGATGCTGTTGAGCTGATCCTGAACCAGGGCGCCCAGGTCCTCACGGGTGGTGTTGCCGGCGTTGGTTTGCAGCCGGATGGTGAGGGTAGCGCCGGCTTCGGCGGTGGCGCAGCCGTTGCACTCGCGCACGCCGTCGCCGTCACTGTCGGTCCAGCTGGCGTCATCCAGAATCTGTGATGCCAGTTCGGTGTCGAAAGCATATGGCTGGAGTGAAGGGTCGTGGGCCCATCCTACGGCAGGCAGTACATTGGAGGCGATCTGGTAGCCCTGGCCGAGGTAGACCTTGCTGATGATCGCGTCGTAATCGAGGGCGTGTGCGATGGCCTGCCGCACAGCCAGGTCGCTCAGAACTGGATGGGGATCCTGCGCGACGAGGTTGCCATCTTCGTCCTGGCCGGCTTGGGGATTTTCGGGGTTGGCCTGATTGAGGCCGATGTAGCTGTAACCGTCGTCCTGGAACTTGTGCAGGTTCAGGTCGGGGTTGAGCTGGACGGTGGTCAGTTGTTCGGGCTGCACGCCGATGAGGTCGAGCTCACCGGTCTGCAGCTGCGCGAGGCGTGCGCCGGCGTCGGGGACGATCTTATAGATCCAACCGTCCATGTTGGGCGCGCCCTTCCAGTAGGTGTCGTTTCGCAGAACGGTTGCGTTATCGTCGCGGATCCATTCGTTGAAGATAAAGGGGCCGGCGCTGACGGCTGGCTCCTCGTTGAGGGGGCTGTCCATGACGTCGCTGAAATCTTCGGCGTAGAGATGGCTTGGCAGCCAGCCGAGGCCGAGATTATTGAGGGCATCGCATTTCACTTCCTCGTAAGTGACCTGAATGGTCAAGGGGTCGAGGACGTCGATGCTCGCGATGTTGTCGAGGTTTGCCTTGCGCGGCGTTTCGACGAGATCGCTGGCGATGGCGTCATAGGTGAATTTGAAGTCGTCGGCTGTGACCTGCTCGCCGTCGGACCACATGACGCCGTCCTGGAGGTGGAAGGTCCAGATGAGTCCGTCCTCGGAGACATCCCAGCTTTCGGCCATCTCGGTGGGGACGATGGCGCCGCTGAAGGGGTCCTGGCCGAGGAGGCTGGGGAAGAACCAGCCGAGCACGTCGAAGCTGGCGCTGTCGGAGGCGAGGATGGGATTGAGAATGGTTGCGTCGGCGCTGGAGCCTTCTACCCAGACGCCGCCCTGGACCGCGGCATCCGAGGCCGGGGCCTCGACTGCCGTCTCGGCGACGGGAACAGGTTGAGGGCAGGCTGCCAGGAGCAATGCAGAGACGAGAAGCGCTGCCAGGATAGAGATTCTTTTGTTTTTCATTCTTTAGACCCCCGTAATGGAAGCTACTGGTCGATTCACGGCGAATGAACCCTGGGTTCAGAATCGACAAACGGTGTTGAGCATTTGAATGGAGAACATCGTCTGATGCGGCGCCAGTGTCAGCTGGGGCGGCGATACGATCCTGCGCGGATGGAGACGCCGCGCAGACTTCCGGTGAAGCAGAGACACTACGCCTATCCTACGGGTTGGGGAATATCAGCATGGTAGCATTCCCGTCTGTTGCTGTCAACACGGTGGCGGGAGGGACTGCAGTGGTTAGTGGTCAGTGGTCAGTGGTCAGTGGTGAGTGGTCAGTGGTCAGTGGGTGGCGGGGGCGGGGCTATGCTGCGGGGCAGCGATATGGGGGCGGGGAGAAGACGGAGCAAGGTGGCGGCTGGCTTTGGGAGATTTCGCTGAATGCTGCAGGCGTGTTCTTCTGGCAGGCCCGAGTCCGGGCTGCACCTGTTCCGGTTCCTTGCAAATGGCCCTGTGAGGGAACTTCTCGCCGTCAGCGAAGACGGGGGCGTTTGGCCGCGAAAACCGGACGAGAAGATGCATTTGCGCAGTATTTCTTCGAGCAGAGCGGAAGTAAGGCAAAGGGAAACCCGACACAGCTTATGCCGCTTCAATGTCGGTGCGGGCAAAGTCCTCCCCTTTGAATAGAAGCGGTTCACGGCTCGTTTGCGCGAGCGCGTAGACAAAGCAATCTCCAAAGTTCAACCCGGCTGGATGGTTGCCTTTCCCGAAGCGCCGCCAGGCACGTTGGGCGCTATCCGCTTGTTCGGCCGTAATGGGGACCAGTTCAATGGATGCCGTTTTCAGGAACCGATCCAGTTCTTGCCCAGCCGCAACACCCCCCCTGCTTTCGACAACCATCGCGGCTTCGAGCAACGTAGCCACCGAAATGAGCCGGGGCTGCGCCACGGCGATCGCCTCTTCATAGCGTGATGCATCTGGCTCTCCGAACAGAATGGCGAGGATGGCTGAAGTGTCGATAATCACTTCGGCAACCCTCGCTCATCGTACAGCACATCCCCGTGCTCGACAGCGGACGGGCCCGGCGCGAGCAGAGCGGCGCATCGCTGCCCTATGGCATGCAGTTCCTGCGCCAGCGCAGTGGCGTCCCTTCGGCGCCGCTCGCGTTCCAGGCGTTCGCGTAACGCAACTGTAACAGCGAAGGTCGTGGTTTCACCCGTCAACCGGGCCAGTTCGTCGGCCAGCCGGCAAGTCTCAGTGTCGTTGATATTCAGACTCATCAGTTGCCTCCAAGTAAGTCAGGTTGCCCGCGGTCTACCCTACAACATCGCGACATCACTGGCAAAACCATTCCCCCCGAACTCACACACTGCCCCCTATCGCGCCATCATTTTCACCGTCACACTTCTTTAATGCGCCACAGAAAACGGTGACCTTTGCGCGCCCGCATACGATATCACTGCCGCGCCTGCCTGCCTGAATACCGAAAATCCCCCAGATCCTGCAGATTCTGATTCAGCCGTACCCCCATTCGTGCATGAACCGCCCTTCCGGGCGCAGTCCAAAGTGGGTTGCGTTTCAGGCTGCCTCCGGGAGATTTCGCTGAATGCTGCAGTCGTGTTCTTCTGGCAGGCCCGGGTCCGGGCTGCACGCGCGGGAACGGGGGCAGCGGGCGCCGGCACGGCGGGATTCGACGCCTCGTTCGCCAAGCCGTTATAATGCGTTGAGAAGTTCCGCAGGGGGAGGCGCGGGGTTGAAGGCGCAGCCTGCTGGCCGGATCCTCTTTCGGGCAGGATCCGGAGCGGGCGGTTGGCGGATCTTCTCCTAAGCGGTTCTTCCACCTTATTTCCAGGCACGAATTGCGGCGCAGGCGCGCCAAGGAGCTCACCATGTCTGCTTCAGGAACGCCGGGCCATACCAACAGGCTGGCGACCGAGACTTCGCCCTATCTTTTGCAGCACGCGCACAACCCCGTGGATTGGTACCCGTGGGGAGAGGAGGCGCTGGAGAGGGCCCGCGCGGAGGACAGGCCCATCTTTCTGAGCATTGGCTACAGCGCGTGCCACTGGTGCCATGTGATGGAGCGGGAGAGCTTTGAGGACGAGCAGACGGCGGCGTTGATGAATGACAATTTCGTCAATGTGAAGGTAGACCGGGAAGAGCGGCCGGACCTGGATTCGATCTACATGGAGGCGGTGCAGGCGATGACGGGCAGCGGGGGCTGGCCGATGAGCGTATTTCTGACGCCGGCGGGCAAGCCATTTTATGGTGGGACGTATTTCCCGCCGCAGCCGCGTTACGGCATCCCATCCTTTCCGCAGCTGTTGCTGGCGGTGGCGGACGCGTACACGAACCGGCGGGGGGACCTGGAGGAGCAGGCGCAGCGATTGACGGACGCGATTGGACGCACGGGCAGCCTTTCGGCCAGCGAGGGCGAGCTCGGCGAAGGGATTTTGACGGAGGCCACGGCCAAACTGCTGCAGTATTTTGATGAACAGTACGGGGGATTCGGCGACCAGCCCAAGTTTCCGCAGCCGATGACGCTGGAGTTCGCGATGAGCCAGCACCGGCGGGGGGGCGAGGCGGAGGCGATGCACGTCGCCGAACATACGCTGCGGCAGATGGCGGCAGGGGGGATCTACGACCATCTCGGAGGAGGGTTCCACCGCTACAGCGTGGACCGCGTCTGGCTGGTTCCGCACTTCGAGAAGATGCTTTATGACAACGCGCAGCTGCTGCGGGCCTATCTGCACGCGTGGCAGATCAATGGGCGGCGTGAGCACCGGCAGGTGGTTGAGGAGACGGTGGATTACGTGCTGCGGGAGATGACGGCGCCGGAAGGGGGTTTCTACAGCGCGCAGGACGCGGACAGCGAAGGCGAGGAGGGCAAGTTTTTCGTCTGGACGGCGGCGGAGATTGAGGCGGTTCTCGGGAAGGAAGAGGCGGACCTGTTGGGCAGGGCCTACGGCGTAACGCCGGCGGGCAATTTCGAGGGCAAGACGATTCTGAACCTCAAGCAGACGGCCGGCGAGATTGCGCGTCGGACGGGCGCGGAGGAAGGGGCAGTTGCCGAACGGCTGGCCGCGGCGCGGCAGAAGCTCTTTCTTGCGCGGGAGAAGCGGGTGAAACCGGAGCGGGATGACAAGATTCTGACCGAATGGAACGGGCTGATGATCCATGCGCTGGCGGAGGTTGGTGTGGTTTTAGGGCGTGCGGACGCGCTGGAGGCGGCGAGTAAGGCGGCCGACTTCGTGCTGGCGGAGATGAGCCAGGAGAATGGTTTTCTATTCCGCAGTTTTAAGGACGGCCGGGCGCGATTCAACGCGTATCTTGAGGATTACGCTGCGTTTGCGCGGGGATTGGTGGCGCTTTACGAGGCGACGTTTTCGTTGCGCTGGCTGGCGGAGGCGGCGCGTCTGACGAAGATCATGCTGGCGCAGTTTGAGGACGAGGCGCGCGGCGGGTTTTACCAGACCGGTGTTGCGCATGAGGAGCTGGTGGTGCGGCGCAAGGATTTCATCGACAACGCGATTCCGAGCGGCAACTCGATGGCGGCTGAGCTGCTGTTGCGGCTGGCCAAGTTGACGGGAAACGATACCTACCGGGGCGAGGCGGCGCGCGTTTTCCGGATCATGGCGGCGGCGATGGCGCAGCAGCCGACAGGGTTTGGACGGATGCTGACTGCGCTGGATGATCTGCTCAGCCCGAGCCAGGAGGTGGCGGTGGTCGGCCCGCTGACGGAAGCGCGAACGCAGCGGCTGCTGGAGGAGGTCCGGCGGCATTATCTGCCGCATACGGTGCTGGCCCTGAAGGAGCCGGAGGACGAAAATCCGCTGCCGTTGATGGAAGGACGGACGCTGGTCGATGGCCAGCCGGCGGCGTACGTGTGCGAGAACTACGCGTGCAGGCTGCCGGTGACGAGCGTGGAGGCGTTGCGGACTGCAGTGGTCGGTGGTTAGTGGTCAGTGGTCAGTAACTGCAGGGTTTGATGTGGCGTGGGCGAATTGGGTTTGGCTGGGACGTTGTATTGAAAGCGGGATATTTTGGGGGCGAGGATGGGAGACAGGCTGGAGCAGTTTCGGGAGAGTATCGAGGCCGCGTGCCCTGAACTTGCGCTGGAGAGGGCCGAGCTGTTTCGGGCGGGGCAGAACAATTGGTTGGTTTTGGTTAACGGTGCATGGTTGTTTCGCTTTCCGAAGTTTGCGGATGGCGTTGCCCGGCTGCGCCGGGAGGACGCGATTTTGGGGGCGGCGCGGCCGCGGCTGCCGCTGGCGACGCCGAACTACGTTTTCCGCAATCTGGACGACGAGGTAGGGCGGGCTTTTGTCGGGTATCGCAAGCTGCCGGGCGAGCCGCTTTGGCCGGAGGCGTTCGCGGGGATCGGTGATGAAGGAACGATCGACCGACTGGCCGCGGACATTGCGTCGTTTTTGCGGGCGCTGCACGCGATCCCGCCTGACGCAGTCGCGATTCCCCAGGAGCCGTCCGACTCGCCGGCTGGATGGCGGGAGCTCTTTGGGCGGATGGAGCAGGTCGTCTTCCCGCGGTTGACGGCCGAGGCGCGGGCGTGGACGACGGAGCGGTTCGACGCTTTCCTGGGGGAGGATGAGCAGTTTGCATTCGACAACGTGCTGCGCCACGGTGACTTTGGGTCGAGCAATACGCTGTACAGCGCGGAGGAGCGGCGGGTTGTGGGCATGATCGATTTCGGTCATGCAGGAATCGGCGACCCTGCCGTCGACTTTGCGGGTCTGTGCGTCTGCTACGGGGAGGCGTTTTTGCGGCGTTGCGCCCGGGTCTATCCGTTGATGGATCAGTGCTGGGAACGGGTCCGCTTTTATGGCGAGTGCGCTTTTCTGCTGGAGGATGCGCTGTTCTGCATCGAACATGAACTGGAGGAGGCGGACGGCGTCGTCAGGGAGATCAATAAGAAAGGGGGTAGGGCAGGTTGAGGTTTGTTTGAATTGAGTTTCGCGGGATTGGGATTTGGTTTTTCCGCGGAGGGACGGTGAGAACAGGTCAAACTCCTGTCATCCACGGAGGGCCAAAGAGGACCACGGAGAACTGCTCTACACCTTTGATCCGCGAAGGGTCGCGAAGGGCCGCGAAGAACCGATTGACACCTATGTTTTTCCACGGAAGGGCGGGGCGTATGGCTGGCCCCAAACGCCCACCCTGCACATCATTTGAAGCCTAACTCCACCAGCTTGCCCACCATGCCCTTGATGCGCGGCTGTTCGCTGTACAGGAAAGCATCTTCGTACACGCGGGCCGATTGCGTATACTGCATGTTCTCCACGTGCTTGAGGTTGCTTTGGTAGACCCGTTTCAGAAAGTCGATGTGCTCATCCTTTGACGGCTGCGCGCCGAAATTCATGGTGAACATGCGCCGCCCCGTCTTCCCGCCGAACGCGGCATGCCACAGGTTCTGGTTGAAGAAGACCACATCCCCGGGCTGGGACTCGAGCGGGAAACTGGGCACGCCGGGGCCGTCCGTATCGAACGGCCTCAGGCCGGACTCGGCGCGCTGCCCATGGAGCGGGTCGAGCGCGGCGTGCAACGGCAGTTGATGCGAGCCGGGGATCACCCGCAGGCAGCCGGTATCCCTTGTCACCCGGTCCAGGTAGAAGGCGACCTTGATGCGCCCATAGTCTAGTTCCGAGCCGTCAGGATGCCAGTCGGTGTCGCCGACGTAGAGGTTGCCGTCGGACCCGATCCAGACGAAGCCGGGGCCGAGCAGCTGCTCCAGGGGCTGGTAGATGCGATCATCCTCGACCAGGCCGGACAGCAGCGGCCGCTTCTCGATGAAGCCGAGGACAGCCTGCCGCGCCGCCCCATCAAACGGCTGGCCCTTGCGGTCGGCGGCCAGCACGTCGTCGAACGCGCGGCTGACCTCCGTCATCTCGGTCGCGGAGAAGCACTGCCGCCTGATGACGAAGCCAAATGTCTCAAAGTGAGCAATCTGTTCCGTAGTCAACATCGTGCGCGATTCCCTCCTGCTGTGCGCCAGCTCTTCATTGTCCGATTATCCGATCCCGATATCGCGCAAGTAGGCGCGCGTCCTTTTGGCAATCGGCAGGGGCTTGTCGAACGGCGCCGGGTACATGTCCTGCTCGACCACCGCCCAGCCGTCAAAACCGATATTGCGCAGCACGTCGCGGAAGGCCAGAAAGTCAACGTCCCCCAAGGCCGGCTCGACAAACATATCCATCCTGACCGCCTCGGCGAACGTGACGCCGGAGGCCTCGACCTTCTGCTGCACGGCGCGGTCGACGCTCTTGATGTGCAGATAGGGGATGCGCGCGTGATGCTGGCGCATAAACTCGACCGCGTCGCCGCCGCGATAGGCATGATGCCCCACATCCAGACATATCCCCACGCGTTCCGGGTCGGTCTGCGCCAGGAATGTCTCGATCTGCTCCGTATACTCGACGTGCGTCTCGGCATGGGGATGGAACACCAGCTGCAGGCCGAACCGGTCGCGGGCGATGTCGGCCACTCTGTGTGTCGTATCGATCAACCGTTTCCAGGCGTCGCTGTCCAGCTCGGTCGGCTCCACCATTGCGCCCGTTTTCAGGTCGGAGTACATGCCGTCGATCAGCACGAGGAAACCGGCGCCCAACTCCCGCAACAGTTCACCCGCGCCCAGCACCTGCCGCTCCAACTCCGGCCACTTCGCCGGGTCTTCCAGGCTCTCGAGGGCAAACGTCCCCGCCACCTTCAGGCCGCGGCCGTCCAACTCGCGGCGCAAAGTCGGCAGTTTAGTGGGAAGATAACCGTAAGGCCCCAGTTCGATCCCTTCATAACCGGCTTCGGCGGCCTCATCCAGAAAACGATGCCACGGAGTCTGCAAGGGATCATTCGGGAACCAGATGCCCCACGAGTCAGGCCCGGTCCCAATTTTAGCCGCCATCTCTGCGCCTCCTCATCCAGTTTGGGTTCACCTTGAGATTCGCTTCGTCCATTGCTGCGTACTCAGTTTTGGCGCAGAGGCAGGCAGGTTGTCTATGCACCTGAGACGCGGACCGCGCGCGAAGTCCTGGTTTCCAACGAGATCCACAGCAACAGTCGTTTGGCGGCAGCGTCCAAGATTATCCAACCAGACAGAAGATCGCGGCGGTGTTCACTGACTTCGGGAGACTGCGCCGCTTCTGCGGGCCATGCAAAGGTTACAGTGGGGCGCAAACGCCTCCGTCATCCTTTGATCCCGCTGATCACGACGCCCTGGATGAAATAACGCTGGGTGAAAAAGAACAGGACCACCGGTGGTATCGTCAGCACGGTCGCCATCGCCATGATCGCGTTCCACGTCGGCGGCACATAGGCGCCCGCGCCCCACACCGCCACCTGCTGCCATTGCCGGATCGCGATCGCAAGGGTGTACTTTTCCTGCGAGTTCAGATAGATCAGCGGCGCCAGAAAATCATTCCACTCCGCCATAAAGGTGAAGATCGCCACCGTCGCCAGCGCCGGTTTCGACATCGGCAGAATGATCCGCCACAGTATGGCGAAGGTCCCCGCGCCGTCGATGCGCGCCGCATCGTCGTAATCGCGCGGGATGGTCATAAAGAACTGTCGCAACAGGAAGATGAAGAAGGCGCCCCCGCCGAAAAAATGGGGCACAATCAGCGGCCTGAATGAGTCCAACCAACCCAAATTGCGAAACAGGAGATACTGCGGGATCAGCACCACGTGATAGGGGATCATCATCGTGCTCAGCACCAGCAGAAAGAGCGCATTGCGGCCCGGGAAACGCAGCCTGGCAAAGACATAGGCGGTCAGGCTGGCGCTTAGCAGACGCCCCGCCTCCACCCCTATCACAATCGTCATCGTGTTTAGCAAAGAGCGCCAGAAGGGAAACTGGTTCCACGCATCCACGTAGTTCCACCACTGGATCTGTTCAGCGATCAGCCGCGGCGGATACTCGAAGACAAAGCCCTCCGGCTTAAACGAGGCGCTCACCATCCAGACCAGAGGCGCGACGAGAACAATGGTCAGGACGGCCAGCGCCAGGTACAGGAAGGTCCTGCCGAGCAGACGTTGCCCCAGCTCCTGGCGGCGTATCCACGCCCCGCCCATCTCGGGCGGCGGTTGAGCCAGCGCTCCTCCAGCTTGCGCGCTTCCTGAATCTGACATGTCTTACTCCTGCGCGCCCTCATAGAAGACAGTTGTGCGCGAAATGCGCAGCGAAAGCAGCGTGATCACCAGCAGGATGACAAAGAGCAGCCAGGCCATCGCCGCGGCATAACCCATTTGCAGATATTCCCAACCGGTGCGGTACAGGTAGAGCAAATAGAACAGACTGGCTTCGCCCGGCCCGCCATTGGTGGTGACAAACGCCACCGTAAATACCTGGAAGGTGCCGATCATGCCGGTCAGGAAGACAAAGAAGATGACCGGCGAGGTCATCGGCAAGGTCACGTTGAGGAATCGACGCCAGGCATTGGCGCCGTCGACCTTGGACGCATCATACAGTTCGGTGGGCACGCCCTGCAGGGCCGACAGATAGAGCAGAAGCGTACCCCCGACCGCCCATGCCGACATGAGAATGAAGGCGGCAAGCACCCAGTTGGGATCGCCGAACCACTTGGGGCCCGGCAGGCCGATGGCGCGCAGCGACTGATTGAGCAGCCCGACGTCGGACTGCAACATCCACGAAAAGACGTAGGCGACAGCCATGGCAGGCACGACGGCCGGCATGTAGAAGGCGGTGCGCCAGAACGAGAGGCCCTTGACCTTCAAGTTCAGGAGCAGCGCCATGGCATAGCCGACAATCACCTGCACCGGCACGGCCACCATTGTATAGATCACAGTGACCCGTAACGACTGCCATAGCGTTTCGTCGCCGGACGCCATGCGCGCGTAGTTCTCGAAGCCGCTCCAACGCGGCGCCGAGAGAATGTCGTAGCGCGTGAATGACAGATAGAATGAATAGATCAGGGGGCCGGCGGTGAAGATCACGAACCCCAGCAGAAAGGGGAGCAGACCGATGTAGGCGTCGAGCGTCTCGCGCGCTTGCAAGGTTAGATCTCGTTTCCAGAACATCGGTCGCCCCCCCCTTTCAAACACTGTTTGATCGCGTCCTCTGACCGCGTAATTCTGCGGCTTGCCGACTCAGGCGCGGTCGATCTCGGCGTCGATGGCCGCGTCTGCGTCCTGCATCGCCTGCTCCACGCCCTTCTCGCCGATGAGCACTTTCTCCAGCTCTGAGCGAATCGTGTCCTGCAGGAATCGTCCGTTGCGGCCGAATCCGGCGCGATTGAACATGTTCACATCTTCTGAACAGTAGTCGCAGTCGGACATGCCGGCCAGGCGCGACAACATGATGCGCGTGATTACGCCCAGATCGCCTTCCGGCAGCGTGTCCAGGTAGTAGGCGGGGTCATAGGCGGAAATCGTGGCCGCCAGATCGACCAGAGCCTGTCCAACCTCGTAGTCGGTGGTCTGGATGAGCGCCGCCTGCTGCGCCTGCGGAATCAGGTCGGATGCCTTGTTTACGCTCCAGTGGTTTGCGCCAACGCCATGCACGCGACGGTCCACGAACGGCATGTGCATGAAGCCCAGCTCGAAGGGGAGTTCAGCCATGAGATAGGTCTGGTTGGTCCAACTGATGACCGCGGCGGCCAGCCCCGCTCTGAACAGGCCTCCCTCGACGCCTTGCTGGGCTTCCAGCGTGGGCGCCACCCCATGCACGAGCGTCAGATCGACGATATCGTGCGCCGCCGAGATAGCCGCCTCTGCATCCAGCAACGCCTCGGTTTCAGCGAAGGCCCACGGATCATCGACCAGGTCGGCTCCGTAGCTGGCCATCTGGTATGCCAGACTGGTTGCGTCTGTGATGGCGCCGGCATAGCCATACTGCTCGTAGGTTCCGTCGGACGCCTTGATGGTGACAGCCTGGAGGAAGGCCACGAAGTCGTCCCAGTGCCACATGTCGAAGTTGTCCCTGCCGTACAAGGGCAGTTCATCTTCAGGGTACCCGGCCTCCCGCACCAGGTCCAGATTCAGATAGACCGAGCGGCCCTGCATGGTGAAGAGGCTCAACGCCAGGATATCGCCGTTGTAGCCAACCTCAAGCGCCGGATCAACGTTCCACTTGCTCATGTCCAAATCGGAGGCTTCCAAGAAGTCATTGTAGGGTACAAAAATGTCCTTGGGGAAGAAATCTGCGTTGTGGCTCTGGTCAAGCTGGATGATATCCGGCGCCACACCGCCTGCCACCTGGGTCAGGACTTTGGTCAGATACTCGCCCCAGGGATAGATCTCCTGCGCGACCGTGACGTTGGTCTTTTCCTCAACGATGGGCAGCCAATGGTTGTGCTGCTCACCCCACCAGTGTGACAGTCTGATCTCAACAGCCTCTTCGGCCATCGCGTCCCCGCTCTCTTCGGCGGCGGGAGCGGCTGCCGGCTGGCCGGCGCAGGCGGAGAGCAGCGCGCCGGCTGTGCCGGCTGCTGAAAGCTGCAGAAAACCACGTCGGCTCATTCTTTTCGCAGTCATCGTCGAAACTCCTCCTTGTCGTTGCGCGCTGACAGGTTGCGCTCATCTGACAACGTGCCAGCACATTGAACATTGTCCCGAAGCGCAGACTACATTACGGCTCATTTCGGAAGACATCACCCCCTTGGCGCCCAGATCCTTCCACGTCAACTGTGATTGTTGTGATGAGAGTGACCAGCGGCATAGAACGCTCGCTGCGCAGGGCAATGAACTGCGTCAATCAGTGTCCTTGTTGGACGGTCTCAACTGCGGTCCGTTTGTATCGAGGATATGGAATATAATTACAAATTTACCACACGTGACCTGTCTTGCCAATCGCATTTTTGATTCCGGGCGCAGTCCGGAATGAGGGTGAGATATACTGACAGGACGGGATGGGTGGTTTTATGGAAGAGGAAAGGGATAGTTGGAAGAGTCAATGGGGGGAGAAGGGCGGGGCGCGGAGGGGCCGCCGACACAGGGCAAGGCGACAAGGTGGAAGGGCGGGGGTTGGGGGAGGCCCCGAATTGCAGGGGTCAGGGGCAAGGAGCCCGGGGTCAGTTGTTGTCGGCTCGGGGCGCGAGTCTGTTCCAGAGCAGGTCGAGTTTGAAGAGATTGATGTGGAGGCTGCGGACGGCGTTCCACATGGTGTTGCGGGCGGTGACGGCTGCTTCCTGGTTGTTGGCGGCGTGTGCCTGGCGCCAGTTCTGGGCCTGTTGGGCGTGGGTGTCAGCGGCGCGGCGGGCTTCGGCGGCGAGGGCTTCGGCGTCGCGCACGAAGGCGTCGAGCTGGTCTGCGAGAGGGCCGGTGTCGTCCACGTCGTCGTAGAAGGTGTTGGTGCGGAACTGCGGCGGGTGGACGGAGCCGTCGGGGTCGCGGCCGGTGTGCGTGGGCTGGATGTGGGGGGTTACGGAGAGGAACATCACGGTGCGGCGGTCGGGCAGCAGGTTGCGCACCTGGTGGATTTCGTCGGCGAGGGCGATGCACAGCTGGCCGGCTTCGAGGACTTCGGTATGGCCGGCGATCATGAACTCGGCTTTGCCTTCGAGGATGAGGAATATTTCGTGGCCGAGATCATGGCTGTGGAGCCTGTCGACCTGGCCGGGCTCCATGTGATAGAGGCGGGCGCGGATCTCCGGGGTCGTCAGTACGTTCTTGTTTACGTCGCGGAAATCATAGACTTCGAAGGGCATGGGGTTCGCTCCTGTAACGGGATGGTCGCGCAGACTTGATCGGGTCCGCCGCAGCGCTGAGGGAGAAGAGGCCATGTAATGCGGCTCCGCCCGGCGCCGGCTACGGGCTGTTTGCGCCTGCTCTGGTATGATTGTGATGGAAGCGGATATGAAATGCAAGCCGGCAGGGCGGGCAGTCTGCCGGCAGCGGACTCTCTAGCTGACCCAACGCGCGTCTGGCGCTGTGAAGGCGGGGCGCGCGCCATCTCTGAGGAGGCAAGTATGGGCATCCCTGTGGGCATCAACACGTGGTCCCGCCACGTGACGGAGCTTTTTCCCTATCTGGACCAGATCATTCATCCGTTCGATTCGCTGTGGTTCCCGGACCATGTGCAGTACAACGGGCACAACGTGGCGGAGGGGTGGACGATGGCGGTGTACGCGCTGGCGCGCTACCCGGACAAGCTGGTGGGGCACGACGTGCTGTGCAACAGTTTTCGCAACCCCGGGCATCTGGCGAAGATGGCGGCGACGGCGCAGGCGTTCTCCGGCGGGCGGGTGGTGATCGGGATCGGCGCGGGCTGGAATGAGGAGGAGTACCGGGGATATGGCTGGCCGTTCCCAGGGGCGAGGACTCGAATCGAGCAGCTGGCGGAGGCGATCCAGATTTTGCGGGCGATGTGGACGGATACGCCGGTCAACTTTGCGGGCAAGCATTACCAGATGGAGAACGGGTATTGCGAGCCGAAGCCGGAAATTGTGCCGCCGATCATGGTTGGGGGCGGCGGGGAGCGGTATCTGCTGCGGGTGGTGGCGGAGCATGCGGACTGGTGGAACTGGGTGTGCAGCGACGTGGAGATGTATGCGCACAAGCAGTCGGTGCTGCAGGAGCACTGCCGCGCGGCGGGGCGGGATTATGACGAGATTTTGCAGGTGATGCACGTGAGCGTGCTGATCGCCGAGAATGAGAGCGAGCTGCAGCGGTTGCGAGAGGACCCTGACGTGCGTCCGTCGGGCGAGGGCACGATTGAGGGGACGCCGGCGCAGGTGACGGATGCGCTGCTGCGGATTGTGGAGCAGGGCGCGCAACGGCTTACGGTCAATATCGCGGATTCGCCGCGGGTGGAGGGGTCTTTCTTGTTCGCGGCGACGGTGCTGCCGCATTTGAGTGGGTAGTTTGAGGGCGCTGCAGTGGCGCTTTTCGCAGGCTCAGTCGGTGGCCACGGTGAGGGAGCGCACGCGATCTTCGTCCCAGACGGCGCCCCAGCCAGGGCCGTTGGGCGGGGCGATGCGGCCGTCTTCGATGAGGGGGGCGTTGAGGAGACCCCACGCCTCGCCCTCGGCGCGCAGGTCGCGGGGACCGTTTGCGCCGAAGAGTTCGAAAAAGTCGGTGTTGTCGATGCAGCAGCCGGCTGCGGCATGCCCGATTCCGTAGAGATGGCCGGGACCGTGCAGTTCGACGTTTGCGCCGTGCAGCTCGGCGAAGTGGGCCAGTTTAAGGACCAGAGTGAGGCCATGGCCTACGCGTGCGCGCAGCCGGTCTGTTGCGCCCTGGATGAGCCACTGGGCGGAAAGGTCCACGTCGTGGCAGAGCCGTTCGGTGGCCATGATGGGGATGGTGAGCGTGCGGCAGAGCTCCTGGTACTGGTTCATCTTCTGTTCGTGCATCGGCTCTTCTAGCCAGACGTAGTCCAACTCCTCCATTGCTTTTCCCACTTCGATGGCTTCGCGCAGGGTATAAGAGCAGACGGGATCGTTGAGCAGGTCGTAACTGTCGCCTACGTTTTTGCGAATTTCGGTGAGCAGGGGGATATCGCCCTTGCCGCCCCGGTAGGTGTGCAGTTTGTAGGCGTTTACGCCGAAGGCGCGGCCGCGCTCGATGTGATCGAGATAGCCCTGTGGGGTCAGCTCGTGGTCGGTGAGGTAGACGGGCAGGCGGTCGCGCACGCGGCCGATGAGGGCGTAGACGGGCAGGCCGGCGGCTTTGCCGGCGATGTCCCAGAGGCAGTTGTCGAAGTCACCGAACCAGCCGGGCTGCTGGTAGACCCAGCGCGTGCCTTTTTGCAGCATCTGGAAGAGCCGTTCGCGGGCGAAGGGGCTTTCGCCGATGGCGTGGGTCTTGAGGATGTCGAGCTGGGCCCTGGTGATGGAGGCGGGGGCGACGCGGCCGGTGATGCCCTGGTCGGTTTCCACGTCGAGAATCTGCATCTGCATGGGTGTGGTGGAGGACAGTGGGGTGTGCGTGTACTGAATGCGGCGCAGGCCGGCGGTCTGTTTCAGCCGGTAGTCGGGTTGGGTGAGGGTTGGGTGTTGGAGTGTGCGGAGTTTGACGTCGGTGATTTTCATAACGGCAGTGGTCAGTGGTCAGTGGTCAGTGAGGCGCTGGGTAGGCCCGGAGTTGGCGCCGTTTTAGCCCGCGCATGCGGGCATTGCTGGCGAACGCGCAGATTGCTCGAGAGGTCTGGTTAAACCATCTTGGCCCTTTGTTGAGCCTAGTGCTTTCACTAACGCGTGCCGGTAAATCCCCACAGTTCACTTCATTCAGTCGGTGGCGACGGTGAGGGAGCGGATGCGATCTTCGTCCCAGGCGGCGCCCCAGCCGGGGCCGTCGGGGGGCGCGATTTGGCCGTCTTCGATCAGGGGGGCGTTGAGCAGGCCCCACTCTTCGCCTTCGGCGCGCAGGCGCTTGGCGTCGGCCTGGCCGAGAAGCTCGTAGAAGTCGGTGTTGTCGATGCAGCAGCCGGTATGGGCGTGGACGAGCCCGTAGAGTCCGCCGGGCCCGTTCAGCTCGACGTTGGCGCCATGGAGCTCGGCGAAGTGGGCGAGTTTGAGGATCTGGGTGAGGCCGAAGGTGGCGCGGGCGCGCAGACGGTCTGTTGCGCCCTGGATGAGCCACTGGGCGGTGAGGTCCATGTCGTACATGAGACGCTCGGTGGCCATGATGGGGATGGTAAGCGTGCGGCAGAGTTCCTGGTACTGGTTCATCTTCTGCTCGTGCATGGGCTCTTCGAGCCAGATGTAGTCGAGCTCTTCCATGGCGCGGCCGACTTCGATGGCTTCGCGCAGGTTGTATGAGCAGACGGGGTCGTTGAGCAGGTCGTAGTCGTCGCCGACAGCTTTGCGCACGTCGGTCAGTATGGGTATGTCGGCCTTGCCGCCTTTGTAGGTGTGCAGCTTGTAGGCGTTGACGCCGAAGGCGCGGCCGGCCTCGATGTGGTCGAGGTAGCCCTGCAGGTCCATGTCGCCGCCGGTGAGGTAGACGGGCAGGCGGTCGCGCACGCGGCCGATGAGGGCGTAGACGGGCAGGCCGGCGGCTTTGCCGGCGATGTCCCAGAGACAGTTGTCGAATTCGCCGAACCAGCCGGGGTCCTGGTAGACCCAGCGGGTGCCCTTGTGCAGCATCTGAAAGAGGCGTTCGCGGGCGAAGGGGCTTTCGCCGATGGCGTGGGTCTTGAGGATGTCGAGCTGATATTTGTTGATGGTGGTGGGAGCGATGCGGCCGGTGATGCCTTCGTCGGTTTCCACTTCGAGGATGTGTGCTTGCATGGGCGCGTCGATGGGCCGTCCGGTGTGCGTGTACTGAATGCGGCGGAGGCCGGGCACCTGGATGAGGCGGTGGCGGCTCTGGGTGAGGGTTGGGTGTTGGAGGGTGTGGAGTTTGACGTCGGTGATTTTCATTGGTGAACTCCTGGAGGGCAGGGGATAGGAGTTAGTTAGAGCGGTAAAGTTTTTGGGCGCGATATGGATGGGCAGGTACTAATTCGTGAAAGGGTGGGGTTGGGACTGGGCGTTCTCATAGCCTCCCAGACACGGTCAGAAGGAGCCTTGGTACGACATAGTCGACATCTTGGCGCGATTGGTGCGGGCACAAGCGACACCTTCCCGTTGTTATACTATATCGGGGTCGGTGGGCGAAAATGGTCGGATAGATTGGTCAAGTTTCGTGTACGGGACGGTGCAGAAGTCAACTGGGAGAAACGGAAAGATGCTCTGAAATCAGCTTGCTGAAATAAAGAGAATTACTCCGGTATATTTTCAGAAAACCTGCAGGCGTGTTGTGCAGTCCCCCTTGGGACTGAATATAGAAGGGATAATGACGTGTTTTCTTGATCTCTCTGGCTGAAGAGATGTCAACAATGCTTACATGCCGGTACTGGTAGTCATCAAGAAATACTTTCGATTGCCAGAACATTTTTCCTATGCAATTGCAGTAACTCATAAAGCAGGCCGCACCCTTCAATTGCTGCTCAACATGGGTTCGCGTTTTGGAGTTCCCTGCTTGTGTTTCAATACAAATAATCCACTTTCGTATCCCGTCGATGGCAACAATTACAAAATCAGCCCTCTTTCGCTCCCCTTTTGAACCATTGAAGATAGTGAGAGGATTTTCAAAGTCCTCTGCTCTGATAACGACTGAGTCATGAGGTATACCTTTGATTTCTACAGTTGTTTTGGCCTGTTTATCTGTTAGTTTGACAGAGGGTCTGCCCGGACTAGGGTGCAACGGAATCTGGGCAGTGGATACAAGCATTTTCCTCAACATTGCAATCTCATTCACAGACCCTACTCCGCCCCCCACACAATTTCTTCAAGAATGTTATTCATTTGGTCGATTGTTTTGTCGAAGCTGCTGGCTTCAATCCCAAGCTGTGGATCAATATCGGCCGGAACAAGGGTATGGCCTCTTCTTCGTCTCTTCTGACCTTTTTCCAGCGGCATAAGGTCTTCTTGGGCCATGTACACTCTAACCTGATTGGACGATATCAGATCGTCCTCCTGATAGCCGTTGGCACGGGCGATTCTCTTCAGATGGGGCTTATCGTGGTTTAACATGATGAGCGTGTTAAGCTCTCTTATGATGTAGTCGCTATGGGTGGTTATGAAAACCTTTACGCCCACATTCACCAAGCGAGCTAAGAGTCTGGCAATACGACGCTGATTCTCTGGGTGTAGGTTTAATTCGGGTTCATCCACCATCAATATTTGACCCGGGGCTGCGACATGACGTAGATAAAAGCCAATGTCCAAAAGGGAACGCGCCGCGCTGGAACTCTCGTCCATTGTCAACTTAAGTCGTTGGCGGTCAGGTCTAAAGTAGATCGAATCGTCACTCCCTGCGATGTATTCGCCTCCAATGATGTCGGCGAAGTCATTCAAAATGCGGGGATGATCTTTTGCAATGAAGCTGTCTTCCTTGGCAACGTCTTCAAGTCTCCGTATAAAATCGACATTCACTTTGACCGGCAGTGGGTAATCCTGGTAGGACTTGAACAATAGATCCAATGGGTCGATATTTCTGTCTGTCCGACTCATTTCTTCGAGGAGTCGGTTGCGAGCGAAATTCAGTTCCTTGCGAAAAATCGCCGCGCCGGTGCGCTCTGCGCTGGCGATAAATGGATGGGGAAAAAATCTTTCAAAGAGCAGTTCTAAAATGTGATCAGATAGCATTTCCTGGACTATGTGCACCGGTGGTCCTGGGCTTCCTTCACCCAACAACAGCGATATCACCAGTTCCTTTTCGCCTTCGGCCTTGGAAAGAGAGAGAATATCATCTTCGCCGAAGCGAATTGTACGCTGAAGTATTTCTCCAACCACTGCCGCCGCTGGTACTGTCCCAACATCTACTTGAAAGACCGTGTTCTTAAAGTGGTTCGCTCTTGACGCGAAAATCCTTGGCAATTGCTCCGTGTAGTCCTGGGAACCCCGCTTCAAGATATTGCCGGAATTCCTGACAAAAGATGTAATATCGATCCGCGTGACGCCGTCCTTAAACAAGGCTTCAATTGCTTGACTGGAAATTTGGACGCGCAGGAAGTTTTTCCAACTCCACAAGTAACCGAATAAGGCATAGGTTGCATAGGTCTTGCCGGTATTGTTTTTGCCACAGATGATGGTCATATCTCCTAACGAAAAATCTGCCTGCCTTAGAATCCCAAGGTTTTTCAAGCTAACCCTTATCGCCACACCACCACCTCCGCTATCGTCATTTCGGCGCACTTCCCAAGATGTCCCCGACTCTGGCCAAGACTTTTCGTCCGCGTCTTGTGTAATCGTCGACAAGGCCGGTCATTTCCTGTTCGTAGCACTTCATGGTACGGATGTGCGGCCTCTCGCTCTTGAAGATAACGTTGCCCAGCCCTTGCTCCCCCTTTTTGCTGAATCAGTGCTTTGCAAGCCGAAGGTTCCACTCTGGCTTTAAGAATTGAATTCTTCGGACCTATAGCCCCTCTAGTCGGTCCAAAGCCGGGGTGAGAAACGTGAAGTTCACAGTATCGCTCCTCTCTATAGAACATAGACATTTGAGACCGTGCCTCGCCGAGCTTTTAGGCCACTGTTTGTCCACCATTCAGTTAGCTTGAAAAGACTACACGAAATTTGGGATGTTGTAGATTTCGTCAGTCTTGCCATTCCAGACCAGTTCAATTACGCGCTTATCCTCAAACAACAGAAAGCGATATCTGTCCGGCAGTGGTTTGTCCGCCTCCATGAAGCGGATGACTTCCCGTTGCTCCTGCTCCGTCAGGCGTGGCATTCGTTTATCACATTTCTGTTCAATGACATTGAAGAATGAGAGGATTGAAGATTCTTCAGAAGAAACCCTTTGTCAGCGCTGGAACTCCAGTTTACCAGTGTCTGAAGCCACGCTCAAACTGTCTCCCGTCTTCCTTTCATCACCCACAGCGTCCACAGGACGGTGGGGACGACGCTGATGGCGGCCAGGAACCAGATGATGGAGGAGATGGTGAGACTGGTGTCGAGGGCGGCGCCGACGAGGCTGGAGGCGAGGGCGCTGCCGAGATAGAAGAACATGAAGTCGCTGGCGAAGACGCGGCCGCGTATTTCGTCGGGGACCATTTGGAGGAGCAGGTGGGTTGAGAAGACCCAGATAACGCCGCTGCCGATGGAGCGCACGAAGGAGCCCAGCGGAGAACTTCGGGCCTCGATTGAGATGGTGAACGCCTGTTGCTCCTTCGCGGTCAGGGGAACCATGTGAATTTCGCTAATCAGATCCTGTTAATGGGAATAGGCGTGTGCGAGGAGTAAGGTAGCGCACCCGATTGCTATATCTTCTCGCCCTCCTGTTTCCGTCCTCTCTCCCGAATAATTTGAACGACGGAATCTCCTGTGCTCACTTCTCTGCCCTCTTCCCAGATTCTCTCGCCTGTATTGAGTGTTTCATATTCAACTAACCATGAAGGGGGCATGAGGAAACGAGAGAAACGACCGAGGGCGCGAGAGCCATCGATCCTCGGAGTCTTGGTCTCGCGGTAGGTAGATGCCACTGCCAGTCTTTCCTGGACATCAGTAACCCGTACTCTGACCTTGGGAAGCTCTATGAGACCTAGCATTTCCTCCGTATCAGGATCCTTTATTTCCGCTTGCTCGATGACATCAAAGTCCATACCAACAGCGACTCCATTTGCAGAGCCAACGTTTAGCGCGATGTCATGTGAACTAAGCACTTGCGCGACCTTGCCGCGGATTGGTTCTGTCATCGTCTCTCCTCCGTTGCATTGACAGCGGAGAGTTTTCTGTCCAACTCTTTCACTTCATCGGGCACGATATCTTTCCAGTCTTCCAGAGCATCGTCTGCTGTAACCAGTTTCCAAAAGACAATTCCTTTGAGCTCGGCAAGTATCACTTTGTCGCTGTCAAGAGACTCAGCATTCCGTGATAGCTCGATAATGCGCCCTACTTCAGAGATACTGCGATAGAGTGAGAGAAGGCGCCTGAATGCGGATCGGGCGTGTGGCTTGATTATCTCTCTTGCCGCCTCGCGAACTGACAGGCGAGCAGAATAAAACGAAACGGCAATGCCTATCAAGGCGACACAAATCTGCAGAAAGTAGCTCTCCAGATTTGTGTAGTTTCGCGTATTTGCCACATGCCAAAAGGCGCCCAAAACCCCTAAGGAAACAATGACGAGCAACGATGGCCAAATTAACCGGTGTAGAATCGACCTGAGAGGTTCGACAGTTTTCATTTTTCACCAGTGTATCAAAATGAATGAGCGATTTCAACCCCAATTATAGCACATTTGTGCAGGCATGGGTCTGACATGAATATCATGGCAACGTCTCCCGTGCAAACACGATGCTCAGACGGATGCCGTTGTCGGTGGGTGGCGGAGCATGTACACGCCGCGGGGCAGGCACATGGCGGAACGACTGTAAGGGCGCTGATGGGAAATGTAAACTTCGTGGGGCGACCATATTGAGGGTTACGGGGCAGGCGCACGCCGCGGGGCGGGCGTATGGGGGCGGGGCAAAATGGGGGCGAGTTTCGGGCTATCTCGTGGAGATTACATTGAGTCCTGCAGCCGGCTTCTCCTGGCGGCCTCAAGGCTAAACTGCGCCCCGAGCCGTGGTGGTTAGCGGGCAGAGAGTGGGGCGCGAAGATGTCGGGGTTACGCTGAGGCATTTCGGGGAAGCAGGTTGGGTCGGTCTCAGTCTTGATGCGGATGAAAACCAAGCCATTGCCTGGCAGGGTTCTTTTGACTTCATCGCACCGCTAGCGCACGGGACGATGGCGCTTACCCGTTTCTATCCGGCGCGGCAGCTTTATGGTCTGGATCCAGCGGATTGACTGGTCGAGATTCCTGCGGAGAAAGACCAGGGTAGAGATCTTCGGAGTCAAACCAGCAGCTTCTTATTCGCGGTCAAAATAGGGACTGCTGAACCTTTGAAGTCGCCGTCATGCGTAATCAGTGTCAGCCCTTCTGTTTTGCATAACTCCGTAATGACTTGATCATTGAAATCAAAGCCACCTGCCGCGTACTCGTCCAGCAGATCATTGATCTCCAGTCTAGCGAACCCGCTTTCTACTGGAGAACAGTGTTGCATAACCAGCTCTGCATCAGAAGCGATGGTTGGAGCGATCCGTTTGAACTGTGTGCTGTTGCGATACCTTTTGAAGTCGATATTCGATCTTGAGTTTCTCCACATAATTCTGGCATAGCTGTTAATGAATTCTGAAACGATAAGGACATCTATATGGATGTGGCTCTTCGCGATAAGTATGCGCTTGAACGCCTGGGAGTAGGTCTTCACACGGTTCCGGACGGGCGACTGCTGCGGGCCATGCAGGAACAACCAGATATTCGCATCAAAAAACAGTCTATCTTCAGAACGAAAATTGTAGTTGCTCACCGACAGTGCTCTAATCGTCATCGTCGTCCTCCAGCACTTCCCTAACCGCTTGATCAAACCTGTGGCGATCCTGAAAGTACAACTTGGCTGTTTCGACGACGCGCTTCAGCAGTGCCGCATCTTGGGGTTCTATGTCCTCGACCTTCAACATTGACCGAACTTGGTCTTCAGTAAAGGTCCCATAAAGTTGACCGATCGCCGCATTAAGAAAGGCGGAAGTCATCGTTGAAACGTTGAGAAATGAGAGTGCAACGCGTCGATCCCTTCCAAAGGCGACGGCAAGGCGATCATGTACTTTCTGCCCATCGTCCGAGGCGACGCATAGAGGGCTGCCCACAACCTCATAGACCGAAACTTTCGTGTCTTTCTGCATTCCGTTCCCTCAAAAGATGTCGTCGACTTTCGATTCAGGAGATAAGATGTAGGTCTGTTCTGTCTTGGAAAGAACTGTCCGCAACTGAAGATTCCCATACTTGTGCTTGAGTGAAGCACGGCATTGCTGAATATCTCGAAAATACTTTGGCGGATTCTCTTCAGCAGCGCTTTCGACATTTCAGGCATCTCGGATCTATGGTCGTGGCGAATTTGCCGTGGCAGCACCAGTCTCATTGTTTTACCTCCGCAGAGGCCGCCATTTCCTTGCCGGTAAGGTCCATTTGAATGCCCGCCATTTCTGTGGGCACGGGAAACACTCGTTTGCGACTCCAGTCAACTTCCAGCGAGAGAATCTCCCTTTTTGAGGGAACTTAGTATCACACCCGAATGAGTATAGCACACATGTGCAAGAAACTAGAGTGCGGGCAACTCAGACAACTTCCCGTCTTCCTTTCATCACCCACAGCGTCCAAAGCACGGTTGGGACGACGCTGATGGCGGCCAAGAACCAGATGATGGAGGAGATGGTGAGACTGGTGTCGAGGGCGGCGCCGACGAGGCTGGAGGCGAGGGCGCTGCCGAGGTAGAAGAACATGAAGTCGCTGGCGAAGACGCGGCCGCGTATTTCGTCGGGGACCATTTGGAGGAGCAGGTGGGTTGAGAAGACCCAGATGATGCCGCTGCCGATGGAGCGCACGAAGGAGCCCAACAGGACGATCGGGAGGCTCAGGAGAGGGGCTGTCACCATGATGCCAGCGATCGCGATTACATAGCCGTATGCTATCCCTTCTTTGAGCGAGCGGGGATCGTCTCCTGTCAGTTTGCGTGCCAGAATGGGGCCGAGGCCGGAGCCGACGCCGGTGAGGCCGAACATGAGGCCCATGCTGATGCCGCCGCCCTGGCCGACGATAAAGACCTGCTGGGCGATCGCAACCTGGATTACCTGGAAGGCGGTTGCGAGGAAGAGCGCCATGGACGCTTTCTGGAGTGCGACGACGAGGACGTCGAGGTGGGCGCGCAGATAGCGGAGACCGTTGAAGTACTGACGCACAGCCGCGGCGACGGTTTTGTCGGCGGCGGCGGATGCGAGTTTGGCGGGCATGCGGACCTGCGCGAGCAGGGCGGCTGAGAGCAGGAAGGTGAAGGTGTCGAGGACGAAGGCTGGATACATGCCAAAGATGCCGGAGAAGAGTCCGCCGAGGGCAGCGCCGAGGGCAAGCATTACGGACCAGGTGGCGGAGCTGAGGGCGTTGACCGCGCCGAGCTCGCGTGGGTTGGCGATGTCGGGCAGGATGGCGGTATGGGCGGGGTCGAAGAATCCGGTCATCGCCATCTGGACGGCTGTCAGAGTGTACAGGATCCACACGTCGCCGGGATCGCGCACGAGGAGGAAGGCGAGGACGACGGCGGCGCGGATGAGGTCGGTTGCAATGAGGATGTGCTTTCGGTTGTAGCGGTCGGCCGCGACGCCGGCGATTGGGCTGACTAGGAAGGGCGCGAGCATACGCACGACGAAGAGTGAGCCGACGGCCAGGCCGGATTGGGTGAGCATGCCTACGAGGGCGGCGGAGGCGACGAGGTTGAACCAGTCGCCCAGCAGGCTTACGATCTGGCCGAACCAGAGGTAGCGGAAGTTGCGGTTGTCGCGGAGGAGGTCGGTGTAGCTGACGGCGGTCTGCGTCGTGGTATCTGCGGTCATTTAGTTTCGTTTCAGCGGCTGATGAGGATTAATTTCGCTTGTACCAGATCAACATACAGTAACAGACTCCGGCAGGGAGCCGAAAATTTTATCCCGCTCTTTGCTTTCCTCGCACGACCGATAGCGTCCATAACGTCATTGGAATAAGGGTCAGCGCCGTCATCGACCAGATGATGCCGGAGATGCTGAGACTGCTATCGAGCGCGGTACCGACGACGCTGGATGCGAGCGCGCTGGCGAGGTAAAAGAACATGAACTCGGTGGCGAAGACCCTGCCATGCACGGTGCGGGACACATTTTGCATAAGCAGCTGGGTGGAGAAGACCCAGACGATGCCCCCGCCGACACCGCGCACGATCGACGCCAGCAGCACGGCCGGCAGGCTCAGGAGCGGCGCGGTGGCAGCCGCCCCAAGCACGCTGAGCAGGAAGCCAATAATAATGGCTTTTCTAAGGGTGGGGCCGTCGTCGCCCGTCACCTTACGGGCGAGAATGGGGCCGATGCCGGTTCCGACGCCGGTCAGACCAAACATCAATCCCATGCTGATGCCGCCGCCTTCGCCGAGGGTAAAGACCTGTTGGGAGATGGCGACCATGACGACCTGGGAGCCGGCGGTCAGGCAGAGAGAGTTGAGCGCTTTCTGGGAGGCGATAAAGAGGATATTGGGGTGTTTGTGCAGGTATTTGAGGCCATCGATGTACTGGCGTATTCCGGCTGCGATGGTCTTGTCCTCTGAAAGGGCTGCGGAGGAGGCCGGCATGCGGATCTGCATCAGGAGCGCGGCAGAGATAAGGAAGGTGAGCGTGTCGAGGAGAAAGGCCGGGTAGATGCCCCAGGCGCCGGCCACGAGCCCGCCCAGCGCGGCTCCGAGGGCGAGCATGGTGGACCAGGTGGCGGAGCTGATCGCGTTCATCGCGCCCAGTTCGCCCTCTCTTGCCAGTTCGGGCAGGATGGCGTTGCGGGAGGGATAGAAGAATCCGCTCACACAGAACTGGGCGGCTGTGAGGGCATAGAGGAGCCAGACGTCGCCGGCATCGCGGACGAGGAGAAAGGCGAGGACGACTGCTGCGCGGACGATGTCGGTCGCGATGAGGATATGTTTGCGGTTGTAGCGGTCGGCCACGACGCCGGCGATTGGGCTGACGAGGAAGGGCGCGAGCATGCGCACGACGAAGAGCGAGCCGACGGCGAGGCCGGACTGGGTGAGCATGCCGACGAGCGCGGCGGAGGCGACGAGGTTGAACCAGTCGCCCAGCAGGCTCACGATTTGCCCGAACCAGAGGTAGCGGAAGTTGCGGTTGTTGCGAAGCAGATCGGTGTAGCCGACTGCAGTTTGTGTGTTGGGATTGGCGGTCATTGGTTGTGTGCGCCTGATGTCGGCGACGCTATTTGCCCATGGCCTGCAGCGTGCGGAGGCAGCGTTCGACGGCCTCCAGGGGCGGGTAGGCGTCGCTCTCGTATTCGACGATATACCATTCGGTTCCGCCGACAGATTCGCAGGCTTTGAAAAAGGCGGCCCAATCAGTGTCATCTTCGCCGATGATGGGGTCGAAGGCGGGATGGGGGTAGTCGTGACCCGGGCCGTCGTGGAGGCGTTTGGTGAAGGGTTTGAGGTGGACGGTGACGGCGCGACCGGGGTAGCTGCGGATGACGCTGACGGGATCGGCGCCGCCGAATACGGCATTGCCGGTGTCGAACTGCATAATGACGGATGAATCCGTGTTGCCGAAGAAGGTGTCCCATGGTGTTTCGCCGTCGAGAGGCAGGAACTCGTGGAAGTGGTTGTGGTAGCCGGTGCGCATGCCTTCGGCGGCCAGGCGTTCGGCGAGGCGGTTGGTGAATTCGGCCAGTTTGAGCCAGTCGTCGCGGCTTTGGCGCAGCTCTTCGGGGATGCCGGGGATGATGAGTTTGTCGTTGCCGAGCGCATGGTGGAAGGCGATGGTTTTGGGCAGGGCGTCATCCTGCACCAGGTCGAAGGGCACGTGCCAGCCGGCGCAGGCGAGGCCAAGCTCGTCGATTTCGGCTTTGAGCGCGGCTGCCGCGTGCTGGGGCGGGCCGGCGAACTCGACGCCGCTGTAGCCCATCCGGGCCGCTGCGGCGAGCGTGCCGGGCATGTCGGCGGCAAACTCGCGGCGTACAGAATAGAGTTGCAGAGCGATCGGAGGCATGGGAGCGGTTTCCTTTCAAGGGTGAAGAAGATCAGTGGACGGCGGCCGGTTTGCAGGTTGTCGCCTGGAATCAGTCGATGGGGCTATTTGCCGGACTTTTGCGTGTCGACGCTAAGCTGGCGCACGGCGGTTTCGTCTATGTCAACGCCCAGGCCGGGCCCGTTGGGCACTTCGAGAAAGCCGCCGGCCTGGTCGAATGGTTCAGCGATGCCCTCGCGGATGGGGCTGGGTGTGCGGTCGAACTCCATGACGGGCTCCTGCTGGTAGGGGCGGGGCGTGCGCGCGGGAGGACATTCGGGCACGGCGGAGGCGACATGGAGGCTGGCGGCGATCATGACGGGGGAACCCCACACATGAGGGTTGCAGAGGATGCCGAAGGCGTTGGCCATGGAGGCGACGCGGTGCATTTCGGTGATGCCGCCCACCATGACGACATCGGGCTGGATGATGTCGACGCAGCGGCGGCCGATAAAGTCCTTGAACTCGTAGCGCGTGCGCAGGTTTTCGCCGCCGGAGATGGCCATGGGCAGCGCGGCCTTGACCTGCAGATAGCCTTCTACGTCTTTGGCGTTGACGGGCTCTTCGAACCAGTAGATGTCGAGCTCGGCCAGCTCGCGGCCGATGCGAATGGCTGTTGTGGCGTTGTAGGCCTGATTGGCGTCCGCCATGAGGAAGATGTCGGGGCCGATGGCTTCGCGGATGGCGGCGACGCGGCGCACGTCCTGCGCCAAGGGGAGGCCGCCGACCTTGGTTTTCATGCCGGCGAAGCCGAGCTCCACGTACATGCGGGCCTCATCGAGCAGCCGTTGTGGAATGACGCGGCCGTCGGAGGCGAGGTTCTCTTCGGTGTAGTAGAGGCCGGTGGCGTAGACGGCGATGCGGTCGCGCACTTTTCCGCCGAGGAGGGCCCAGACGGGCAGGTTGCTTGCCTTGCCGGCGATGTCCCAGAGGGCGGTGTCGACGGCGCTGATGGCGCTGCCGCCGATGCCGCCGGCGACGTTGCCGTTGTAGAAGAGGCGGAACATCTCCTGCCAGCGCAGGTTGCGCTGCATGGGGTCGGCCCCGAGCAGGAGGGGCGCGAACTCATCGTGGACGATGCGGGCGGAGGGGCCGTTGAGGCCTTCGCCCCAGCCGACGAGTCCATCGTCGGTGACGAACTTAACCAGGCCGACCTGCCGATTTTCTGTCCATCCCTGGGACCAGCCGAAGCCGGTTTGAATGGGGGCTTCGAGGAGGAAGGTTTCGATGGAGTCGATACGCATGGATGACGCTCCGGAACTGTTGCTCGCGCCGGCGGGGCGGCGGTTGCGGTGGTTGCGGTCGGTCGTGGAGAACGTGGGAGGCGAAGGCCAAGGGTGACAGGACGGCCGGTGACCGGCCGCGTTCATCTCTCCACTATCCGCTGGCGGTCCAGGGCACTATAGTACCATGCGGGGAATGAGATACGCGATCACGATGACGGCGAGTTGCGCGCCGGTGACCCAGGCGAAGGCGTGGAGGAGGCGGCCGAAGCTGACTTTGGACGCCCGGCGGTAACCTGCTTCGCTCCAGAAGAAGAAGATGACGGCCGCGACGGCCAAACCGAGGAGAGAGAAGCGATGGACGGCGGGAAGGGTCCACTGATCCGCGCCGAAGGCGATGGCGATCGCACGCAGGGCGGGCAGCGTGATAACGATGTTGAGAATGAACAGACCGCACGAGGCGAACCAGAGCAGATAAAAGATGACTATCTGAGAGGCGGCGTTGCTTACATACTTCACATTTTTCATGGGGAGTTCAATCCGACTGGAAAGAGGCCAGAGCAAGGCCCAGACCGCTCAAGCCACGACGCCCGCCAACTCCAGATCATGGGAAAAGTGACATTTTGCGAAGTGGCCGGGCGCGACCTCTTCCCAGGCAGGTTCCTGTTCATGGCAGAGGTTCTGGGCATAGGCGCAGCGGGGGTGGAAGTAGCAGCCGGACGGCGGATCGGCGGGGTTGGCGACTTCGCCTTCCAGGAGGATGCGCGCCGAACCCCTGCGCCGGGGATCCGGTTTGGGGATAGCTGACAGGAGCGCTTCGGTGTAGGGATGCTTGGGGTTGGTGTAGAGTTCCAAGGTCGACGCCATTTCGACCAGTTTGCCGACGTACATGACAGCGACGCGGTCGCAGATGTGGGCGACGACGCTGAGATCGTGGGCGACGAAGACATAGGTGAGCCCCATCTGCTCCTGCAGCTCCTGCAAGAGGTTGAGGATCTGGGCCTGCACGGAGACATCGAGGGCGGAGACCGGTTCATCGGCGACGACGAGGTTGGGCTGGCAGACGAGGGCGCGGGCGATGCCGATGCGCTGGCGCTGCCCGCCGCTGAAGGCGTGGGGGTAGCGGCGCATCACTTCGGGCGCGAGGCCGACGAGGCCAAGCGTGTCGGCAACGCGATCCTCGAGTTCGGTCCCCTTTGCCAGGCCCATGGCGCGCAGGGGAGCGCCGATCAGCTCCAGGATGGTCATGCGCGGATTGAGGGAGGCGTGCGGGTCCTGGAAGATCATGCGCATGTTGCGGCGCACCTGATTGAGCTGCTGGTTGTCCAGCTCGGTGACATTGACGCGGCCCAACTCCGGGTCTCGGAAGTATACGTCGCCTTCGGTGGAAGGAATGGCGCGCAGGATCATGCGACCGGTGGTTGTTTTGCCGCAGCCGCTTTCTCCCACCAGCCCCAGTGTTTCGCCCTCTTCAACCAGCAGGCTGATATCGTCGACGGCTTTGACGTAGCCAACGGTGCGCTTGAAGAAGCCGCGCTTGATCGGGAAGTGCTTCTTGAGATTGCGGATCTCCAGGAGCAGGGAAGAAGATGGGTTTGGGGTGTTGCTTCCGTTTTCGCTTGCCATAGGTCTCAGGTGTCTATGATGCGCTACCGCTTCGCCAGACGGGTGCTGTATTGCGCTGCTGCATTGTTACGCGTACCCAGTTGGATTGCGCTCCTACGTATAGAGGTGGCAGCGTACGGCATGCCCTTCCTCGAGCTGGATCAGTTGCGGCTCGGCCTCATCGCAGACGCCGGGCATGAAGTCCGGACAGCGGGGGTGGAAAGCGCAACCTTGCAGCCGCTGGTAGGGGCTGGGCACCATGCCTTCGATGGCGTTGAGTTTCTCGCGCTTGTCCTGCAGGACATCTTCGAGGCGCGGGATCGAGTTCAACAGGCCTCTTGTATAGGGATGCTTGGGATTGTAGAAGATCGAGTCAACATCGCAGCGCTCGACAACCTTGCCCAGGTACATGACGACGACTTCCTCGGCCATTTCGGCTACGACGCCGAGATTGTGCGTAATGTAGAGAATGGCCATGTCGGATTCGGCCTGCAGCTCCCGCATCAGGTCGAGGATCTGGGCCTCGGTGGTGACATCGAGGGCGGTGGTCGGTTCGTCGGCGATGAGCAGTTGGGGGCGGCAGGCGAGCGCCATGGCGATGACGGCGCGCTGGCGCATGCCGCCGCTCAGCTGGAAGGGGTAGTCGTCGAAGCGTTGTTCCGGGTTGGGCATTTTCACGCGGGCGAGGGTCTCGATGGCGATGTCGCGCGCTTCGGTCTTGTTGACATCCTGATGGAGGAGGATGGCCTCGGTGATCTGCTTGCCCACGGTGCGTACGGGACTGAGGGCGGTCATCGGCTCCTGGAAGACCATGGAGATCTGATTGCCGCGAATGTCGCGGAGCTGCCGGTCGTTGGACTCGAATTGGGCGAGGTCGACGATGTCCTTGGCGTCGGCGCGATCGTCGAACTGCCGGTGGAAGCGAATCTCGCCTTCGACGATTTGGCCGGGCGGCGGCACCAGGCGCATAACCGACATGGCGGTCATGCTTTTGCCGCAGCCGCTCTCGCCGACTACGCCGACCACCTGTTTGCGGCGGACGTCGAGGTCGACGCCGTCGACGGCGCGCACGGTGCCTTCATCGAGAGCGAAGTGGGTTTTCAGATCCCTGATTTCCAACAGGACTTCCTGCTTTCCCGCACCGTTTTCATTTGACGCCATAGCGTGTAACCCTTGTGGTCTACGGGTGGCGGCCAGCGCTGGCATTGGCTTCGGCAGGCTGGTCGCGGGCTAGTGGTACGGGTCGGCAGCGTCGCGCATGCCATCGCCGAGGAAGTTGAACATAAGGACGGCAATGACGACAAAGACGACCGGCCAGAGGGTCCAGGGCGTCTGGGCGACCGACATGATGTCCTGCGCGTCCTGGAGCATGACGCCCCAGCTGATGGTGGGCGGCTGCAAACCAATTCCCAGGAAACTCAATGCGGTTTCGCCTAAAATCATGAACGGGATGGCGATCGTGAGCTCAACGATAATGAAGCTGGTGAAGCCGGGAAGCAGATAGCGGGTGATGATGGTCCACTGGCTTTCGCCATCGAGCCGGGCGGCCATGACAAAGTCCTCTTCGCGCAGGCTGAGGATTTTGCCGCGCACGATGCGGGCCAGCCGCGTCCAGTTGAGGATAGAAAGAATGATGGTGATGGCGAAATAGAGGCGCAGATTGGGCCAGTCCTGGGGCAGGGCTGCGGCGAGCGACATCCACAACGGGATGGAGGGCAGGGCATAGAGCAGGTCGATGAGACGCTGGATGACTTCGTCGACGGCGCCGCCAAAGTAACCGGAAATGCCGCCCAGGAGCACGCCAAAAACGGCGGTGAGCGCGACGCCGATCAGGCCGATTGACAGGGAGATGCGGCCGCCGTAGATGATGCGGGAGAAGATATCGCGCCCGATGCGGTCTGTACCGAAGATGAAGAGCGGCATCGTGTCCTTTTCCGTGCCGAAAAGGTGCAGGTCGGACTCGATCAGGCCCAACATCTTGTAGGAGTCGCCGCGCACGAACAGCCGGATCGTGTTTGGCTCAGCTGCGTTGGCCCTGTAGATCGGGCGCGCGGTCACGGGATCGCGCCCGCGCACGATGGTGTAGATGAAGGGGCTGCGGTAGCTTCTGCTGACGACTTCGAACAGGCGGACCTTTGTGGGCGGCGCGGAGGCGAGGTCCTTGTAGCGGGTCAAGGGCGCGTGGGGCGCGAAAAACTCGGCGAAGAGCGTGACGAAGTAGAAGAAGGCAAGCACCCACATCGCGGACTTGGCCAGGCGATGGCGGCGAAACTTCCACCAGACGAGCTGCCACTGACCGGCGCGGTAGAAGTCCTCCGATTCGGAAAAGGTGGTGGCCGGGCTCGGCGCAGTCTCAATGGCGCGCTGGCGCGGGTTGATGAGCCTCAGAATACTGGCGACGATTGAAGTCATGGTCTCGGTTACATCTCCTCCACGCTGCCAAACCGGATGCGCGGGTCGACCGCTGCCAGGGCGATGTCGGCCAGAAGGCTCCCGACCAATGCCAGGGTTCCTACCAGAAGAATGAAGCTGCCGGCAAGGAACATGTCCTGGGAGAGCAGGGAGCGATAGAGAACGACTGCCGCGGTGGGCAGGTTGAGCACGATCTCGACAACGGTGCCGCCGGAAATAATCCACGGGAGCAGGAAGCCGAGGGAGCTGATCAGGGGGTTGATGGCGATGCGCACGGGATAGTTCATGAGTACGGCAAACTCGGACAGGCCCTTGGAGCGGGCCACGGTGACGTACTGTTTGCGCAGCTCATCCAGCATGGTCGCCCGCATGATGCGAATGATGTGGGCGGTGCCGCCGATGCCGAGGATGAGGACGGGCACCCAGATGCGGGTGAGCATATTCTGGAATTTGGCGATGCTCCAGGGTTCGAGCTCGAAAGCCGGGGAGAAGAGTCCTCCCACTTTGAGGCCGAACCAGGCGAAGGAAAAGTACATGACGACCATCGCCAATAGGAAGCCTGGCACGGCAAGCCCGATAAATCCGATCATGGTAAAGAGATAATCGGTGAACGTGTATTGCCGTACCGAAACGTAGATGCCGATCGGGACCGAAATGGCCCAGACAAAGATGGTTGTGAAGATGGCCAACAGAAAGGTGAGCGCCATCTTGTCTCCGATGACTTCGTTGACCGGTCTGCCCCACTGGAAGGATTGTCCGAATGAACCTTTGAAAAGGATATTCTGGATCCAGGTCAGGTATTGCACGTGCATAGGCCGGTCGAGGGCGTACTGTTTCATAAGGCGCTCGACCTCGGCCTCGTCTACATCGCGGCCCGATGCCCGCAGCGCGTTGATGTGCTCAGTCAGGTAGTCGCCGGGCGGGAGCTGGATGATGAGGAAGGCGACCAGGGAGAGCAGGAACAGCAGTGGAATCATACGCATGACGCGCTGGATAATGTAGACGATCATGGGGAACCCCTTTATAGGAGAGAGTGAAGAGGAGTGAGGAGAGAGTAAAACCTCTTACACCTCACTCCTCACTTCTAGCCTCTCCCTGTATCGTTTCTCATTTTGCGGCGCAAGGTTGTCAGCATTCGGCTTATTTCGTCTAACAGACCGCGCAGCGTTTGCGTTTCGCTCGTGGGAAACCAGCCCAGGTCTTCACATAGTGTAAGAAGTGTTTCGGTTTCCGCCAAAGAGCCTTGCGCTATGGCGAGGAAGCGCGCTTTGTCCTTTACCGTCTCGCGCGTCCAGCCTTCTGCGATGTTGGCTGGCATCGATACTGCCGAGCGGGTGATCTGCGAACGCATGCCGTAGTTTTCTGTACTTGGCAGACGTGGTGTCAGTCGATATGTCTCGCGGGCCGCGTCCATCGCTTTCTGCCACAGAATCGTTTCCCGATAGTACATGATTGAATTTGAGGAGAGAGTGAAGAGGAGAGAGGAGAGAGTAAAACCTCTCGCTCCTCTCCCTTCGCTTCTCACAGTCTATGCGCCGCCGCCTTCGTAGTAGAAGGCTTCGGGATGGTAGGTGGAGATGCCGTAGGTATCCCAGCCGACGGGCTTGCCTGCGACCGGCAGGTTGCGCATCGTCTTGGGGAAGATGAGCGGAGCCGGGCTCTCGGAAACGGAGCCGACTGCGAGCGGGTTGTCGGCAAGCCAGTCGAAGATCTTCTTACCGGCAGCCACGCGCTCGGCATCATCGATCACGGTATTCATGGTGTTGTAATGGTCATAGAGCGTCTGGATTTCGGCCGGCGGCTCTTCGCCGTCCTGGCCATTGCTCCTGAACCAGCGCCCCCACTCGGGAGCTGGGCCGCCCTGGCCGATGTTGGTGGGGATGAACCAGCGCATTTCGACCGGCAGCAAGGTATCGGTGCAGCGGTCTGCGTGCCAGCAGCCGCAGTGAACCAGGCCCTGGCTCCAGCGCTCGTTGTAGAGCGAGATCTGGATCTCTTTGGTGGAGGCTTCGATACCGACCTCGCGCCAGAAGGTAACGACGATCTCGGTGAACTCGTGGGTGGCGACGCCAACGCGCGGCCCGGCGTGCTCGATGTTGAACTTTAGCACATCGCCGTCGGGGCGCAGGCGGAAGCCGTCGCCGTTGCGCTCCGTCAGCCCCATGTCGTCCAGCAACTGATTGGCCAAGTCGGGGTCGTATTGGGACCAGTTTTCGGCATATTTCGGTTCGTAATACTGGGAGTTGGGCATCGGCGCCAACTGGCCCATCTTAGCCAGGCCGAAGAAGAGATTCTGGTTGATCTCCTCGCGGTCGATGGCGACGTTCAGCGCTTTGACGAAATTGGGATGCTGCACGATGTCACGCAGCACGAGGTCTTCGGTCAGCGTGTGGCAGGGATAGAGCGTGTAGCGGTCGGTCATGCAGCTGGTGTAGTCCATGACCTGGTAGTGCTGAGTCGGCTCGTTTTCCTTGTAGAGGGGATAACGGGCAATCGAAACATCATGCGGGCCGACGTAGTCGAGTTCGCCCTGGATGGTCTTCTGGGTGGCGATTTCGTGATTGGCAACGAAGTCGATGCGCAGATCCTCGACGTAGGGCAGCTGCTGGCCGGAGGTATCGACCTTCCAGTAGTAGGGGTTCCTCTTCATCAGGACGAGGCCCTGCTGCGGCTCCTGGTCTACGATCCAGGCGGAGAGCATGGGGTACTCGGGTGAGTTGGGCCGTGTGCCCCAGACGCTGCGGCCACTGCGGATGTTGCTGAGGAGTTGTACCCAAGTATCATACTCGGATTCTTCGAGCATGGCGTTGAGGTCGTCCTCGTCGGCGAAGTCTCCGTGGAACTGCTTGAGGTAGTTGCTGGGCAGCAGGAAGTCGCCCTGGATACGGCGGGTGAGGTAGGCGGGGAAGTTGCCAAACGGGGCGGCGAAGGTGACGGAGAAGCTGTAGTCGTCGTGAATGTCGACAACCATGTTCTCGCCGCCGTGGCGGTAGACCCACCAGACGCTGGAGGCGACATCGGGATGGGTGGCGACCGAGTTCCACCAGAAATCGACGTCGCCGGTGGTGACGAGGTCGCCGGAGGACCAGCGCATGCCCTCGTGCAGATGGAAGGTATAGTGCGTGGCGTCGTCACTGATCTCCCAACTGGCGAAGAGGTTGGGGATGATGGTCTTGAGGTCCTGATCGGAGTAGGTCAGCATACGTTCGGCGAACCAGCCGTACTGGCTGACGAAGCTGGACGGATCGAGGTGAATCTGGCGTACGAGGCCGCCGTACTCGCCGATGGCTTCGCGCGGCAGGACCAGAGGCGAGACCGGCAGGCGCTCGGTGACGGGGGGCAGGTCGCCATTGGCGACCATCTCGGCCAGGCGCGGTGACTCCGAGTACTGGGAGGGGGCTTCGGCCTCTTCCATCACGGTCTGCGCCGGCGCCTCTTCTTCGGCCGCCGGCGCGGCGGCCGGCTCCTCAGTGATCACTTCCGGTTCGGGGCCGCCGCATGCAGCCAGGACAACGGCCGCGGTTGTCGCTCCCGACAGCTGCAGGAAGCGGCGACGATGCATCTTTCGTTGGGTCATGCTGTCCTCCTGGATTGAGACTTGAGTATAAGAAGGCGACGAAACAGGCCGGCTCGCCATCACTGGCCGCTGGCCAGGTCAAGTTGCAGGGCCTGGTCGCCATGAACAACTACCATTTGGGAGGCCGGCCAGCCGTCTGTGACGCAGTTGGGGCCTTCGTAGTGATTGGAGTTTTGCAGCGGTTGCGGTTCGCCGTTAACGCAGAGCGGTCCGGTCCAGTCGAAGGTAACGGTGTCGCCCTGCAGCTGACGATATGTCACAGTGAGCCCGTCCAGGGCAAAACGGGCTGCGAGGACCCGTTTGCGGAAACTGGCGAAGGAGTCGTAATCGGCTTTGCGCCCCATCTGGCAGAGCCAGGCGACGCTGCGGCCGGCGGCGCGCAGTTCACTGCTGGCGACCGGCCCGTGTTGGACCAGCGCGATCGGGGCGGAGCAACCCAGTGCGATGTAGGCGTCCCCTCTGGCGGCGAAGGCCCAGTGGTTCGCCACCTGGTGCTCGTCAAAGGCGAAGGTGGGAAAGTAGGCGCGGGTGAAGCCGATCGGGTCGGATTCGGGCAGACAGTAGAGCGCGATCAGGAGGTCGCGGCGCTGGGCGACGCGGGGCAAGATTCCGCTGCGCCAGTAACCGCCTCCGGGGGAATCCTGTGCCGGGTCGCTGTCGGGATGGTTTACGAAAACGATGGCGTTTGCGCTCAAGGTGGCCTGCCAGCTCTGCCCGCCGCCGCCGCGCTGGCCGGCCTGGAAGTCCTGTGCGCTGCTGAGCAGGTAGTCGGGCGTTCTGTAGACTGCCTTGTGGAGCGTTTGCTTATGCAGGTCTTCGCTGTGTTGCGGCTCCTCGTCAGACTCTGGCGCGAAGGCGTGCCGTTCGCTGGCCCACATTCCGTCGGCGGCTGGATCGGTTGCCAGGGAGGCGATGAGTTGGGGTTGCTGATAGTTCTGCCCGCAGCAGAGGCTGAGCGGCGCGGCGAGATGCCAGTTCCAGGCGCCGATGCCCCACTTGAGGCGTGCAACGCCGGCGAGGGGCGACACGTAGCCGCTGCGGACGGCGGCGCCGCGATCAGCCGCGCACTGGCCGGCGCCGTAGACGCCCTGGAAGGAGTCCAACGCAACTGTTGCCAGAACTTTGTCGATCAGGGCCGCGGCCAGGTCCCAGATCTTTTCGGAGTCGGCCAGATCGATCAGGTACGGCAACGCCGTCAGAAGTTGGGCCAGATCGCGGCTTGATGATTCGGAGAAGCCGACCGTTGCGGCCCGCCGGAGCCAGCGGACGACGGCATCTTCGGCGCGCTGCCGGTGCCACTGCCCGAGCTGCTGGCTGCATTGGAACGGGCGGTCGGGAAAGAGCTGGCCGGCAAGGAGCTCACAGGAGGCGAGAAGCAGTTTATCGGTTTCGGAGAGGGCGTTGCCCGACTTCTCGCCGTAATCCTGCCTGCAGTAGGGAAAGCTGAGGATGCAGTCATCGAGGGGCTGGCCAAATTCGGAGGGGAACTCGCTGTTTTCGGCATGACGGCAGACGATACCCAACAGACCGAGCAGGCCCGAAAGGTGGTCCTCCTGGAGGCTGGCCACGGCGTCGACGGCGGCAAGGAATTTTCGTGCGCTGATGCGATTCCACCAGGCCAGGGTCATTTTGGCGATCTCGGAGTAGAGACCATCGTCCCGGCTGATGGCGTAGCGGAGCAGCTCGACCTGGCGCTCGACGTATGTGCCGTAGGGTTCAGTCCGATAGTCGGACCGCACGGAGGAGAGGGGGATTTTTCTCTGGATGCGAACGCCGCGGACGTAGTATTCGCTGGCGGACGGCATCAGGATCAGTTCGTATTCGCCGTCGGGAATTGAAACCGCCTGGGCCAGGACGCGGTCGCCGCAGTCACCCTCTTTGCCCTCCGCTTCGGCATAGATGCGCCCGTTGGATAGTTGGAGACGGATGTTGTAGTCGGCGGGGGCTTCGAGTTTGCGGGGCCAGCGTACGAGAATGCTGTCTTCGTGGGTGAAGATGTCTTTCTCGAGGTAGAGCTGTTCGAAGAAGGATGCGAAGAGCTGTCGCCGGTCATCCGGATTTGCCGAGACGGCGGGCGAATCGGGGGCGGGTGAAGCGGCGCCTGGCTGGTGTTGGTGAGCTTGAGCGCCGTTGCTCCGGGATTTGGCAGTCAATCGTTTTCGTCCTGGTAGATGGGTCAAGCCGCTATGGGAAGGGCCGGCTACGCTACCGAGAGTAAGGGGCGCGAGGGCGGCCCATCTGGAAGGGGAGGCTATGGGGGGCTTGCGCACTCCCTTGAAACGGCGAGAGATTTGCGGGGCTTCGCTGCGTTTGCCCCTGATCGGCAGGGCTTCAGATCTTACGCCAGACGATGCGGGGGCTCGACACAACCGTTTGGAGGGGCATTATATGCGTTTGCGCGACGATTATACAAATCAGGCGGGCTATGCATCCACCATTTGAAGCGGCAGTGTGGGGGGGACTTATGAAGGCGGCTGAACCGCAGTGGCCGGTGGTCAGGCATCGATGGAGAGCGCAGGCTGGCCGAGGGTCTGCCAGCGGGGGTTGACGCCCAGACCGGGCGCGGTTGAAGCCGCCATGCGGCCGTTGCGGCGCTGGGGCGCTCCCTCTGCGGTGCTGACGGTGACGTAGCTGTTGAAATCGGTGGCGGTAAAAAGGAATTCGGGGGGCGTGCTGTGGGCCAGGTGGGCGATGGCAGCGGTGGTGATGTCGCCGCCCCAGCTGTCTTCGATGGTCATGGCAATGCCGAGGGAAACGCAGAGGTCGCGGGCTTGCCGGGCCTTGGTCAGGCCGCCGAACTTGCTGATCTTTATGTTTATGGCATCCATGGCGTCATCTCGATGGGCGGCCAGCAAGGCGTCGATGCCGTCGATGGTCTCGTCGAGGACGAAGGGGTGGGATGTGCGGCGGCGAATGGAGAGGCAGGCTTCATAGCTGAGGCAGGGCTGCTCGATGTAGACGTCGACGTTCTGGACGCCGCGCACGACGCGGGCGGCTTCGTGGACGAGCCAGCCGGTGTTGGCGTCGGCGATGAGGACGTCGCCGGGTTCCAGCACGGCGGCCACGGCCTGGATTCGTTCGATGTCTGTGTCCGCGTCTGAGCCGACTTTTAGCTGAAAGCGGCGGTATCCTTCGGCGCGATAGGCGGCGACGGAGTCGGCCATTTCGGCGGGGGGCCGCTGGGAAATGGCGCGATAGAGGACGAAGTCGTCGCCGTAGCGACCGCCGAGGAGGAAGCAGACGGGCTGGCCGGCTTCCTGGCCCAGAATGTCCCAGCAGGCGATGTCGATGCCGGATTTGACGTAGGGGTGCCCTTTGAGGGCGCGGTCCATGCGCTCGTTGAGGATTGCCAGCTGGCGCGGGTCGAGGCCGATGAGGTGGGGCGCAAGCTCGGTGAGGCCTACGCGCACGCCGGCGGCGTAGGCGGGCAGGTAGAAGGGGCCGAGGGGGCAGACTTCGCCGTGGCCGACGAGGCCGGTGTCTGTCTCAACCTGGATGATGGTGCTGTCGAAGACGTCGACCGATTTGCCGCCGGACCAGGCGTAGCGGCCTTCGTGGAGGGGCAGATCGACCTGGTAGGCGGAGATGCGCTTGATTTTCATGGTTCGGAACCTTTATTTGCGGCCGGCATTTGGCGGGGCAGAGCGCCTGGATTGTCTTGGGAACGGTCCGATTTTAACACATTATCGTTGGTCCGCGGCAGATTGGGAGAAGTTGCAGGTTTTACTGACTTGGGGGCAGGGGTGTCGCATCTCAGATTGTTTGCCAGAATCGTTGAAGATGACGGGCACTCACAGGAATAACGGAGTTTACAAAATATAATGTAATGTGTAAGATAAGGCGGAACACAGTTTTGTGAAGTTCTGGATGAGCGGACAAGACTGCGCCAGGGCACTCGGGCTGCAGTCCAAAGGACAGGGGGCCGAACAAAAGAAGAAGCAAGGCCGGCTCGAAAAGCCGGTCAAGATTGGTGACAGTCCCCACGACGTAGCACGCGCCCTGAACAGTAAGCCCGCAGACAGATTCGCCCGCCACTAGGCGGGCCGCTTGATACATTCCTTTGAGATTAACTAAAGGAGGCGCCCATGCCTTGAACGGGCCCGCGGTCGGGTCCCAGACATTGACGCTTCAATCTCCTTCCTTCGATCGATTCCAGAAAGTTACAGCGATGGATTGCACTGAACCAGGAGGAAAAAATGCAACGGAAACAGAAGCGCCACATTTCACGGCGCAAGTTCATTCACCTCTCCGCACTGGCAACCGCTGGAACGGTTATGGCCGCTTGTGCGCCAGGTGGAGCGGAGCCTTCTGCCGACGAAGCCGTGCCGGCCGCCGACACCGCTGCCGACATGCCCCCTTCCATGGAATCTCCGATGCTGGCCGAGATGGTACAGAACGGCACGCTGCCCCCTCTGGAAGAACGCCTGCCTACCAATCCTCTCGTTGTGGAGCCGTGGGAAGAGCAGGGAAAGTATGGCGGCTCTTGGAACATGGTCGTCCGCAACACACCGCACAGCCACGTTTACGAGTTGCTCCAATACGAACCGATGCTTCGTTTTTCCATGGGCGGCGCAGACCTGCTCCCCAACGTAGCCGACAGCTGGGAGGTCGATGACCAAGCCCAGAACTTCACATTCCACATGTGCGAAGGCATAAAGTGGTCCGATGGCGAGCCGCTCACAGCCGACGATGTCGTATTCTGGTTTGAGGACATTGTAAGCAACACCGATCTATTTCCTGGCTTCCCTTCCTGGCTCACTGCAGGGGGTCAGAGGCCGACGCTGGACAAGGTCGATGACTACACCGTACGCTTCACGTTTCCAACGCCGGCCCCATTCTTTGAACGTCAGATGGGCCATCCGTTCCGCGAATCATTCAGGCCGGGCCATTTTCTGCAGCAGTTTCACGCCGACTACGCGGATGAAGGCGAACTGGCCGAGAAAGTGGACGACTCCGGATTCGAAAACTGGATAGAACTCTTCCTCGATCAGGAGTCACGCGATACCAGTACTGATCTACCGGTCGTGTTTCCCTGGGATCTGGAGCAACAAGGGGAAGATGGCAATACGTATATCCGCAATCCCTACTATTGGAAGACCGATCCGGATGGAAACCAGTTGCCCTACATCGATAGGGTGACAACCGACGTGGTGCGAGAGCTTTCGGTTGCGCAACTTAAAGCTGCTTCGGGAGAAGCGGAACTGCAGACCTTCGCAGTCGGGCAGTTCCCGCGCGACACCATGGTCCTCAAGCAGAGCCAGGAGCAGGGCGACTACCACGTTATCGACGCTCCGATCAGCGAATCCAACGTATTCATACTCACGCTGAATCTGACCCATCCCGACCCGGTTCTGCGCGAGATTTTCCTGGACAGGCGCTTCCGAATCGCCATGTCCCACGCCATCGATCGAGAGGAGATCCGCTCACTGATCTACCTCGATCAGCCCAAGGAGATCCGCCAGAATGTGGCTCTTCCGGTCTCGCCCCACTACCATGAAGGCGCGGCCAAGGCATTCGTCACGTACGAGCCCGATACGGCCAACGCCCTCCTGGACGAAATGGGGCTGACCGATCGGGACGGCAACGGTTTCCGGCTGCGACCCGACGGGGAACCAATCTCAATCGCTCTTGAAGTCAGAGCGCGCCGCGACGACTTTGTCGACGCTCTCGAGCTGATCTCAGGCTGGTGGCGCGATGTGGGGATCAGTGCCTCGGTAAAACCCGAAGACGACTCGCTCTTCTCCACACGACGCCGGGCCAATGAACAGGACGCCATGGCAGATTTCGCAGGGCCAGGGTTCCTGCCTGTAATGAACCCCACCCGACAGATTCCTGTCAGAGCCGACTGCTCGTGGGGACCTCTGTGGGGCCAATGGTACGCGACCGGCGGAGAGTCCGGCGAGGAGCCGCCCGCGGAAGTGGTGCAGCAACTTGCCCTCTACGATGAACTTCTCACGACTGCAGCCGCCGACCGACAGCGGGACCTGTGGCTGCAGATCATGGACATACAGGCCGAGCATCTCTACCACATGGGCATTTGTGACCGCGCCAGCGTGCCCACCGTAGTCACGAACAGAATGCGCAACGTTCCCAGGACCGGTTGGAACATCGCGTGGGAGGCAGGGAACATTGGAACGACCAATCCCTGCCAGTACTTCAAAGTAGATGCATAGACCCTGGTTGTTCCTGACGGTGGCATGGGGCCGGCGCAAAGTGAGGCGAGCCAGATCCGGATTGCTGAACGCCGGCCTCTCGCCACCGTTTCCGCCCGAGGGCGCCGCCATGGCGCGCTACCTCCCTTCCTGTCCTCCCTACCGGCAAGCACACTTAGGTGGAAACCGATGGCACACACCCAACTCCTTCTTGAAGACGATTTCAGCGGTCTGGAAACAGGGAACTTTTCTGCTGAAGTGGGGGCTCACACTGAATACCACTACCTGCCCGAAGCCGCGCCAAAAGGCAACTGGGCGGTAGCGTGTTTCAGCTCAGGCGGCGACAGGGGCCGCGCCTGGCAAGTCCAGGAGTCGGGCGCCGCGCGTCTGATGGCGCAGACAATTGAGAACCGGTATGTGCATACGCACCCCACCCTCGTCTGTGGGGACCCGCTGTGGGGCGACCTGACCGCTACCATTCGGTTTACGCCCCAACGCGGACCGGGAGCAGGAACCGGCCAGGCCGGTCTGGTGTTTCGCTATCGCAACAGCCGTTGCTACTATTTCTTTGGCCTTTCGGAAGACGGGATCGTGCTGAAGATGGTGCGGCACGCCACCGCCTACCGCAAACCCTACGAGGAGATCCTTGCCCAAAGGCCGTTCGCCTGGCAAGAGAACCATACCTATACCGCCGCTGTCTCAGTGCGAGGCGAAAGCATCCGCGCTGAGATTTCGGGTCCTTCATCATCGGCCCTGCTCGAGGCGGAAGACGGTACGTACCCGGAGGGCAGAGTTGGCCTTCTCGCTGACATGCCTACCCAGTTTCACAGTGTAAGGATTGAGACCTCGGCAGCCGCCGTCGAAAAGTTCAATGTATTGCGCTCCAGACGTGAACGCGCACTCGATGACCTGCGGGCCGCCAATCCCAAACCGGTCCTGTGGAAAAAGTTCAAGACACCAGGATTCGGCGTCGGACGCAACCTCCGTTTCGGGGATCTCAGCGGCAACGGGCAGATCGACCTGCTCGTCGGGCAGATGCTCCACCACGGGCCGCGCGACCAGTACAGCGAGTTGAGCTGTCTCACCGCCATGAACTTCGACGGCGAAATTCTGTGGCAGATAGGGCGCCCCGATCCGGAGAACTACCATCTCACCAACGATGTCGGCTTTCAGATCCACGATATCGACGGTGACGGCCGCAACGAAGTCATCTACTGCATGAACTTCGAAATCATCATCCTGGACGGCGCGACCGGGCAGGTCAAGCTAAAGGCTCCGACTCCGTCCAGCCTGCCACCGGCCAATCGCTATTCCCGAATTCTGGGAGACTGCCTCTTCTTCTGCGATTTGCGCGGTCTCGGCCAGGCCAGGGACATGATCATCAAAGATCGGTATTGGAACTTCTGGGCCCTTGACGATCAGCTCAATGGACTCTGGCAGGGCGCCTGCAACACGGGGCACTATCCATTCGCCTTTGATGTGGACGGTGACGGTCATGACGAACTCGCGATCGGCTACAGCCTCTACGATCACGACGGCCGGCTGCTGTGGACCCTGGAAGATCAGCTGGAGGACCACGCGGACGGCATCGCCATTGTTAACTTTTCCCAGAGTGATGCCACAAGCCCCATCGTATTTTATACTGCCAGCGATGAGGGCGTCGTTTACGCCAGTCTTGAAGGCCAGATTCTGAAACACCATTATATCGGCCACGCCCAAAATCCGGCTATCGCCAACTTCCGGCCAGACCTCCCCGGGCTGGAGGCGGTAACCATCAACTTCTGGGGCAACCAGGGCATCCTGCACTTTTTCAATGCCGAGGGAAACATCTATCACGACTGCGAGCCAAACCCCTTTGGCAGCATGTGCCTGCCTATCAACTGGACCGGGCAGCCGGGCGAGTATTTTGTCCACTCACCGAATGTCAAATGGGGCGGGATGTTCGATGGCTGGGGTCGTCCGGTGGTACAGTTTCCCGACGACGGCCACCCTGACATGTGCAATGCGGTCTTGGACCTGACCGGGGACTGCCGTGACGAAGTCGTCGTATGGGATCCTTATGAGGTCTGGGTCTACACGCAGGACGACAATCCCAAATCGGGGAGGCTCTACAAACCGGTCCGCAACCCCCTCCACAATTACTCCAACTACCAGGCCTCAGTCTCGCTGCCGGGCTATTCGGAATAAATAGAGAGAACCTCCGTGCTTAAGTTCATACTTCGCCGGTTGCTCATTACAATTCCAATGCTTTTCGGCATATCTATCGTTACCTTTGTCCTCATCCAACTGCCTCCTGGCGACTTTCTGACCTCGTATATCGCTGAACTGGAGAGCACCGGCCATGTGCTTGACGATGCCGAAATCGCCTCATTGCGAAACCGGTATGGTCTTGACAGCCCACTCTACGCCCAGTTTCTCAAATGGTTCTGGAACATGATCCAGGGCGATTTCGGGGTATCTTTCCAGTGGAACAAACCTGTAAATGAACTGATTTGGGAGCGCCTGGCCCTTACCTTCATTATTTCACTGGCTACCCTCATCTTTACCTGGGTCGTTGCCCTCCCCATTGGAGTCTACTCTGCCACCCATCAGTACGCAGTCTCTGATTACGTCATCACCTTCTTCGGGTTTCTCGGACGGGGCATCCCAGACTTCATGCTTGCCCTCATTCTGATGTGGATCGGTCTGATCTACCTTGGAACCAGCGCGGGCGGCCTGTTCTCACTTGAGTACAAGCAGGCGCCCTGGAGCTTCGCCAAGGTATGGGACCTCCTCAAACACCTCTGGGTGCCCATCATCGTACTAGGGACCAGCAACACCGCCGGCCTCATTCGCATTATGCGCAACAACCTGCTGGACGAACTCCACAAGCCCTACGTCGAGACCGCCCGTTCCAAGGGGTTGACCGAACAGAGAATTCTGTGGAAATATCCTGTGCGCATCGCGCTCAATCCCTTCGTCAGCACGGTGGGATGGGTGTTGCCCACCCTGATCTCGGGCGCAACCATCGTTTCTGTCGTCCTCAGCCTGCCCACAACCGGCCCGCTGCTTCTTTCCGCTCTCCTTTCTCAGGATATGTACCTGGCTGGCAGCTTCGTGATGATACTCAGCACGCTTACCATACTCGGCACCCTGGTTTCGGATATCCTGCTTGCCTGGATAGACCCGCGCATTCGCATGGAGTAGGAAACTGAAATGTCTTCGATAGCAACGCAGGAGGCGCACGACTCCACCAACGGTTCCGGCCTCCCAGAATCGGAAGAGGAGAAGATCTACGTTGCCTCGCATAGGCAGCTGATGTGGTGGCGATTCCGCAAACACAAGGTGGCCGTCGGCAGCACTGCGGTTGTTCTCCTGCTGTACCTCGTCGCTTTGGCCTGTGAGTTTCTGGCTCCCTACGACCAATCCGCCTACGACGCAAAGTACATCTACGCGCCCCCGCAGCGCGTTCGTTTCTTTTCTGCCGATGGCTTCCATCTGCGCCCCTTTGTTTACGCGCTTGAAGGTGAGCGCGATCCGGAAACCCTCGTAATGTTGTATGAGGAAGACAGGCAGACAATCTATCCAATCCACTTTTTCGTCCGAGGCTCCCCCTATAGCTTTTGGGGGCTCTTCGATACCGATCTGCATCTCTTCGGCATCAGGGAGGAAGAAGGGACCATGTTCCTCTTGGGGAGCGACCGCAACGGGCGCGATCTGCTCACAAGAATCTTGTACGGCACACGCATCTCGATGTCGATTGGACTGGTCGGTGTGATACTTTCGCTTGTTCTCGGCGTCCTCATTGGTGGCGTTTCCGGCTACTATGGCGGTCCAATCGACGACGTGATTCAGCGCATAATCGAGTTTTTAAGATCGATTCCAAGCATTCCTCTCTGGCTCACGCTGAGCGCTGCCCTGCCTTCCGACTGGTCGGCCCTTAGAATCTACCTTGGCATTACCGTCATCCTGTCCTTCATCGGTTGGACAGGTTTGGCGCGAGTGGTGCGCGGAAGGTTCCTTGCATTGCGGGAAGAGGAGTTCATCATGGCAGCCCGATTCGCCGGAGTCAGCGAAATACGCATCATACTCCGCCACATGGTGCCCTCCTTCCTCAGCCACATCATCGCCTCTCTCACGCTGGCAATCCCCAACATGATTCTCAGCGAGACCGCCCTCAGTTTTCTTGGACTTGGCCTACGGCCGCCCATCGTCAGTTGGGGCGTCCTCCTCAAGGAAGCCCAGAATGTGCAGGCGGTTGCCCTCGCGCCGTGGCTCTTCCTGCCGGGCGTCTTTGTCGTCATAGCGGTCCTCGCTTTTAACTTCGTGGGCGACGGCTTGCGTGACGCCGCGGACCCCTACGCCAACTAATCGGTCTGCATTTCGGGCTGCCAGACCTGAAGGGTCCCTCCTCGATCCCGGAATATGCTTCCGGGGCCACGCGCACGGTCTGCTTCTTGAACCCTCCGGCGCCGACAGCAAACCTCCGGACTCTATCCAGCATAGCCGAACCCAGCAGACCGGTGTCGCCCTAAGCCACGCATGGCATGGATGAAGTTCGCCAGAAAATCTACTAAGGGCGCCCTCGTAGGCTAACAGGATGGACGCCCACAAGGGGGGGCCCTACATTGCAGGCATCACTGCGGGATCTTGTCCCAGTCTGATGCGGTTTCCCTGGGTTTGACCGGCAGGCGCAGTCCAGATTTGGGGTGCGAAGCGCAGGGGGTGGAATCGGCGGCGGGGGAATCGAAGGCGGCGGCTGAAGTTGCCTGGCGCCATTGGGTGGGAAGGGGAAGACGAGACGCGAGGCGCCACCGGAAGTGGGTTTCTGGTGATGCGGGCCGAGACGCCCCCGTCGCGCTGGCCTCACATTCGGCGCGGGGCGTGATCCGCGGGGGGCGTTGCGGGGGGTGTCCCCCCGCACAAGGGAAGCCGCTTGCGGCTGACCGCCCCAGATGAGGAGAGAGGGGAGAGAAGCGGGGAGTGAGAACGACTGTTTAGGCGAGGCGGAGAAAAGATTGGGGCGATCTGCAGGCTACCTTTGGGAGTATACGCTGAATCCTGCAGCCCGCTTCGCCTGACAAGCCCAACTTTGGCCTGCGCTCTGACCGGCCTGTCACTTGACCATTTGCCTGAGTTCGGTTACAAATGAACAGAGGAAATGGGTAATGCGCCCCTTGTTTAAACGGTGCGCAGCTTCTCCACCCCACCCCCCGGAAAGGAATCGACGGTTGATCGCTTACTGCCCCAGCAGCAGTTTTCGGGTTGCTGCCGAAGAAGCTCCCCTGCGCTGTCCCCTCAGCGGCGAACCATTGGAGTATCAAGATCTGCCCCCATTTGACCCGGACCAGATTGATGGTCGGGAACCGGGTCACTGGCGCTACCTGGCGATGTTGCCGGTGGTGGCCGAGGGGCGCGAGCTGTATTCCCTGGGGGAGGGCTGGACGCCGCTCATCAAGGACAGTTGGGAAGATCAGCGGGTTTATTGGAAGTTTGAAGGGCTGATGCCTTCGGGCAGTTACAAGGATCGCGGGGTCAGCGTGATCGTGAACTGGCTGGTGGGGCAGGGCGTGCGGACGGTGATGGACGATTCGAGCGGGAACGCCGGGGCGAGCCTTGCCTGCTACGCGGCGAGAGCGGGACTGTTCGCGCGCATCTTTGTGCCGGCCTATGCCCCGCAGCCGAAGAAAGCGCAGATTGCGGTCTATGGGGCGGAGCTGGTTGAGGTTGGCGGGCCGCGAGCCGCGGCGACGCAGGCCGCGGAGGCGTCGCAGACGGGGGGCGATGTCGTGTATGCCTCCCATGCATGGCACCCGGCGTGCCTGCTGGGCTTCATGACGAACGCGTGGGAGATTTGGGAGCAGTTGGGCGGGCGTGTGCCGGACTGGTTTGTGAGCCCGGTCGGGTATGGCGGCCTCTTTTTGGGCGCGTGGCGCGGTTTTCAGCACCTGCACCGCAGCGGGATCATTGACAGGTTGCCGCGGATGGTGGCAGTCCAGGCCGAGCCGATCACGCCGATCTGCGACGCTTTTCACGAAGGGCACAGCGAGATCGTCCCGCGCCGCCAGGTTGCGCCGAGCATTCTGGCCGACGGTATCGCGGTGGAGCGGCCTGTGCGGAACCGCTCGATATTGTGGGCGTTGCGGCAATCGGGCGGAACGGCGATTGTGGTCAACGATGAGGAGATTCTGGAGGCGCAGGAGCGGCTGGCCCAGCGCGGGCTATTTGTCGAGCCGACGAGCGCCACGGTTGCGGCTGCGCTCACGAGGTTGGCTCCCAGGTTGAAGCCTTCGGAGACCGTTGTTGTCAACCTCACCGGTCTGGGTTTGAAGCGTTTGCCGGCTTTCTGAAGTTCCTTTTCTGTGCTGAGGAGACAGTTGGCATGGAGGGCAGGTTTGATATGCTGGAGGAGTTGGAGGCGGGGGTAGGCATCCGCTTCAACGATCGGGCGCTGCTGCAACGCGCTTTTGTTCATCGCAGCTATCTGCATGAGGCCGACGAAGACGGCGACCTGCAGGACAACCAGCGACTGGAGTTTTTGGGCGATGCGGTGCTGAGCTTTGTGGCGAGCGAGTTGCTGTTTCGGCGTTATCCTGAGCGGCGGGAGGGTGAACTGACGAATTTGCGGTCGGCGCTGGTCAAGCGGGAGACGTTATCGCGTTTTGCGCAGGAGCTGCGGTTGGGGGAGTATCTGCTATTGGGGCGGGGCGAGGAGGAGAGCGGCGGGCGGGGCCGTCACACGACGTTGTGCGATACGTTTGAGTCGTTTCTTGGCGCCGTCTATCTTGATCAGGGGCTCAGGACGCTGCGGAACTTTCTGGAACCGCGCCTGGCTGCGGAAATTGACCGTGTGGCGGACCTTGCGCTGACGAAAGATCCAAAGAGCCGCCTGCAAGAGTGGCTGCAGGCGGAAATGGGCGAAACCCCGCGGTACAGGACCGTCCACACCGAGGGGCCCGATCACGCGAGGCTGTTCACGCGGCAAGTGACCATCGGGAGACAGCCGATTGGCGTTGGCCGGGGGCAGAGCAAACAGGAGGCGGAGCAGGCCGCGGCCGCGATGGCGCTCTTTCGATTGGGGCAGAACATACCCGGCTACGAGGACAGCGGTTTGGCGGCAGAATACGAGCTGGCGTCTGTGGAGATGCAGGAGATGGCGAGCGAACAGTGAGGCTGTTTTCCCGCTGCCGGCGGCGTGACCGCACGCACGCGGCTAAGCCTTGTGTACGGCCTCTCCCACAGCTGCCTCCACGTCACGCTCTCGCCTTCAGGTCGGGCCATAGACCGGTGTCTCGACGAGCCTGTTTCTGTTGCGCACGCGGGATACGTAGAAGAGGGTAACGCAGAAAAGCGCCGATTGCAGCAGTACGATTGACGCCCCGCTGGACACATCCACGTAAAAACTCAGGTACATCCCGATCAGGCCGGTCAAGGCGCCCAAGGCGGTTGAGTAAATAATCAGACGGTGGAAGCTGTCTGTCAACAGACGTATGGTTATGGGGGGAACCACCAGCGCGGCGCCGATCATGGTCACGCCCATGATTTGCACTGAGGCGATGATCACGGCGGCGAGGATCAGGGCAAACCAGGTTTCGATCCAGAAGGTGGGGATGCCGTAAACCTGGGCCACCTCGGAGTTGAAGGTAGTAAATAGCAGCTGCTTGTAGAAGAAAAAGATCATAAAGGTCGCGGCCAGGGTAACGAAAACAATCACGGCGATGTCAGTCGGGGTAACGCCGAGGACATTGCCGAAGAGGGCGGCGTCGAACGATTGGGAGAAGCGGCGGTACCGTGAGATCAGGGCGACTCCGAGCGCGAAACTTGCGGTTGTGACCACGCCGATGGCGGCGTCGGCGCTAATTGTCGTTTTGCGTACAGTCTGGTTGATGAGCAGCGCGGCGACGAAACCCCACGACACTGCCCCGACGTAGAAGTTGAACTGAAGGATAAAGGCGACGACCGCGCCGCCGAAGACGGCATGAGAGAGGCCGTGGCCGATGAAGCTCATGCCGCGCAGGACGATATAGACACCGATCAGGGCGCAGAGGCCGCCGACAAGGACAGCGGCAACGGTGCCGTTGCGGAAAAACTCATATTGAAATGGAGCAAGCAGAACGTCCATAGCGGTCAGGACTCCTTTAGGGCGGAAACGGGGTTCGCGGATTTCTCGCGGCTGTCGTGATTGGGCAGTCCCCCCTCCACCGGATCCGGCAGCACGTCGCTAAGACCGTGAGAATGGGGCTTCTGTTGGACAAAGATCATATCGTTTTGGCGGATGACGATGAATTCACCTTTGTAGGCGTCCTCCAGAATGGATTCAGTAAAGATCTCCTGGGGCGGGCCCTGCGCCATGATGCGGCGGTTGAGGCAGACGACCCAGGGTACGTGGGCTGCGGCCATGTTGAGATCGTGGGTTGTAAGGAGGATGGTCATGCCATCCTGGTTGAGATGGGTGAGCCAGTGGAAGATGTTTTCGGCACTGCGCACGTCAACGCCGGTGGTCGGCTCATCTAGGACGAGAATTTCCGGCTCTGCGACGAGGGCCCGCGCCAGGAAGACGCGCTGCTGCTGTCCTCCGGAGAGATCGCGGATGTGCCGTTCGGCGAGATGGTCGATCTCCAGCTTGTCCAGGATGGCGCGCGCCCGTTCACGTTCGCTGCGGCGGGGCCAGGGCCAGATGTTCTGGCGGTGGTCCAGGCCCATGAGGACGACCTCTTCGGCTGTAACGGGGAAGCTCCAGTCCACGGTCTCTATCTGGGGCACATAGGTGACGCGCAAATCGGCCCGCACGCGATCGATTTGCCCCTCTCTGGGCGTGAGCAGGTCGAGAACGAGCTTCAGAAGAGAGGTCTTGCCAGCGCCGCTGGGACCGACCAGGCCAACGAACTGGCCGGGATGGAGGTGCAGATCGATGTCCTCGAGGACATTGAATGCGCCATAACCGAAATTGACGCCGGTAAATTCGATGAGCGGCTGCATTAGCTCTTCCTTCGGAGGAGAGAGTAAAGAGGAGTGAGGAGAGAGACGCTTCTCACTCCCCACTCCTGCTCGCTCTCTGCCTACTATTCACAGTTTGGCGCGCGGAAGCGGATTGAGAAAAAGAAGAGAGTGAATGGAAGAGATTTTCTTCTGAATTCACTCTCTGCTCGTTCCTTATTCGCTGTCCGGCACGTTGCCGACCTCTACGCCATCCATCAGGGACGGGTCTCCGCCCAGCGCAGCTGCCAGCGTCCTCATATTTTCCACCATCATCCCAATATAGGTGTGCTCGGGGTCATCGGGCTCGCCGGGCAGACCGTCGTCCAATAGGGTGCTTACGGAAACGCCGGTCTCGGACCCAATCAGGTCGATTACGTCTGCCGGGAAGAGAATGGAGCCAAAGATGGCGGGCACACCTTCTTCGCGCAGCTGGTCGATCAGCGCGGCCACCTCTTGCGCGGACGGTTGGGATGTGTCGTTCGGCTGGATTGCTCCGATTACAGTGTACCCGTAGCGGAGGGCAAAGTAGCCGAACGAATCGTGGTAGGTGAGCAGGCGGCGATTGGATTCAGGGATCGTTGCCGTCGCGGCCGCAATGGCTTCGTCCAGAGCAAGGAGTCGGGCAGTATACTCGACGAAGTTGCTCTCGTAATAGTCTCTGTTGTCCGGGTCGCGTTCCGCCAAGCTGGCAAACACAACTTTGGCGTAGCGGACGACGAAATGCGGATCGAGGATAAGATGGGGGTCGGGCTCGCCTAATTCGTCCTGGTGATCGTCTTCTTCGGCGTGGCCATGCTCGTCATCGTCGTCGTGATCGTCTTCTTCGGCGTGGCCGTGTTCGTCATCGTCGTCGTGGCCGTCCTCTTCGGCGTGGCCGTGCTCGTCTTCGTCGTCGTGATCGTCTTCTTCGGCGTGGCCGTGCTCGTCTTCGTCGTCGTGATCGTCTTCTTCGGCGTGGCCGTGCTCGTCGTCGTCGTCGTGGTCGTCCTCTTCGGCGTGGCCGTGCTCGTCATCGTCGTCGTGGTCGTCCTCTTCGGCGTGGCCGTGATGGTGTTCCTGGCCGTAGAGGAGTTCATCGGGGCCGGCAACTGCCGCCGCCAGCTCGATGATCTCAGCTCCCTCTTTCAAATGGGCCTGTGCCAGCCGCAGAGTTGTCTCGTCAAGGTGCATACCGTTCACAAAGATCAGGTCGGCCTGAGCCAGTTTCACAGCATCTGAAGGTCTTGGTTCGAAGGTATGTGGGTCGGCGCCTGGCGGCATAATGGCATCGAGGTCAATCTTATCGCCGCCGATATTGTAGACGATATTGGCAATCGGGAGGATCGAAACTACGACACGGGGGCGCTCCTCTTCGGCAGGCGCGCCAGTCGTTCCGGGCGCGACCGGGTTACAGGCCGCGATCAGAATCAGAATTGCCAGCAGGGAAGACAGAATTCGGAATCGGTCGTGCATTTGTGGTTACCCTTTCGCCGGATTGGCGCGGTGTGCAGCCACAAGCGGCGTCAGGCGCCAGCAGAGTCGCGACAGTCAGTGCAGTGCCCGAAGAATGAGAGATGACTTACGTCGATCTCAAAATCGTATTGGGCGTCCATTGTCCGGCGAAACGACCGCAAGACGCTGTGCGGCAGCTCAAGCAAGCTGTCGCAGGAGCGGCAGACGAGATGGTGATGCGGCTCGGGGCCGGCCATTTCGTAGGCAAGGCGGCCATCGGCCATATACACCATCGCCAGGATGCGCTGTTCGGTGAGAAAGTGCAGCACCCGGTAGACGGTCGCCCGGCTCAGGGTCGGAGCGATGCGGTGTACATGATCGTACACGGCTTCGGGTGTGACATGCTCGCCGAGTTGGCAGACGGCGTCCAGGATGAGCTGGCGTTGGGGGGTGACCCGGTAGCCGGACTTGCGTAACTGCCGATTGATCTCTGTCGTGTTGTGGCTCATGATAATTTTTCTTGTTGCGAAAATTCGCAACAAGACGAAGGGTAACACACGCACACAGCCGTGTCAATAATGTTTCCGGTATTTTGCTTTCTCTTTTCAAAGTCAGTCGTACCGGCGGGGCGATCGTGCCGGCAAGACTGACCGACCTCTAGCTCCCCACCAATTCTATCATCGAGTCCCTTTTTTCGCAGAATGGCGCCATTCGGTGTCTGGCAGATTGCGGGTTTCGAGGTGATCTGCGTGCGAGCCGTAGCCGCCCAGCGGTTCGGCCAGGATCTTTATGTTTTGCGCCTGCATATTGATGCAGGAGTGCCCAAGGTCGCCTGGTTCACCCGGCAGGCCGTCGTCATCGATCATATAGATTGGGACGTCTGTTTCGCGGCTGATCTGCTCCATAACCGGGGAAGGCGTAAAGGAGGAGCCGTAGATGGCGGGCAATGAAGGCGTCGTCGTTTGCGTTAAAGGTGTCGGCGTTTGCTGGATCAGCTTCCACAAGTGTATCTCGAATCACTTCGGCGTAACTGAGGATAAAGATCGTATCGCCTCCCAAATGCACGTAGATGGCGCCGAAATCGTCATGACGGGATCTCCATGATCAATTACCGGCCCAATTTCGGTCTTCATCGACTTTATTCATGGCACGTTGTGAAGGAATCGTTTCGCAGAATCGCTGATCCTATTGGTTAACAGACGTATCGGGGCCGGGTACGTTGCCGGTTTCCACGCCATCCATGAGGGCGGGGTCGCCGCCAAGCACATCGGCCATTGTCTTCAAGTTCTCTACCATCATGCTTATGTATGAATGTTGAGGATCGCCGGGGTCGCCAGGGAGATCGTCATCGCTCAAAGTGCTTACATACTCTGCATTCGTTTCGCGGGCGATTTGCTCCAGGATTTGCGAGGGGAAGACCTCGGATCCAAAGATGGCGGGAATGGCGCCGGAACGAAGCTGTTCGATGAGCGCGGCCACTTCCTGGCCGGAGGGTTCGGAGAAGTCGGCCGGTTGGATGGCGCCCAGCACGGTGTAGCCGTAGCGGGGGGCGAAGTAGGCGAAGGAGTCGTGATAGGTGTAGAGTTTGCGGTTTTCTGCGGGGATGCTGGCGGTTGTCGCTTGAATGGCGGCATCCAGCGCTTCGATGCGGGCGGCGAACTCGTCGTAGTTGGCCTGGTAGGCGTCGGCGTTGCCGGGGTCGCGGGCGGTCACCTTCTCGAGTACGATCCCGGCATATTCGAGGGCGAAGATGGGATCGGTCCACAGATGTGGATTGGGGCTGCCGGCCTCTTCGGGGAAGGAGAAGTCGTAGACGTAGTCTTCGGGATCGATCACCAGCTCGCCCAGCAGAATGATTTCGCCGCCGTCTTTCAGGTTGGCCTCGGCCATTCTCATGGCGGACGTCTCCAGGTCCAGCCCGTTGATGAAAATGAGGTCGGCGCTGGCGAGGGTCACGGCGTCGGAGGGCGCGAGTTCGAAGGTATGCGAGTCAGCGCCGGCGGGCACGAGGCCGGTGAGGTCGACGAGGTCGCCGGTGACGTTGTAGACGATGTTTGTGATGGGGGAGACGGTGGAGACGACTTGGAGACGGCCCGACTGGGGCTCCGAACTGGTGTCTATGCAGGCGGACAGGAGGCTCAGGAGTGCCAGGAGGAGGAGGATCTTGGGCTCGATGCGCATACGTGAAGTACCTTTTGGTGGCATGTAATTATCAGTGTGGCGGAAGATGGTTTAAGACGTCCGTAGGAGCGTTTACTGCTGGAGATGATCGCGATTGTCGCCAATCTTAGCATTGACCTTAACTGACTATCAAATTGAAGTCGCTTTTGTTCCTGGTTTTGGAAAAGCAGGGCGCGGTGACATCCCCCATCTCCACAGCAGTCGGGTCCAGGCAATCCGTTTGGGTTGGTCCGCAGTAAGGGGAACGGTGGCCAAGAGGAGACATTCGGGGGAGCAGTGATCAGTAAGTTCAGAGAAGGTGAGGCCCTCTTGCCTGCCCGATCTATCCCCGCGCTTGTCGGGCTAACTTAACGGGTGGTACAAAAATCTGAAGGCAGGTAGTATGGTTTAGAGCCGGATTAGTGGGAGCCTCTTTGCAATGTAGTTCGGTGTCACATTCAGCCTGCATTGAGTTGCCCGCGGGTTCGGCCCACGCGGGGTAGGGCCAACGATCCGGTTACACTCCCAGACCGAGTTGCAACCCGAAGATCCTGCTTTGGTCTTGTCTGGTGGCGCAAGGATTATGGGAAGCTTGTCATGAACAGCAATCGGGACGCTTTTGCCGGCAAGTACTTCGATGCCGACCAGCCAATTGAGCATCGCGATCAAGACCGCCTGGGCAGGCGGTCCTTTGCCGAGGCAGTAGCTCGGCAAGTACGTGCCGTCCCGGCTGAGCGTGGTTTCACCATCGCCGTTGTGGGTGAGTGGGGGTCGGGCAAGACCTCGGTTCTCAATATGGTCGCGGAGACACTTGAGGCAGATGAGGATGCTAGCGCTGTTCTGCGATTCAACCCCTGGCTATTCGGCAGTGCAACCGATCTGGTGACGCTGTTCTTCCACGAACTGAGCGCCCAGCTCGGACACGGTCGTTTTGAGGGACTGAAGAAGGTGGCGAACGCGCTCGCCGAGTTGGGGCAGTCTTTGTCTACCCTGAGTCCCGTTCCGGGGACGTCCTGGGCTGCCGAACAAATAGCCAAACTGACAGGCCGCTGGGCGGAACAACCGAGCCTGCATGATAAGCGTGAAAATCTCAGAGAGGCCCTGTCTGCGTCCGATTCAAGAGTCGTTGTTCTAATTGATGACATCGATCGACTGGAGGCCGGCGAGATTCGCGAACTGATGCGGCTCGTCCGTCTGACATCTGATCTTCCGAATGTCGTCTTCCTGTTGGCATTCGACAGCCGACATGTCGCGAGGAGTTTGGGAGAAAGCGAGATTGAAGGCCAACAGTACCTGGACAAAATCGTACAGGTGAGTTACGACCTTCCCAAGGTACGCGAGGCGATCGTGCCAGAGGTGCTCTTGTCATGGCTCGACGAGTTGATACGGGGTCACGACCTCGCGCAGTTGGACAGGGAGGTATGGGGGCGCGTCTTTTATGATGTGATCAACCCACTTCTTGAAAACCTTCGGGATGTGAAGCGTTACCTGTATTCACTCCCTGTAACCTTTGACACGATCGGGCAAGAGGTTGCACTGGCTGATCTTCTCGGCCTGGAAGCAGTTCGTATCCTCAGACCGTCGATGTTCGATGAATTAAGAACTCACGCCGAGCACCTGGTACATCCTACATCAGAATCCCGAATGCGGATGAGTTTAGAGGTCTGGAATAGGGAGACTGCGGACAAACTTCCGGCGATGCTCGAACGTGCAAAGGGTGAACGCGAGATATTGAGTTACGTCCTTGAGATTCTGTTCCCGGCAACACAAGGATTCTTTGGTGGAAGCTCGTATGGTCCACAGTGGATTGCATCCTGGCGAAAGGAGAGACGGACAGCCTGTGAGGAGGTCCTTCGTATCTATCTGCAAGCCGGGCTTGACGAAGGTACGATTCCATCTCGTGAAATCCAGGAACTGGTAGAAGCACTGACCGACGAGAGTAAACTCGTTAGGCTTCTGGACACTCTTGACGATCAGCGCTTCGAGGCAGTTCTTGAGCGGCTCGAGGACTTCGAGCATGATTTCCCGCCAGAGGCAGCACACGTAGCTGTCCCGTTGCTCGTGAATCGAATGGGGACACTGAGTGCACACTTCGCCGGTATGTTTGGTTTATCACCGCGATTCAAGGCCACTCGTGTTGTCCTTCGGCTGTTGAGGAGGATCGAGGCTCCGGGAGAGCTCATGGCCATCATGTCTGCGATGTTCGGAAAGATCGACACCCTGTCCGGTTTGTTTGAACTGGTTGAAATAGTTGGACACCGCCAGTCGATTGGACATAAACTCGTCGACGAAGACCAGGCGAAGCGATTAGAAGATCAGCTCGTGGACCGATTGAAATCCGCGACAGCAACGCAACTCGTGGGCGAGTGGAATCTCTGTGCCCTCTCGTTGCGGACCGTGAATTGGAGTGGAGGCGAGGATAAGACGCGACTCGTTACCAGATTACGTGAGCACCTTGTTGAGGACGGATTCGTCCTTACCCTTCTGTGTACAGCCGTCAACTATGCGTATTACAACGGACACGCCGAGAAGCGTCTCTTCTGGAATGGGTTGGTCGAAGTGTTTGGTGAAGGGCTTGCGGACGCTGTAGACGGTTTGGCTGGGTCGCCGTTGTACCGAAACCTGCCAGAGGATGTCCAAGATACGATCAATCTCGCGCGGAGGTACGCTTCAGGGTGGCGCCCTAAAGAGTGGCCCGAACCCTAGAATGTCCTGGCGTACTACTATGAACCGGCAGCGTTAATGTCAACATCTACTGCCTGTCAGCAGCCACGTCTCTGTTCGAATGGGCCTTCATCGCACACGCGGGCATGAGGCGGAGTTGGAGTGGGGGCCCACGGCCCTCGACAGGTTGCTCTGAGACCTCCGGCCGAGATGATGAAATCAGCATGTTTTCGGCGTTATCGGCCCGACTGTGGTCGAGGCGGGCGGTGGCGAAGATGACTTTGCTGACCTGCCCCCGACGTTTGTACCACCCGTTATGTTAGTCCGGCAAGCACGGGAACAGGCTCGGCAGGCAAAAGGGCCTCACGCGCCGGCGGCCGGTAGCCCAGTGAGTTTTGCGGTCTGACCTGGTTGTAAGTCTCCTTGTAGCGCTCCCTCAGCACACGCGCCTCCAACAACGTATAGAAGACCTCTCTGTCCAGCAGTTCGTCCCTCAACTTCCCGTTGAAACTCTCTACGTAGCCGTTCTCCCACGGCGACCCAGGCTCGATATAGAGCGTCCTGGGCTCCCACCCGCCCAAGCCACTCACGCACTGCCCGGGCCGTAAACTCCGTCCCGTTGTCCGAACGAATGTGGTCGGGCACGCCTTTGAGCACCATCAACTCGGCCAGCACCTCTATCGCATCGGCAGACCCTATGCTGCGCGCAGCCCGGATCGCCAGACTCTCCCTGCTCTATTCGTCGATGACGGTCATCAACCGCACTCCTGTGCCGTCATCGGGCCTCAGGTACACGAAGTCGTAGACCCACACATGGTCCTTCCACCCAGCGGGACACATTGGGCTAAACTCTGCCTTTCCTTGCAGGAAGGGTAAACCCACCGCGTCAGTGTTGTGAGTATTGCTGGGCGGAGACTGGCCTTGTATGACACCTGCAAACTTCGCCCAATACCACTTTCGCCCATCGAAAAGGGATGTTTATATTCGTCATCCTGCCAAATCATCTTCATCTGAAGGTGCCTCAGCACCGATTGCCCCGCATTCTTGCCAAGAAAGAGAATCTTCATTCGCCCTGGCAATGTTCTTCCTTTTGAATGACAACCTGAATCTTTGCATCACCCTCAGATACTCTATTCAGATCTTTTCGGATAGAATCCAGATGTTGAGAAATTTCTACCAGCCTGTTCGGAGCAAAAAACATTCCTCTGAATTGAGAGAAGTCTAACGGATAGGTGTCCTTTCTCTGCTCTCCAAATAGATTTTCGTACTGCACTCGGAAAATCCAAGGATCTCCGGCGGCCCGGTTGAACTCTTTCTCGGACACAGTTCCTAATGAAAATCTGAATGTCTGGCCAGGCTCCAGATAAGGTAAGCCATCTGTGATGATGGGCAATTGGTCGACCGTGGGAAGAACCCCGCGAATAAAGCTCTCGCGAAAATAACTCGAGTCGCCTTCAAATTCGAAACGCACATTCCTGGCGACCCCCTCTCCCTCATTTCGAATCACTAATTCGTATCCGTGAAGCCCAGTGTGGTCCATCTCTAATCGTATGCTTACTCTTGGTTCCGTTTGGGCCTCGCGCATTTTTTGTGTTTCGGAGAAAAGCTTCCAGGTAAGTATCGCGTAAGCGACTGTAGAAGCAGCAACAACTCCACTGAATACCGCCATCCATGTTTCAATCGCCATTTTTGGGTTCACTTTGTTCGATAGAGATGAAGTACGGCAGAGACACGGCCGATCAAGACCCTGGCAGCCGCCTTACCTTCTCCTCCAGCCACGGATACAGCTGCGCGAACCGGAACGAATTCACCTCAAACAGCCGCATGAAAAACTCGTAGGCTTCGACGCTGTCACAGTCGATAAAATGGCCGTTCAAGCGTAGAAAAGCGTCGGTGACGGCCAGGGCAGTCCGCTTATTGCCGTCCACGAAGGGGTGGTTGTTCGCCAAGCTCTCCATCAACGCGGCCGCCTCCTCGATCAGGCTGTCGTAGTACCCAAGCTGGGGCCGCATGATGGCGGAAGCCAAGGCGCCCTCATCACGGATTCCCAGGGAGCCGCCAAACTCGTGAATCAGAGCGTCATGAATGGCGATGGCTTCGCCAATATCTGGGTAGTTGAAGCTCATTCGGCGAGTAACTCATAGAGTCGGCGGTTCCGCTCAACGCTGGCCCGGAAATGCGCCATCACCTCGGGGCGTGGTGATTTCCGGCTGCGGTTCACAATATACTCCTCCATGGCCTCTTGAACCACGGCCTGGAATTGGCGACCCTCACTGCGCGCAATCTCCCGCATGGAGGACAGCACCTCTGGCGAAGCCTGACTGGAAAATTTCACTCTTTGCATACCCATCACACACTCCTCCTGGTTATTTTTTCAAATTATTGCAAGGTTTGACAGGTTTGTCAAGATACATCTTGACAAAAGTTGAAACACCGCATGTACCCGCGTCACGCCGCCAGCGCCAGGTTCAACTCCTCTCCCAACAGCGCAAACGCCCGGCCCAGCCCGCCCTGCTGTCTGAAATGCGCCAATTTAAAGGCATCCAGCCCGATGCTGACGCCGCTGTGGAAGAGGCCTTGGCCGACCTCGCGCGCATCCCCGCTCCCCCCTCCATGAATGGTTGCCCCGCGGCCCCTACCTTCCTCCCCGCCTCTCCATGGATTACTCGTCCTTCCCCCGCCGTTCTCCGCCGCTCTCCGCAGTTCCCCTGCGCTCCTCCGTCCCCCTCCGCGTCCCTTCGCGGATCAAAAGATTCTGCCGTTCGCCGTTGCCGTTTCCTCCATCCCCCTAATCCCCTCAATCCCCCCAAATCCCCGTTCAGACAGAATCCCCGTCCCCCTGCCCTTCTCCCTGTCCCTCCGTGCCCCTCCCTGTCCCTCCGTGGATCAGAAGACGTTGCCGTTCGCCGTTGCCGTTTCCCCCATCCCCCTAATCCCAAAAATCCCCCCAAATCCCCGTTCAGACAGATTCCCCGTCCCAGACAAAATCCCCAGGGCAATCGCATCTAAATTGGGTTGAAAAATGGGTAAGATGACGGAATAGAGACGATTTGATACGATTGAGAGTCCTTTCACCAGACAAGGGGGGGCTCATGGCGGATAGAAAGGTCGTATCACTGGTTGAACACTT
>JAJDXQ010000026.1 GCA_022823185.1 Caldilineaceae bacterium
ACGGGGATTTGGGACACGGATTTTGTCTGAACGGGGATTTGGGGGGATTTTTGGGATTTGGGGGATTAGGGCGAACGGCAAGGGCGAACTTCAACATCTCTTGATCCACGAAGGGACGCGAAGGGGCGCGAAGAAGGGCAACGGCGAACTTCAACATCTTTTGATCTACGGAGGGACACGGAGGAGGGCAGCGCCTTTGTGGTGCGTATTCGTGAGCGTTTACGAGTGTTCGCAAGCGTTTGTGAGAGTTCACGAGTGTTTGTGAGCGTTGCATGAGTGTTTGCGAGTGTTTGTGAGTGTTTGTGAGCGTTGCATGAGTGTTTGCGAGTGTTTGCGAGTGTTTGTGAGTGTTCGTGAGCGTTGCATGAGTGTTTGCGAGTGTTTGTGAGTGTTCGTGAGCGTTGCATGAGTGTTTGCGAGTGTTTGTGAGCGTTTACGAGCGTTCACGAGCGTTTACGAGTGTTTGTGAGCGTTGCATGAGTGTTTGCGAGTGTTTGTGAGCGTTTGTGAGCGTTCACGAGTGTTCATGAGCGTTTGTGAGAGATTGGAGGTGGAAAAGTGCGGGGATCGGCGAAGGGACGCGATTCGGGGCCAGGGCGAGTGATAGATGGGCGATGAATGGGCGTTTGCGAGGGTCTGACGAGGTGTTGAGGGGGGGTTGGACGGTCTAATGGGCGTTGCGGGGGTTGGGGCGGCGGGATGGTGGGTAGGGAGTTACGCTGCCGCGGGGAGGGGCGGCAGGGGTTCGTTATATTCTATTTATTTTTCGAATTTCCTTTGTCAGGGGGTTGGAACGGCTTGCAGAGGGGTTGTGTGATGGTGTGCGAGGACGCGCGGGGATGTCTCATGGTGTGATGTGTCCTTGTTGCGGGATGCTGCCCAACGGCCGGCCGGTTGGCTGGCGCGGGCGGGGCGATTGGGACGGGGATGTGGGGGGATTTGTGGGATTAGGGGGATGGGAAACTGCAGTGGTCGGTGGTCAGTGGTCAGTGGGTGGAGGGGCGGGGAGGCGATAAGGTGAAGCGGGGGGTGGGCGCCCACTAGGGGCGCCCCTACAGGGGGTTGACGGTGAAGGTAAGGGTCGCGGGGCGGGAATGTGGTGGAGCGACTGGGCGGGAGGTGTGGGTGGGTTGGGGATTATTGTGGGGAGAAGTCTTCGTTGACGGCGAGTTCGTTGGCGAGGGCGGCGAGTTTTTGCCAGGTGGCGTCTTCGACGTAGATGCCTTCGACGCGGCCTTTTTGGGTTCGCAGGTATTCCAGTTCGCCGGGGTAGTAGACGCGTTCGACATTCTCGGCAGGCGGTGTTGCGGTGAGGTATTGGGCGAATTCGGTTACTTCCCGTTTGAATTCTTCGAGGGGGCGAAAGGCGTCGACCTGGAAGACAGCCATGAAGCAGCCGTCGTTGTGGCGGCCAGTGGGCTCGATCCCGAATCCCAGGCCGGTGAGCAGGCCGGACAGAATCTCGACCATGGCGGAGAGTCCGTAGCCTTTGTGTCCTTCTGAGCCGCCGAGGGGCAGAATGGCTCCGCCTTTGCGGGCGGCAGTGGGGTCTGTGGCGGCGCGGCCTTCGCTGTCGATCACCCAGCCGGTGGGGATGGACTGGCCGCGCTCGATGGCGACGCCCAGTTTGCCGCCGGCGACGGCAGAGGTGGCAATATCGATGTAGAAGGGTCCGTCGAGATGGGAGGGGACGGCGATGCAGATTGGGTTTGTGCCGAGTCTCGGCTCGCGCCCGCCAAAGGGGGCCACGCTCTTGGGGCCGCGGCCTGAGTCGGCTGTCATGAGCCCGATCATGCCGGCTTCGGCAGCCATGAGGGGATAGTCGGTGAGGCGCCCGACGTGGCCCTGGCGGACGACGGTGGCGGCGGCGACGTTTTCCTGACGGGCCTTGTCGATTGTCAGATGCATGGCCCGTTCAGAGACGGTGAATCCGAAGCCCCAGTTGCCGTCCACGACGGTTGTGGCGCGGCTTTCCTTTATGATGGTGAAGGGGGCGCCGGGGTGGATGTGGCCCCTCTGGATTGATGCGATGTAGCCGGGGATGTGGATGATGCCGTGCGAGTCGTGGCCGGCGAGGTTGGCAGCGATGAGGTGGCGCGAGACGGTGGCGGCTTCGGCGGTCGAGGCGCCGGCTGCGACGAGAAGCCGTCCTGCGATTCGTTCGAGTCGGTCGGCTGGAATCATTGGCATGGGACGAACTCCGGATGCCTGTGGCCGGCAGACCGTGCGGCTGGTCTTGCGGGCGGCGGGTGGACTGGCGGCTACCTGCTGGAGAACTGGGGTCTGCCGAGAGCGTCGGTGGAATCGCGGCGCTCGTAGTAGTTGAGATGGCCGCCGGCATCGTTGAGGATTCGTTCACGGGCGACGGCGACCCGCTCCGGGCTGCGCGCGGCGATGTCGTCCTGGCAGTCGGGGTCGGTTTCGAGATCGAAGAGGCGGGCAATTGGAGGCTGCCCGGGGCGGGAGGCTGGGTTTTGGTTTGATGACTGCCAGTCGAGCGTGCTGAAGAACCAGTTGCGGTCATCGCGGTACCAGACGGAGTTGCCGTAGCGGCAGGTGAGGTAGTCGCGCGCGCGGAAGGCGTTGTTTTGTTCGAGCAGCGGCAGGAGGTTTTGGCCTTCGATTGGGTCAGCTGACTGTTGCCCCGTTGCGGCAAGGATGGTGGCGGGCACGTCCAGGGTGTAGACGAGTTCGTTGCGGACCTGGCCGGCGCCGAGGCCGGCGGGATGGCGCATCAGCAGAGGGATGTTCATGGTGCCGGGGTACATGTAGTCGGCGGGCTTTCCGATTATTTTGTCCGGGTTTTCGCCGAAGTTGGTGCCGTGATCGCTGAAGAAGAATATGAGTGTATTGTCTTGCAATCCCAACTGGTCGACAGTATCCAGAAGGCGGCCGAACCACGCGTCGACCATGGTGACGAGGCCGGCGTAGTTGGCGCGGATGCTGGGGATGCGGTCGTCGTAGCGGTCGGCGAAGGGCCCGTAGGCGGCGGTGAGGCAGACGGGTTCGCGTTCGGCGCGGCTGCCGTAGAGGTCATAGTAGTGGAGGGGGGCTTCCCAGGTTTCGTGGGGGCTGAAGCTGTCAACGTAGAGATAGAAGGGAGAGGAGGCGTGGTTGCGACCGGGCGGGCGGTTGTCGCGCAGGAAGTCGATTGCGCCCTGGAAGGTACGGGCGGTCGGCCAGTCCTCCTCGGGTCGTTGGGGGCGGACGTTGACAAGATGCGCGGCGACCCGTTCCTGGGAGCCGGCGCGATAGCGGTCGAAGAGGGCGGGGTCTGCGTTGGCGACGGCGTTCCAGCGGTCTTCGGCCTGGCCGCGGATGAACTCCCACTGGCGGAAGCCGCGGGTAAAGTTCATGCCGGGCACGAAATAGTGGGGCACGTCGGCGAAGAAGCCTGTGTGGTAACCGGCCTGCTGCAGTGTTTCGGCGATGGTGCTTTCCTCGGCGGACATGGGCTGCCATCCGGGCAGGTAGACGTTGTCCCAGGGGACGGGCTGGTAGTCGTTGAAGGGGAAGGCGCGACGGCCGCTGTGGAGAGTGCGCCTGGTGGGGATGGTGGGCAGGCATTCGGGATGGGCGCGGGTGAAGCGCACGCTTTGGCGGGCGAAGCGGTCGATTGAGGGGGTGTGGATCCAGTCGTTGCCGTAGCAGCCGAGAAAGGCGGTGCGCAAGGTATCAGCGACGACGACGATGACGTTCAGTTGCGTTTGCTGTGATTGGGGCATGGGTGAGGTTGCCTGGTTGGGCGGCTCTATCGGTTGAGCGGTTCGAGAAGAGTGAGTTCGCTGGTATTGGCCGGGACCCAGCCTTCGGCGCCGTTATCGACGCGCACATACCACCAGACGATGGTATCGCTGTTTCCTTCCAGCCAGATTGGGCCGTTGAGGATGGTCATGTGGTTGGCGTCTTGCAGGTTGGAGACGATGGCGCCGGCCTGCGCGCCGGCTTCGGAGCGGAGGGAGATTTTGTATTCGGGCAGCAGGCGGATGCGGTCGCCGACATTCATGGGGATTGCGTTGCGGCTGGGCGGCAGGCCGTTGGTTTCGGCGATGAGGACAAAGGTGTTGGCGCTCCCTGAGGCGGAGCCCAGGGAGATATTGGCCGGGGTGTTTGACTGCGCCAGATCGCCGGAGAGCCAATCGTTGAGGAACCACCCGCTGAACAGGGCAGAGATCAGGAGGAGCATGGCGCCGACCAGCAGGAGGGGGCTGCCCGATGCCGGGGCAGGGGCGATGCCGGGGCTTGGGGCGCTGCCCCGGGGCTGGACCGAAAGCGGGTCGCTGTTCAGTTGCATACGGAGCGGGTAGAGACGGACAGGGCGGTCACTTTTGTAGCGGTCTTCGATGAGGCGGAGGCTCTGGCGCAGGGCAATCTCGTAAAGGGAGTCGGCGATGTTGTTGTTCATATGGATTTCGGCGCGCACAGGCCGCCCGCGCCGGTCCATCAGGACAAGCAGCCCGGCGAGGGGCTGGCCCTGGAGGTCGGTAAGATTGTAATAGTCGGCGCGGATTCCCTGGAGGTCGGCGTGTGGTCTGAACCTTCGGATCACACTCAACGTACCGGGGTTTCTCACAGCCTCAACCATCGCTTGTTTCTCCAGCGCTTCCGTACAATGCTACGAATTCCAACGGTCGTTCTCTGCTTCATTGCGGAGATGTCGGCCAGCGGCTCCTGTCGGGGATGGGGTCTCACGATGTGATGTTTGCGGCGCGGTCAGTTCGTTGACGAATTGCAAGCGTCAGTCAGGAAGTTGCAGGGAGACGATCCCTGCGACCTGGACTGAACTCTCGGCGTAATTGACGATGCGCAACTCGAACAGGCTGGGCAGATCGGGCCGCAGCATACCCTGCCACCGCAGACTATCACCGGTTTTGCGAAAGGGAAAATCGCCGGAAGGGATTCCACTGATTTCGGCGCCCTGTTCTGCCTGTCCGATGTAACCGAAAGTGGTTCCATTGAACTGGGATCCTGGGCTGGCCGACCCGGTGTAGGTAAGTTTGAGGGGCGCTCCCTGGAGGGTCATCGCAGGCTGATGAATGGGCTGGATGCCTTCGATTAAGAGACGATGGACGCCGGCGGCGCGAACGTATTCTTGGGTGACTCGATAGACGCGCAGACGGAGCAGGTAGTCTACGCCGGCGATGTTTGGCCAGGGGCCGTCGAAGTCGAGGGAATCGCCGGCGATGCGTTCGGCGCGCAGTCCGGAGAAGAGGAATTGGGCGCGGCCATCGACGATGCCGGTCAGCTGGATGTCGGTGCCGCGGATGAACTCGCCGATTTCTATGCGCATTTCGGTGGGACCAGCGAAGGCGATGGCGTCACCGTCAACGTCCAGGCTGGGAAGTTCGACCAGCTGCGGCAGGTCGGCGATGCCGCTCAGGTCGGGGAGTTCCAGTTCTCCCAGGAGGTCGAGGTCGAAGCCGGGCAGCTGATCGAGCAGTTCTTCGACGCCGGGGAGGTTACGCGGCGAGGGCAGCTGGGGCATCTGGGGCGCGCCGGGCAGGTCCGGGCCAAAGCAGGCGGACAGGAGCGTGAGCGCGATCAGCAGGGAAGAAGCCAGAGCACACAGTTTCACAGACAACCACCTTGGACTAACGATTTGGACTTTCCCTCGACTCTCAAAGCGTCGTTGGTCACCGGCATCAGGGCTTCGCGGCTTCTCTGCCTTTGTCGCAGAATCAGTGCGTTAAGCAGGGCGCTCGACGCCGTATATGCGATAGCCGTTGACCAACATGCCGCCATCGACTGCGATGCGTTCACCGGTGATGAAACTGGATTCCTCCGACGCCAGAAAGACGGCTGCCGCCGCGATTTCGTGCGGCAGGCCGTTGCGACCAAGCAAGGTATCTTCGGTCGGACGGGGTGCGTCCAAATGCGGCGGGCGGTTTTCGATCGGACCTGGAGCGATCGTGTTGACGCGGATATTGTAAGGAGCCAGATCGGTGGCTGCAATGCGAGTCAGAGACTCGACCGCGCTCTTGGCCGCGACATAGGCTGCACAGCGGGGCAGAGGTACTGTGCCATTTATGGAGGAAATGTTGATGATATTTCCCCTGCCGGCCTTGGCCATGACACGGCCCACCAGTTGTGAGCAGATAAAGACCGCCGTCTGATTGACGCTGACCACGTGATCCCATACGGCCTGGGATATCTCGAGGAAATGGCCGTTTTCGCCGAGGACAGCGGCATTGTTGACAAGGATGTCGATACGGCCAAAACGTTGAACGGTCTGTTCGACAAGCCGCGCGACGCCAGCGCGGTTGGACACATCGGTTTTGACGAAGATGGCCGAGCGGCCGGCGCTCTGCAGTTGGGCAAGGACGCGCTGCCCGGAATCCGCGTCCTGGTCGGCGATGGTGACGAACGCGCCTTCTTCGACGAATTTTGCGGCGATGGAACGACCGAGGCCGCCGCTGCCTCCGGTAATGATGGCGACTTTTTCGTTCAGCCGCATTTTCGATCCTTCCGCTAGGAATCTTCAGTTTACAGCAGTCGTCACGGCTTGGCAACTGGACGGGGATTTGTCTGGACGGTGATTTGGGGGGATTAAGGGGATTTGGGGGATGGGGGAAACGGCAACGGCGAACGGCAACGGCTTTTGATCCACGAAGGGACGCGAAGGGGCGCGAAGAAGGGCAACGGCGAACTTCAACATCTTTTGATCCACGGAGGGGGACGGAGGTGGGCAGGGGGAAGGGGATTTTGTCTGAACGGGGATTTGGGGGTATTTTTGGGATTAGGGGGATGGGGAACTGCAGTGGTGAGTGGTGAGTTGGCCGCGGGGGGTGAGAAGATGCCGGGGAGGTCGAGGCGTTTGGCGAGGCGGTCGGCGAGGAGGACGAGGACCATGCCCACGAGCCCGTTGAAGAGGCCGGCGGCGGTGGTGAAGTCGAAGCGGGCCTGGCGGATGCCGACTCGGTAGATGAAGG
>JAJDXQ010000033.1 GCA_022823185.1 Caldilineaceae bacterium
CCGCAGCCCGACCAACTTTCTCGTCAATCTCATCGCCGGTCTGATTGCTTACACTTGGCAACCCAAAAAGCCATCGCTCAATCTCTCTAAAAAAGATATGGCTCTATTGCCAACCACCATTTAACTTCGAATTCAGGTTAATATGAATAGTGAACCGTGGCAGAAAAGGTATCGGGCCGACAATACATGCTTCTGAACAAGACTTATCATAAACTAGGGGGCCAAAATGTCTACAGACAACAAGGCTTTAACATCAGGGGACATCAGCTACACATGGACAGATTCTGTCAAAACGAAATTCGTCTTGCATTTCGACGGAACGGGAATTGTCCGAGGATTCGTTGGACTTGGGCGCAGAAGCTTTTCCATTGAGGATCCCGATAAAGGAATTCTGACCTTTCGTCGGATGGTGGACGCTAAAGCAAGAGCAGCTCAATTGTGGCCGGAAGGTCACCGAGTTTCCTTCTCAGGTGGCAAGCCCGTAGTAGTCTCGCGTCCTGCCCTTGTAAGAGAAAGGCAAGCCAGGACTCAAGTGTCATCGACAGAAAGCGGAGCGTTCGAGTCAGAAGGCACCTTCTTGCCAAGGGCATTTCAATACCTCCACAAGGATGGAGAGTACGCCAAGCGTCTTGGCAAGACTAAAGATCTCGTCAGCCACATCAATCGCGTAAAGCGGGACGTCTTGCGAGAAGAATTCATGAAGCTCATGAATTGCGCGCCTCATCGCTCTGACAGAGGAAAGCGTTACTTTGTCAACGGACACGACGGAATACCGTCAGGAACATCTGTCAGTAATCGGTACGAGGAACACCTGGCCATAGCTCTTTGGAATCTCAAGCAGTTTTGGCCCCGTGACGATGGCAGTCAGTTCTGCCTACTCGACTATCAGGTCCCTCTGCAAGCCCGGCAGTCAGACCGAGGAATAGGCAAGGTGGATCTCGTCGGACTCACGACAGAAAAACGGCTTATGGTCATCGAATTGAAAGTCAATCCCGAAGGTACAGATAATCGAGGAGATACTCCTGCGGCGGCCTTGCTACAGGGATTACGCTATGCCGCAATAGTCCAAGCCAACCGCAAGACAATTGGAGAGGAAATAAGGGACCGTTGCAAGATCACTGTTAGCGATCAGCCCCCAATAGTACAGGTGCTCGCGCCACAGGACTGGTGGCAGGGATGGATGCAACTTCCAGACAGCACGCGAAACGCCGCTGGATGGTGGGAGCCGGCTTTCACAAAGCTAGCCAGGGAAATAGAAGATTTGATTGGAGTGACTGTCGAGTGCGCGTCTCTCAATATTGAACGACGTCAGCTCTCATTCGGTGGAAGTGGTCGTCCGCCGCGTTTGGGCCGTACGCCCGAGCTCACTTACCTATTCAATGGCATCCGCTGACGTCGGCTGATCTACGGGTCCACCTTTGCCATACGTCTAGCACGACCACATCGTCCACTTGTACAAAGGAAGTTCCCACGCTGCCGGAACCGGTGGTGCCTATCAGGTTGTGGATGGCACCGCGGCAATGACGATAGGACATTCCTTTCCTCCACTCCAGCTTCGTCGAGCGAAGCAAAGGAATCGAATTCCATAAGACTTCAGACACATTCTTGACATATCAGCGAATTGTGTGTACTATGTAGTACACATGACATTCGGCAAGTATATCCGTACCGCCCGCGAAAAGAGGTTCAAGGAAGACCGAGCATACTCGGTGCGGCAGGTTGCGCAGCGCGTCGGCGTCGAACCGTCCTACCTCAGCAAAATCGAGCGGGACCAGGTCGCGCCGCCTTCGGAGGCCGCGATCGGCCGTCTGGCCCGGGAGTTGGGCGAGGACCCTGACCTGCTACTGGCGATGGCGGGCAAGGTGTCAAGCGACGTCCAAGACATCATCCTGCGGCGGCCGCAGCTGTTCGCGGAGCTGTTGCGGCAGCTCAAGGATGCGCCGGATCAGGCGATTGAGGAGGTCGCACGCGAGATACGTGACGGAGATTGGTAAGGAACCATGCTGCATATGGAAAGGACCCAGGAGAATTTGGCCATGATTGAACTGAAAAGAAATCAGCTGATATTTCGATTCCCGGAAGTGCATAAGGCTGCCAAGTGCCGGATCTCGTTCCAGCGCACGTTGCGCATACCCGACGACAACCGGGCCTATTCGCTGCCGCCGGGGTTGGGCAGGTTTCCGCTCAATCTGGTGGACGACTACACGGAGAGTGTGCCCGCGGGCTGGAACGCGCACGGCGGCGTCTTCCTGCCGATGTACCAGGCGGAGGCGATGTGGCTCAATTTCAGCGGCTCGTATCCGATGGCGGTGAAGGTCGCCGCGGGCAAAATCAATGCGGTAACGGGTGAAGTTTGGGAGAACGAGCTTTCGAGGCGGCCACAGGACTATGTTGTGATCCCCGACCAACCCTGGCTGGACGGATTTTCAGTCATGAAGGGGATGATCCGGCAGTTTGTGGCGATGCCGCTGGGCGAAGGCTACACCGCGGAAGAGCAGCTGACGGGCGAAGCGGAGCACGGCGGGCTGCAGATCGTTGTCTATCCGATCAAGGCATCATACTACAAGAGGAGTATGGAGGAGCTCAGCTTCATTACCTACAGCCCGCGGATCAAGCAGGCTCCGCCGCGGGAGATGGGACTGGCGCCGGGGGGCCTGATGCGCCAGGAGATATATGAGGACGAGTACGGGTTTGGGGCGTGGGAGACATCGGTGCGCTCGCGCTGTTACGTGCATATTGTGAACAGCCTGCAGTTCTTCGGTGTGACCGGCGCCCAGCCGCCCAGCTTGCCGCCGACGGCGAGGGAGTATACGGCTGCGGGGCTGCCGTGGTTCGACTATTATGGCGGTGACTTGAAGGCGTTGGCGGGCGCGGAGAAGCTGGCGGGGTTGGACAGTGTTGCTGCGAAGAAGCTGAAGAAAGGCGAAGGCGTGCTGGCCGACAATGAGGCGGTGGAGCCGAAGGTGGTGAAGAGGCTGGGGAAGGGACAGGTGAGAGAGGGGGAGTTTTAGCGATCTTGCCCAAGGTTGGACGAGGGAAGGATTGGTGAAGTGGATGACCAGGGATCGGGGCCCGTGAGCGGCGCAGAGTACACTCTACTGCGGTTGCTATCGCGCTCTACCTGTCTCAACGGAGATTGTTTCTGCCCCTAATTCTGTTCCGCTTCAGTTCGATCATAACCACATTCCCGGCGCGGTCCACTCCCAGCAGGCCGGCAGATCCTCCCAGGTCGGTTGTCACTTGGCATCCGATAATGAGAAGCGCACCATCTTCAAGGACCCCATCCGGATTGCGCTCTATCCTGTTCTAGATTTTTTTCTTCGTGCTTCACTTGAAATGATTCTTGCGTAAACTCACTGAACGCGCCGTCGGGATGTATGCTAAAGATTCTCATGTGTTGCCTTCTCCGGCTCCGCCTGGCAGTGAACGATTCAAATAGACGTATGCCGCACAGCAAGTAGACAGGATTGAATCGTGCATAAAGCTTGACGGTCTTAAAAGGCTGAACAGTTCGTATGTTCTCATTTTGGCGCTGGACATGGTAAGATGGAGTCTACATCGAGTCAGCGTTTAGAGTTTGTTATCGGATTGGAACAATGGAGAAAAGAGGACGATGCTAAGAACGTCGGGAAAAACGACGCGTGTCGTGACTTCGGAATGGTCGGAATGCGCGACTGAAGAAGAAAAAGCGATCTTGGATCGTCTGGAATCAAACAAGCTCGGCAAAGTTGCTCGCAGGCTCAACAGCCTGATCGAGATGTTCGACGAAGATCCGGATGTAGATCGATTGGTTCTGGAGTCGATACAGTCAGTCGCTGAATTCTTCATACGCAACAATCCTCCCCATCCTGCGATTGTGGCTGACTACGATGGTACGCTCGCGTTAGAATGGAGGTTGCCTCTAACGCCGCCGCCTGATGAGAAGTGGCAGAACTGTGACGGAATTCTCTGCATGGAATTTCTGCAATCGGGCGATATTGAGTTCTTTGGCGATGCAAGAAAAGTCGGAGGTGAGGAGGAACTGAGAATTGGAGGAGTTGCCTCACATAAACAAATCATGAAGGAGATCGACCCGTTTCTCAGCAGGTTGGGCAACTGATGGAGGCAAATGGATATGATCTCAGCAATTCTCACCTGATCAGGCATTGCCGTGCATCGCAGATCGACAACAATATCCCTACCTTTGAGGCTTTCAGACTGCGACCAAATGAACAATATCTTTCGTTCAACTGGTTGGAGAAAATCTGCGTTGACGCCGGGATTGAAGTAGATCACAAGAGGGCCATCCAAGAGCTAGAGAAGGCGCCCCCTTTGGAAATCAGCGCAGGGCAACTGTGGGCCGTTCTTGGTTGTGAAACGGTTTCGTCTGCAGTCCGGCGAGCCGCATCGGTGTAGCCGGCTATCCAGCTAGATTCAACAGGGATGTTGCCGTAGAACTCGCCAAGAGAATCCGACGATCTGATCTGTACCCGATTACACAGAAGAGACGACGGTTTCGTGCATCAAGGTAGCCACCCATCGTCGCGGCGTCCATGATCGACACCGGCTCATCTTTTACCCCATAGCCGGTTCAGACTGACCCCGAACTTCCTCACGCATACAACACCACCTGCTCCCCCTCCACCTCCACGCGGTAGGCGCGGACGCGGAGTTTGGGGTCGTAGAGGGCCTGGCCGGTCTTGATGTCGAACTCCCACTGGTGCCAGGGGCATTTGAGGATTTCGCCTTCGCGCGTGTAGCTCATGCCGGTGAGCCCGTCGGGGAGGACGAGGGGGCGCAGCCGGCCGCGGCAGAGCGGGCCGGGCCAGCCACACTTTGAGGTAGTAGGTGGGGAAGCCGGCGGGGTTGGACAGTGTTGCCGCGAAGAAGCTGAAGAAGAGCGAGGGCGTGCTGGCCGACAATGAAGCTGTGGCACCGAAGGTGGTGAAGAGGCTGGGGAAGGGGAGTTTTAGGGAATAGGTATTTCGTGGTACCCCAAAGCGCCATGCCTTTGTGCCCACGCTATTTTGACACAGTGAAAATGGGCGCCGAGACTGGCGCAGTTTTTATGTGTGAGAATGCTCAGGAGGCGGATTACGAATGACCGTCCGCTGGGTCAGGAGTCCTGTCGAACGTCGGATGTGCCTCTGTCAAGAGACTTTCTGGGAAGTGCGTCGATCTTGCGTACGTTTATAACGACGACTGTGTTTTTCATCATCGCAGAAAGGTTGTCTGTGGCGGCGGTGCCTTGCGAAATAGCTGCCGGCTGCCCTGTTGCTGGTGGGATGTTTTTCATCGTGCTTCGGTTGCTATGCGTCTTGGATATCATTGAAATTCCGATCCTACTAAGTCAAAAGGTGGGAAAGCGCGGTGGAACTCAAACTTGAGTATTGTCTTCCCATCCTACCAGGAAGGCGGAACTCCGCCAATTTCACGCATACAACACCACCTGCTCACCCTCCACCTCCACCCGGTAGGCGCGGACGCGGAGTTTAGGGTCGTAGAGGGCCTGGCCGGTCTTGATGTCGAACTCCCACTGGTGCCAGGGGCATTTGAGGATCTCGCCTTCGCGCGTGTAGCTCATGCCGGTGAGCCCGTCAGGAAGGACAAGGGGGCGCAGCCGGCCGCGGCAGAGCGGGCCGGCCTTGTGGGGGCAGATGTTGCGGAGGGCGTAGTAGTCGCCGTCGAGGTTGAAAACGCCGATCTCCCGCCCGTTGACGGTCACGATTTTGCGGCCGCCGGGCGGGATTTCGTCGATGGCGGCGATGACGTGCGCGGGCATCAGTCTAGGCCGTAGAGCTCGGCGGCGGTGTCGTACATGATGCTGGGGCGCAGTTTCTTGTCGAGCAGACGCATGAAGCCGGCGGGTTCTTCCCAGTCCCAGTGGGGATAGTCGCTGGCGAAGACCAGGATTTCGTCGGCGTGGAGCCAGTCGAGGAAGGTTTCGAGCGCCTTGCGGTTGGGCGCGTTGGGGAAGGGCTGCGTGCCGAAGCGGATGTGGTCGCGCAGGTATTCGCTGGGCAGGCGCTTGATCCAGGGCGTGTAGTCGCGCAGGCTCTTCCAGTCGGCGTCCATGTGCCACATGAGGCCGGGTACCCAGAAGGTGTCGTGTTCGATGAAGAGAAACTTGAAGTTGGGAAACTTTTCAAAGACGCCTTCGCAGATGAGGCTGGCGGTATGGGCCATTGCGATCTGGGGACGGGCCATCCGCATTTCGAGGTAGTAGGTGGGGAAGCCCGCCGCGGTGGGGGGCGCGGAGAAGCCGGCGCCCTCGCCGCCAAAATGGGTACACATGGGCAGACCGTTGCGCTCGCAGGCCTCGTAGATGGGGTGGTAGATGCGGTTGCCGAAGGGATGGAGACTGCCGGCAGGCATCAGGACCTGGGCGACGCCGGGATGGTCGCCCAGGCGGTCGATCTCGGCGGCTGCCTGTTGGGGATCGGCGGGCGCGATGTGAATTGAGGCTTTCATGCGATCATCTTTGGCGACCCACTCTTCCAGCGTCCAGTCATTGAAGGCGCGGCAGTAGGCGGTGGCATAGTCGACGGTGGGATGCACGGCCATATTGTAGGGCCCGCCGGTGAGGACGGCGATGTCGATGCCGTAGGCGTCGAGGTGTTTCTTGCTGCAGACGTCGGGAAGCGTTGACGGGTCGGGCTCGCCTTCCACGCCTTCCCAAAGGTCGGGGCGGGCATGGCCGCCGGGCATGTTGGTGTAGCCCACGTGCGGGGTCATCGAGCCGAAGTCTTTGATCTGCTCGACATACTGCCGCGGCAGGTAGGGAAAGAGTGCCTCTGCGTTGGGGGAATTGTGATGCACGTCGCAGTCGATAATCCGCTGCCGTGCGGTGGTCTCCTGCGCGGGCCTCTCTGCCTGTTCCGGTTTGGCGCCATTTGCAGGCGTGACAGTGGCATTTCCGGTCCGCTCTTTCACCTCTGTGGCCATGTTTCGGCTCCTTGCGTTTACTTTTCCCGCATCCTCTACTGCGCGGTCCAGAATTTCGCCCGTTGTTGCGCGTATGGTCGGGACCCACCCGCGCGCCGCGGCTGTGACAGTCTGTCCAGCCGCTATTCCCTGGCTTGCTTGAGCAAGGCGCGCGCCTGATCCAGGATTTCCGAACTGGGCGGATAGTGCCTGCCGGGCACGACCTTTTCAGCCAGGATCCGCTCCTTGGCCAGCCCCTCCGCGGTCTCATAGACTTCGGTGAGTTCGACGCACTCTTCGGCGAACCAGGAAGGCACGACAACCACGCCGTCATCGTCCCCGACAAGCACGTCGCCGGGCCGCACCAGCGCGCCGCCGCACTGGATGTCAACATTCTCTTCGGCTGGGAAAACCCAAGGGCCGCCGCCGTAGGGCGTTCGATCGCGGGCGTAGATGATCAGCCCGTACTCCTCCTCAACCATGATATCGAGGTCGCGGATGCCGCCGTCGCAGACGACGCCGTCCGCGTCGTTCATCCTGAGCTGCAGGCCCTTCACATCCCCAAAAACAGCCGCGGACGCGTTGCCCATGATGTCGACGACCAGCACGTCGCCGGGGCCGCAACGGGACATGGCCCGGTAGTCGATGGCCTCTTCGCCGCCAGGCGTCTGCGCGGCCAGGTCGGGGCGGGGCGGCAGGTAGCGCATAGTGCGGGCGCGGGCCGCGAGGCGTTTGCCTGGGGTGAACGGGCGCACGTTATCCATGAAGGGCAGCGGTACGTCGGCATAGCTATGCACGATGTGCCACACGGTGGCAACGGGCAGCTCTTTGAAACGATCCAGAACGGACTGCGGCACTTCGACAGGTGTGAAGGAGCGTTCGGTCATCGGGCGTCTCCTGAGGCCAGTTCGTCGTTGATGGAGAACAACACATCTTCTGCTGTTGCCTGATCATACGCGAAAACCGGCGAAACGTCTACCGGAAATGCCCGGTGGCGACGACGACGGCTCGGACTGGGCCACCGACTGGCCGGAATGCCGATTGATTTCGCTACCCTTGCGCCTGCTTGCGGGCGGCGCGCACCTGCTCGTAGGTCTCCTCTCCGGGCGGGTAATACTTGCCGGGCACGACCCCTTCGGCCAGGATGCGCTCCTTGACCATCGCCTCGGCTTCTTCGTGGACCTCGGTCAGCTCGACGCACTCTTCCGCGAACCAGGAGGGCACAACGACGACGCCGTCGGCATCGCCAACGAGGACATCGCCGGGCCGAACGAGGGCGCCGCCGCACTGGACGTCGACATTTTCCTGGGCGGGGATGGCGTAGGGTACGCCGCCGAGGGGCGTGCGGTCGCGGGCGTAGATGATGAGGCCGTACTCCTCCTGCACCATGATGTCGAGATCGCGGATGCCGCCGTCGGTGACGACGCCGTCGGCGTTGGTCATCTTGAGCTGCAGCGCTTTCACGTCCCCGAAGATGCAGGGCCGGGCATCGCCCATCACGTCGCAGACGAGGACGTCACCGGGGCCGCAGCGTCCCATGGCGATATACTCCGGCGAGTCTTCGCCGATCTGCACCTCAGCCTGCAGGTCGGGCCGGGGGGGCAGGTCGGGCCGGGGGGGCAGGTAGCGCAGCGTGCGGGCGCGGGCCGCGAGCTGCTGGCCCGGTGTGCAGAGCCGCACGTCATTCATATAGGGAAGGGGCACGCCGGCATAGCGATGGACAGAGTGCCATACAGTGGCGACGGGCAGTTTCTTGAAGCGATCCAGAATGTGCTGCGGCACTTCGACCGGGGTAAAGGAGCGATCGGTCATCGGGTGTCTCCTGGTGGGGTGGGTACGCGGAATTTCTGTGCAAGCCGGGCGTGCCGGGATTGAGAAACGGCCAGGCAGTGAGCGCGATGGTCGCGAGCGGCGTGGTCAAAATCTGCTTTTTCCGGGGCTCATCAGCAGGAGTTCAGGGAGGACCCGACCACGCCGTGATCATAACTGAAGACGGTGGAAATGCCTATCGGAGAGGGGGTTGGATTCGGTCAGCAACGGAGACCGTTTGGGGTGTTTCTGAACCCTGCGCCTGGCGAGCGTGCCTGTTTGCGGAAGAGAGATATGTCCAAAACAGTTTCGTTTCGGCGTCGCTTCCAGTGTAAGATAGACAGAGTGTGACCACTACGGGAAAGCCCATTTATGAAAATGAGTGAATCCACGCCAGCCGCTGCCGCGACTCGTTCGCAATGGGGTCTGCTGATCGCGCTCATGATACCCGTCGGCATGGCAACGATCAATATGTCGATGTTCGGCGTGGCCCTGCCGACGGTGCGGGATACGTTCGCGGTGGAGGCCGACATGGCGGCCTGGCTGCTGGCGGCTTACAGTCTGCCGTTCGTTATCTTCATGCCGCTCTACGGCAAGCTGGGGGACAGCCTGGGCAAGGCGCGTCTCTTCCAGAGTGGAATTGTCTTCTTTTTCGCGGGCTCCGCCATCTGTGTGCTGGCGGGAAACTTGCCGCAACTCCTGATCGGCCGCGTTCTGCAAGGGATGGGCACGGCCGGCTTCTACCCCCTGTGCATGGCCATCATCACGGAGCGCTTTCCGGCGGCGCAGCGGGGCAGGGCCATGGGCACGTGGAGTTCGGTCGCTCCGGGCGCGTCAACGTTGGGTCCCTTGTTGGGCGGGTATGTGGTTGATCATCTCGGCTGGAACTATGTCTTTGTGCCGAGCTTGCTGGTTGCCCTCATCGCCCTGTGGGTGGCGTACCTGCGCGTGCCGTCGCAACGCCCTATTCACGGGGCAGGACTGCAGGCCTTCGACTGGTTGGGCGCGGCCTTACTGGGCAGCGCGCTCGTTTTTGTCATTTTCTTCCTCTCAAGCCGCACGGTCACCGGTGTCGAACCACTACGCGATTGGCGGTTGCTCGCAGCCGCAGTCGGCTTCGGGCTCCTGTTCTGGCGGCGGGAGGGCCGGGCGCCTCGTCCCCTTGTCAATTTCGCTCTTTACCGGCTCAAGAACTTTGGGGTTGCCTCGCTGGCGGCCGGCTGCCGCATGGTGATGATGCACACGGCCATGTTTCTGAACGTGCTTTTTCTGACCGATGTGTACGGATTGAAAGCGATTGAACTGGGGGTTTTCTCAACCATTATCTCCGGCGCGATCTTTGCCACGACCCACTGGGGAGGTCTGTTGTCGGATCGAGTGCACAGCCGCTTGATAGTGGGAATCAGTTTCACGATCCAAGCCTGTGCGTTTGCCGGCTTGGCCTTGTTCCCGCTGCCGCTGCCGGGCGCGGCGGCTCTGATGCTGACGCAGGCTTTGGCAGGCGGCGCGGCGATGGCAACGCTTCATCGCGCCGCGCTGGAAGATATCCCGGGGGAAGAGAGCGGGTCTGCGGCCGGGCTATACAGCACCGCCCGAATGGGCGGCGGGGTGGTCGGCGCCACGATGGCAGGGGTGGGGCTGCAGCAGGCGCTCCTGTTCACCCCGGGGCCGGGGGAGGCCTACCGGCTGGTGTTCGGCGGGGTTGCGGCGATCAGTCTGGCGAGCCTGGCGGTGGCGTTGAAGTTGGAGCGGTGAACTGCAGTAGTCAGTGGTCAGTGGTCGCGGTGCTGTGCCGAGGGCCGGGAAGGTTTGGTGCAAGTCTGCCTGGGATAGCGTTTCATCTCCCGTCTTTTTCGCTGCCGTCTCCCGCGCCCCAGCCGCCGCCGCCGGGGGTCTCGATGCGCAGGCGCTGGCCGGGCTGCAAGCGGCGCGTGACTTTGGAAGAGAGCTCCTCCTCGGAGCCGTCCGTGTCGATCAGCAGGTTGCGGCCGGGCGCGGCCGGCGCGCCGCCAGCCAGGCCCCAGGGGGCGATGGCGCGGCGTTCGCTGAGAATGGTGGCCGTTGTCGGGCGCAGAATCTCATACTCCCGCACGATGCCCTCGCCGCCCCGGTGTCTTCCGCGGCCGCCGCTGCCCTCCCGCAGGTGGTAGCGGGTGAGGCGGAGGGGGTAGGCCATTTCAAGGGCCTCGACCGGTGTATTGAGCGTGTTGCTCATGTGGACGTGCGCGCCGCTGAACCCGTTTCCCTGTGGGTGGGCCCCCATGCCCCCGCCGAGCGTCTCGTAGTAGGTCCAGGGCGAACCGTCGGCGTATTCGCCGCCCATTGTACAGTTGTTCATCGTGCCCTGTCCGGCCGCGGCGACGCGCTCGGGAAGTGCCTGTGCCAGCGCGCCGAATACGGCATCGGTGATGCGCTGTGATGTCTCGACGTTGCCGCCGGCCACGGCAGCGGGCGGGCGGGCGTTGACGAGGCAGCCGGCCGGGGCATCGACCAGGACGGGCGCAAAGCAGCCGGCGTTGACCGGCACATCTTCGCCGACGAGGCAGCGCACGACGTAGTAGCAGGCCGACCTCGTCACGCTGAGGGGCGCGTTGAGGGAACCGTAAATGCTGGGGCAGGTGCCGCTGAAGTCAAAGGTGATGGAGTCGCGGCTGACGGTCGCGGTCACGCGGATAGGCGCGTGTGTTGTGCGCCCGTCCACGACCGACTCGATCGGATCCTCGAAGCTGTATCGTCCATCCGGCCAGCTGCGAATGGCTGCGCGGGTGAGGCGTTCGCTGTATTCCTGAAGGTGGCTGGCATAGGCCAGCAGCTCGCCGCTGCCATGGCGGGATGCCAGCTCGTGCAGGCGGCGGTCGCCGACCGCGTGGGCGGCCCGCTGCGCGGCGAGATCGCCGCGGCGTTCATCCGGCGTGCGCACATTGCGCAGGATCAGTTCAAGCAGGGATTCCGCCAACGCGCCGCCTTCGTAAAGTTTCAGGGGCGGGATGATGATGCCCTCCTGAAACAGCTCGGTGGAGAGGGGCAGTGAGCCGGGCGACATGCCGCCGACGTCGGCGTGATGGGCGCGGCTGGCGGCGAAGAACTGGGGGCCGGGCGGCGAGGCGTGGGCGTTGCGCCCTTCCGGATTTTTCTTGTCGCTCTCTCCCGTGTTTGCGTCTGGCAATTCTGACAGGAAGACGGGCGAAACAAGGGTGATGTCGGGCAGGTGGGAGCCGCCGAAGTAGGGATCGTTGAGGATTACGACGTCGCCCGGCTGCCAGTGGTCGAAGACGGCGAGCGCGGCGGCGACGCTGTCCGGCATCGCGCCCAGATGCGCGGGGATGTGGGCGGCCTGGGCCACCAGGCGGCCGGCGCCGTCAAAAAGCGCGCACGAGAAGTCGAGGCGCTCCTTGATGTTGGGCGAGTAGCTTGTGCGCTGCAGTGTGATTCCCATCTCCTCGGCGATGCCGCTGAAACGGTGGCGGTAGAGCTCGAGGGTGATGGGATCGGGAGCCATGGACTGCAGTGGTCAGTGGCTAGTGGTCAGTGATCAGTGGTTGGACGCCGGAAATCAGGCGTGAGACTCTTGGGATTGGGCCCAGGAGAGGACGCGCAGGCCGAAGAGGATGAGGAGAGCGGCGGCGCCGGTCCAGACCCAGAAGCGGAAAAAGGCGCCGCGTAGGGCCCACTGCGCGGAGAGCGCGTCGTTGATCGTTCTGGGGTAGGCCAGCTCGTGCCGTTCGTCGATGGCCACGTTGGTGAAGCGCTGCTCGCGGCCGTCGGGCCAGAGAACGGTGAGCGCATGCGCTTCTTCGTTGTCTTCAAGGTCGAAGAGGACTGTGCGGTTGGCGGCGTCTACTTGCGCTTCCACCGTTTCGAATTCGAGTTCAAGCGAGAGCATCGCGCCGTTGGTGGTGTAGATGTCGTCTTCGGGCACGGTAAAGGCGACCCAGTGATGGCCTTCGGGCACGTCCGCTTCGTAGATTTCGGCGTCGGGCATCCCGACTTCGAGCGCATCGCGCACCGGAATCCAGAGGAGGAGGGCGGCCGCAATCAGCGGCAGCAGGAAGAGCAGAAGACGTTGCTGGGAAGAAAGTGTCAACATCGCACAACTCCGATAGGAAGTTTATCTCTATTTCGGTCTCCGGTTTCGCCAGCCTGGCAAAGCCGTCCGGAGGTCGGAACTATGATAACACAGCCGGGCCGCAAGGCCAGCTTTAGCCACCCGCGCGCGCCAACAAAAGATTGTGCCTTTCGTCGATGCTGGCCGACCAGCCGGGCCCGACGACGGTGGTGGTGTCAAACTGGAAAACGATGGCGGGGCCTTCGAAACGGTGGCCGGGTCGGAGGCGGACGCGATCATAGCAGGATGTAGTCGTGGGGCCGTCCGGGCCGAACCAGACCGGCTTGGCGGTGACGCGCGCTGCGTCCGGGTCGGGCGGGCCGAGCGGCTCTTGCGGCAGATTCAGCTGGGCGCCGGAGCCGGTCGCGCGCAGGCGGACGGCGACGGATTCGACTGTTTCGGAGAGCATGGCGTAGCCGTAGCGGGCTTCGTGGGCCGCGTGAAAGGCCTCGATTGCGCGCTGCACCGCGTGAGATGCCTGGGCGGGGCTGGGCGCGGGGAGAGCCAGGGGAACGGAGAGCTCGTAGCTCTGGCCGCGGTAGCGCAGGTCGAGCGAGGCATCCAAAGCGGGGGCGTGGACGCCTTCCGCGGCGAGCACGGCTTTCACCCGCCTTTCCAGGGCCGCGGCGCTTTCCTGCAGGGGAGCGGGGTCGTCGACAAGGCTGCTTGCTTCGAGCAGCAGAGCGCGGGAGGACTCGTGGACGACGTCCGCGATCAGGAGACCCAGGGCGCTGAGCACGCCGGGGCTGGGAGGCAGAAGGATGCGGGGAATGCCGAGAGCGTCGGCCAGGTCGCAGGCGTGAAGGGGGCCCGCGCCGCCAAAGGGCACGAGGGTAAAGGTGCGCGGGTCGTGTCCCCGCTCGACAGAGACGCGGCGCAGAGCGCGTTCCATGCGGGCGTTGGCGACCCGGACGACGCCAAGCGCGGCCTCGTGCGAGGAGAGTCCGCCGAGTGCCGCGCCGAGGTCGGCCAGGGAGGCTTCGGCGGCGGCTAAGTCGAGCGCCATGGCGCCGCGGCCGCCGAGAAACTGGCTGGCGTCCAGGCGTCCAAGGACGAGATTGGCATCAGTGACGGTCGGCTGCTGGCCGCCGCGGGCATAGCAGACAGGACCGGGCACGGCGCCGGCGCTCTCCGGGCCGACGCGCAGGCCGCCGCCTGCGTCCACGCGCGCCAGGCTGCCGCCGCCCGCGCCAACAGTGTGAATGTCGATGATCGGAAGCCGCAAGGGGAGCCCGGCAACCTCGCTCTCTGTGGTGCGAGGAATGCGGCCGGGGCAGAGGGCCACGTCGGTGCTGGTGCCGCCCATGTCGAAGGTGATGATGCGCGGGCCTTGGCGGCTGACTTGCGTCGCAGTTTGTGAAGTTGAACTGCCGGCGGCGCCATGTTGCGCGTCCGCCGCGCCGGCAAGCTGCGCCAGGCGAAAAGCGCCGACGACGCCGCCGGCCGGGCCGCTGAGCACAAGGCGGGCCGGTTCGCTTGCGGCCTGGGCCGCGCCGATGGCGCCGCCATTGGATTGCATGACCCTGATGGGAACGCGGCCCCGTTGCCGCCCTGTGTTGTGGGCAGGCCGTCCCGCAGCTTCTGCCAGAGCCTCTGTGAGATGGTCGAGGTAACTGCCCACGAGCGGAAGCAAATAGGCGTTTATGACGGTGGTTGCTGTGCGCTCATACTCACGGTATTCCGGCAAAATATCGCTGCTGAGCGAGATGGCAAGACGCGGGCAGGCTTCGCGCACGATCTGCGCGGCGCGTCGTTCGTGGTGGGGGTTGCGGAAGCTGTGGAGAAAGCAGACGGCGAGACTTTGGGGCGCGGCTGCGGCGATTTCGCTTGCTGTGCCGGCAAGGGCCTCTTCATCCAAGCCGGTGAGGACATTACCTTGAAAGTCCAGCCGTTCCGCGGCCTCGAAGCGCAGATCAGGGGGGACCAGCGGGTGCGGCCGGCTCTGGTGCAGGGCATAGAGATGGGGTCGGTTCTGGCGGCCGATCTCGATCACGTCGGCGAAACCGGCGGTGGTCAGCAGAGCGGTACGCGCGCCGCGGCGCTCGAGCAGGGCGTTGGTGGCAATGGTTGTGCCGTGTACGAGCTCGGCGTCAACAGCCGCCTCTCCCCCGGCGGCAGTCACGACTCCCAGATGGGAAAGCCCGGCCAGAATCGCCTGGCTCTGATCGGCGGGCGTTGTGGCCTCTTTATGCGCCAGCAGTTGGCCGTCACGCAGGAGCGCAAAATCAGTAAAAGTTCCGCCAACATCGATTCCAACCAGAGTCGTGGGCATCGTGGACATTCCTGAAGGTGGGCGCAAGGTCGGCGTTGCCTGGCCGGCGGCTGGCGGCTGCTATCGGTCGGAGACGATGCGGACGTGCGCCACCCACTTCACCTGCCGCAGGGCGTCGTCGGTTTCGCTCGGGACGATGAGGCGGACGAGGCCGTCAGCCCGCGACAGCGGTCGGCCGTCGAGCGTATGCGCGAGAATGATTGGCCGGGTCGTGGGTTCGGTCAGCTCGCGGCGCTGTGCGCGCGTGCCGAAACCGTCGCCGCTGACCACCTCCACCTGCGTCCAGTCGCCTTTCCAGAGCAGGTCGACAAGATCGAGCAGGCGCAGGCCGGTGAAAGCAAACGGGCCGGAGGCGCCGTGACCCGTGGAAACAATGTAGCAGTTGGGTAAGGTCACCTGCTCTGCTGAGGCCGGGCGCTCGGCGACGCGATCGGTAGGCGCGAAATCCAGGCTGCGCAGGGCTGCGGCGGCGATGCAGCGGCATGTGCCGTCGGGAAAATGGACCGTCAAATCCGCGTCGGGCGAGGGAGGCAGTGGATTGGGCTCGTGCGAGTGTGGGGCCAGTGGGTCGTGGGCGTTCACGATTTCGGTTCCATCGAGAAGGTGAGGGGGTAGCCGGCCGCGCGGGCGAGGGCGTGCGCACCGCTGATCAGGCGTTTGGCCTCGGACTGGGGGCGGGAGCAAACCGGGGCCAACCCCTTGGAATGCGCCTCCCAGGTGACGGTTTCGGCGATTTCAGCGGACAGGCTGAAGACGCGGCCCAGTGTATCGACGACAAATTCGTAGGGCGTCACGTCATCGTTGTGGACGAGGATGGTCCATGGTTCTTCCCTGGCGGTTTCGACGGCCGTCTCCCTTTCCGGATCGACGCGGGTCTGGGCGTCGGCATTCGCGCCGGGTCCTTGCGGCGCCGTACCGAAAGAGAGGCCGTGCGAGGGCGCTGTCGGCGGCGGGATCGATTGGAACGGGTGACTCTCGAGCATAGAGCAGAAAGTAACACAGTGAGGGTGCATTGGGCAAGATTTTTGTATGATCCGGGTCGTCATCTTTTCGATACCGGTGACTTGAGTCGTTCGCCAGGGGGAATCCCTCTGCGCAGGGTCACAGCGTGAGGTTGCGCTGGAAGGTGACCAGCTGAGGCCAGGCAGGTGTCGGTTTTATTGATTTGCCTGGACCTGAGCTCCGTGCTATACTGCCGCCGTCCTCTAATCCTCTTTTTGAGTTGCGGTTGCTCGCCGCCGTAACGGTGATTTGGTGACCGGCAACTCCTATCCGACATTTTGATGTGCGTTTCGCGTGCCTCAGCGCTGTGCTTGCCCCAACCGGCGGCAGCATTGCCCCTGAATCCAATTTGGATCCGCGTTGCGTCGCAGCGCGACAACCATTGTCACGCTTTCCTCTTTGTGGACGGTTTTGGCAACGAGTCCCGCCAGGCGGAAAGGAGTTTGTGCTCGCCTCCGTTTGCGCGACCGAACAGTTCTGCCGCAGAGAAGAGAGTGTATCAGGCTCACCGGAATCCGAAGCCAAAAACGCAGGTGAGCCCAATCTTCACCAAAGGAGCAAAGTACCAAAATGGCAAGTGTAACCTACGAACATGTCTACAAGCGCTTCGGCGACGTCGTGGCCGTCAACGACCTGACGATTCACGTCGAAGACAAGGAGTTCCTGGTCTTTGTCGGCCCTTCGGGCTGCGGCAAGACGACCAGTCTGCGCCTTCTGGCCGGTCTGGAGGAGATCACGGAGGGGCAGATCCTGATTGGCGATCGCATCGTCAACGATGTGCCGCCGAAGGATCGGGACATCGCGATGGTGTTCCAGAGCTACGCTCTCTACCCCCACATGAGCGTCTATGACAACATGGCGTTTGGCCTGAAGTTGCGCAAGACGCCCAAGGATGAGATTCAGAGGCGTGTGGAAGAGGCCGGAGGGATTCTGGGCATTGAGCATCTGCTTGACCGCAAGCCGAAGCAACTTTCGGGTGGACAGCGCCAGCGTGTCGCGGTTGGCCGCGCGATTGTGCGTGAGCCGGCGGTTTTCCTCTTCGATGAGCCGCTGTCGAACCTCGACGCCAAGCTGCGTGTCCAGACGCGTGCGGAGATTTCCAAGCTGCACCAGCGCCTGGCCACGACCTTTATTTATGTGACGCACGACCAGGTGGAGGCGATGACGATGGCCTCCCGGATCGCGGTGATGAAGGAAGGCGTTTTGCAGCAGGTCGATTCGCCGCAGAACCTGTACGACCATCCGGCAAATATCTTTGTTGCCGGCTTCATCGGCAGCCCGAGCATGAACTTCTTCGATTCCACGCTGGTGGAGAGCGATGGCAAGATGGAGGTTAACGCCGGCGGATTCCGGCTGGACGTGCCTGGGGATAAGGCGACAGAGTGGCGCGAGCATTTGGGCAAAGAGGTCATCTTCGGCATTCGCCCGGAAGACATCCACTCGAAAGAGTTTGCGCCGCCGCAGATTCTCGAGTCCGACATGGTTGCTGGGGTTGATGTTACCGAGCTGATGGGCAATGAGATCTTCCTCTACTGTTTGACGCCGGATGACAAGCAGTTTATTTCCCGCGTCGATCCTCGTGTCCGTGTCTCGACAGGCGACAGTATCGAATTGGCGGTCAATATGGCCAACGCGCACATATTCGATCCCAAGACGGAACTGTCACTGGCCAGCTAAGGTTGAAAAGCGAGAAGCGAGAAGTGAGGGCCGGTCCGGTATCCTCGCTTCTCGCTTCTGTCCGTTTGCAGTTCCCCTCTTTTTGCCAAAAGCCCCTTGCACGTCTCGCTGGATGCAAGCCGGGCCTATGATGGGCCAGTTCCTCCTCTAAAAAAGAACACATCAAATAAGGGAGCAAGTCATGAGATCGCCTTATCGATTGACAATTCTTCTGGTATTGCTCACAGTCCTTTTGGCGGCATGCGGCGCAGACACGACCGAGCCGGCCGCTGCGGACGCGCCGGCCGCGGAAAGCGAGAGCCAGACGGAGGAGATGGGAACGCCGGAAGACTATCTCAATGCTTCACGCGAGGAGACCGTGATCCTGGACCGCACAAGCCCGCTGCAGGGATCTGACAACTGGAATCCCTACGTGCGCGGCAGTGCAGTCGGTTGGGGCTATACGGAGTTTTCGGACGTGCTGACACTGCTGAACTACGGCAGCGGCGAGATCGAAAACTGGTTGGCCGAATCCCTGACTCCCAACGAAGATCACTCTGTCTGGACGCTTAAACTGCGCGCGGGCATTACCTGGCAGGATGGCACGCCCTTTACGGCAGACGACATCGTTTTCTCGACCGAGTTGCAGATGAATAACGATGCGCTCGGCCAGCACTTTGCTTACCAGGAGTGGATCGAGTCGGTCGAAAAGGTTGACGACCTGACGGTTGTGTACAACCTCAAAAAGCCGAATGTACGCTTCAAGCTGGAGCGCTTCTCCGATAACATCTGCGGTGTCGACTACTTCGTCCCCAAGCATATCTGGGAAAATGTCGAAGATCCGGCAACGTTCAAAAACTTCGATTTGGAGAAGGGGTTGCCGATGGGCACCGGCCCATACATTCTGGCCAAGGTCACTGAGAATGAAACGATTTGGGTGCGCAACGACAACTGGTGGGCAGCCGAAGTCGGCTTGAAGAAGCTGCCGGAGCCGAAGAAACTGGTCATGTCCTACACCGGCACCGAGGAAGTCCGACTGGCGACCGCGATCGAGGACGACTATGACGGTCTGCACGATATCACCTTTGGGTCGTTCCAGGCATTGGTGGCACAGAATCCCAACTGGATTGCCTTCCAGGATGAGATGCCGTTTGTGTGGCCTGATCCGTGCGCGCGCAGTCTCTCTGTCAACAATTCGCTCGAGCCATGGAACGACAAGGATATGCGCTGGGTGCTCAACTATGTGATGGACCGCCAGCAGATAATCGATATCGCATATGAAGGCACCTCGATAATGGGCCCGTATCCGTTCCCGCTCTATCCCTCGATGCAGAAGTTCGCGGATCTGGTGCCGGCCGAGACGATCGCCAAGTTCACCCAGCCCAATCTGGCCGCGGCCGAGGAGATTCTGATCTCCAAGGGGTATGAGAAATCGGGCGACTATTGGTCGAAGGATGGGGAGGAACTGAGCCTGGAGATTCAGGTATACGAAGGCATCAGCGAGTTGGAGCGTGTCGCCGATGTATACGCGGAGCAGCTGCAGCGTTTCGGCATCAATGCCGTCAAGGTAAATCTGATCGGCGGCACATGGGTGGAATACCTGGACACGGGCAACTACGAAGCGCAGAGCGGCTGGCAGACATGCGGCTCGATTGTCGAACCGTGGAATACGCTGCGCACGCTACGCGCCGATGAGGTGCCCCCACAGGGCGAACGTCACCAGCTGCCTCACTCCAACCGCTTCCGCTGGCATAACGCCGAGTTCTCTGAACTGGTGGACCAGATAAGCGAGCTGGGTTGGGACGATCCGCTGTTGTACGAACTTACGGCACGCGCCCTGGAGATCTACTACGACGAGATTCCGGCCATCCCGACAGCCCAGTCCAAGAAACTGGTGCCATTCAACACCACCTATTGGACCAACTGGCCGACGATCGACAACTACTATCAACGGCCGGTGATCTGGTGTCCCAGCTTCGTGGGCATCCTGCCTGAGATTGAATCGACGAGCAAGTAAGATCGCGACAGTGGTTGGCGGTCGGTGGTTCGTAACGCCGCCGACCGCCAACCACTGAAATTCTGCCCATGCGCGGACTGACGAAAGAGTACGTTCTGCAGCGGTTCCTGATGTATCTCCTGACCATCTGGTTGGGCTCTACGTTGATCTTCGTGATCCCGCGTCTGGCGCCGGGCGACCCGGTGAGCGAAATGGTCGGCCGTCTTTCGCTGGATGCGGGCTATATTGAGAACGCCGACAAGCTGATCGCCAGCTGGAAGGCCCGTTTCGGGCTGGATGCCCCGATTCATGTGCAGTATTTTCGCTACTGGGGCAACGTGTTTCGGCTCAATTTCGGGTATTCGCTGTCGCACTTCCCGACCGAAGCGTGGTCAATGGTCAGCAGGGCATTGCCGTGGTCGTTGGGTCTGCTTACGGTGGCGACCGTGCTCTCCTTTTCCATCGGCGTGACAGTTGGATCGCTGATGGGCTGGCGGCGCACGCCGCGTTGGTTGCAGATGATCCTGCCCAGCAGCTTGGCCTTCACCGCGATCCCATACTTCATGTTCGGTATCATGCTGATCTATCTCGTTGCATTTGAGCTGGACTGGCTGCCGGCGACGGGGGCCTACTCGCGCCGGGTCGATCCCGGATGGAATCTGCCTTTCATCAAGAATATGCTCAGTCATGCCATTCTGCCGGTGGTGTCGATTGTGCTGACGTCGATGGGTGGCTGGGCGCTGGGAATGAGGGGATTGATGATCAGCGTCAACAACGAAGATTACTTCTTGCTGGCGCAGGTCAAAGGCCTATCGCCGGCGCGCATCTTCTTTCGGTACGGCGTCCGCAACGCGATTCTACCGGCGTTGACCGCGCTGGCGCTGGGGCTGGGGGGGTTGATCAGCGGTTCGATCCTGGTCGAGTTCATCTTCGCCTACCCGGGCACCGGCTATACGCTGTATCAGGCGATCATCTCTCAAGACTATACAGTGACCCAGGCCATCGCCAATCTGATCATCCTCGTGACTGCAACGAGCGTTTTCCTGCTTGATCTGCTCTACCCCTTCATCGACCCGCGCATTACCTACAAGAGGACTATGCGCTAGGACAAGAAGCAGAAGAAACCATTGGCTGTCGGACAACGAACCCCTGATGATGCCTCCGCTCCCGCCCAAGGCTGGGGGCTGAATACCTGGGACTCCCCTTGGCTGAACTTCAAGTTTCTGCTTGGCGCCGGCATCGTCCTGCTGATTCTTCTGTTCGGCCTCGTGGGTCCCTTTTTTTGGGACACGGATTTAGCCTATACGGGCGCGGGGCCGTTGAACAAGCCGCCGGTGTGGGCTGAGGGGGGCCTGCCTGAACACCCCCTTGGCACTGAAAGTAACGGGCGCGATATGCTCGCCCAACTGATCCTGGCGACACCCTCTTCGCTCAAGGTCGGGTTCCTGGCGGCGATCATCGGCATGGGCATCGGCATGGCGCTCGGTTCCGTGGCGGGTTACGTAGGCGGATGGTGGGACCATGTAATCCGTACGCTCAGCGACTCCGCGGTCACGATTCCGGCGCTGGTTGTGCTGGTTGTCATCGCGTCCTACGTGCAGATGACAGACACCACGGCGATGGCGCTGATCCTCGCGCTATTTGCCTGGCCCGGCCCGACGCGCCTGGTACGCTCGCAGGTGCTCACGTTGCGCGAGCGCAGCTATGTGCGGATGGCGCATCTGTCGGGCGCATCGGCGTTGGAGATCATGTTCGTGGAGATGCTGCCGAACATGCTGCCGTGGCTGGCGGCCAGCCTGACCGGCGGCATTTCAGCGGCGATCCTGGGCGCCACCGGGCTGGAGGTGCTGGGGCTTGGCCCGACACGCGTGCCTTCGCTGGGTCTGATCATCAACCAGGCCACGACGAACGCTGCCCTGGTGCGCGGTCTCGTGTGGTGGTGGCTGCCGCCGATCATCATTCTGATGGTCATCTTCGTCGGCTTCTTTCTGATGACGATCGGTCTCGATGAAATCGCCAATCCGCGTATCCGGCAGTTCAGCTCGACGCGGCGGGAGCGGACCGCGGCGGGGGAACTGCCGCCGGTCGAGCCAGTAGAGGACGGAACTGCTGGTGAGGAAGAAGCCGCCCTGGAAGTCGACGACCTGCACGTCCATTATTTTACGCCGCGTGGGGAGGTCATTGCCGCCAACGGGGTAAACTTCAGTGTGCGCAAGGGCGAAATCCTCGGGCTGGTTGGGGAATCCGGGTGCGGCAAGACGACGGTGGCCATGGCGATTCTGCAGGTGGTGCAACCGCCGGGCCGGATCGTGCAGGGAGCGGTGCGAATCGAGGAGCGGGATCTGGTCAGTCTCTCCGGCAGAGACCTGCGCCGGGTTCGCTGGCGCGATCTGGCCCTGGTGCCTCAGGGAGCCATGAACTCCCTCAACCCGGTCACGCCGATCCGCGAACAGATGGCCGACGCGATCCTGGCGCATGAGAACATTGGCCGCGCTGAGCTCGAACAGCGCATTCTCAACCTGCTGAACGATGTCGGACTGCCGGAACGGGTGATTGACATGTTTCCCCACGAACTGAGTGGGGGCATGAAGCAGCGGGTCTGCATTGCGATGTCGATCGCGCTCAACCCACAGGTGATTATCGCCGACGAGCCAACCAGCGCCCTGGACGTGGTTGTGCAGCGAGTCGTGGCCCAGACGCTGCTGGAGGTAAAGGAGCGGCTGGGCGTCTCCATGGTGATGATTGGCCACGACATGGGATTGCAGGCCCAGCTTGTCGACCGCATCGCGGTCATGTATGCCGGCAACCTGGTCGAAGTGGCGCCGGTGGAATCTGCCTTTGCTGAGCCGCTTCATCCATACACGCAACTCTTGATCGAATCGATTCCATCGATCCGAGAGCGCAAGCCATTGAATGTGACAGAAGGGCTTACGCATGACCTGCGCGACCCGCCGCCCGGCTGTATCTTCCAGTTCCGCTGCAAGCATGTCGAGCGGATCTGTCGCGAGCGCCGGCCGGAACTGGTGGAAAGAGATGACGACCATCTGGTGGCCTGCTGGCTGTACGAGCCGGAACGCCACTCCCTGATCGAATTGGAAGAGGCATGACGCAGCCGGGCAAAGCGGAACCTCTTCTCCGAATCCGTGACGCCACGATGGAGTTCGGCGGCGGCTTTCTGAGTTCGCAGCCCCCTCTTGTGGCGCTGGACTCTTTCAGCCTTGATCTGCACGAGTCTCCCGCGCAGATCACGACGATCGCAGGTGAGAGCGGCAGCGGCAAGACGACGCTCGCCAACCTGGTCCTCGGATTTATCTCGCCGACCCAAGGGCAGATCCTCTACAAGGGTGTTGATCTCTCGCAGTTGGATCGCAAGCAGCGCCTGACCTATCGCCAAGAGGTCCAGGCCATTTTTCAGGACCCGTATGACGTTTTCAACCCCTTCTTCCGCATCCAGCACACGTTCAACCTGGTCATGCGGCATTTTGCCCTGGCCCAGGACAAGCTCGAGAGACGCGAACTGATCGAGGACGCGCTAAACGTCGTGGGCCTGCGCGGCGACGAAATCTTGGAGAAGTACCCGCATCAACTCAGCGGGGGGCAGCGCCAGAGGGTAATGGTGGCGCGCGCCTACCTGCTGCGTCCGCGGCTGATTGTGGCCGATGAACCGGTTTCAGCCGTGGACGCTTCTCTGCGGGCGATGATCCTCGATATCATGCTGCGGCTGCGAGACGAACACGGCATATCCTTCCTCTATATTACGCACGACCTCTCGACCGCGTACCAGATCGGCGACAATATGATTGTTCTCTTCCAGGGCATCACCGCGGAGACGGGGGATACCGGCCAGATCATCCAGAACCCGCAACACCCTTATGTGCAGGAGTTGATCAATTCGATCCCGGTGCCGGACCCGAAAATCAAGTGGGATACGGATATTAGGCTGCCGGCAGAGGAGACGATGCGCTCGCAGAACGCGGAGGGCGCCCCGAGAGGCTGCCGCTTTTACCAGCGCTGCCCACACCGGATGGACATCTGCCTTGAGAATCAACCGCCTCTCATCCCCGTGGAAGGCCAACATGCCGTGGCCTGTTACCTGTACGAGTCCTGAAAAGACGACCAGGGATAGGGCCGCCGTTTTCCCCTCATCGTAACTCGCGCCCCGCATATATTCTTCTAATCTTGCGCTGACCTCCATCTAACGATTGATCGGCTATTCTTGTCTGTGAAGGCGGCAATGAGTAAGGAAGCCGCAGAGTACTTCAGACAGAATCGTCGGTTGAAAGTTCTATGGAGGCAAACAATGAATCGAGTTGTGAGATGGGACCCATTCCGTGAGATGTTGTCGGTGCGCAATCAGATGGACCAGTTGGTTGGCGATCTTCTGCGGGAGCCGTCCGGGTGGCAGGGCAACGAGAACGGAGATTCGTTGCGGCTGGCGCTGGATGTGTACGAGGATGACCATGCGTTCAACGTCAAAGCCTCTTTGCCAGGGATTGCCCCTAATGAGATCGAAATCAGCTTTTCTGAGAACACGCTGACGATACAGGGCGAGACCAGTGGCGAGAGCGAGGAAGAGACCGCCAAATGGCATCTGCGAGAGCGCCACTTCGGCAAGTTTATGCGCAGCATCACTTTGCCGGCGGCGATCAACAGCGCCGATATCAGCGCCGACTTCGCCGATGGCGTGCTCACGCTGACACTGCCGAAGGCCGATGAGGTGAAACCCCGCAGGATTACGGTGAACGTCGGCGGAGGGACGGTAGAGGGTTAGTCATCACCTCGTTCCTCCATCAGCGGGTACAACCCACAACGTAAACTGAGACGCAGCAGAGCCCCAGGCCATATGGCCTGGGGCTCCTCTTGTTTTGGGCCGCAGCGCCCGAACTGAACGCCCTGGCGGTGGGCGGCCTTCTCCCAATGCCGCGAAGGAAGCGCAGGAGGGTTCCCTGTTGGGCCAATTTTGCCCCGCCCCATATCGCTGCCCCGCGGCATATACGCGCCCCCGCCCCTCACATGTCCGCCGGCCTACGTTTGCGCGCCCCGCCTCCCCCTGTAGGGGCGCCCCTTGTGGGCGCCCTCCCCGCAGTTCCCCTGCCCTTCTCCCCGCCGCTGGCCCCCATTCTGGACCACGCCCAGGAACGACCGCCAAGTTGAGCTGTGTCACGCGCGAGATTTGTCTACAGTCTGTCTTGTTTGCGACAATAGGGCCGTTCTGCTCCCGCGAAGACGGCCCGGGATGGGGCAACTGGAACGAACTGCCGAATCCGCGGCGCGGCCCCTGCACGCAGGCGCCGCGCCCCTGCCCTGCATAGTGGACCGGCTGTGCGCCGCCCTCCCACAATAGGAGAATACAGATGGCATCGCCATTTACCGACTTTGATCTGATGCGCAATCTGCGACAGGACGGCAGCAAAATCGTTCTGCTGGTGATGGATGGTCTGGGCGGCCTGCCCGCAACGCCGGGGGGAAGGACGGAATTGGAGACGGCCCGCACGCCTAACCTGGATGGGCTGGCGGAGTCCGGGTCGTTGGGTCTGAGCATCCCGGTTCGGCCCGGGGTGGAACCGGGGAGCGGGCCTGCGCACCTGAGCCTGTTCGGTTACGATCCCGTGCGCTATATGATCGGTCGCGGCGTGTTGGAGGCGTTGGGGATCGGCTTCCCGTTGCAGGCCGGCGACGTGGCCGCGCGCGGCAACTTCGCGTCGGTCGATGGTGATGGCCTGATTACCGACCGGCGGGCCGGACGCATTGGCACCGAGGAGTGCATCCGGCTGACGGGCAAGCTGCGTGAGGCGAGCGCTGGGCTTTTCGACGACTGTGAAGTATTCGTCGAACCGGTGCAGGAACATCGTTTTGTTTTCGTGCTGCGAGGCGAGGGGCTGGGGGGCAGCCTGACGGATACGGACCCGCAGGCGGTAGGGCGGAAGCCGCTGCCGGTGCGGGACGAAAGCGGGCGAAGCGAAGGCGCGCGCACGGCGGAACTGGTGAACCGGTGGGCGGCGCACGCCCGTGAAGCGCTGGCCGACGAGCCGCGGGCCAACAGCCTGAACCTGCGCGGTCTGGCGCAGGACCCGGGACTGCCGCTCTTTCCGGACATATTTGGCATGCGGGCAGCGGCGATCGCGGTCTATCCGATGTACCGCGGGGTGGCGAGCCTGGTAGGGATGGAAGCGATCCCGTTCGAGGGAGACCGCCCGCGGCATGAGATCGACGCGCTGGTGGAGGCGTGGGAAGATTTCGACTTCTTTTTTGTTCATGTCAAGAAGACGGACAGCTACGGCGAGGACGGAGATTTCGACGCGAAGGTCCGCGAGATCGAGACGGTGGACGCGGAGATTCCCCGCATCCTGGAGCTGGGCCCGGGCGCGCTGATCGTGACCGGCGATCACAGTACGCCGGCGGTTCTGCGCAGCCACAGCTGGCATCCGGTCCCGACGCTGCTGTGGAGCCCCGATGCCATGCCTGAAGCGGCGCGGGGCTTTGGCGAGCGCGCTTGCGCCGGCGGCCAGCTGGGAATCTGCCACGCGACAACGCTGGTTCCGCAGGCCATGGCCCATGCGGGCCGGTTGAAGCGCTTCGGAGCATGATTGGGGCAGTGTCCGGTGATCAGTGCTTGGTCTCAGCGCAGGGGATCGGAGCAGGGCAAATGTGGGGAGTATGAGAGAGGATATCGATAGGGCCGCGCGCGCGCTCGGGACCGCTTCAAGGGTTGTTTGCCTCACGGGGGCCGGGGTGAGCGCGGAGTCGGGTGTGCCGACTTTTCGCGACGCCCAGACCGGTCTGTGGAGCCGGTTTGATGCGGAAGAGTTGGCTTCTCCAGAGGGCTTCGAACGGGACCCGGGGCTGGTCTGGCGCTGGTACATGTGGCGGTTGGACCTGCTGAAGGCGGCTGCGCCCAACCCCGGACACTTTGCTCTGGCACAGCTTGCCGGGCTCTGCGAGCGGTTTCTACTGGTCACGCAGAACGTGGACAGTTTGCACGAGCAGGCGGGCAGCGGGGAGGTCCTTCACCTGCATGGCAGCCTCCTTCATTTCCGCTGCAATTCGTGCGCCGCCCCGCATCATCTGACCGGCGAACAACGGCGCGCAGAGTCGCCGCCCGCGTGCGGACTCTGCGGCGATCTTGTGCGGCCCGATGTGGTCTGGTTCGGCGAGAGTCTGCCCTGGGATGTGGTGGAAGAGGCGGCCGACGCGGCCCAGGGCTGTGATGCAATGCTTGTCATCGGCACAAGCGGGCTGGTCTATCCCGCGGCGCAGCTGCCGCTGATCGCGAAACGGGCGGGGGCCGCGGTGATCGACGTAAACCCGGAGCCGGGCCCCATTTCCTCCATCGCCGATCTGTTCCTGCAGGGGAAGAGCGGGGAGATACTGCCGGCGTTGGCCGGTTCTGTCGCGGACAGGCGGGCGAACGCCTGAGTGAGCGGCCCCAATGCGCGGGCCTTCCTCCGGTCGCGCCCGCCCGCCGGTCTTGAGCCGGGGAACCGACTGTCAAATCCTGAACAACGTACATACGAGGAGTGGATAATGGAAATCGTCGTCGCGGTTATTGCAGGCGTCCTGGTTGGAGGCGTGGTCTGCTGGATTTTGCAGGGCTCTCGGGCCAGGAGCCGCCAGTCCAGAATGGAGGCGGATTGGGTAAAGAGGGAAACTGCGCTGCGAGAAGAGATCGCAGGGTTGAAAGGCCAGTTGGCCCAACGAGACAGCGCCGAGAAGATCCTGGAGACGGCGAAGGATCAGCTGAGCGAGAGTTTCCAGGCGACCGCCAGCCAGGTGTTGCAGGCGAATAACGCCCAGTTCATCGATCTGGCGCAGGAGAATCTGGGAAAGACCCTGGAGGAGGCAAAGGGCGATTTCAAGCAGCGCCACGAGCAGTTTGAGGCGCTGGTCAAGCCTCTTCGGGATAACTACGAAAAGCTCAACCCGCAGATCAGTCTGCTCGCGCAGAGGAGCGAAAGCATTGCCGAGGAGGCCACCAGGCTGTCCAGCGCGTTGACGGATAACAGGCAGATAGGCAACTGGGGCGAGGTACAGCTGCGCCGGGTCGTCGAACTGGCCGGAATGCAGGCGTACTGCGATTTTGCGGAACAGACTGCCGGCAGCGGCTCGCAGATCAGGCCCGACCTGACGGTGCGGCTGCCGGAGAAGCGGGCTGTGGTCATTGACGCCAAAGCGTCCACGGCTGCATACATGGAGGCGCAGCAGGCGGATGATGAGACGGCGCGGGACGATTCGCTGAAACGCCATGCCGGCGCCCTGAAAGCGCAAGTGGACGACCTGGCAAAAAAGGAATATGGGGCCAAAGTGGAAGGGTCGCTGGATTTTGTGGTGATGTTCGTGCCTGGCGACCAATTTCTGTCAGCGGCGCTGAACGCCAACCCTGAGCTGATTGAGTACGCCATGCACAGGCGGGTTGCCATCGCGACACCGGCGTCGCTGATCTCGCTCCTGTGGTCTGTTGCCAATGGCTGGCAGCGCCAGCGCATTGCCGAAGATGCTGAACGCATCCTGAAAGAGGGGCAGGAACTGCACAAAAGAATGCTGACCTTTATGGATCACTACAAGGATGTTGGCGCAAGGCTCAACAGGGCCGTTGAAACTTTCAACAGGTCTGTCGGTTCCTTCGATAGCCGGGTCTTGCCCCAGGGGCGCAGGTTTGCCGAAATGGTCACCGACAAAAAAGAAGAGTTGCCGCAGCCCCTGCAAATTGAAAATCGCGCCCGAATCTCCAGTTACGCGGGGGAGTAGATTTCGCGCCAGGAATGAACGACGGCGCAGGGAGGATGCCGTGCCTGAGAGCAGGTTGGAACTGGAAAGGGAGATCGCCAGTGCCCAGGATGAACTCGAGGCGGCGCGACGCAAGCTGGTGAAACTGCGGCGGCAGCTGCCGCCGCAGCCGGTGGAAGATTACGAGCTGAAGAACGCGGACGGGCCCGTGAAACTCTCGCAACTGTTCGGCGGCAACGATGATCTTATCCTCATACACAACATGGGAACTGGCTGCTCGAACTGCACGATGTGGGCCGACGGATTCAATGGCGTGTACGACCATCTGCAGAGCCGGGCCGCGTTTGTCGTGGTTTCGCCGGACACGCCAGAGGCGCAGCAGGCGTTCGCGAGAAAACGCGGCTGGCGGTTTCCGATCTGTTCCGCGGAGGGGACGACGTTTACGAAAGACATGGGCTTCCAGTGGGAAGAGGAGGCCTTCATGTCCGGATTCCAGCCGGGCGTTTCGGTCTTTCGAAAGGAGGAGGCCGGAAGGATCGTGCGGGTAGCCAAAGACTCCTTCGGACCGGGCGACCCCTACTGCGGCGTGTGGCCCCTGTTCGATCTGCTTCCGGACGGGCCGGCCGGCTGGGACCCGTTGTTTGCGTACCCCGCTGACAGTGGTTGACGAAAATCCTGGCCGGCCAGCCAGCCAGCGCAACGCCCGCCCGACCCAAAATCAGACACGATCGCCAGGAGCAGGAAACCTAATGTTGCCTTGGACCGTACAGTTGTCAGACGGGCCTCATTGGATGCAACGATGAGGCCGCCAGAGAACCCCTGAGACAACGACAAAACAGGTGCGCGTCTCTTTCGACGTGATGGTATCGGCCAAAAAACGGAGGAGGCGATCACGACAAGGAGGGCAACAATGGTACGCAGTCCCGGCAAAGACGCGAGAATCGGTCCACCGGCCCGCAGATGCAGTCCGCGCAGTAGTTGGCGCAACCTGCCTGTTCCGCTCCTACTGATGCTGGCGCTTCTTTTGGCCGGCTGCGCGGCGCCGTCACAGGATGAGCGGCAGGCGGCTCCAGACTCGAGCAAACAGTCGTTTGTCAGCCAGGCTCCTTCGCAATCCGCTTCTTCAAGCCCCAGGTCAGGCCCTGTCTCGCCCGATTCAGGACGCCGCAACCGCCGCGGCCCGCAGCCGGAAGCGCAGCTGCCGCCGGTCGTCCCCACAAGCCTCGAAACGACCTCCACGTTCGGTCTGGACGCCGATGACGCGTCGTGGCGCCGTTCGCTCGCTCTCGCGCGCCAGGGCTTTGTACTCGAACCGGATGACGTGCGCGTGGAGGAGTGGCTCAACGCGCTGCGCTGGGACTATTCCCGGCCTGAGGGCGAAGAGACGTTTCATCTCGATCTGACCGTTACGACCGACCCGCTTGACCCCGAATCCTGGCTGGCGTTGATTGGGCTCAGCGCGGCTGCGCCCCGGGAGCTGCCGACCAGGCGTTATGTATCGGTCGTCCTGGATGCGTCCGGCTCGATGGGAGAGGACAATAAGCTCGATACCGCGCGTACGCTCGTCGAGACGCTGCTCAGCCGCCTTTCCGAGGGGGATCGAGTCTCCCTGGTGCAGTTTTCAGAGGTGGTCCTGGGCGAGTACACGGTACCTCACGCGGCCCCCGACGATCCCGCGCTAACCGGTTCGCTGCGCGGCTTCCGCCCCAACCAGAGCACGAACGCCGAGGCGGGGCTGCGCAGGGGCTATGAACTGGCGCTGGAAGCGCGGCGGCAGGACCCCGACGCGCTGCACTACGTCTTCTTCATCAGCGACGGTGTGGCCAACGTGGGCGACACCCGCGCGGAGTCGATCATCGAATCTCTGGGGGGCCAGCGTGCCGAGGCCAACCCGATCCGCCTGGTTGCGGTGGGTGTGGGCATCGAAAACTACAATGACGACCTGCTGGAGCAGGTGAGCAACGACGGCGACGGCTGGTACCGGTACGTGTATTCGCCCGAGGAGGCGCAGGGTCTGCTGTCGGCGGACTCTTTCGCCGCGCTATTCAGCCCGGCCGCGGACGAAGCGCGGGCGCAGGTTTCATGGGACGCGGAAACGGTCGAAGAGTGGCGCCTGGTGGGCTACCTCAACCGGGCGGCCGCGAATGAGTCATTTGAAGATGACGAGGAGGACTTCGCGGAGCTGCACGTGGGCCAGGAGAACACGGTCGTGTACCGGCTGAAGGCGCGGCCGGGGGCGGCGGGGCCGCTGGGCACGCTGGCCTTGCGCTGGCATCATCCTGGCAGCGGGGAGCCGCAGACACAGGCGTGGACGCTCGCTTCGGAAAGTCCAATGCGTTGGCAGGATGTCGCTCCGATCCGGCGCCTTGCGCTGCTGGTGGCGCTGGCGGGCGAGAACTCGGCCGAACGTCTGGATGACGCCCAAGCCCGGCGCCGCGCAATTGAGCAGGAGTTCGCGCGGCTGGGCGGCCTGACCGAGACGCGCCAGGGGCAGGAGTTCGGCGAGATTCTGGCGGCGTCGTTGCCGGAGCCGCCGGCGTGGTTCGAGCAGGGCAGTTCGACGCGGGGTGAGTAAGGGTTGCCCTGTCCACCGGTGATCGGCAAGCCCGGGGCAGGAAGTCGGCGCAGCCAGGCGCAAAGCTGGCCGCGACCACAAAACGCGACATCGCGGAGGCGCCCTTGGGAACGAAAACCCGGGGCGCCGCCCTGCGACCGCCCCTCTCCCCGCCACCCAATATCCACTATCCCCTGCAGTTCACACCCCGCCGCTCGCCCCCAAATCCCAGTCCAGACAACAACCCATCCCCCATATCCCAAAAATCCCTCCAAATCCCCGTCCAGACATAATCCCCGTCCAGAATAAGCTCTGAATGTTGTTCCGTTCACGTGACGACGGGGTAGAATGGTATCTGTCGATTCCGGTTACGCATTGTGACATCAATGTGCTATGATCGCTCTATTTCCCACAAACTGTCCGCTCTCATTTCGCGAAGTGAAAGCGTGTCTCACTCGTCTTTAAGGATTGCCAATGTTGTCTCCGCGCTTATTTGCTCTCGTGGTTGGCGTTGATCAGTACAAGAGCAGTGTGATTTCCGATTTGGGTGGCTGCGCCAACGATGCCAGAGCGATCTATGGATTCCTGACCCAACGGCTGGGCGTGCCCACTGAGAACATCCGGCTACTGACATCGACAGGCGCGGAACCGGACGAAAAGCTCCCCTCGCGACAGAACATCATAGACGGCTGGCGGTGGCTGATCGAGCGGACCAACACCGGCGACCAGGTTTTCTTCCATTACAGCGGGCACGGCTCACAGGCCCTCTCATCCGATCCCAATGAGCCCGACGGATACGATGAGACGTTGGTGCCCTGCGACAGCCGCACGACGGACGACAGGGGCAGACCTGTCTACGACATATTGGACAAAGAGCTGGCCGCGCTCATCGCTTTGGCGGAGGAGAGAGGCGCGCTGGTCACCGTTGTGCTGGACTGTTGCCACGCAGGTTCAGGCACGCGGGCGCTCGTTCCAGTGCGTCGGACACCGGCGGACCGCCGCGCGCGGCCAGCCGGCGCCGTTCTGCCCGAAACGCAGGGCGCAAAAACGGTAGCCAGCCGCCACTGGTCAGGGAAGCTGGGCAGCGATCACCTGTTGCTGGCCGGTTGCCGCGATGAAGAGATGAGCCACGAGTACCGCTCGCCGACCAACGGCGCCTGGTACGGGGCGATGACCTATTTCCTGTTGCAGAAGCTGCAGGAGCTGCACCCGCGGATGAGCTGGCGGGAGGTCCACGACGCCGTGCAAACGCAGGTCCACAGCGTCTATGCGAGGCAGATCCCCCAATTGGAGGGCCCCGTAAACCGCGCGGTGTTTGGCGATCTGATGCCGCACGCGGGCTCCTACCTGAACGTTATCGATGCCCGCGAGGCCGGGGAGACGGGAAACGATGTGATCATACGCATCGGCGGCGGCGCGGCGGTTGGCCTCACCCCGGGCAGCCATGTGGAGTTGTACCCGGCCGGCAGCGAAGCCCTGTCGGGACGCGGCCTTGGCCGCGGCGAGGTGTTCGAGTCCAGGGTCGATTCGTCCTACGCAATGATCAAGGGCGTCCGCCACACACAGTTCAGCCTGCCGGCAAGGGCGAAAGTGACGGCTTACGGCTACCAGAGGTTGATGTACGAGGTATCGACCACAGATCCCTTTCTGCTGGCGGAGTTGACCACGGCCCCCTCTTCACCATTCCTGCACGCGGCAGGAAGAGGCCAGCCGGATGGATTTACCCGTTTTCACGTGGCTGTCGAGAACGATGCCTACGTCATTCACGATGGCAGCGGCGAACGGATCATCCAGGACACGCCGCCGCGTACGCAGGCGGGCGCGGCCAGGACTGCCGAATATCTGCATCATCTGGCGACCTTCCATAATGTGCGCACGCTGCGCAATCCGGCGCCCATGGCATTGATGGAAGAGGCGCTGAGCTTGGAGGTTCAGTCCTACACGCGGGCCAGTTTTACCGAGCCGAAGGACGGCGAGCCTCTGCACCGGGATGGGTTGCTGCCGCCGGGCAGGAAGATCTGGATCACGGTTCGGAACAACAGCGCCGAGAATCTCTATGTCACCGTCTTTGCGCTGTCTTCGAATTACGGCATTCGCCGCGTCTACCCGGAGCGGGCCCCGTATCAGCTGGTGTCGCCGGGCAAGGCCTTTTTTGTCAACAACATCGAACCGGTTGTGATGGACCCCGGGGCCGAGAGTGAAACAGAGATTTACAAAGTCTTCGCCACGCGGGTTCCCACTTCTTTCGATGTGTTGGAGTTGCCGGAGTTGAACGAACCCGGCGGCGCCGAACAGACGCGTGCATTCGGCCCGCTGGCCGAGCTGTTGAACGGCATTCGCTACGACGGTCCGCGCGTGCGCAATCTGATGGTGCAGCGGGACGATACACATGATCGCTGGTTCACGAAGCAGGTGACGGTCAAAGCCTTGAGAAAACAGGAGGAATTCCTGCTCCCTCAGGGTCAGAACAGGATCAATGTGGGCACGGACCTGGACATTACGGTTGAGAAGCCGGCGGGTTTGGGCGGCCTGCTGGTGGTCAGCAATCTGAGCCACTTCGCGTGGGACCCGACAGACCCGATCACCCTGCCGCCGGGCTTGAGCAGCCCGGAAGCCGCCCCGTTTTTTCAGCCGCTCTCCTTTTCGCGCAAGGCGGGGGCGGCTGGCGCTTCGCCCGGCGTGCTGGTCTTGGATACCTCAGCAGACCAGCTCGCGACGATCAGCGAGGAGTCGCCGTTGCGGATTGCGCTCAGCGTGGAGAATGATCCGGACATTGCCGGGATTGCGGCGGTCGCGTTTGACGGCGAATACTACTACATGGTTGGCCATCCAACCGATGCCCAGAACCTGTCGCAGGACGGCGACAGGAGGCGCATGGCGGTGGAGATTACCCACTTGCCGATTCCGGACTCGGCGGCTGCGGAGTCCGGTTCCGCGGGCGCCAGGCGAAGGTTCGGGGCAAACGAGGCGGAAGAGACAGCGGTTGAAACGGGGCATGGGACAGCGCCTGGCAGGGGCAAGGGAGGGCTGTTCCGGCGGCTGATCAACTTTTTCCAGGAAGAGTGGCGGTTGGCGGAAGCCGCGGCGCGCAAGGACCCGGCAACGGATGAGGAAGACGCGGAGCCGGAAGCGTCCGTCAGAGACGCAAAACATGCCGTGCGCGTCCTTTTCTACAAGCTGTTCTACCAGAAGCTTCCGCCTGATCTTGGCTTGCGCCAGGTGCGGATGGAGGCGGGGGGCACACCGGTCTATTCGAAGGTTACCGCGCGGGACGTGGCCCAGGCGCGCCGTGCCCTGCTGATCACCCACGGTTTCGGCAGCAGCACCGAGAAGCTGGTGCAGAGGGCTCTGCCGGTTCTGAAGGAGTTGGACGAATACGATCTGGCGCTTGCGTTCGACTACGAGACGATCAACACGAGTATACGCGAAAGCGGGCTGCTGATGACGGCGCAGCTGCGCCGCCTCGGCTTTGGCACTGACAAGGGGCCGCCGCTCGACATCTTTTGTCATAGCATGGGGACGCAGGTCGCCCGCGTGTGCGTGGAGATGGAGAGCGGTCATCAGTTTGTCGAGCGCGTTATCATGGTGGGCGCGCACAACACGGGCACGGCTCTGGCCGAATCTCACCGGCTCATTCCGTGGCTGGCAACCATCATTCTCAACCAGGCAGGGCTGATGGACTATGAGCTCCTGGCCCAGCTTCTGGTGATCGGAATCTCGCGGCTGACCAACGGCATACAGGACCTGGCGCCCAGCGCGGAGCTGTATCAGAAGCTCAATGACCCGCGCAATGAGGTGAATGTGAAGTACTATATCCAGATTGGCGTCAATTCCGGGATGGACGGCCCGGTGAACTGGCGCAAGCTCTTTTCCAAGACGGAGTTGACGCGTATTTTGGATAAGGGGCTGGACCAGGTTTTGGGTCCGAATGACCTGCTGGTTGGGGTGGCGTCGGCCCGAGGCGTGCGCGGCGGAAACTGGCCGGACCTGCAGGTGGATGTCATAGGCTGCCATCACTTCGAGTACTTCTACGCCAAAGAGTCGCTGGAGGCCCTTCGCCGGCAGTTCGAGTAATGCGTGTCGCCCGTCTTCAGATTCCGGGCCAGGGCCGTGGGCTTCAGGCCTCCTGACGCTCGGACAGTTCGGCCCAACGGTCGAAGGCCGATTCCAGCGAGGTTTCGACCTCTGTCAGTTTGGCTGACAGGCTCTGCAGAGTCTGGTAGTCGCTTCCGCTTTCGTTGATCTGCTGCTGCAGACGCAACTGTTCCTCTTCCCAGCCGGCGATTTCCGTTTCCAGACGCGCCAACTCCTGGCTTTCCTTCCAGCTCAATTTCATCGTTGCCGCGGCTGCGCCCGGCTTTGGATCCGCCTGCCCATTTTGGGTGGGCGGAACTGACGCGAGTCGACTTGGCGCATCCACGGCGGCGCGGGCATGCCTGTCCTGGTTGTAGAGGCGCCGGTAGGTTGCGTAGGGGCCTGGGTAGCGCTTGCCCAGGCGTCCGTCTTCGAAGGGAATGATGAAGTCGACCGTGCGATCAAGAAAATAGCGGTCGTGGCTGGCGACGAGGAGGCAGCCGGTAAAGGCGTCGAGAAACTCTTCGAGGACGGTGAGCGTTTGCACGTCCAGATCGTTTGTCGGCTCGTCCAGGAGCAGCACGTTGGGCTGGTGGATCAACATGCGCAGGAGGTAGAGACGGCGGCGTTCGCCTCCGCTGAGGCTGCCGATGCGCCCCCACTGCATCTTGCGCGGAAACAGAAACCACTCCAACATCTGGGGGGCCTCTACACGGCTGCCGTCGCGCGCTTGAATCAGCGGCGCCTCCTCTTCAATGAACTCGAGCAGGCGCTGCGCGTCGTTCAGGTCGCGCGTCTGCTGGTCGTAGTAGCCGAACCGTACGGTCTCCCCCCACTTGATATGACCCGCGTCGACTTTGACTTTGCCGGCCAGCAGGTCGAGAAAGGTGCTCTTGCCGGCGCCGTTGGGGCCGAGGAGGCCGATGCGGTCGCCCGGTTCCAGCGCAAAATCAACCCGGTCCACCGCAGTGACGCCGTCGTAGCGTTTGGTCAGCCCTTTGGCGGCGAGGACGCTTTTGCCCAGCCGGCGGGTCGCTAGTGCCATCGCGACGCGATCGGTGTCGGAGTCATAGTGGATGCGCTGGAGCTCGGCGGCCCGTTGCTGGCGCGCCTTCTGCTTTGTGCCTCGGGCCATCGGCGTCCGCCGGATCCAGTCGAGCTCTCGTTTGAGGAGCTTCTGGCGTTGGCGCTCCTGTACGGCCAGGCGTTCGTGGCGTAGTTGGCGGAGCTCCAGGTAGCGGCTGTAGTTGCCGGTGTAGGAGACAAGCTCGCGGCGGTCCAGTTCGACGATGCGATGGACGACGCTGTCGAGGAAATGGCGATCGTGAGTGACCATGAGGAGCGCGCCGGGCGCGGTGGTGAGGTAGTTCTCCAGCCACTCGATCGTCCCGATGTCGATATGATTGGTGGGTTCGTCCAGGACCAGCAGATCGGCTCGGTCGATCAAGGCTCGCGCCAGGGCTACGCGTTTGCGCTGCCCGCCGCTGAGCGTTTCGATGCGGGCGTCGAAATCGGTGATGCCCAACCTTGTCAGGATGGATTTTGCGTTGGCCGCGGCTGCCCAACCGTCGCTGCGCGCCAACTCTTCGGAAAGTTCCAACAGTTGCTGCTGGAGGGCCCCGCTGGCCGGGTCCTGCTCGAGGCGCTGGCTGACGCTTTCGTAGTCTCGCAGGAGGCGCATCTGGGGCGAGTTGCTGCGGAAAAGCTGCTCCAGAACGGTGGCGCTTTCGTCCAGCTGCGGCTCCTGCTGGACCATTTCGATGCGCACGCCTCCCCAAACGGTGACGCCGCCGTTGTCGGGCGCCTCAAGGCCGGCAATGATTCTCAGGAGCGTCGTCTTGCCGCTTCCGTTGACGCCGATGAGGCCAATGCGTTCGCCGGCATTGATGGAGAGTGATACAGCATCGAGCAACAGCCGCTCGGAGAACTGCTTGGAGACGTTTTCGAGGGTAAGGAGATTCATGCCGACTTCTGGATTGCCTGCAGGGTGGCGGGGTCTTCGAGCGCGCTGATGTCGCCCGGGTCTTCGCCCAGGTAAGCGGCCCGGATGAGACGGTGCATCACCTTGGCATTGCGTGTTTTGGGGAGCGCGGCGCAGAATCTGACCTCTTTGGGTCTGAGCGGGCGGCCCAATTCGGTGGTGATGCGCTCCTGCAGGGTCGTACGCAAAGATTCACTGGCGTCGACGCCTGGTTGGAGGACGGCGAACACGACGACATCGTTGTCCTTCACAGGGTGGGGCACAGCGACAGCCGCGGATTCGGTCACGGCCGGATGGGCATTCACCAGGGTTTCGACTTCAGCCGGGCCGAGCCGCTTGCCAGCGATATTGATGGTATCGTCGCTGCGGCCGAGTATGAACCACATGTCGTCTTCGTCAATGGCGCAGAAATCTCCGTGGACCCATACGCCCTCAAAGCGGCGCCAGTAGGTGTCGAGATAGCGCTCGTTGTCGCCCCAGAAGCCGCGTGTCATCCCGATCCAGGGTTGGCGGACGATGAGGTCGCCCACCTGTCCGCGCACGGGGCTGCCGGATTCGTCGACGACATCGGCATCCATACCTGGAATGGGCCCGCCAAAAGCGGCAGGCTTGAGCGGTTTGAAAAAGCTGCCCGCGAGAATGCCGCCGCTGATTTCGGTGCCGCCGGTATAGTTGAAAATCGGCTTGCGGCCTTCGAGCGCATGATCGAAAATCCAGCGCCAGCTGGCGGGGCCCCAGGGGCTTCCGGTGGAGCCGACTGCCCGGAGTCGGGACAGGTCGTGTCGGGTCACGAAGTCGGCGCCGTGGGGCATGAGCGTCCGAACCAGCATTGGCGAGAGGCCCAGGAGGGTGATGCGGTGCCTGGCGCACAGTTCCCACACGCGGTCGACAGAAGGATAGTCGCCGGAGCCGTCGAAAAAAAACATGGCGGCCCGGTTGAGCAGCGTGCCAAGGACGAGCCACGGTCCCATCATCCAGCCCATATCGGTCATCCAGTATACACGGTCACCCGGTTTGACATCCATCGCGTGGCGCATATCTTGTGCCGCTTTGATGGGAAAGCCGCAGTGGGTGTGGACGGCGCCCTTGGGCGGACCGGTGGTACCGCTTGTGTAGATGATCATAAGGGGATCTTCGGCCGCGGTCGGGGTGGTCTCGGCCTCGTCAGCCTGTGACGGAACCAGTTCATGCCACCAGTGGTCCCGTTGCTCCTGCCAGGCGATCCGCGATGCGGGCGAGGAGGCGGGGAGCCGCTTTGCGACAATCACGTGGCGGACGCCGGGAACGTCTGCCAGCGCCATATCCAGGGTCGATTTCATTGCCACCGGCTGTCCCCGGCGCAGGAACCCGTCGGCGGAGAAGACGGCTTTGGCGCCCCCATCCTGAAGGCGGCTGCGGATGGCGGACCGGCCGTACCCGCTGAAAAGGGGCAGGATGATGCCGCCAATCTTTATCACGGCGAGAAAGGCGATGGCAAGTTCGGGAATCATCGGCATGTACAGCCCGATGGCATCGCCTTTGCCGAGTCCCAGGCCGCGCAAGGCGTTGGCGCAACGGCAAACTTCCCGGTGGAGTTGAGCGTAGGTAAGGGTAGCGGTTCGGCCCTCTTCCCCTTCCCAAATGAACGCAGGTTCGGACGCGGCGGCGGATTCCTGCCACTTGTCGAGGCAGTTGTCGACGATGTTCATCTGTCCGTCGACACACCAGCGGGGGAAGGGCGCGCCGTCGGAAAGATCGACGATCTGCGAATAGGGATGGGTAAACCTGATATCGAGGTCCTCCATCACGGCATCCCAGAACCAACTGATATCCTCGAACGAGCGCGTCAGCAACGCATCGTAGGAACCGATCGCGTGCCGCTCCATAAACTGTTGCAGATTGCTCTGCGCGATCCAGTCAGGATTCGGCTGCCACGCTATGTCCTGGCCGAAGGGAAAAGTGGGGGTGGACATGACCTGTTTCGAAGTGGGGCTGGCGTCATCTTCGCGTACCTTGGTATCGGCCTATTATAGCGGAGAGAGGCGGAAACAGGGAAGGGCGGCGTGTGCAGTCCAAATCCCATCCCAATCCCCCCTCCCTTCCCTCGCAAACCCCCTGTAGGGGCGTCCCTTGTGGGCTCCCCACCCCAACCGCACAGAAACACTCCACCAACCTGAGACGCCAACACAGTCCCCGCGCCCTTCCCCGGCAGTTCCTCTGCCCTTCTCCGTGTCCCTCCGTGGATCAAAAAGGTGTTGCCGTTCGCTGTTGCCGTTCCCCGCAGTTCCCCTGCATTTCCCCGCCCCTCCCCTGGCCCCTCACCCCTGCAGTGGAGACATTGCGGGCTGCTAAAAGACTGCGGTTTCCCGGTTACGCGAGAAGGGGAAACTGCAGGCTGGTTGGGTCCTGAAGCGCTGCCCAGATGGAGACGGCGATCAGGGCCTGGCCGGGGACGCGGAGCAGCTGGGCGGCGGCGTCGCTCGATGATGGGAGCCCGTGCCGGTTTTTCTGCGCAGCTGGCCTGGACCTTGGTGAAAACGAAAGGCTGGGGGCCAGTTCGAGCAGGAGGAGCAGATCGCCGGAGACGAGGAGCAGCGCGCCCGCTGCCAGGACACCGAAACGGGGGCCGGTAAGGGCGAGACCGACGGCGAGGCCTGTTGCCGCGGAGAGCAGGAGCGCGAACGCGGCGGCCGTCCACGCCTGGACAGGACTTTGGCGGCGTGTTCGCAGTAGAACGGCGCCGGCGGCCGCCGCGCCGACGAGCATACCGAGGGACAGAAAAAGTAGGCGCACGCTTTCGAGGGTTGCGCCATATTGCGCGACGGCAACGGCGTACAGAAGGTAACCGACAGCGATGGCGGCGATGCCGACCACCGAGAGCCTGGGCCTGCTCCTGCGAGCAAGCTGGCCGCCCAGCAGGCTCAGCGTGATGGAGGCGGCGATGCCGGAAGCGTAGCGGGCGTCTTCCGCGCCGGGACGGGTGAGGAGGAAGCCGTACCAGGGCAGGAGGAGCAGAACCAGCGCGGATGCGATCTGAATCTTGTGAGGGAGGAGCGGCCGGCGCGGGCGTTTCCTGCCGAAGAAAAGACCGCCGGCGAAGAGCGAGGCCCAGATGAATAGGAGAACCCAAGCGATGACGTCAAGGACGGGCATGGGAGGCTCGGTCAAGGCCATGGCCCGGCGGCAGGAGGGGGGAACAGGCCAGGGCAGGCCCGGCGCCCTTCACTTCCCACTGTCTTCGTCTCGTTGCGGGGCAGTGTAGCCGAGCAGCTGCGGTTCGGCCCAGACAGCCCAGTTCCAGCGGCTGTTGCCCAGGCCGTCGGTCATCAGTTGGAGGACTGCCTGCTGGCCTGCCTGATTCGGCAGATCGATAGCGAAGCGCTCCCACTCGCAGCTCTGTTTGGTACGGCTCCAGATGCGTACGCCGTTGAGAAGAACGCGGAAGGCGCAGTGGTTGTCGTCCTGCATCTGGGCGCCGTCTCGGATCCCGATCGCGAACTGCATGCGCAGACGCTCCACCTCCGGAGGGACGCGCAGGTCATATTCGACGACGGCGCTGCCCTCTACGGGAGGATGCTGCCAGAGCGCCGGCTGCTGCACCATGCCACAGCTGGCCGTGCCGACGCGCACTTCCATCAGGTCGGGCGCGCGGGTGGCGCTATGGCGGGACTGGGGAAACAGGGACAACAGGTCACACTTCCATTCAAGGGCAAACCCGGCTTCGTCCCTGCTTTCCTCTTCGAGAAGACTCTGCCACAGTTCCTCCTGCCACTTGAGGTAGCCCAGATACTGGGAAAGCTGCAGGAGGGAGTGTTCGTTCAGATCGTGGATACGCCGGATCACGGCATCCAATGTTTCCTGCTGGGGCCTGGTCATGGAGGTCTCGTGCGGTTGATGCCTGGTATCAGGTGGAGGTCGGCCTGTCAGTTGAGGACGACTAGATCGCTGCGTTCATCATCGTCTCCCAGCGGGAGGCGGCGGTTGGATTGCTCAAAAGAACGAGAGCGACATAGGTCGGTTCAAACGGACGCCGTATCAACTTCATGCCCGCTTCGCGGGGGCTCATGCCCCCCTTTTTGCAGTTGCAGCGTTTGCAGGCTGTGGCCAGATTGGTCCAGCTATGATCGCCGCCGCGGCAGCGGGGGATCACGTGGTCTACGGTTAACGCCTGCTTGCCGGGTGTTTCCCCACAGTACTGACAGGTGTAGGCGTCTCTGAGAATCACGGCGCTGCGCGTGGGAGGCACCGAGCGATGCGGCAATCGGACGTAGCGGGTGAGACGGATCACCAGCGGTTCGGGCAGGGCCTGGTTGGCGCTGTGCAGCAAACGTTCGGTTGCCTCAACCAGCTCTGCCTTTTCCCGTAGCAGCAGTACGATTGCGCGCCGCACAGAGACGAGGCTCAATGGTTCGAATGTTGCATTCAGTACCAGCACGGAACGGGACATGATATTGGCGCAGGTGTGTTGATGGTGTATTGGAAGCGTGGGAAATGGGCAGAGTCAGGCAAGCCCCCCGTGTTGCCCCGCGGTCGACTGTGCGCAGCTTCGTGAAGTCGGACGGGAACCCCGCTGGGAGCGGATTATGCCAAAGCCACGACGCGGGCCCTAATGATTACCTCCATGAGAAAGAAGCATACGATGGCAAACAGAACTGTTTTTACATTTTCATCGCGCAGCCGGCTCAGGTAAAGATAGGCTGCGGGCAGTGTGATGACAGCGACGGTCGCGTAAAGAATATGCACGAATCCGCGTGACAGATTTGTGGACAGGCCCTGCCCGTAGAGTACCCACCCCAGCAGAAAGTTGGCGGCGATGAGCAACTCACCGATTACGGCAGCACCGTACCAGCTGCTGTCAAGCGGGCGGGAGCGAATGCGGAGCCAGATGGCCCATACGCCCAAGGCGATAAAGAAGAAGATGCCGGATTGGGCGAGGCCCCCGTGGATGTCGCTCAGAGTTTCCACCGTAACAAAAAAGGTTGATGACCTTAGCGTTGCAGGAATCGACTTTTCGCTGTCACCCCGCCCGCCAGCGTGAACGCAACAGGAATTACCGCTGCGGGTGGACACTCAGGTACTGGTGCAGGACAGACTCCACATGTCCGCCGATTTCGTACGATTCCCAGCCGGGGCTGGCGGCCAAGGCGAAAATGCAACCGCCGAGCACGTATGAATCCTGTTGCATCGCCTGATCGTACCAGACCAGCTGTTCCGCGTAGGCGCCGGGTCCCCAGGAACCGAAGCCGTGTTGCGCCCAATAGGTTTGAAAGTGCTGCCATCCTTTGGCGTCGGGCGGGCCTGGCCGGTTGGTTACCAGGCCGTCTACGCCCAGCTCGGTCATGACGAGGGGAATGGCGCGGCCGGCGGGCTTCAGGAGCTGATTGTAGACTTGGCGGTAACGCAGAGTCAACCAGCCGGTGTCATGGGGCGCGACGCCCGGGTAGCGTCCCTGCCCTTCACGAGTACTGGCAAAATAGATGGTTGGGGCGGAGTATTCGTGCAGCCCCAGCCACCCGTCGTGGGCCTGGGCTTCGGCGATGGCGGGCAAAAAGTGCTCCCACATTTCGAGGGGGGGCTGCCCTGTGCCAAAGTTGCCGATCACGCTACGCAGACCGCCCTGGGCGAGGAGCCGGGTGCGTTCGGCTTCAAATTCGGCCAGGCGCTTGAACTCGTCCAGGTTTCCGGCCACCGGCTCGTTGTAGGCTTCCCAACCGTCGTAATGGAGGCGCCGTTCAGGATGATCGGCGATGGGCCAGAGACGGTTGACGAAGTCCTGCGCGGCCGCCTTCGGGTTGAGATTCTGCAACTGCAGCTGGGGCAGATCAATGCGGCCAATCAGCCTGGTTGTCGGAGCCGTCTCTTTGATCTGACGGGCGAAACGGAAGTCCAGCTCCAGTGTTTTGACGACGGAGACGCCTCCGCTGCGCAGAAGGTTGAAGACGCTGGGATGGTTGCGGGTAATGAACAGTCCCAGCTTGCTGGGCGGCCCCGGCGGAAAGGGAGTCACGGTCGGCGTCGGCGTGTAGGTCGGCGTCGGGGGGACGGTGGTATCGGTCGGGAAAGGTGTCGTCGTGGGGAAAGGTGTCTCGGTGGGAATGGGCGTGACCGTCGCTTTGGGCGGTGTTGGCGGGAAGGCGGGCGCGGCGGGGCGCAGCCCCCTCATTTCGACCCAGGGCAGATAGCCGTGATACGAGCCGGGGGTGGATGAAGGCGCGGGCAAGGAGGCTGCGTCGAGCGACGGCTCTCCGTTGCCGCAGGCGCCGACAAGCATACCAAGCCCAGCGGCCGCGGCCGCCAGGAAACGGCGGCGAGACCAGACAGGCTGCCCTTTCCGAGGGCCAGCCTGTCTCTGCCGGGGCGGTTTGGACCCTGGAAATGGCTCGGTATTCGGCTCGGAATCTCTGTTTCCGTCCTTGCTTGAAGAGGTGGGAAGGTTCTCTCCTGTCATGCGATTACTATAGCACCGAGTCGGCAGCGGTTCAAAGTATCGGGTACAGTTGTCCAAGCCGGACCATTCGCCGGAGCCCGCGTCCGGCCATCACTGGGCGAGACTGATTAAAGTGGCAGCGGGATGAGAGTGAAGTCGACTTCGGCAGCGGCGACCTGAACGGACTTAGCCCGGTGCCAACCGGCGCCGTCCCGGCTAATATGGTCGAAGAGCGGAGCAGAGTCACTTACGCGCCAGGCTTTCTTGTCCTTTGCGGGCCAGATGCAGCCCAACTCCATATCGCCATGGAAGTGGGCTTTACTGGCATAGACCAAACGAATCTCCCGGCGGCATTGTTGCGCGTGCAGCTCTTGAAATCGTTCCACAAAGGCAGCACGTTTCTGGGGGGCGGCCTTCTTGAGCGCCTTCTGGCACATCTTCCAACGCATCTGCGCTGCCTGCGGAATCTGAGGAGTGAATTGCTTGGGGCCAGATTTTGGGGTAGCATTGTGGCGGAGAGGCGCCGAGCATTAAACGCGCGTGGATGCTTCTGCGCCTTTCAATGCCACTGAGGCAGTCTGGCAGATCCTGCGAAATGACAGACACTTCTCTTTTTGCCGTCATCATAGCTGACTGGTGGGAATCCTTTCCACCACGATCAAGATCTCGGGGAAATATCGCGGGCGGACTCGTCATTCTTGAAAACCTGCGTGAAAATTTCGATTTGGACATTGAGGCGCATAAGGCTACCGGCAGCGATCAGTTAAGGAATGCAAGCCGCCAAAACGTCCAAAAAATACTGGCGCGCTTTGGCGAGGAAAGAACTCTGTTGCAAGAGGGAGGTCGAACAAATCGCGGCTTGATGAAGAATCTCCAGCCTCTGCTGCAATCGCTTGCGGACGCTGGTATGGATCAACTCTCCCGGGAATCCAGGGAGAGTGAAATAGGAAATATGCAAGCAGTTCTTGCCGACAAAGCGCGAGATATCTTCAACGCAGAAAAAATAACTTTCGACTTCAAGTTAGGCATGACATCACGAGAGCTGGTTGGCGCGATTTTGGCGTCGGCTCGCAAACGACTGAGAACCGGCGAAGTCGCGGAATATCTGGTTGGAGCAAAGCTCTCCCTTCGCTTTCCTGCTTACGACATCAGGAATTCGGCAGCCAGCGCCGCTGACAGACAGACGGAAGAACAGGGAGATTTTCAGATCAACGATTGCGTTTTTCATGTGTCCGTGGCGCCCAATAGAGGTCACTATGACAAGTGTCAACGCAATCTGGCTGACGGACTCAGGGTCTTTCTGCTCGTGCCCGATGAGGTGTTGGTAGGCGCACGACAAAACGCGCAACACGATACAAATGGCCGGGTTTCGGTGGAATCCATAGAGTCCTTTGTCTCCCAAAACATCGAGGAACTATCCGATTTTGCCGGAAAAAAGGTTGCTCACAACATACGGCGGTTATTGGAAAGATACAACCGAAGAGTCGCTGAAGTTGAGACCGATTTGTCACTACAGATCCGAATACCCGTGGCGCTGGAGAAGTAAGTGAAAGACAAATCTTCCGAAATGTCATTAAGAACTTTGTCTAGCGGACCAACAGATCTGCCCCGGACTTTCGTTGAGTATTTCGCAGGTATTGGTCTCTTTCGCATGGGGCTTGAAGCGGCAGGCTGGCAGGTCGTCTTTGCAAATGACTGGAGCGCCGAACGCGAGCAGATGTATAAGGGCTTTTTTGACGAAAGTTACAAGGCGCGAGACATTTTTTCCTTGGCAGCCGAGGAAATTCCGCAAGCGACATTGGCGACATGTTCCTTCCCCTGTATCGATCTGTCGCTGGCCGGCAAGGGCGAAGGCATAAACGGAAAACATTCGGGCGCCTTCTGGGGATTCTATGAAATTCTGGAAAAACAAGGAGAGAAGGCTCCGCAGATTGTTCTGTTGGAAAATGTAACAGGGTGGTTGTATTCCAATGGAGGCCAGGACTTTTGCGCTACAGCGAAATCTCTTAATGAACTTGGCTATGCCTGCGATGTCTTTATGCTAAACGCTCGTTCTTTCGTTCCACAGAGCCGCCCCCGTCTCTTCATGGTAGGAGTGAAATCGGCTGGCGTGGTTGATGATTCACCCTACTTCACTTCCAGATCCAAGAGACTCATGCCTACTCGTCTAAAAATGCTGATGCTGGAAAGTGAAAACATTCAGTGGGCACGTTTGGATATTCCAGAACCACCACCCTATAAGAATGAAGGGTTTACCGATTCCGTGGCCGAGAGACTCACGCAGGATGACCCGCGCTGGTGGCCAGAGCCAAAAGTAGAAAAACATCTGGCCATGATGCCCTCGGCCCATCTGGAAATGGTGAAACTGTTGGCCTGTCGAAATGAGGAGAACTTCAGAACATTTTTCAGGCGCCGGCGCGCGGCAGGGCAGAGGGCGGAGGTTCGATCGGATGACATTGCCGGCTGCCTGCGCACAGCAGTAGGCGGGAGCGGCAAGCAATTCCTGGTCGCGGCGGGCAACGGAAAGATCCGCATGAGGACCCTCACAGCCCGGGAATACGCCCGTTTGCAGGGTGTGCCCGATTCCTTTCCGATTGTGGCAAAGACCGAGCGGCAATCTCTCAGCGCATTTGGCGATGCTGTATGCGTCCCTGTGGTTACATGGATTGCGACGAACGTTCTGCAGCCCTTGACAGAGAGACTACAGGCAGGGTCGGAATTCGTACCCCGCGACGAACAAGCTCCTCCGTGGCAGGTTATCTGGAAAAGCGCATAACAGCGCAAGAAGAATCTTGTTTCTGTTTAGACAGGCAAGCCGCTCTTTGCCAACTTCAGAAGGTCGGGTGGCTCATTTCCGGTAAGGGTGATAATGGTCGACACAGTGACGCCACAGGTCCGCAGTCGCACAATGGCGCAAATAAAATCTAAAGGCATGAAGCCTGAAATGCAGGTCCGCCGGCTGCTTCACAGGTTGGGCTATCGCTATCGACTGCATCGGAAAGATCTGCCTGGGCGACCTGACCTGGTTTTCCCCGCGCGGCGCAAAGTCATCTTTGTGAACGGATGCTTTTGGCACCTGCATTCAGATTGTCCCAAGGTGCGAATCCCTGCCACGAACAGGCAGTACTGGCTGACAAAGCTGAAGCGCAACAAAGCCAGGGATGAACAAAATGTCGAATTGCTTGAGGCAAACGGTTGGGCCGTGACGACTGTGTGGGAGTGTCAATTACAGGACATGGCGTCAACGGCTGAACGCCTGGTTGCATTTCTTGATTCGTGACTTTTTCAGGACCTGCATTTGGGGATCAGAGTAACTACGTAGCCCTATTGGTGTTTCCTTCATCACTTTCCTCGCGGGAACTGACGACCAGGATGTAGCCCTCTCTCCCTTCCACCTTGACCTGATCGCCGACATCGGCCGGCGCGGCTTCATCGGAAGATGCGCCGCGCAGTTGCGCGTTCCACAGCTCGCCCGCGAGGAGGACCTTGCCGCGGCCGTTTTCTGCAAAAGGCACGCGCACGGTCGCCAGCGAGCCAATCACGCCTTCGCTGCCGGTGGCGGTTCCCCTTCGCTGGGCCTCCACCACCTTGCCGCCTACAAAGAGGGCGAAGGCGCCCATGGCGATGCCAAGCGAGATGATCGTCGCCCAGGGCACAGCCAGGCCCGGCGCATCGAAAAGCAGGACGCTGCCAAAGATGAATGCGACGGTGCCGCCCAATGCGAGCGCGCCAAACGCCGGAGTGAACGCCTCGGCCACCAACAGAATCAACGCCAGACCGATCAGGGCCAGGCCGGTGAAATTCGCTTCCAGCTGGCCCAGTGAGTACAGCCCCAGCAGAAGGCTGATCAGACCGATCATGCCGGGAATGAATGTGCCCGGATTGTAGATCTCGGCGATCAGTCCAATCGAGCCGAGTGTCAGCAGAATCGTGGCCACGGTGGGGTTGCTGATGAAGTTCAGAAACTCTTGCAGGGGCGACAGCGGGCGCTGTACAATCCGGGCTCCCTCAGTGCGCAGCGTGCGCTCTTCGCCCTGAATCGTAATCACGAACCCGTCCATCTGATCGAGCAGGTCCGGCACGTCGGACGCGATGAAGTCGATCACGCCCAACTCGAGCGCGCGCGAGTCCGTGGCTGCGGCCGCCTCCTGCACAGCCGCGACAGCCCACTCCACCGCCTCTTCGCCGCGCCGCGAGGCCAGGTTTTCAATGTCGGCGCTGAGGATATTGACGACCTTCGCCTCCATCGTGTCGCCAATGTCCTCGCCCTGGCCGCCGACGGGGCTGGCCGCGCCGATACTGCTGCCGGGCGCCATCGCGGCTACGTGGCCGGCCAGCGTGATAAAGGTGCCCGCGCTGCCGGCCTGCGCCGCAGCGGGCGCGACATAGACAACCACCGGCACAGGCGAGGCCAACATATCCTGGACAATCTGCTTGGTGACATCGACGCTGCCGCCGGGCGTGTCCAGGCGCAGGATCACTGCCTCGGCCCCCTCCGCCTGCGCTTCTTCGATCGCTCCGCTGAGATATTGGCGCAGCACCGGCGTTACTGCCCCGCGAAACGTGAGCGTCAGGACAAAGGACGACTCTGTCTGCGAAGTGCTCCCCTGCTCCCGGCCGGCCGCAGTTGCGCCGCGCGCGCCGGCCGGGCTGGCCGCCTGCACACCGTCTATCACGGTCAGGAGCATGCCCAACAGCAGACAGGAGAGATAAAAGGTGCGGTAAAGAGAAATCAGCAGGGCTGGGCCTCTCCGTTTCGTGTTTTTCCTTCCGTGTTTAACCATCTGTCGTCTTCCTATCAACCGCCGGTGACCTGATGCCCCGGCGACCGGTCACGGGCTGCCGCTGTGCAGTCTGTCCACCGCGTCCAACATCTCCACGACCGACTGGCGTCCGGCATCGCTGACCGCGCCCAACATATGCGTCAACTCGTCGACACGCGCCGGCCCTTCGACCGGCTGTACGTCGGCGCCGGTGCGCAGCTCGCCGTCAGTTTCAAAAGTCTGTTTGCGTACGGTCAGGTGGAGGTCGGCAAACGCGGCCAGCTGGGGCAGATGGGTGATGCACAGCACCTGATGGCGCAGCGGACGACCATCGGCGCCGGCGGCCTCGTCATCAGAGGCGGCGGCAGCGGGCGGCTGCTGGCCGGTCAGATTCCAAAGTTTCTGGCCGACCACACCGCCGACGCGGCCGCCGATGCCCTGGTCGATCTCATCGAAAATCAGAATCGGCGTCTGGTCGGCCTGTGTAAGCGCCCCCTTCAGCGCAAGCATCAGGCGTGCGGTCTCGCCGCCGGAGGCCACCCTGGCCATCGGTTTGGCCGGCTCACCCGGGTTGGCGCTGATCAGGAATTCAACCCGATCAACACCGTTGCCGTCGAAGGCAACGCGCCGGCCGTCAGGCAGATAGGCGCCATCCTCCTGCTCCGCCATCTCCACCGCGACGGCGAAACGCGCGTGGCGCATATGCAACTGCGCCAATTCCGTCTCCACCTGCCGGGCCATCCGCTCGCCGGCTGTTGCCCGCGCCTGGCTCAGCTCTACGCCCAGGGCGCCGATCTCGCGCAGAAGCTTCTCTTCCTCTTCCTCCAACGCGGTCGTCTGCGCCTCCCAGTTGCTCAGCTCGTCCAGCTCTGCCTGCGCCGCGGCAGCGAAGGCCAGGATCTCATAGGTCGTGTCGCCGTACTTGCGCTTGAGATTGCTGATCACCGCCAGCCGCTCTTCGACTTCGGCCAGTCGGTCGGGATTGAACTCCAGCCCGTCGGCATAGCCCTGCAGATCCCGGGCCAGATCGGACAGCTCCTCCAGCAGTCCCTGGCCGGTCGCGGCCGCGGCCGCCATGCCATCGTCGATGCGGGCAAGCCGTTCGACGCGGCCGACGGCGTCGGCGAAGCCGTCGATGACCCCTGGCATCCCGCCTTCGCCCTCATTCAGAAGCGTTGCCGCGGCGTTCGCCAACTGCAAGAGCGTTTCGGCATTGCCCAGCCGTTTGCGCTCCACCTCCAGTTCATTCTCTTCACCGGCCTCAAGGTCCGCCTCTGTAATCTCCCCTACCTGAAAGCTGAGCAGGTCGAGCCGCTGCGCGATGGCGCGCGCATCGCTGCGCAGCCGCGCCAACTCTCTGCGCGTCTGCTGGATCTGCCGCGTCTTTTCGGCCGCCTGGCCGCGCAGGGGCAGCAGGCCGCCGTACCGGTCCAGCAGGTCCACGTGTGTGCGGGGACGCAGCAGATTCAGGTGCTCGCCCTGCCCATGAATGTCGACGAGCTGGGCGGCCACTTCACTCAGAAGCTGCCGCGAGACGGTGCGCCCATTGATGCGGCAGAAGTTTCGCCCGCCGCGGCGCACCTCCCGGCTGAGGATCAGCCTCTCCGGCGCATCCGGGTCGTCCAACCCTTCAGCTTCGATCAGACAGCGGATGTCGTCCGGGCCGGGGGCGCCGACCGGTTTGCCCGCCGGCATCGCGGCGTCCAGCTGGAAGACTGCTTCGATCTGCGCGCGGTCGGCGCCGGCCCGTACCATGTCGGCCGTTGCCCTGTCGCCCAGCAGGAGCCCAATCGCGTCGATAATGATCGACTTGCCGGCGCCGGTTTCGCCGGTCAGAATATTGAGCCCGCTGTGAAAACGAAGATGCAGCCGGTCGATGATCGCGAAGTCGCGGATCTGAAGCTCGGTCAGTGTCGCGGACGGGTCGGCCCGTCCAGCGACCTCGGTCAGGAGAGATGGTTGCGTCTGCCCCTCTTCAACAGAGGCGCGACGCGTTTGCGCAGTCATGGAATCTAAGGTGCGTCCTTGTCGTAACGGTCCTGAAGCTCTCTGGCTTTCATTCTAGCACATTTGGACGGGCGCATGGAAGGGGAACTGCAGTGATCAGTGGCTAGTGATCAGTGGTCAGTGGGGGGTGTCCTCCCGCACAATGGAAGCCGCTTGAGGCTGACCGTCCCAAAGCAAGGAGAGGGTGGAGAGAAGTGAGGAGAGAGAAAGACAGGTAAACGCGAGGAGCGGGGCAGATTGTGGTAAGGACCGGGCTATTGCTGGGAAATTCGACTGAATCCTGGTACCCGTTTCTCCTGGCAACGCCAAATCTGGTCCGCATCCCTCTGCACGATTCATATTTGTCGCATGGGGGAATCGTGATATAATGCAGCGATTGAAGGCCTTTGATCAATATCGCCAATGCGCTCCGCATACTGTGAGCTAAGGAGCTTAGCAAATGCTTATTCTAGGAAATGCAGCGCCGTTCCTCTTGCTGGGTCCGACTTTGGGTCCAACCGAGTTGATTCTGATTCTGGTGATTGTCATTATCTTCTTTGGCGTTGGGCGGCTGCCGGAGGTGTTCGGCGGGCTGGGTCGCGGTATCCGCGAATTTCGCCGGGCCGCCAAGGACGAGGCAGAAGACGAAGATTCAGAGACAACGGACGCGCCCCCTGCTGCCGAGAGCGCTGCGCCTGCGGTAACCTCTGAGCCGAATCCACCTGAGAAGGCGTAACGTCCGTTTTGATTGCCGCTTACGCCAGGGCCTCGACATAAACGAACGGACAGACTGGAAACTTTACGAGAAGGCCGGGTTGGCCTTCTCGTTTCTGTCAGCGCTCTCAATCTGAATCATTCTGCGCAGTTGCCCAGGACCTGTTTGATTGCCGCTGATCACAGTGGGACAGGCAGACGATCAGATAGCCGGGTGTTTGGGCGTTTTGTCTACGATGGCAGGCGCATCAGGTCACACGACCGAGGTGAACGATGGATGTCTTTTTTATGATTGCGACAGTAATTATTGCCCTCACATTGATTGCGTTCGTGCTGTTGCAAGGTCAGGGTAGTGGGTTGGGCACCGCTTTTGGGGGCGATGCCGGCATTCAGCGCACCCGCCGCGGCGTAGAGAAAACGATGTTCAATCTGACGCTGACATTAGCGTCGCTGTTTCTCCTGCTCAGTCTCGTGACAGTCGCCCTTCGCTAGAAAAGAGGGGGCGCAGCTCACGTGCCTCTGTAATTTTTCCCATGTCGGAACAACAGCCATTCGGGAGGTCGGGCACTCCGGGGGATGCCGGAACGGCCCAGACGCCTCGGTTGCATACGACCCCTTCTTCCGGCTATCTGCCGGGGCCGGCTGCGCCTCAGGCCACGCCCGCGCCTTTGGGCCGATATATCCGGTGGCAGTTGCTGCTGGCCGTTGCGGGGATCATTGTTCTGACGCTTCTGATGGGCGTAACCGCCTACAACGTCTCCACGGTGCTGGTCCCGGAGCGCGGCGGCGTCTTTCGCGAAGGCGTTGCCGGCAACCCCCAATACATCAATCCACTCTTGTGCCACACCCACGACATCGACCGTGATCTGTGCAGACTCCTCTTTCGCGGTCTGACACGGCTCGATCAACGGGGCCGTGTCGTGCCGGATCTGGCCGAACGTTGGACAGCGCCGGATGGTCTCGTTTATACCTTTATCCTGCGTGAAAATCAGTTCTGGCACGACGGCAGACCCGTTACCATCGATGATGTGCTGTTTACAATCGAGATGATGCAGAACCCGGATGCGCCGATTCTGCCCGACCTGGCAGAGCTGTGGCGTTCAGTCACGGTGGAACCGGTCGACGAGCACACAGTGCGTCTTCTGCTGGACGAACCCTTTGCCCCTTTCCTCGACTTCACAACGGTGGGACTGCTGCCAAAACACATCTGGCAGGACGTGCCCCCGTCCGAACTGCTCACCAGCCCCCTGAATTCACGCCCGGTTGGCAACGGCCCGATGCAGGCAACCTTGACATCGGCGGAATTCATACGGTTGGAGCAAAGCCCGTTTTCCAATGGCGCCATCCCGATGGTGTCGGCGCTCGAGTTCCATTTTTATCCCGACTATCCATCGATTTACGCGGCCTACGCCGAAGGCGAATTGGATGGCGTGAGCCAGGTAATGCAGTCGGATATCGCTCTCGCGCAGGCCCGCACCGATCTGCAGCTCTTTTCAGCCCCTCTATCGACCTATGTCGGTGTCATTTTCAATCTGCAGAATCCGGACGTTCCCTTTTTGCAGGATGCGAACGTGCGCCGCGCGCTCTATCATGCCCTGGACCGCGACCGGCTTCTTGATGATGTCATCGGCGGGCACGGCGTGCTGGCGTCGTCCCCCATCCCGTCGAACAACTGGGGGCACGCGTCTGATACCCCCTCCTATGACTATGACCCCAAGGAAGCAAGACGCCTGCTGGATGAAAGCGGCTGGGTTGACACGGACGGCGACGGCACGCGTGACCGGGACGGGCTGCCGATGCAGCTCATCCTTCTCACGAACGATGGTCCGAACCGCATCGCGCTGATCGAACAGATCGCGGCCGATTGGCGGGCGGTCGGCGTCCGGGTGGCGGTGGAGAGTGTCAGCTTCGCCGGTTTCATCACTGATTTCCTGATGCCGCGGCGCTTTGAGGCCGCGCTCCTCAGCTGGGATATCAGCGGCGACCCTGATCCCTTCCCTCTCTATCACAGCAGCCAGATTGTTACAGGCCAAAACTTTGGGGGATGGTCGAATCAGGAGGCGGATGCTCTGATGATCGAGGCGAGGAGCATGGTGGACCCGGACAAACGCAAAACGCTCTATGCGCAGTTCCAGCATATCTTTGCCGCCGATGTGCCGGCCATCCCTCTCTACTACCCTGTGTATACCTACGGCGTCAGCGAACGCGTCAAGGCAGTTCAGATTGGTCCGTTGAACACGCCGGCCGACCGGTTCGCGACTTTCCCTGACTGGTATATCCTCACCCGGCGGGTGCCCGCAAACCAACAGTTGAGCGGGAATTAGGGTTTCCTCCTGTCATCCGATCACGTACAATTGGCCGACTTTCTCTCGTCGCGGAAACGTCAAAACGACAACGCAGGCCGTACATTCTCTCAAAACGATTTGACAGGTACGATGCGCGCATGATATAAATTTAGCTTACTGAGCCGCAGTGGCGGAATAGGAAGACGCGCTACGTTCAGGGCGTAGTGGGCATTAGCTCGTGGGGGTTCAAATCCCTCCTGCGGCATCTAAGGGACCCAGATGATTCGTCCGGGTTCCTTTTGTTCTTATCCTGTCGTGTTCAGAGTTCCCTCGGGCCGCGTCCTTTCCGGCAGGGACGCAGTCAATCTTTGCGCGACGCTGTCTGCCGAGCAAAGCCGATGGGTCTTGTCCGAGTCCCGCTCAATCCAAGCCCGCATGATGAACGACGCCAGCGCCACCCGGCCTATCCGGCCCTGCTGTTGCTGGCGGTGGTCGTTGGGCTGTATTTTCTGTTTCAGCATGTAGAGCAGCTGCGCGAGTTAAGCGCGGTGCGGGCGCAGGTCGCCGACATGGAGCGGAATATCGCCCTCGGCCAGCAGAACACGCTGGATCTGGAGGCACAGCTGCGTTACGCGACAAGCAACGAGTATGTCGTGCAGATGGCGCGCGGCGAATTGGGCTACATTCAGGAAGGAGATGAGGTCTACATTCTGTTGGACGCCCCCTCCGCCCAGGTGGGGAACGCGCCAACTGCCCCGGACCCGGTCGCGGAGGAAGGTTCCTTCCGCCCCCTGGATTGGAGCTGGTGGCAGTCCTTGTTCCAGCAGTTGCAGAAGTAGCTTGAATAGGCCCCCGGTCGACCGGGGCGCTGTGTCAGAAGCGCACGGCGTGAAATTTGACGGCGTGCGGTGGGTGTGTTACACTACCTTTTACTGTTGCGGGGTGGAGCAGTGGCAGCTCGTCGGGCTCATAACCCGAAGGTCGCAGGTTCGAATCCTGCCCCCGCTACCTCAGTTTCATAAAGCCGCCGAACCGCGATCGGTCGGCGGTTCATTTTTGACTTAAGGGTGTACGAGTCACAGTCTGTTTTGGCCCGGCGACGTAGCTCAGGCGGTTAGAGCGAGGGCTTCATAATCCCTAGGTCGGTGGTTCAAGTCCACCCGTCGCCACTTTCCGTACGACACTAAAATCGACAGGCAATGGGCATGGCCGCCAGCGCGGCCGTGCCTTTTTGCATATTTCTCCTCAAATGGGCGCCAAACGGATACCGTGTCCGCGTTCAGTCGGGAATCCGATATGAACTGGCCTGAATACAGGTAACACCCTCGCTGTCCTGACCATAGTAGGCGGTGCAGATTGAGCCGTCGGGGCGCTGAACGGAGGTAGGATACCCCAGATCCCCGTTGGGAAAGTCATCCCGCAGGATCAGTTCGTTGTCGATGTCCCAGCTCGCGCCCCCGTCGTTGCTCAGGCAGGCGCGAATCCCGAAAGGCGCCCAACGGCAGCCGTAGACGCAGAGCAGGCGTCCGTCCTGCAGGCGCAGCATGTGGGGCGGCAGGCCGCGCATCGGAGTCGGCTGCGCGCTGCTCCAGGTGCGTCCGCCGTCGTCCGAATGACACTGGTAGAGATGATAGTTGCCTTCTTCGTGCGTGCGCAGCAGCGCCAGCACGCGTCCGCCCGGCAGCGCGAGCAGGGCGGGTTCGAAGAAGCCGATCGTATCATCGACCGCGAGCAGGCGGGCGCCGCGCCACGTGCGGCCCTGGTCGTAGGAGGGCACGACAAATGAGGGGCACGGGACCTGGCTCTCATCGTAGCATGGCAGCAGCAGGCTCCCGTCTTCCAGTTCGGTAATCGGGCGCAGCGTGTACCCGGAGACGAAGGGGGAGACATCGACGCGGGCGCTCCCGTCCCACGTGCGCCCGCCATCCTCCGAGCGATGGACATAGGTGCCCTCTGCCACCGGGAAAGAGCCGGCCCAGGCAAACCCCTCGCTCCGTCTGTAGCGTGCGTAGGCCGCGTCGGCGCCGGCTGCGTCCAGCGAGACAAAGTTGTTGCGCGCCGTATTGACCAGCAGCACACCGCTGGAAAGCTGCGCCATGCCGGGGTCGTCCATACCGGCGAAGTCGTAACCGGCGATCACCTGCGGCCCCTGCCAATTCTGTCCGCCGTCCTCGGAGCGCAGCAGCATATTGAGCAGGCTCGGGTCGAGATGCGTGATGGCGGGGCGGCGCATCGCCTCGCAGAAGGCCAGCACCCACTCCCCGTCCTGCAGGATCTTGATGTCGGGCCAGGCGCAGTAGGCGTGGGGGTTCTTGTAGATCAACTGGTGCGTCAGGTGCGGTGGGCGCATGGCCGCCTCTTCCTTATATCTGGCCTCTTTCGAGCATATCTATGAATGGATTGTCCCGGATCTCCAGGGGGAAGTCGACGCGCGCCAGCCCCTGCCGCTGCGATTCGTAGACGGCCATGATCATCTCCAGCGCGGCGCGGCCCTGCCTGCCGCTCGAGATGCTCTCGCGGTCCTGTTCGATGCAGTCAACCAGGTCGCTCACCGCGTTGATCCACGCATGTTCCCGCTGCGTCGCCACCGGCTCCCATTCGACCGGCTCGGCGCCCCCGCGCCAGCGGTGCAGATAGGGTTCCCAGCCGTAACCGCCGGAGCGCTCCAGGCTGTTGCCGGCGCCGTGCTGGATCGCCAGCCGTCCTTCATCCCCTTCGATCAGGATTTCGAACGTGCTGTAGCGCCGCCGGCCGCCGGACTCAAAGAAGAAGAGACAGCCGCTATCCATGCGGAACAGCCCGCCCGCCACGTCCTCGATTGTGACCGTCTTGTTGCCCCGCTCCACCGTGGCGAAGACCCACTCCGGATCACCGGCGTAGAAACGGATCAGATCGAAGAGATGCGTGGCGTCGTGCATCAGATTACCGCCGCCCGCGGTCTGGTAGCGCGAATGCCAGCTGGCGGGATCGCGCTGATCGGTCGTGAGCAGGTGGCCCCGAATCGTGCGTAGATTGCCGATCTCCCCCTGCTCGATCATCTTCTTCACATCAATATAGTTCGCCTCAAAACGCATCGAGTGGTTGACGATCAGTTTAGCGCCGGCACGGTCGCAGGCCGCGATCATCCGGTCGGCCTCTTCCAGGTGGAAGGCCATCGGTTTTTCGCAGAGGATGCCGCGTGCGCCGGCTTCGGCTGCGGCAATCGTCACCGGCCCTTTGAGACTGTCCAGCGTGCAGACGCTGACGATGTCGACGTCGGCCTGCGCCAGCATCTCCTCATAGCTGCCGTAGCGCTGCGGGATCGACCAGCGTTCGCAGAAAAGGTCCAGCTTGTCGGCGTCAATGTCGGCAGCGGCCGCCAGCTGGGTACCGGGCACATTCGTATACGCCTCCGCGTGGAGCGCGGCCACCCTGCCGCAGCCGACGATGCCTACCGTGTAATGCTTGCCGTCGCTCATTTGTGTACTCCTGCCAGGGCGGCGCCCGCCTGCGCGGGCACCATCGGGCCAGTGATGATCACCGGGGCGCGCACGGGGATTCGCGCGCTATATCTGACCTCTGTCCAGCATATCTCCGAACGGGTTGTCCCGGATCTCCAACGGGAAGTCGACGCGCGCCAACCCCCGCCGTTGCGATTCGTAGACGGCCATGATCATCTCCAGCGCGGCGCGGCCCTGCCTGCCGCTCGAGATGCTCTCGCGGTCATTCTCGATGCAGTCGACCAGGTCGGTGACCGCGTTGATGGTGGCGTTGTCGCGTTGCGTGGGGAGCGGCTCCCACTCGACCGGCTCGGCGCGCCCGCGCCAGCGGTGCAGATTGGGTTCCCAGGCCCACCCGCCCATATTCTCCATGCTGTTGCGCGCGCCGTGCTGGATCGCGAGGCGGCCTTCGTCCCCTTCGATCAGGATTTCGAACGTGCCATAGCGCCGCCGGCCGCCCGACTCGAAGAAGAAGAGGCAGCCGCTGTCCATGCGGAACAGGCCGGCGCCGAGGTCCTCGATTGTGATCGCCTTGTTGCCCCGCTCAACCGTGGCGAAGACCCATTCCGGATCGCCGGCGTAGAAGCGGATGATGTCTGTCAGGTGCGTGCCATTGTGCATCAGCTCGCCGCCGCCCGCGGTCGCGAACTGCGAGTGCCAGCTGCTGGGATCGCGCTGATCGGTTGAGAGCATGTTGGCGCGGATCGTGCGCAGATTGCCGATGTCGCCCCGCTCGATCATCGCCTTCACTTCGATGAAATTCTTCTCGAAACGCATCGAGTGGTCGATAACGAGCTTGGCGCCGGCGCGGTCGCAGGCCGCGATCATCCGGTCGGCCTCGTCCAGGTCGAAGGCCATCGGCTTTTCGCAGAAGACGCCGCGCGCGCCGGCCTCGGCCGCGGCGATCGTGGCCGGCCCGTGCAGATTGTCCAAGGTGACGACGCTGACGATATCGAGATCGGCCTGCGCCAGCATCTCCTCATAGCTGCGGTAGCGCTGGGGAACCGACCAGCGTTCGCAGAAGAGATCGAGCTTGTCGGGGTCGATGTCGGCAGCGGCCACCACCTGGGTATCGGGCACAAGCGTATACGCCTCCGCGTGCAGATTCGCCATCCTGCCGCAGCCGATGATCCCCGCCGTGTATTGCTTGCCGTCGCTCATTTGAATGCTCCAACCAGGGCGGCGCCCGCGAAGGTGCGCATCATCAGGATAATAATAATTGCGGTCGGTATCGACGCGATCACATAACCGGCCATCAGCGGCCCGAACATCACCTGGCTGTTGCCGGTGAACGTCGCCAGCCCCAACATCAACGTAAATTTTTCTTTCGAGCGCAGCACCAGCAACGGCCACACATAATCATTCCACGATGACAGAAAGGTGAGCAGGCCGACGATCGCCATGATCGGTCGCGAGAGCGGCAACGCGATCAGCCGGTACATCTGCAGCTCGGTGCCGCCGTCCATCCTGGCCGCCTCGAACAGCTCCTCCGGCAGATCGGAGAAGAAACCGGTCAGCAGAAAGACGGCAAAGGCAATCCCGCCGGCGATATAGGGCAGGATCAACCCCCACAGCGAGTTCATCAGCCCAAACTGGACGATCAGCAGGTAGCGGCCAATCAGGGTGAGGACGGCGGGGATCATCAGCAGCGACAGCACCAGGTAGTAGGCCGCGTCCCGCCAGGCGAAGTCGATGCGCGCAAACGCGTACGCGGCCAGCGACGCGCACAGCAGCACGCCCGTAACCGCCCCGATGCTGACGAGGCTGCTGTTGATGATGAAGCGATAGATCTCGTTCCACGCCATTACATAGTTCTGCAGCTGCAGGGGAAAGGCCGGCAGCCAGAAATTCACCAGCAGCTGCTGAAAGCTCTTGAGCGAGGTGAGGATGGCAATGAAGAAGGGGAAGAAGGTCAGAAAGAGGAGAAGTAACAGCACCGCATGATGCAGCGAGCCTATGAACCGGGCGCCAAGCTCCGCCTGCGCGGCGTCCGGCGATGATGTGAAGGACGGGTCGACTGTCTGCTCGGTCATCAGGTCTCCCTTGTGCGGCGCGTGCGGGCGAACGGCGACGTTGTGTAGCGGAAGCTGAGCAGCGTCAAAATGAAGATGGCGATGAACATCGTCACGCCGATCGTTGCGCCGTAGCCCATCTGGTCCCCGCGGAACGCGGCCATAAAGAGCAGCAGACCGGGCACCAGCGACGCCTTGGCCGGCCCGCCCGCGGTCATGATCAGCACAAAGGCGAAGTCCTGGATAATGCCGATCATCGTCTGGATCGCCACCAGCTGAATCGAAGTGACCACCAGCGGGATGTCGATCCGCACCATCCGCTGCCAGACATTGCAGCCGTCCATCACCGACGCATCGAGCACCTCATTGGGGATCTGCTGCAGGCCGGCGTAGAAGATCATGAACGGCCAGCCGGAGATCCAGGGGAAGCTGACGAGCAGCAGCGCCAGAATCACCAGGCTCGGCTCGGACAGCCACGCCGTCTGCCACTCCTCCAGGCCGAAACTGCCCAGCATGCGATTGAGCACACCGATCGTGGGCAGCGGGTTGTAAATGAACTTCCAGATCATGATGGTGACCAGAAACGGCACCACCATCGGCAACACGAAAAGGGTGCGGTACCAGTATTTGGTGCGTTCCCGCTTCAGATTGAAGACCAGCTCCGCCACGAGGAAGGGCGAGATGCGCTGCAACATCCAGCCGAGGAAGAACCAGCCGAGATTGCGCGTGGCGATGTGCATGTTGGGGTCGTTCACCATCGTTATGTAGTTCTTGAACCCAACGAACCGCTCCACCGTAAAGCCGTCCCAGCGAAAGAGGGTATGATAGATGACATTGAATGTCGGCTGGTACATGAAGATGGCCAGAAAGAGGAAGGTGGGCAGCAGAAAGAGGAACGCGGTCAGGTTGCGGCGCAGCGCCCGGCGGCGCCCCCGCCACAGTCCACTATCGAGACCCGCGTCGGCAGTCTGTACTGACATGGGGTTCGTAAGGGCCGGCGGCCAGTGATCGGCCGATCACTGGCCACGGGCCAATTTCCACTGTTAAGCGTTGAACGGCATCACGAACGGTTCGCTGGGGACCGTGTAATCGCCCCACGGCGGCGGGGTGTAGTCGGCCTGCATCTTCTCCCATTCCGCGGCGTCTGCGTGCAGCTCCTTATCGACGAGGAAATTCTCGATGAAGGTCGGCAGCACGTCGATTTGAATCTGGATCATATCTTCCAGCGTCATATCGTCGGCGAAGTAGGCCTGAATCGCCGAGAACCACTCGTACCAGAAGTGCCAGTCGCCGATGCGGTCGGAGGAGAATCCGGGTTTGGCCGTATCGGCTTCATAGTCACTAACCAACGCTTTGACATCGTCGTCGACCTCGAGATCTTCGAGGCCCTTGATCGTGGGCAGCACCAGGTTCGTGCCAAGCCGCTCGTGGATCAGCCGCGCCGTGTTCGCCGGCGTCGTCATGAACTTGAGGAAATCGACGGCCAGGTCGACGTGTCCCCGTTCGCGCGCGGTCTTGGTCACCGTCTTGCTCTCGGTCCCGCGCGCGATCAGCCAGGTCGGGTCCTCTTCGCCCCACGGCGTCAGCTTATTCGTGAGACGCGGCAGATTAAAGACGCCGAACTTGTCGGTGCCTCCCAGCTCCATCAGCTGCGGCCAGATGCGGGTCGCGTTCCATACCATCGCCGTCTGTTCGGTCATGAAGACCTCGCCATAGCCGATCGCCGAGGTGGTCTGCGCCATCTGCAGGTAGCCCGGCTGGTAGTAGTTCGTCGCCTCTTTCCAAATGCGCGTCGGCTCGACCCAGTAAGGTGAGTCGAGGCGCACGATGCCGGCGACGGCGGCGCGGGTCTGTTCCACGTCGTCGCAGAAGCCGTCGCCGTTGATGTCGATCAGATCGAACAGCCCCATCGCCCGCACCAGATAGTCGACCATGCGATCCCATTCCCAGCTGAGCAGGGTGCTCTCCACGGGAATCGTGCCCGTATCGAGGATCTGCTGGCAGGCCTGGTAGTAGTCGTAATAGGTTTTTTCGGGAGGTCCGGAGAGGCCGGCGTCGGCGAACATCTCCTTGTTGTAGGCGATTACCAGTCCCGGGCCGCCCCAACCGACGGGGATGTCGTAGTTGTTGCCGTCGGCCAGCACGATCGGATGCACGTCCTCGAACCACTGGTCGAGCCAGCGGCTGTTGCCCGGCTGGCCCGCGGGAATATACTGGTTCGGCTGATTCAGGTACTCGGTCGTCGGGACAATCGTGTCCTTGTCGTAGATGAAGGTGAGGCCGTAGGTGAAGGTGATATCGGGCAGCGTTCCTGCGGCCGCGCCGGCTCTGAAGTAGGTCGGCTGGGTCATGGCCTCAGTTGCCTTGAACGGCTCCTCAAAGACGACCTCGACGCCGGGGTGCATGTCCTCGTACTCCGACGCGATGTGCAGGATCTCGTGGAGTGCCACCGGCGTATCCGCGGTTACCTTGCCGGGAACGTACTGCATGTCGATCGTCAGTTCACCGGTCAACCCTGAGCCTTCGGCTCCATCTTCTTCCATGGTCGCCGGCGCCGTCGGCATCGCACAAGCGGCGATAAGGCCGGCAGCGGCAAGACCGCCGGTCCCGATCAGAAATTGGCGGCGAGACAGTTCCCTGTTCATTTCAGCCTCCTATTGGTAAGGTTTTGCCGAACGCGATTGTGGAGATAAGTAAAAGAGGAAGGCGGGTGAAGGGGAGGTTTTGCGCCCGACTGTAGCACCTCCTAGGCGTACAGTCAAACCGGTTTTTCGGGACAGGCTGTCGGTGAGACATTCCTGAGGGTATTTGCGCCCTTTATTTCTCCAATAGAGTCAGAGCTGCGAAGAGTGGGTTGGGCCTTCGGTATCCCCGAGTTTCAGGACAATTTGCGCCAACGTGCTCATCTGGCGACAGGCGGATCGAGGCGTGGCGCCGCTGAACTTTGGAGATTCCTGGATGGATTTGCCCGGCCTCTAGCGGCCGGAGGTATAGGGGCGCCTGGAGAGCTGATGTAGCGGAGACAGCATCTGGGCGCGCCCGTTTCGCGCCGCCCGGGGCGTGCTATCCCTTCAGCCCGGAGAGGCTGATGCCGCCGATGATGTACTCCTGCGCGAGGACGAAGAGGATGACGATGGGGAAGGAGACGATTGTGGAGCCGGCGAATACGGCGGGCCAGTTGATCTGGTTGACGTCGCGGAAGAGGGCGATCCCGACGGTGACCGGGTACTTCTTCCAGTCGGAGAGGATGATGAGGGGCCAGACGAAGGAGCTCCACTCGTTGAGGAAGATGAAGACGCCCAGCGTCACCATGGCCGGTTTGGCGAGAGGCAGCATGATGCGCCAGTAGGTGCCGAAGAAGCCGGAGCCGTCAATGCGGGCGGCGTCCTCCAGTTCGCGCGGGATATTGAGGAAAAACTGGCGCAGCAGGAATATACCGAACGCGCCGGCAAAACCCGGCAGCACCACCCCCGTGAATGTATTTGTCAGCCCCAACCCATGCGCAATCAGAAATGTCGGGATCAGCGTAACCGAGCCGGGCAGCATCAGCGTCGCCAGCACCGCCAGGAAGAGCGTCTCGCGGCCGGGGAAATCGACGCGCGCGAACGAATAGGCCGCCAGCGAGTCGATGAAGAGTTGGACAATCAATACCACCGCCGCATACAGAATGCTGTTGCCCAGGTATACGCCCATCCGCCCGATCGTCAGAGCATCATAGTATGTGCTCAGCGTGGGCGGCATCGGAATGACCGAATAGGGATTGGTGAAGAAATCGGTCCTGCTCTTGAAGGAGTTGGCCAGCATCCACAGGTAGGGGAAGATCATGCTGAAGGCGAGGGCAATCAGCAGGGCATAGACGATGAGGGTAAAGCTGCGCCTGGTAGCGATCAGAAGCAGTCTGTTCTGGTCTCTTTGCCCGCTGCCGGGGGAGGAAAGTGTACGCGCCATAACTCAGTACAGCTCCCGCGAGATGAACAGCTTCAGCTGCAGCGCGGAAAAGAAGAAGATTACGCCGAACAGCATCCAGGAGATGGCCGACGCATAGCCCATTTGGAACCGTTGGAACGCATAGTGGTAGACGACCATCTGCACCGTCTGTGTCGAGTTCATCGGGCCGCCCTGCGTCATGATGAAGACCTGGGTGAAAACCTGAAACGCCGCGATCGTCAGGGTAACAAAGGCGAAGATGAGCGAATTGCGCAACAGGGGTATGGTGATGCTCCAGAAGGTGTGCCAACGGCCGGCGCCGTCCACCTTGGCCGCTTCATAGAAGACCTCCGGGATCTCGGCCAGGCCGGCCAGGAAGATGATCATGTAGTAGCCAACCGCGCCCCAAATGGTCATGATCATAATCGCCGGCAGCGCGGTCGATGGATTGAAGAGCCAGTTGGGACCCTCAATGTTTACCAATTCAAGCAGCTTGTTAATCCCGCCGGTGGGTTCGTACAGCCACACCCACAGCATCGAAGTCACCACGATAGGTGTAATTGTGGGGATGAAGAAGACGGTGCGGAAGAGGGCTCGCCCCCGACGCACCTGGTTGCCAAGAACGGCCAGCAGCAAAGAGATGATCGTAATCGACGGCACGATTACGATGACGTAGATGAAGGTGTTGCGGAAACTGATGCGGACCAGCTTATCGTTCAACGCGCGCGTATAGTTCTCCAGCCCCTCGAAAGGCCGCGCCTCTGAAATGATGTCATATTGGTAAAAGCTGATGTAGAGAGAGAAGATGATCGCGATGTAGGAGAAGACCGTGATCAGCAGGCCTGCCGGGCTGATGAACAGATAGCCCGGCCAGGTCTTCCTGACCCGTTTCCACAGTTCTCTCTGCCTACTCGCACGCGACTGTACCGGCTGCGAAGGTTGTGCCAAAGTCGTCATCTGTCACCGCGCTGAATCAAAATGGTTCGTGGTCAGTCAGCATCTCCTGACCACGAACCACCCTTCTCTTAGGAGTAACCGGCATCTGCCATGATCTGGTTGCACTCATCGACCATCTGCTCGACTGCCGCTTCCGGTTCTATCTCCTGCAGAATCGCCGCCTCCAGGATCGGCTTGATCGCCGCATCCAGGGCGCTCTGCTGGATGTACACCAGGGGCGTACCTGACGCCGACGCCAGCGGAACCATGTTCAGAACAGGCAGCTCCTGCAACGCGGCCTGGTATTCCGCTGTCTCGTAGAAGTCCTTACGCGGCGCCAACCAGCTGCCGATCGCGAATCGCTCCAACATCCAACCCAGCCCGCACCAGAACTCCAGGAAGGCCCAGCCGGCATCTTTGTTCGGCGACTTGGTCGGCACAACCAGCATGTTGTTCCAATGGGCCGTGCCCTGCTTGCCCCCGTCCACCGGCGCCGCCGGGAATAGCATCGTGAACCAGTTCAGTTCCGGCAGATCATTGGCCAAGGGGCCATATTGCCAGGGTCCGGATGTCGCCATCGCGGCCTTCCCCTGCTGGAACTGCGCCCAGTCCTGCCGTTCAGGCGCGATCGGCTGGGAGACTTGGTGCACGTGCAACATGTCCAGGAACCAGTTCAGACCGTTCACCGCCGCATTCTTCTCGTTAAAACCAATGCCATCTTCAATGCCGGCATCGTTCTTGGAATAGAAACCGACATTGTGGCAACTGGCCCAGATGCTCAGGGTTGAGGCCCGTGGCGTGCCGACCAGGAAACCCGACTGAACCACCTCATCGCCGTCACGTTTGGTCAGCTCCTTGGCAGCTTCGGTGAAGTCCGCCCAATCCCACTGCGCGATCTCGTCCGGGTCGGTCGTGACGCCCGCCTCGTCAAACAGATCGGTGTTGAAGAAGATCTGGTTGCTGTCCGGCCCCTCGCCCAGCACGCCGTACTGCACAGGCCCCTTTGTCGCCTGCAGCAAGGCGCCGTCCAGGAAATTCTCCGGCGCCAAATCCGGCGTTATTTCGATCGAGGGTGTCAGGTCAAGGAGCGCGCCCCTGTCATAGAAGTCACGGGCCCAGTAGACCGAGCTGTGCATGACGTCGGGGGTGTCGTCGGCGGCATGCGCCGCCAGGAATTTCACGAAATACTCGCCGAAGGGAACGTTCTGATAGTTCAGCTCCAGTTCAGGGTTCGCCTCTCCCAATGCAACCGGCAGCCGGTCGAACAGCGCTTTGCTGGTCTCGTTGGCTGCGGGGCCCCACCAATCCCAATAGGTGATCGTCTGCTGTGCCGCGGCCGGCGCATCCCCTGCCATATCTCCGCCTGAATCTGCCGCGGGCGACGGTCCGCAGGCCGCCAGCGCGCCAGCGCCGATGGTAACCGCAGACAACCTCAGAAAATCGCGACGACTTACTCTTTCCTTCGAGACTTTCATACCTTCCTCCTTTTGATTGGAATCCAGGCAACATGTTGCGGGTGAAGAAACACCTGGCTTCACAGCGTTGCGTTGTAGGCGAAAGAAATGATCAGACCGGCCATGTTTCTGTTTGTAGAAATGCCGGGCCAGCCCAATCATTTTGGTGAAACGCTTCTTCACTTCGGAGGCTTCAGAACTGGATTAGGCCGCACTTTATCAGAATTTCTTTGGGCTGTCAAAGGCAAGGAAATATCTGGCTGCTGAAAGATTCGGCGGAACATTGACACCCAATCTGTTCTATATTACATTCACACAAGCCTGTCAGCAGCGGCTGACCGGTTACAGACCATTTCGAGCATGTTACAGGCGGCCTGTCAGCGAAAGAGAGAAACGATGAGCGCAGCATCACTGGCATACAGTATCGAAGAGCAGGCTGCAGCAACCGGCCCCCGCAACGAAGAGGAACTCGATCTGCTGCTCTCAGAACCCTCCCCCGACGCTCTGGCTGCACTCGACAAGCTGGATTCGGACCTGGTCGTCCTCGGCGTCAGCGGCAAGATGGGTCCCACGCTGGCGCGCATGGCGGTGCGCGCGCTCGATGAACTGAACTCGCCCCACCGCGTCTACGGCGTGGCCCGCTTCAGCCAGCCCGGCACGCGCGAGCAGCTGGAAGACTGGGGCGTGCAGACGATCACCTGCGATCTGCTTGACCGGTCGCAGCTGGCTTCCCTGCCCGACAGCAAAAGCGTGATCTATATGGCCGGTCAGAAGTTCGGCACCACCGGCAACCAGCACATGACCTGGGGCATCAACACCTATCTGCCGGCGTTGGTCTGCGAGCGCTATCTGGACGCCCGCATCGTGGCCTTCTCCACGGGCAACGTTTATCCGCTCGTGCCGGTTGTCGCGGGCGGCCCCCTTGAGGACGCTCCCTTGGATCCGGTCGGGGAATACGCCATGTCCTGCCTGGGGCGAGAGCGCATCTTCGACTATTTTTCGCGGCGGCACGGCCTGCGCTGCGCCATCGTCCGCCTCAACTATGCGGTCGAGATGCGCTACGGCGTTCTCGTGGACATCGCGCGCAGCGTGTACGCCGGCCAGCCCGTCACCCTCGACATGGGCGCGGCCAACGTGATCTGGCAGGGGGACGCCAACGCGCAGGCGCTCGCCCTGCTTGACCATTGCGCCGCGCCGCCTTTTACGCTCAACGTGACCGGGCCCGAAACCGTCTCCGTGCGCCGCGCGGCCCAGATACTGGGCGGCATGTTCGGCAAGGAGCCCCGTTTCAGCGGCGAGGAGGCGCCGACCGCGCTGCTCAACAACGCGGCCAAGTCTGCGCAGCTCTTCGGCTACCCGCGCGTCTCGCTGCACCAGATGCTGCAGTGGATCGCGGACTGGGTGCAAAATGACGGCGCCTCGCTGGATAAACCGACCCATTTCGAGACGCGCGATGGGAGCTTCTGATGTCCCAAACTCTGTCTGAACTGAGACAACATCTGGCCAGCGGCCAGGTGATCCCGGCCCACCCGCTCGCCCTCACCGCAGACCTCAAGCTGGATGAGCGGCGCCAGCGCGCGCTGACGCGCTACTACTGCGCGGCCGGCGCGGGCGGCGTAGCCGTGGGCGTGCATACGACGCAGTTCGAGTTGCATCAGCCGGAGTACGGTCTGCTGGAGCCGGTGCTGGAGCTGGCCTCGGAGACGGTGGACGAGAGTGTGGCGCAGTCCGGCCGGCCGTTCGTCAAGGTGGCGGGTATCCTGGGCGACACGCGGCAGGCCGTGCGCGAAGCCGAGACGGCCCTTGAGCACGGTTACGATGCGGGGCTGCTGAGCCTGCGCGCGCTGGCAGAGGCTTCGCCGCGGGAGCTTATCGAGCACTGCCGCCGCGTGGCGGAGGTGATCCCGGTATTCGGCTTCTATTTGCAGACCGCTGTGGGCGGACAGGTGCTGCCCTACCGCTTCTGGCGTGAATTCGTCGAAATCGAGAACGTCGTCGCCATCAAGGTCGCGCCGTTTGACCGCTACAAGACGCTGGACGTGGCGCGCGCCGTGGCCGAGTCCTGCCGGAGCGGGGAGATCGCGCTGTACACGGGCAACGACGACAATATCGTGGCGGACCTGCTCACCGAGTTCAATTTTGGCGGGCAAGGGACGGATGCGCAGCCGTTGCGCATTGTGGGCGGGCTGCTCGGGCAGTGGGCCGTGTGGACGCGTGAGGCGGTCGCCATGCTACAGGCGATCCACGACCAGAGCGCAGCCGGCGCGCTCGATTACGGGCGCTGGCTCACCTACAACGCGCAGATGACCGATGCCAACGCGGCGGTGTTCGACAGCGCCCACGACTTTCACGGCTGTATCTCCGGCGTGCATGAGGTGCTGCGCCGGCAGGGGCTTCTGCAGGGGATCTGGTGCCTGAACCCGCAGGAGAGCCTCTCCCCAGGCCAGAGCGCGGAGCTGGATCGCGTCTGCCGCGCCTATCCCCACCTGACGGACGACGAATTTGTGGCCGAACACATTGACGAATGGCTGAGATAGCCGCAGCTTTCTGATCATTCGCGCTGCGTTGCAACGCGTGAGGGCGCACTGTCTGAGCCAGGGTTTGCCTCATTGGAGGTTCTCCGGACTGCTGAGGCACGGTTCTTGGAAAATCGACGCGAACTGCCGCGCCAGTATGGGTTGAACTGAGGCCCGTCGCGGCAAAAACTGAATGCGTGTCGACAACATGACCAGGACTCTGCGTAAGTTTCCGGGGGAGAAAAACCTGCAAACTTTACGCAACGCCACGTAACCGGCTCTTTCGCGGTTGGTTCCTCCGTTCAATATGTTCCTGAACTTCATCCCTCCCTACAGCAGTCAAAATGCGGCTGGTTGACCGGCAGTAGCGCTTGCCTCACCATGCGCATGCGTAAACCTGCAGATTCCGAATTTGAGTTGGCGTTTGCTCTTTACAGCCACCGTCCCCAAGAACTGCGAACTATCGTCGGTTATTGGAGCGGTTGAAAGCCGAGCAAGGCCGGAAACAGTCATTTCCGGCCTTGCCTTCGTTATTCAACGATCTCACATCTCTGCATTCTAATCTTTACGGTGCTCCCAGATGAGACATACCCTCTTAGCGTGACCGACTGCCCCGCGTCTAACGCAAGCACGGACTCCCCAAGAGATAATGGGAAGTCACAGTCCAGGAAACGAAGGAAGCCTTTGCCATCAAGCGTGACTTCGTATCGTTCGGGGCCTGAAAAGACACCGCCACCCTTCTTTTCGATGTCAACGATTGTGCCCGTTACCTCGATAACTTTATTGAGGTATTTTGCGTCGGCTCGCGCTTCATTTGCTTCATACTCGTCGAAAATGGCATGAACTTGATATCGGGGAATCGCGCTAGAAGGAGTAGGCGTAGCCGCTTTGGTGGGCGTAGCTGTCCTTCTAGGGGGCGTGGTCGTTATCGTAGGCGTGCTTGTGCTGGGTGGGGGCGCAACTTGTGTCTCGAGAGCCTCAATTCGAGTTGCCAGATCGGTAACGCTGGAAAAAAGGGAGTCTATACGATCTGAAAGGGACTTGAGGGAAATATCCTCTTGGGCTAACAAAATGCTTGGACCCAGAAGGGCAGTGATGCAGATGAGTAAGATGGTCAATTTGCGATTCATTGGGATTCTCCTTGGGGAAATCGAGTTAATGAGTCCCCTCGTGACAGACACGGCGATCCACTTCCACCCACGTACATATTACAGAGTGGGTATATGAGGCGGGGGATGTTAAGAAAGCTACATCCGATGCCTGAAGTCACCTGTGGGGACATTTGAATCTGTCGAAGGGGATTCCATTTCAGATGGCGGAAGACCGCCTGTTGCAGATGAATGTGAGGACAGACTTGGAAGTTTTATGAGATGAGGCTACTTCTTCTGCTCCCAATAATTATGTCAGAACTCACTACTTTCTGTCCCGCCTAGAATGACCAATTTCGGTCATCTTATGGAACCGATTTCGGTCATCTGAGGCCGATCATGTGAGAGTGCCTCCCCTTTTCGGTGTCAACGGTCGCCCTATGACCGGCTAACGCCAGAAACTTCCCAGATTCACGGTAACCTTTCCGGGAACAAGGATGTCCTACCCGGTCAAGCCGTTGGGCGCCGATTCTGCTGGGGTGGGAACAGGTTGTCTCGGGACGGGGCCCTGTTTGGGACCTGAACGAGGCAAGGGTCAAACCGCTCGCCGACGCTGTCGGCGAGCTTCTGCATATGAAAGAATGGGTGGGGAATGGCGCCGACGTTATCGGCGGTTTATTGCTGCGCTGCTGCCATGAGTAGGTCAAGCGGACCGAAACGCAGACAAAGGGGAGCGGCCGCTACACACTCTTTGCCAGCGGGCCGAACTGCATCTTGGACTACGGCTTCCGCGTCATCCGGATGGCGCGGGGGTAGACGGTTTCGACAGCAGAGCGCATGTCTGTGGCCTCAACTGCGCATACCCCAGACGCTGAGCGCCTTCTCCTCAAAGGCGGGGATCCCAAGCCGTCCCCTTATCTCGGCGACGTCTACGTCGGCATAGACGGCGCCATCGCGCAGGGCCAGGGCGGAGGCCGCGCCGGCAGCCTCCCCCAGCGCCATCATGGTCCGTGACAGCCGGCATGAGGAGGCGGCAATGTGCGAGAAGGAGGCGCCCCGCGACGCGGCGATCAGATTGTCATATTCCTTGGGCAGCAGACAGCTGTAGGGGATGCCGTAGGGCTGCTCCAACTCCTTGAGCTTGACGCCTCTGACATTGCGCTCGCCGTGCGTGTCCAGCGGATGGTCGGCGAGGGCGATGATCTCCTCCCGCCGCGCCTGGCGCAGAAGACCGGCGCGCACGTCCTGCTCGCGCAGCACGTAGCGGCCCACCAGCCGGTGCGATTCGCGGATGCCCACCAGGGGAAACATGCTCTTGAAGCGATAGCGCTCGAAGCCGTAGTCGGTCTGCATGCGCCGCCAGTGCGCGTGCATGCGCGCCTGCGCGATGGCTTGCGCTTCCGGATAGGGCATGCTGTGGAACTCGGCGCCCTCCATGGTCGGCAGCACGTTCACGCACAGGTCGCCGTTGGGGTACTCGGTCACGTGGGCGGCGGGCCTATGCGTAGCCACCCAGTCCTGGATTTCGGGGGCGCGGGCCGCGGCCGGCAGTTCGTCCGCGCCGGCTTCGGCAGCCGGCGTCACGCGAAAGACCTGAGAGATACCGTTGACGATGGGGGAGGCGCTGTCGGGGGCCGACGGCTCCTGGTAGAGTTCGTGCGGCTCTTCGCCAAAGGCCATGCCGCACTCGGCGGCGCGGGCCAGGTGGCAGCCGCCGGAGCAGTCGATGAAAAGCTTGCTGCGGACGGTCTCGGGAGGGCCGCCGTCGAGCGGCTGGGCCGTGATCGAGACGATCCGCCGCCCCTGTACGCTGACATCGGTAAAACGGGTGCGCAAACGGATTTCGACGCCGGCCTCGCGCAGCATCGTGCGCATGGCCTCGGCCATGGCGTCCGGCTCGAAGTGGACGCGGCGCGCCTCCGGTTTGGGCAGCCCGGCCCGTCGCAGCGAGCTTTCATAGGAGCTGTCCGGATCGATGCGCGAGAAGCCGTAGGGCTCCTCTTTGCTGGAAAAGTGGACCGTCCTGCCGACGCCGATCGCATTCGGGCTCAGCCGCGCGGCCAACTCATAGTGAACGCCCGGCCCGCCGATCCCCGGCTCCCAGTTGTTGACGCCGCCCACTGTCGAGGTGCCGCCCAGTTGGGACATGCTGTCCAACAGGAGAATGCGCGCCTCCGGGTCGGCGCGCGCGGCGCGTATCGCCGCGCCAAAGCCGCCGGAGCCCCCGCCTATGATCAGAATATCGGTCTCGATCATGCCAATCCCCAGTTGCCAGTCTTCGGCTGCCAATAACCAGTGGCCTGTGAAGTAACAGGCCACTGGTCCCTACCTACGATTCACTGTCTACCGCCGTTCACTCCAGCGCGTCGTCCGGGCTCATGATGGCCGCGGCCATCCCATTGATTGTATCGATATCGTTGAGGCGATTGACTGCTTCGGTCACCGCGCCCAGGTTGTTTGCTTCCAACGTGGCGAGATAGCTCTCCCACTCGGCGTCGATATCCAGGTCCGGGTTCAAAACGACTCTGGCCGCGAACTCATTGGCTGCCTCTTCCAGCGCTCTCAGATTGTCCAGGATCACGGCATCATCGCGATCGACCAGATAGTTGATATGCCGCTGCTCTTCCAGCGCGCGGTTGAGAACGCCCTGCACATAGCGCATCATGTCGTCGGGAACGTCAACCCATTTGACGTTGTCGCGACGGTAGTCGAAGAAGGCCGGCGGCTCATTCTTGAAGAGGTAGTCACGCGAGTAGAGGTCGTATTCCGGATTGTCGTTCAGGATCGCGTCGCGGCCGCGCGTCACGGGGACACCATTGACCACGTCATAGGTGATGCCCTCAACACCCACCGTCATCACGTCCCAGCCATCAGTATATTGCCAGTTGACGACCCGGAAGAACGCATCAGCCTCGGCGGCTGTCGCCGCGATAGTCAGAGCCGTTCCGGTGCTTTGCGTGTTGGGCACGACCATAGGGCCGCTCGTGATACCGGTCGGGCCGGTCAGGCTGCAGATGTAGCCGGTGTCCGCATTGGCGTCAGGATGGGCGTTCCGGATCGCTTCCAGGCGGAAATGCTTGAAACGCGGCCAGTCGGTGGTGACAGCCGTGTTGCCGGCGTAGAATTTGAACAGCCCGCGGTCGGTGGCGACCATGAAGGTGGGGTCCATCAGCCCATCGGCAAACAGTTCTCGCACCCACTGCAGCCCATCCTTCAGGGCCGGCAGCGTATTGGCGAAAACAAGCTGACTGGGATCATCGGGTGAAGGGACCCAGGCCAGGTGATCAACGCCAAAGGCGCTCAGGAAGGGCTCCATCGACCAGGTAATGCTGTCCAGACGGTTGGGGACAAAGGGGATCAGCGGATCGCCGATGTTGCCGGGGTCCTCGTCGCGAACCCGTTCCAGGAAGGTGCGGAACTCGGCCAGCGTGGTTGGCTCTTCCATCCCCAGTTTGTCCAGCCAGTCGGTGCGGTAGTGCAGACAGCGCGGCAGGTTGCCGGTGATTCGGGGAATATGGTAGATCATCCCGTCGGCCTGGCGGTTGTTCTCCCAGACTTCGGCCGGGAAGGCGTCGCGCACGGTGGGGTACTTGTCCAGATACTCGTCGATCGGGATCAGCAGGCCGTCGTTGAGATACTGTTTGAACTGCCGCGAACTGGGGTTGATGCGGATGACGTCGGGGTAATCGCCGGCGGCCATCAGTACGTTGCGCTTCTCCTCGTATTCAGGATTGGGCACAAACTGATAGTCCATATCCACGCCGGACCCCGCCTCGATCAGCCCCACCCACTCGTTATCCGGCACCCAGCTGTCGCCGATGCCCAAATAGACGACGGTAACGTCCTCGGCCGCCGCCTCCTCTGCTGCTGCCGCCTCCTCCTCGGTCGTCGCGGCTGGCCCGGCCGCACATGCGCTCAACAGGATCAGGCCCAAAATGATAAGTGGCAGACACAACAAATTGCGTTTCACAGGGACTCCTCCTCATCTGTATAGTGGTGCGGTCAAGCGAAAATTCTGACGCAGTGTTCCTGCTGGAGGAACATTCCTTATGGGAATCAGGTATCGTCTCGGTATCACCTCCTCCGTTCTCGTCGCAACTACCCCTTTTCGGCGCCCAGCACGATTCCCTGCACGAAGTAGCGCTGCACAAAGGGGTAGAGGAGCGCCATCGGCACAATGGCAGCGATCACGGTCGCTGCCCGGATCGTGAGCTGGCTGACCTGGGCGTTGCCGTACATGTCCTGGTTGCTGAACCCGATCTCGTTCAGGTTGGCCTGGATGACAACCGAGCGCAGCAGCACCTGTAACGGCCATTTGGCCGGGTCGTAGATATAGAAGATGCCGCGAAAGAACTCATTCCAATGGGAGACGGCGTAAAACAGCCCCATCGTCGCAATCGCCGGCAGCGACATCGGGATGACGATCTGAAAGAGGATGCGCAGCTCGCTGGATCCATCCATCCGCGCCGACTCGATCACCGCGTCCGGCAGGTTCTCGAAGAAATTGCGCAACAGAATCAGATAGAAGACATTGACCAGGGTCGGCCAGATCATCGCCCAGAGGCTGTTGATCAGCCCCAGGCTGCGCACCAAGATGAAGCCGGGCACGATGCCGGCGCTGAAGACGAAAGTCACCATGATGAAGAGCATGATGAACTGCCGCCCCGGCAGGTCGCGGCGCGAGAGCGGGTAGGCCGCGGCCGAGGTGACCAGCAGGTTGAGGGCGGTGCCCACCACGGTGATGAAAACGGTGACGCCAAAGGAGCGTATCAGCGCTTCGCCTTTGAAGATGAAGATGTAGGAGTCCAGCGTAAAGTCTTGCGGCCAGAGCAGGAGCACCGCCTGCGCGACCTTTTCAGGACTGCTCAGCGAGGCGTTGACCGTGTGCCAGATCGGCAGCAGGCTGATGATGCCGAGCAGAAGCAGCACGCCGTAGATGATGGTTTCGGCCAGACGGTTGCTGTGCCATCTGGACCGCAGCGGCTGTTCTTCATAGGTTGAGGTATCGATGTGCGCGCTCATCGGTCTGCGTTACCAGAGTGTCGGTTGATCGGCGCGTTTGAGAATATAGTTGGTCAGCACAATCATGATGGCGGCGATGACGGAGCGGAACAGGCCCACCGCCGTCGCCAGACTGAAACGGCCGTCCACCAGCCCGATGCGATAGATATAGGTATCCAGAATGTCGCCGACGGAAAAGACGGCCGGGTTGTACATGACAAAGACCTGCTCGAAACCGGCTTCCAGGATGTTGCCCATGCTGAGGATAAAGACGATGCCCATGACCCCGCGCAGCCCGGGCAGTGTGATATATCTCGCCTGCTGCAGCCGGTTTGCCCCGTCAACCATCGCCGCTTCGTAGATGGACGGATCGATGGAGGCGATGGCGGCCAGGTAGACGATGGCGGCCCAGCCGAACTCCTTCATGATATTGGTTATGACGAGGATGGTGCGGAAGTATTTGGGATTGACCAGCAGCGCCGGCATTTTCAGCCCGATCGCCTCCAGCCCCTCCGGCACAGCGCCGCCCGGCCCGATGAAGAGCACCATGATGCCGCCGTACACGACCCAGGAAAGGAAATGCGGGAAATAGGTAACGGTCTGGATCGTGCGTTTGAAGAGCAGGTGGCGCACTTCGTTGAGCAGCAGCGCGAAGATGATGGGGACGGGAAAGCCGATGAACAGCTTATAGAGGCTGATGATGACCGTGTTGCGAAAGACTTCGAGGAATTTGGGCAGGGCGAACAGGGTCTCGAAATGTTGGAAGCCCACCCAGGGGCTGCCCAGAAAGCCGCGGACCGGTGAATAGTTCTGGAAACCCATCACCAGGCCGCCCATCGGGATGTAGCGGAATATGACAAAGAAGAGAATCGCGGGGAGAAGCAGGAGGTAGAGTTCGCGGTATTTCCAGGCCCGTCCCCACTCCTGCCGGAAGTGGCTGCGCCGTCCGGGGCGCGACATCCGGCGCGCGGTGGGCCTTTCGCTTACGTCATCGCCCGTTTGAATATCCGTCCCGGCTGCTGTCATATTCTCCACCCCGGCCAACGGAGTTTGTGTATCACCTTGGAAGAGAGTCTATCGCTGAAATCCTGATGTATTGAAGAGAAGAGCGCCGCGTCGGGACGAAAGCCGCGGAGGTTGCCGCATCTTCAACCGGGCGGCAACAGGCGGTCCGCTGGCAGTTCCGAGCGACGGGTGGAAAGGGACGATGAAAGGAAAATACTGTCACCTCTTGTGGAGTTTAACACAGCCTGCCCGCTCTGTTAAGCGATCATTTCGCGGCCATCAGACGGGCGCATCTCAGCATTGCCAGCCCCACTCTGCCTCCCTATCAGGACGACGCCAACTGACCTGCCCCACACATACTGGTCCAGGTAATACGTTCGTATTGGGCCGTAGAAAAGAGGAAAGATGGCCAGGAGGAGGCATACGTCGGAACAGGCAGTCAAGAAACTCAGAGGCGGAGATGGTGATATCCAAGCGTTCAGCAGCACTGGCTGCCTTTTCCGTAGCCAACTGGGACGGCGAGGCGTTGACCCGCGCCCTGCGCGAACGCCGGCCGAAACCGATCATCGTCCGTCCGCTGACCATCGCCTACAACGGCGTGCGCGCCAGCGTCCCATTCTTTTTGCTGGAGGAGGAGATCGACCTGCTGGTGGATGCGGTGGGGGGCCTGGCCGCGGGCCGGCGATAGCGGGCCGCGTTGCTTTTTTCCTGCATTTTGGACCAGTTTGGGTTTCTTATGGGGCACTTCCCCTGATTTGGTGGGTGAAATGGGGTACAATGTGCACATATTTGCCCGAAATTGGGCCTTTCCAACCCCACATGTGTATAGTATACTTCTGACAGTAGTTGAGTACGGCTACACGCTGGCCCCCGAAGTGGGCGCTGCCAGAAGCCTGGCACGGGACACACGACACGAGTCCTGGGCTGCAAATCCCCCAATCCGACACATCTGGCTGAATTGAGACGGCAATGACAATGGCAACCGAGAGTGAACGAATCGCCCGCATCGAGGGCGCCTACGAGCATCTGGCGACGAAAGCCGATGTAGAATCCATTAAGACCGAAGTGCATGACGTCAAAGCGGAGGTGCAGACGGTCAAAACCGACTTGCAGAATGAGATACACATGGTCAAGTCTGACCTGCGGGCGGAGATGCAAGCCCTCAAGTCTGACCTGCAGACAGAGATACACACCGTCAGAACCGAACTGAAAAGTGACAATGCCAACATGCATGGGGAGATTGCCGGAATCAAGAACGATCTCCGGTGGATGAAATGGGCCCTCGGCATTGTCGTGCTTGGCGTCCTGCTGCCGTTCCTGCAATCGTTGCTTGAACGCTTGCCCTGACGCACAGCTATTGCTGGTGTGCCACCGATCGTCGCACCGCTAGCCAAAACAGAATTCATTGAAACGTGACGATGCAGGTCGGATCAGAACTTGGTCCGACCTTCTTTGTGTTTTATGGGGAATCTGCCTGATTTAACTTGCGAACTGCGAGGAGGCAGCGCGCAGCCTGGAGAAAGCAATAACACCGTCACCGCGACCGGGAAGGAATCTTCACCCTACTACGCGGCGCGAAGAAAGTCGCCACCGAAACAGCCCTACGCATTCAACCACCTATAGGGAACCCCAAAAAACTCTCCAAGAGCATTCACTCTCTCTTCCTCTTTAGCGCCCCCAGCGCCAAGGATCCTCTCATTCTCCATCTTCTCCGGAATACCCCGTATCCGATAGCAATGAAAGCGCCGCCGGTGTAGGGGGTCAGGCTGGGTCGGACATGCATCCCATGTCTCTGAAAAAAATATGCGGGGAACAAATTGGCGGCAAATCTCTTCAATGCGACACGGGGCTCCAGGCGGCCATTTCCGCGTTTGTATCTCAGAATGGCCATGCTATGATGGCTCCAACTTGAACCTGAAACGCAACAGGGAGCAGAGGATTCAGATGACTCAGAACCCGGAGCAGTGGACGGCCCTGAAGGACGCGATCGACGGCGAGTGGATCGCGCAGCAGGCGCAGGCGATGGTGGAGATCCCCAGTGTGACGATGCAGGAGGCCGAGGTCTGCCAGTACTACGCTGCCCAGTTGCGCGAGCTCGGCTTCGACGTGGACCTGCGCCGGGTAAACGGCGAACGCTACAACATCTACGCGCGGCTGCCGGGAAGAGGCAACGGCCCCAGCCTGATGCTGAACGGGCACCTGGACACAATTCCCATCGGCGACTGCGTGCCCTGCCGCCGCGAAGGGGACCGACTTTACGGGCGCGGGGCCACCGACATGAAGGGGGCGATGGCGGCCAAGCTCGGCGCGCTGCGGGCGCTCAAGTCATGCGGCGTCACCCTGGCCGGTGACCTCTGGCTCTCAGCCATCGTCGGCCACGAGGAGCCGGAGGCTGAAAAGGACGGCCCCCTTGCCCTGATCGAGGACTGGAAAAGCGGCCGCGTCGGCGGCGACAGGATTCTGATCGGTGAAGGCTGGAACGAGCTATGGGTCATGAGCATGGGCACCATGGTCTTCGAGATCGAGCTCACATCCCCGCGCGGGGGGACCCACACCACCTACGTGCCATTCGGCGAGAACCCGATCCGATTCCTCGGCGATCTGATCCGGCGTATCAACGCATACCAGGAGGAGCTGGACAGGGGCGCGCTGCATCCCCTGGCGGGGGCGGAGCGCATCGATGTGGGGACGGTGGAGGCGGGCGACTACTTCAACCGCACGCCCGTGCTTTGCCGGCTGACCGGCACGCTGCGCTGGGGGCCGCGCGCCAACGCGGAGGAGGCTCTGGCCGAGCTGCGCGAACTGGCCGCGCCCATCGCCGCAGCCGGCCAGCTGGAGCTGGACGTGCGCATGATCCACGAGCGTGAACCCTTTGAAACGCCCGGCGACGATCCTGCTGTGCAGGCGACGGCGCAGGCGCACCGCTTCGTGCATGGCGGCCAGGCGGAAATCACCGGAAAACGCATCGTCGGCGACGCCAACCTGTTCGTCAACCTGGGCGGCGTGCCCTCCTTCTACTACGGCCCCTCCAATGAGACGGCCCATTCGGACGGGGAGTGGGTATCGCTCTCACGCCTGACGCAGGCCGCGCAGGTCTACGCCCTCACCGCCGTCGAATACTGCGGCCTGAACGGCGGTGGTGGGTAATTTGCCGCAAACGAAAGTGGACCGGTTACTGACTCCTGACCGGCAACCACTGGCCACTGGCTTTTATTCAGGATTCACGGCGGCGCGGTGCTGGCCGGCGATCATCTCTTCCACGTAGCGGCGGGTGGCGTTCACGGCGGCGTCAACCAGCTTTTGCCCCTGTTCCGCGCTGGCGTCGAGCGGGCTTTTGTCCTCCTGGTCGTGCATCGCTTCCACGCGCACATTGTGCGGGCAGACGGCCAGCGCCATAGCGGTCTCGTACTCCTGCGCGTGGCCGGGCACGCCGCCCTTGCACAGCTTCTCGGCTTCCGGGCGGCTCAGATCCCAATAGGAGTGAAACTGCACATTGGCCTCCGGCGCCTCCGCGGCAAAATAGAGGTGCCACTGGCCGATGATGCCGCCCATGGGCGCTTCGTTGCCGCCGTGCCCGTTCAGGATCAGTACATTTTTGACACCGTGGCGCACCAGGCTCTCCACCGCGTCGAACACCACGCTCAGCCACGGGCCCGGCTTGGCCGAAACGGTGCCCTTGTGCCTCATGTGATGCTCCGAGATGCCGGCGCGAATCGGCAGCGCGACAACCACCTGCGGGTAGAGTTGGCGGGCCGTCTGTTCAGCGACATGGGTGGCCATGCGGATGTCATGCTCCATGGCCAGATGTTCGAGATGTTGCTCGATGCTGCCGGTGGGAATGATTGCGGTCTGAAACTTGCCCTCCGCCAGCGCTTCGCGAAACTCGCGCCGGGTCAGGTCGCCCATAAAGACATGTTGATTTTGCATGATTTTCCTCCTCCAGCCAGTGATTTTTCATTCGAAATCCGTTTGACGCCGAAACTTCCTTCTGCGTAGCGACGACATCCTCAACGATGACGTCATCGTAAACCCCGGCTAACCCAGCCGCTCCTCCACCCGGCGCAGCGCGGCCTGCATCTTCTGCTGCCGCACGGCCGTTGTCAGGTCGCCCCGGGTCCGCTCGAGAACCCCGCGCAGGATATCGGTCTGCCGGCGCAGGCCGCCGGTGATTGCGTCGGGGAAATCGACCGTCAGCAGCAGCGAGTAGATCTCGTCCATCATCTCGAGGTAGGGATCGGCCTCCTCGACCCGATCCTGCCGCATCAGATCGAGGGCGAAACGGCGCATCTCGGTGGCGGCCTCGGTCAGCCCCTTCAGGTAGGCCGCCCCGGTCACGCCCAGTTCAGCCGGCGTCGCCAGCGGGTCGCCGGTGATGAAGGCGTAGAGCAGATGGGCCTCCACCAGCTCCTTCAGCGCGTCCTGCGTGTAACCGGCGTGGTAGAGCTCCGGGTGGTCGGCCAGCGGCTCCACCATCGCTTGCGCGTCGCGGCGCGCCGCGGCCAGCATCTCTTCCGCCGCGGGCAACTCATTGCGGTGCATGGCGCGGATGCTGTGCGCGCAGTCCCGGATCAGACGGCGGCTGCGGCTGAGCGTGCCATCCCGCAACTGGCTGATCTCCTCCATCTGATGCACGATCCCGTTCACAATCCCGTCGAGAGCCTCTCCGGCTCGATTAGGCATAAGAACCGTCCTCACCTCTGTACCGAGTTCAGCCGATAGCCGCTATTCACCATCCACCGCTTGCCGGCCGCTGAGCGCGGCGCGGCTGCTGTAGGTATTCACGGGCACATAGTTGGGAGGCGGCGACAGGGTCAGCGGGGGAGGCGCTTCGATTCCCTCGGTCATCGACTTGTAGGCAAAAAAGTTCCACGCGATGCGGCTGATCTCCTTCATCGTGCGGTTGCTGGTCGGCCAGTCCATCCATCCGGCCCGCCACAGATAGACAGCGATGACATAGGGCCCGCCCGGTCCCCAGATCAGGGCCAGATCACTGTGCGCCTCGTTGACAAAGCCGTGTTTGTGGATGATCCAGCTCTGCTCCGGGCGCGGCAGCCCACCCCACACCATCTCCGTAAATTCATCATGGCTCACATAGAAGAGAATCGTGCCGCATTCTTCCGGCGTGATCTCGCCGCCGAAGGTTTCGATCAAGAGCCCTTCCCCTGCCTGGCAGCGGTAGATCTCGGCCAGAAGCCGGCCCAGGTCCGCGGGCGTGGACTGCAGATGCGTATCCGGGTTCGTATTCCAGTCGGTGCGGCTGTTGGCCTCCGTCGGGATCTTGCTGATGATCGATTTGTCGTCGTAGCCGGTCTGGATATACGAATTTGTAAAGCCGAGGGCGCGCATCATCTCCGTCACCCGCCGCCCGCCTGTATAGATGTCGCCGTCCCCGATCCACTGCAGTAGCCGGTTCGCCGCGGCGTTGTTGCTCTCCCCCAGCGCGTAGTCGATCCACTGGCCTACAGCTTCGTTCTCGAAATCGGCCATCTGCCGGAAGGCTTCGCCGGCGATCGCGATCTTCATCGTCGACATGCCGGAGAAGGCCACATCGACGTCGACGGTGGCCTCTTCGCCGGTCGTCAGGTCCTGCACATAGATGGCCGCGAAACCGGGAAAATCGGACGTATATGCGTCCAGCTCGCTGCCCAGCTCTGCCATGGTCAAAGGCGGCGGCGGCGTCTCTTGCAGCGCCAGGTGGGCGGTGCGCTCCTCGGTGCTGCCGAGCGCGTCGAGGAGGGGGCGCGCGCTCTCGTCGATCAGCAGCGTCTGCCCGACCGTGCCGGATGTCCACTGCCAGCTGCGCTGCGCCGCGCCGACAAAAGTGGATGGCAGCGTCGCGTAAGGAACAGGGTTGCCGCCCTCTACTCGCGCCTCGCCATCGCCTTCCGGCGCGTCCCCTTCGGCCCGCCAGTGCCACTGCGGAGGCAGCACCCGGCCGGGCTGAGGCGGGTGATTCAACTCTTCGCCCACCTGCCACAGCCAGGTCGCCAGCTTCTGCGCGTCATAGGTGTAGCGCGCCGGGATATCCCTGCGCTGCTGCGGGATCCCGGCCAGCTTGCGCAGGGCGATATCGACAAAATCCGGCCCGTCCAGGAACTGTTGCGCCTCCGCCAGCATTGCCGCTGTGTCGACCGCGAAGCCCACCTCTTCCGGGCGCAGCACCAGGCGCGTCTCGTCATAGTAGACCGCGATCGGCTGGCCCAGGATAGAAACGAGGGCGGTCTCAATATCGGCCGGATCTTTCAGGTGGCTGAGCTCCAGGTTGGCCAGGTACACCCCCGGCGGGATCGGCGCGGCCGCGGCCTTATAGCGCGTATACAGAGGAAAGATGGAGAGCAGCGCAATGAGAGGGAGGGCGAAACGCAGGAATCCGGCCATCTCACATGCTCATATCACGCGTTCGCGCCAGCAGCCTGGACGGAACCGGACTGACGCTGAACCTGAAAGGCCAGTCCGAAGGCGAGGGGTGTCTGTCCATCATTCGTCTTGCAAAGCTCCTCAACCTGCCGTTCATTCCCACTCGATTGTGGCCGGGGGCTTGCTCGAAATATCATATACGACCCGGTTGACCCCGTCTACCTCGTTGACGATGCGGCTGCTGACGCGCGCCAGCAGCTCGTAGGGCAGCTGCGCCCAGGCCGCGGTCATGAAGTCATCGGTGGTGACGGCGCGCAGCGCGATCACGTTGGCGTAGGTGCGCCCGTCGCCCATCACGCCGACCGTCTGCACAGGCAGCAGCACGGCGAATACCTGGCTGGTCTGCCGGTAGAGGCCGGCGGCCCGCAGTTCTTCGAGGAAGATGCGGTCGGCCCGGCGCAGCATCTCCAGACGCGCCCAAGTCACCTCGCCGAGGATGCGGATGCCGAGCCCAGGCCCCGGGAAGGGGTGCCGCCAGACGATCTCCTCCGGCAGGCCCAGCTCCTCGCCGATGCGGCGCACCTCGTCCTTGAACAGCATCCGCAGCGGCTCGATCAACTCGAAGGTCATGTCTTGCGGCAGGCCGCCCACGTTGTGGTGCGTCTTAATGGTGCGCGCGTTGCGGGAGTCGTCATTGCTGGCCGACTCGATGACGTCGGGGTAGAGCGTGCCCTGTGCCAGAAATACCTTGGATGAGGGCTGCGAAGCGTTCCCTTCCTCCACCGCCAGCCGTTCCGTCTCCTCTTCAAAGACGCGCACGAAGTGGGCGCCGATGCGCTTGCGCTTCGCTTCCGGCTCGGTCACGCCCGCCAGGTCCTCCAGAAACGCCTCCTTGGCGTCCACCGCCACCAGCCGCATGCCCTGGTGCCGCTCGAAGGTGTCCACCACCTGCTCCGCCTCCCCGGCGCGCAGGAGGCCGTGGTCGACAAAGATGCAGGTCAGCCGTTCCCCGATGGCGCGATGAACGAGCGTGGCGGCCACCGCGCTGTCCACGCCGCCGCTCAGCCCGCAGATCACCCGGTCATCCGGCCCGACCTGCGCCCGGATCCCGGCAACGGTTTCCTCGATGAAATGGCCCGGTGTCCAGTCCCCCGTGCAGCCGCAGATCCGGCCAACGAAGTTTTGCAGCAGGGCAAAACCGTTCGGAGTATGCACCACTTCCGGGTGGAACTGGATCCCGTAGAGCGAACGGTCATCGTCGGCGATTGCCGCGCACGGAGAGTTCCCGCTGCGCGCCACCGTCTCGAAGCCGGCCGGCAGCCGTTCCACGCGATCGCCGTGGCTCATCCACACCTGCTGCTGCCGCGGCTGTCCGCCAAAAAAACGGCTCTCTGCCGTCACCTCGATCTCTGCCGCGCCGTACTCCCGCTTTGCGCTCGGCGCCACATGGCCGCCCAGCGCATGGGTCAGCAGCTGCAGCCCGTAGCAGATGCCCAAGACCGGCACGCCGCTCTCCAGCACGATGTCCGGCAGCGTGGGCGCGCCTGCCTCGTAGACGCTGGCCGGCCCGCCCGAAAGGATGATGCCCTTCAGCTTGACCTGCGGCAGGCGCTCCGCCGCCCGATCCCAGGAGATCATCTCGGCGTAGACGTTCGCCTCGCGCACGCGGCGGCAGATCAACTGGCTGTACTGGCTGCCGTAGTCGAGAACGGCGATGGTGTCGTGTAGCATGTACGGACCAGTTCAATCCTTACTTACTTTGCTTTGATGCTTTTTCGGTGGCTGTCTGCTGGTCAAGCCACCGGACGTCCCATAACCTGCGCCAGGAGGTTGAAACACTGCTCATTTTCAACTTGCTTCGGCCGTTTCAGGCCGGGCGATCTCGACTTCAACCATACCAAAAGTGGTCTCCAGGTCCGGAACGGATTCGCCAGCGTCGGAGAGGCTCGCGATATGGCAGGCCATGGCCTCACCAACCGACATTTGTGGGTCAGGAACCGGATCGCCGCTTTCTATCAGACCCTCAATGTGGAAGACGATCGCCTCGCGAACTGTTGTCTGAATCTCCTGCCAACCCTTTCCTGTAGCAATGCAACCGGGCAGTTCCGGCACATAGGCGCCGTAGTTGCTTGGCGTCCGCTCGTAAACAACGGCTTAGTTGAATTTCATCGTTTTACGTCCCGAGTTTTCGGTATGCCAAACTGCGGCCGCATTGCCTGAACGCTTGACTGCCAGCCGTCACTCACGAGATGATCTACTCTCATTCGGGAAATTCCCGTCTTCCACATCGCATTGTTGAAATATAAAGGAGATAGACGCACGCCTATCTTACCCACCTGTCACCACCTGAGCCAAATGTCTTCAAGCGCAGGGCATACGCATCTCATTGGGAGGGTACTTGCAGGAGACAGTCAGTATTCCGAGCGGCTCGTTTACGTTTGGCAGCGATACCGATTTTGGCACTTTGCTATCGTCTGTTGGACGTCGGGGGACGCATCGGCAGATTCGTTTTGTTTCTCCAGTGTGAACATCGTCTCGACAGCTTCATGCGCCTGTGGTTGATTCTGTTTGCACGCCATAACGGCGGGGGGAGGGCAGAGGAAGGGCGGGGAACTGCGGGAAGGGCAGTTGGACGCCGGTGTGAGTGTTTGCGAGTGTTCGTGAGCGTTTGTGAGCGTTTGACGAGAGTTTGGGTGAGATTGTCTGCACTGCAGTTGGCGTGATTCGGATGACGGGCTGTGATGGGGGCTGGCCGACATGGGTGTGTTTGCATGAGCGTTGTGTGAGCGTTCGTGAGCGTTTGATGAGAGTTTGGGTGAGATTGTGTGAACTGCAGTGCGTGTGATTCGGATGACGGGCTGTGATGAGGGATGGCCGACATGGGTGTGTGTTCATGAGCGTTGTGTGAGTGTTCGTGAGCGTTTGACGAGAGTTTGCGTGAGCATGTCTGCACTGAACCAGGATTTGGTGGATTATCGGATTTTCAGGATGCGGGCGCTGGGCTGCATGGGCCAGCGATGGATGAGCGTTTACGAGTGTTGTATGAGCGTTCGTGAGTGATTGACGAGAGTTTGCGTGAGCATGTCTGCACTGAACCAGGATTTGGTGGATTATCGGATTTTCGGGATGCGGCCGCTGGGCGGCATGGACGAGAGATGGGTGAGCGTATACGAGTGTTGTATGAGCGTTCGTGAGCGTTCGTGAGCGTTTGACGAGAGTTTGCGTGAGCATGTCTGAACTGAACCAGGATTTGGCGGATTATCGGATTTTCGGGATGCGGCCGCTGGGCGGCATGGACGAGAGATGGGTGAGCGTTTACGAGTGTTGTATGAGCGTTCGTGAGTGATTGACGAGAGTTTGCGTGGTAAAGGGCAGTCGCACACTGCGGGAAATCACGGGAAAGGCATGGGAGGGCATGGGAAGGCGGTTGCGGGGGGTGCGGGGATGGGCGGCGGCTGGATTGGGGGCGGGAGTCGGCGCGCAATTGGGCCTGGGAGACGTGCTTCGGGTAGGGGGTTACGACTGCGGCGGTGCAGGTGGTTGATTCCATTATATTTTATTTTGTTTGGTGCTGTTCTCTAGTTCCGGGCGGCGGGAACCAGAGAGTGGTCGATGGTCGGCGGCGGGCGGTTTTTCGTGATGGTTACGGTGTCAAGGTCTTCGCCTTGCTTGTAGAGGTCTCTCTTCATGCTGTAGTGTTCGTCCCGTTTCAGCTCTTCGACTTCGCGGTAGAGGGCCTGGAGCTGGTTGCGCTGGTCCGTCAGGATCTCCGGGGTGCGGTCGTCGTGAAGTGGCGTGCGGTCGTCGTGAAGGG
>JAJDXQ010000009.1 GCA_022823185.1 Caldilineaceae bacterium
ACAGCCCATGGACAGGCTGCCCGCCCGCGCCAGGACCGGCGTCGGCCCCGAAACCGGCGAAGTCGAAACCGACCCCGAAGTCCTGGCCGACCAGGCGCGCCAGGCCGGGAACCTGATTCGCCTCCTCGAGAACCTCTATCAGAATGACGACTACGAGAGAACGCAGGACGAACTTAACGACCCGGACGCCCCCAATGGCGCCGTAATCAACCACCAGCCCGTTCCAACCTCCTGACCTGGGAAGGTCGGAAAACAAATAGAATATAACGAACTCTTGCCGCCCCTCCCCGCGGCAGCGTAACCCCCTACCCACAATCCTGCCACCCCTCCCCGCCGCAACGCCCATGAAACCGCCCAACCCCCCTCAACACCTCGTCACACGCTCGCAAACACTCGCAAACACTCATGCAACGCTCACAATCACTCGTAAACGCTCATGCAACACTCACAAACACTCGTAAACGCTCATGCAACACTTACAAACACTCGTAAACGCTCACAAACGCTCACAAACACTCGCAAACACTCACGAACACTCACGAACACTCGTAAACGCTCACAAACACTCACGAACACTCGTAAACGCTCACAAACGCTCACGAACACTCACAAACGCTCACAGACACTCGTAAACGCTCACGAACGCTCACGAACACTCACAAACACTCGTAAACGCTCACGAACACTCACCACCCCATCCCCCCAATCCCCTTAATCCCCCCCAATCCCCGTTCAGACAAAATCCGTGTCCCAAATCCCCGTCCCAGGGCAATTGCCTCTGAATTGGGTCAACGGAAACGAGCTGGTTGGAAAAATGGCTATCCGCTGAAAGTTCTCTCCCAAAAAGATACGATTGCCCTGGGGTGTAAAGAGCGGCTCTGGCTGGGAGGTCTGGCTCGGTGATACAATTCACAGGCAGTTGCCGGCCGGCGGCGCCCGAACCATATCAGTTCGCGGCAGCCCCTGGCGGTTAGCGGATGGGGCTTCATATCGGGGCGCTGCTCGGCGCCGAGGGAGGATGGTTCAACAGGTATGTCGATTCTTGTATTTGGCTCGCTTAACATTGACCACGTATACCAGGTCGAGCATCTTGTACGGCCTGGGGAGACGTTGCCCAGCAAGGCGTACCAGCGCTTTCAAGGCGGCAAGGGGGCGAATCAGTCGGTCGCCCTGGCGCGTGCGGGGGCGGATGTCTTTCACGCGGGGCGCATCGGGCCTGAAGGGCTGTGGTTGCGGGACGCAGTTGCGGCAGAAGGGGTCGATGTGACGCACGTTGGTCTGGATAGCCAGCCAACCGGACACGCCATCATACAGGTGGACGCGGCCGGGGAGAACTCGATCCTCTTGTACGGCGGTGCCAATCTCACGGTGACGCAGGATGACGCGCACTTTGTGCTCTCGCATTTCGGCGCGGGCGACTGGCTGTTGCTCCAGAACGAGATCAGCTCCTTGCCTGCGATTCTGCTGGAGGCGTCTGCACGGGGGATGAAGGTGGCTTTCAATCCGGCGCCGATGACGGACGCGGTACATGGGTATCCGCTGGAGGACGTTGCGCTTTTTGTCGTCAACCGGACGGAGGGCGCTGCCCTGGCCCGGGTCGAAACGACGGCGGCTCCGGAGGCAATATTGGAGGCTCTGCAGAGCCGCTTTCCGCGAGCGGCGACAGTGGTCACCCTGGGAGGCGAAGGGGCTCTCTATGGCGGTGAAGGGGAGCGCATCCGAAGGCGGGCTGAGCCGGTGGAGGCGGTGGATACCACGGCTGCGGGCGACACTTTTATTGGCTACTTTCTGGCCGAGCTTGTGGCCGGGCAGCCAGTTGCCCGGTGTCTGGCCGCGGCAACGAGGGCGGCGGCGCTTTGCGTGACAAGGCCGGGGGCGGCAGTTTCTATTCCGAAGCGCGGCGAACTGGATGAAGCGCCGGCTGCCAGCGGGAAGTGAATATACGGCTGGTCCTGCAATGGAAGGGGCTACGGCCCGCCGCAGAACTCGACGGCTGTCAGGGCGTAGACTTTGGCGACCCGGACGAGCTCTTCCACCGGGACAGCCTCATTGAGGGTGTGCGCGCCGGTTGCGGCCGGCCCGTGCGTGATTGCGGGGATGCCGGCCAGCGAGGCGTAGGCATTGCCGTCGTCCACAAAAGGTTTGGCGCCCAGCGGCAGGGGGGCGCCGGTCAGGGCGGTGTGGGCGTTCTGGAATGCATGCACGAGGCTGTTGCCGGCGTCGAGCTGGTAGGCCCCGCCTTGCACGTCGAACTCTACGTCTATCTCGACACCTGTATCGGCTGCGACTTCGGCGATGAACTGCAGGAACTCTTCTCTGACGGCCGCGCCGTCTGTAGGCGGAACCCAGCGGCGCGTGCCATGCACATGGCACTCCGTGGGCGACTGGTTGTAGATTTCACCTGCCTGCAGGCTGCCTACGAAGGTGGAGTCATGGCCCGCAAGGGGATGGCTTACCCGCTCCAGTTTTTCATTCCACGAATGCAGACGGCTCACCAGTTGCGCGCCGGCGGCCACCACGTCCGGTGTTCCGGGCGGGCGCAGCACCTCATGCACGGGCACGCCTTCCCGGCGAATCACGGCTTGAAAGATGGCCAGACCCTTGCCGGCCAAAGGCAGCGGGTCTGCCAGATACTCCGGCAGGAGGACAGCATCCCCGATAAGGCCATCCCGAATCATGGCGCGGACCTGGCGGCCATCGCCCCAAGGGCCTTCGTGATGGTCGTGGGCGGTCAGCGCCACTTTGCCCGCGGGCAGCGCGTCCAAGGAACGCAACACGCGCAGCGCCTCCAAAGCGGCGGCGATGCCGCCCTTCATGTCTGCCGAACTGGAGCCGTAGAGAGTGTCGTTTTCAAGGCGCGGGGGTACGTAAGGGAGGTGGACGGTATCGAGGTGGCCGTCGAACTGGAGGGTGGGGCCTGGCGTGCCGGAATCGAGCGAGGCGAGGACGATCGGGGCTTGTGGCCAGTCGGCCTCGTGACGCTGGACCGGGAAGCCGTCCGCGGCCAGGATTTCTGCCAGCCGGTCGGCGGCCGCGCCCGCGCTGCGGGTGGGGCTGGGCACTTCGATTAGCGCGATTGCTGTGTCGATCAGGCGCTGGCGGTCGACTGCGCGTTCAACCTGTTCGACCAGTTCGTTTTTCATAGCATAGGGTGGCGTGAGCGGGCGTGCTGGAGTCGATCAGTCGTCGACGACCCGCCAGTCACCGGGGATCGTCTTGTCGTCATCTTCCCATATGTCCCAGACTTCCCGGTCCGGTTCATCGGGCGGTATATGTCCGAGCTTTACGAGGGCCCGACGGACTGCGGTTTGGGGAGCCAACCGAACGAAGAGGCGTCCAGCCAAAACAAAGGCCGCGATATCGTCGAAAGGCATACCCGGCCACAGATCGATTGGCGATAGCCAGTAGAGTAACGCTAAGACCGGAAAGCCGACTCTCAGAAGGAGTGAGACCTGTGGATCGCCCATCAATTGCCATACTACGGCAAAATCGCGTAAAATATCGGAAAAGCGCCAGCCGCCGCTTTGGGGCGCAAAGGATGAATCTCGGGTCATAACAGGAGATCTCCAGTCGCTGTCAGATAGCCGCATCAGATGCGTATGCCGGTGCATTGTCGCACACACTTGCCTTAATTGGCAAGGCCCTGCTGAGCATCGAGCGGGGCGAATGTCGGGCGCGAAGGAGCCGCCCGGCGTTGGGCTCAGGCGGAGCTCGCAGGGTGGAGCAATGCGGAAATGGACTGTCAGGGCGAAAATGCCGCCTGTCGCATTCTGTTTCCGCCGGGCAACTGAGAGACGGCGATAGAGGGAAGGGCAGATGCCGCAGACCAGCCAGATGTTAGCCGAATACCCGGAAATTCAGCTGCATGTGATTGCGGAACTGCGCGGCGCGTTTCTGGATGGGGAAAAGAACGTCAGGGCGATGGTCGATAGCCTGGGGGCGCAGATCACGGATCCGACTTCGGTGTTGATGGCCTTCCAAGAGATCACGGATTCCTATCCTGATGCGAGGCCGGCGCTGGACCTCCTCCTTGCCGAGGGGGGCGACGTGCGGGAAGCGCAGTTCAGCCGCGAGTATGGCAGCATCCGGCAGATGGGTCCGGCCAGGTTGGAGCGGGAGCAGCCGTGGAACACGCCGGAAAGCGTAGCTGAGCTGCTCTTTTACTACGGATTGATTGGACGCACATTTGCGGGCGCGGGCCAGAACGCCCACACAATCATCTACATACCGAGCGATATCCTGCCCTGGCTGCCGCAGCCGAAGACGGCTGAAGGTGATCAGGGGTTGGCGATGACACCTGTGCCGCCGCCGCCGTCTGCGCGGATGCTCCACTTGGAGGACGCCTTTCTGGAAGATACGGGGACGTTGCTGGGATTCCTGCATACGGCAGGGCTGGGCCTGCAAGCCGATGGCACGCCGGACCCGGATGACATCGACCAGTTGATGTTGCGCCTTCAGTCGGCAAATGGGTACGTTTCGCCATTTCTTGGGCCGGCCGGTTCCGCGGATATTGAGGAGGTCCGCGTTGCGCTGCTGCTGCACCTGGCCAGGCGATTGGGCTGGCTTCGGCGTGCGGATGATGAACGCGTGCGGCTTACCGGGAACCGAGTTTACGCTTTTTTGGAGCAGCTGCGGCCGGAGCAGCGCTTCACATTGTGGGAGGCATGGCGGACGTCGCCGGAATGGAACGACCTGGAACGGATTCCAGGCCTCGACTGTTCCGGAGGCGACTGGCAGAACAATCCCTTGCAAACGCGGGAGGCGGCGCTGCAGATGCTGAGCCAGCTTCAGCCCGGCGCCTGGTACAGCCAGGTCGAATTCATAGAGGCTGTCAAGGACGCCTATCCTGACTTTCAGCGCCCCACGGGGGACTACGACAGCTGGTACATCAAGTATGAAGGCGGGGAAGGGTTCCTGCTGGGATTCGATCACTGGGAACAGGTGGAAGGGCTGCTGCTGCGATTTCTGCTGAACGGTCCTCTGTACTGGCTTGCGGCCATTGATCTGGCGGAGCCTTCGGCAGGAGATGATCTGCTGTTTTCGCTGAGCGGCTGGGGCGCGCGGTGGTTGGGCCACGACAGCGAAATGCCCAGTGAAGGACGTCGGGGCCCGATTCACGTGGAGGAGGATTTCACGGTTGAGCTGCCATCCGGTACGCCCCTGATGGATAGATTTCGGGTTGAGCGGTTCAGCAGCTGGCAGGCCAGCTTCCCTCGCTTCATTTACCAGATCAACCAGCGCAGTTTGAACAGGGCGGTGGATGAGGGAGTACAGCCAGACCGGATACTGGCGTTCCTCGATTCCCGGACGAAGCAGGTGCCGGAGCGGGTTGAGTCGGGTCTGCGAAAGTTTGGTGAGCAAGTCAAACGCGACGCGTAACGCGATATTTTGGCGGCCTTGAACCCTTTTGGTTCGCGCGGGGAAGAGTGATAGGATACCCAATGCGCGTATTACTGAAATTCGTCCGCGAGAATGCGTAGCGCTTTCTTGACGGAGACTTGAACGACGGCCCCCCACGGGCGAATCCTGCCCCGATAGAACAGGACACACCGAAAAGAAACAGGACGTTGACTTAGCGGGGCTCGCTACTGCGGCAGCAGAGGCGCCCCAAAATCGTTACCCCAGAGATGGGAAAAGGAGATGGATGTGATGGGTAGACAGGTTTCAACTTTGCGAGTTGTCGCCATCCTGCTGGCAATGGCATTCCTGCTGGCAGCCTGTCCTGCGGCCGCGCCAGCGGGAAGCGAGGGCATGGCCGCGGATGGGGAGATGGCGGCGGATGAGGAGATGGCGGAAGAAGACGCCATGGAGGATGAGGAGAAGGTCCTGACCATTCTCTACTGGCAGGCCGCCTCTTTGCCCGGCCCGTATTTGTCAGGCGGCACAAAGGACCAGGACGCCGGCGCGATTACGCTGGAACCCTTGGCCAACTACGACCCGAATGGCACAATCGTGCCCAGACTGGCGATGGAAATCCCAACGATTGAGAACGGCGGCGTTTCGGAAGATCTGATGTCGATTACGTGGACGCTGAAGGAAGGTCTTCTTTGGTCGGACGGTAGCGACGTGACCGCCGACGATGTGGTCTTTACCTGGCAGTATTGTTCCGATGAATCCACTGGCTGCACCGCCAGCGAGGCTTTTCTGGGCATCGAGTCTGTCGAAGCGATTGACGACCGCACAATCAAGATCACTTTCGATTCGCCGACGCCCTATCCGTACAACGCTTTTGTCGGTGCGAATACGCCGATTATCAGCAGCGTTCAATTTGCCGATTGCGTCGGCGCGGCTGCGCAGACCTGCAATGAGGAAAACACAGCTCCGTTGGGCACTGGCCCCTATCGCATCATCGACTTCAAAGTCAACGATGTGGCCGTATACGAACGGAACCCTCACTACCACGGAGAGCCAGCCTACTTTGACACGGTAGTCTTCAAGGGCGGCGGCGATGCAGCGTCGGCGGCCCGCGCCGTGCTGGAGACGGGTGAGGCCGACTATGCCTGGAACCTGCAGGTTGAGCCGGACATTCTGCGCGACATGGAAGCTGCCGGGCTGGGCAAAGTTGTGTCCGCCTTTGCCGGTTATGTTGAGCGTGTTCTGGTCAACCAGACCAACCCGCACTCTGACTTGGGCGACGACCGTTCTGAGTACATGGATGGCGACAATCCCCATCCCTTCCTGACATTCCCGCCGATTCCGCAGGCGATGTCGATGGCGATCGATCGTACGCTCATTTCTGAACAGCTATACGGGTTTGCCGGCCAGCCGACCTGCAACGTGATCCCGGCCCCGCTCCACTACGTTTCAGAATCGAATGACACCTGCCTAACCCAGGACATCGATGGCGCCAATGCGTTGTTGGACGAGAACGGCGTCCTGGACTCCGATGGCGACGGCATCCGCGAATACAATGGCATCCCGCTCAAGGTCTCGTACCAGACCTCAACGAATTCTGTACGTCAGAAGACGCAGGCCCTTCTGCGCCAGTGGTGGCTCCAGATCGGGATCGAGACCGAACTGATCAACCACGACGCAAGCGTCTTCTTCGGCGGCGATCCCAACAGCCCTGACACATACCAGAAGTTCTATACGGACCTGCAGATGTACACCACCGGTCCCACGATCGACCCGCAGCAGCATCTCTCAAACTGGATCTGCGAACAGATCCCGATGCGGGACAACTCCTGGGGCGGCGGCAACATCTTCCGCGGCTGCAACGCCGAATATGATGCGCTGTTTGAACAGTTGACGCAGACTCCGGTCGGACCGGAACGCGAGGCGCTGGTAAAACAGCTTAACGATATCAACGTGCAGAATAACTATCAAATCCCGCTGGTATACCGCGGCGAAGTCTCGGCCCACCTGGACACGCTCCAGGGCGTATGGATCAACGGTTGGGACAGCCAGATGTGGAATGTCGGCGAATGGCATCGCTAGTCTGAATCTAGGAGGGAGGAGAGAAATTCTCTCCTCCTTTTTCTCTTTCACTCCCCATTACACGCCGTGGGCCAATATCTCGTTCGGCGCATTCTGACAATCATTCCTACCCTCATCGCCATCAGCTTCGTCATTTTTGCGGTGCTTGACCTCGCGCCCGGAGATCCGACCAGTGCTTTGCCCGAAACAATTCGCCCTGAGATTCGCCAGCAAATACGCAAAGCGATGGGGCTGGACGAACCATTTCCGGTCAAGTATGGACTTTGGATGCGCCAATTCTTTGTGAATGAGCCGCTGTCTCTGATTGAGAACGCTTTTGACATTCAGATTGGGGATTCCGAGGAGCGGCTAAGGGTTACCTCCTGGGGAAGTCGCGGCGTTCCCGTGATGGACATGATATTGGAGCGATTACCGCAGACCATGTGGGTTGTAGGGCTTGCGTACCTGGTGGCGATAGTGATTGCCGTGCCGGTCGGCGTCATTTCTGCGATCAGGCAGTACTCAGTCTTCGACCAGGTGGGCACTTTCTTCTCATTGATCGGCTACTCAATCCCAACGTTCTTCACCGGCCTCTTGATGATCCTGCTATTCAGCGTGAAGCTCAAATGGTTTCCCATGATCTATGACACGAATCTGTCGATTGTAGACTGGGACAGTTTTGTGCAGCAGTTGAGGCAGAGCGCCATGCCGGTGGCGGTGTTGGGGTTTTTCCAGGCGGCGACGCTGGCCCGCTTTACGCGTTCGTCAATGCTTGACAACATTCCGATGGACTACGTCCGCACGGCGACGGCCAAGGGGTTTCGCGAGCGGTATGTGGTCATTCGCCACATTCTACGCAACAGCCTGATCCCGGTTGTGACCCTGATCGCGTTGGGCATTCCGGCCATCTTCAGCGGCGCGATCATCACTGAACAGATATTTCGAGTCAATGGGCTCGGGGCGCTCCTGATCGGCGCGATACAGTTGAACGACATTCCGCTGGTGCAGACGGTCACCTTCATTTTTGCCTTTCTGATCGTTGTCTTCAATCTTATAGCCGATGTTATCTATGGCATACTCGATCCGCGAATCCGGTACAGTTAGCGTGTCGCGGGGAAGAGTCAAGGGGAACGATTGCTGGTTGCGGCGAACAGTTGGCCGCCGGAGTTAGAATGGCCATCCGCACGGACACGGCATCTGCAGAGAATCTTGCCGCAGAACTTCCACAGCGCCAGCATCGCACGCTGTGGGGGGATGTGTGGCTGAGATTTCGCCGCCACACGCTGGCAAAGGTCGGCGCTGTGGTGCTGGCGTTGCTGGTGCTGGGTGTTCTGGCCGGTCCTCTCGTCTACACGGTGGACCCGGAGTACAGTTTCATTGTGGATGACATCGATTCAATCAACCAGTCGCCTTCGGTGGCATACCCGCTGGGCACGGACGACCTGGGGCGGGACACCCTCGCGCGGAATCTGTTTGGCGGGCGCATCTCGTTGGCGGTGGGCGTGGTGGCGATGATCGTCTCAATCACCTTCGGCACGCTGGTGGGGGTACTTTCGGGGTTTTTCCGCAGGCTGGACAACCCCCTGATGCGATTCACCGATCTGATGCTGGCCTTGCCCAGCCTGCCGCTGCTGCTGGTGATCATCATGTTGTTTCGCGATTCCCTCAAGTCATTGTTGGGGCCGGAGTTGGGCATTTTTCTCCTCGTCGTTCTTGTGATCGGCATCCTGGGATGGATGCCGACGGCCCGTGTCGTGCGGGGCTCGGTGTTGTCGATCAAGGAGAAGGAGTTTGTCGAGGCTGCGGTCAGCGTGGGGACGCGCGAGCCTGCGATTTTGTGGCAGCACATATTGCCGAATGTGCTGAGCCCAATCATTGTTTCGGCAACGCTGGGCGTGGCAGCGGCGATTCTGACCGAATCGGCGCTTTCTTTCCTCGGCCTGGGCTTCCCTTCCAATGTCCCTACGTGGGGACGGCTGCTGTTCGAGAACAAGGATTTCATCACCCAGAATCCGTGGCTCGTCATCTGGCCGGGTATGTTCATTTCCCTCACGATTCTCAGCATCAACTTTATCGGCGACGGTTTGCGCGATGCGCTGGACCCGCGCCAGCGCAGGTAAGGCGCGAACTGGAGCAGGACACAGGTAGTTTGGCGGCGGCGCGTGGCGCGCGCTCAACGCAGGCGGCTCTTCACCTGGCCGAGGACAAGGCCCAGCGGTACCGGGCCGAATGAGCGGCTATCGGCGCCGGCCGCTTCGTTGTCGCTGGCGAGAATGACGCGGGCGCTTCCGGCAGTGCTGGCTGCGGGGGCTTCGACGACGGCCGTGACTCGCTTGACGATTCGGAGACCGGCCTGGAGGGGGTGTTGCGCGACGATGATTTCGTTCTCACGCGGGATTCGTTTGCGGTAGGCGCGGGGATCCACCATGACGACTGCCCCGGGCGCCAGGGTCGGATACATCGAATCACCAGTGACTTGAAAGAGCCGCCGCCTGCGGAACAGCCACAAGGCGATTTCCCGCCAGTTGCTGCGGGGCAGGTTTGATTGCACGCGTCTCTCCGCGAGAAGGCCGGATCCTGCGGCGGATCCGGCCTTCGTGTCTCGTCATTTATTGGGCTTTAGGCGGTCAGCTCGCGCCAACCGCCACTGGCGCGCCCGGGATCAGGTCGCAACGTAGTAGGCAACATCCCGGCCCTTGGTGGCCCAGTAGATGTTGTGAATATCTTCGATTGCGGCCATCAGATTGTTGGCTGCATCGAGATCTACGCCCTGCTTGACAGCGGAACAAAGCTTGGCGGCATTCCAGAACTTGTCGTGCAGGTCCGAGTATTGTTCCAGGTGCTCCGGCTTGAAGTAGTCGGTCCAGAGGATGAGCAGTTCTTCCTTGGCCAGGTGCGCCTGCTGCTCCTTGATGGAGACGAAGCGACCGTAGGTGTTGTGGTCGGCAGATTCAGCGGGGCCAAGGTCGATGATTTTCTGGGTCATCGAGAGGGCCGCCTCGGCCGCGATGCGGGCGGAGGCCGGGTCATAGACACCGCAGGGACCGTCACAGTGGGCGCTGACAGTGTCGACTGCGGTCTTGGCAATGAGCTTGGAGATGGCTTCCCTGAACATGTGGAATCCTTTCTGTGGTCGTGAAGTTCGGACGTTGTAAAGCGCTCTGAGAATCGGCTGCGAAATAGTCGTAACTTTTTGGCGGCCACGATTGTTCGTCGTGCGCGATGCGCGGCGTTGCGCCCAGGTTACGTCGAGTCAAGAACAGCCTGAAACGGCGGTCAGGCGGTTCTCTATCTTTGCAAGCAGGGAAAGTATACCGAAAACGGATAAACGAGTCAATAGTTCAGTGAAAGTTTGGGCGCCGAACAGAGTGGGTCGAGCGGCGGGGAAGAGGGGGAGGAGTCCGGGGGCATACGGGGCGGCCGCATGGGGGCAGGATTGAGGAGCTCATTCCTCCAGCGTGAAAATGTAGTGCCACTCATCTTCAATTTGGATGCAGTTGGTCAGAGCGTAGCCGGCCGCCAGACAGTCTTCGGCGGCTTGGCGGATGAACATGCGCCAGTCGAAGAGCAGGTTGCCGGGTTCGCGGCGCAGGGCATCGACGTTATCGGGCAGAGGGAGGGCGTAGGGACGGCCATCGGGGGGCGGGAGCGGGAAGCGCGGGGCCCTTGGCGCGTTGCCGCGAGGAGAGTGTGTGCGGGCGCGTTGCAGCGAATCGGGGGACATCTCCTGGGGCGGGGGATTGCCGTCGAGAGCGTTTCGCACGCGGGAGTTATTCAAATACCAGTCCACCTGAAATCGGTCGGTTGGCATGCCGGCATTGAGGCTGTCGGTCATTTCGCCATAGACGTTGCGGAGGTATGTGGCACTGACGGCGCCAAGGCGGCTTATATTGAGGCGTGCGTTGATTCTTTGGAGCGGGTCAAAGGTCCACGTTACCCATTCGGTCCATCCCTGCCGCAGCAGCTCGTCTCTTTGGGACAGTTTCAGGCGAAACCCGATGCCGCGGCCGTGCCATGCGGGGAGGACGCCCATAATGTGGCTGCAGAATTTGAGTTGCCGCTGGCCGGAGCTGTCGTAGCCAAAGGCGGGCCAGCCGAAGGAAAAGCCGACGAGTCCATCTGTTTCTTCAGCGCCGCGATCGACGAAGGCGCCCTGCAGCAGACCGCCGCTTTTGGACTGAGTGACCAGCACGTGGATGGACATGGTGTCGCCATGGCCGCCGCCCCAGACGAGGTCCTGGACGACCTGTACGCGGCGGCAGTCTTCGACAGCGGTGAGCGTGCGGATTTCCAATGAGTCATTCATCTTTATTCTGTCCGTCTCAGTGTTCAGGCGGGTGCCGGGGCGCCGGTTCTGCGCAACGGCTTGCGCGGCTTATATTCTGTCAAAGCGGGCGACCAGGGTCGCGCCGGGTTGATGGGGCTGCAGGTCGATCGGCTGCACCGCGGTAAGGCGATAGCCGGCCTCGTTGACGGCGTCCAGCGCCCTTGCCAGGCGCGTCGGTTCGTCTGTGATGAACGCGCACCGGCGGATGCGCATACGAGTGAGGAGGGAGAACAGCTCCGGGTTGACGATACCCTGAGGCGGCGAGAGCAGGACGGTGTCGAAGCTGTAGTTGCCGCGCCGCAGTTTCCGAACTGCCGGCAGAATCTCGCCGTGCCAGGCGTCGGCATTGTCGAGACGGTCGAGGTTGGCGCGTAGCGCGGCTGAGAGCAACTCCGTCTCTTCGACGGCGACCACGGTGGCAGCCTGTTCGGCCAGGATTGTCGTGCGGGCGCCGATTCCGGCCCAGAGCTCCAAGAGATGTTCGAAGGGCTTGAGTTCGAGCAGATCGGCCGCGACGGCGGCGAGGACCTCGTCTGCCAGCAGGTGGCCGCTGCGCGCTTCGCCGAGAACCGGGGGGAAGGCGGTGAGCTGCTGGTCCTGGACCTGAACGGAATAGCTCCAGTCGCCTACAAGCAGTTCCAGCGATGGGTCGACAGTTTCCTGGAGGAAGAAGACGTTTACTGGCAGGTCCAGTTCGAGGCTGGGGGGGCCGCCGCGTTCGCTGTGGAGGATGAGTACGCCTTTGGCCGCCTCGCTCAGGGAATCAGCCGTACCGCCGACGGCAAGCGTAACGCCATCCACGGAGGGATTCTCTGGTTCGGGCGCGGATTCCGATTCTTCCGCGTTTTCTGTATGGCTGGGGTCGCTCTGAAAGCCGGCGAACAGCTGAGCCAGTTGCGGGTGATGGAGGGGGCAGGCCTCGACCGCTAACGGCGCGCCGTTGCGGTCGGGCAGTGTCAGTTGCCGTGACGGCCCGAATTCGAAGCGCATCTGTGTCCGGAATCCGAAATCGAGCACGGCGGGGGCGTCACTTGCGCTGTCTTCATAGTGGGCGCCGAGCGCGATCACTTCTGATACGAGCTGCTCGGCCAATTGGCGGCTGCGCCGGCGAGACGAGCCGGGGCGTGCATCACGGGCAATTGTCGTTACGATGATTTCGCGCTTGAGGGCCAGTTGGCGTTCGTAATCGATCTGCTGCCACTGGCAGCCGGCGCACCCGGCGCGGCGCCAGGAGGGGTTCAGGAGGCTGCCGTCTTCAGTTGTAACAGGATGGGGCGGGCCAAAGTGGGGGCAGGGGGGTTCGACCCTGTCGGGGCTGGCCTTCAGGACTTTGCGCAGGATGCCGCGACGCCAGCGTTTTGCCCCGGGGACAGGTTCGACTTGGACAGTTTCACCCGGAATGGCGTCCGCGACAAAAACGGCGTGGCCGTCCTCGTCGCGGCCGACAGCTTCACCGGTCGCGGCTATGTGAGTCAGGTCGATTTCGAGATTCGAGTTCATCGCTGAATTCTACCGTCTGGTATGGGGTCCAGCCAAGTGGAGGGAGGCATGGGTGTGTCCCTTTCAATTGCTAGGGCACTGCCTGAAGCAGGAATGTGGGACACGATTGTAAAGCAGGATTTACAGGATGTCCGAGGATTTTCGGGATGAGTGGCCGCGAGTTGTTGTCTGTCAGGGGGAGGAGGGCGCGCGGCGTTGTCGGCTCCGGCTTTGCCCTGACTTTCGGGTTGGGGTAGAGTGAATGGATAGCCCCGCGAAATGGAAGGGACGTGTAAGGTTCTGTCGTGACGCAGACAGACTTTCATGGCAGAGACACGGCGCGGCGGAAAACGTCGGAGCGTTCACGACGGGAGATGGCCGCTGGAATATGGATGCCAAGGAGAGCGGACGTGTACTCCCGACATGGCAACAATTATGTCGGGGAATCGCGGTTGTACCTTGTCCGCTGTTTTGAGTGGAAGTATACTGATTCTTACCCCCTTTAATATGATGCAAAGCTTGTCTATGTACGGGAATTTGTTGAAGAGGCGAACGCCCAGTTCAATGGGGAGCATTGGCCTCGCATTCGCAGTTGTGAAGTGCCGGAGTTAATTTGCGCTCTACGAAAACCCAGGCTGCTGCCGGGTCCCGAATTGGCGTGAGACGCCAGTGAGGGCTCCTTTTGGCACTGCGGATTTTGGGATCAGAGCAGATAGGGAACACGGCGGATCGTTTTCAGACCAAGAATCGTTTTGGGTTGTCAGAAGTGATTGACTTTCGCCACCTGAAGAGAAGGGCCGAAAGAGATTGCAGGAGAGTTTGATGAAGTTGATTCTGCGGTTTGTGTTTTTGTTGATTGCGTTACTACTTTTGTTGCAGTTCGTTTCAGTAACGGCACAGGAGCGCGGCTATACATACATTGTTCAGCCGGGAGATAGTTGGCCGCTGGTCGCCCAACGGGTCGGGTTGACGGTAGAGGAGCTGCAGGAGGCGAATCCGAACTCAGTGCGAACGAACGGTTGGCTCATCATCGGAGAGCGGCTGTTTATCCCATGGGCGCCGGACGGGGAAGACACGTCCTATATTGTCCAGCGGGGAGATGGTTGGATTTCGGTAGCGGAGAAGTTTGGCGTGCCGCTCGAGATATTGCAAGGGGCGAATCCGAATTCGCAGCGGGCGAACAATTCGCTGCTTGTAGGAGAGCGGCTGCTGATTCCTGGGGGACAGCCGGGGCTGGCGCCGACGGCGACGGGCGCGCCGGAAGGGGCCGCGACTGTTCCGGCGACAGTTGCGGCGACAGTCGCGGTGAATAGCGTGCCGACCGCTACAGCGACGGTGGCGCCGATCGAGAGCGCTCCTCCGACGGCTACGCCAACTCCGGTGATCGACATACTGGCGATTCTGTCAACGGACAGCGAACCGGAGCCGTTTTTCATGCCCAACATCAGCCTGCCATTGCCCAGGCGGGTGACGTTGCCACCGTGCCCGGACGCGCCTGGTGGGCTGGGCGAAACGCTGACGGCCCTGTTCAGGATTCCCACTTCCAGCCGCCAGGCGCAGCTCAGTTCATTTCTGGCGGATTGCGGGGCTGAATTTCGAGCCCTGGTCAATGCGGACTTCAATGCCGACCGCGTGGAAGACGCTGTGCTTGTGTATACCAATGCAGACGGGCAGCGGACGGGCTCGGTTTCGGCCAGCGGTGGAACTGATGTTTCCGCCGGCCAGCAGCAGCTTATCATACTCGACGGGGGGGCGGGGCACACACTCAGTTACGAAATCGCGGCAACTGGAACGATCGATGTGCTGGCGACACAGGACATAAACGCCGACGGTCTGACGGATGTCGTGTGGACGGACACGGTATGCGGACCGACTTCCTGCTTTGTCACGGTGCATGTACGGAGTTGGGATGGCATCGCGTGGCGAGACTGGACCAAGGGCACAATTACGATGGCTTCGGCGACCGTATCGTTGACGGCCAGCAGGTTGCCGGGCGAGCCCAAGGAGATACGATTGACAGGCGGCCAGTATACGGGGGCCGAGGCCGGCCCGCAACGGGCGCGTACGGCAATCTGGACCAGCGCGAGAGGGGGCCCATACACGCTGACGAGCGAGAGAGTGGCGCCGAGCCAGTGCCTATACCATCTGGTGATCGATGCCAACCACGCGTTGACGGAAGAGTTGTATCTGGAGAAGGCGCAGTGGCTCTATACGGACGCTTTTGAGAATCAAAGCCTGGAAGCTTGTGGGAATCGGGAAGACGAGCTGGCGGAGTTACGCAGTTTTTCGCTCTTCCGGCTGGCGGTGATTGCGGGCTATCTGTCGGATGCTGAGCTGGCTGCGGCGCGTGTGGAGCGGCTGGCGGCGACATACAGTAGACAGACTTACGCGGAGGCGGGGGTTAGGTGGCTGGCATCCTACCAACAGAGCGGGGACGCGAACAAGGCGTGTCAATCGGTCAACAACTTTGCGGCGGATACGCCTGAGCTGGTGGAGATACTGTCCGAATTCGGCTACGCCAATCCTACGTTTACGGCGGAAGACGTCTGCCCATATTTGGAAATCCAATCGGACGCGGGGCCGGATCCGCGCATACCCCAGGTTGAGGGATTGCCTGAATGTCCGGAGACACCGGCGGCGTACCTGGCCGTTCTGCCTGAGTTCGTGTCTGCGTTGTCAGGAGGGGGCAGCGGCGAGGCAGAGAATGTGAGGTTGAAGGTCTTTGTTGAGGCCTGGCTGCAGGCCTGTGACGCGGTCGGGGACGCGCGCGGGGGGCTGTTGATTTACGATTTGAACGAGGATGGTTTGGACGACATGATCGCCATGCCGACGGTCGTAAGCGATGAAGGGTTCGGGCCGGACGGGTCGGATGGCGTTGTTCTGATCCTGCACCAGCGCGAGAACGGCAGCTTTGAGACGGCCTATGCGCCCGAAATCGAGGGACAGCCTACGGTTCTGACGATTGGGGATGCCAACGGAGATGGCAGCGCGGATTTGGTCTGGCAGTTGGAGCGCTGTTCGACTTTCTGCCTTGTCACTGTGAACGTCATCACCTGGAACAGCGAGAGCGGCGCATACGAATCGGTGATTGGACCTGGCGCCACCATTATCGAAGGCACTGTTGTGGTTGACATGGTCGATGAGGAGTCGTCTGCGCTCCCGCGAATTCGGCGTCTGTGGCTGCGCGGGGGAGTCAGCGGCACGGACGTAAGAGGTTTGAACATTCTTCACACGGAGATCTGGTACAGCATGGATGGGTTGCCGATGCGTCGATTCACCTGGTCCTATGACCGGGCGAACAACGCCAGCAACTGCCTGGGGCTGCGATTGGTCGAGGCGAATGCGGCGCTGCAGTCTGCGGGTCTGGAGGGGAACCGGACCAGCTATGGGACTGCCATCGAGATGTACCGGGCGGCACTGGAGTCGCCGAGTTTACAGCCTTGCAGTGTCCAGGGGACTGATCCGGAAGAGGAGATGGCTCTGTTGCGGGGCCTGGCGAATTTCAGACTGGTACAGGTTCTGACGTTAGCTGGCCAGCGATCGGAAGCGGAAGCGCTGCTGGAAGAGCTGGAGGAAAACGAGCCAGACAGCAGGTACACGGAAGCGGCAGGCGCCTGGTTGGCGGCGTACACTTCGGTCCCCAATCCTGTGGCAGCCTGCGCCTCGGTGTTGTCAATCTTTCTGGATAGTCCGGAACTGTGGCAAATCACCGAGGAATTTGGGAGTGAACACCCTGCGCTGAGCATACGCCAGGTCTGCTATGCGCCGAACAGCGGAGAGGAGTTTGAGTTCCAGCTTACTCCGAACTGGTAATTGCGGGGGCTCCGGCGGCCATGGCTTCCAGCAGCATCATGCCGAAGCCCTCATATTTGCTGGGGAAGAGGAAGGCAGCGGAGGCGGCATAGAGGGCGGGCTTATCTTCCTCCTCCACCCAACCGATGAATCCCACCTGGTCGTGCAGTTCGAGCTGGCTGACGAGCCGCCGCGGGTCCGGGAAGAAGGGTGTGTCCTGGCGGGGCAGTGTGCCTGCGAGGACCAGTTTTATTGACGGGTCGCCGCCGAGGTCGAGGTATCTGCGATAAGCGCGCACGATTCCCAAAACGTTTTTGCGCACATCAAAGCCGCCGAGATAAAGAAAGTAGCGGTCCGGCAGAGTGTATTTCTGCTGGATTTGCCGAAAGCGGCGACTGCGGTCGGAGGCCGCGCTTTCGTCGTTCAGTTCATCAGTGTTGGGCCCGTGATGGATGGCGAAGACGCGTTCTTCGGGAATGCTGAGATGCCGAACGATGTCGCGCTTGCTCGCTTCGCTTACGGACAGCACGGCGGCGCAACGCCGGGCCGAGAGGCAGACCAGCCTGGTGTATTGCCGGACCAGCCAACCTCCTCGGTAGGGCGGCAGGAGGAGCGGGATCAGATCGTGGATGGTGACGGCGGTCGGCGCGGGCTGCCACAGGGGCGCGGCCCAATAGGGCACGAGCAGCAGGTCTGCGCCCAAGCCGTGCGCGCGGCGAGGCGCCGTGACTTGCTCCCAGTAGAGCTTGGCTAGTTGACGGGGGAGCCGAGGGGGCGGGGAAACGACTGTGGTTAACGTGGCGGGGATGGGGGAGAGGCTTTGGCTCTGTTTGGGGCAGCGAGGCAGGAGTAGCGTGAACCTGTGGGCCTCCTGGCCGCTTTCGCCGCTGTCGGACGCGGGCGGGGTCTTCAGAGCGGCCAGATGGGGCAACAGCCGGTGCAGGTACTGACCGCTGCCGGTGTTGGGTTGACCCCAAAACCAGCCATTAACGACAATGTGCATGGCATCTTCAGCAAGCGATGGAAAGGAGACCGGGGGCAACACTGACCGGGCTAGGCGTTGACCGATGTTGTTCTGGCCCACTCCACAGTCCGGCGAAGCCCTTCACGGAGGTCAACATCAGCCTCCCAACCCAATTCTCTCCCAGCCTTGGAACAGTCCAACCAGGTGGCCAGCACTTCGCCGGCGGGGCGGGGCATGTATGAGGGCGAGCGTCGGTATTCGGTCAGGTCGGCAAGAAGGCGATAGACCGTGTTAATGTCGGTAGGAAGGCCGGTGCCCACGTTGTAGGTACCGGTCATTTTGCTGTTCAGAGCGATCACGTTGGCCCTGGCGACATCGTCCACGTAGACAAAGTCGCGCTTTTGGCGGCCATCGCCGGTGATGCGGGTCGCGTGGTCGGCGAGCATGGCTCCGGCGAAGATGGCGACGACGCCGGCCTCCCCCTTCACGTCCTGTCGGGGGCCGTAGACGTTGGCATAGCGGAGGATGACGTAAGGCAGGTCATAGTTCTGATAGTATAGTTCAATGTAGTGTTCGCAGCTGAGCTTGTTGGCGCCATAGTTGTCCTTCGGCTGCGGGCGGCTGTCCTCGGTAAAGGGCGGCGCTGGCGGGTCGGGGATCGTGTTGCTTTCCTCTTCTGATTCGTCGAGGGCCAGAATGGGGGATTTGCCTTCCCCGTAGACGGCGCCGCCGGTGCTGGCGAATATGAATTTGGCGCAGTCGTAGTCTTTCGCCAGCTCCAACAGATGCAGTGTGCCGATAATGTTTACCTCGGCGTAGGTAATGGGATCCTCCATGCTTTCGCGAACGTTGGCCAGGGCAGCCTGATGCAGGACGGCCTGCGGACGTTCGGCGGCGAACAGTTCCGCCAGCCCGTCCTGGTCGCGGATATCCACCTCATAGAGGGGAACGTCAGGGGGGAGATTGGCCCGTTTGCCGGTTCGCAGGCTGTCAGCGGCTACGACATCGTGGCCAGCCTTGCCCAGCCAGCGAACGATGTGGCTGCCAATAAAACCGGCTCCACCCGTTACCAGAATTTTCACGAAGCGCTCCTCTGAAAGAAGTACCGTTTCACGAAAATTCAGTATAAGGAGTTCAGGCGGAAAGGAAAAATCGGGCTTGGCGCGCGGGCGCGGCTGCGGCGCCGACCGCAGAACGGGAATCGCAGCCTGGCGCGGCGGCGGGAGCCTCTGTCAGTTGCCCGCGAGGCGAACAGCAGAAGCCGGGCATGGCCCGGTATTGGCGTTTGGGACGGGCGACCGTATACTTCAGTATCCTGGCGGCAGGCGGAAGAACGCCCGGCTGACTGCCGCCCATCATTCGAGAGTTATCTCGGGAGGCGACAGGTTGGGAATCCTGATTCACAATGCGACTGTAGTCACGCTTGACAGTTCAAACCGAATACTGGCTGATGGCGGCGTCCACGTGGCGGATGACACGATCTCCGACGTGGGAGACAGCGAGCAGATGCTGAGCCGCTATCCCGAGGCGGAACGGTGGGATGCGCAGGGCAAGCTGATGATGCCCGGCATGATCTGCGCGCACACGCACTTTTATGGGGCATTCGCCAGAGGGATGTACATCCCTGGCGAGCCGGCCAAGGATTTTCCGGAGATTCTGCAGAAGCTGTGGTGGCCGCTGGACCGGGCGCTGGACCTGGAGGGCGTGCGGAGCTCAGCCGAGGTCTGCCTTGTGGACGCTATCCGCAATGGGACGACGACGTTGATCGACCATCACGCGAGCCAGAACGCGATCGATGGGAGCCTGGACGCGATCGCGGGGGCGGTGGAGGTCAGCGGGTTGCGAGCGGCGCTCTGTTACGAAGTGACGGACCGGGACGGCCCTGCTGCGACGCGTGCCGGGATTCGCGAGAACGTACGCTTTGCCGAGGCCATTGGCCGCTCGGCGCTGGCGGGCCGGGTTGCGGCCACCTTTGGCCTGCATGCCAGCATGACTCTGTCGGACCAGACCCTCGAAGCCTGCCGCGCGGAAAGCAGCCGTTTCCATGTGCATGTCGCCGAACACCCGGCGGACGCCTGGGACAGCCTCAGCCGCAGCGGCAAGCGCACGGTGGAGAGGCTGCACGGGTTTGGCATTACAGGTGAGGACAGCATCTTTGCGCACTGCGTGCATATTGACGGCTGGGAGATGGCTTTGCTGAAGGAGACAGGCACGTTTGTCTCGCACCAACCCCGTTCGAACATGAACAATGCGGTGGGCGCGGCGAACATCCCGGCAATGCTGCGAGGCGGGGTGGCGGTTGGGCTTGGGAATGACGGCTTCAGCAATGACATGTTCGCCGAAATGAAGGTGACCGACCAATTGCATAAAGTGAGCAGCGGGGATCCCCGCACGCTGGGCGCCGATAAGGTGCTGCAGATGGCGGCAGCCAACAACCGTGCGTTGGCCGGACGTTTTTTCGAGAAGCCGGTCGGCGTTCTGGCCCCCGGGGCGTACGCAGACCTCATTCTGCTCGACTACGAACCGACGACGCCCTTGCACAGCGACAACTTGCCCTGGCATATATTGTTCGGCATCAGCGGAGGGCATGTGCATAGCACAATTTGCCATGGTATGGCGCTGATGCGCGATCGGAAGTTACTCACGCTGGATGAGGCGGAAATCGCGGCCCGTAGCCGGGTGCGGGCACAGGAGACTTGGGAACGGTTCTGGCAGTAGGGCAGCCGGCCGCAGTTCGCCGAGGGGAGAGGAGATTGCGTTGACCTATCCGACAGTCGCCGTAATCGGCGGGACGGGCGAGGAGGGATCGGGGCTGGCGCTGCGCTGGGCCGCCGCAGGTTATCCGATTCTGATTGGAAGCCGAAGCCGGGAGCGAGCCGTTGCCGCGGCGGAGGCGCTGCGTGCGCTTCTGCCTGACGGCCGGCCGGCGCGGATCGGCGGCGACAGCAACGCGGAGGCTGCCGAGGCCGCGGATGTGGTGGTTCTCAGCGTCCCGTATGGTTCGCAGGCCGGGATTATTGAACAGATACGGGCGGGCTGCGAAGGCAAGACGGTGGTCAGCGTGGTGGTACCGCTGAAGCCGCCGCGAGTGAGCCATGTATGGCGTCCGGCGGGCGGATCGGCGGCGCAAGAGGCCCAGGCGCTCCTCGGAGACGGGACGCGCGTGGCCGCGGCTTTTCAGAATATCAGCGCGACGCATCTGAAGGATCTGGGCCATGTTGTCGACTGCGACATTCTCGTGACTGGCGACGACAAGGAAGCGAAGCAGACTGCGCTCGATCTGGCTGAGGCAGCGGGAATGCGCGGCATTGACGCGGGTCCTCTGGCAAACAGCGGCGTGAGCGAAGGATTGACGGCCGTCCTGATCGGGATCAACATTCGCAACAAAGTGAAGGGCAGCGGGATTCGGATTACGGGCGTATAACGGCACGCGATGACCGCACGGAGTCCCGGCAGCAGCAGTCCACTTGCAGTTAACCATCAGCCAACCTGCTTATGAGCATCAGAGACGTCATCGCCGAGCTGCGGCGGGACCGCGGCTTCATGGCCAACGTCACCGCGTGGGAAACATTGCCTGCGCGGTCGGGTTGCTACGGGGAGATACCGGCGGCGCTGCATCCGGCGGTGAGGGGGGCGCTCGTTGGGCGGGGGATAGAGCGGCTCTACAGCCATCAGGCCGAGGCGGTTACCCTTGCCCTGGCGGGGGGGGATTCGGTCGCGGTCGTGACGCCGACAGCGAGCGGCAAGACGCTGTGTTACATGCTGCCGGTTCTGCATGCGTTGCTCCGGGACGCCGAAGCAACGGCGCTTTTCCTATTTCCCACGAAGGCGCTGGCCCACGATCAGCTGGCAGAGATCCACGAATGGATAGCCGGGTTGACGGACGCGGGTCATTTGGCTGCGGATGGAAGAAGGGAGACGGGCGGCGCCAGTTCATCCGGCCTGGCTGCCGGCCAGATTGCGGCGGCCTATGACGGAGATACGCCGAGCGCGCAACGGCGTCCGATCCGGCAGAATGGGAGGCTGATCCTGACGAATCCGGACATGCTTCATGCGGGGATATTGCCCCATCATGGGGACTGGGCGCGTTTTCTCAGGGGGCTGCGCTATGTGGTCATAGACGAAATGCACAGCTATCGCGGTGTGTTCGGCAGCCACGTGGCGAATGTGCTGCGGCGGCTGCGGCGGGTCGCGGCCCACTATGGGGCGCGCCCGCAGTTCTTGCTGACAAGCGCAACGATCGCCAATCCACAGCAGCTGGCTGAAAGCCTTACGGAAGACACTGTCCGGGTGATCGACAACAACGGCGCGCCGCAGGGGAGCAAGCACATTGTATTGTATGCGCCGCCCCTTTACGACCCGATCCAGGGTCTGCGGCGCAGCAGCGTTTTGGAGAGCCAGGAACTGGCCGTCCGTTTTTTGCGAGGCGGGCTGCAGACGATTGTTTTCGGTCGCGCCCGCCTGACGGTGGAGCTGCTGCTCAGCTATATCAGGGAACGGCTGCAGGACGATGGCGATGAGGCGGCGGTGGACTCCGTGCCTTTTCAGCCGCGGTCGGTGCGCGGGTACCGAGGAGGCTATCTACCCCGTGAACGCCGCGAGATTGAGGCGGGGCTGCGGACAGGCAAGGTGCGGGGCGTGGTCGCCACGAATGCGCTGGAGTTGGGGATTGACATTGGCCAGCTGGAGGCCGCGGTGATTTGCGGCTACCCGGGTACGATTGCGGCGGCGTGGCAGCAATGGGGGAGGGTGGGGCGTACGACGGGAGAATCTGTGGCGGTCCTGGTGGCGACTGCCGGGGCGCTGGACCAGTATATTGTCAACAATCCGCAGTTTTTGCTGCGGCGGTCACCAGAGAGGGCATTTGCCAATGCGGACAATTTGGCGTTGCTGGTGGACCAGATGCGCTGCGCGGCGTTTGAGCTCCCTTTTTTGGAGGGGGACCTGTTCGGGCGTTCTCCCTATTCCATTGAGGTGCTCGACCTGCTAGTCGAAGAGGAGAGCTTGCAGCAGTTTGGCAACCGCTTCCTGTGGCGCGGAGACGGCTATCCCTCCCGCCAGTTCAGTCTGCGCAGCGCCGGCGGGGATCCTGTTGTTGTTCAGGCGGGGGCCAGAGAGGGTGAGTCCCAGACGGGCGGCGGAGGCCGACGGGAAGGGGCGGCGACGCGGACCGCGGCCGGTGGCCGGCAGGCTCCTGGCAGGGAGGAAGGCGCGTTCACAGTGATCGGGGAGGTCGACGCGTCCAGCGCGCCGCTCCAGATCCATGAGGGGGCGGTCTACATGCATGAAGGCCGCAGCTACCTGGTGGAAAGGCTGGACTTGGAGGAAAGACTGGCCTGGGTGTGGCCAGCGGAGGTCGAGTTTTACACAGAAGCCAGCACAGAGACCGAGATAGAGGTAGAGTCGGTCGAGGAGAGCCGTGCGGCCGGCGGCGCGCAGCCGGGGCACGGTGAAGTAATTGTGACCTCGCAGGTGACGCAATACCGCAGGGTGCGGCGCTTCACGCATGAGAATCTGGGCGTGCTGCCGCTTGACTACCCGCCCACCACGCTGGACACCGCGGCCTATTGGGTGGAGGTGACGGCTGAAGCGCAGAAGGCGCTGATGGAGGCGGGGGACTGGCGGGATTCCCCCAATGACTACGGGCCCGACTGGCAGGCGCAGCGCGCCAAGACGCGTGAGAGGGACGGCTACCGCTGCGCCGAATGCGGCGCGGCAGAGCGCGGCAATCGCCAGCACGACGTGCATCATCGGGTCCCTTTCCGCGTCTTCAACTATATTCCTGGACTCAACAGAAATGACCGGGAGGCAAACCGGCTAAGCAATCTCGTATTGCTGTGCCGGCGCTGTCATCACCGGCTGGAGGCGGGTGTGCGGGCGCGGACGGGCATGGACGGGGTCGCTTACGCGCTGGGCAATCTGGCTCCCCTGCATTTGATGTGCGACCGGCGGGATATTGGGGTTGCGATCATCCGTGAGCAGGAGGAGCGGGGGCTGCTTCCTCAGGCCGCGCCGTCTGTTTCCCACGCCGCGGAGGGGGAACAGGCCGGCCCCCGCGTCTACATTTACGAGAGCGTGCCGGCGGGGATCGGTTTCAGCGCGCAGTTGTATGCCCGGCACGACGAGCTGATGGCGGGAACGGCCGAACTGATCCGCCGCTGCGCTTGCCGCTTCGGATGTCCCGCGTGTGTGGGGCCCGTGTTGCTGGTGGACGGCGAGCAGTTTTCCGGCGGGCCGAGTTCCGCTCACGCGGCAGCGGTTCGGGAGACAGGTCACACGGGTCAGGAGGTTTCGTTCTGGGAGAGGGCGGCGGACCCGAACCCGTCCCAAGGCGGAACGCAAGTCAGCGGGCAGGCGGAGCCGAGGCCGCTGCTGGAAACGAAGAAGCTGGCGCTGGCGCTGCTGGCTGCGCTGGCGGGCGGCTGAACTGTTGTGCGCAGGCGCCTCAATTAGACCGAGCCTTCGCAGAAAACAGCGGCGAGGACGCGAGGCCGGCAAAGACGGATCGAGACCGGTCTGGCTGGGCTTGCCTACTTCTTGCATTCACATATCCAGATTCAACCGAATAACCTTGCGTCTGTGCGCATCGGCGCGAACGAGCGGCGGTGCGCCGGGCAGGAGCCGCGCTCTTCGATGGCGGCCAGGTGGGCCGGCGCGGCGTAGCCCTTGTTGCTGTGGAAGCCGTAGGCGGGGAACCGCTCATGCAGCTGGCGCAGGAGCTGGTCTCGGTGGACTTTGGCCAGAATGGAGGCGGCGGCGGTGGAGACGATGCGCAGGTCGCCCTTGGTGAAGCTCTTCTGGGGAATATTGAGGGAATTGAGCCGGACCCAGTCAAGCAGGAGATGATCGGGAGGCGAGGACAGATTGCGGACGGCGCGGCGCATCGCCAGGCGTGTGGCGGGGGCGATGCCGATGTCGTCGATTTCGGCGGCGGAGGCGAGCCCAATCGACGAATCAGCGGCCTGGGCCCGGATTTGCTCGGCCAGTTCTTCGCGTCGTGCGGGTGAAAGCAGTTTGCTATCCCGGACCGCGGCCCACAGCCCTACGCGTCGCGTGTTTACGGGCAGAATGACGGCGCCGGCAACGACCGGCCCCGCCAGAGCGCCTCGTCCCGCTTCATCGAGGCCGGCGACGCGTAGGAGCCCTGTGCGCCAGAGCTTCCTCTCCTCGTCAAGTGATGGAAAGACCTTTTTCGTTTCTCGGTTCGCTTTGTCCATCTCCGTAAGGCGGCGCCGCTACTTCCAGAGTATTTCAACATCCTGGCGAGGTTGGAAGCCGAGGATACGCTTGGTCTTCTCGTTGGTGAATTTGCCATGGGGCATGTCGGCAAAGACGTAAAAGACTTCACAATTCGAGGGCAGGGCGTTGAGTTCGATGTCCAGCCCAAGGGTGAAGACTTCGGCGGCGTTTTCCCAAGAGATGACAAAAGGGGCGTAGTGTTCGCCGGGTTGAATTGCCTCCGGGTCTTTGAAGTTGTAGAAGAGATAGGTCTGCACGTTGATGTCGTGGTGCTGGGTAAAGACGCGGCAGATTTCCAGCCCCATCGACTTTGTGATGGCGTAGATGTTGGTTCCGGACTGGGGCGGGATGTCGGGACCGATATCGTAATCGAAACACTCGGTGACGTTGGGGCCGGCAACGGTGTAGTGCGGGCCGGTGTTGATGACGCGGCGGATGTTGTGCGCGACCGCCGCTTGCATCATGTTGTAGCAGCCGCGGGTGCTTACATCCCAGGCGATGCGGCGATCGCGGCGCAGGACTGAGAGGTTGACGATGGCATCCATGCCCTCGGCTGCGGCGACGACGCCGTCCAGGTCGGCTACGTCGAGGTGGAGGAATTCACCGGGCAGATCGTCTTCCGGCGGGTTGACATCGGTGATGCGCAGATTGTGGGCGGGGGCGAGCTCGCGGGCGACGTTCGGTCCGAGCATGCCCGTGCCGCCGAGGATGAGTACGTTCATTGTGGTCTCTCCCCTACATGGGTGATCGAAAGGGCGTGTGGGGCGGTGGATTCGTTTGACCTGCAGCTTGCGGCGAGCGGAACGGGCTGGGCGAGGGCTTCGCTCACCGCGTCGGCGACCGTCTTGTTGGAGACGTCGCCCAGGCGCAGGATTTTGATTCCCAGACTGCCTTCGCGAGCGAATTCGCGGCTGATCTGCTCGGCAAGATGTATGCTGAGGGTTGGCGGCTGTGTGTCTGGGAGCGGGCGCCAGGTTTCTCTGACGCGGAAGCCGGGAGGATAGGAGGCCATGAGTTCGAGCGTGCTGAGCAGGATGACCTGGGAGACGCCCTCCTCGGCGGCGGCCATGAGCAGGTTGTAGGTGCCGCGGGTGGCGGCATCGAGCTGCGCGCTTGCGTCCTCGCCGGGCTGGGGTTCCACGGAATGGACGATGGCGTCGATGTCCCGTGTGAGCAGGTTGGTCGAGCGGTCGTGGCCCAGCGCGGAGAGCACGAATTCGTGCTCAGTTTCGACATGCGTCCGCTCCGTGAGCCTGATTTCGTGGCCGCCGGCGAGGTGGTGGGCCAAGGCCGCGCTGCGGTCATGGCTGGCCGAGGTGATCAGTATCCGCATAGAGTTTCCTCCTTGAGTGTTCAGGCCGACGCGCCGGAATAGAAGCGGATTCCCACCCGCCAGAACCAGCGGGAGACCAGGAGTAGGGCGGCGGCCAGGGCGATGGTACCGAGGAGAGTTGAAGTGGTGATGCGCCCGCTGACGGCGGAGGCGGGCACAGTGGTGGCGAAGGCAACCGGTACGAGAAAGGTTAACACGGAGCGAAGCCAGGCGGGATAGATAGTGACGGGCCAGCGGCCCGCCTGCCACATGCTCATGAAGATGACCTGGATGTTTTCGACCTTCACGAACCAGAATGCGCAGGTGCTGAGCATAAGCCAGAAGCTGTAGACGATCAAGCCGCCGCACAGGAGTGTGACGGCGAAGACCGCGGTCTCGGCAAGTCCGAGTCGGGTTCCGAGCCGGACGAGCGCGGTGGCAAGCACCGGAAGGGCGATGAGCACGTCGACCAGGCGCCAGATTTCGATGCGTTGGATGCTGACGAGGACCTGGGAGTCGGCGGGTTTTGTGAGGGTGAAGTCGAGCGTGCCCTGGCGAACTTGGTCCATGAATTGGGTCATGGAGGGTCGGATGATGGTGCGAATGAGGCCGCCGATGAGGAAGTAGACGCCGATCAAGGCGAGAAGCTCTTCGGGCCGCCAGCCGCCCAGTGTGTCGGTATGGCTGAAGACGACGGCCAGCCCGCCAAGGGCGACGCTCAGATCGAGGGCGGACTGGATCATATTAATCCAAAAGTTGGCCCGGTATTCGAGTTCACCGAGTATGCCGACGCGGACGTAGGTGGCGAAAAGGCGAAAGTAGAACATGGTATCAATGGGAATCAAGCGCCAAAGGCGGCGTAGCGTTTAATGCCGGCGCGGTAGATGAATTGCATAAAGAGGTAGCCTGCGAGCAGCCAGAAAAGTTGCGCGCCGATGCCGATGAGCAGCTCTCTTGGCGTTATGCGCCCGAGCAGGAGCTCGACAGGGAAGGCGAGCATCCAGCGAAAGGGGAGGATGTCGGCGGCGCGCTGCACGATTTCCGGGAAGAGGGAGAGCGGGGCCAGCTTGCCGGAGAAGAAGAGGCCGACGACGATGTATGCCTGGTTCATGGCGTCGATGCGGGTAGTCCAGAAGGCGACCATGGCGAGCGACCACTCCCAGTAGAAGCGCATTAGGAAGGCGAGAATCAGCACGGGCACGAAGGCGGCCAGGGTCCAGGGGAGTGGCTGCCAGGTTGCTTCAAAGAACCAGGCCAGAAGGAGGGTGAGAGGCCCCATGACGGTCAGGGTCAGGAACTTGTAGCCGATGTTGTCGGCGATGTCGCTGTGGATGGGATGGATAGGCTTCAGGAGCATGACGGAGAAGAGGCCCATGCGAATCCGGTAAACGTATTCCCACATGATCCATGTAAAGGTGGCGTGGCTCACCATCATCATGGCGATGAAGTAGACGACGAAGTCATTGGTTTCGTAGCCGCCGACGGAACCGCCCTGCTGCTCGGAGACGGTACGCCAGACAACGAGATACATCAGGGGCTCGATGATGCCGCCCAGGAGCCAGATCAGCATCGCAATCCGATACTGGAACTGCACCATGAGCGCGGTGCGGAAATAGCCTTTGTAGATGGGATAGTAGGCGAACATGCGCGTGCAGGGGTCTCCCTTCCCCTAATGGGTTCGGAGCCGAAAAGTCAGGTCTGTGCGGCCTGCGGCGACGGCCGAGAAGATTGGCGGGGCGATATCATTCCAAGTGCCCTGTTATTCGCTGGGCGGGCGCTGCGAGTCCGAATTATCCAACGGGGTGGGGGACTGACTGAAGACATGCTCGATCACGTCTTCGATAGGCGGATCCTGCACGGTCAAATCAGATACCTCCAACTCCGCCAGGAGACGGCCGGTGACGGAGGCGGTCTCGGCTTTCGGAATTCGCAGGGTGACGCGGCCTTCGCTGTGGGCCATGAGCTCGCCGTACTGCGCCAGAGGCTGGCCGCCGGCGCCGTTGTGGAGTTCCACTTCGACTGTCTTGAAAGGGGCAAAACGATCGGCAAGGCCAGTGAGTTCGCCATCATAGAGCAGCTTGCCATGGTGGATGACGATCACGCGCTTGCATAGCGCTTCGACGTCGGCCATGTAGTGGCTGGTCAGCAGGACGGTTGCGCCTGTGCGCATATTGTAGTCAGTAATGAACTGACGGATACGGCGCTGCATGGTGACATCGAGTCCGATGGTGGGTTCGTCGAGGAAGAGGACCGAGGGGCGGTGGAGAAGCGCGGCCGCGATTTCGCATTTCATGCGTTCGCCGAGCGAGAGATTGCGGGTAGGCTTTTGCAGCAGGGGCTCCAGATCCAGCAGGTCAGTCAGTTCGTCAACGCCCAGGCGGAATTGCGGTTCAGGGATGCGGTAGACGGCGCGATTGAGCTCGAATGTGTCGATGACGGGGATGTCCCACAGGAGCTGGTTGCGCTGGCCCATTACGAGGGTCATCCGGCGCAGATAGTCGCGGTTGCGCTCCCAGGGGCGGAAGCCGAGCACGGTTGCGCTGCCGGCGGTGGGATGGAGGAGGCCGGACAGCATCTTCAGGGTAGTGGTTTTGCCGGCTCCGTTGGGCCCGAGAAAGCCGACGATTTCCCCTTCGTTGACGGAGAAGGAGATGCTGTCAACGGCTTGAACCGCGCGCGTTTTGCGCTTGACGAGGCTGCGCATGGCAGCGACCAGGCCCGCTTCGCGTTCATTGACAGTGTAAACCTTGCTCAGTTGATCGATGTGAATGACAGAGTCTTGTTCCACGGTAGATCAGTTTCCGTTGGCGTCGGGGCCGGCGGTCACGAGTGTATAGGAGTCTGTGCGCAGGTATTGGGCGGCCACACGCTGCACGTCCTCCTGGGTGATGGCGTTTATGCGTTCCTGGTAGGTCTGCAGGTAGTCCAGGCCGAGGCCGTACCATTCCATATTCAGAAGGATGGACGCCACGCCGTCGTTTGTCTCGAGGCGCAGGGGAAGCGTGCCGGTCATGTTGGCGATGCTGTCGGAGAGTTCTTCGTCGCTGACCGGTTCGCTGCCCAGGCGTTCGAATTCGTTCAAGATGCTGTCGACGGCCTGGTCCACGTTCTGGGGGTTGACGCCGGCGAAGGCCACCCACGGGCCGACGCCGATGTCGGCGTCGAGCGCGCTGTAGCTGTAGTAGGCCAGGCCCTGCCGTTCGCGCACGTTTTCCCCGAGCCGCCCCATCATGCCGAACTGGCCGAGGATGTTGTTGGCGACCTGCACGGCATGGTAGTCGGGATGGTTGCGGGGGATGGCGAGGCAGCCGATGACAACATCAGACTGGACTTTGCCGGGCATGGGGAAGGATTTGCGCTGGATGCCATTCGCGCCGGTGACCGGGGGGATGGTGTCGGCGGGGGGCGGTGGTTCCGCGCCGGAACTCCAGCCGCCGAAGTGGGATTCCAACAGGGCCACGACATCTTCCGGATCGACGTCGCCGCTGACGACGATGATTGCCTGGTTCGGGTGGTAGTGATCACGGTGGAAGCCGGCGGCATCGTCACGGCTGATTTCGCGGACGGTTTCGATATAGCCGGAGGTGGGCAGGGCGTAGGGGTGGTCTCCGTAGATCATTTCGTTGAAACGGCGGTAGGAGACGCTACGCGTACTCTGTTCCCGCTCCTGCAGGCGCACGAGCCACTGGCCGCGCACGCGTTCGATATGTTCCGCGGGGAAGGTTGGCCGCTGCAGAATGTCGGCCAGGATTTCCACGATGAGCGGGAAGTCTTCCACGAGGCTTTCGCTGCCAAAGTTGGTCGTATGGGAGCCGCCGCCGACGCTGATGCTGGCGCCGACCGATTCCACGGCTTCATTGTAGCGGTCAAAGTCATAGTTGGCGCTGCCGCGGCTCAGGAGGGAGGCGGTAAAGGAGGCCAGCCCGGTGAGCCCGGGCGGTTCATTCACGCTGCCGGCGCGTAGACATCCTTCCAGCATGACGACGGGCGCGGAAGGGTTGGGGCGGACGAGAACGGTAATGCCGTTTGCAGTTTGGACGCGGTGAATTGTCTCGGGGCCGACTGTGGGCTGTCCGCTCCGGGCGGCGTGAGCGGATGCAGAGCGACCGGGGAAGTGTAGCGACGGAATCTTGTTCATCAGGTGTAACGTTCCTCTATCGGGGTTGTGTAAGTTCGGCCACGAGGATGTCGAGTTCGGTATTGGGGTCTGCGCCGGTCTTCATGGCGAAGTCGGAGGAGAGGAGCCGATCGAGAATGCCTTCCAGCTGCGTGATGGCGTAGTTGCGGCTCTGCGCCATGGCTTTTTTGACGGGAAAAGGGTTCTCGCCAACGCGGCCGGCGATGTCATACTCGTTGCCGGGCGCGCGCGCGGATTCGTCTTTCACTTTGAGCATGATGCGGTACTGCCTGGTGATCATGGTCAGGAGGTAGAAAGGGTTGGCGTCGCTGCGCCGCAGCTCGTAGAGCGCCCGCATCGCTTTGCGGCCATCGCGCTGGCCGATGGCGTCGGTCAGGTCCCAGATGAGCGCCTCGCTGGTATCGCTTACGAGGCGTTGCACGTCGGCGGCCGTGATGGTCCTGCCGCTGGCATAGGCGCGGAGCTTATCGAGTTCGAGCGTCAGGCGGCGGAGGTCGGCGCCGACATAGGTTGCCAGCAGTTGCACAGCTCTACTTTCGATGGCGACGCCATCCTGTTTGGCGGTCTGGGCGAGCCAGCCTGGCAGGGCGCGGGCATCGGGTGTGTTCAGTTGTTCGATGGCAAGGCATCCGTCTTTGCTCAGTTGCTCGAGCCCGGCCAGGTCTTTCAGTCCTCGCCAGACGGCGCGCCTTCTGTCGAGCTTTTCTTCGATAAAGACAAGGTCATTGGAGACAGACGGGCCGGCCAGCCCTGCGAGAATCTGTCGCGCTTCGTCCTGCCCGGCATTGTTCGGTGCTTTGGCTGTGCCGAGGCGGGATTCTAGGTGGGTCAGGTAGCCGCGCACGATGATCAGGCGGCGGTCGGCGAGAAAGGGCATGGCGCCGGCATGGTAGAGGATTTCGGCTGCATCGGCGCGTGCGCCATCCAGTTCAGCGATGTTCAGGGAGGCTGTTTCGGCGTTGCCGAGCGCCTGCTTCAACTGGCGCAGGCGCTGCCCCAGCAGAAACTCATCGGGGGCAAGGAAGAGATAGTTGGTCAAGGCGGAATCCAACTCAGTGGGCAGTGCGGTTATTCATTGCAGCGCCGCGAAGGTGATGCGATAGGCCTGCCCGCGGCGCACGGGCGCGACATTTACGTGCCCGAGGTCTCCGGTCGGGATACGGGTCGTCAGCCGCTGAAGCCTCATTCCAAGCGGCCGCGAAATCAGAAGGGCAAGGGTCATGAGGCCGGCGGTCCAGGTCATTCTGTCAAGGGGCAAGCCGCTGCCGTCGGGCTGGCGGCGTCCCGCGGGCTGTACTGCCGGGTCTTGCGATTCGGCGCCGCCGGAAGTGAGGCGGCGCGAACTTTGCCAATTGAAGCTGCCGAGAAAGGCAGCCGCTGTCACGAGAAGGATACTGGTGGTCAGGTTGGTGCCGCAGTTCGGATGGAAGGCCAACTGCTCCTCGCCGTTCTGGAGGCGCCGCACAGCTTCGCCGACTGCCTCTTCAATCGCTTTGATGGGCAGTTGCCCGTAGAGCGTGAAGCCCCAGGGATCGCTCATACCGGCAAAGACGCGGCGGGGGTAACTGGCCGTCAGAAGATGAATGGTGGCGTGTTCGATCGCGTGATGCTGTCTGGTTTGCTGGAGGATGGAGGCGAAGGCCCCAGGCATACGCGGTTACCCTTCCAGAAGCACGCGGGCGGCGCTGACGACGGCTTCGACGGTGAGGCCCAGATTGGCATAAACGTCCTGCTGGGGCGCGCTGGCGCCGAAGCGGTTGATTCCGATGGCTGCGCCGCGGGCGGGATTGTTGCCGACCCAGCGCTCCCAGCCCTGGGTGACGCCGGCTTCGACGGAGAGTTTAAGGGCGTTCTCCGGCAGTACTTCCTGCTGGTAGGCGGGCGGCTGCGCGGCGAAGAGCTCCCAGCTGGGCAGGCTGACGACGCGTACGGCGGCTCCGTCTTTGGCGAGGCGCCGGGCGGCGTCGTAGGCGAGCTCCAGTTCGCTGCCGGAGGCGATAAGGGCCATTTCGGGCGCGGAGCCGGTTGCGCCGTTGCTCTGGAAGAAGACATATCCGCCCTGGGCCGCGCCACCGGCTGCGGCAATGCCAGCGGCGGTGCGATCGTAAACGGGCAGATTCTGGCGGGAAAGGATAAGCGCGGTGGGTCCGCTCTTATTTTTCAGCGCGGCTTTCCAGGCTTGGGCCACCTCGTTGGCGTCGGCGGGTCGGATGACGGTGAGGTTTGGGATGGCGCGCAGCGCGGCCACCTGTTCGACGGGCTGATGGGTGGGGCCGTCCTCGCCGACGCCGATGCTGTCGTGGGTGAAGATGTATATGACCGGCACGCCCATGAGGGCGGCGAGGCGGACGCTGGCGCGCATATAGTCGCTGAAGACGAGGAAGGTGCCGCCGTAGGGGATGACACCGCCGTGCAGGGCCATGCCGCTGAGGACGGCGCCCATACCGTGTTCGCGAACGCCGAAGCGGAAGTTGCGGCCGCTGTAGGAATCGGGCTGAAAGTCAGGGCTGCCGCTGATGATAGTCTTGTTGCTGGGCGCGAGATCGGCACTGCCGCCGATGAGGTTGGTGATGACGGGCGCGAGGGCGTTGAGCGTATCGCCGCTGGCATTGCGGGTGGCGGCGCTGCCGCCGGCTTCGAAGGCGGGCAGGGCGTCCTCCCAGCCGTCGGGCAGCGCTCCCTGGAGCATTGCGCTGAGCTGGGCGGCGAGGTCGGGGTGGTCGGCGGTGTAGGCATCCCAAAGGGCGCTGTCGTCGGATTCGAGCCTCTTGCCGCGCTCGACAGCCTGGAGGCAGAAGTCGCGCACGTCGTCGGGCAGAAAGAAGGGCGGCTGCTGCGGCCATTCGAGGTTGGCCTTGGTCTGGGCGACCTCTTCGTCGGGCAGGGCGTCGCTGTGCATATCGGGCTCGCCCTGTTTGGGCGCGCCGAAGCCGATGACGGTGGCGCAGCCGATGAGGCTGGGGCGGGGGTCCTGTTTGGCGGCGGCGATGGCGGCATCGACCGCGGCGCCGTCCATGCCGTCTACTTTGAGGACGTGCCAGCCGTAGGCCTCGAAGCGCTGGTACTGGTCTTCAGTGAAGGCCAGATCGGTGTAACCGTCAATGGTGACGCGGTTGTCGTCGTAGAGATAGATCAGTTTGCCGAGACGCAGGTGGCCGGCCAGGCTGGCCGCCTCCTGGGCGACGCCTTCCATGAGGTCGCCGTCGCTTACGATGGCGTAGATGTGGTGCGATACGACGTCGTAGCCGGGCCGGTTGAAGGTGGCGGCGAGCCACTGTTCGGCGATGGCCATGCCGACGCCGTTGGCGAAGCCCTGTCCCAGGGGGCCGGTGGTGGTCTCGACACCGGGTGCGTGGCCGTACTCTGGATGGCCGGGGGTCATGCTGCCGTACTGGCGGAAGTTCTTGAGCTCCTGGAGCGGGAGATCGTAGCCGGTCAGGTGGAGTAAGGAATAGAGTAGCATGGATCCGTGACCGGCGCTGAGGATGAAGCGGTCGCGGTTGTGCCAGCTGGGGTTGGCCGGATTGTAGCGCAGATGTCTGCGCCAGAGTGTCAACGCGGCAGTGGCCATGCCCATGGGCAGACCGGCGTGTCCCGAGTTGGCCGCCTGCACGGCGTCCAGGGCGAGCATGCGAATTGTGTTGACTACATTTTCTTCCAGTTCCGGGTCGAGGGCGGCGCTTTCGAAAGGCAGGGAGGCGGCGCCCTGGCCGTTGGTATTGGGTGACATCGGTGGCAGAATCCTTAGCGTGAATGGTAACTGACAGCCGGCGGCGGGTTAAGAAGGCCTTGGCCGCGGAGATTACTTTGGATTATAGCGCGATCGCAGGAAGATCGAAAGATTGCGCCTTGTACAGGTCAGCGAAGAGACCGCCGCGCGACAGCAGCTCATCCTGGTTGCCGGTCTCGACAATGCGGCCCTGGTCGATGACCAGGATCCTGTCGGCGTTGCGGATTGTGGACAGGCGATGGGCGACGACGATGGCAGTGCGACCGGCGCGCGCTTTTTCGAAGGCGGCGCGCACTTTCTGCTCTGTGAGGGCGTCGAGCGCGGAGGTGGCTTCATCAAGCAGGAGGAGCCGGGGGCGCTGCTGGAGAGCGCGAGCGATGGCGAGGCGCTGTCGTTCGCCGCGGGAGAGCCTCAGGCCGCGTTCGCCGACGATTGTGCGGTAGCCGTCGGGCAGGCCGGTGATGAAGTCATCGATCTGCGCGGCGCGGGCGGCGTCTGCGCTTGTGCCGACATCGTCAATGCGGGCTGGATAGTTGATGTTTCGGCTGATGCTGTCGTTCCAGAGGAAGAGATCCTGAGGGACGAGGCCGATCTGGCTGCGCAGCGAGTTGAGGGAAAGTTTACGCAGGTCGATGCCGTCAATCGAGATCGTTCCGAACTGGGGAATGTAGAAGCCCATGATCAAGTCGATGATGGTGGACTTGCCGCCGCCGCTGGGGCCTACGATTCCGATGAACTCGCCCGGCGCGGCGTGAAAGGTGAGGTCGCGTGCGCCGAAGTCGCCGCGGCCGTAGTCGAATGAGACTCTGTAAAAGGAAAGCGCGGCGCCGAGTGGAAGCGGGTTGACCGCGGTGCCCCACTCATCTGAAGCGGGGTCGGAAGGAAGGACTTTGTCGCCAGACGGTTCGCGGGCGAGCGCGAAGAGCGAGTCGACCTTTTGGGCATTGACGCGGGCCTCCTGCAGGTTGACTTGGGCGCCCAACAGCGTCTGCAGCACGGCGTAGGCGCGGGGAAGATAGGCGACGAAGGCGACGAGGCTGCCGATGGTCAGACTGCCTTGGACAACTTCGAAGGCGCCGTAAGCAAAGACGAGCCCAGTGACCACGTAGTTGATGGACTCCGGCATAACGATGCGGATCAGTTCGTGGAAGGCCGATACCTTGGCTTTTATGCGCCGGTGCTCTGTGAGCCATTCGCCCCAACGGGCCTTCTCATAGGCTTCGGCATTGAAGGCGCGGACGGTGCGCTGGCCGGGGAAGAGTTCGTTCAGATAGCTCTCGCCCCATTCCAATGTCTTGGAGAGCTCGCGATAGAGGTTCTGTGTGTAGTTGCGCGTTTTGAGGGTCAGGAGCAATGAGAGGGGGAAGACGAGCAGAGCCAGAAAAGAGAGGCGCCAGTGCAGCCAGGTCATGGCAGACAGTGTACCTATGAGGAGGATGGCGTTCATAACTAGGGGCAGCAGATGTTGTCCGACGAAGACCTCGCCAATCAGGCCGCAGCTGCGAGTGAGTCTATAGATGTGTTCTCCTGTTTTGAACCGCTCCAGGTCGGCGAGGCGGACGAACAGGAGGTGGTCGTAGAGGTCTTGGCGCAGCCGTTGGGCAACACCTTCGCCGATGTAGGCGCGCAGGTATTGGTTGGCGGAGGCGAAGCCGGCGCTGAGTATGGGCACAGCGACCATGCCAACAAGGAGCAGCCCTATCAGCCTCACATCGGCGGCCGGTATGGCTGTATCGAGGAGTTGTTTGAAGAGCAGGGGCTGGACCAGGCCTACGCCGGCGCCTAAGAGAGACAGGGCGACGAGAAGCGAAATCCTGGGGATCTGTTTTTTGAGTTCCTCCTTGATGAGGGGAAAGGCGGCTTTGGGGGCTTCGGGATGGATTGACGCGGACATGGGGTTCTCCTGGCGTCGGCCAAATTTGCAGACTGGCGGGCGGGCGCGGCAGGAGTGGATTGTAACATGCGCGTCAAGGGGAACTGCAGTGGTCAGGGGTGCTGTCCAGGGCAATCGCATCTTATTGGGAGAGAACCTTCAGCAGATAGTCAGTTTTCCAACCAGCTCGTTTCCGTTTGGCAGCAATACCGACTTTGGCGCTTTTCTCTTTGCGCAGGAGGTTCAGGGTCAGTTTACGTAAGATGGCCAGGTTATGCTGTGCACGGCCCTGACGGATGCGACTGTCGTCCTCGCGCAAGAGGGGACGGGGATTGTCTGGACGGGGATTGGGGGGGATTTTGGGGATTTGGGGGATGGGGTGGTGAGTGTTCGTGAGCGTTTGTGAGCGTTTACGAGCGTTCATGAGCGTTTCTGAGCGTTTACGAGCGTTCGTGCGTGTTCGTGAGCGTTCGTGAGCGATTGCGAGTGTTCGTGAGCGTTCGTGAGCGTTTGCGAGCGTTTGCGAGCGTTTACGAGTGTTTACGAGTGTTCGTGAGCGATTGCGAGTGTTCGTGAGCGTTCGTGAGCGTCTACGAGTGTTCGTGAGCGTTCGTGAGTGTTTGTGAGTGTTGCATGAGCGTTTACGAGCGTTTACGAGCGTTTACGAGTGTTCACGAGCGTTTGTGAGAGATTGGAGGGGGAAAAGGGCGGGGACCGGCGAAGGGACGCGAATCGGGGGCAGGGCGAGTGATAGATGGGCGATGAATGGGCGTTTGCGAGGGTCTGACGAGGTGTTGAGGGGGGGTGGGCGGTCTGATGGGCGTTGCGGCGGGTGGGGCGGCAGGATTGTGGGTAGGGGATTACGCTGCCGCGAGGAGGGGCGGCAGGAATGGGTTATATTCTATTTGTTTTCCGGCCTTCCCAGGTCAGGAGGTTGGAGCGGGCTGGTGGTTGATTACGGCGCCATTGGGGGCGTCCGGGTCGTGAAGTTCGTCCTGTGTTTTTTCGTATTCGTCATCCTGACAGAGGTTCTCGAGGAGGCGAATCAGGTCGCCGGCCTGGCGCACCTGGTCGGCCAGGACTTCGGGGTCGGTTTCGACTTCGCCGGTTTCGGGGACGACGCCGGTCCTGGTCCGGGCGGGCAGCCTGTCCATGGGCTGTCCGGTCAGGGGGTCGCGCAGGGGCTCGGGGGCGTCTTCGGCGCCGCTGGTGAGCGCAGTCCGGGCTGCTTCCATCTCGTCACGCATCTCTTTCGTCATTTCGATCAGGTATGGCAGGTTTTCCTTGGAGAAGCGGTATTGCAGCGCGTCGTTTCTGAGGCTGTCGAGGTCTTCCTGTGTGTAGGAGGACTGGGGACGGATGCCAAAGCGCTGTCTGCCCTCTTCGGTGAGCACAGCTGTCGCAGGCTCGTCGGGGTCGGACGGCTCTTCGAGCTCTGCGAGGCCCTGGGCAGCGAACGATTCGAGGCTGTACCGGTTCTCCTCTTCGGAGATGGCGGCTGAGGTGTTGAGGATGTTGAGGTCGCCATGTCCGCCGGCCATGGCCGCGGCTGCGGCGCGGTCCTCTTCGGCGCGGATTTCGTCCATCTCTTCGTCGGCGAGCTTGTAGTAGGCGCGCAGCTCTTTGGCGCCGTTGCAGATGGCGTTGTAGGCGGAGGGACTGAGATGGCCCTGGCGCACTGCGGTCATGCCTTCGGTGAGGAGCTCGATGATGTCTTTGAAGCGTTCGGGGACGCGCCGGTCGATCCTGGTCGCGATGCTGAGGCTGCCGCGGTTGACGCGCCAGACGCGCAGTTTGTCGGCGGGGCCGTGGGCGACGCAGTAGCCGTCCAGGTCGCGGTGCGCTTCTGCCTGACAGGGGGAGCCGTCTTTGCGGACGCCCTTGCAGAGGGGTTGCGTGATGGTGTGCGAGTGCGCGCGGGGATGTGTCATGGTGTGATGTGTCCTTGTTGAGGGGTGCTGCCCAACGGCCGGCCGGTTGGCTGGCGCGGGCGGGGCGATTGGTTGGCGTCGGGGAACCTATACAGACGCGAGGAATGTATGACCACTGCAGAACAAGTGTACTCGACTGGCTGCGCGATGTCAAGGGGCAATTTGTCTGAACGGGGATTTGGGGGGATTTTTGGGATTTGGGGGATTAGGGCGGGGATTGGGGGCGGGAGGGATGGAGGAGGGGAGGCGTGGGGGCGGGGGTGTCCCTCGGGGCGGCGGCATATGCCGGGGGCCGGGGATGGTGGCAAGGCTTTCTGGTTAACGCACTGCCCCGCCCGGTGGAGGAGAGGCGAGGCGGCTGGCGGCGAATGATGGCATGGGCGTGCGGCGGGGCGCGGGGAGGGCGGGGCGCGGGGGGGCCGCCGACAGATGGCAAGGCGACAAGGTTGATGGGTGGGGGTAGGGGGAGGCCCAAAATTGCAGTGGGACGGGGATTTGTCTGAACGGGGATTTGGGGGGATTAAGGGATTAGGGGGGAACTGCGGGGGATCGCCGCCCTGCCAGTCGGTGAGGCGGCTGACCCGCACGCGACACTCGCCCAGGCGCAGGCCCGCACACGCGCAAAACGATCAGACCGTTCATCTTCGTGAATTCACCGGCGCGCCGCTCCTCTTTTGAGTCCTCCCTGGCGTAAAATCAGGATGCCTGACGCTACCTTTAACCACTCCAAATGCAATCACTCTGCCCAACGCCCATACGAAATTCCACCCCATATCCCCTCCACCCCCTCCCTTCCTCCTCAAACCCCCTGTTGGGGCGTCCCTCGCGGGCGCCGAAGCCCCTCCGCAGGCAACACCCCACCGACCCGAAACGCCAACGCGTTCCCCGCCCGCCCACCGTGGATGAAAGTGTGTCGCCGTTTGCCGCTCCCGTTCTTCGCGCCCTCTTCGCGGATCAAAAGTTTCTGCCGTTGCCTTTTTCCGTGCCTCTCCGTGTCCCTCCGTGGATCAATAGAAGTTGCCATTCGCCGTTGCCGTTCTTCGCGCTACTTCGCGTCCCTTCGTGGAACAAAAAGATGTTGCCGTTCGCCGTTGCCCTTCCCCCCTAACTGGCAAATTGCCCCTGACTCCGCTATACTGCCCACATCCAGACACGGCCCGCCGGCGCGCCAGGCGCAAGACCAGGGCGCCATCGAACAGGAAACAACAATGTCAATGATTTCCGGAATCGCCGAAATCGTCCTGTGGTCCCGAAACAAAGAGGAATCAGTCGCGTTCTATAAAGACCTGCTGGGGCTGGAAGTCATCTCCCCGCCGGAGCTGCCAAACGTCTTCCTCAAAGCCGGAGACGGCGCCGCCGGCATTCCCCAGATGATCGTGATCGTGCCCATGCCCCCGGAAATCGCGGCCCAACCTCGCGGGGGCCAGCTTCACCACATCGCCTTCGAGCTGCCCGCCGACCTGTTCGACGACCAGGAACAGGCCCTGCGCGCGGCCGGCTACGAGCCAAGAGGCGGCACACATCCCGTCCTCGCCAGCCGCACAATCTACATCGACGACCCGGACGGCAATGAGGTCGAGCTGATCTGCCAGGACTAGGACACAGCCTGCCACTAGGGGACCCCTATCCAGATGACCATCTCCTCACCCTACTCGATGCTCTCAGTCGAGGATGCCCTCGACATCACGCTCGAACAGACCCGCCTGCCAGGAGCAGTGCGGCGCCCGCTCTCCAAGGTACGCGGCGCCATTCTCGCCGCTGACATTGCCGCCAAGGAGCCGCTGCCCCCCTTCCCCGCCTCGACCATGGACGGCTACGCGGTCGTCGCCGCCGACGGAACCGGCGACTATCCCATGGTCGGCGAAGTGAGCGCCGGCGCGCTCGCCGATTTCTCCGTCCAACCAGGGACCGTAGCCTACATCACAACCGGCGCCCCCCTGCCCGGCGGGGCCGACGCCGTCGTGATGATCGAAGAGACCGAAAAGCTGCAACAGGGAAACGGCGTACCGACCATTCGCATTAACCAGAATGTTGCACCGGGGACCAACGTCCGGCCCATCGGCGTGGACGTGGAGGCCGGCCAGACCGTGCTCGCCGCCGGTGAACGACTCGATCCCGCCGAAATCGGCATTCTCGCCACCGCCGGCATCGTCGACGTGCCCGTCTACCCCCGCCCCAAGGTGGCCGTCCTCTCCACCGGCGACGAGCTGGTCGACCCGGCGCAAAAGCCGGGCCCCGGCCAGATTCGCGACAGCAACCGCGCCATGCTGCTGGCCGCCATCCGCGCCGCCGGCGGCGACCCGATCGATCTCGGCATCTCCGGAGACACGCAGGAAGCGCTGGAACGACGCGTGCGCCAGGGCCTGGCCGAGGCAGACATCCTCCTCACCTCCGGCGGCGTCTCCATGGGCGATTTGGATCTCGTCAAGCCTCTTCTGGAACACGCAGGAACCGTCCACTACGGACGCGTCCGCATGAAGCCGGGCAAGCCGGTCACCTTTGCCACCGCCGACCTGGAAGAGGGCCGCCGCCTCGTCTTCGGCCTGCCCGGCAATCCCGTCAGCAGCCTGGTCACATTCTATCTCTTCGTCGTCCCGGCCTTGCGCAAAATGGCCGGCTGGCCCGATCCCGCGCTGCGCGTCGTCCAGGCCCGCCTCGCCCAGCCACTGCCCCTCGACGCCTACCGGCCGGAATACCACCGCGCCACCCTCAGCTGGGACGGGCGCCGGCACTGCTTCCTGGCCGCCAGTACAGGCATCCAGGCCAGCAGCCGCCTCCTCAGCATGCGCACCGCGAACGCCCTGCTTGCCCTGCCCCAACGGGAAGGTGTCATGGCCGCCGGCGAAACCGTCGACGCGCTCCTGATCGGGGAGCTCTAGCCGAGTTGAGGTCCAAACCGTGTCTGAACTGACCCACCTCGACAAAGAGGGCCGCGCATCCATGGTGGACGTCGGCGGCAAGGACACAACCAGCCGCGAAGCGGTTGCCGAAGGCAGCGTCTACATGGCCCCCGCCACGCTCGCCGCCATCCGCGACGGCGCCGTGCCCAAAGGCGACGTGCTCGCCTCCGCCCGTATCGCAGGAATCATGGCCGCCAAACGCACGCCCGACCTGATTCCGCTCTGCCATCCCCTGCCGCTGACCAGCATTGCCATCAATTTCGAAATCGACGAATCTGTGAACCGGGTCCGCATCGTCGCCACTGTTCGCTGCAGAGGCCGCACCGGCGTCGAGATGGAGGCCCTCACCGCGGTCAGCGTAGCCGCTCTGACTATCTACGATATGGCAAAAGCGTTGGAAAAGTCCATGGTGATCGGAGGCGTCCAGCTTCTCCGGAAACGAGGGGGCAAGTCCGGCGACTGGCAGCGGTCCCTTCCGAATTCGCACAAGGAAGAGGGAGCCGCGTGAACGTCCGCCTGATCCTTTTCGCCGGCCTCCGTCAGGCCGCCGGCTTCAAGAACGAGAGCGTAGCCTTGCCGGCAGACGCCACGGTAGGCGATCTCCTCGACAAACGCCTCCCCGACCTGCGCGGGCGGACCTTCTACGTCGCCGTAAACGAAGAGTTCGCCCAGCGGGATACTGTTCTCCAGGACGGCGACGAGGTTGCGCTGCTGCCGCCCGTCTCCGGAGGCAGTTCCCTCACCCGCCGCCCAATCCCTCCAGCGCCGCCGGCGCGGCAGAACAGAGTCCAGACCATGTCTCCCAAACTCTTCGAAATCACCAGCGAACCTCTCTCACAGGACGACATACTGCGTCGCGTCAGCCGCCCCGACTGCGGCGGCGTCGTCACCTTCGCAGGCAATGTCCGCGGCTCCACAGCCACAGATGAGGGCGCCCGGGAGACCGACTTCCTGGTCTACGAGGCCTATGTGCCGATGGCCGAGAAAATGATGGCGCGGATCGGCGACGAGATCATGGAGCGCTGGCCCCTTGTCAGAGCCGTCAGCATCCTGCACCGCATTGGCCGCTGCGACATCGAGGAGCCGACCGTCCTCATCGCCGTGGCCACCCCGCACCGCAGCGACGGCTGTTTCGAAGCCTGCCGCTACGCCATCGAACGGCTCAAGGAGATCGTCCCCATCTGGAAACAGGAAAACTGGCGCGACGGCGAAATCTGGGTCGAAGGCCCCCGCCAGCCCGACCTCGACGTCAGCGAAACCAAGTAGCCGCGATTTTCCCCGACTCAACCCTCCCCGTCGCCCCCCCCCACCCGCTGCCCCTCCGTGGATCAAGAAGTATCTGCCGTTCGCCGTTGCCCTTCTTCGTGCCCCTTCGTGGATCAAGAAGAAGCTGCCGTTCGCCATTGCCGTTTTTCGCGCCCCTTCGCGCCCCTCCGCGGATCAAGCCACCCTCCCCCCGCGAAGACCCTTCCAATCCCGCGCCAGCCCGCCGAAATTTGCCAACCGAACCTAATCGTGCTACCATTAGACGTTGTGAATCAGGCCGGGCTCGCCAACCGGCGGCCTTCCAGCCTGAAGGCGGGTGCAGTCATCGCTGCCGGCGTCCGACCGGTAGAGGAACTTCCCGACTCTCTCCCGCGATGCCTGCAACGCAGCTTCGTTGGGATGTTGCCTCACGAAACCGTAAGTGGGGGCGCATGTCCGGAAACGGCCATGTGACTACAACCGCAACAGAAAGCAGACCCGCCTGCCGGGCAACCGGCCGGTCAGGGGTGAAACGGTGGGGTAAGAGCCCACCAGCGGCTTCGGCAACGAAGCCGGCTGGGCGAGCGTGCAACAGAGAGCAAGGCGAGTGGGTTTTGCACGGTCTGCGAAGATGGTGTAAAATCTCGTCGCAGCGGCATGAACAAGGCTGGCTCACGCCCAGCAAGTTACATTCCGCCGGGCCCAGCGCCCGAGACAGATGATGACCGTCAGAGTTGGCCCTCGGGCCCTCTGATGACAGAATCGGGGGTACACCCGCCTTCAGCAGGACCGCTCCTAAACGGAAACGTCCTGTAACAATCTCAGATGGCTTGCGAGGCTGCTCTGCTCAATTGGCGCCGGACAACTAGCCGGCTATAAAGCCGACGTGGCGGAATTGGCAGACGCGATAGACTTAGGATCTATTGCCCGCAAGGGTGTGGAGGTTCGAGTCCTCTCGTCGGCACTGGAATCCAGCGTCCGGGCCCGTGGCCAAGCGGGAAGGCGCCTGCTTTGCAAGCAGGAGATCGTCGGTTCGAATCCGACCGGGTCCACTCGATGCTTTGCCGGGCCCACCGGTCCGGCAGACAGTTTAACAATCAATTTGCGGGCGTAGTTCAGTGGTAGAACGTCTCCTTGCCAAGGAGAAGGTCGTGAGTTCGAATCTCATCGCCCGCTCTGAAAGGACCGGCCCTTAAGGGGGTGGAGCCGTTGTCTCCAGGCGTTCATGATGCTGCGGCTCAGTCGCCTTACGCGTCGGTCCTTTTGCCGAGGTAGCTCAGTTGGTAGAGCAATGGACTGAAAATCCATGTGTCCCCAGTTCAAGTCTGGGCCTCGGCACCTTGGAGAATGGCAAGTTCCTGGCCCGTCTTTCGCAGCGCAACGAACTGTCTGAAAAGGACCGTCGTTCGGCCAGGAATTTGATTCTCAGGTCCCGATCCGGCTGGCGATGGGGGATCGTCTAATGGCAGGACTACGGTCTTTGGAACCGTCAATCGGGGTTCGAATCCCTGTCCCCCAGCCTTCCCCATGGTGGGATCTCCCGGCCCTGTCGTGAACGCCGTCGGGATGCAGTATTGCAGGTAGTCAACCAAATGTGGCGCCTATAGCTCAAAGGCAGAGCGTCTGATTGTGGATCAGAAGGTTGCGGGTTCGAGCCCCGCTAGGCGCCCCTAGGCTAGGACTGAGTCTTTCGGCTCGGCCCGTCAACTTGCATGGTCTTCTGTCTGGTCGTCCAAAGCTGCGCCTCTACTAGCAGGCGCCTTCCCCCAATTGGATTCGGTAGCCGCAAACTTGGTCATGGACCGTTTCATTGATCGCCCTGTGCCTGCCGATCCCACCATTCATTACTAAACGGTTGCCTTGGGTCGAGTATTCCTTCTGAACAGGTCTCCGTTTTCCCTCTTCTCCATATCAAAGCGCAGTTCGTGGAGACAACAGAATGACCGCCATTGAAGCAGCTTTCCAAATTCTGCGCGCTGCCGGAAAGCCTCTGCACTATCGCGAGATCACAAAGCGGATGCTTGAGCAGAAGCTGTGGTCCACCGCAGGGCAGACGCCTTGGGAAACTGTTAATGCTCGACTTGCCGTCGATATTAGTAGGCAGGGAGGGGCCTCAAGATTTGTTCGCGTAGGTCCAGGACTCTTTGGGCTACAAAACAATAAATCCACTGACGAGACCGCACAAAGGAGTGTTTACATGTCACTGGAAAATTCGCTTACCGACTTGGCAGAACGTGCCGCGGACCAAATTCCCCACTTGGAGACGGAAGAAGCTACAAAACATGCTTTGGTCATGCCGTTCATCCAAGCCCTGGGATATAACGTATTCGATCCCCGGGAAATCGTTCCTGAATTCACTGCTGATGTGGGGACACGTCGAGGGGAGAAGGTCGATTACGCGCTCTTGCATGACGGCAAACCGACGATCTTGTTTGAATGCAAGAAGGTAAATGATGCCCTGGAGATAGAATCGATTTCTCAGTTGCTTCGTTACTTCACAGTGACCGAGGCTCGCATTGCAGTCTTAACCAATGGAATCGTGTATAGGTTCTTTAGCGACCTGGACGAATCCAATAAAATGGATCAGCGCCCATTCCTTGAGATTGACTTGCTAAGCTTGGACGAGCGTTCCATTGTCGAGCTCAGGAGGTTCTCAAAGCAGTCGTTCGACATCGATAAGACCCTCGAAGCTGCCGCCGTCCTAAAATATACGCGGGGAATGAAGCAGATCCTTAACGCACAACTGAACGAGCCGGACGAAGAGTTCATGAAGTGGCTTGTGCGGCAAGTTTATCCGGGGATACTTACAAAGCAGGTACGTGAACGATTCACCCCTCTGGTCGCCAGGGCCTTTAGAGAATTCATCAACGATCGAATCAACTTGACGCTCAAGTCCGCACTGGATCGTGATACCGGCGATGCCGATGAGGAACCAGACGAACAGGGCGATGAACAAGACGACATCGTGGATGGTGACCGCGGAATTGTGACGACCGCGCAGGAACTTGAAGGATACATGATCGTCAAAGCCATACTTCGGCCAGTTGTCGATGTATCTCGCGTCACTCTACGGGATACAAAGAGCTATTGCGGCATCATTCTTGACGACAACAGCCGAAAGCCATTATGTCGGCTTTGGTTCAACCGGTCGCAGTTGTATATCGGAGTGTTCGACGAGCAAAAGAAGGAGACGCGGAATAAGATCGACTCCCTTGACGGGATGTACGCATTCGAGGAAGAAATCAAGGCTACTACTCAACGATACTTGGCAGAGGGATAACTCCCAGAATCGCAAGGCTCTACAAGGGCCCGTTGACATTTCGTTTGAGCCAGATGAGTGTAGAAGCAAAATGTAAGAAAGCCATGTAATGGCGTGCAAGTTTTTCGTAGCGAGTGAAGTTGCGCCGGCAGCACTTGATTTTGTTGATGAAACGTTCGACGTAGTTGCGCTCTCTGTATCGGATGCGGTCATAGTCCCGTGGTTGCTTGCGACGGCCTCGGGGAGGGATGACCACCTTAATCTGTTGGGCTGCGAGCAGGTCTCGCAGAGGGTCAGAGTCGTAGGCTTTGTCGGCGATGACAGCGTCAAACTCAAAGATGGCAAGCAACGACTCAGCCTGGGTTGTGTCATTGCGTTCACCTCCCGTCAATATGAACTTTAAGGGTAGGCCAAGGGCATCGACGAGGAGATGGATTTTGCTGCTGAATCCGCCCCGGCTTCGCCCCAGGCACTGTTCTGGCTGTCGGCCCCCTTTTTAGAGCCGCCCGCTGCGCACATATGGGCACGCACAACTGTACTGTCCGGCATGACAGCAGCCATGTCTGGGTCCTAAGCGAAATGCTTGAACATGTCGGCCCAGACACCGTTCTCTTCCCAGCGGGCGAAGCGCTTGAAGACACTGTTCCACTTGCCATAGCTGTCCGGTAGCGCACGCCACTGGGAGCCGGTGCGCATTATCCAGCAAACTGCCTCAACGAAACGGCGACACTTTTCCTCTTGGCCTGCGTAGGCACGAGGATATCCTTGCAGAAACACGTACAATTTCTGTCACTGATAGTTGGCTATTCTATATGTAGACATCCTACTATTGTCGCTGATCTGACAGAACAGATCAAACGTCAACGAGACCTAGCGATTCCTGCGTACTCCCTTTTACGGCTGGCGCAAGTTGACCGTCTATCTGCGCCGGCTGGGCTACGCAATCAATGGCAAACGGGTCAAACGGTTGATGCGTTTGATGGGCACGCAGACGATCTGCCCCAGGCGCAGCAATGGTGCTCCCGGCAAAAGTCACAAGTGCTATCCCTAGTCGTTGCGCAATTTGCCGATTACCCATGTCAATCAATTCTGGAGCGCTGACATCACCTATGTGCCGCTGCTGCGTGGCTCTATGTATCTGGTCGCTTTCATCGACTGGCACAGCCGCTACGTGCTCGCCTGGCAGCTCTCCAACACCCTGGACAGCATATTTTGCCTTGATGCCCTGTACAAAGCGCTTAGCAAGCGGTGCCTCAAGAGTTTCAACCTCGACTAAGGCGCAAAGTTCACAGTCGATGCATTCACTGCCTGCTTGCAGCCGACATTCAAGTCAGCATGGACAGCCGCGGACGCCCCCTCGACAACGTCTTCTGCGAACAATTGTGGCGTAGCGTTAAATGTGAAAACATCTATCTCAACCAGTATGACACGGTGCCTCAGCTGCGTACCGGGCTGACCGCCTATTTCGACTTCTACAACCATGAACGACCACACCAAAGTCTCAACTATCCCACACCCGCTGAAGAGCACTTCGTGCTCTGAGAAAACCATCCGCATCCGTCTCGATGCACCTTTTTTTCCCCGTTTCGTGGTCCAAACATTGGGACCCACTTCATGCCGATGGAAAGAGAGCCCACTCACTTTGCCACGACTTAGACAAGGAGGTAGTTGCCAATTCGCCAATTGCACGCAGTAAGTCCTTACGCATTACTCTGTCACCTCTAGACTATTGTCCTGCGGAATCAAGGAGTGGAAACTACATTATGCCCAGCCAACAATTTCAAACCGCTGTCGACGAAGCCTTAGGAAGTCTTTCAACAGATCAAGGAGTAGTAGGAAGTTTAGTCCTTGCATTTCTCTACAGGCCGAGACCTGAAGACAAAGAATGGCTCGACAAGTGGTTTGGATCAAGGATCGAACAGTATTTTACTGGCCCTAATTCCAATGTCGAGCCATTTACTGGCATCGAATTCGTTGCCACTGAAGCGGAAGAGAGGCCTCTTGCACAGCCTATAAAGCTCAAGTCGTTGCGCGTTCATCATTTCCGAGGATTTCGCGGGGGGATGGGTGAAATTGATTTGGAAGGCAAGCTCATTGTTGTAGAAGGCAAAAACAGTTCAGGCAAAACGAGTCTTGCCGAGGCGCTGGAGTGGTTACTGTCAGGGTCATTGTCGCGGCGTGAGAACGGTTCTTCCGGCAACGTCCGCGAACTCGCGAACTTGATTGCAAATAGACATCGTCCGCCCGAAGAACATACATGGGTGAGCGCCACTTTTTCCTCTCTTCCCGCAAATGGCCACTCCGAGAGTTTCGTGCTCCGCCGAGAGTTGCACGAGGACTATGGCACTTCGGCAAATGCCATATCCACTTCTATTCTGTATCTAAATGACAAAGCCCTCGATTCCGAACAAGAAAAGGCAGTCTTGGACAGATATTTTGCCGGTGTATCACCTTTGCTCATGCAACATACTATGCGGGATTTTGTTCATAGCGACCCTAAGTGGCGAAGAAGCTACTTTGAACGCCTTCTTCGCATAGACGAGGTAACAGAGCTTATCCGTAGTGCAGTAATAACCGATAAACGATTGGCCGAATTCCCAAGCCCCAATTCAGGAGAGTTCCTCAATCTCTGGAATCAGATGCGGTCATTACTGCGATACGATTCATCAAAGAGAGCAATTGCTAGTCGGAATGATGACGGAAAAGACTTCTCCGAAGAGGGAATTCTAGATACACTGTTATCGATTTCTCGGTCCGAGTTTCCTTCTCTCCTTAGTGGGCTGAGCGTGAGAGAAAATATAACTGCCGCTCTCCTCAAGGAACAAGAAGAGGTTCGTTTAGATTCATTTCCTCTTCTGTCGCAGGTACAGCCCCCTAAACGACTATCGACTTACCCACGTGAGGGAGCTTCCACTCAGCTTATAGACACTCTTAGCGAAGATATCCTAAGTGCTTGGGAGGACTATGAACCCAAATTGATGGCAACTCATGCACTGAGAGACAGAAACCATGCTGTCGCCAAAGCATTTGAGATTCTACTTGAAGCTGGGGCGGTCCAAAAAGGGAGAGAGTCGCAGACTTGCCCGTTGTGTGCTTTTGAACTTGAAGAAACTCTTTCTGCCAAAAGAATATCGACAATATCTGAGTGGAACTCCGTTAGCGAATCCATGCAGTCATCTCGACTACTAGTGATACAGGCAAGAGATATCCTGTTGGACACTGTGAAACGTGCGATACAGAACTGTGAGGATCTCTTTCCTTTCTCCCACGACAAGCCCGACTGGGACAATGCCCTCGAGGCGGTCAGTGACAACCTAAGGGAAGAGGCTCAGAAGCTAAGAGAGTCATTCGAAAAACATCAGGCCGAATTTATGCCGTTTGTGTTGCGGGGACGGAAGCTGCTCGAATCACGCGATCAAGTTCCTGAAAGTCTGGAACAATGTGAATCCCTTATAACGGACGCCTGTGAAATCGTCCTCGGTCTGGCAAGTGTCCCCACTAAAGCTAGCGAGTACGCAGAATGCTATGCGTCTCTTGAGACTACGGTCGGAATGGAAGCAAGTAAGAATGTAGAGTATCGAATTAATGAGCGTATGGTGTCTTGCTTTGACAATGCATCGCTAATAGCAGAAGACTTACTGTGGGAGAAGGCTAAGCGGCGAGCACAGAAGGAACTCGCAGAGATTCGGGATGCTCTCATAACCTATAGACAGGACTTCTTGAATAACCGTAGTACGAGGTTCAGTGAGGGAATTGGCTCAGTTTGGAATATACTTCGAGATGAACAGTATTCTGGCTTTAGTCAACTGCAAATTCCTCGAGCACGAGGTCTTGGTTTCCAAGTTGCAATAGAACTGAAGGCCTTTCTAGATGATGGCTTTGAGAGAAAGGAGGCCGATGCACTTAGTGTGTTTAGTGAGTCTCACGTAAATGCTCTGGGAATCGCCGCCTATTTGACAAGATCTCAACTATTGGGACATCGAGTTCTCGTTCTCGACGACCCAGTACAGTCCATGGACGAAGATCATTTCTACACTTTCGCTAGAGACCTAATTCCTAGTATTCTGAGCGAAGGCTACCAGCTTATATTGTTCACCCACAACGACTTTTTCGCGAGGGCCGTCAGTTACTATAACAGCGACTCTCCTGGTTTCGTCACCTTGAAGACTGTTCACAGCCCTCAAAGAGGCTCCGTTGTGGAAGAGGGAAACAGAACGATTACCGAGCGTCTACGTACAGCTATACGCATGCTAGAACTAGGAAACTTTGACTACTCGTGGACGTGCATACGACTTGCCATCGAGAGGATTTGCACACTCTCCTACATGAAGCATGGGACCTCCCGTTTTAGTCATAAGTCCTGGCAGAATCTTACAGCCGCAGATATGTTAAACAGAGGTGCAGGGGAAGTTATCGTCGCTAAGAGGCCTGACTGCGAGAATGAACTAAGAGAAATAATCAGGATGACTGCTCCAGGCTCCCACGACTCTTCCCCTTTGGGGGAAACAGAAATTAGGAAAAGTGTAAGGTTCCTTAAGAAACTTTCTTACGACTTGAAAATCGGAAACTGACGGGGAAGTTTGGCCGAGTGTTTCACCGTCGTTTCTCGACCATCCTTCTACTCCTCCTGAAGTGGCCCCCAAAAACTGAACGACAAGCTAAGGTGTATAATGGAGCAAGACCCCATCAATGTCTCAACTATCGCACTGCTGTCGAAGAACACTTCGTGCTCTGATCAACACCATCCGCATCCGTCTCGTTGCACCTTGTTATCCCCGCTTCGTGGTCCAATTATTGGGACCCAGTTCAGAATACTATGATGATTTATGACTATTGAAGTGAGTTTTCCGACCGACTCGGACGGTTTTCTTTCTCAAGAATGCCCGTCCTGTGAACAACAGTTCAAGGTGCTTTTTGGCCAAGGAAGTGAAGACCCAATCTCGTTCTGTCCCTACTGCGGTTTCAACGACCACGACTGTTGGTTTACGAAAGAGCAGAGCAGTCACATGCGGGATGTTGCAGCAGATAAGCTAGTTATGCCAGAATTAAGGAACCTTGAACGAAGACTAAAGAGGGAGTCGAGCGGGCTTATAAATGTTAGCTTGAAGTCGGATGTGCCTGGACCTTCCCGGCCACCCATGGAGACAGACGGTCCTTTCGAAATCTTGCACTTCCCATGCTGTCAAGAGTCGGTGAAGCTGAACCGAATGCAAAGTCACTTCTGCATCATTTGCGGTACGGAGATTGATATGACCATTAGCGATGCGAAACGTGTATTTCTAAGCCACAAAGGTGCCAACAAGAAGCTGGTCAACGAATTCAAGGAAACTCTAGAACTGTTGGGGTACCAACCTTGGCTTGATGAGGATGCTATGCCAGCAGGCGCAAGAATTGACCGTGAGCTTTTGCAAGGTATGAAAGACTCTTGCGGAGTAGTATTTTTCATCACGCAGGAATTCAAAGACGAGGGTTTCTTAGGCGCCGAAATTGAATACGCATTAGATGAAGATCGCCGTAAAGGAGAAAAGTTCGCCATTATCCCTCTAGTCTTTGTAGGAGATGACGGCCAGAGTCCTCCGATACCGGAACTTCTGCAACGATTTATTAGGAAGACACCTGCATCTGACCTTGAGGCACTGAAGGAAATCATACGTGCATTGCCTGTGGTCCCCGGGGCCGTCGACTGGCGTAAAGATATTTCAGACGTCGCCACACTGCCTATGTTGAAGTCGACATCATCTGATCTCTCAGAGGAAGCCAAGCAGATTCTCGAAGAAGCTGTGAATGGTAACAATTGGGTAATGCATGTAAAGACCATGGGGCGGGAAGTGATCCAAGTAAACGGCCGGAATATGATTCCGGACAAGAATGACCGAACAATCGCCATGTGGGTCGCAGGTCTGGAGGATTTACAAAGACTCCGATATATCAGAGGCGAAGGAACCAGTGGGACATCCTTTGTCGTCACAAGGGAAGGTTACCAAGCGGCAGATGACCTGGGATTGACTCATAAGGATTCACAGACATAGAATTTGGTTGGAACTAAAAATTGGACGATTCAGGCAACCAGATCGTATCAAGGCTAGGTTGACTCAGACCAATTGCACGTAATGAAGAATTCCGATTAAGCCCAGGGAACTCTCGACCAACTGTTTTCTCGAAGAAAGCATCCTCCATGCTAGCTTGGCAGGAATCCCTCTCCCAACCCACAGCCTTCGACGCCTTCCTCGTCTGGGAGCTCGTTTTTCTCGAAAACGCCGCCTGCTATTACACCCTTGACCTATGTCCCACGGAGTAGGGGCAGGTCCGCCCATTGTCGCATAAGCACAATAAGAAACGATTACTGCCACGAGGCCGTCAATCTCGCAAGCGTAGGCCCCCCTGCCTGAATTCCCAGCAAGCCCTCGGCCGAAGCTCTACCCCCCATTCACTTCCCCAAATTCCCCATCACCGCCAGTGGCGTAGCCGCCAGCAAGCCCCCGTCAACCGGCATCACAATCCCCGAAATCCAGCGCGCCTCATCACTCGCAAAATAGAGCGCCGCATACGCAACGTCCCACGCTGTCCCCTCCGTCCCCAGCGGCCCGATCTTGCGGCGCCTTTCCCGCTCCTCATCCGCAAAACCCGCGGTGAAAGAAGCATGAACGTGACCCGGCGCCAGGCAATTTACCCGAATATTCTCCCGCCCGTGATGGACAGCCATCAGCCTGGTCAGCGTAGCCAACCCGCCCTTCGCCACCGAGTAGGGCACATTCAGATACGCCCCCGCCAGCAGCCCGTCAATCGAGGAAATATTGACAATGGAACCGCCTCCGCCCGCAGCCATGCACGGCACAGCGTACTTGCAGGCCATCACCGGACCCCTCAAATTGACGTCCAGCGCTACATCCCAGGTCGCCTCTTCGTAGTCCGTTACCTTGCCCGTCCCCGCGATGCCCGCATTGTTGACCAAAATATCCAGACTGCCGTACCGTTCGACGCATCCTTCCGCCAGCTTCCTGCAGTCCTCCTCCTTCGTGATATCCGCGGCAATGAAAGAACCTTCCCCGCCCCCATCGGCGATGACCTTCAGCGTCGTCGCCGCCCTGGCTTCGTCCATGTCCGCCACCACCACCCGCGCGCCCTGACGGGCGAAAAGAACCGCCATGGCATAGCCGATTCCCGGAGCGGCCCGCTCTCGTGAACCCGCTCCGGTGACGATCGCCGCCTTGCCTGCCAGTCTATCGCCCCTGGGGGGAAGTTCGTTACTCTCAAACAAAGTATTTGTGCTCCTACGGATAGCGCCGGGCAAGCCCTGCGCAGTGCATAATCAGCAAAGGGGACCTTCTACCGCCCCCTTCCCAAATGGTATCTGGCTGTAACTGCTGAAAATCAGACCACGTCCGACAAGTAGCGGGCCTTAGCGATCGCAACGACTTCGTCCGGATCGCGCTTCCACCAGTTCCGCTCGGAAAAGATCTCTACCTCGCGGTACCCATCGTACCCCGTACCCTCCACCAACCCGCGTATCCGGCGTATGTCGATCACGCCGTCACCCATCATCCCCCGGTCCAGGCGCAGGTCTGTGGTATCCATCAGCCAGTCGCATACGTGAAAGGAGGCGACACGCCCCGCCGCCCTTGCAATCTCCCGCTCAAGGTCAGGATCCCACCACACATGGTACACATCGATGACGATGCCCAGCTCCGGACCGGCGCCCAGCGCCTCGATCCAGTCGTTCGCCTGCCCCAAAGTGGACAGACAAGAACGGAACGCGCAGATCATCGGGTGCAACGGTTCCAAGGCCAGCGTCACGCCAGCCGACTTCGCATAGGGAAGGAGCTCCGCAAGGCCCTCCAGACAGCGCGCCCGCGCCGCCGGCAGATCCCGCGACCCCTCCGGCAGCCCGCCAGCCACAAACACAAGACACTCGGCCCCAAGCTCGCCGGCTTCGTCAATGGCTCGCCTGGAATCGGCCAGATTGGCCCGAAAACGGCTCGGGTCCGAATCCGTCAACAATCCGCCAACGCAAAGACAGGTAACCTGCATCTCGTGGGTCCGCAGCAACCGCCGGGCCTCGACGACGCCCACCTCATGCAGCTTGTCCCGCACGATGCCCATCGCGTGTACGCCGTTGCGCGCATACCCCTCTATCGCCTCCGGCAAGGACCACTGATGCAGCGTCGTAAACTGGTTGATCGCGAGCTGGCTGAAATCACCCACAGGCGCTCCTCCTGGCACCCTGCTGGCGGGACTGGTCTCCGTTCGCGTCAATACGTGGCCCGCCCGCCCGACACGTCGAACACGGCGCCGGTGGCAAAGCTGCAGGCGTCGCTGCACAGCCAGGCAACCATTTCCGCGTTCTCTTCCACCGTCCCAAAACGCCCCATCGGTATCTTGGCCGTCACCGTCTTGATGTACTCGGGCGTCATCTCACCGAGCAGATCGGTCTGCACCATCGCCGGAGCCACGCAGTTGACGATGATGCCACTCTGAGCCAGCTCCTTGCCCAGCGACTTCGTGAGCGCGATAACGCCTGCCTTGGCCGCCGAATACGCGCAGGCGTTGGCATTGCCCTCCTTGCCCGCCACCGAAGCCACGTTTACGATCCGCCCTCCCCCCTGGTCCAACATGAACGGGATAACCGCCCGGCTGCACAAGAAGACCGAAGTGAGGTCGGCCGCGACGACCCGGTCCCACTCCTCCAGCGGATACTCCCACGTCGGAAGCGTCGGTCCCGAAACACCGGCATTGTTTACCAGCACATCAATAGCGCCCAACTGCGCCATCGTGTCCTGCACCGCCTGCTCCACACTCGCCGGTTCCGTCACGTCGACCGCAAAAACAGCATCAAACGCCTGCCCGGCCGCACTGCCACGCAGCGGATCCGGGTCCAAGTCCCAAACCGCCACAGCCGCGCCCGCACCCGCCAGCCGCTGCGCGATCGCCAACCCTATCCCCTTCGCGCCCCCGGTAACAACCGCCCCACGCCCTTCAAAATCATACGCAACCATAAGCACTTTCCTTTACCGACCCTCAACTCGTCGAGCTAGCTATCCGAATATTCGCCGACCCCTGCAGTACTGACCACTGACCACTGGCCACTGACCACTGCAGTTCTGACCACCGACCACTGCAGTTATACCCCAAATCGGGGGAAAGTGCTACAGATAAGGCCAAGGCGACGTTCGTACCGACACAAGAACTGCGTTGGTCAGAACGGGAGCAGTTCAGCTAAAATGCAACGGCAGCATTACGCCCCGCTGGAGTGAATGAATGGACAGATTGCGTATAGTCGTAATAGGCGCCGGGACCATGGGCCGTCGTCATATCGAGTACCTGACGGCTAGCGGCGAATGCCAGCTCGCCGCCATCTGCGACCCCGATTCCGGGGCGGCCAATCTCGCAGCAAAGTATGACGTCCCGTTCTTCCACGATGCCTACCAGGCTCTTGATCTGGCCTCACCGGACGGGGCCATCATCGCCGCGCCGACCCTGTTTCACGAAGAGCTTGCCCTGGCATGCATTCGCCGCGGCATCGTACCTCTGGTCGAAAAACCGATCACCGCTTCCCTCGACGAAGGGCAAAGACTGGTAGACGAAGCCGCCGCGGCCGGAATCCCAGTCCTGGTGGGACATCACCGACGCTACCATCCCCGCATCAAACGGCTTTGGAAACTGGTTAAAGAAGGGGCCATCGGCGCTCTGATCGGTGTTTCCCTGCTCTGGGCCGTCAAGAAACCGGATGCCTACTACGACGTCATCTGGCGAACGCGCGCCGGCGGCGGACCCGTTCTCACCAATCTCATCCACGAAATCGACACGTTGCGGTACATCTGCGGCGAAATAACCAGCGTGTACGCCGCCACAAGTTCCGCCACGAGAGGCTTCGAGGTCGAGGACACCGCCGCCATAACCCTGAATTTCGCGGGCGGGGTGGTCGGCTCGATCTTTCTTTCCGACGCAACGCCCTCTCCCTGGTCCTATGAACTGACGATGTTCGAGAATCCTTCCTACGCGCACGTCCAGGGAAACTGCGCCTTCTTCTTTGGCTCCGAGGGCTCGCTCGCCTTTCCCACAATGGAGCTGTGGCGCTACCCCTCCGCCGAAAACGCCGGCTGGGAGTATCCACTCCAGCAGGTACAGCATGGGCCTGCCGATGCCGATCCGCTGGCAGCGCAACTGGCCCATTTCTACCGTGTTATTCGCAGAGAAGAGTCGCCCCTGGTCAGCGGCGAGGAAGGCCTGCGTACACTCGCGGCCACCCAGGCCGTGCTCTCCTCCGGCAGCGAGGGCAGACCGGTTGAGCTCCCGCCTGCCCGCCCCTGACCCGTCAAGACTGTTTCTTCTATTTGCTACTGATATCGACGGCTTGGACATAAAACGAAAGGAGACGCCCGATGGCATACGCAACCTACATGGGTGCACAAGTCAAACGCAAGGAAGATCCCCGGCTCATTACAGGCAGCGGCTCATACGTTGGCGACCTGAAGCTACCCGGCATGCACTACGTCGCTTTCGTGCGCAGCCCCTACGCGCACGCCCACATCGCCGAGATCGACGTCTCCGCGGCCCTTGCCCTTGACGGCGTCGTCGCCGTCGTAACCGGTGACGAGCTGGCCGCCCACACCGAGCCAATGCCCTTCCCCTTTGAAGTCGGGTCGGCCGACGGCGAGGCAAATCGCGCACGCACGCACCATGCCCTCACAACCGGCAAAGTGCGCCACATGGGCGAATGCGTAGCCGCCGTCATCGCCGCCGACGCCGCAACCGCCGCCGATGCCGCCGAGGAAGTATTCGTCGACTGGGAACCCATCTCCGCCGCCGGAGGAATCGAGCAGGCCCTCGAGCCCGATGCCGCAACTCTCTTTGACGACATGGACAGCAACCGCCAGGAGGTGTGGCGCCAGCAGGTCGGCGACGTCAACGCCGCTTTCGCCGCAGCCCACAAGGTTGTCAGTCAACGCATAACCAGCCAGCGGCTCGCAGCCGTACCCATGGAGGGCCGCAGCATCGTCGCCGCCCCCGACCCGACGACCGCAGGGCTGACCGTCTGGACCAGTACCCAGGCGCCCCACCTCGTGCGCGGCCAGCTCGCCGGCGTACTGCGCATGTCCGAGAACGCCATCCGCGTCATCGCCCCCGAAGTCGGCGGGGGATTCGGCGTCAAAATCGGCATCTATCCCGAAGAGGTCGCCGTGGCCAGCCTGGCCATGCAGTATAAGGTTCCGCTCAGCTGGGTAGAGGGGCGCAGCGAGCATCTCCTGACCACCACCCACGGCCGCGGGCAGATCGCCGATTACGCGCTGGCCGTCCAGGAGGACGGACGCATCACCGGCCTGCAGATGCGCGTCGTGGCCGACATGGGGGCCTATCCCATCGTCCTCATCATCCCTGAGCTGACCGGCTGGATGGCAGTCGGCGTCTACGACATCCCCGCCGTGGACATAGAGATTGACTGCGTCTTCACGAACACAACCCCCATCGCCGCCTACCGCGGCGCAGGCCGCCCGGAGGCCGCCTACTACATCGAACGCATGGTAGACCTGGTAGCAAATGAGCTGGGCCTGGACCCAACCGAAGTGCGCCGCAAGAACTTCATCTCCCCCGACGCCTTCCCCTACGATACGCCCACCACACTCACCTATGACAGCGGCGAATACGAAAAGTCACTGTCGAAGGCCCTCGACGTTTCCGGTTACGCCTCCCTCAGGCAAGAACAGGAGCGCCGCCGCAACCGTAACAGCGGTCCCCTCCTAGGAATCGGCCTTGCCACCTACGTCGAGATCTGCGGCTTTGGCCCCTATGAGAGCGCGGAAGTACGCGTCGAACCCAGCGGAACCGTCACCGTCTTCACAGGAATTTCTCCCCATGGCCAGGGACAGGAAACGACTTTTGCTCAGATTGTTGCCGACCAGTTGGGAGCCGACTACGATCAGATCGTTGTCAAGCACGGCGACACTGCCAATACGCCAATGGGCATCGGCACGCTGGGCAGCCGGGGCCTGGCCGTCGGCGGCACAGCCCTGGTGAGAGCGACGGGCAAAGTGAGAGACAAAGCCAAACAGATAGCAGGGCATATCCTCGAAGCCGCCGCCGAAGACATTGAGCTGACCGAAGGTCAATATCAGGTCCGCGGCGTCCCGGACAAGGCCGTGACCCTGGCCGACATCGCAGGCCGCGCCTACAGCGACGACCTCCCGGACACCATCGACTCCGGCCTCGAAGGCAACGACTACTTCAGGCCTGATCTGGTCTACCCGTTTGGCACCCACGTCGCCGTCGTCGAAGTCGAGAAAGCCACCGGCCGGGTCACCATCCGTGAATACTACTCCGTCGACGACTGCGGGCCGCGTATCAGTCCCAAACTGGTCGACGGCCAGGTCCACGGCGGTCTCGCCCAAGGCATCGCTCAGGCCCTGTTGGAGGAGGTGGTCTACAGCGAAGAAGGCCAGTTGCTCACCGGCACACTGATGGACTACGCGATTCCAAAAGCGGCCCAGTTCCCAAGCTTCGTGACCGACTCAACCGTGACCCAAACACCCCATAACCCCCTCGGAGCCAAAGGGATCGGCGAGGCCGCGACCATCGGGTCCACGCCTGCCATCGTCAATGCCGTCATGGACGCCCTCAAGCCTCTCGGCGTCCGTCATCTCGACATGCCGCTCACACCCGAGAAAATCTGGCAAGCCATCCATCGCAACGGCGATGATGTTGGTTGAGCCGATGAATTCCGTTAAGGGAGAAACGCACAGATGAGCAGCTTCTACGTGGATATCGGCGACAGCGTTTCATTCAGCAAGACCGTCGGCGAAAGCGACGTCTATCTGTTCGCCGGCATCACCGGCGACCTGGCGCCGAATCATGTCGACGAAGAGTACATGAAGCGGTCCAGCTACGGCAGCCGCATCGCCCACGGAGCCCTGCTGATCGGCTACATGTCCACCGCCTCATCCATGGCCATCGCCGCCTCGCGCAACGGAGCCGCCGAGACACCGGTCTCACTCGGCTACGACCGCATTCGCTTCCTGGCGCCGGTCTTTCTGGGCGACACGGTCACGGTTCACTACGAGATCGTCGCCATCGACCAGGAGCGCAGGCGCTCCGTATCCGACATACGCGTCACAAATCAGGCTGGGACCTTGGTTGCCGTGGCCCAGCATATTCTGAAATGGGTGGCAAACAGTTAGGAGATTGGAGGGGATCATGCAGCAGGAGTGGCGAAACCAGCTGGCGGAGACAGCAGTTCTCAATCTGGGGCAGATCTTGCAAGGCGAGGAATTGGACACCTGGCGCGCTCTGTTTGACGCAGACCGCGCTGACTATCCCTACTTCTGGCGCGCCTACGGTCATCATCAGCAGGCCAATTACGACGCCCTGATCACCACCCCGCGCTTCGACGACCTCATTCGCCACCCGCGCATTCTGCCCGTCATCGAGGACCTGATGGGCGGCCCGGTCTGCTTCGGCGAGATCGGCCTGCGCTACATGGGCCCCTACGACGGTCAGTTTCACCAAGGCTGGCACCGCGACAAACCCCACTGGCCCGAACATCCGCTGCGCATGGACTACATTCAGCTCATGGTCTATCTGACCGACGTGGACGAGAGCACGCACTGCATCTCATTCTCGCCCGAGTCGATCGACCAGCCGGTTCTCTTGGACCAACAGGCCCAGCTGGACCGCGGCGGTGTCTACGACCTGCACGGACCAGCCGGGACCTGTGCCCTCTTCAATGTCGCTGCCCTGCACACCGCCACAACCCGGCCCACTACATCCGAACGCAAAACGGTCCAGATCTACTACGGTCACAGGGACCGCGCGCCCCTTGCCAATGATTCCGGCATTCCCGCCACGCTGTGGCGCGATCACCCGGACGCCGAAACGCGGGCGTTCTACGGCGTCTTGAACCAGCGCACCAAACTCTACATGGCCGCCTTTGGCGCCTGACCGGACCCGCCTCAGACCGGACTGATCTCCCGGCAGCGCTCCAGAATCGCCACCTGGCGCCGCACACTCGCCGCCGAGATGGCCGCCGGTTCGCCCGACCGGATCGTCTTGTAGATATCTTCGTACAGGGTGAACATGCCCGTGAAAAAGTTGAACTCCGGCGTGAAGCTCTCCTCTTTCCAGGGAAGCGTTTCACTGTTGTAGCTGCGGTCCGGCGTCGGCTTCGTGTCCAGCACCAGAGGCGGCGCCTCTTCCGGGTCAAAGTACCGCCACTTGACCTCGCGCCGGTCCGCGCTTACGAGCGTGCCCTGCGTGCCCATCACCAGCCACGCATCCTGCGGATACGCGCAGCAGTTGGTCATCTCCACATCGATGACAGGCCCGTCGTTCGGCTTGATAACCAGCTTGACGTGGCTCTCCGCGTCGCCCGCAAACAGAGGGGTCGTTTCCATCTGGCAGAAGATCTCCGGATCGGGATCGTCGAAAAAGTGAATGGCCCAGTCGATCGAATGGGCCCCCTTGTTGTTCAGGTCGCCGCCGCCGTACTTCTTCAGCGTCTGCCAGTCCCACCGTCTGCGAAAGCCGTTGCCCGTAATGCGCATCTGCACGATGCGCCCCAAAACGCCCGATTCAACGACCTCCTTGACCTTCAGAAAATCGGCGTGATAGCGATAGTTCTGATTCACTGTCAGGAGCATCCCCGTCTCTTCGGAGACCGCGATCATCTCGTCCACGCCTTCCAGCGTCGGCGCCATCGGCTTCTCCACGATGACGTGCTTTCCCGCGCGCATCGCCGCCGAAGCATCGCTTACGTGCAGCTGGCTCGGCGTGGCCACCACGAGCAGCTCCACAGCCTTGTCCGCGATAATCTCATCTATCGTCGAGTAGGCCAGACAGTCAAACCGGTCAACCGCCTCCTCCTGCCGGGCCGGGTCCGGATCGCAAACCGCCGTGACCTGAAACTTTTCGCCAATCTGGGCCAGAACATTCGCGTGAATGCCCCATCCACTCCGCCCCAGCCCGCTGATCCCGATCCGCAGTGGTTCATCTCCATTGCCAGCTTGCTGTCCCTCGGTCATCCCTTGTGCATCTCTTGGCCTTGAATCCGCCATGTTCACGTTCCTTTCTTCAGGCAAAACACACGCCGCAAAAGCGCTCCGTCTTTCGAACGCCGCCGCGCCATGAACGATTGCCAGGGTAAACTGTCACGAAATGGAAGCTCCTGCAACTGTCAGCCCAAGGATAGCAGATTCTCCAACGAATGTGTAAAAAATCCTCCAGTCCCTCCTCCCAACCCAATCCGCGCAAACGCCCTGTAGGGGCGCCCCTTGTGGGCGCCCAAGCCCCTCCGCACAGAATCATGCCACCAACATGCGACCCCAACACGGCCGGCGCGACCTTCCCCCGCCGTTCCCCTGCCGTTCAGATCATCGCTACAACGAATCCGCGCAGATAGTATATAATCCATGCGCGGCCATTCAGCCCGGCGGACCCGCAAGCACACGACAAAGCCACGTTGACCACGGGCCTATTCCGCCAGAAGAACGATGAAACTCTCAATCCTGTTGATCTCCTGCTACGAACTGGGCCACCAACCGCTGAGCCTGGCCTGGCCCCTCGCCGCCCTGCGCGCAGCCGGCCTGGACGCAGAAACCGCCGACCTCGCCGTCGAACCGTTCCCCACCCACAGCGCCGCCAAAGCCGACCTGATCGCCGTTGCCGTGCCGATGCACACCGCTCTGCGCATCGGCGTCGACGCCGCCCGCCAGGCCCGCGCCGCCAACCCCGACGCCCACGTCTGCTTCTTCGGCCTCTACGCCTGGCTCAACCGCGCATACCTCCTCCAAAGCGCGAACGGACATCCCGCCGTCGCCGACTCCGTGGTCGCCGGCGAGAGCGAGTCCGTACTGGTTAAGCTCGCCCAGGCCCTCTCAGCCGGCCGCGGCCCGCAGGACCTGCAGGGACTTTCCACCGCGCAGCAGGAATCAGCGCCCAATCTGGAACGCCCTTCCCTCCCCCTGCCCGACCGAACGGCTCTGCCCTCTCTTGAACAATACGCTCACTACGTCCCCGGGTCCGACGTCGAGTCGAGTCCCGTAACGACCGGCGGCCACGCGGAGGCTGAAGATCCCGTCGCATACCCGGCCGGCTATGTTGAGGCAAGCCGCGGCTGTCTGCACACCTGCCGCCACTGTCCCGTCGTGCCGGTCTACCGCGGCCGCTTCTTCGTCGTGCCGGTCGAGACCGTCTTGGCCGATGTCGCCCAGCAGGTCGAAAGTGGCGCCCGCCACATCACCTTCGGTGACCCGGACTTCCTCAACGGGCCGGGCCACGCCCGCAAAGTCGCCCGCGCCCTCCACCGCGCCTTCCCCCGCGTTACCTTCGACTTCACCGCCAAAGTGGAGCACCTGCTCAAACATCGCCGCCTCCTGCCCGAGCTCGCCGACCACGGCGCCTCCTTCGTTGTCTCCGCCTTCGAATCAACCAGCGACCGCGTGCTCTCCCGCCTCCAGAAGGGCCACACGCTTGAGGACATGGAAAACGCGCTTGCCGCCGTGGCCACCGCCGGGCTCTCCATCCAGCCCACCTGGATGCCCTTCACGCCTTGGACCAGCCTCGACGACTATCTCTTCATGCTGCGCTGGATCCGCAGACAGGGCCTCATACCGCACGTTCCCGCCGTGCAGCTCTCGATTCGCATGCTCGTGCCTCCGGAGAGCGCGCTCCTCGCCGACGAAGACGCCTCCGAATGGCGGGGCACGCTCGACGCCGCCAACTTCACCTACCGCTGGCTGCACCCCGATCCCCGCATGGACCAACTCCAGCTGCAGATTGCGCGTATCGCCGAACTGGCAGGCCAGGCCGAAGCGGAAAACGCGTCCGCGGCGGGCGGCAGCATCGCCAACGCCGCCGCCGGACACCCGACCCATCCACACGCGATCTTCCACCGCATCGAATGCGCCGCGCACGAGATTGCCGGCCGCCGCCCGCCCGACACTCCGACCCTCTCCTCCTACATCCCCCGTCCGCCGCGCCTGACCGAGCACTGGTTCTGCTGAGCGGAGCCCACCGCCGACCAGTTGGCCGGCTGACCTGTGCGCATGAACGACCTTCCCACAGCTGAAGGCATCCTCTTCACCGATCAGTACCAACTGACCATGGCGCAGCTGTACTTCCACCTCGGCATGCACGAACAGCGCGCCCAGTATGATCACTTCTTCCGCCGCTACCCGGATTACGGCGAGCACAGAGCCGGCTTCTGCGTCAACGCCGGCCTGGAGTGGCTGCTCGACTGGATGGCATCCGCCCACTTCCGCGAGACTGAAATCTCGCTCCTGCGCGGCATGACCTCGCGGACAGGCAGAAGGCTGTTCGCCGATGACTTCCTGTCTTGGCTGGCCGCGCACGGCAATTTCAGCGCCATCTCCCTGCAGGCAGTTCCGGAAGGACGAGTGGTCCACGCCCATGCCCCCTTGACAGTCGTACGCGGCCCCATCGCCATTGCCCAGCTTCTGGAAACGCCTCTCCTCAATATCCTCAACTACCAGACGCTCATCGCAACCAAGGCGGCCCGTGTCCGCGCCGTAGCCGGAGACGCGCTCGTGCTTGAGTTCGGCATCCGCCGCGCCCACGACCGCGGCGGCAACGCGGGCACTCGCGCCGCCCTCATCGGCGGCGCCGACTACTCCTCCAACGCCGGCATCTCCCACGAGCTGGGCTATCCCCCCAAGGGCACCCACGCACACGCCTTCGTGCAGGCCTTCCTCGCCCAGGGCAAGACCGAGCTCGACGCCTTTCAAGCCTACGCTGACGTCTATCCCGACGAATGCCTGCTCCTCGTCGATACAATCGACACACTCGCTAGTGGCATGCCCAACGCGATTCGCGTCTTCGAGCGACTCCGCCGGCAGGGCCACTCTCCCGTCGGCGTGCGCCTGGACTCCGGCAACCTCGCGATTCTGAGCATCCAGGTCGCGCAGCTTCTCGACGCCGCCGGGTTTCCCGACGCTGCCATCGTGCTCTCGAATGAACTGGACGAACTCAGGATTCACGAAATCAAGACCCAAATCGCCCTCGAGGCCCCCCGCCGCGGCGCCGACGCCGACACCGTCATCAACCGGCTCGTCTACGGCGTCGGAACGCGCCTGATCACCTCGGCTGGCGACAGTTCTCTCGGCGGCGTCTACAAGCTGGTCGGCCTCAAAAGCGGTCCGGAATGGAAACCCGCGATCAAAGTCTCCGAAGATCCGGTCAAGACAGCGATTCCCGGCAGCAAAAAGGTCTGGCGGATCTATGACGCGCAGGGCATGGCCGCCGCCGACCTCCTTACACTCCACACTGAAGATCCGTTTCAAGAGTGGCAAGCCGCGCCCTCCCCTGGCAGCCCCGTCGATGAACGCGGCGGCCCGTCTATGCAGCTGCTCCACCCCCGTGACCCGGACAAGCGCCGAGCCCTGCCCGCCGGCGGCATCTCCCACATCGAACCTCTCCTCGTGGACGTGCTCGTTGACGGACGCCCCGTCTACAACCGGCCCTCCGTCGAACAGATCCGCGCCGTCCGCCGCGCAGACACAGCCAGGCTCCACAAAGACGTGCGCAAGCTGATCGATCCCGCGCCTTACCATGTCTCCGTCAGCCAGAAGCTCCGCTCTCTCCAGGATCAGCTCGTCCGCTCCCTGACCAAAAACTAGATTGCCCCCACGCCGTCCTCCCACTGCCCACTGTCTACTGTCCACTGCCAACTGCCCATTATTCACGAACCCTTTCCCACCAGACCCCATCCGCCTGCCCCCAAACCGCCCATCCAGACATCAACCCATCCCCAGATCCCAGAAATCCCCCCAAATCCCCGTTCAGACAAAAAGCCCATCCATCCCATCCCCGTCCAAATCTCCGTCCGCGAATGACCGTGTTCTTGACCAACCCGCGCAACATCGCTAGAATGAGCGCTGACCGGCGTGCGCGCGTCGTCCCAACTGGTTCGCTGCCCAACGGTCATCCAGCGAATGCCAATACGCCGCGCCCGCCCAAGGGGAAGCAATGTCGAACCGGAATCCAAACCCGAATCCCGAGATCTTTGAGCTCGCGACGACCCGAGAGCCGGCAGCGCCTGCGGACACCTTCGCCCTGCATCCGGCAGGAGTGTCCCTGCCTGGCGCCCTGCAGGAGAACGCGGGGCCAAGCCGGACTCGAGGCGCATACCACATCTGGACCATCGGCTGCCAGATGAACGTTGCCGACTCCAATCATGTCGCCGCGGAGCTGGAAAGAATCGGCTACCGTCCTACCGAGGCCATGGACGAGGCCGATGTTGTCGTGCTCAACACCTGCGTGGTCCGGCAGAGCGCGGAAAACAAGGGCGCCGGCAAGGCCTCCAGCCTCAAACCCTGGAAACGGAGCCGGTCCAATCGCACCTTGGCGCTGATGGGCTGCATGGTGGGTGTCAAGCCAAGCCCGCAGCTGCGCGCCCGCTTCCCGCACGTAGACGTCTTTATGCCGCCCAGCGAACCGGCCCCGCTGATTACCCACTTGCAGAAAGACGAAATCGCGGCCGAGTCCAACCGCATCGAACTGGCGCAAGTTGCCCACCGTCACGCCGTGCAGGACCGTGTCCTCTCGCCCAGCGCCGGCCAGTCCATCCGGCGCCTGGCCCAGAACGGCGACGTCCCCGTGTCCGCCCACGTGCCGGTCGTCTACGGCTGCAGCCACGCTTGCTCCTTCTGTATCATCCCCTTCCGCCGCGGTATCGAGCGCAGCCGCCCGATCAACGAAATCGTACACGAAATCCGCGGCCTGGTCGCGCAGGGTGTCCGTGAAGTAACGCTTCTCGGCCAAATCGTCGACCGCTACGGACACGACTGGCGCAACGGTTCGAACTCCCAGAACGCCTCAGGCGGCGCGCCCGATCTGGCCGACCTGTTGCATGCGGTCCACGACATCGAGGGCCTTTGGCGCATCCGCTTTCTTACCAGTCACCCCAACTACATGTCCGACAGGATTCTCGAAGCTGTACGCGACCTGCCCAAAGTGTGTGAGCATATCGAAGTCCCAACCCAGGCGGGCAATGACCAGGTTCTTGCCCGCATGAAGCGGGGTTACACGCAGGCCATGTACCGTGAGCTGATCGACCACATTCGCTCGACCATTCCCAATGTGGCCATCAATACCGACATAATCGTCGGCTTCTGCGGCGAGACCGCCGACCAGTTCGACGAGACCTACCGGCTCCTGGCAGACCTGAAGCTGGACAAAGCCCATCTCGCACGCTACAGCCCCCGGCCAGGCACGCTGAGCGAGCGCCGCATGACCGACGACGTTCCTGAAGACGAGAAGGTCCGCCGCCACAAGGCGCTTGAGCAACTGCAAGCGCAGGTCTGCGCCGAGATCAACGGCCGCCTGCTCGGCGAAACGGTCGAAGTTCTCATCGAAGGACAGCACAAAGGCAAGTGGCGCGGCCGCACGCGTCAAAATAAGCTGGTGTTCGTGACAGCTGATGACCGATCCGGCGATCTGCGGGGCCGCCTCGCCGAAACGCAGATTACATGGACCGGTCCCTGGAGTATGCAAGGCCGCCTGGTCCGCGACGTTTCAACGGCCCAGGCCTGAGAGGCCGCGGCCGCCTCCACGCCGTCTGCGCCCCAGCTGAACGCTGAATCGAAGCTATCCATCGAGCGACTCCCTGGTCGGTTCCCTCCCATATGAATGCGCTGACACTCAATATCCTCCTCTTTCTTGTCGGCTTCGCGCTCCTTACCGGCGGAGCCGATTTTCTTGTACGCGGCGCAAGCCGCCTCGCCGTAAGGCTGAACGTGCCCCTCGTCGTGATCGGCCTGACTGTCGTCGCCTTCGGCACAAGCCTTCCCGAACTGGTCGTCAGCCTGATTGCCAACCTCCAGGGTGGCGGCAGGGCAAATCTGGCCATCGGCAACGTCGTTGGCAGCAACATCGCGAACCTGGCCCTGATCCTCGGCGTCGTCGCTGTCCTGCGGCCGCTCCCCGTCGACCGCCAGCTCCTGCTACGCGAGTATCCCCTGATGATCGGGGTCTCCTTGCTGTTCACGGGCATGGCGTGGGATGGGCAGATAGTCCAGTGGGAAGGGATCCTGCTGTTTCTCGGCCTGCTCGGTTTCATCTACTGGAGCTACGTTGGCAGCCGCTCGCTCGCCGAGGAAAAGGAAAGCGAAGCGCTCGAATACATCGGCGGCGACGCGGCAGCCGAATCCGAGTCCGCCCAGGAATCCGACGCAGACGGCAGCCAGGCCGGCCGCCCCGACAGCGCTCTTGCACGCTCCAGGGCCAGAATCGCCAGCGCAGCCAGAAGTCCCCTCCTGCCCTCCGCCATTTCCGGCATCTTCCGCTCGCTCCTCCTCCGCGACATCGGCATGGTTGCGCTCGGCATCGCCGTCCTCGTGCTCGGCGCGGACTGGCTCGTGGACTCGGCCACCTTTATCGCCACCTACTTCGGCGTCAGCGAACTCGTGATTGGGCTCAGCCTCGTTGCCCTCGGCACCAGCCTGCCAGAGCTCGCCGCATCCGTCGTGGCTATTCTCTATCGTCGCGGCGACATCGCCCTGGGGAATCTCGTCGGCAGCAACCTTTTTAATATGCTCGCCATCGTCGGCATCACCGCCGGCGTCCGCCCCCTCCCCGCCCCCCTCAGCATGCGCTGCGTGGACTTCCCCGTTATGCTCATCATCGCTATTCTCCCTCTCCTCCTCGTTCTCCGCAGGCCACATCTGGTCAAGCGCTGGAATGGCGCCCTCATGCTCACCCTTTACTTCAGTTACACCATCGGAATCTATGTCCTCGCCCAGGGCAACCCCCTCTGCTGACCGTCGTTGCCGACCCCAACTTAGTGCCCCCGGTCGCGCAGCCACCCACTGGCCACTGCGCTTTAGCCCGCCTTTCGCGTGCCCGTTTCAGTGCAACAAACCCTTCCTTTACACACGCCCAAAGCACCCGTCTCTTATGCGAACCCACCCGCAATTTGCCTTCCCGACCGCCATCGACACAGCCTTCCTGTGTGCGCCACCGTATGGGGCCAGCGCCAAGGTTTGACTTCCGCGCGCGACGACCCGCGGCATCTGCGCCGCAGGTCTGGCAACTACTATGCTGCTATCCGGGAAAATACTCAGGGGCCAGAAGGCCCCATGAGCAAGCAAAAATAACGCCTACTTGCTGCAGCCTGGCAGCCTCATCGAGAACGTGTGGGCCAAGACGAAGCCTGCCTCGCGCCCGCCTGACGAATTCGTCTACTCCACCTGCCTAAACTCGCCGTCTTCAACCTGGTATATCCACACCTGTGCGTCAACCCGCTCGCCGTTTGCGCTGAAACGCATCGGCCCCATCAGCGTCTCGATCTCAATCCCTCGCATGGCCTGCGCCACGGCGTCTCCCTCAAACGAACCGGCGGCCCGTACCCCCGCCGCCAGAACCTGCATTGCCGCGTACCCATTGATTGAGAAAGGGCCGGGATCCCTCCGTTCCAGCGCTCGGTACGCCTCAACCCAGCCAGAATCCTCCCACCTGTCAGGACTCGGAGCCAGCGCGCTGACATACATTCCCTCCGCCCCACCCAAAGCCTCATCGATAGTGGATCCCAAAAATGCTCCATCGCTGGCCAGGAATGGCAGGTTCGACTCTGTACGCTTCAGGCCGCCAACCAGTCTGGAGGCTTCGCTCGCAGTGCCTGCGAAATAGACTGCATCGGCCCCCGCATCCTCAATCGACAGCGCCAAGTCTGCAAAATCACTTTGCCCCTTTCCGATCTCGGCCTGCAGCGCTGTCGTTGCGCCCAGCGCCTCCAGACTTTCTACCAGGGCCGCCGCCAAGCCTCTGCCGTACGCGCTCCCCGCGTGGACCACGACCACGCGCCGCGCTGACAGCTCCTCCACCAGGAATCGCGCGCCCTGCTCGGCCTGCTCGCCGTCATCGGCATTAACTCGAAAGAACATCGCGTGTCCGCGGTACGCAAGGTCAGGCAATCCGGCGCCCGGCGTTACCAGCGTAACGCCCAACTCCTCGTAGTGGGGGAGAGCCGCCCCCGCGACGCCGCTGTCCACGTGCCCAATCACGCCCGCGATGCTCTCCCCCCGGCCGAGAGCGTCTCCCATCATCACCACATTTTCCGTGGCCGCCTCGGCATCCGATCGATCGTCCAAAGCCCTTACCGCGAGCCGCCGCCCCAGCAGTCCCCCCTCCCGATTGATCGCCTCCGCCGCCAGCCTCACCCCGCCCAGCGCCGACTGCCCCGCATCGGCGCGCGCTCCGCTCAGAGGGGCAGCCACAAAGACGACGGCCTCGCCTTCAAACTGGCTGTTTACCTCCGCCCTGCACGCCGAACACACCAGGACGGCGAAGAGCGCCGTAAAAAGAAGGATGATACTCTTGGGAGTTGGTCCCGCCATTTCAGTCCTATCGCAAATCGGGGTGCACTTCTTGGGAGTCGCAGACTTCGAATCGGGACCGTAGACTGTCAGGTGAGAACATCACTCCGCCCCCTGCATCTCCGTCGCGATCAATCGATACAACTCTTCCACATTGGTTTCGTCGACACGATGGAACTGGCCGCCCCCAACTTCCGCAAACGCCTGCAGCAGCTCTTCGTCGGCATCGCGCCCAAAGGCCACCGCATGCACGGCCACCTGAATGCGCGCTTCCTGCATGGCTGCGCGCAACGCCCGCAAACTGCGTTCGCTATCGTTATCGCGACCATCGGTCAGCACCACGATGGCGTTGATCGCCTCTGCGTCGGCCGCGTCCTGCAGCGCACTGTGCGCCGCCCATACAGCATCGATCAGATCTGTGACGCCCCCCGCCTCCATGCGATCGATCAGCTCCGCCATCTGCCCGCGCCCGGTCTCGTCAAGCCGCCGCAATCCTCCCGTCCCCGCTACCCCAGTCCCGAACTCCACCAGCCCGATCTTGTCCCGGTCGCCCTCGAGCAGGGCGAGAAATCCGTGCAGCGCAGCCTTCGTCTTCGCCAGTTTGCCCCCGTCCATCGACTCGCTCGTATCGACCACGAACACGATGTTGGCTGGAGGCCTCGTATAGCGCCATACCTCCAGTGCCATCTCCATCACCGCGCGACCGGGCAGCGGCAAGGCAGTCTGTGGCAGCAATGGATCCACCGAAATGTCAATGGCAAAGGGACTGGGATCACTGTGCAAATCCAATGTCAGGTCGACGGGTCGGAATCCGGCTTCCAGCAATGCCTGCTGGCTCTCCTTGCCCAACAGAAAGTTGGTGAAGGAACGATAGGCGCGTCGCTGATTCTGCGTTAGGGCCGGTCCCGCGCGTCCGTCCAATTCCAGCAGCGCCAGCGGATGATCGGCCCAAAGCGTACCCTCCCGAGGATAGATTGCCACCAGATGTCCTTCTGGCAGGTCCCGTCCGTCACCGCCGCCGCCTCCCAGCCCGGCGCGACTTCGATTCCAGGAACGATTCGCGGCAATCACCGTCTGCTCCTGCACGACAGCTACGTCGAGAATCCCGCTCCGCAAGCCTTCCGCTGCAGAACTGACTTCCGCCACCGCTTCCCGCCCGCCTGTCGCGTCATCACCAATGCCAATCTCCAGCGCCGTCCTCTCAGCCATGCGTACATATTCAATTACCCCGGGCTGCAAGGCGACCTCTTGCGTAAGCCCGCGCGTAACGCCGGCCCCCGCGTAAAACGCCGACAGCGTAGCCAGCACGCCCACCGTATTCGTAGGCCCGGGATGCCCCCATCTGAACCCCGTGGGCGGAGCAGTCGCACGACCCAGGACTTCACCCCAACCGACAGCCTGCTGCGGCCAACCCATCAGCCGCGCCGTCTCCACCTCAGCCGCAACCACGATGGGGCTCACCGCGAACCGTGTAGAAGGACCGACCCGGCTCTCCGGCAACTTGCCTTCTCCGGACGGAAACAGTTCCCGCCACCGCTGGTCGATCAGGACCAGCCAGAGCGAACTGTCCGGCGCAACAGCCTGGAACCTGGGCTGACCAAGAGATTCTTCGACCATCTCCCGCGGGGACAGTGTAACCAGCTCAATCCGCATCAGCTCGCCGTCCGGCGTGCGTTCCCTTCGACTGTTGAACTCGCTCGCCAAATCATCCAGCGTTTCTGCCATCGACTCCGAAACAGCCGCGGTCAGCACTGCGCTATTTGCCGGCCAATCTGCAAGAACCCTCGCGCCGCCGCTGGAAGGGCCAGAGCCTCTGTCCGCCAGGAAGGCCGCAATCCAGGCTCCGGCCCTCAATGTCGTCAATCCGCAGGCGCACACCAGAAAGCAACCTACCACCGCGAACGACAGTAAATGTCGTCCGCGGGGAATTCGCAGCCCATCCGTTCCCGCCGGCGCCACAGCGCCCCGATCCACTTCGTCCCGTAACCCGCTCATGGCGCTTCTTCGACCTCATCCCAGCGCAGAATCGCCGTCACGAGTTCACGTTCGGGAGGCTGCATTTCACTGGCTTTGGGAATCTCTTCTCGAACACCTAGCCTCTGCCAGCGTACAAAAAGGCTGTCCTCTGTGGCGCTTACCGACACACCGGGATCCGAAGGCCGCAGCCCGAAAGAAAGCGCTCTGCGCTGCTGCGCTTCGCTCAGCAGAAAGCGCTGGAACGCGAGCGCGGCGTTCTTCTCGGCCGCAGATGTCTCCCCCCCGGCCCAGATCGCGAAGGGGTATTCGAGCCTGACCGTCACTTTCGGATAGTGAAAGATCATCGGCTCCTGCCAGCGAGTCTGGATTCCTTCCATGTTCCGGAGCAACTCGCTCTCAAGAAACTGTCCGCCGTCGCCGGCGGCAAAGCCGAACAGCGCGACGTTTTCTGCCGCGCTCCGGCGGTCGCCGCTAACGTTGGCTGCGGCCTCCATCGCCTCGCCCAGCCAGCGCCTGAATGCCTGGTCTGTCACCTCCTCAGTCGAAACGCGGTTCGCTTCAAAGTACGCCCCGGCCGCCGAGACAGTCGCCGCGAAACCGCTCACGCTCTCTCCCGGACCGGCAACCGCAAACTTGAAATGGCCCCAGGCCGGGTCTCCTCCCAGTTCTCTCCAGCCCGTCGGCGCAGACGCCGCCTTATGCACCGTGGACCATGAGATCGGGCCGAGATTTTCAAGCAAAGGCGCTCCCCGGTCGCGAAACAGGCCCCAGGTCAGGACAGTTTCTGCCAGCAGCCGCACCCTGTACTGTCCGTCGCTCAGAAACACGTCGCGCCCCAACCGATCCCGTATGGACTCATTCGCATAGTCTACAAGGAACCGGCTGTCCGCAATCCACGCGGTTGGATAGGTTTCGATGGTATGGAACTCTTCGGAGGAAAGATCGTCGCGGTCGGCGCCGGCCGGCAGCGCGGCAAAGTCGTCGCGCTCCCACTTGCCCAGCGCCGCCAAGCCGTCCATTGGAACGATTTCAACCGCAATGACACCGTCGCCTGCATTCTCTCCCTCCGCGTTGAACGCATCCGCCGCGGCCTGAACCCACGGCGCCGCCGGCGGCGCCGTGATCACCTGAATGCGGACAGCCTCCCCGCGGCTGGCGTTCAGGACAGGACCGGCTGGGTCTCCCCCCAATGTACGCCACACCAGGGCGCCCACTACGAGAAGCGCTGCTGCCGACAGGACTGCAACGATGACCACGCGCGTCCGCTTCATCGTTCCTGTGCCAGCGGAGATCCGCAGAAGCCGCACACTGCCTTTGGGCCACCGGCCGCGCCATCCCGCTCCTCCTCCGGCGTGGCCGCCCCGCAAGACGCGCATTGCGCCGCATATCGCACGGCTGGCTGCTCCTCAATGCCGGTCGGGTCGTCCACCCTCAGCGGGATGTCATCATCCTTCGGCTCCGACTGCCCGAGATACGCCCCGACCAGGCTGGTGATGCCGACCAATACAAGAATCCCGGGCCATATCCAGTCCGTGGCGAACAGGATGGCCAAGCCGATCATGAATACTGCGCCCGTCACCCCCTGCCGGGGCGCGGAGAACCTTGATAAACCCATGGTAGTCACCAGTTCATTCCACTCATAGAGCATGGCAACAGTCTAAGACGAAAGCGCCGCCTTTGAAAGAATTGGCTGCTTCGTCCATAGCGATAGATTCTACTACATACTCGCCAATGACAACATTAACAAGCCCGGCAGCTTCTGCCCATTGAGTCCCTGCCAGAGGTGGCCCTTCCCATCGCGAGCCGAGGACCTGGTCTGAAGCCGCGTCTTGCGCCGCCGATCACAGGAGATGCGGTCCGGTGCGTCACTGGGCGGGACGCTCTCATGGCGATCCTCCCTTGTAGGCGCGCCAATTTCAATTGTTAACATTCTCTAGATCATCACACCGACCTGCGAAAAATAGAAGATTCATTCCAGAAAACGACACAACATTCGCTCATACTGTTATGCGAAGGCGCACTGCAGCAAACTTTGACAAATGAAGGTAAATGGTTTATATCCCAGTTAGAAACGCCCCTGAGAACACGAAATCCGCGGCAAGCTGAATGGAAACGGAGGAATTGCGAGGCACAACGAAAACCTGATCCCCATGGGTCCAGACCGAACCTCAAAGGAGGAATATCATGTCCAAAGCAGATATTTCGCCTGCCAGATCGACTTGGCGGCCGCAGAGAACGACATTGGCCTCACTGCTTCTCGCCCTGTTGTCTCTTCTCTTGGTTCCCCTTCCCGCTCACGCCTCCCCGGCTGTGCGCCCTGCTTCCAGCCAGGCCTACTTACACATCGTCAGACCCGGGGAATCCCTGGTCGACATAGCGGCGCTGTACGGCATTTCCATCGAGGATTTGCGGGCCGCCAACAACCTGTCAAACAGGGCCCGACTGCTTAGCTGCAGCCCCAATGCCGACAGCACACAGGCGCGGGGGATCGTCCGCCTGAACGGCCACCCGGCCAGTGGATTTCGCGTAGCCTTCAGCTGGCATCCGGATGAAACCGTCGTGGCCTGGACAGTCTCCGGCGATGGCGGCCAGGAGGCAGGCCAATTCAGTCACATTCTGGGCGGAGGCGCCCGCGAGGGCAACTGGTGGTTCTGGATCGAGAACAGCGACGGAAACCGTATCTCCGAAATGGTCCACGTCCAGACCGACAGAGAACCCCATACCGGAAAGTGCCAGCGGGCCGTGCTCGAATTCGACATCCAAGACCCGGGACTCACCTACGTAGGCCGCAGGCTGGAAATACCGGGCAAACTGCCGCCCGTCGTTGCAAAACCGCAGCTATCCCGCCAACCCAGTAGACCGGTCGTCTATGGCCACGTCGTCCGCGCAGGCGATACCCTGGACAGAATCGCCTCCACCTACGGCGCCACCGTCGACGAGTTGAGAGGCGCCAACAGCCTCGTCAATCGGGCACAGCTGCTCCACTGTGACGCCAACGCCGGCAGCACTCGCGCCACCGGAACCGTGCGGCTGCACGGCCATCCCGCTGACGGCTACAGCGTCGCCTTCAGCTGGCAGCCCGACGGCGAGGTGGTTGCCAGCAAAACCTCCTCTGAGGGAGGCAGGTACACACACATTCTTCTCGCCTCGGGTCCTCGCGAAGGGAACTGGTGGTTCTGGGTTCAGAACAGCGATGGCCATCGCATCTCCGATATGGCGCATGTCCATACCCACGAAGACGCTTCCGCCGGGAACTGCCAGCACGCCGTAATTGACTTCGACATCCAGGATCCCGGCATCATCTACATTGGCCGAAAGCTGACTGTACCCGCCTCTGAATGAAGCATCGAGGACGGCTGCCGCACAGCGCGTGCGGCCCCAACCAGTTGCGCCCGGCTTCAGCAAGTAACAGTCGACAGGGCGCAAAGCAAACGCTCAGTCTAGCGCAGTGGGGGTGATATCTTTACGTCACCCCCTCTGTCTGGTTGCGTGATCGTCAATCAGGAAATGCCCGCGCGAGTGTTCTGAGACTCCTACTGCAGCCGCCATGTCTCATCCGGCCGGCTGCCTGAAAGGCTCTCTTCGCCTCTTACCCCACAACTCAAAGCCCATCCCCCCAATGCCGTTCGTCTCCCCCATTCCCCATCCGGACAACAACGCATCCCCCAAGTCCCCCTTTCAGCCCCTTGCTGTTCGGGCAGCAGATATCTGTCTAAACTGCCACAATTTTCGCTGAACGCACCCCGATTTTGGACGGCACACGCGCCCGTGACTGAACCAGCCCAATGCGAGTTTCTGTGCTATAATGAAGTCCGCCGTCCCAACCGCATTTTGGGGCGTTATAGCCCCGCTGTCGTTGGGCGTCTCCACCCTCTGCGGCGCAGGCCAGCACCTGGTGGGAGGAATCTTATGATTACTCGAATCGAGCTCGACGGATTCAAGACGTTTCAGAACTTCTGTCTTGACCTTGCCCCATTACAGGTGATTGTCGGCGCGAACGGGGTCGGCAAAAGCAATCTCTTCGATGCATTGCAACTGCTGAGTCGCCTTGCAAGTTCAGATCTGCGCACAGCCTTTCAGGACCTGAGAGGGGAAGTCGGTGAACTCTTCACAATCCGGTCTGACGGAAGAACCTTAGACCGAATCAAACTGGCGATTGAAATGTTGGTCAACCGGCAAGTGCAAGATGACTGGGGCGCAAGTCAGGCGTTGAGATTTCCCCGGATGAGGTATGAACTGCAGATTGCACGCAGAGAAGATTCCCATGGGTTGCTGCGGCTCTATGTGGAACAGGAGAGATTGACTCCGATTCCGCGCAAAAAAGACAAATGGACAAGGAACTATCAGCTAAAGACCGGAAGCAGTTGGATTCCGAAAATGACAGGCGGTCGCTCTTCTCCCTTTATCTCGACTATCGATGAGATGGACAAACAGACACTATCGCTGCATCAGGACGGGAGCGGGGGTCGAAGAAACATTGTTGCGCAACAGGCGGAACGCACTGTTCTGAGCGGAATTTACAATACCGAGTTCCCTCATGCTTTCGCCGTGGCTGAAGAGATGAGGGCATGGCGCTTTTTGCAGCTGAATCCCGAAATACTGCGACAACCCAGCCCCTTGACCGCTCCGACAAGATTGGCTGCCGACGGTAGAAACTTGCCAAATGTGTTAGCGCGTATGAAGGCAACGGATCCACAGCTGTTGGATGATGTATCTCTTGAATTGGCGAATCGGGTATCGGGGATTCTGAAGATCGAAGTAGAGGAAGACCGGAATCTTGATCAGTATGTGTTAAGGGCGAGAACTGAGGACGGGAGACGCTTTTCCTCACGAGTTCTCTCTGACGGAACTCTGCGCATTTTGGCGCTAATCGCACTAAATTGTGACCCGGAACACGAAGGGCTTCTGTGCTTTGAGGAGCCCGAAAATGGTGTCCATCCCTCACGGCTGAACAGCATGACTGAATTGCTGAAGGACTTGGCTACCGACTTTTCAGATCAGGACCAAGGAGGACTTCCCCTGCGCCAAGTACTCTCGAACACGCATTCACCTGCATTTATCAGCAATCCGGACATTCTTCCTCATGTCCTCTTTGCTCACTTGGCAACTCATGTTGCTCCACAGAACGGTGACAGACCTCAAAACGTAACGAGAATCGTTCCAGTTAAGCCAGATCCGATTCAACCAGAACTGTTTTCATTTTCCGAGCAAGAACGTATCTTTACGCTCGGAAAAGTGCGGGAATACCTTGAAAATAGCGATATTGACGATGCCAGGCGACGGCTGGCAGAGCCAATACCTGAGAATGCGACGTTTACTCCCACTTCAAACCGTCTCTGACTATGGCGAGTCTAGTCATGGCGCTTTTTGCTGAAGGGACAACAGATTATCGATTTCTCAATAGCCTCATCCAGCGGACAGCAAGTCGTATCCTGCAGCGGCACAGTATGTCCTCTGTTGATGTATCCGAGCTGCAGAACATTCATTCCGGAACAGGTTTGAGCAGGGTGGAGCGAATCCTGCGCGCCGCTCAAAAGGCGCATGGATACCATCTCCTCCTCCTGCATGCCGATTCCGATGCACGGTCGCGCGATGATGCCTGGTCAGAGCGCATAGAGCCTGGAATGACGAGAGCGCTGAACGAATCGAAATCGGGTACCAATCTTTGCGAAAGCATGGCGCCCGTAATTCCTGTGCGCATGACCGAATCGTGGATGCTGGCAGATCCTGAAACGCTCATCGACGTGATAGGGGCGCGAACAACGGTCAGTGTTCCGATGCTGCCTGACAATCCTTTAGAGGTTGAAAGGATCGCTGATCCCAAAGGCACACTGCGGGCTGTCCTGAATTTTCTCCTAGGCGGGCGGAAACACCGACGTCGACGTGATTTCAATGTTGGTAACCTATATGAACCTCTCGCCAGGAGTATCAGTATTGACCGTCTGGAAAGGGTACCCGCCTTCCGCAGCTTCCAGATGGAGTTGACCGCGAGTCTACGGGCGTTGCACTTTATTTGACAGTTTACTGCTGAACGTTGTAGGCTCGATTCTTTCAGATAGCCGCCAGACGCCGCGAATCCAGGACAACCATGCCCAATATCAAACCCGCCCCATTGCGCGAAATCGGATACCAACTCTTTGAAGCCTCAGGCTGCACGGCCGAGGACGCTCGCGCCGTCGTCGACCACCTGGTGGAGTCAAATCTCTTCGGCCACGACTCCCACGGCGCCATCCGCTACTACGAATACACACGGGCCATTCGCGAAGGCCGCTTCCAACCGCGCGCGACACCCACCATCGTCCGGGACTATCCCAGTACAGCGGTCGTTGACGCAGGCGGCGCGCTTGGGCAGGTCGGCGCAACCTTCGCCATCAACCTGGCCATTGAAAAAGCCCGCCAGCACGGTCTCGCAACCGTAACACTGCGCAACACAAGCCACGTGGGACGCGCCGGCGCCTATCCTCTGATGGCTGCGCGCCAAGGAAATCTGATCGCGCTGGCCTTCGTCAACGCCGGCAGGCTTGGCTACCAGATCGCGCCCTTCGGCGGGTTGGAAGGCCGCCTAAGCACCAACCCAATCGCTTTCTCAGCCCCCCGACCCAATACCGACCCAATCCTGGTCGACATGACCACTTCAGTCGTTGCCGAAGGCAAAGTGCGCGTCGCCATCAATCAGGGCAATCACGTGCCTGAAGGCTGGATCATCGACGCCCACGGCAACTCAACCACCGACCCCAACGACTTCAGCGCAGAACCACCAGGCGCCATCCTGCCTCTGGGAGGCGTTGTCGCCCACAAGGGATTCGCGCTCGGTCTGGTTGTGGAACTGTTGGGCGGCGCGCTCAGCGGCGAGGGCTGTGCCGACGGCTCCCGGACAATGAGCAGCAACGGCGTCCTCTTCACTGTCTACAACATCGAACACTTTACCGAGCTTTCCACCTACTATGAAGAGGTGGAGGGGCTGCTGCGGCACGTAAAGTCAAGCCGCCTCGCGCCTGGATTCAATGAAATTCTCGCCCCCGGGGAACCGGAGTTCCGCAGCGCGCAGCGTAAAGAGAATGAAGGCATCGAGATCGACGAAACAACCTGGGCCTACATATGCCAGGAAGGGCGAATCCTGGGTCTCGACCCGGATGGCTGGTAGCGTCCCGCCATGCCAGCGGCCCTGCCGTTTCAGCAGGAACCAATCCGAATGCATCCTTGAAGGGAGGAAGCGATGGAACAGATGACTTCAAAGCAGCGGTTTTTGGCCGGGCTTTACGGCGACCCTGTCGACAGGCCACCCGCAGCAAGCATCGTGTCCGTCATCACCTATGAGCTGATGGACATTACCGGCGCACACTTCCCCCACGCCAATATCGAGCCAGAGCCAATGGCCACGCTCGCCGCCGGCGCGCACGAAGTGATGGGCTTCGACAGCGTGATGCCCATCTTCAGCATCGCCCAGGAAGCCACCGCTCTCGGCTGTCAGGTCGACTGGTCCGATACCGATATGATGCCCAATCCCACCGATTCCCCCTGGGCCGACCGTGACGTGGAAATCAAGCTGCCCGACGGCTTTCCCGATTCTTTTCTCGAAGACAAATATGTCAAATGCGCCATCGACGCCATCCGCCTGCTCAAACAGCACTTCGGCGACGAAGTCATGGTTTTGGGCAAGGTCATGGGGCCCTGGACACTCTCGTACCACTGCTACAACACGCAAGAGTTCCTATTCGACACCATCATGGACCCGGACCGTGTTCGCAAGTCGTTGGAAACCCTGGCCCCAGTCCCCCTGGCCTACGCGGCGGCCCAAATCGAGGCCGGCGCCGATGCCATCGTCTGGGCCGACCACGCCACCGGAGACCTCGTTCGCAACACGATGTACCGGGATTACCTCCTCCCTCATCACCAGGAGCTGATACCCCAGGTTGAAGCCCCCGTTATTCTCCACTGCTGCGGAAAGACGTTGGACAGGGTCCAGTATTTCAGTGAAGCAGGGTTCACCTGTTATCATTTCGAATCGGCCAACCCGCCCGATGAGATGGTCGAAAAGGCAGCTGGCAAAATGAAGCTGACGGGCAACGTCAATAACCCCGTAACCCTCTACGCTCGGGGGCCCGATGAGGCGCGAGCTGAAGCACAGGCCGCAATCGATGCCGGCGTGGACATTATCGCGCCCGAATGCGCCGTACCGCTGCAAGCGCCTGTCGCCAACCTTCAAGCGATTGTACAAACCTGCAAAGACAATCGTCACCAATAGGAGCTCCTGACCATGAGCCGCGAAGAAGAAATCAAGAAAGGGCTATTCGATCACACCTTGGTCGGTGAAGCCGACGAAGTCGTCGAACTGACCCAGGAAGGGATCGACCTGGGAATGGATCCCCTCGACATCCTGTTCGGCGCGCTCATACCTTCTTTGCAGGAAGTCGGCCGCCTCTTTGAAATCGGCGAATACTTCGTGCCGGAAATGCTGGTGGCGGCGCGGGCCATGCAAGGGGCAATGGCGCTTCTCCGTCCCCTGCTGGTCGACAAAGGGGCAGAACCCATCGGCAAAGTCGTGATGTTGACCGTCAAGGGCGATGTTCACGACATCGGCAAAAATCTGTGCAACATCATGTTGGAAGGCGAAGGCTTCGATATTGTTGACCTGGGCGTTAATGTCAAACCTGAAGAAGTCGTCGCCGCCGTTCAGGAACACCAGCCCCAACTCCTGGGCTTCTCGGCATTCCTGACGACCACGATGCCTTTCTTCAAGTCTAACCTGGCGGCGCTCTCCGAAGCCGGTCTGCGCGACTCTGTGAAAGTAATGGTCGGCGGCGCGCCCGTCACCCCGGAGTACGCGGACAGTGTTGGCGCCGACGGTTTCGCGCCGGATGCCAGCGCCGCAGTGCGCTTGGCTAAGAAACTCATGGTCGACATGGGCTACGATGTCAGCATGGGAGGTGACGATAGCGAGGGCGCTTCCGCTCTGACCACCGCCGTACAGGCCGTTGAGGAGCTCATGGTCAAATCAGGCAAACACGACGAGTAGCCCAACATGAATACTGTGATTTCCTCCGCCAAGCAAACTGTCGTCATCGGTCCCGAACATCCCTTTGTAATCATCGGCGAGAGAATCAACCCCACTGGCCGCAAGATCCTGACCAAGCAGATGATCGACCGCAACATGAGCATGGTCTGTCGCGATGCCCGCCGCCAGGTTGATGCCCATGCCCACGTCCTTGATGTAAACGCCGGCGTCCCTGTCGATGGCGTCGAACCGGAGATCCTCCGGCAGGCGATTCAGGCCGTCCAGGAAACTGTCGACGTGCCGATCTCCATCGACTCCTCGGTTGTCGCTGCGCTGGAGGAGGGGCTCTCTGTCTATGAGGGCAAGGCCCTTGTCAATTCAGTTACCTACGAGGATGAGCGGCTCGAAACCGTGTTGCCGCTGGTAAAAAAATACGGCGCCGCTGTCGTCGGTGTTGCCAATGACGATACCGGCATTTCAAACGACCCGCACGAGAGGCTTCGCATCGCCACGCGTATCGTCGAACGCGCCGCGGACCATGGCATCCCGGCCGAAGACGTGGTGATCGATCCGCTCGCCCTCACCGTCAGCGCCGATGACAACGCCGCTCTCGTCACGCTTGAAACGATCCGTCTCATCCGCGAAAACCTGGGCGTCAACATGACCTGCGGCGCCAGCAACATCTCCTTCGGCCTGCCCTGGCGATCGACCGTCAACGCGGCCTTTCTGTCGATGGCGATTGCCGCCGGCCTGACGTCGGCTATCACCAACCCGCTTGAAGCCGAAATCCGACACACCATCTACGCAGCCGACCTGCTCATGGGGCACGATGCCTATGCGGGAAACCTGATCCAGGCATTCCGATCGGAACGAAAGCGCCAGCAGACCTCGAATTAGCGCTCGCTCCCATCCTTACGGAAACGCATAGGCGATTGCTTCCATGACAAACCCAGTGCCCGCCAGTACCGCAAAGGTCTCCATCGAGTTCCGCCCCCACGACAAAGTAACTCGCGTTCCTCCCGGAATGACGATCTTCAACGCCGCAAACTGGATCGGCCTGCCCATCGACAGCACATGCGGCGCCAAGGGAACATGCGGCAAATGCAAGGTCCGCATACTTCACGGCCACAACGGAGCCACGGCAGCCGACCGCAGAATCTTCACTGAGAAGGAACTGGCCGACGGCTGGCGCCTTTCCTGCCGCAGCGAGGCCAACGCCGACGTCGTCTGCCACGTGCCGCGTCTGATGGGCAACCCCAAGGCCGCGCTGATGGGCTTCGACCGCCACGTCATCCTCAATGCCAACGTTCACAAGATCCCGCTTATTCTCACCCCGCCCTCGCTGGAAGACCAGCGCAGCGACTTCAGCCGCATTCGCGATGCGCTCGAACCTGAAGGCTACGCAGTCGAAGCCTCGCTGAACCTGTTGCGCCAGCTGCCGGCAGTCCTGCGCCGCCACCAGTGGCACGTTACCGCCGTGGTGGCCGGGCACGAACTGGTCAGCGTCGAAGGCGGCGATACAAGCGACCGCGCATTTGGGCTCGCGTTCGATATTGGGACAACGACCGTGGTCGGCATGCTGATCGACCTGAACAGCGGCGCACCCGTGGCAGTGCGGTCCGCCCTCAATGGCCAGGCCGTGCAGGGGGCCGACGTCATCTCGCGAATCAGCTACACCATGCTCAACGAGGACGGCCTGTCCGAGCTGAATCGCGTCATTCTGAGCACGCTGAACGGCCTCATCGCGGAGCTCCTCGTGGAAGGGCAGGTTGCCCCCCATGAAGTGTATGAAGTCGTAACCGCCGGCAACGCAACCATGCAACACCTCCTGCTCGGCGTCGACCCCGAAGCGATTGGTCTCGAACCCTTCATCCCTGCCGTCGAAGAGATGGTGCAGGCTTCGGCCCAGGAAGTGGGTCTGGACATTCTGCCCCAGGCGCAGATTCACTGCCTCCCCTATCTCGGCGCTTACGTCGGAGCCGATCTCGTGGCAGGCCTGCTGGCCACCGGCCTCGCCCAGAATGAGGGCGTCCGGCTCCTTGTTGACGTTGGCACCAATGGCGAAATCATCCTGGGCTCCGCCGCGCGGACCGTCGCAACGGCAGCGCCCGCTGGGCCCGCGTTCGAAGGCGCCCAGATTCAGGACGGCATGCGCGCCAGTGACGGCGCGATCGAGGCCGTCACCATTCATTCGGATCGGTTGGCGCTTCAGGTAATTGGGGATGTGCCGCCCATCGGCCTCTGCGGCTCAGGGCTCCTGGATGCGGTGGCTCAACTGCGATTGACCGGGCTCATGCTGCCCTCGGGAAGATTCGTGCAGGCGGAGGATGCCGCCGCCATGGTCGCGCCGGAACTGGCGCAGCGCATCATCACCGACGAACAGGGCCGGCGCTCCTTTGTCCTGGCCTGGCCTGAAGAGTCAGGTAGCGGGAAGGCCATCGTCCTCACCCAACGCGACGTGCGAGAACTTCAGTTTGCCAAGGGTTCAATTGCCGGCGGCATCGAGGTCGTCATGCAGGAGCTTGGCGTCTCTTCCGAAGACCTTGAAGAAATCTTCCTGGCAGGATCATTTGGCAGCTACATCAATCCGCAGAGCGCCCGCATCATCGGCCTCGTCCCGCCCGTGCCTGTCGAGCGCATCAAAGCCGTCGGCAACGCCGCCGGAGAAGGCGCAAAAATCGCGCTACTATCCTTCCGCGAACGCCAGGTCGCGCGGTCGCTTCCCCAAATTGTGGAGTATCACGAACTGTCCGGGCGGGGAGACTTCAACGACTCCTTCCTGGCCGTGCTTCAATTTCCCGAATTGGATTCGCTCGGCCTGGAGAGCGCCGCGGCCGTAGAAGCTGAAGGCCCTTAGACAGACCGGGCTCAACCCTCGCTGGTCAAGCGGCAGTTGCCTCGGTCCAGTACTTCCGCGTTCACAAGCGTTTTGGGCACTTCCCCGCGCAGAACAGTGACCACATTCTGCGCAGCTTTTCGAGCCAGCTCTGCAGTAGCCTCTACCGAATAGAAAGCGGCATGCGGCGTAACGATCACATTTTCCAGCGCCAGCAATGGGTTGTCCGCGGCCGGAGGCTCCGGATCGGTCACGTCGAGCGCGGCGCCGGCAATGGCTCCATCCCGGAGCCCGCGAATGAGCGCCTCCTCGTCGATGACGCCGCCCCGGCTTGTGTTGATCAATAACGCCGAATCCTTCATCTGGGAGAGCGCCTTGTCGTCAATGAGATGGGACGTCTCCTCAGTGAGCGGACAGTGGATCGATACATAATCTGACGCGGCCAGCATCTCAGAAAGGTCGTTGGTTACCTCAACGCCGTCAGGCGCATCCTCAGCTTTCAGACGGGGCGTATACGCGATTACCCGCAGCCCAAACCCAACTGCCTTCGGAACCAGCGCGCGCGCGATATTCCCAAAGCCGATCAGCCCCAGTGTCTGGCCCCGCACGCGCGGGATCGGGCGGGGCGTCTCTCGCGTCCATCCGCTGCGATCCGGTGTCCGCGCCAGAGGCAACAGTTGACGCGCGGTTGCCAGCAACAGGGCCATCACATGGTCCGACACCTCTTCAAGGCAAAAGTCGGGAACATTCGTTACCAGCATCCCATGTTCGGTTGCCCGCCCAATCGGAATGTTGTCCAGCCCGATGCCATAGCGGCTGACCACCTTGCACCTCGGCGCGATGTCCAGCGCCTCGGCAGGCACATCCTTCCAGCACGTCAGGATGGCGTCCGCCTCAGGAGCCAAGGCAATGATCTCGCCGGGCGTTCCCTCCCCGGCCACCATGATCTCGCCCCCGACCGCACCCAACACCTCCTTTTCAATATCAAGGTCCGGCCATGCGTAGTCAGTTATCAGTATTCGGAAAGTCATATCCGCGGCTCCGATCCGTTCCTGAATGAATCCTCTTCAACCAATGGGTCGCGGCGCCAGATGTTCACGTTCTGCCCTGTGGCAGTTCCCTAACTGACTTCTGCCTTCCCCGCCATCTCCGCTGCGATCTTCTCCGCCATCATCATGACGGTAGCGTTTATGTTGGCGCGCACACTGTCCGGCATCAGAGAGGCGTCCACAACCCGCAGCCCGTCGATGCCGTGTACGCGGCCGCTTTGGTCCGCAACCGCCAGCCTGTCAGAGGCCGGCCCCATCTTGCAGGTGCTGGACGTGTGGTGGCCCGTGTCCGCATTTGCCAGTATCCAGCTATCCAGCGCCGCGTCATCGTCCATCGCCTCTCCCGGGCCGTCCAGTACGTCCCCGCATAGGCTGCGAAATGCCGCGTGTTCCTCTACGAGCTCAGTGCAAAGCCGGATCCCTTCTCGCTGGCGCGCCCGATCAAACGGTTCTTCAAAATAGCGATAGTCGAGCAGCGGCTGGTCCCCCGCTTCGGCGCTGCGAAGCCGCAGCTTGCCCTGCCCGACCGCCAGATTCAGGGTCGGGCGCACGAACAGATGGGCACCGATGGCATCGGCATGTTCAGGCACGGCCGCGATGTAAATGATCATGTCGTTTGTCAAGTCCGATTCGTCCGCCGTATAGCGCAGACAAGCCTGGTGCCAGTGGAATCGGTCCGTAGGCTCAAACTGCAACGCCCAGCGCAGATTTACCGTCGGGTGGTCCCGCATATTTTCCCCAACTCCCGGAAGATCATGACTGACTTCCACCCCGATTTCCCGCAGGTGCTGCGCCGGTCCGATTCCGGAAAGCATCAGGATCTGCGGCGTGCCAATCCCGCCCGCGCAGAGTACGATTTCGTCGGCGTAATACTGTTCCACCTTTCCATCGCGTGCCGCCTCCACACCCACTGCTCTTCCCCTCTCCAATAGAACCCTGAGCGTCGTACAGTTTGAAAGGATACGCAAGTTAGGACGGTTGCGCGCTTGCGCCAGGTAGGTCACGGCAGTGCTCTGACGCACGCCATCAATGTTGTTGAGAGGAAATGGGCCGATACCCGTGGATTGCGGCAGGTTGGCATCGGGGCATTCAGGGAATCCGGCCTGTCGGCACGCATCGGCCCAGGCCAGTTGGTCCGGGCCCCACTCTTCCTTCGGGTACCGACGCACCCCTATTGGACCATCCTCCCCATGGTATTCCGCCCTGCCAAAATCATGGTCGTTTTCCAACTTGCAGTAGTAAGGCAATACCTGCTCGAAACGCCACCGGTCGTTGCCCATGGCGGCCCAGGCCGCAAAGTCCTCTGGAATGCCCCGCAGAAAGATCTGCGCGTTGACCGCGCTGGATCCACCCACTACACGGCCGCGCGGGACCGGCATGTCCACCCTTATCGGAGTCGCTCGACCGTCGAAACCCCAATCGTGGCTCTTCGCTATGATGCCGGAACTTGTGCCGAATCCCAGGCGTATGTCCTCCGGCAAGCTGTCTCCCGTCGGGTAGTCCGGCCCTGCTTCCAACAGCATCACCTCACGGGAGGCATCCTCGGTCAGCCGCGCCGCGAGGATGTTGCCAGCCGAGCCGGCGCCAACAATCAAAGTGTCACATGTCACGACCGAAAATCTCCTCCGAATGCACTCCTCATCACCTGGCGTAGCGACAGGCAGGCTACTGGAAGAAGGCCGCGTCCCGTTCGCCATCCCATAAGGCAACCTCGCGCTCCTTCCCGTACAGCCTACAGTACCCACTTCTATGGCTACGCTTGCGAAAACTCTCCCCAATTCCAGGGCAGCCGCCTGAAGCCCCCCCTGCAGACCCACAGCCAATACCGTCTGACTGTACCAGGGAAAGGAGGACAGTTTTCGCTGGATATCAAGTGATCTTCAACAGTTCGTCTCCCTCTTTGCGCTCGCGATACCCACTGACCATCAGACCGGGCCGCCCCATGCTCTGGCCATATTCCTGCCTGTTCTGCGGGTCCCGGTATCCCATTCGCACCAACCGGCGGGGATTCTTGGTCTGGTTTATGTAAGACCCATGGACCGTGTCGATACAGAACAGAACGACGTCACCCGCCTTGGCCGGAACTGCCACCGTATCCTCCAGGTGGTACTCATTTGTGGGCAAATGAGGCGAGCAGGGACCCTCCTCGGTTTCCGTGATGTGTTCAAGATGGCCCATCTTGTGAGACCCGTCCAGAAAGCGGATCTCGCCGTTTTCGTGGCGTGTGTCGTCCAAGTGAACAAGCACATCAATGAATCGACCATCCTGATGACCGTAAAACGGGTTGTCCTGATGCATTGGGAACGGCTGCCCCGTCTGAGGCGGCTTTATGTGCAAGGTTGTATGATGCAGCTCAACGTTTTCGCCGAGGAGTTGACTAAGCGCTTTGGCCAACCTCGGATTCGTGGCCGCCCGCATCCAGGCAACAGAATAAAAGTGTAAGTCATGCATCGCCGTCAACTTGGACTGCTTCTCTGTCTCCGGGTCCATATAGGCCAGGCGCCAAGGCCCGGTCCAACCGGGGCTTGTAAACGCCCAATCGGCGACGAGTCGGTCCATTTCATCCGAGAGCTCCTGTGTTTCCTCAGGCGTGAATACCTCTGGAATGCGCAAGTAGCCATGTTCGTGATAGAAGTCGACCTGTTCCTGTGTGAGCATTTGGCTGTCTCCTTGAATGGCTTCCTTAAGTCCACCGAATTGAGGGTAGCAAAGCATTGAAGTTTGACCCGCCCAGTTGAACGGTTGTCCTTTCGCTTTGAAGCGCGAATCGACCCGTCTGCGCCGTCACTTCTCCTTTGCGCCTGCCGGACTTGTGAGCTGCCCAACCCGGCGCAAACCACCAGAACTTCGTTCACATAAGCTGGCCCTAAGTCTACCCAAACATAAGCGCGACCTGCAACCATGTTCGAATTGGGTAAACGCAGAACTGGGGACAAAGCCTGGCAGTTCAAACTGCGCCATTCGTCCCTTCCAGCGCACGCCGAATGCGGTCTGCGGTTGCCGCGATCAGTGGGTGATCATCCTGCGGCAGCGCCTCTTCCAGTAGGTTGAAGGTTTCGCAATACAGCAGCAGACCCACCCTAACCTCTTCGCGTAGCGACAATGATTCCCCGCCGGCCGCCGTCCCAAAAGCGCGCTGCAACAGCAAGGCCCATCTGGTCTCCGGCCCCACCGCGCCGATCACATCGTCGTAAAACGTGTTGTCGCTGGCAGAAAGCACGCCCAAGTGAAGGCGCATCACCCAAGCCAGCCCCCAGGACAGTCCGAATCGGGCGTTAAGCAGCCGCCCGGTGTCATTGCGCCGCAGGCCCTCCAGACCTTTGTGGGCCTCCTCTATCCAGCCGACCAACTCTTTGCTCGCCAGGCGATCTGCCTTTTCCCGGAGTGTCGGCGTCCATTCGAACTGCCGCGCCCTCTCCTGAATGGCGGCAAACACGCCGTCTGGGTCCCAGAGCCCCAGCCCGTCGCGCAGGCCGACAATGATGTTGACTGCCTGACCTGGCTCGGTAAACCAGTTCTCAACCTGACTCGGCGTGATCGTGCTGTGCACAACCAGCCACTGCCGGGACCAGCGCTGGCCTTGTCTGGCCTTGCGGTCGGCTGCCCTCTCCGCAGACCCCCCGTCGTCGATGAGAATACTGCGCGCCTCCTCCTCCCGCTTGTCGTCATTGACAAAGCGCGCAATGTCTACGTCGCTATGCGGTCCTGCATCGCCGCGGGCATAGCTTCCCAGCAGAGCGAATGCAACCGTTTCCGGGGTCGTCCATTCATCAATGTGTGAAGATAGATCAGGCAGGCGTTCCATGGCGCAACCACTTATGCTTCGTGGCGGCGGACCAGATCCGGCCAGATGGGCGCCAGCGCGCCCTTCGTGTAGGTTTCCCCTACGTCCAGTACTGGTCCCTCTGCAGGGACGCCGTGCTCGATCAAGACATCAAAATAGGGTTCCCGGCTGTCCGCCAGAAGCTGCAGCAGCTTTGCCCGCATCGCCCCGCAATTCTCTGAGTCGCTGTCAGCCAGGTTGTTCATCTCAAAGGGGTCGCTCTCCAGATCATAGAGCAGTTCATGCCCCGTCTCGTAGAATGCGTACTTCCATCTCGTCGTAACCAGCCCGCGCCAGTCCAGAAAGTCCAGGTTCCAACGTGGGTTGCCCGACATCTCGATCAACACTGCATCAGGTCCCGCAAAGTCCTGTTGTCCCCGCAGCGCATCGCTGAAATCAACACCTTGGCAATGTTCCGGTATGTCCAGCCCCAGCAAGCCCAGCGTCGTCGGCAGCAAATCGACCAGGCTGAACAGCAGTCCGTCCCGTCGGCCCTGCGCCGGGATCTGTTCAGGCCAGTGGAATACGGCCGGAATCCGCACCGAGTTCTCGTGAGGATTCTCCTTTCGATTGATCGCCCCGCGCGTTCCCATATAGTCGCCGTGGTCCGAAAAATAGACCGTCAACCTGTCATCCTGGAAGGCAGGCAGGCCGTCCAGGGCTTCGCGCAGCCGGCCTATATTCCAATCCAGGTTTTCGATCATCGCGTAGTAGGTCGCCAGCTGCGCTCGCATCTCCTCCGAGTCGGCAAAGCTGGGCGGCGAATCCAGCGCCGCAGGATCAAATCGCTTAAACGCCTCCGGAGCCTCCAGCGGGAAGTGGGGCGGTTCAACACTGAGAACCAGGAAAAGCGGCTCCTCACGGTCGTAGGACGCCAGGTATTCTATCGCCAGATCAGTGAGACAGTCGGTCTGATAGCCGTCCATTTTGCGTGGATTGGCCTCGTTTTCGTGATAGTAGATGCTCTTGAACGGCGCGTTGTTTACCTCAAATCCGTACCAGTCCTGAAAACCCGCCCGATGGTACTCCGGCGTGCGGTGAGGCCAGCGCGTGAACGCCTCCCTTTCCTCCCGCACCAGCGGCGGCTCCTGGTTTCGTACGACGCCGCAGTGCCATTTGCCAAAGTATGCCGTGTGGTAGCCCGCGGCCCTCAAGGCTGTGGCCGTGCTCGGCGCGCTCGCCTTGAATACATCAAAGAAGAACTGCACCGGACCGCAGTGCGCGTGCCGTCCCGAAAAGATCGTGCCCCGTGAAGGCGTGCATATCGGACAGTTGGCATAGGCGCGATCAAAGGAGACCCCCTCCGCCGCCAGGCGGTCAATGTTGGGCGTCCGCACATTGGCATCGCCCATATGGCTCGTCGCGCCGCCGTAATGCTCATCCGACAGAATGTAGATTATGTGTGGTTGACGGGGCATGTCAGCTCCTTGGCAGGACGAAGTGCATTGTGAGTTGGACCTGGTTGCTACGACACGCCCGCCCGTCCCCGGGCCGGCGCGGGGACTCATACGTTACACAGTTCAAACGCCTGCCGCAGCGACGCAACGACATCGCCACGCGGCCGGAACTCATGGCCCACATAGCCCTCGTAGCCGGCTTTGCTGAGCGCACGGCAAATGCCTCTGTAGTTAAGCTCCTGGCTGTCGTCCAATTCGTTCCGGCCGGGGTTGCCTGCGGTATGTATGTGGCCGATGGCATCCAGGTTTTCCGTCATCGTCCGGATCACGTCACCTTCCATAATCTGCATATGGTAGATGTCGTACAGCAGCTTAACATTCGGACTATTCACCTGCTCCAGTACCGCCAGCCCCCAGGCGCTATGGTCGCACTGGTATCCGGCATGGTCCACTTTCGAGTTCAACAGCTCAAGATTTAGATTGACGCCTTTCGCCTCGGCATAGGGCGCCGCCCGGCGCAAACCTGCTGCCGTATTGGCAATGGCCTCCTGCTCTCCTACTCCCGGTACGCCGTTGCCGCTGAAACAGATCAGTCCCGTTACGCCGTGCGCAGCCGCGACGTCGATCGACTCGCGCAGCTCTGCCTCGATGCGATCATGATTGGCGGCATTGTTCAGCCCGTCCGGCAGTGAGTCGTGGCCGCCCATGCTGACCACCCGCAGACCGCGGCCTGCCGCCGACTCGCACAAATCGGCAAAGTCGTCGCCCCTTCCCCAAATCTCAACGGCCGGGAAACCAATCCCCGCGATTTCGCCCAGCAGTTCGTCACGTGTTAAAGCGCCCAGAGGAAAAATCGGTATGCAGACTGACTGTTTTACGGGCATTTTTTTCTCTCCTCGCCATCGGGACCAGATGCAATCTTGCGGACCGGCTAATAGATTACCTTGTTCAGCGGATACTCAATGATACCGGTTGCCCCGGCCTCCTTCAGATCCGGGATCAAGTCCCGCACAATCTTCTCATCGATCACAACTTCCAACGCAACCCAGTCCGGGTCGGTCTGGTTCGTGATCGACGGTGTGTGCAGCGCCGGCAACTTTTTCGTTATCCTCTCCACTGAGCATCTGGGCAGGTTCATCTTCAGGCCGACTTTCTCGCCCGCCTGCAGCGCGCCCTTGAGGAGCATCGCCAGATTCTCAATCTTCGACCGTTTCCAACTGTCGGTCCAGGCGTCATGATTGGCGATCAATTTGGTCGTGGATTCAGCGACCGTATCAACGATTCGCAACCGGTTTGCCCTCAGCGACGACCCCGTCTCTGTTCCTTCGACAACGGCATCCACCAGCAGCGGCGCCTTAACCTCCGTCGCCCCCCAGGAGTACTCCACCTCGGCTTCAACCCCGTGCCGTTCCAAATAACGGCGCGTCACCTGCACCAGCTCCGTCGCGATTCGCTTTCCCGACAGATCCTTCGGGCTGCGGATTTCGGAATCATCCGGCACTGCCAGCACCCAGCGATAGGCCTGGTTGGTCGCCTTGCTATATACCAGGTCCTCCACCTCTCGCACATCGGCCTCGTTTTCCTGTACCCAGTCCTTGCCGGTCAGGCCCACGTCGAGCACGCCCCGCTCGACATAGCGGGCGATCTCCTGGGCCCGAAACATAAGACAGCCAATTTCCGGGTCGTCTATGTAGGGAGCGTAGGAACGGCCCCTCACGTAGACCTGATAGCCCGCCTTGGCAAACAACGCGATCGTGGATTCTTGCAAGCTGCCCTTCGGAATTCCAAGTGTCAAACGGCTCATCATGTTCCTCAATGTAAGTGTTGGCGTTACTTTCTGACTTGCGCGGGGAACCCGCGCCCTGCGCGAATTCTAAGGAGGCAGCTCATACAAATTCCAGCCGCCTCTGGCCTGATGACCCTTCGCCCAGCCCCTCAGCCAGGCCTTCCGCCTTCTCAACGCGGCGGTAATAGCACCCGGTCCTTGCCTTGCCGTCCGCCCCCTTCGTATGACATGCCCCCGCGCCCAAAGGCCGAACCAAATAGAGCAGCGAGTTCTGTTCGCAATTCACTCTCACCTCGACAAGCTCCAGCGTATCGCCGGACGTGGCGCCCTTCACCCACAGTTCATTCCGCGACGTGCTCCAGAATGCGGCTACTCCGTGCGTGAACGTGTAGGCCAGGGCCTCCTCGTTGACATAGGCAATGATCAGGACTTCCTTCGTATCATAGTCCTGCACCGCCGCCGGTATGACCGCAGCCTCCCCCCTGCCAATCTTCCGCAACTTGCTGAAGTCCAGGGTCAGGGCCGTCCCCTCCTCTAATGAGGACGGGATGGGTGATGATTTCGATTCTGTTCTGCTCATAGGGTCTCTCTTCAACTTGGGCCGGTCGTCTCTTTCAGGCCTGCCTTCACTCCAGCGCGCTTCCCCACACCTCCATGTCCACCTCTACCTCCGCTCGGTTCAAAACGTCGTCCAGAAGTAGGTGCGCGTCCGGCAAATCCTCCAGCTTCTCTGCGACTAGAACCAGGTCTGACGGCGTAGCATCGGTGACATAAGCCTTCTCAAAAATCTTCCTCGGGTTCAGCCAGTAGCCTCCCGCCGCAAGCTTTCCCCACTTCGTCAGAAGATACAGAACGACGTAATCGCGGCCCCCGCGGCTCGTGTCGACTATGCGGGAACCATTCACGCTAATCGGGTACAGAAACTCGATGCCGGAACGTGTTCGCTCTGCCCGATAGTAGCGGATGTTCGAAGTGCGGGCGAAACGATAGACCGCTTTTGGTATCAATGCCGCGCGGTTGCTTTCCTCCATCCCCCTCCTCTCGCTTGCGGCAACGGCCGAGGCGATTTGGCCTGTAGCGTAGCAGTCTTGGACCGTCTTGTCCAGATGGGCGGCACTCCAAAAGGGAGTGGCTGCAACCACTCTGACGCGCTTGCCCAAGACCCACCGCACAGAATCCCTCCTCCAATCCAAAACGCCAACACGTCCCTCGCGCCTTCTCCTGCAGTTCCCCTGCCCTTCTTCCCGTCGCTCGCCCCAAGTCCCCGTCCAGAAAACTGAGCACTGTTGTAATCCAAAAGCAGCTGGGAGCTCGCCACCAATCTGAACCGCATCCCTTCGTTTACCTGCCTTGACAGGAGGTACCGGTCTTGTTACGATCGGTGCCGCCGAACCGGTGTGCCAAGGTCGGCGCCCATCAGTTCATCGCCCTATACAGAGCGGTAGGTTGCGGCTTGCTCTCCATTTTCGGACTTCAATCTGGCGAGTGCGGGCCGCGGCGATCCACTGCGCCAGGCCCTGCCGCAACGATTCGAGCCCAAAGCCCATCAGGAGATTAGCCCATCATGTCCAACGGCAACCGACAGCCCACTTCCTACGCTTCCACAACCCTGCCGCTCATTATCACTGTTGTTTCCGCCGTTGCCCTTTTTGCCCTCCTGGGCTTTACCTCCAAAATGGGAGAGTACGAGTTTCTCACCTTCCTGCTGCCCTACGAAAACTACCTTTCTGTCGCGGTGGTATTTCTTCTGGGACACATCGCAGTACAATCCGGTACCAAGTGGATTTACGGTGTCGTCCAGAGGCAAATGGACGCGGACGCGGCCCGCTCCATGCGCGTGATCGCCCGTCTGATCGGCTATGGCCTGATCTTCTCTTTCCTGGTTTCCGTCCTGACGGACAACGCCGCGGCTGCGCTGACATTGGGTAGCTTCGCGGGCCTTGTGGCGGGCTTTGCCTCCCAAACCGTCATGGGACAGACCGTGGCAGGGATCTTCCTGGCCCTGTTTCGGCCCATCGGCATAGGCGAACGTGTTTCCATCGGCAGCAACAGCGGTATAGTGGTCGACATAACGCTGATGCACCTGGTCCTGGACGCAGACGACCGGCACATTCTTATACCAAGCGCGACCGTGGCCAAATCAATTCTGGTCAAACACAAGGAAACTGAATGACGGAGCAAACGCAAACGACCAAGAGATAGTCGGCGGGACGCCGTTCGCCCCCGCCGACCCTACCCCCTCTTTACTCCCCTTTCTCGTTCTTATCACAATCCTCCACAGGTCTACACCGTTTCCTTTCCCTGTGATGCGCACCGAAAAAGGCCCGGTTGTAACGACAGATCGTAGTGGTTCGTTCGCGATTGTTTGGCGCCCCGAGGGCCGCTTCAATTGACACGGGATTGGCAGCCCTATACAATTCACAATGGATGTGTATCGCGTAACCCTCCGCAATCCCTCAGGTTGGCTGCCAGCGCTCGGTTTGGAGTTAACCTGCTAAAGAACGATTAGGAGCCCGCACAATGGACATAACCAGAACGTTCACTTCTCAGTTCCACGCCGCCCTGTCAATGATGGAGCAGACCGTAAGCAGCTGCCCCGACGGCCTGTGGAATGAGCCAGGCCAGGCAAATCCATTCTGGCGCGTGGCCTACCATGCTCTCTTCTATGTCGATCTCTACCTGCAGCCGTCCGAAGAAGAGCTGACCTTGTGGGAAGAAGCGCGAACAGGGTACCAATTCCTTGGTCCCACCCCGTTCCCTCCCCATGAACAGCCCGTGGCCGATAACCCATATCGCAAAGAGGAGATGCTGGCCTACATCGAATACCTGCGGTCCCTGGTGACCCGCACTGTGCCGGCGCTCGAGCTGGGCGCGCCCTCAGGCTTCCACTGGCTGCCTTTCGACAAGCTGGAGCTTCAGATATACAACATCCGCCATCTGCAACAACACGTCGGCGACCTGAGCACTATCCTGCTGACACAGGCAGATCTTGAAATCGATTGGATCGGCAAGGGCCCGTCATAGACGATCCCGCTGCCTCCAACCGCCAGTTCCGCGCGCAGCAACTGACCTGAACCAGCCATACGGAGAATTCCCATGCACCTTTCAATGCACAATTGGATGCGCGCAGAGCCAATCGAGGTGACTGTCCGGAGGCTGGCACGCTACGGCTACAAGAGCATCGAGATCAGCGGCGAGCCGGATCTCTTCGATACCAGAGATCTGCGCAGACTCCTGGCCGAAAATGGAATCGCATGTTGGGGCGCTGTTTCGCTCATGTTCGAAGGGCGCGATCTCATTCACGCAGACGAGGCCGTGCGCGCCGCCTCAATTCACTATCTCAAGGACTGCGTTACGATGGTCAAGGAATTGGACGGCTATGAGATGACGATCGTGCCGTCGCAGGTGGGCAAAGTTGCCCCGATGGACACGCCCGAACAGGAGTGGACCTGGGCCGTTGAATGTTTGAACGAGATCTACAGCCACGCGCAGAAGGAAGGGATACGCCTGGCTCTCGAACCGCTCAACCGCTTCGAGACCAATTTCCTCAACCGGGCCGACCAGGCCATACTCCTGGCAGAGGAAGTCGGGCCCGACTGTGGTGTCTGCCTCGACACCTTCCACCTCAACATCGAAGAGGCCGACATGCTCGGCGCGATCAGGGACGCCAGGGAGCGCCTGGTTGACTTCCACGTGGCCGACAACAATCGCATGGCCTGCGGCATGGGCGCGCTGGACTGGCCGCAGATCATCACTACGCTCAAGGAGATCGGCTACGACGGCGCCGTAACCGTCGAATTCGTCGCGCCGCTGGACAGAACGCCGGCCAACCCCTACCAGAATGCCGTGGCCGCCGCCGAAGCGGAGTTGACAGACGAACAGCTGCAGTTCATTCAAGATCACGGCAGCGGGGTGCTCTCTGAAGAGTTCTACAGCTGGCTGGTGGAAGAGACGGCCAAAACTCTTCTTCCGCTGATCTAGACCTGTCTCTTCCGATGACTACATAGTAGTTCTGCCCTTGCCAAATCGGTTGCCCCGATGTTCGCGGGCGTGAGCCCTCCTGTCCGGCCTTCTCCAGGCGCCAGCCAACTGCCGGCCGCGGCGATTACAGGGCGATCCTTCGTCCTTCCCGCGCCGAACGGTACGCCCCCAGTATCATCTCCACTGACTTGCGTCCCTCCTCGGCGCTTACGTGCTCGTCACTCAACCCTCGCACATAGTCTATGAAGGGCCGCGGCACCGCCGCGATGCGCTCCCCCTGGCTGGCCGGGACTGGCAAGTCAAACGCCTCCCAGTCGCTGTCCCCCTGCCGGATCATGCGCAAGGGCGCAACACCCGCCGGCCTGGGCAACGAAGTGGAGACCGCGTCGCCGTAGTCCTGTATGATCGTGCCCTCCGCGCCGTATATTTCGGTTGTGTTGACGCCGGCCACAGTCGTCGAACCGTTGAAGAGCGTCCCGATGGCCCCGTTTTCAAATCGGAAAAGCGCTACGCCGTTGTCGTCAGGAGCAACGTTGGAAACAACGTTGTCAATTTCAGCCATCACCCGCTTGGCCGGGCCGAATGTCCAGTAGAACCAGTCAGCCGCATGAATCGCGTCGTCAAAGTACATGCCCACATTCGAGACAGGGTCAACGTGCCATCGCGTTGGGCCGGTGAAAAAGTCCGGATTGTTGAGCACACCGATACAGTGGCGGCGTCGAATCACCGCAATCTGCCCTACCGCGTTCGCGTCCACCAGTTCCTTGATCTTCCGGTTGACCGGATCCTGCCGCATCTGGAAAGCCACGCTGAACTTGACGCCCGTCCGCCGCACAACCTCGATGATGCGATCGCAATCGTCGAGCGTCGTCGCCAGAGGCTTCTGGCAGAGGATCGCCTTGCCCGCTTCGGCTGCCAGCTCCACGTACTCGGCATGGCGGTTTGTCTCCGTTGCCACGATGACCGCGTCGATCCCGGGGTCGCCGGCAACGGCCTCGCTTTCAGCCCGAAATTCCATGCCGAACGCGTCCGCGGCCTCCCGTCCCCTCTCCTCGTTGTCGTCCCAGCAAGCCACCAGCTCCACGTCATCAAACTCCAACATTTTGCGGCAATAGGCATTGCTGTGGCCGTGGGCGTGACTAAGAACGCCAATGCGTACTCTTTCCATGCAGTCTCTCCGGAATTGTGTTGGGTGAAGTTGGTGAGGGGTCAGGCCTTCAAACCGCCCGCGGTCAAGCCGCGCACGTAATGCCGCATGCCGAAGGAAAACAGAACGATCAGAGGAATGGATGCCAGGATGTATCCGGCCATCTGCGGACCCAGGTCCGTAACGCCAATCTCCGAAGTGAACTGGGTCAGCGCAACGGCCACCACCTGACGCTTCGGGCTGGAGATGACCACCAGGGGCCACATGAACTGGTTGTACGTCGTAACCAACCTGACAACAGCCACTGTAACCAGAATCGGCGCCGAGAGCGGCACGGCAATCTGCGCGAAGCTCTGCAGCTCACTTGCGCCGTCAATGCGTGCGGCATCAAAGAACTCTTCCGGCAAGGTGGCAAAAAAGCTGCGGCACAGAAGCAACGCGAATACCTGGCCCCCGGAAGTCCATGGCAAGATTAGCGCCCAATAGGTGTTTTCCAATCCCATATTGAGGATGAGTACGTAGGCGGGAATGATTGTCAGAATCGGCGGTATCATCAACAGGGCGAGGATGCCCGTATAGATAACCTCCTTGCCGGGAAAGCGGTGGCGGGCGAAGACATATCCGCTCAGGCTGGCGAGAACAACCGTCGCAACTGTCGAACTCCCGGAAGTCAGGATCGAATTCAGAATGGGCCGCCAGATCGCCAGTGACCCCAATGCGAAGTTCTCCCATCGATACGGGTTCGGCATCGACCAGAATCGGCCGTATATCTGCCCGTTGTCCTTGAGCGAGAGAGCCACCAAATAGATGATCGGGACGAACGTGATGAACAGCAGAACGATCAGAATGGCGTACATCAGGATCTGACCGCTACTCAGCTGGCTCAACATGTGGGCGAAGCGGGTCACGGAATCCGGCCGGCCCCCGGCGCCGTCCAAAGTTTCGCCCGTGACGACAGTTGCCGCCTGTCCTGTTCCCTCGCCTCCGCGCGCCTGTACCATGCTAGGCCTCGTATTCCGTGGAAGACTTGACGAAACGCATATTGACTATCGTGCCCGCCAATATGATGAAGAACAGGATCATGCCGATGGCAGACGCCACACCCATGCGGTCCATCCGCATTGCCAGGTAGTAGAGTTCCAATGCCGGTGTGTACGTGGCCGCCCCTGGCCCGCCTCCGGTCGTCAGGTACACAAGCTCGAATGTCTGCACCGCATTGATAAAGTTAAGAATCAGAAGCAGCTTGATCTGTCCCATCAGCAGCGGAAGGTCAATACTCCAGAAGCGCCTCCACGTGCTGGCTCCGTCCACCAGGCTGGCGTCAATAATCTCATTCGATATCGAAATGAGGCCGCCGTAAAAGATCAACAGCGCAAACGCATTCACCCAGGGCACACCAATGAAGATGATCGAGCCCAGCGCGACGCTGGCGTCACCGTACCAGACGCGTGTCCATTCTTCCAGCCCCACCAGCTTCAGGCTCTCATTCAGCAGACCAATGGCTGGATCATATATGTTGTTCCAGACCAGAATCTCCACCACAGCCGGCAACACAATCGGAACGACAAAAAGCGTCCGGAACCAGTATTGCGAGAATCTGTTTCGCAGGTTGAAGATGAACTCGGCCACAAGCAACGGCACTGTCATCGTCTTGGCAACCGAGACCACGACCAGAATGGCGGCGTTGCGAAAGCCGGACAGAAAGAAACGGTCCTCCATCAGAAAACGGAAATTGGACAGACCCACCCAATCGGTTCGCGCCCCCGGGCTCCAGTCTGTGAAGGCGTGATACAGCCCGGAAAAGGCCGGGTAGTAGTTGAAAGTCAACAACAGCGCAAGTGTTGGCAGAATCAGCAGATACGAAAGGCGAGCGCTCCACACCGCCTGTACAACGCCGAACGGCCCCGCTGAACTGCGTTGCCACACATGTTGCCCCGCGACAGTGTTGCGGGCCGCCCATACAGCCGCCGCAACCAGCGCCGCGAAAACCAGCGCGATCGAGACAAAGAGCCGCTGCCGCTGCGCCGAAGCCCGCTCTGCCCCGCTCAAAGCCGAGGCCAAATCGTATGTCCTGGACGCGCCGGCCACAGTGCCCACCATCAATCGGCTGGCATCGCCTGCCAAAGCAACGCTCAGCACCTCCGAATCCTGTCGGAATTGGTGTCTGAGCGCGCCGTCGGCTCCCAGCAGATAGGCGCTGCCGTCCTTCGAGCCAACCAGTGCGCTCGACCCGTCACCCGCCAGCGCAACACTGTTAATCGTGTCTTCAGCCTCGAATCGCCAAAGCTCATTTCCGTTGGCGCCATTGAGCAAAATGGCCGAACCGTCTATGCTGCCGGCAAGAATGCGGGCGCCGTTCCGGGAAACGGAAACGGACCGGACATTGTAGTCCAGCCCGGCCTGCAATAGCTGGCGTCCCTCCCGGCTGTAAATCGTGACCAGACCATCGTCCGAGCCCAACACGACGCGGGCCTTTTCGCTGCTGCCGTAAATGTCGACAGCCTGCACGCCGATCCCCAGCTCCTCCTGCCAAAGCAGATTGCCGGCCTGATCGAGCGCATAGACGGAGAGATCATTTGACGTGGCAGCGACCAGTGAACCGTCACTGGCCACAGCCGCATTGTTCATCGGCCGCGCGGCCTTGAACTGCCACAAGACTTTCCCTTCTCCATCGAGAAGATAGACGAATCGATCCTCCGAGGCAACCGCGACCCACTGCCCATCCGGCGAAATGTCCACCCCGAGGATGCTGTTTTCAGCCTCAAACTGCCACATCAGTTCGCCGGCCGCGTCAAATACACGCAGCGTATTGTCGCGGCTGCCAACCGCGGTAACCCGTCCGTCTTCAGTGATCGCCACTGCCTGCACGCGGCTGGTCGACCCAAACTCCCACAGCAGCCCTTCAGGAGACTGCGCGCCCAGCGGCCACGCCACTGCCAGAAGTACAGCCATCGCCAGCGCGAATCCACAGGCCGCTCGCCTCAACCGCGCCGCGTTACCCATGATGCGCCAACCAGACAAGCCGCCCCCTCGCGGGAGCGGCCTGCCTGTTCTTCTGATTCCTCTGCCTCTATTCTTCAACGACAGATGGGTAGTCACACCAGTTTACCGTCATTCCAAGCGTCGGGCCCGCGAAGAGCAGGCCCAACGCGAAAGCGCAACGCAACCCTCTAGTACGGACCGGCGGCAACCCAACCCGGCGGGCGCTTCTCAGGGTTGTCCAGGTCCTCATGCGTCAGATTAAGGTACTCGAGCATGCCGTCGAAGTTGCCTTCGAGCAGTTCCTGATAACCAGCCGCAAACTCCTCTGCCGTTATCTTGCCCTCGAAGAACTCCTGCACCATGATCGACCACTCGCGCTTTGTCTCTTCATACTTGAAGAAGCCGCGGGCTACAGCGTCGCCGGGCGCGCCGGGCTTCTCATAGTTGCCGACAAAAACACTCTGGGCGAACACTTCTTCCCATTCGCCAGGGAGCGACACGTTCTTGATCAACGGAGGTCCGGCGATGCCGCCCTGCAGGTTCTCCGGATCCAGCTTGTTTTCCAGGAAGACCTGCATGCCCTGGGGGCTCGTCCAGAACATGACGAAATCTACCTCCAGGTCGTTCTGCGCCCGGTCTTTCAGCGGCAGCGCCAGGTAGCCCTGCGTCAACTCGTTTGCGCGCGCGGTTCCCTGAACGCAAGGGCCTTCGATGTTGGGGAATGCGAAGCGACCGTATTCAAACTCGACCGCGGCGGCCGAATCTTCTTCCGTCACCTCAGCCTGGCCGCCGTACTCACCCTGGGCAAGCGCGCGAATGTCCTTGGGCAGGCTCGTGTAGATGCCGCCATGTACCATCCGCATGGCCGCCTGCTGTGTAAGGAAGAGCGGGTAGGCGTCGGTCATGCCGGTCCACCCCTCCGGCACAAATCCATTTGCTGTCTGAAATACGCGCCCGATCTGTGTCATCATCTCGACCGTGCATTCGTTGTTGAAATTGATCGCGCCGTCGCGCAGGGCCGCCAGATGGCGCGATATATTTACCGAAACCCGGTCCGGGTCGTCATTGCGCACATCAGAGGGATCGTATTCCCAAATGTCGTCAATGCCCTCGCGGAAACACCAGTCCCCTTCCTGGCACTGGATCAAGGGCAGCTCGTCGCGATGGTATTGGTCCATCGCCGAACGCATCAGCCACGGCATCCTGCCGCCGCCCCAAATCTGTTCGGTCGTGCCCTCCATCGCAATCGGGATGACGCCGGAGTCCCTCAGTTTCTCATTCCATTCGACAAACTGATCCCAGGTCGGCTGCGGCGGCACGTCCGTGATGCCGGCCTGCTCAAAGAGGGCCTTGTTATAGAGCCAGAAGGTCTGTACTGACATGTAGGGCATGGTAAACATCTGTCCCGTATTGGGATCGCGTACCAGATTCAGGCCCCACTCCTCAAAGCTGTCCTCCCATTGCGCCCCGGTATAGGGATTCTCTTTGTTCAGATACGGGCCCCAGTCGACCAGCCGGCCCTCCTGGGCGAATTCGCGCAGATGGGGCGACTCGATGATCGACACACGCGGCACTTCCGAAGTGAACTGCGTGCGAATCCACTGTAGATACGCGTCAACGCCAGGCGCCTTCAACTCCACCAGAACGTCCACATTCGGGTGCAATTCCATGTAGGCAGCCGCAATCGCCTGATAGGTCTGCACGTCATTGGAGGCAATGCTGACGACGATTTCGCCGCTCAACTCCATCGCCTCTTCCTCTGTTTCCTCAATTTCAACGACTTCGTCTTCAGATGCGGCTTCTTCCGCGGCCGGGGCTTCATCGGCAGTCATCCCGCCGTCAGCCGGCGCCCCGCATGCCGCCGCCAGCGCAAGCGACAAGAGAAGAACAATTCCAAGCACCGTTCGGTAATGTTTCATCGAATTCTCCCTTTCGTTCTGTCTGAACTGAATCGGCTATGCCCTCAATTCTGCTCGGCAAAAGAACACGTGCCCGCAAACCCCCGTGTGTCCAGGGTGAACTGGGGATCGCTGACAAACTCGATTCCTGGCAACATCGGATTCTGCTGGTCGTGGAGAGCGATATTCGCCCGTATCTCACCTTGCGGGTCCGGCCCCACCATTGCGCCCTGGTGAGGAATGCGGCGGTAGAAAACCAGCGCATCGCCGGCCATCGCATGCGAATGCCCCAGCTCCTGCTCGCGGCGCCAGCGTTGGAACGGGTCGCTCCGATCTCCGGCGTATCGCAAAAACGGGACCAAATCTTCAATCACCGGTCGGTCCGTCAGCAACCTGCCCCGCTTCGACATCGGTCGCGCAGAACCTCATGTCGCCGGCACATCTTCGGCTTTCCCGCTCCCGTGCGATCGAATGGCGGCCTCGATAATCTCCTGTACAGCCAAACCTTCGCGGCCCGATGCTTCGATCTCGTCTCGCGGCGCTCCACCGTCAACCTGTTCGATCCAGCGGTTGATGCGGTTCGTAAAGGTGGCGTCGAAACCGCTCAGCCCACCCATGATGCTGTTGCGAATTACCGTCAACTCATCGCTTCCTCGGGGGTAAAACGTCAACTCCTGGTACAGATTGTCCAGCACAAAACGGCCGCCCGTCCCCATGACTTCGCAACGCTCCAGGTTGTGCCGAGGATTCGTGTCGTAACTGCCTGTCAAATGACCGACAACCCCATTTTCAAACTCCAGATTCACCTGCGCATTGGAGTAGCAGACCCGGCCCGGCGCCTGGTTGAAAAACGCGTGGACGCGCTTCACATCACCGCAGAAATAGCGCATGATGTCGAGGCTGTGCGGATGCAGCGCCCGCATGTGAAACCAGGGCGAGGTGTCATTCGGGTTGCCGATCCACATGGTCATGTTCATCAACAGCAGATCGCCCAACCTTCCTTCCTCCACCCACTCCTTGGCCTTCGCCGCCGGCGGCACGAACCGGTGATTGAGGTTGATGCCAAAGTAGAGACCGGTCTCATCCGCCCTGGCCACCATCTCGCGCGCATGTTCAATGTTATTGGATATTGGTTTTTCGCATAGAACATGCAGCCCGGCGTCCAGGCATTCCATGACCGGCTCATAGTGATGCCCGCCGTTCTCCGGACCGGCTGTGGTGACACTCACCGCATCCAATTCGACGGCATCAAGTAGCTCTGCCACGCTATAGTAGGCGGGAACGCCAAACTGTTGCGCGGCCGCGTCCGCGATGCCTTCGTCCATATCACAGACCGCGGCCAGGCGCGCGCGGTCGCTGGCCTGGTATACACCGGCGTGCGTCTTGCCAATGTTTCCCAGCCCAATGATGGCAACATTCAACACGAAGCATTCTCCTAAGCGTGAAGTGGATTCGTATAGTCGTAGTGCTGCTGCGAGAGGAAAAATCGGATGGCGCGAATCCTAACATAGTGCCCGTCGATTGTCAATCACACCATTTCACGCACGGGGGCCAGTCCCATTTGGCGCAGTCTTTTAGAGCTGGCTGCAAACCTCATCGTGAATTCCCACAGGCAGCCTCAAACTTGCGCCTATTCTGCCCCTCTGTCAATGCACAGCGGCGCAGACGCGCCCCCGCCCCCGCCACCCCCCATCACGTCTTCGCTACGGTTCGCTCGCGCGCTCCGCCTTCCTCTTTAGGGGCGCCCCTTGTGGGCGGCGCCCTCCCCGCCTATCCCCCGACTGCCCGCCCTTCTACGCCTCCCAGTCCCTCCACCAACTGACCACTGCAGTTCAACGCCCCCTAGGACCACAACCGCAGTTCACGAATTTGCGGTTTTGCTGGAGAAAATGAGGGGGGCGAAGATCGCGAACAAACACTTCGAGAATGGTTGCTTAAGGAAGGAGTCGAGTGCCTGCTTGCAGGGGACGTGGAAACAGGGAATATCGTGCTGCGAAACTACATCGACGCCACCATCGGGATCGTGGAACTCGGCTCCCTCACGAACAGTCCGCCCAAGAGTCCGATGCGCATGTTCGGACCGTCCGGCAATCCTCACCCTCGCAACCTGTTCGAGGTCAACAACTGCATTCGGCGGCATGAGGGCGTGTGGCCGGAAGTGAAGGCTGTTCGTAAGCCGGCAGGATCCGACTGAACTGATTGAACGATGAGATCCGCGCCGGCCAGCGCGAGTGAGGCTGTCCTGATCGCCGTTCAGGATGCCCGAGAGCGTGGCGCAGGGGCGCTGGACGACTGCGCGGATGGTGGATGTGTATACGCCGGCGGAGGAGGCGGGGCGGGCCGCGAAGTGGTAGGCGTAGGGAGATACGATAAATCACATTGACGTCGTCTATAATGGCTCTAGGGGCGCCGGATTTTCCGAATCAGCCTATGACACCGATTTTCTGCTATCCAACCATTCACGAGGAGGATTGCTGTGACAGAAGCCGCACTGATGTTGTACGGACTCTATGCGGATAAGATGAACACGATGATCGCCGTTCAGTTGAAAGCGCCAGGCGAAACTTTCTACGTACAGCCCCACAGCACAGGTCCAATCGTGGGATTCCTGTCCCGTGGTCCACTGGTCGATTCGCCGACGGTTCTGTACGCATCGACCACAACGGCTCTTGCCGAAGTCGCCTATCGCGCCGACATCGTCGGCTGGCGGGACAAAACGCTGATGGACCCGGACGGTGAAGAGTTCAAACAGATCGACGCGTCGATCCGGAAATGGAAATATAACCCCGGTATTTTCGGTGTCGAGGAGGGGCTAGTCAACCTGATTTTCATTCGCAATGTGGTCCGGCTGGCCCCCCCGTTCAGCGTGAACAAGCTGATCAAGATCAGAGACGACCGACCGCTGTCGACCAATAAGCAGATGGCCGGCGGCTGGGCTTACGTCTATCGAAGGGATTGACCCGCAATGTGCGAACAGCCAAAATGGGGAGGGTGACGGCTTCGAAAAGTGTCGTGGTAACGTCGTCGGTAGCGTTCTGTGCGCGGCGCGAGGGGAAGGTCGTGAATGAACCTGCTGATGTCCTGCCTCTCTTTAGTCAGTACGCAAGACGAAGCAACTGCTTAGCTGTCGCAATTGAATTCTGACCTTGTTTGTCGTCATTACGCCTTCTGGAATTCCTCCCAGTCCAGGTCCAATTGTCTGACTGCCGAGCGCAGAGTCCCGGTTTTCAGGTCCCGGCTGCCCCAGTCGGGCAGCACAGCGTCCTTTCGCGTTCCTGGATTGAACCATCTTCTGTGAGAGCCTCCGCCTCGCCTTGGAATCTCGTAACACCCCAGGTTCGCCAGCTTGCGGGCGGCCTCCCTGTATCTCACGGGACGGAGACGATTGTTTCAACGGTCAGAGGGCCGTTCGCATCTTCCAGATAGAGGCTCGACGGTAGTGGACGGCCTCTGTCCTGGTATATCTCCACAACCGCGCGAAAGGCGTCTTCCACGTTGGCCAGTGCCTCGGCCATGGTGTCGCCCTCGGTAATCAGCTCCGGCAGCAGCGGGGAGGTGACGGTGTAGCCCCCTTCGGGCTGAGGCTGCAGCACCAGCGGTATTTTCGCTTTCATCATCCGGTTCAATCTCCATCCATCTTATGAAAGGCGCAGCCCTCAGACTGGGATTGTACGAGCATAGATTCTTCAGGTGGCGGTGCGCTGGCTATGATATGGTGATGATACAGAAGTCCGGCGCGATCGTCAAAGCCTGCAATGGGGAGGGTCCAGCCCAGATTCTGGGATGGGAACTGTCTGGCGGGGAACTCTTGCCAGTGGCGGCGGAGGTTGCTTTCAGCCTTTGGGAGTGTAGCAGGGCGGGCGCCAGGCCGGCCGAACGGCTGGGTCCATTGCCTGGGGGGCACGGGGCAGGCACGAGGCCAACCGGCAGTGGCCAGTGATAAGAGACGGAAGGGCGCGGGGATTAGTACGACAGCCGCAGTTCACGAATTTGCAGCTTTTCCGGAGACAGTGAGGGTTCGAAAGCGCATTTGGAAAAACAGTGGAACCTTATGAACGCCTTCAATGCAGTCAAGTCTTCGCCTCATTTTGCTCATTCGTTCTTCGGCCAACATGAGAGCGGCCGTAGTACTCGGGGCCCCCGAACACCCCACGCACAGAAACCCTCCTCCATGCAAAAGCGCAAGCACCTCTCTTGCGCTCTTCCGCCGCCGTTCCACTGCCCTTATCCGTGTCCCTCTGTGCCTCTCCGTGGATCAATAAGGTGTTGCCGTTCGCCGTTGCCCTCCTCCCCACACTCCGTGAAATACTCGTCCTTGCCTTGCGGTTCTCCCCACCTGTTAAGGAATTCCCTCTTACCCTCCGTCCGCGAACCGTTCCCTCAACTTCTCCTCGTACTTCTTGTAGCGATGATAGACGAGAGGGTTCTGCCGGTCGTCGTCGAGCAAATCGCCAATTTCGTAGCTGGCAAACTGCTCGTCCGTAAGTATGTTCTGTTTGCCATTGAACGTGCAGCCGTCAGGCATGAAGCCGCAGGTCATCGCCCGGCGCCAACCCGGCGTCATGTTGGGCCCGGCCCCATGCGCGATCAGGCCGTTGTGGAACGAGCAGGAGCCTGCCTTCATCTCCGCCGGCGCCGCCATTATCTCCTTCCACTGAGGGTAGACTCGAAAGATGTCGCTGATGTTTTCGCCAATGCTCACGTTTTCAAAAGTGGCCGTCTTTTGGCTGCCGGGCAGAAAATACAGGCAACCGTTCTGCAGCGTTGCGTCATCCAGAGCAACCCACAGGCTCAGTGTCTCGCGCGATGAGTACGACCAGTATGGATTGTCCAGATGCCATCCGGTCGGGTTGGCCCAGGGCTGCTTGATCAACGCCTGGTCATGCCAGAGACGCATGCCGTCCACACCGGCCAGATCTGCCGCCATCCTGCCCAATCGAGAGTCCAGAATCAACCGCTTCACGTCCGGATTGTCCTGCCACAGGTTGATTCGTTGCACGAAAACGTAATCGTAGTAGCTCTCTTCCCGCTCCTCATCCACCTCCTGGTGAATCATTCTCTGCCTGCCGCGCTGTCGGACCGCTCCGTCCACCGCCCGCCGCCATTCCTCGAGCTCTTCTGGCGTGAGGAAGTCGTGCAGAACGACAAACCCGTTCTTCCGGTAGGAGCTGATTTGTTCCTGGGTCAACTGTGTGTTCATCTTGCCCTCTTATGTAGCGCTGGCGCACTGCCCGCCCGTCCGCTGGACCGGCCGCCGCAGCCGCCAAAGCCAAAAGAAAGGGCCAGCACGCCTGTGCCGGCCCTCCTGCTTTCGTCTCAATTCTTCAGAACAGTCCCTGTTTCGCCTATTCCGCCGGGCCCAACTGTCCGGTCAGAATCTGGATGACGACAAAGGAGTCGGCGTAGGGGCTGTTGACGTAGATCGGATCGCCCTCCGGCAGCCAGCCGCTGGCGAAGCGGCTCGGAACCGGGTTGTTGCCGTAGCGTTCCCACAGAGGAATCTGCGGCAGCAATTCGTTGTAGGCCATGGCAATCGTGTCCAGCGCCTCGACCTGCATCGCGGCGTCGCCGCCGGAGCCGGCCTCTTTGGTCAACGCCCACAGGTCCACGTCGCCAACGCTGTCGGTGCTGACGTTCAGATCGAAGGACATACCCGGCAGTTCAATGCTGCCGGCGCCCGACGCGCCTACGCCTGTCGCCGCTGCATTGTGCGTGCTGAAGTCATTCTCGTATGAGAAGGACGGGTGCGGATTGCCCGCGCCCCAGCCGCGAATCGCAAGCTCGAATTTGCCCTCATTGATGTCGATCGGATGCTGCTGGAAGTTCACGCCGCGGAAGCTCGTCTGGAAGCCAAACGCGGTCAGCTGCTCAGCCACGTTTTCCGCTGCGGCAGACCAGTCCGCATACTCGGCCGGCGCTGTCAACTCCCACTCCATCCGGGCGCCCGTGTCATCGATCCAAACACCGTCGTCGTCCCGGGTGAAACCGATGTCGAGCAACATCTGCTCGGCCGTCTCCAGGTCCTGGCTATACGGGTTGAGGTTGGCGCGCGTATCATCGCTCAGCCACAGCGGCGTTATGTTGTCGGAGAATCCGCACATGCACTCCTGCGCAATGCCCGACTCTGCGAGAGAGATAAACGCGTTTTCTTCAAAGTTGATGGCGTAAGCCAGCGCTTGCCGCACTTCTTTCACGTTGAAGGGATGGATCGTGTGGTTGAAGTACAGGGCAGGTCCGCTGTAAATCGGCGCGCGGATGATGCGGTAGCCCAGTGACATGAACTCGCGTTCCGTGGCCGGCGGGAAACCGTGAGTGGCATAGTCGACGTCGCCGGAGAGAACGAGCGGCGTCACGACCGGCGTTTCGCCATTGTAGTTGACCATCCGGTCGAAGCGCACCGTGTCGGCCCAGTAGGAAGTCTCAACCTTGTTCAGAATCATCTGAGACTCGGTAATGCTGTCCGGGTCAATCGCGTAGGGTCCAAGAACGACCATCTCATCCGGGCGCAGCTCATTGAACTCCTGCAACAGCTGCTTCCACTCGTCGTCCTCGTTCGTCATGCCGGCCTCGACCAGGTCGCGTGTGCGCTGGGCGAAGTCGCCATAGACTGACGATGCCGTGATATGCACCTCGCGCAGTACGCGGCGCGGTACTGTCGTCGACGGGCCGCTCAAAACGAAGTCGACCGTGTGGTCGTCAACCGCCTGAACGTCGTCCAGGAAGCGCCACACCGTCTGGCTCAGCAGGCGGGAAATGGCGAACGTGTCGACAACATCCTGCGAAGTGAAGTCGCTGCCGTCGCTCCACTGCGCGCCCTGGATCAGATTGACGCGCAACGTCACGTCATCCACCCACTCCCAGGCCTCGCCGGCCACCGGCATCCAGCTGCCATCGGCCCACAGGAACATGAACAACGGCGGCTCCATCAGCGCCCGGTAGATGCCCAAGGTCATCCCATTCGTTACCCACGTGTTGAAGTGACCGGTGGGCGGGGGCGCGTAGGGCCACGCCGGGTGGAACTCGGCGACGCCCGATGCCGCCGGTGCGGCCTCTTCCTCAGCGGCAGCCGGAGCCGCCTCGCCGCCGCCCGTGTCAGCCGCTGGCGCACCGCAGGCGCTGATGACCAGAGCGGCAATCAGCGCAAGCGCAAACAAAAGTCTTCGGTTCATTCTTCATCCTCCTAAGGATATGTAAGTTTTTGTTTGGGGAAAGCGATAGCAACCGAAGCCATGCACGCTGGCGACTTTAAGCGCCCGCCTGCCAGGCTCATTGTTCCCTACGCTTCCCCCACTGCACGAGTATTACAACAAGTAGCAAATGGACGAGCCCTATGCCCAGCGTAAACTGGGTAATCACGTATTCGGCGGTCCCCTTTTCCAGAAACAACAGGAGCGCGCCGGCGACAAATGATATGTAGAAGCCAATGTGAAAGGCCGCTCTACCTAGAAATGGATCCATGGTCCCTTACCGTGAACGAACATGCCTTCGCTGCGCCCTCAAAAAACGATTCTGTTGCCTCACACTATCTGAGTTGGCTCTGACATGCGCACGGGGCAGGCCACGCGCCCCCCATCTGATATCCCTTCCAGCTGGGGAACCGCAACGTCGCACTCTCCTTCAATAACGTAAGGGCAGCGCGGGTGAAAAGTGCAGCCCGACGGCAAATTCAATAGACTGGGTATCTCCGCGCTCCGTAGTTCAATGTGAACCTTCTTCTTCGCCAGCTCCGGATCGGCCTCCGGCACCGCCCCCAGCAGCGCTTGCGTATAGGGGTGCCGGGAATCGGTAATCAGGCGCGGCGTAGGCCCTTCTTCGACAATCCGCCCCAAATACATAACCGTGATGCGCCCTTCCCAGGCAAAATATTTCGCCAGCGCCAGGTCATGCGTGATAAAGAGAAAGGTCACGTCGAACTCGTCCTTGAGCCTGTACAGCATGTTCAACAGGCTCACACGAATCGACACGTCCACCATCGAAACCGCCTCGTCGGCCACGATGAACTTCGGCTCCACCGTCAGCGCCCTGGCAACCGAAACACGCTGACGCTGCCCACCGCTCAGCTGATGCGGGTACTTGTCCAGAAAGTCCCCCACCGGCGTCAGATCGACAATTTCGAGCAGTTCAGCCGCCCGCCGTTCAACGTCTCGCCGCCGCCCCCTGCGGCCGCCCCCGGCGCCGTTCGCGCCCGAACTGTGCATCTGGTGACGCACCAGCGGCGTCACGATCATCTGACGCACGGTCTGGGTGGGATTGAGAGAAGCGTAGGGGTCCTGATGAATGATCTGCACCGCCCGCCGGTACTGCTGATAGTCCGGCTTATTCATCGCGGCGATGTCCTGCCCCTCATACAGGATCTGCCCTTCCGACGGCGGCAGCAGCCCGACGACCATGCGGCCTGTCGTGCTCTTGCCGCACCCGCTCTCGCCGACCAGGCACACGATCTCGCCTTGTTCGATATCCAGCGAAATCGAATCGACAGCAGTCACCTGGTCCCGGCCGCTCCCGAACGTCTTGGTTACATTGCGCAGTTCGATAATTGGCGTCATCTGCAGCGGCCCCCGCTGGCCGCGCCCCGAATCCCTGAAACGACGGCCGCCCTCGGCGGCATGAAAACTCTCAGTCCCGTCTGCCTCGCAGCCCGTTGCGCTCAATGTCCTCCTGCACCAGGTCGCTGTGCCAGCAGGCAGCCAGGTGATTGGCGCCGACGCGCTCCAGTACCGGTTCTTCACTGCTGCAGCGCTCACTGGCAAACGGGCAGCGCGGATGGAACTTGCAGCCGGACGGCAAATTGATCAGATCGGGCGGAGATCCGGGGATCGACGACAACTCCTCAAAGCCGCCCGTCACCGTCGGAACCGCCCGGATCAAACCCAACGAATACGGATGGCGCGGCCGGTAGAAGATGTCTTCCACCGGGCCCAGCTCCACAACCTGCCCCGCGTACATCGTCGCGACCCGGTCCGCCAGCTCTGCCGCAATCGCCAGGTCGTGCGAGATGAACAGCATCGTAAAATGCAGGTCTTCTTTCAGACGGCGCAACAGATCGATGATCGTCCGCTGTGTCAGAATGTCCAGCGCCGTCGTCGGCTCATCCAGTATCAAGATCTGCGGGTCAAGCAAAAGGGATATGGCCAGTAGCGTGCGCTGCCGCATCCCTCCGCTCAGCTCGTGCGCGTACGAGTCGATCACCCGCGAAGGATCCAACTGCACAAAACGAAGCAGGTCCAGGAACCGTTCGCGGACCTCCTCGCGGTTGTTCCACCGGTGCGCCTTGGCGGTATCCCACACCTGGTCCCACACCTTCAGCACAGGATTGAACGCATTCAGGGCCGACTGAAAAACCATCGCGCAGTCCCGCCAGCGGAACTCGCGCAGGGGGCCCTCGGCCAGCTCCAATACGTCCAGCTCCCGACCGTCGCGCCGGTAAATGATTTGGCCCGGGCTCACCTCCGCCGTATCCACCAGCAACCGAACGATGCCCAGCCCCAACGTGGTCTTGCCGGAGCCGCTCTCGCCAATCAAGGCCAGGCTCTCACCCGCCAGCAGGTCCAACGTAACGCCCCGCACCGCCTGCACACTGCCCTTGCGCGTTCGATAGCTGACGTGAACGTCACGCAGACTCAGCGGCGGCTGGCTGCCGTTTTCTTCACTGCTTTGGCGCCAGGAAAGATCCGTGGTTTGGCTCATACGCCTCTTCGACCGTTTCTCCCTTTACTCGCTCGCTCGCAAGCGGGGGTTGAACACGAGCTCAAGCGAACGGGTCATCGAAATGATCGCTAGCTGCAAAATCGCAATCGCCACAATCGGAGCCATAATGTACCAGACGCTGTCCTTATAGAAGATCGCGCCCCGCACCCAGGCCAGCTGAATCATCACGCTCCAGTTGCCGGCGCTGATCGGCACCAGCCCCAGGAAGACAAGACCGGCCTGCTGGTAAACGGCGAAGGTCATCCCAAGCGCGAAGCTGACAACGATATACGGCATCATGTTGGGCACCATCTCCCGGAGCACAATGTGCCACACCCCCAGGTCCAGCGCTCTGGCCGCCTCAATAAAATCTCGCTGCTTGAGCGATAGGGCCTGGGCGCGCAAAGCCCGCAGAAGCGTCGGCCAGTTTAGCAGCCCCATCAGAATGCCGAGAAACGTCAGACTGTTCAACGAGATAAAGGCAGCCAGCACCGCGAGGAGCGGGAACTGGGGGATCGTGAGAATAATGTCGGTCACCGACATGATGGCGCTGTCCATCCAGCCCCCGATAAATCCGCTCATCGTCCCAAACACAACCGCGATCAACGTCGAGATCAGGGCCGCCAGGAAAGCGACATAGATGACGTCCTTGCCGCCGTTTACGATCTGCGACCAAATGTCCCGGCCCTGGTGATCGGTTCCCAAAGGATGCTCAAGCGTCGGCGTGATATAGATCCTGTCGATCTTTGTCTTCGTGTCCAGCTCGATGAAGACGGGACCTGCATAGGAAAGCAGAACGACAAACAGGACAACGATGAACCCGATAAAGCCGACGCGATTGTAGGCCAGGAGGCGCACAACCGTCCGGAACCCTTTCCATGTCCCGGCGATAACCCCGTCGGCCTGTTTGCTTTCCATCGCTTGTGCCGTCATATCTCTACTCCCGGTCTCCCACAGTTCCGATTCTCCGCATCACCCGTTCCCCTTTTCGCGAATCCAAGTCCTGGCGCTCAATTGTCCTGCAATTTTATGCGGGGGTCGAGCCAGCCGTAGAGGACATCGGCAAAGAAGTTGGCGAAGATCACAGAAAACGTAATGATCAGGAAGATGCCCTGCATCAGCGTATAGTCCCGCTGGTTTATCGCCTGGCCCAACATCCGGCCTATCCCGCCATACTCGAAAATCTGCTCCACAAGCAGCGAACCCCCCACCACAAAACCGATCCGGATCGTCAGAATCGTGAACAGAGGCAAGATCGCATTCCGTCCCACATAGGCTGTGGTGATGCGCCACTCCTTCAGCCCGCGTGCCTTGGCAATCGTCACATAGTCCTCGCCCAGCGTGCTGATCGTGTTGCTCTTCATGCTCAACATCCAGAATCCGACGCTCGTGAGCACATAGGTTGAAATCGGAAGTGCTCCGTGGAAGAGGGCGTCAAGAAAGAACTCCAGATTCAGTCCCGGCGTCATCCCCGACGAATACGCCCCCCGCATCGCCGCGATCGGCAGGATCTTCCACTGTACGCCCAACCACACCACGATCAACAGACCGATCAGGAAATCAGGGACCGAACTCACGACCGAGCTCAGCACTGTCAACCCATGGTCGAGGTAACTGTCGCGGCGATAGGCCATGATCACGCCCAGCAGCACGCCGATCGTGAAGCTGATTAGCAGCCCCAGTCCAACGCTGAACAGAGTCCAGGGCAGGAAGCGCAGGATCACCTCGGTGACAGTCGTCCCGGGTGACAGGACCGACTGGCCGAAATTGCCCCGCGCCAAGTTTTGCAGATAGGAGAAATACTGGAGTATGACCGGCTGTTCCAGGTCGATGGCAAAGAGGGCCGCGGCCTGGTCCTTGGCCTCATGAACCGGCATTCCGTACGTGACGATCAGCTGGTTCACATAGATCTCAATGGGATTGCCCGGCAGCAGACGAACCAGAAAGAAAATGATCGTCGTAACAATGAAGATCGTGGCCAGCGCCCGCAGAAACTTGCGGAAAAAATAGGAGCCCCAGATAGCGCCGAGCATCGATAGCGGGCTGGTGGAGCCACCGCCGCGGACATCAGACAGGTCAGCCACTGTCGCCATACTGATCACTTCCAATCTTTAGTTGGACCGCTTACGGGAGTTCACCCGGCCGAAACCGGCGGTTGCGCCGCCAAATGCCCAAACAGTACGCGGGGCGAACCTTCGGGGGTGAAGGCCACTGCGGCTGCGCTTCCGGCGAGAGTATAGCACGTTTCAACCCCTTGACAAATTTTCGCGCCCTCCATGAACAGCTCAAACGCCTACACTTTGCTCCGCCGCGGAACCGAGGCCTGGCTTGCCGAAGTGCCGTCACCCCGAAGTGAACACGATGGCTGGCGCTTCTTCTCTCCTCCCGGTGTGCCATTCCGCGCCACTTCACGTACAATGAAGGCAGCCAGACTGCAAAACAACTGGGGAGAAACCAGATGACGCTGACAAAACAGGATGCACTTGACTACCACGCCAACGGCCGCCCCGGCAAGCTCAAAATAACGCCGACCAAGCCTATGGAAACACAGCTGGATCTCTCTCTGGCCTACTCACCGGGCGTGGCGCACCCTGTGCTGGAGATCGCGGCCAGCCCCGAAGATGCCTTCGACTACACCTCCCGGGGCAATCTTGTCGCTGTCATCAGCAACGGCACTGCCATTCTCGGCCTTGGCAATCGCGGCGCGCTCGCCTCCAAGCCGGTGATGGAAGGAAAGGCCGTCCTCTTCAAACGCTTCGCGGACGTCGATGTATTCGACATCGAAGTGGACACCGAAGACGCAGCCGAAATGGTGCGCTTCTGCGAACTGATCGCCCCGACCTTCGGCGGCATCAATCTTGAAGACATCAAGGCGCCCGAGTGCTTCCTCATCGAGCAGACCCTCCAGTCGCGGCTCGACATCCCCGTCTTCCACGACGACCAGCACGGGACCGCCATCATCTCGGGCGCAGGTCTCCTGAACGCCCTCGAAATTGCCGGCAAACCCCTCGACGAGGCCCGCATCGTTATCAACGGCGCCGGCGCCTCCGCCATCGCCTGCGCCGACATCTATGTCGCCCTGGGCGCGGAAAAAAAGAACATCATCATGTGCGACAGCCGCGGCGTCATTTACGAGGGCCGCACCGACAACATGAACGAGTGGAAGGAGGAGTACGCCTCCGCCACCGACGCCCGGACCCTGGGCGATGCAATGGCCGGAGCCGACGTGCTCATCGGCCTTTCGGTCGCCGGCGCGGTCTCGCCGGGCATGGTGCGCTCCATGGCCGACGACCCCATCGTCTTCGCCATGGCCAATCCCGATCCGGAAATCCCCTATCCCGACGCCGTGGCATCCCGCAGCGACACCGTCATCATGGGCACCGGGCGCAGTGACTTCCCCAACCAGGTCAACAACGTGCTCGGCTTCCCCTTCATCTTCCGCGGCGCCCTCGACGTGCGCGCAAAAGCCATCAATATGGAGATGAAGTTGGCCGCGGCGCGTGCCCTGGCCGACCTGGCCAAGGAGGACGTGCCCGACGGCGTCCTCAAGGCTTACGGCCTCGACACACTGCAGTTCGGGCCCGAATACATCATCCCCAAGCCGCTCGACAGCCGCGTCCTGATGTGGGTTGCCCCCGCCGTGGCCAGGGCCGCCATGGAAACCGGCGTGGCCCGCCGCGAAATCGACCTGGATGTCTACCTCGACGAGCTCGCCCTCCGTATTGGCAAAGGCGTGCAGGTAATGCGCACGCAGCAGAGCAAGGCCAGGCAGAATCCCAAGCGCGTCGTCTTCGGCGAGGGCGAAAACCCCAAGATCATTCGCGCGGCCTACGCCGTCGAGTCCGAAGGCATCGGCGCCCCCGTCCTCTTGGGCAACCCCGAAGTCATTCGCGTCCGCTGCGAGGAGCTCAGGCTGGATTACCGGCCCACGGTCATCAATCCGCACCAGGATCCCAAGTACCGCGACTACGCCGCCGCCTTCTACCAGGAGCGCCAGCGCAAGGGCGTTACGCTGGCTCGGGCCAATGAACTGATGCGCCAGGCCAACTTCTTCGGGCCCGCCATGGTGCTCAACGGCGACGCCGGCGCCTTCATCTCCGGCCTGACCTATAACTATCCCGATGTCCTGCGGCCTGCACTGCAAATCGTGGGCACCGCGCCAGAAAGGGGCGTCCTCAGCGGCGTCTACCTCATGATCGTGCGCGACCGCATCTACTTTTTCAGCGACGCCACCGTGAACATCGACCCCGACGCCGAGACCCTGGCCGCCATCGCCATCAACGCCGCCGAGGTGGCCAGGCAATTCGACGTCGAGCCTCGCGTCGCCATGCTCAGCTTCTCCAACTTTGGCAGCACGCGCCATCCACAGGTCGACAAAGTGCAACGGGCCACTGAGCTTGTCAAAGCCCAGCAGCCCGCCTTGCAGATCGACGGCGAGATGCAGGCAGACGTCGCCGTCGTGCCCGATCTGATGCGCCGCCACTATCCTTTTAGCGCAATTGAGGACGCCAACGTCCTGGTCTTCCCCGAGCTGGCCTCAGCCAATACCGCCTACAAGCTGCTCCACCGCCTCGGCGGGGCTGAAGCGATCGGCCCCATCCTCGTGGGGATGGGCAAGCCCATTCACGTGCTCGAAACCGGCGCCGAGGTTGTGGACATCGTCAACGTCGCCATTCTCGCCGTCGTCGATGCCCAGTTCCAGGAAGAAGGTGTCAGGTCAGCCTGAGCGTGTCGGGCGAAGCCGCGCGGGCGCTCCTGCCCCAGGCGATCAAAGATTCCAGCTCTCGTCGCAGTTTGACACCGTATACATGATCATCTCAGCCGCCGCCTCCACTTGGGGCCAGACCTCCTGGTGGATGTCGCGGCCTACCCACGCCTGCCGCAGCTCTTCGCTCTCCCAGTAGGAAAGCACCTCGTGCGAGAACGGCGGCCTCACCGCGCCCATCGCCTCCAGCTCCTCCTGCGGCAACGGCGTCATCAGTGTCGCGTTCACAAAGCCCGGCTGCTGACGCATCGCCTCCATCCATACCTCCACGATCACCCGTTCAAGCTCGGCGCTTCCGCCGTCCTTTGCATTGAAATAGACATCCAGTGCAATCATTGCCTGCGCTCTCCTGAATCCTTGAAAGTTTCGTGGCCGCAAACTCCGGCCAAAGGAAACATTATCATCTCAGCCCGCCCAAACCGCAATTCCCTGGACGTCTGCCCGCCTCTCCTCTGTCCTTGGGGCCTCCCCCAACCCCCACCCTACGGTCCATACGCCCATGCCATCGGATCGCGGCCCCTCCGCGCCCCGCCCTTCGCGCCACCCAACACACGCCTTCGCAACCGCACGCCGCCTGCCGCCAATACCCCTTCGCAACGGGGCGGGGCATGCAGGGAACGGGTAGCCTTGCGACAGACGTCAACCCCTGTTACCTCCACCCGTGCGCCCCGGCCCGGTCCGACCCTATGTTGCCATCCCGCAAGCGGCGCCGGCCTGGCCTGCGCGCGATATGCCTCCATCCACCGCTGCCCCCGCATAGGCGCGTCAGCCAAACTCTGTCACCACCTACCTTGCAGGACCCAAGCCCGACAAAGGTGTTCCCCATCAAAACATGCGTCTCCCCGCGACCTGGACCCGTACGCGGTAGAGCGACGTAGTGGCAGTGACGAACAGGCTCTTCATATCGTCCTCGCCCCAGCAGAAATTCGCGCAGCCTTGCGGCATGTATATGACACCGAGGCAGGTCGCGTCAGGGGCGAACACGTGGATTCCCCCCGGCCCTGTTACAAAGAGGTTGCCCTGGCTGTCGACCTTCATGCCGTCGGGCGCGCCATCGCGGCCCCCTGTGACCTCGGCCCAGACGCGGCCGTTTTCGAGTACACCTTCACCGTTTACATCAAAGACGCGAATGTGCGCCCGCATCGTGTCGTTTATGAAGAGTTGCGACTCGTCCAGTGAGAAACAGAGGCCGTTGGGCTGGTCGAAATCGTCGACGAGCAGTGTCAATTCGCCGCTGTCCGGTTCGAGCCGGTACACGCCCTGAAAGTCAAGCGCCTGCGGGCGGGGTAACCCATAGTACTCCATCCGACCGAAACCGGGATCTGTGAAATAGACTGTGCCGTCACGCTTCACCACGATGTCATTCGGGCTGTTGAGCTCCTTGTCGCCGTAATGCGCGGCAAGCGTTGAAACCGACCCGTCTTGTTCAGTCCGGGTCACCCTGCTCGTCGCATGTTCACACGTGACAACGCGCCCCTCCGGATCATAAGCGTTGCCGTTTGCCATGTTGCTCGGCTGCCGCCAGGTCTCTACGCTGCCGTCGGGCCGCCAGCGGCGCATTACGTTGCCGGGTATATCGCTGAAGATGATGTGCTTCTCGACATGGTTCCAGATCGGTCCCTCGGTGAATTCAAAACCGCTGCCGACCTCCTCGATCTCAACGTCGTCACCGATGACGGCGCGGAATCGTTCGTCTCGGATTTCTACGTTCACTTTGTCCTCCGAGTGTGCTGTTTGAGAGTGAATGGGGTGTGATCGTGTCTACTAATCGTCCGATTCGTATTTCCGCATGAAGTAGCCGAACGACGTGTTCCTGGAGCGCGCCGTATCCTGATCGAACACTCGCAAGATTTCAAGCATGAATTCTGCTCTTGAATTGTATCCTTTTGGCATCAGGCCGAGAAACCGTTCTTTCGTGAGATGGTCGGTGTTATACAGACCTTGAGAGATTCCCAGCCTCTCACATTCACTGGCGTTCAGACCCGCGAGATACCAACTCTCAATTTCTCTGCACACAATCACGATTCGAATCGAACTGCGAGGATCAATGGGCTCTGAAGCGTTCGCAGATAGAGATCTGAAACTGGAAAGAACGCGCTCTTTCCTGTCAGTCATACAAGGAGACTCATCCAGGTCCGCCACGATTATTATGTCGGCCAGGCCAGCATCCTGCATGGACCTGATACTGTTCAGGTAGCTGTTTATTTTCTCTTTCTTCTTCTGGCTATACTGCCAGCATTGCACGATGTTGTATTCATTTTCACAAATGGGCTTGATGACGCTCTCGAAGAATCTCTCGTCGTCGTTTCCCTCCACCAATATATAGAGCCGCCGATAGTTCAATGTTCTGCACCCAACAGATTGTCAATAAAGAGGTCTTCAACTCCCAAATCATGTTCCAGAAAAATCCTGACATGCTCACTGGCGGCGGGCTTTGTTATGCGGCTGAAACCATTCTTGTCACGGCTTACCAGAAGGATTTTCTCGATACCTGTGTACTTAACAACCTCCGGATTGTGTGTGGTCACAAGGATCTGTCTCCGTTCGGACACCTCTTTAAACAGTTCCATCAGCCCAGAGAGTGCCTTGGGGTGCAGGTGACTGTCTGGCTCTTCGAAAATGGCGAACCGTTTCTGTTTCTGAAAGAAGAGAGCGACAACGATAGCAATTATATTGGCCGTTCCGTCGGAGAATAGAAAGGCTGGCAGTTCCTTGTCTTCGGCGAAAGTTTCCCGAGCCTTTATCGCTATAAACCTGTTTGCCAGTTGTTCAATCCCCAGGTCCTTGAGGTAGGGAAGATTGTACTGGCACAGATTGCGGACACTTCGTCTGGTGTCTTTGTCGCTGAGCAGCTTTTTGAGTACAACGGCCAAGTTGCTGCCGTCCGTCTCCAGTTCTGAGCGGCCGGCGACTGGTATGACTTCCTTGGCTCTTCTCGGATCAATATCGTAGATGCCAATTTCCTTAAACCAATCCATATTTGTACCTGCAACAAGGTGAAGAATAGGCGTTTCAATCAGAAGTGTTTTCTCGGCAATCTGCTCGCCTCCGAGTGAAGATAGGTGTTCCATTTTCGGAACCGTTGAGCTGACTCTAAGCTTGCCGGAAGAGTTCTCGGCAGTTATTTTGGCGGAGTCGCTAGCACTCTCCCATGCATTGGCGGGATTCTCATGTGCATAGTTGAGAGTCATTCTATCTCGTTCAATGGAATATTCATTTCCTCTCTCTTGAAATCTAAGCGAAAACTCATAGTTGAACGACTCAAGCTCTTGAGGAATTTGAATCGAGAGCCCTTGAACTTTCTTGGCATCAAAGCCTTCGCCCACATCTACTCTTCTGTCCACCTTGTGAGATTCACCTCGAAGAGTCAATTGAAATGAGAGAGGCTCACTTGCAGCTATCCCATAGTTGCGCAGGTACTCCACCCCGCCTTGCAGCGAGATGGCGTCCTCCAGTCCATGCGTTGCGATGTCGCGCAGGAACTTGAAGGCCTGAACGAAGTTGGATTTGCCCGAAGCGTTCGCGCCGACCAGCAGGTTGAAGCCGTTCAATTCGACAGTCTGGTCCTCGAAACTCTTGAAGTTGGCGATTCTGATTTTGCAAACTGGCATTTTGTTATTCTCACGATGAAGGCCGATCCCCAAAATGGGTTGACATCAGCCTCCAAAATCGCAAGAGAGCAACTCCAAGGTTCACAAGAAGAACCTTCATTGTGTGACCGGAATGCCCCCGCTGCGCAAAAGACTACCTGGAACACTGAACTCTGAAAATGGCTCTATCCCGCAAGGCCCAGCGGCCCGTCTTTCAGAGGTCGCGTCGAATGCCCTACCTGTCCAACGTCAATCAACCAGGTTTCAAGCGTCGATCCGCGCCGCCGGCAACTGCCCAAACGGAACGAACCATCGAGCCAACGCCCTTGAACCACCTCCGGCTCCCGTGCCACAATTATGACCGCGCTCTCCCCAAACGCAAACATGCGTCTACATATGTTCTGACTCCCCAATCGTCCCAGGGAGGCCGCAAACGGCGTCTTCTCCTTCACTCTATGGTAAAATACCCGCCAATCAGACCATACACCGCCACCGGAGGGGCGAAGCCGCACAAGCCCGGAGGAGTCTGAAGATGAGCAGCACGCGGGAATTAACCTACATCGCAGCCATCACCGAGGCGCTTGACGTGGAAATGGCACGCGACCCGGAGGTAATCATATTCGGCGAAGACGTAGCCGGGCCCTTCGGCGGCGCATTCAAAGTGACCAAGCCCTTGACCGATAAGTACCCGCCCGAACGCATCTTCAACACGCCCATGTGCGAGAACGCCTTCATCAGCATGGGCACAGGCATGGCCCTGATGGGCATGCGCCCCGTAATCGAAATGCAGTTCGCCGACTTTATCTCCAGCGGCTTCGACAGCATCGTCCAGTTCGCCGCCACCAACCACTATCGCTGGGGCGCGCCCGTGCCCTGGGTGATCCGGGCGCCGAGCGACGGCGGCCTGCGCTCCGGCCCTTTCCATAGCCAGAACCCGGAGGCCTGGTTCACACACTCTCCCGGTCTCAAAGTCGTCGCCCCCGCCACGCCCGCCGATGCCAAGGGCCTCCTGATCGCCTCTATCCGCGACAACAACCCTGTCATCTACATGGAGAGCAAGATTCTCTACCGGTCGGAGCGCGGCCCCGTACCCGCCGGCGACTACGCTGTGCCGATTGGCAAGGCCCACACGGCCCGCGAGGGCGCCGACCTCTCCATCATCACCTACGGCGCCCAGGTACGCGAGGCCCAACGAGCCGCGCAGCAGCTCGCGGAAGAAAATATCGAGGCCGAAATCCTGGATCTGCGCACACTCAAGCCGCTGGACAAAGAGGCCATCCTCACCTGCGCCCGCAAAACCGGCAAGGTCCTGATCGTCCACAGCGCAACCGGAAACACCGGCGTCGGCGCCGAAGTGGCCGCGTTGATTGCGCAAGAGGCGTTCGAATGGCTCGACGCGCCCATCCAGCGGCTGACCGGGCTCGACGTTCCCGTTCCCTTCAGCCCCACCCTGGAAGACGCCTACCGTCCCAGCGCGGAAAAGATCCACGCCCGCGCCGCTGAATTGGCGGCGTTCTGAACATGGCCGACCTCAATCTGAAACTGGCAACGCTCTGCTATGTGCAACGGCCCGGCCAGACCCTGATGCTGCACCGGGTCAAACGAGCCAACGACTACCACGAGGGCAAGTGGAACGGGCTCGGCGGAAAATTCGAGCCCGGCGAATCACCTGAGGAGTGTGTCGTGCGCGAGGTCTACGAGGAAAGCGGCCTCGTCTGTACACAACCCGCGCTGCGCGGCCAGATTACGTTTCCCAACTTCGACGGCGAATCCGACTGGTATGTCTGGCTCTTCCTCGCCAGCCGGTGGACCGGCCAACTCCGCGACTCGGAAGAAGGCCGGCTGGCCTGGATCGATAACGACCGCCTGCTGGATCTGAACCTCTGGCCGGGTGACCGGATGTTCATTCCCTGGATGTTCGAGGACCGCTTCTTCTCGGCCAAATTTCTCTACGCAGACGGCGACTTCCTGGGCTATGACGTCACCTTCTACGGACCGGACGGACGCATCGAACGCCAGAGCTACCAGCACGCCGGCGCCGTACCCGCGCCGGACTTTGTGCCGGTCTACCAGCCTGCGGACGACACCAGTTGCTGGCTGTGCGGCGGCCCGGTCAGCAAACGCCACTGCAAAATCATTTGCCAGCAGTGCGGATTTACCCGCGACTGCAGCGATCCCTGATCGCCGCGTCGCCGCCCCAGCGAGTACCTGCAGTCCTACCGCTGCGCAAGCGCCTCTTCGCCAGCGGCAAGCACCTCAAGAATTCTGTCCGTGTCGTAGACGCAGCCGCCCCACGTGCCGCCGCTGACCGCCTGCAGCGCCGCCCACAGCCGCGTATCTCCGGGAAGCCGCGGATCCGCGGACAGCTCAGGATGCAGCGCCCTGCCGGCCAGCAGGTCCGCCCCCGCCTCTCGCCGCGCCGGCGCGCTGGAGCCATTTCCGCCGGGCCCGCTTCCATTTGGACTCGCCCCGGTCACCAGGTCCAGACTTCCCTGAAGATTGACCGTGTCGACTTCAATCTGAATCGTATCTCCTTCACGCACGCGCCCAATCGCCCCGCCCGCCAGCGCCTCCGGACCAATGTGACCAATGCACGCGCCCGTGCTTACGCCCGAGAACCGTGCATCCGTGATCAACGCCACCTCCTTGCCGAATGGCAGATAGCGCAGCGCCGACGTCAGCTGGTACGTCTCCTCCATGCCGCTACCCATCGGACCGCGCCCGATCAGGACGATCACGTCTCCCGCCTGTATTGGCTTGTCATGATTGCCCTTAATCGCCGCGATCGCCTCGCGCTCGCTCACAAAGACGCGCGCCGGCCCCGTCTTGCGGTACACGCCGTCCTCGTCAACCACCGACGGGTCTATGGCCGTGCTCTTGATGACCGAGCCTTCAGGCGCCAGGTTTCCCATTGGGAACGTAACCGTGCTCGTCAACCCGCGAGCGGCCGCCGTCTTCGGGTCCATGATGACGTCATCCGGGTCGACGCCGTCAGCCGAATGCAGGCGCTCCCGTAGCCGGCTGCGCCGCTCGCTGCCCTCCCACTCATCCAGGAGCGCTCCCAGCGCACGTCCATGGACCGTGAGCGCGTCCAGATACAGAAGGTCCAGCTCGCGCAGATGCAGCATCACCTCAGGCACGCCCCCTGCCAGAAAGGCCTGCACCGTGGGATGGCCCTTCGGCCCGTTGGGCAGCACGTCGACCAGCCGCGGCACCTCTGCGTTCACCCGCTGCCAGTCTTCAACCGTCGGACGCGGCAGCCCCGCTGCGTGCGCCACCGCCGGAATATGTAGCAGCAAGTTGGTCGATCCGCCAAACGCGGCGTGAACGACCATCGCATTGTGAAGCGCTTTTTCGGTGAGAATGTCGGCGCAGGCGATTTCGTTTTCGTGTAGTGACACCAAGGCCCGCGCGGAACGGTCCGCAGCTTCCCGCCAAATCGGTTGCCCCGAGGGCGACAGCGCAGCATGCATCAGGGTCAGCCCCAGCGCCTCGGCCACAACCTGGGCGGTCGCCGCCGTCCCCAGAAACTGGCAGCCGCCCCCAGGCGAAGCGCACGCCCGGCACCCCAGCTCGGCCGCCTCCTCCATGGTAATCTCACCGTGAGAAAACCGGGCGCCGATCGTCTGCACCTTGCCCGCGTCTTCGCCGTCGCTGGGCGGAAGGGTCACCCCTCCCGGCACGATCACAACCGGAAGCTCCCGCTGCGCGGCCAGCGCGATCATCATCGCCGGCAGGCCCTTGTCGCAAGTGGCGATGCCCATTACCCCCTTTCGCGTAGGCAACGACCGGATCAGCCGGCGCAAGACGATCGCGGCGTCGTTTCGGTAGGGCAACGAGTCCATCATGCCGGTCGTCCCCTGAGAGCGGCCGTCGCACGGATCAGTGACAAAGCCCGCAAACGGAACCATTTCAAGCGACTTGAGCCGCTCAGCCGCCGCCTCCATCAGCAGACCAACCTCCCAATGGCCGGTGTGGTAACCGAGCGCGATCGGCGTCCCGTCCGGGGCGCGGATTCCCCCTTGTGTACTCAGGATCAGAAACTCTGGGTTGCGCAGGCGGCGCGGGCTCCATCCCATCCCCGCGTCCTGGGTAAGTCCGAATATGTCGCCGCTGGGCGCGTCGCGCAGAAACGCCTCGTCCAGAGGCAAGGAACCTGTCGGCCCGGCTGCATGGGTCTCCACCTCGAAGAGGCTGGTGTCGTCGCTGTCTACAGGGATGTGGCTGGATTCTATGGCTGCCATTGTCAATTCCTTTGCAGAGGGTCATGCCTCAATCTGTCGGATCACATGGGCCTTTCTTCTTGCCCTTTATAGCATGGGCGGGTAAGATGGACAACCACTGAGGAAGTCCATTTCTTGTAGTCATCCAGGTCTGCCCGATGCTGAAATCACCTCGTCAGGATGCCTTCGGCCTCCTGTTGACCCACCATCTCGCCGGTGAGCCCTGCAATGAGTTCATCGAGCGAGATGACGGCTATCTGATGGCAACCGACAATCTCGCCGCCTACTTTGCGCCCTACGCTGAATGGCCTCCCCGCTTGCAACAGGCCATGAGCTTCGCGCGCGGACGCGTGCTCGATGTCGGTGTCGGCGCCGGTCGTTTTGCCCTGCACCTGCAGGAACAAGGCCGCGAGGTGGTTGGGATCGATGTCTCTCCCGGCGCGCTGGAGGTCTGCCGCAAGAGGGGCGTAAAGAATGTGCGCAGATTGCCCTTTCACCGGATCGACGCGTCGCTGGGCAGGTTCGATACCATCCTGATGATGGGCAATAACTTCGGCCTCTTTGCCAACCCGCGCCGGGCGCGATGGATGCTGCGGCGATTGAAAAGCCTGACCAGCCGGAATGCCCGCATCGTGGCCGAATCGCTCGACATCTACGGCACTGACAAGCCGGAGCACCTCGCCTATCACGCCCGCAACAGACAAAACGGCAAGATGGCCGGCGAAATCCGCCTGCGCGTCCGCTACCGCGAGCTGATCGGCGACTGGTTCGACTATCTGATGGTTTCCCAACCGGAAATGCAGGAGATCGTTGAGGGAACAGGCTGGCGCGTCGCCGATTTCATCGGCAGCGCCGGCGGCCAGTACGTTGGTGTAATCGAAAAAACGGGTTGACCTGTGCCCAGTTCCCCGAAGCAGGAAGACCAGATTCCAATTGAGGGACAGAGATGACTCGTAAAATTCTGCTTACCGGCGCGGCCGGCAAGATCGGAAGCTTCTTCCACAACACCTATGCCGGCGAATATGAATTCGTCCTGACCGATATCGCGGAGCCGGCCGACACCAAAGGCGCGCCCTTTACGCAGGCCGACCTGAGCGATTTCGACGCAATCCGGCCCCTCTTTGACGGCATCGACACGGTCATTCATCTGGGCGCCGATCCAAGCATGGATGCTTCTTGGGAAAGCCTGCTGCCCAACAATGTGATCGCCGCCTACAATGTATTCGAAGCGGCCCGCCAGGCCGGCTGCCGGCGAGTCGTCTTCGCCAGTAGCATCAACGCCGTGCTGGGCTACCCCCGCGATCAGCAGGTCCACACCAGCCAGCCCGTCTATCCCATCAACCTCTACGGGGCAACCAAATGCTGGGGCGAGGCGCTGGCCCGTTACTACTCGGCCGCGCACGGCCTTTCCTCACTCTGCCTGCGGTTCGGCGCCGTCCAGTACCGCGACTCGGAATGGATACACTGGGATCACGAGTACGTCGACATCATCCAGACGCTGGAAGACAACGCCAGCCTGATCGCAGCCGCGGTCGAGGCCGGCGAAGACGTCCTCTTTGGCAACTTCCACGGCATCTCGGATAATCAGTTCAAGCGGCTGGATATGACCGACACCAAGGAGATCCTCAACTACGCTCCCCAGGACGATGCATTCAAGATCGCACGCCGGCGCGGCAACCTCTGAGCCACTGCCGCGCTGTTCGCGGCGCCTCTCTCCTCAGCCCAGCGCCTTCAGGTCCGCGTCGATCGCCTGCAGAGTCTCCTGCGTAACACCTGCCTCCACCGCCTCCGGGTAGTAGGAAATCTGCTGCAGTGTCATGTGCATGGCCATCGGCAGGTCGGGATGGGAGGAAACGCCGGGCAAGTGCCTTTCCAGAACGGCCTTGGCCCCATCGTCACTCAGAATATCCCGCAGGGTTGAATGAATGCTGTAGGACATCGCGTACTCTCCTTCAGTTGTTGTAGGTGTTATGGGTGCTGCGCGCCGGCGGTCTCAACGTAAACGGCATAGAGCGACTGGCTCCCAGCCATAAAGAGCCGGTTCTTCAACGCGCCGCCGAAACACAGATTGGCGCAAATCTCAGGCAGGTGTATCTGCCCAATGCGCGTGCCGTCAGGGGCATAGCAGTGAACGCCGTCAAACCCGGCGCCGGCCCATCCGGCCGCGGCCCAAAGGTTGCCATCCACATCACAACGGATTCCATCGGCCATACCCGGGTTCATGTCAACAAAGAGGCGCCCATTCTCCAGCCGGTTGTCCGCCGTTACATCGAAGACGCGAATGTGAGAAGGGCCGTCGGGGTCGTGCGAGCGTCCCGTGTCCACGATATAGAGCAGCTCCTCATCCGGCGAAAAACAGAGCCCGTTCGGCCGCAGAAAGTCATCCGCGACAATCGTCGCCTCTCCCGATTCCGTGTCGAGCCGGTAGACACGCGTCGGCAGCTCAGCCTCAGCAACTTCGCCTTCATAGTTGAGCATGATTCCATAGCCGGGGTCGGTGAACCAGACGCTCCCATCTGAATGAACGACAACATCGTTCGGCGAGTTGAGGGGCATTCCCTCGAAGCTGTCCATCAGCACCGTAATCGATCCGTCATGCTCCGTGCGCGTGACCCGTCGGCCCGTATGCTCGCACGTAACAAGCCGCCCCTGCCGATCGCGTGTATTGCCATTGCTGTGCTTGGATGGGCTGCGATACACGCTGACCTCACCGCTCTCCTCGTTCCAGCGCAACATTCGATTGTTAGGAATGTCGCTCCAGATCAGGCAACGCGCATCCCCGAACCAGACAGGTCCCTCTGCCCAGCGGCTGCCCGTGTAGAGTCGCTCCACCACGGCGTTTCCAATCCTGTACTGCGCAAATCGCTCATCCAACACCTCGACCGCCGGGTCCGGGTAACGCACGACGGCCCCGCTCCAATCCCGCTCTGCCAATGTCCTGGTCATCTGTTGCCCTCCTTATGATTTGACGGTGTTCCGCGGTTGCCCACCGCTTCCACCAGTTGTCTCAGTGCAACCGCCTTGTCCGCCATCACTATAGCGGCCAATAGAACGGGATCAGTACAGTCGCCAAAGCCCACATGATCAGCGTGAGCGGGATCCCGATCCGCAGATAGTCCCCAAAAGTGTAACCTCCGGCGCCCCGCACAATCGCGTTTGTCTGATACCCCATCGGCGTCATGAAGCTGGCCGAAGCGCCAAACGCGATTGTCATCAGCAGCGGTTGCGGATTCACCTGCAGCGTCGCCGCCATCGAGAGCGCGATCGGCGTGAGCAGAACGGCCACCGCATTGTTGCTGATCAACTGCGTCAGAAGGCTGGTGAAGAGATAGAATAGGGAGATCATGACAACCGGACTGACCTGGCCGGAAACCAGTATCAGCTGGTCCACCAGCAGTTGCGCCAGGCCGGTCTTCTGCATCGCGATCCCCATCGGAATCGTGCCCGCCAGCAGCAGCAAAGTCGCCCCGTCAAGCGACGACATCGCCTCGTCCGCGCGCAGGCAGCGCGTTGCCACCATCAGTGCCGCGCCGCCCAACGCAAGCACGACGATCGGAACCGCCGTCAGGCTGGCCAGCAGGATCACCGCCCCCATTATGATCAGCGCCAGGCGGTTTTTTGCCCGCCGCACGATCGCCGATTCCACGCCTTCAACCAGCAACAGCTTGAACAACTCGCTCACCGCATGCAGTCCGTTCGCCGTCCCCTGCAAAAGCAACACGTCTCCGCTGTGAAGACGCGCCTGGCGCGGACCGACCCTGCGCTGTCCTCCCCGCCTCTGCACGCCCAACACGTGAACCTGGTGACTGTCCTCAAACTCCAACTGTTCCAGCTGCCGCCCAATCGCCACCGAATCCGGCAAGATGACCGCCTCGACGATCCGCGTGGCCGGCGCCCTGCCGCCCGACCTGGAAGAAGGCGGCGGCGCAGCCTGACCCGGCCCCATCCCAAACCCGGAGTAGGTCTCGATAAAGCGGGCAATCACCGGCGGCGCGCCGCAGAAGACCAGTACGTCCCCCTCCTGTATCCGCAAGGATTCGGCATCGTCCGCTTCAAACCGCCTCACCAATCCAAAACGGGGTGGTCTCGGTCGCCGGGTGCGGTGAGGGCTCCCGTCCCGCAGCAGCTCGAGCAGTTCAATTCGCTGGTTCGCTGAATCACCGTTGCTGTGAATCGCCTTATGCAAGTGGGTCAGTCGACGGTGGTGACGCTCCGACCGGCGCCGCGAAAACCGGACACCAGCCCCCTCGCTGAAAAGTTCGCCGACATTCTGGCCCAGCAGCGGGCTTGCCTTATCCACAATCAGCTCCGCCACAAAGGGTGTGTGCTGGTGGCGGCCCTCGCCCAACGCCCCTGCCGGGGACCGGTCAGGCAACAGCTTCTGGCTGGTGAGGACAATGAAAATGCCGCCGGCAACCGTGAAGATCAGGCCGAGTGGCGTGAAAGTCAGAAAACTGAAGCCCGGCCCGCCCGCCCCACGGTAAAGATCATCGACAAGGATATTGGTGCTTGTGCCCAGCAGCGTGATCGTGCCGCCCAGGACAGCAAAATAACTCAGCGGAATGAGCAGCTTGGACGGCTGAATTCTAAACCGCTGGCTGAGTGACAGTACGACCGGCGCCATCATCACCACGACCGGCGTGTTGTTCATGATCGCGCTCGCCAGCGGAATCACGCCACCCAACAAAATGAGCAGCCGCCGCGGACTGCCGCCCGAGAAGCGCGCCAGCCCAATCGTCACGATCTCCAACGCGCCTGTGCGGAGCAGGCCGCCGCTGATCACAAACATCGCTCCCACCGTCAAGGTCGCGGTACTGGCAAAACCGGAGAGCGCCTCGCCGGTATCCAGGATTCCGGTCAACGCAAGCGCCGCGATCGCAAGAGCCGACGTCGTCTCCGTCGCCAGCCAGTCAGTGAGATACAAGTAGGTCGCCGCAACAAGAATGACGACCAGCATAATCATGTCGGCAGTCATCGATGGAATGCTCTCTTGGGCACAAGCCTCTTCGCCTCCCCACCCGGATCCGTGTTGAAATTCGCAGGAACGCCCGAACCTGCGAGACCTGCTGAACATGGACTCCTGCGACGCCGGGCACTACTCTGCCCTACACCGCTTGCCAAGCCCGCCCTCTGCAATGTTCGCATAGACAAATGCCAGTGCCGAGACGGCGTGGGAACCGCACCGCGCCAGTCAATGCAGACTTCAGCATACTTTCTTGCCCCATTCCGCGTCAAACCTGTAAGCGTGACGGGCGCAGTCCAGATCCGGGACTGTCAAGCGAGGCTGGCTGCAGTCTCCACAAAGACTCCCCCGAGGCAGCCTGAAAGAACGCCCCTTCTTCCCTGGCCACCACATCCCCGCCCCGCGGCGCCTCCCCTCCCGCCACTGACCACCGACCACTGACCACTGCATTTCAGGTTGACGGAGCAGGCCCGCCATGTTAGTCTACGTGTATTCTCCTGCCCGTTTCCCCCCGCCGCGTCCCCGTCCAATAGCGCAGAAATGGGGACTATCGAGGTCCCGTACATGGCCGAAAAAAGCAACCAGAAGACCGGCGGCAGCCGCTGGACAGACCCGGTCTGCCAGACGTTGTCCTTCAACGTGCGCTGGCCCTATGTCAGACTGCCCGACGGCGGGCTCATGGCTGTCTCAGGAAACACCACCGTCATCAGCAAGGACGACGCGGCCAGCTGGCAGGATCCTCGCCCCATATTCGCTGGCAACGGACCCTCCCTCCCCTCGCCTGGTCCCGGCATACCCAACAGCCGCGGCCAACTCCTGCTTACCAGCAACGGCGTCCTCGTTTATGTCTGGATGGACGAGCGCGTTCTGAACTGGGACGCTGACCAGCGCGAACCCGGCGCCGACGCCACCGGCGATCTGTGGGCCATCCGCAGCCTCGACGCCGGCGCCACCTGGACCGACCGCCAGCGTCTCTTTCGCGGCGTATGCGGCCACCCGCCCATCAATTTCATTGAGACAGAAAACGGCCGCATTGTTGTGACCTGCCAGTATTACCTGCGCCGCCCAGGGAGAAACGTCATTCGAGTCTATTCGTCCGGCGACGCCGGCCAAACGTGGCGCGGCAGCAATATCATAGACCTGGGCGGACACGGCCACCACGACGGCGCCTTCGAACCGACCTTCGTCCAGAGGCGCGACGGCTCTCTTTGGATGTTGATTCGCACCAATTGGGATCGCTTTTGGGAAGCCATCTCCCACGATGACGGACTCTCCTGGCGCACGATCCGACCCAGCGCCATCGAAGCCAGCTCTTCGCCCGGCTATCTCCTCCGACTGCGCAGCGGGCGTCTACTCCTCGCCTGGAACCGACTCTACCCGGAAGGGACAGACAGCTATCTCCGCCGCAGCGGTCAGCTTTCGGAAGACATGGCCAGCTGGCACCGGGAGGAGCTATCTGTCTCCCTCTCGGAGGATGACGGCCGCAGTTGGTCCACCCCGCGCGTGATCGCACGCGAAAAAGATGCCTGGATCTCATACCCATACGTCTTCGAGCACGCGCCGGGCCGCCTTTGGATCATGACCGGCCAGGGCGACCTGCAATTGCGCGTAGCCGAGAACGACCTGTTCACAACATGAAACAGGCCAAAACACGCGGCGATTCTCATTTCTAAGGGAATTCAGAAACTGCAGAGGAGGGCCCGCCGTCCACTTCAGACGACTTCCTTCGATTGCCGCTTGGGGCGGCCTGATACGAATGTGAGCGGGCGAACGGACTCGAACCGTCGACATTCAGCTTGGGAAGCTGACGTTCTACCACTGAACTACGCCCGCAATTCGAGCGCCCTTCCACATAAGCGCGACTTGGGCCGGGTAGAAGAACTCTCCCCGCAATAGTACAAATTCACCGTGAAACTGTCAAGTTGGCAAAAGCCGCTTGCGCTATGCATTTGTTTGGTGTAAAACTATCATGTGGAGTGTTACGCTTTCTGAATCCGTGCGCCAACTCCGCTATCGTATTGCTAAGCATGAAACTTTCGGAATAACTGGTTCCGGGTAAGGCTTGCACGTTTCGCCAAGAACACCAATTTCGTGATAGGAGGGAACGATCGAATGATACAGTTTGACTTTGGCCGCCTGGAGCAAGTAGAACTGCGAACCGTTTGGGTGAGTGAAGACAGCGACTTCGCCTCGTGGCTGGCGCGCGGCGACAGCCTCGCGCTGCTCGGCGAAGCCATCAACATGGACCTGGAACTGGAGGACACCGAAGGCTGGGTCGCACCCTACCCACGCGGTGTTGTCTGCCGTTCCCGCGGCAGCGGCGGCTACGTAGTCATCGAAAATCAACTGGAACATACAGACCAGAGCCACCTGGGCCAGCTGCTAACCTACGCAGCCGAATTGAAAGCAGTGACCATGGTCTGGATAGCCGCGCAATTTACCCAGGAAGATCGCAACACGCTCAACTGGCTTAACGAAGTTACCAATGACAATATTCGGTTTTTCGGCCTGGAAGTAGAACTGTGGCGAATCGGCGAATCGCCCCTGGCCCCCAAATTCTATCTCGTAAGCAAGCCCAGCGGCTGGGGCGGCAACGCCGATGAGCGCACGCAATCGCCAGTCGGTGGCTCGCCTTCCTCCACCCCGAACCCAACGCCGCCGCCCACACCTACCCCGACAACTGACCCGTCCCCGAATCCACCTGAAACATCCCTGGAAGATCAGCTTCAACAGGTCGAAAACGAACTCCAGCTCGAATATCAACTCGTCGAGAATGAGCTGCAGATGGAGTACTGGCAGGCGTTGCGAAAACACCTGGAAGACAGCGGCAGCTTTATCCGGCCAGGCACGCCCCGTTCACAGAACTGGATGAACTTTGACGTCGGGCACTGGCGCCTGCGTATGACCGCTTTCAACAATATGCGAGAAGGCGGGATCGGCGTTCAACTGGTGATTCGCGAAGGTGATGCAGAGGTCTCCTACAATACGCTCTACCAGCAGCGCGGCGAAATCGGAGCCGAAATCGGCGACGCCTTGGAGTGGCGCGAGCTGCCCGAACAAAAGCAGGGCCAGGTGATGTTGCGCAAATATAACGCCGACCCGACCAACAGGGCGCAGTGGCCGGATCAACACGACTGGTTCCGGGAGAAACTGGAAGCGTTCGATCGGGCTTTCCGCCCCCGGATCTCCACCTTTGGCGCCTCTGCCTCGTAAACGCCGCTGAGCGCAAGGCCCGCCCTGATCTCGTAGCTCTTCCGACTGTTCGCCGCCCATCCGGCCCCCTCTGCCAGAGCCGAATGGGCGGTTTACTCTGTTCAGCCCCCGTCCCGTTCCCCTTCCTTGACGATTTCAGGCGCAAAAACCCCCTTGTCCATGATGCGCTCTCCGTCCACATGGATCGTGCACTGCGTTGGAATGACATCGACATGATGGTCCGACTTCCAATCCGCGCCTGTCTGCTTCCCGTACGGGTCGCCAAAGGCAACGTGTACGCCCGGGAACTTCTCGTCCTGAAGTAAATTCCCCACCAATCCTGTCAAGGCGATGTTGGTGCCGATCGCGAACTCCCCCGCCCGGTCCGCGTTTTCCGCCCCATAAATGTAGGATCGGACATCCTCCGCTAATCCCTCGTCTTCGCAGCCGACCTCGATCACCCTTCCCTTCTCAACTGCAAAGGTCACAGGCGTGTCGAGAATCCCGTACCGTTCGCTGAAATAGTCACCCAACTCATCCGCCACCAGAACGCCGTTGACGTCCCGCGGCGAGGTGAACGTCTCCCCCTCCGGCAGATTCCCCCATTCGCCCGCTTCATGGTAGAGCCCGTGACAAGGAATCCAATTGAACGCCGGATCAAAGCTGGCCGTCAAGTCCGTTCCCTTCGGATTGGTCACCCGTATCTCCGCCGCGTTGCGCACAATCCCGTGAACGCGCATCGTGACTTTATAAATGCGCTGGTAGTCCACTCGCATCCCCTGCATCATCAACGGCGGGGTGATGTTGATCATGTGGCCGTGGCGGGCCCCGTCCGGGTTTGCCTGCATGACAGCGGGCATATAGGCCATCCGGAACTTCAACTCCCCCGGCCGGCTGCTGGCGGTGTAGAAGCTGACATGCGGCTGGAATCGTTCCAGCTCCGCCTGCAGCGCAGCCGGCATCGCCGTAATCGGCCGCGTGCCCAGCGCCTCCAGCGTATACGTCTCCACTGCAGCGGCGATCGGACCCGCGGCATCGGCCAGAGCCTGGCTGATCAGCGAAGAACCCTCGTCCCCGAGAATCAGCACGCGCTCGCCCGGCTGCAGCCCCATGCAGACCCGAACCGCGGCCTCCGCCCCGGCCCTCATCTCTTCAAGAGTATATTCCCCGGTTTCCTTCATCTCTTTGCAAGCCTCCTGAACTGACGTTGTGTGCCCGGCGGCCCCTATTCTCGGCGGCCTCCAGCCGAACTCTTCTGCGCCCCTACCCAAGAATCACCGGTTCTTCCGGATATTGAATGAGCGAAGGCCGCTCCCTCTGCGCCAGGGCGATGACGATCGTCAACGGCCCCAGTCGACCCCAAAACATCGTCAACGCGATCAGCGCCTGGCCCCACTCGTTAAGCCTTCCCGTGAAGCCGAGAGAGTAGCCGGCATTCGCGAACGCGCTGACAACTTCGAACCCAATCGCGAAGATATCCCCCTGATGCAATAGCGACAGCACCATCGTAACCGCCCCCACCAGGAGAGTGCTGACCGTCATGATCGCGACCGCCTTGTTCAAGGTTTCGCGCGGGACTGAGCGGCCAAACGCCACGGCCTGGTTGTCGCCTCCCTTGGCCGTTGCCAGGGCCGAAATCAGCAACACGCCGACGGTGCTGCTCGTCACACCCCCGGCCATGCTCGCCGGCGCGCCGCCGATGAACATCCAGAATAGCAGCATCAGCTGCGTGCTCTGGCTCAGCTCTTCCAGGGGCAGTATCGTCAATCCCGCGGTGCGCGCCGATATGACGGTGAAAACACTGATCGCGATCTGCTCTCCCAGTGTATGGGCGGCCAGGTTCACAGCGAAAAGGTCCCGATCAAGAAACATCACTGCCAAACCGAGTGCGAGAAGCGCTGCGGTCAGGCCCAAAGTGATGCGCGTGTTCAGCGCCAGCATTCGACTCCTGAAGTAACCGGCCAGGTCGTACAGCACCGCAACGCCCACGCCCCCAAGAATGATGAGCAGGGACATCACCGTAAGCGTGAAATAGTCGGCGCCGAAACCGAATACCGGCTCGCGGCCGCTGCCGGCAAACAGGTCGAACCCGGCATTGCAGTAGCTGCTGACCGCGTGAAAGAGCGCCAGCCACAACGCCTCCCCGTCGGGAAGCTCCGTCCGCCAGCGCAGCCAAAGCAGCAGCGTGCCGACCGCCTCTATCGACACAGTGATGACCAGAACATAGAGCGCAAGATTGGCCACGCTGCCCAGCCGGCCCCAGTGACGCGTCAGCGCAAACTGTCTGTCCCCTCCCAACGACTGATGGATCACAAACCGTTCGTTGAGCGTTACGCGCCGCCCTACCAGGCGGAAGAGCAGCACGCTGAAGGCGATAAACCCGACCCCGCCCACCTGGAGCAGCCCCAAGAGGACGACCTGTCCGAACCTGCTGAAATCCGTGGCCGTCGTGAGCACGCCCAACCCCGTCACCGTCACGGCGCTGGTTGACGTGAAGACGGCCTCAACCCAGGAAATCGTCACGCCCGAATTCGTGGCCGCGGGCAGCTTGAGAAGCACTGTTCCCAGCGCAATGATGCCGGCGAAACCATAGATCAGCATTCGGGGCGCCTGCGCCTTCGAAGCGCGGCGCCCTGAAACTCTCTCGTTCGCTGCGTCGTCGGGGCCCTGACCCGGTGGCTTGGCCGCGTCCTCCTGCTCTTCCGGGTGGAGCCTAAGCAGCAGCTCGCCGGAGGCGACGTCCTCGTTGGCGCCGCGTTCTTCTCTACCTCGATCAGCCTTGCCGTTCTTCATCGCCACTGTATGCAGCCGTCTGCTTTCTGCGATCCGGCGAAACCGCCGCCGCAACATACCCTGCCCCAGCCAACCTGAATGTAATGTACACCCGCGCCTGTGCCGTTCCAAAAAGGAGAAAGCGTCCCGCCAGAATTTTCAAACCTTTCAGTTCGCGCCTGCAAGACCAACCTCCGCCGCCGCCTTCACCCCAAACGCGCATCCACGTCGGGCGTCAATGAGGCTCCCTGTCGCCGCGCCGGTTCTCTAGGGCCAAAACATTATCTGCCGGAGGGAGCCCCCCCTCCCCCGATTTTTACTTGGTATAAAAATTATTATACGGAATAAAAATCCAGGTCGGCATCTGGCCCCCCCCGCCCTGTCTCCTCTTCTTCAAAGTCCATCTCTTCCTGAAAGTGCTGCGTCGGCCCATTGCGCGCACGCCCAAAGAGTGAAGAGACGGTCTGCCCTCCGGCTTCGCAACGCGGCGAGTCCATGCGTGGCGTTCAACTGTGGCAACCTTGGCTGAAGTTCCGTCTGTTGCGTCAAATCGCTCGATTTGCTATGCGAAGGTTCCGCGCAGGAGGTACGCGTGCCAACCCATTCTGAGACCCGCCAAAACAGAAAAAAATCATGTGTCAGCACACGTAAACGCCCGCATACGCACGTCAACGCTCGTAAACACACGTAAACGGTCGTAGACGCTCACACCACGGCTCCCGTCTTTCACCTATCACCACGAACCCCATAGTCCACATTCTACTTGGCCCCGATCGCAATGAAGCACCCGGAAACGGCTCCAGCGCCATTGAACTGAACCCCGTGTGAACCGGTTCCCTCCGCGTCCTCCTTCACCTCCGATCCCTGGTGGATCAGATGCCGCAGCTCAACACTGCCAAAACGCCCTTCTCGCGCCGCACTCAATTGACCCAATTCTTGCCATTTCTCACCTGTTCATGTACTCTCACCCTGTATGCGCGTTTCCCTTGCGCCAGGATTTTCCGTCTCTCCTGTCTTAGTGCGGAGAACTGACTTCACATGATACTTTACCTGATTCGTCACGGACAGTCAGCCAACAATCTTCTCGCCGAGCAACTCAAAGAGCGGGCTGGCCCGTATCCCTTTGAGTCCTATATGAAGCAGCGGGTCGCCGAACCGCCGCTGACCGACTTGGGGGAAAGCCAGGCCGAAAGGCTTGGCGAACACGCGCAAACTCTGCCATTGACCCGCCTCTATTGCAGCCCCATGCTGCGCACGATGCAGACAGTTCGGCCCCTTGCCCAACTGAAGGGACTCAATCCCGCCGTGTGGATCGACCTGCACGAGCACGGCGGCGTCTTCCATCGACCCGGCTCCGACGCCGCGGCTGTCGGCCAGCCGGGCCTCAACCGCTCGGAAATGAGCAAGCTCTTTCCCGGCTATCAGCTTAACGGAATCAGCGACAAAGGCTGGTGGCGCGGCGGCGAAGAGGACCTCGCCTCGTGCCATGCCCGCGCCGTGCGGGTCGCCGACAGACTGCACCGCATGGCCAGAGAACTGACAGAGGATGAGAGCATCGCCGCCGTCAGTCACGGCACCTTTATGGATAGCCTCCTGAAAGCCCTCCTCGGCAGACTGCCCGGCACAGGACTCTATTTCAACCACCACAACACCGGTGTCACCCGCGTCGACCTGAACACGCCTGCAAGCGGCGGTAGCCCTCTGGTTAACATCCGCTATACGAACCGGGCCGAACACCTCAGGGAAGACCATCTGACCTACTGAGAGGAGCGATCATTGGCCGACTTACGCCCCTGCCTGTTTGCCAGCGACCTGGAGGGCGTTCTCGTCCCCGAAATCTGGATCGCCTTTGCCGAAAAGACCGGTATCGAGCAGCTGCGCCTGACCACGCGTGACGTTTCCGATTACGATCAACTCATGCGGATGCGGCTCAAGATCCTGAAAGAACGCAACCTGCGCCTCCAGGACATTCAGGACGTTATCGCCACCGTCGCGCCTCTGCCCGGCGCCGAGCAGTTCGTTGACTGGGTTCGAGAGCGGACCCAATTCGTAATCATCTCCGATACCTTTTACGAGTTTGCCCAGCCGCTCATGGCGCAACTCGGCTTTCCAACCATCTTCTGCCACTCTCTCGAAGTCGACGCAGAAGGAACCATCACCGGATATCGCCTGCGCCTGGCCCAATCCAAACGCAAGGCGATGGCAGCCTTTCGCGACCTGAAGTTCCGGACCATGGCGATGGGTGACTCATACAACGACATTGCAATGCTCAGGAATGCCGATACTGGCATCCTCTTCGACCCCCCGGCCAACGTAATCGAAGACCATCCCGACCTGCCTGTCGTCCGAAAATACTGTGAAGCGCAGTCAAGCATAGAGGCCTGGTTAGCGGACGGAGCATAGGATTCCCCCCTTGCCCTTTCCGCTCTGCAACTGAGATTGGTTAGATGGCCGCATCGCCGACCGGCCCCACACAGGCGGCGCCGAAGTCCGGTTCCACCGAGTTGGTGACCGTTCTTGGCTACATTCTGACGGTGTCCTACCCTCTCCTCGCGCTGTCTACGGGCGTCCGGGCTCTGTTTCAGCTCTTCTTGAAAGAAGGGGTCGTCAACTACCTTGCCCCGACCTTGAGCCTCGTGGCCGCCCTCTCCTACCTGACAGCCACGATCGGCTTCGCCTACCGCACGCGCTGGGCTTGGCGCCTCTCGGTGAACGTACTTTTCTTCGAGACCGCCCTCACACTGCTCGTCGGTTCTCTCAGCCTCTACATCCCCGAAGCAATCGGCCGTACCGTCTGGCGTCACTTTGGCGCCGACTATGGCTATTTTCCTCTGTTCCAACCTGTAATCGGTCTGGTCTGGCTGTTCTGGCCCTCGATCAGACAACAATACGGACTGTCCACTGGCCCCGTTCGCGTCGGGGACGGCTCCGTCAAGAGTCAAGAAGCAAGGATGAGGGATAAATGACCGGCGGGAAAGGGTCGCCTTCGTCAACCCGAAGGAGCATAGCGAGTCAGGTCCTGCGCAACGCATATGCTTCAGGGCCGCTCAGCCATGCAGGTGACGCCACCCGTCTTGCCGTTCACCGGCATTTCAGCGCGCTCTTCAAAGCCGCTGTCCTCCTCGTCGCGCTGGCTATGCTGCTGCCTCCCGCCTACCTGGTCTACCGAGCCGCGGGCGTCGGCTTGAACGAGCTGACTGGCCTGTTCAGCCGCACGCGCATCCTCCAAATCATGTGGAACAGCCTCATGCTCACCTGCGGCGTTACCGCTCTCTCCCTTGCCCTGGCCCTCCCCCTGGCATGGCTGACCGAGAGAACCGACCTCCCGGGACGCAAGATTTGGACTGTGCTGGCAATGATGCCGCTTGTCATTCCAAGCTATGTCGGCGGATACACGCTGATCGCCATGTTCGGCCCCCGCGGGATCCTGCAGGAACTGCTGCATCCTTTCGGCGTAGAGCGGCTGCCTTCGATCTACGGCTTTACCGGCGCGCTCTGGGTCCTCACGCTCTTCACCTATCCCTATATCTTCATGAGCGTGCGCGCCGCGCTTCACAGGTTCGACCCTTCGCTCGAAGAAGCCGCGCGCTCACTTGGCTACAACGGGCTGCAGACCTTTCTGAGAGTCACATTGCCCAATTTGCGTCCGGCCATCACCGCAGGCGGGCTGCTGGTCGCCCTGTACACGCTAAGCGACTTCGGCGCGGTCTCCCTCCTGCGATTCAACAGCTTTACCCGGGCGATCTACGTTCAGTATCTGAGCAGCTTCGACCGCAACGTCGCGTCTCTCCTGTCATTGGCGCTGATCGTGTTTACGATTATACTACTGCTGCTCGAACGCAACAGCAGAGGGCGCGGCCGACCTCGCTACTATCGCAGCAGCAGCGGCGTGGTCGCTCCCCGTAAACGCATTGAGCTCGCTCGCCGTAAGTGGCCTGCGCTCGCCTTCTGTTCAATCGTCGTGATGGCCGCCCTTGTGCTGCCTACCAGCGTGATTCTGTACTGGTTGCTGCGAGGACTCGCAGCCGGCGAGCCCCTGGCTCCCGTCTGGGCCGCGACGCTAAACAGCTTCCGCGCCGGCGCCCTGGCCGCCGTTGCCGCCGCTGCCCTCGGCCTTCCTGTCGCCTATGGCGCCATCAGACTGGGGGGCCGCTTGATGACTTTCGCGGCGCGGGCCGTCTATCTCGGTTACGGACTGCCGGGCATCGTCATCGCCCTTAGTCTTGTTTTCTTTGGCGCAAACTTTGCTCCATGGCTCTACCAGACTCTGTGGATATTGGTGTTCGCCTATGTCGTACGCTTTCTGCCTCAGGCCATGGGCGCGATGCAAATCAGCTTGTCGCAGATGAATCCTCGCCTGGAGGAAGCCGGACGAAGTCTGGGTCTGGGCAATCGCGCCGTTTTCAGGCGCATAACCGCCCCGATTGTTCGCCCTGGCATTCTGGCTGGAATGGCTCTCGTCTTTCTGACAACGGTGAAAGAGCTGCCGGCAACTCTGCTCCTGAGTCCAACCGGCTTCTCTACCCTGGCGACGAAAATCTGGTCGGCAACCGACGAAGCGTTTTTTGCCCGGGCCGCCGCGCCCGCGCTGATTCTCTTGGCAATGTCAGCCTTTAGTATCTTTCTCGTCCTTACGCAGGAGGAAAGGGAAGTGAGCAGCGGCTAGCCATACATCCAGCCGCAGAACACAGCCCCAAGCGCCGTGAGTCGACTGAACCAAAGGCCGGCAGGACTCCATCTACAAGGTGTATCCAAACGGTTTGGCCCTAAGGATGCCCCCGTCCAGGCCGCCAGAGCCGTAACTCTGGAGGTTGACCACGGCGAACTCCTCGCCCTGCTGGGTCCCTCCGGCTGCGGCAAAACGACAACGCTGCGCCTGATCGCCGGATTTGAACGCGTCGACGCCGGAACCATAGAGATCGACGGCGCCCTCGTCGCAAGCAGGTCAGTCCACCTGCAGCCCGAAAAGCGCCGCGTCGGCATGGTCTTCCAGGAGTACGCCCTCTTCCCCCACGTCACCGTTCTTGCCAACATTCAGTTCGGGCTTCGTCGAATGCGGGCAGACGACAGAGAAGCGCGCACGAAGGAAATCCTGGAGCTGACCGGTCTGGCTGGCTTGGAAGGACGCATGCCCCACGAACTGAGCGGCGGCCAGCAGCAGAGAGTCGCTCTTGCAAGGGCGCTTGCTCCCAAACCTACGCTCATTCTCCTGGACGAGCCCTTCAGCAACCTGGATGCCGGCCTGCGCGCTCGGGTTCGCACTGAAGTAAGCGACATCCTGCACGCTGCCGATACCACCGGCGTCTTTGTCACGCACGACCAGGAAGAGGCCCTCAGCCTGGTCGACCGGGTCGCTGTCATGCTGAACGGCGCCGTTGTTCAGGTGGCCTCTCCCTTTGAACTGTATACAGACCCGGCCACAAGGGCTGTCGCGGAATTTATCGGGGACGCCAACTTCCTGCCCGGAATCGGCCGCGGAGATACGATCGAGTGTGAGTTGGGCATTCTTGCTGCCCGCAGGCCCGTTCGCGGGCCCGTAGACATCCTGTTGCGGCCCGAAAACGTTGAGCTTCTCGCTGCGCAGCCAGGACTTCCCGCTGCCCGCGTTCGCAAGTCGCTTTTCTTTGGCCACGATCAGCTGATCACCGTGCAGCTCCCGACCGGAACCTGCCTGACCGCCCGGTCGGGCCCAACTGACGGCTTTGTGCAGGATCAGCCGTTTCAAGTTGCCGTGCATGCGCCCGTCATCGCGTTCCCGCGCAACTCCAGCGGTCGATAACACGGTTCAGCTGCCACACGGAATGACACACCAGGCGAGATGCCAGGAGGTGACTGAATATGAGCGAAGGAATCGTTCTCGAAGAGGCTCCCGACGTCCAAGCGCAGTTTCAGGTCTCAACGCCCGCCCTGATGGTAATCTTCGGCGCGTCAGGCGACCTGGCAAACCGAAAGCTTATTCCGGCAATCTACAGACTGTCGCAACAGCGGCTCCTGCCTCCCAATTTCGTGATTCTCGGTTACGCACGTTCGCCGCTCAACGATGAAGAGCTGCGTCTGCGCGCTCGCAACAGTCTGCTCACCAATCCTGAGGTCGAATTCCATAGCTCGGACTGGGAGGCTTTCGCCCCGCGACTCTTCTACATGTCCGGAGAGTATGACGACGCCGAAGGCTTCAATCGCCTGCGCGAGCGGATCGTTGACCTGGAAGACCAGTGGAACATCGGAGGCAACCGGCTGTTCTACCTGTCGACACCCCCTTCAGTCTACGAGCCGGTCATCACATGCCTGGGATCCGCCGGCCTCGTTGCCCCGGTCGACAACCACTGCTGGACTCGGGTCGTCATCGAAAAGCCTTTTGGAAGCGATCTGCAGAGCGCCCACAAACTCAACGATCACGTCCTTTCCGTCTTTAACGAGGAACAGGTCTACCGGATCGACCACTACCTGGGCAAAGAAACAGTGCAAAATGTGCTCGTTTTCCGATTCGCCAACGGAATCTTCGAGCCAATCTGGAATCGCAACTACGTCGATAACGTCCAGATAACGGTGGCTGAAAGTATCGGTGTTGAAGGTAGGGGAGGCTATTACGAGAAGTCCGGCGCCCTGCGCGACATGATGCAGAATCATCTCATGCAACTGGTCTCACTCACTGCAATGGAGCCTCCCATCGCCTTTGACGCCAAAGCCGTCCGGGATCAGAAGGTCAACCTGCTGCAGGCCATCCGCCCGTTGCGGCCCGAAGAGGTGCCAGACTATGTTGTCCGCGCCCAATACAGCGCCGGCACAGCCGACACGCGGCCGGTTCCCGCCTATCTGGACGAGAACGGCGTCGCTTCGAATTCGACCACCGAGACCTATGTCGCGTGGCGCCTCGAGATCGACAACTGGCGCTGGCAGGGCGTGCCCTTCTATCTGCGTACCGGCAAGGCCCTTCCCAGAAAAGCGTCCGAAATCTCGGTCACGTTCCGCCGCGCGCCCCATCTGCTCTTCGACTCAGCCGACGGATTCGACGGCGCGACACGTCCACGCGAGGAGATCTACCAGCCATCCACCCTGGGCATGATACAGAACGGCGACAGTCTCAGCCGAAATGTCCTGACCATGCGCATCCAGCCGGATGAGGGGATTGCCTTGAAGACGCTGGCCAAACGCCCGGGCCCTTCCGTCAATCTGACCCCCGTCAATTTGGAGTTCACCTACGGCCACAGCTTCGGCGAACCGCCGGACGCCTACCAAAGGCTTCTCCTGGACGTCGTTCTCGGAGACTCCACTCTTTTCACCCGGCGGGATGAGGTCGAGTTGGCGTGGCAGCGCATCACCCAGGTTTTGGACGGTTGGCAAATGCAGGAAGAGCTCGGCGCCAACGGCAGCGCCCCCTTCCGCCTGCCCCACTACCCTGCCGGCACCTGGGGCCCTTCAGAGGCCAATGCGCTTCTCGAAAGAGAAGGACAGCACTGGGTGACTGAATGAGCGCATAAGCGGCGCACAATACGTTCAAACAACCCCCTCTCCCGAAGTCGCCCTGCATCCGGGCGGCCAGCCAAAAGCGGGCCCCCCTTGTACGGGGAAATGCGTCCGCAACGACCCCTGCCCCCTGCAGATCCACCTCTTGTGGCCGCCCTCCCCGGCGCTCCTCTGCGCGGCAGCCGTGCATCGCCGCGCCATCGCACCAGCTGCCCCCTGACCACTGGCCTCTGCCAATCCGGCGCCGTCCAGAGCTGGCGCTGTCAGAAAAAGCAGGCTGCAACGGTCAGTCTCATTTCTCAGAAGCGGGCTGAAGTCGGCCAAATCCTGGACTGCGCACAAGGTGGCCTCAGCTATCGGCCTGTGTCGTACTGGGCTATAATAGTCACCGTCCGGATCGCCGCGATCATTGACCGCATCCTGGTAACGGCGCCGCCTCCAATCGCCATGTCTGTGAGTTCGTGCGACGGCGGCGCTCCCTGTTTGATGGACCTGAACGTCTCCTTCACCTAAAGCACTCCGTCCATCAGCAAGGTCGGGCATTTGGCAAAAACAATGGTAGCGCCATCAGAGGGAATTCCAGCGCAACTGGTTGCTCCTTGCCAGCCTGTCCCACTTGGCAGGGAGAGACGAATCGCGGCGAGAAGCCAACGCGGGGGTAGTTCCCAACGCATTTCAACGGATATGGAACGTGACGACGACCGAGAATTCGAATTCCGAACGTGACCCGGTTCGAGGGCGGCAACGTTCCCGCTCCAGTGACAACATAGTCATCCAGCCGAACCGCAACCAACTCGCCGATACCGCCGCCAGTATGATCCTGGCAGCTTCGATAATCAGCATCGCGCAGAGAGGTGTCTTCACGATCGCCCTCGCAGGCGGGTCCACGCCTGGACCGGTGTACGAACGACTGACCACCCTTGCCGAAATCGACTGGCCGCGCTGGCATATATTTTGGAGCGACGAACGGTGTGTTCCCCCAACGCATGCCGACAGCAACTACAGGATGGCCCGTGAATCCCTGCTCGATCAGCTGCCGCGGGCGCCAGGCGCAGTGTCGCGCCTGCCCGGAGAGCTGCCGCCGCAAGAAGCCGCGCACGTGTACGAAGAGGCCATTCGGGAATCTGTCGCAGCGCCCGATTCAAACATCCCCCGCTTCGACCTGGTCCTGCTTGGAATGGGTGACGACGGCCACACGGCCAGCCTGTTTCCAGGATCTCCGGCGCTGAACAACACAAAAGACCTGGTTGTCGCCGACTTTGTCAGCAAGCTCACTGCCAATCGTTTATCATTCACCTATCCTCTGATCAACGCCGCCCGCCACGTCCTAATCCTTGTCAGCGGGTCATCGAAGGCAGGCGCGCTGAGTTCAGCGCTGAATGGCCCCTATCGGCCTCTTGAGTTGCCTGTTCAGGGCGTTCAACCGGTGGACGGCCAGCTCAGATGGCTTGTCGATGCCGGCGCCGCGCAAAACTTGAATCAGTAGGTTCGTGCCTTCCCCTCCAGGAGCGTGTCTTTGTGAATATCGTAGGAAACATCTCCGTTCTTCCACCTCTTCCCAACCCCATCAGCCGCCTGCAAGAACTGGCATACAACCTCTGGTGGACTTGGAATCCCGACGCGCAGGACCTCTACGCATCAATAGACTGTAAACTGTGGGAGCAAGTCAGCGAGAATCCAGTCAAGTTCCTTCGAACGGTCTCCTTGCGGCGCTTGCAGGAAGCTTCCCGCGATCCTGGCTACCTTCAGCGGTACAGTTCGGTCATTCAGAAATTCGACAGCTACATGTCTGAAGGAACCGGCACATGGTTCAAACGCAATTTTCCCGGCAGACAGAACGAGTTGATCGTTTATTTCAGCGCGGAGTTTGGCCTGCACGAAGCGCTGCCCATCTATAGCGGCGGCCTCGGAATCCTCAGCGGAGATCACTGCAAAGAAGCCAGCGACATGGACCTGCCCTTTGTCGGGATCGGTTTCCTTTATCCCCAGGGCTACTTCACGCAACAGATAAACGCCAAGGGCGGCCAGGACGCAATCTACGAGAAAATCGACTTCTCTGAGGTGCCGGCAACACAGGCCGTGGATCCGGAAGGCAACCCGGTCGTCGTCCATGTCGATCTCCCTGGCCGAACCGTCTATGCCAAAGTTTGGAAAATCCAGGTGGGGCGGGTCCCTCTCTACCTGATGGATACGGACGTAGAGCAGAATGCCCACCAGGACAGGGAGCTGAGCGCCAGACTGTACGGCGGCGACCGGGAAATGCGCATCAGCCAGGAATATGTGCTGGGCATCGCAGGCGTGCGAACGCTCAGAGCGTTGGGCTATGAACCGACAGTCTGGCACATGAACGAAGGACACAGCGCATTCCTCAGCCTCGAACGAATCCGTGAGCTGGTTCAGGGAGGCATGGAATTCGACGCGGCGGCCGAAATCGTGCGAGCCGGCAACGTCTTCACCACGCACACCCCTGTAGCCGCCGGTCATGACGCCTTTCCCCTGGAACTGGTTGACAAATTCTTCTGGCAGTATTGGGGTCAGATGGAAATTGATCGGGAAGGCTTCCTCGCGCTTGCCCGCCACGAGCACGAATGGGGCGCCGAATTCAGCATGACCGTCCTGGCATTCCGCCTCAGCGCCTACCACAACGGCGTCAGCGCGCTGCACGGTGAAGTCTCGAGGAGAATGTGGAGCCATCTCTGGCCGGGAACGCCGGAGGCCCAGGTCCCAATCGACCACATCACAAACGGCGTGCACACAGAGTCATGGCTTGCCCCGGAAATGCGGGACCTGTTCAATCGATACTTCAAATCAAACTGGCTGGAAGAAGCCGACGATACGACGGCATGGGCAGGGATTGCCGAAGTCCCCAGTGATGAGATTCAAGCGGCCCACCAGGCCTGTAAAGAAAAACTCGTAAATTTCCTGCGCGCACGTCTGAAAGCGCAGCAACTGCGCCACGGCGAAGGTTATTCCAAACTTGCCATGACAGACAGCGTGTTTGACCCAAATGCGCTGACCTTGGGTTTCGCCCGCAGATTCGCGACGTATAAGCGCGCCACGCTGATTTTCCATGACAAGGAACGGCTCAAGCGACTCCTGAACGATCCGGACCGGCCTGTCCAGATTGTTTTCGCCGGCAAAGCCCATCCAGCCGACGACTACGGCAAGGCGTTTATTGAACGCATCTACAGGTTGAGCCAGGAGCGCGATTTCTACGGCAAGATCGCCATCGTCGAAAACTATGACATCAACGTCGCCCGACACCTGGTCGGCGGCGTGGATGTCTGGCTAAATACGCCTCGACGCCCCTTCGAGGCCAGCGGGACGAGCGGACAGAAGGCGGCCATCAATGGCGCGCCAAATTTGAGCATTCTCGACGGGTGGTGGAGAGAGGGGTACAACGCGGAAAATGGCTGGGCAATCGGAGAGGAGCGCGAATACAAAGACGAGGACACCCAGGACGAGGCCGACGCCCTCAGCCTTTACACGATCCTGGAGCAGGAAGTCGTGCCTGAGTATTACGATCGTCCCCAAGACTGGACGAATCGAATGCGCAGCGCGATCGCGTCCTGCGGGCCCCGGTTCAGCATGAGGCGAATGTTGGCGGAGTACACCCGAAACTTCTACGTCCCCGCGATGGAAAGCGGCAACGCGTACAGCGCCGGCATCGGAGAAACAGCGCGACAGATCTCCCGTTGGAAGGAATACGTGCGTAGAGAGTGGCAAACGGTATTCGTGACCGTGCCCCATCTCCCCCCTTCACAGGCGAAGACCGGCCAACCGATCGAGATTGAGGCCCAAGTCTGGCCGGGAAGGCTCTCAGCAGAGGATCTGGCGGTCGAAATGGTTACATTCGTGGCCGCGGAAGATGAAAATGCCTCGCGGCAAGGGGAGGCGCCGAACCAGCCAATCGCCTTGCAGACGCTTTCCATGCAGTGCGCGATGGCTGGGCAAGAGGAGCCTGGCCACGATCCGCATGACAACAGCGTTCGTTTCCGCGGCCTCTTTGTGCCAGAGGAAACTGGCAAGTACAGCTTCGGTGTGCGCGTGCGGCCCTATCACCCGGCGCTCATCCATCCACTGGAAATGGGCCTGAGCGTCTGGGCCTGATCCGTAGTTGGCGATTTCCCCCAGATCGCCGCCCACCGGCGCTCAATGAAGAAGCGCCACTAGAGGAGGATACGATGAGAGTACTGATTGCTGGAGGAACAGGTCTGATCGGTTCGGCATTGGCTGCCAATCTGCTCGACAGCGACTGGGAAGTGACAGCTCTCACAAGGTCCCCTGATCTCCCCCAGTCAGGAAAATTCAAGCGCGTGGAGCTGGTAAAGTGGGATGGCGAAACGCCCGAAGGTTGGGGCCACCTTGTTTCACAAGTGGATGCCATTGTAAACCTTGCAGGCGAGGGGATTGCAGACGGACGTTGGACGCCAGAGCGCAAAGCCAGGATTCGGGAAAGTCGAAAAAACGCCGGTCAGGCCCTCGTGTCCGCGCTGCAAAATGCGGACGCCGTCCCGAAAGTGCTGATTCAGGCTTCCGCCGTGGGGTACTACGGGCCTTGCGCCGATCAAGAACTGACCGAGCAGGCCCCGCCAGGCACAGATTTCCTCGCGCAAGTTTGCGTCGACTGGGAGGCCTCGACTGAATCCGCCGAATCCATGGGTGTACGGCGCGTTGTCGTACGCACAGGCGTTGTTCTCAGCGATCGCGGCGGCGCCCTGCCCAAAATGGCTCTGCCCTTCCGCCTGTTCGCAGGCGGCCCGCTCGGCAGCGGCCGTCAGTTCTTTCCCTGGATCCACATCGCCGACGAGGTGGCCGCCATCCGTTTTCTTATCGAAAACGATGCTCTCGCGGGTCCTTACAACCTCGCAGCCCCCAACCCGCCCCGTAACAGAGAATTCGTGCGCGACCTTGGACGAGCAATGGGTAGGCCGTCCTTTATGCCGGCTCCCTCCTTTGCTCTCCAAACGCTTTTCGGCGAAATGTCCACGGTTCTCCTGGATGGCCAGCGGGCAGTTCCCGCCCGTCTGCAAAAGAAGGGTTTCACGTTCAGTTTCCCCCACGCCATTGCCGCGCTGGAGGATTTGGTCTGACATGAGACTTTACCGGGCGCACGCCGTCTTCGTACACAGTGGAGCAGCCAAGCCGGCCTCGGAGACGCCCGTTCCTGCTCTGCGCATCCATTCCAGGAGGTGATCAGAAATGCTAAGATCAGCTGCTGATTCGCCGCAGCAAGCTGCGAGAGTGCAGGCGAGTCCTGAAAAGTCATCAGGAAGGGGCAGCGATTCCAATGCAACTGCCTCCCTGGTCCTCTGGGCCGGGATCGTCTTCAGCGCGCTGTTCACGCTGCTCATCTGGGCGCTGGACTTCCGGCTGGCCAGCATCGAGCTGCTCCCCGATACCGGCGCCAGCTGGTACTATTGGAAACTCCCCTCACCGACTTTCTGGACTCGCGCCACCTCTTGGGGCTTCTACCTCGCCCACCAGTTCGCTATCTGGGCAATAATTTACTATGCCCAGAGCTATCGCAGGCATCGCTATACCAAGGGGCTGCACAAGGCAAATATCTGGGCCCTGGCCGTCAATGCAGCCTTCATCTTCCTACACCTGATCCAGACTCATATCTGGTATGACGGCCTGGCTCAGGACACGCCAATCTTTAGCAGCCAGGGAGCCGTTATCGTTCTCCTGGTCTGGGTCCTCCTGATGGAAAACAACCGCCGCGGCCAGTTTTTCGGCCGCCCGGCGCCCTTTTCGAAGGAGGTCGTCCGCTTCGCACGCACCTATCACGGCTACTTCTTTGCTTGGGCCATCATCTACACTTTTTGGTTCCATCCGATGGTCTCAACATCGGGACATCTGATCGGCTTTTTCTACATGTTCCTTTTGCTGCTGCAAGGCAGTCTCTTCTACACGCGTATCCATACCAATAGATGGTGGACCTTCACGCTGGAGGGAACCGTACTCGTCCACGGAACGCTGGTAGCCGTCATGCAGGGCAACGGGCTTTGGCCGATGTTCCTCTTCGGCTTTGCCGGAATTCTTGTCGTTACGCAGATGTACGGTCTGGGCCTGTCGCTTCCCTTTCGCCTTCTCATTCTCGGCGCCTTCGTTGGCTCCGCGCTTCTGGTTTACGGTAACTTCGGTTGGTACCGGCTAAACGAAGTCGTTCGTATCCCGCTCATCGAGTACGCCTCCGTGTTTGTTCTGGCAGGTCTCTTCTGGCTCGGACTTCGGATTGCGCGGACCGTGCGGCATATGCGCAGCGTGTGATGCCTACCGGCTTTCTCCTTTCACGGCGCCGAATATGAGCCAGCACAAGCCTGACAGAGGCGCTGCCGGCGACGCAGCGCGCAAAGACGACACCAAGCCCTCCAGGCCAGAACGTGTCCATCGCAAGCTCCGGATTTGGATTCTTGCCGCACGGCCAAAGACGCTCCCTGCCGCTCTCTCGCCCGTGTTAGTCGGGACGGCGCTGGCCTGGGCTGACGGCCTATTCTCGCCGGCGCCTGCCATGGCTGCAACGGTCGGCGCGCTACTGCTGCAAATCCTCTCAAATTTCGCTAACGACTACTTCGACTTTGCCAAAGGGGCAGATACAAGCGAACGGCTCGGCCCCACGCGCGCCCTGGCCGCGGGCCTGCTCTCCGCAAAGGAGATTCGGGTCGGAACAGCCGTAACCGCCGCACTGGCGGTTCTTGTCGGCGCTTATCTGGCGCTGGTTGGCGGCTGGCCCATACTGGCGATCGGCGTCGCATCACTTCTGGCCGCCGTCCTGTATACCGGGGGTCCGTTTCCCTATGGCTATCACGGCCTGGGGGACCTGTTCGTCTTTGTCTTCTTCGGGCTTGCCGCCGTTTGCGGAACGTACTTCGTGCAAGCCAGTACGATCTCAGCGCCAGTTTTTCTGGCCTCAGTTCCCGTCGGCCTTCTGATCACCGCAATTCTCGTCGTCAACAACCTGCGCGACATAGAGACCGATGCCAGGGCCGGCAAGCGCACGCTCGCCGTGCTGATCGGCCCCCGCTATACGCGCCTCCAATTCATCGTCCTGCTCGCGCTTGCCTATCTCTCCACGCCTGTGCTCTGGCTGATTTATGGCCACGGCCCCACCGTTCTCCTGCCATTTATCAGCCTGCCCCTCGCTATCCGAAGAGCCGCTTCGATGTATACCTCCAAAGGTAGGGAACTCAACCCCGTCCTGGCCGCGACCGCGCAACTGTCTCTGCAGTTCAGTCTGCTGCTCTCTATCGGCATCATTCTCTGAAAATGTCGGATTTCGATGTCCTCTTCATTGGCGCGGGTCACAACGCCCTTGTCTGCGCCGGCTACCTGGCCCGGGCCGGCTACCGGGTTGGTATGCTTGAGCGCCGTTCGACCGTCGGCGGCGCAGTCGTAACCGAAGAGACCTTTCCCGGCTTCCGCTTCGATCTGGGCGGCAGCGCCCACATTCTCATTCATCACACTCCGATCGTTCGCGATCTCTCCCTGGAGAACTTTGGCCTCAGCTATATCGATATCGATCCCCTCTTCTTCGCCCCCTTCCCCGATGGAGACCAGATCTTTGTCTGGAAAGACCTCTACCGGACTTGCGAGAGCATTGCGGCCGTCTCGACTGAAGATGCCAAGAGGTACCACAAATTTATCAAGGATTGGACTCCATTCGCGGAGGCGATGGTGGCCTCCTTTCTTCATGCCCCTACACCGCTCAATCTGGCCAAATGGCTGGTCTTCAAGAGCGGTGTCGCCGCGGACCTCCGGTCGCGCCTCCACGCCGTTCTGGGAAGCTATGGCGGGCTACTGCGCAACTCCTTCGTCTCCCCCAAAGTCCAGGCTCTCATCGGCTGGATGGCGGCCCAGTCCGGGCCGCCGCCTGACGAACGTTTCAGCGCTCCGTTCGCCCTCTGGCAACCCATGTATCACGTTTCCGGCGTCAAAAGGCCGCGCGGCGGATCCGGCATGCTGACACAGGCGCTGGCGCGAATGATTAAGGCCGACCGCGGCACAATCTTAGTCGATGCTTCAGTCGACCGGATAATCGTCAGGAACGGAAAAGCCATCGGCGTTCAGACTGACGCCGGCGAACAGTTCACCGCAAGCGAGGCAGTCGTATCCGGCGCGCACATCCACACAACGCTAAAGCTCCTCCGGGGGCAAGTCCCTCCCCGGCGCATCTCATCAGCGCGTCGATCCAGGATCGGCAATGGCTTTGGCATGATGTTACGCTGTGCGCTGAAGGAGCTGCCCGACTACGTCGACCGCGGGCGCACGCCAGGCGCCGCTCCTCGCCCTGAACATCGCGCCTTGCAGTTCATCTGTCCCGATCTGGACTACCTGGAACGCGCCTACGCCGACTATCTCGCCGGTCGCCCTTCAGCGGATCCCGCTCTCATCGCGATGACTTTTTCTGCGGTGGATCCGTCACTCGCCCCGCCCGGCAAACATGTTCTTTTCCTTTGGGGACAGTACTATCCCTATGAACTGGCCTCTGGCAGGAGTTGGGATGAGATCGGAGACACCGTTGCCGATCAGATGATTGCCAAGCTGGCGGAGTACGCGCCCAACGTTAGGCAAACGGTAACCGGCAGGCTCGTTCAAACGCCGCTGTGGTTGGAGAGAGAGTTGGGGCTGCTGCGAGGCAATGTCATGCATCTTGAAATGTCGGTCAACCAGATGTTTGCCATGCGGCCATCCCTCGGTATGAGCAACTATCGCGGACCGGTAAAGGGACTCTATCTGACCGGCGCCAGCACGCACCCAGGCGGCGGCATCATGGGCGCCTCCGGCAGAAATGCAGCCGCCGCGATCCTCTACGATCTTGATCGCAAGCCGCTGATCTTTCCGGGCATTCGGTAATGCGTATTCCTTATTGACCGGCGCGGCGTCCGGCAGCCCTTCGTTCACGCCGCAAATGGCTCGCGCATTGGAACTGTCAGGTTGAAGTGTTAGAATCGAGCCATGAACCCCGTTAAAGCATCAGTCCCCGAACGCACCACAATTTACCGTTTTCGCCACAGCGGCGAGGATGCCGTAGGATATGTTCTCTCCAAAGAAATCTACCGCCTTCGCTGGCAGGAGGGCACTGTAATTGGCCGCTGCGATTGCGATGATTCCGGTTGGCGCATCTTTCGAACAACGCGTTTCGGCGAGAAAGAGCTCGGACGAATCACGCTCGAAGGCGTCATCCACAGCCACGGCCTCTTTGAGGGCGGCGACCTGGGCTGGCTAGAGCCTGACGGAACTGTGTTTAAGGGCGGTTACATCTTCGCCGAAGAGGAAGTCGGCCGCGTCGATGGTCCGCAAGCACGGGCGGCTGCGGCGGCGCTACTTCTGATCTTTTTGCCTGAGGAGGAGGAAGAGGATCGAGAGGCGAAGAGGTATGTTTGATATGGGTGTGTTGGGTTATAGGTGTTTTGACTGACTACGCGAAATATCTTCAATGTTCACCATCGTAACAGATCGCATCACCTTTAATCTCCGTTCGTCAGGCAGCAATGATGGCGTCCCCCTTCTCCTTCTCCACGGCTCCCACGCAACCAGCCGCTGGTGGGAACCTTTCTTCGCTGTCTTGCCAGACTCGATCCACGCCATCGCGCCGGACCTGCGCGGCTGCGGCAGGAGCACGCAGACTGACACGGGCTACGACATTACAAACCAGGCTGAAGATGTCTCAGATTTGGTAGCCGCGCTTGACTTAACCGACTTCGATCTCGTGGGGCACGGAAGCGGCGGCGCCATTGCGATCGAATTCGCGCTGCGCCACCCTCAAAAGCTGCATAGTCTCATCCTGGTGGACAGTGTCCCCATCGAAGGCGCATTCACCCCGCTTCAGGGACTGCAACTCCTTTCCCAGATGCGCGAAGACCGCCCCCTTCTGCGCCGCGCCCTTTACGCGCTCATGCCGACCGCCCCGCCTCCCACCATGACCGATTCAGAATTCGAATCGTTCTTCGAACAGCTGGTCGAGGACGCAGCGGCAATGGCCCCAGCCGCCTACACTGCCGTGGCAGAGGCGCTGAACCGCTGGAATCGCCTTGAAGAAGGGCACAGGCTGACTCTGCCCACTCTTCTCCTCCTGGGGACAGAGGACACCATCGTCGAAAGAGATGCCGCCACGCGCACGCTGCTCGCCATACCCGGCGCCGCCAACTTGGAGATTCTCAGAGGATTGGGCCACTCTCCCATGATCGAGTCGCCGGTTGTCCTCGCCGAGCGAATTATCGAGTTCATCACGGAGGACTTTGAGAGCTTCGAGGAAGCAAGAGACTTCGCGCACCAGAGCGGCGAAGGAGTTGACGGCCCCAGCTAAGCCCTGCGGCGCCCCCATGTCGCGGCGGGCATCTCCGCCCGGCATCACATCGTTGTAGACATTCAATGAACATTGAAAACACTAAAGAACTGCGAGCCCACTGGGATGAGCGCTACCGAAGCGGACAGACCCCCTGGGACACCGGGATCACGCCTCCCGAAGTTCAGGAATTCTGGAAGAAGCACACACCGTCCTTAGCCGGAAACCTGGCCCTCGATATTGGCTGCGGCACCGGGTTGAACACCCTGTTCCTGGCTAGGCAAGGACTGTCTGCAATCGGGTTCGATCTCTCAGGACAGGCCCTGATGCTCGCCTGTAAGAGACTCAGCCCTTCCGCTGCCAGTGGACAGGAGCGTCCGCGAGGCAGTGCGATGTTTGTGCAGGCGGACGTCACCAGGCTGCCTGTAGGCAGCCTCGGCGCAACCTACGCCCTGGATATCGGATGCCTGCACAGCCTTCCGGACGACCGCAGGCCCGCATACGCCCAGGGTGTCATCCGCGCTCTAAGACCCGGAGGCTACTACCATCTTTATGTGTTCGACGGGAGCAAGTCTGATGGGCCAGGCGCCAGGGGAATGGACGACGGAGAGGTAGCCGCCTTGTTCGACGGCAAAATGGAAATTGTGTCTGAGGAACGCGGCGTCTCTTCAACTCAAGTCTCCCGACCCTCGAGCTGGTTTCTCCTGAAAAGGACAGAAATGTAATTTCTGGGTCGACGAGGAAATGCCTTGACTCTGAGTGAGGCGTTCGGGGCAGTCTGGCTCTTCCGTACCCCTTTGTTGAAGAGAGTCTCGCCGTTCCCGTTCCGGGGGCATTCACCCGACGCCTCAAACAGCTAAGGGCAGAGGGGTCTCGATACGGGGGCAGGGCCGCCGCCATCATCCGGCTGTGGGTTCTCCGGACTGATCGACGTATTGGTTTCCACCAGAGGCGGCCTGTCAAATACGCCTCTTAGCTCTTCCGCGATAAAGTCCCAATCGACCACAAAGACAGCCATCCCCTCGCGCCAGCCGTGACGCATCGCGTCCGGCGGACCCAGCACTATCCCTTTGACATCCGATTCACTCAGCGACAAGCCGAAACGTGCATATCGCACGGTGTCCCATTTGCCCACATCCGTGTCAACTGAATAACGCAGCGCGTCATACAGTGCGAAGGCTCTCGGCAGGAGATTCTGTTCCACCAGCTGCTTTCTCAGCGCCCACACGACACGCTGCTGGCGGCGCGCCCGTTCAAGATCGCCGCCTCCCGATCGCCGGCTGCGCACGTAACTGAGCGCCTGTTCTCCGCTCAACAGATGCTCGCCGGGCGGCAGGTTCAGGTAAATTCCTTCCTCCGGATAGTATTCGTAGAGGTAGCAGTCTACGTGTATCTTGAGACCGCCGAGGGCATCGATCAGGTTCTCGAAACCTTCAAATCGAAAGCGGATGAAATTGTCGATCGTGATTCCGAGCCGTTCCTCCAAAATCGATGTCAGCAGACGGGGCCCACCCCCGCCCGGGGCATCCATTTCTCCCAGATAATCAATGACATTGATCCGATTGGGAAGATGGCCCGGAATGAGGTCAATATACATATCTCGTGGAAAGGAAACAATCGCGGCTTCGCCAAGCTCAGGATTCATCATTAGCAAAATGATGACATCAGTCCGCCAGTTAGGCTGATCCGGCCGCTGATCGCTGCCCAATATTAGGATATTGGTTGTATTTTCCAGGTCGGTTATTGTCGGCGTTGGCTGCGGGCTTGGCGTGGCGGTAAGCGTAGGGGACGGTACTGGTGTCGCAGTGGCAGTTACAGCAACCGTACCCTCCCCTGCTGCCGGCTGCAACTGTTGCCTGGTCGGTAAGCTATCAGGCAGTCTGTCGATTGATCCCGACTCGGCCGGTTGCTTGTCAATCTGCGACTCGCCGGGCAGAGCAACCTCAGCTTGCGGCTCCTCTCCCGGTCCGGTATCACTGTTGACAATGACGAAACTGAGCAAAATGGCGCTGCCGAGAATCAGGAGCAGATATGGTCGAACAAACGGGTGGAGTCCGCGTCGAATCGTCGTTCGTGTCTGTTTCTGAAGAGCAGGTAGGTTGCGCCGCAGGCTCATAGCCGGAAGGTTCGTCCATCAAGAGGGCAAGTCGGCGATCGTCTCACCAAGAGTCCTGGTCTTGAATTTGCATGGGGCAAGGGGACGGCGAGAAGTGAGGATCGGGAAGTGAGACCGGCTCTTTCTCCCCCTTTCTCATTCCTCTTCTCGAGAAAGGGCCCGTTTGCTAGACTTCAAGGTCAAGTAGTATTCGACGGAGCAGGTCCATCGCTCGATTCCCTACCCAGGCATTCGTCAGCCTGTCCGCCCCGCCAAATGGAAATCGTGCCACTTCAGTACGTTCAGGGCCGGCGCAGCCGATCCATGTTTCGCCGCCCTGATTGGAGTGGAAGGTCTCGTCGGGTCGGCCACTGGTGATGACGGCCAATCCATGGGAAACATTGCATTCATCACGCAGCTTCAGTGCCAGATCACCGGCGACTTCGCTTGTCGGGGGCTGCCTGAGCAACTGTTCAAAAGTTGCCTGGCCAGTGTTCCCTTCCAGGATCCGTTGGGCATTCTCCGGACCAGCTCCGCTCTTCATTCGTTCAGCGATTGCCCCACCGGTGACCGTCTCCAGGAGCGCTACGCTGGCGTCAGCCTGCGCCAACAGGCGCGCAAGGACCGCCTCAACCGTCTCTTCCGGCGTCGTGCTGTATATGTAGTCGCCGATGACGGCGCGTACTTCCCTTTCCATCCCGTCCAGAAGACTCTCGGCCTCCTCCGCGCTTGACGCCCTCGCAGCAATGCGGACATCGGCCTGCCCCAAATGCGCTGCCAGCCCCATCGTCGGATTCCTGCTATCCATCAGACCGCCCAACTCTGCGTCCAGGCTGCTCTCACCGATTCCAACTGTCCGCAATATGCGTCTGCGAATGACGCCTACACCCCCTGTCAAATCCTTCAGGTAGGGTAGTACCAGGTCAGCCATCATTCGCTTCATTTCCCGGGGAACGCCCGGCATGGCAATGACCTTCCCATTCCGTCCGTGCCTTCGATCGTAGGCGATAAATCCGGGCGCGGTGCCGACCGGGTTTTCCAGAATCGTCGCTTGCTCTGGAATTTGGGCTTGGCGAAGGTTGTTCTCGCTCATCCGCTGGTATCCCCAGCGGGCAAAACGTTCTTTCAGCTTTTCCTCAATGTCAATGTGACGTTCCAATGGACAGCCAGTGGCATTGGCGATTGCGTCACGCGTGATATCATCCGCGGTCGGCCCCAAGCCGCCCGTTACCAGCACGACATCGCTGCGGGCCAGGGCCATCTCCAATACGCCCCGCAGACGCGGCTCGTTGTCGCCGACACTGGTCTTATAGTAAATGTTGACGCCGATCTCCCGCAGCTCCTGGGCGATCCAGGCGGCGTTTGTGTCAACAATATCGCCGAGCAGTATCTCCGTGCCCGACGTGACGAGCTCCGCTGAGACCTCTTTTGTGGCTGACGTCATGGCTGTCGGTTCCTGGTCCTTACTTAATCTTGAACTGATCGTCCATCCTCGATTCTCTCACCAGGATTAAAGCAAGAGAGCCGCCTGTCCTCGAATACTCCTCACCCGGCTTGCCAGCGCCCCGTTCCCTTCACTGCTGAAGCGCTCTTCCAGCCCTTTCAGCGCCTCAACAAATTCTGGGGAAAGCTCTGAGCGGTTCTCCTGCAGAAGGCTGCGCATGGCACCTTCGTCAGGCACCGACAGGAGGCGGTTGAGAAGCTTCATCTCCGGTGGCATGCGCTCTTCAAGGATGGCCACCGCCTTTCCATAGATTGACCTCAATCTCTGAACAGCGAACGCCGCATTGTTCTGTTCGGCCTGCTGAATGTTCGAAGCCAGGACCGCCAGGAAAACCTCGTTAATGTGGTCGGCGTTTTCTCTCAGAGCCGCGTCAGTATCCGGGGCCTGCAAGACCTCCTGCAGTACAGCCTGTACCTCCTGCGCTGCCGCTTGCTGACTCTGCGTGCGTTGCTCATTTAGCTCAACCGTACGTTCACGAATCGCAATCAGGGCGGACCGCTCTTCAGGATCCGTCGTGTTCTCCAAACGATCGGCAAGCCCAAGCAGAAATGGGTAATCAGTGATCGCGGCCGCCGCGTTTAGGACCGCCGTCGCGATGGCTTCCCCTTTTTCCCCTTCCAGCCAGTATTCAAGCATCTGTGTGAGCAACTCGTCACGCGTTGTCCGCGGCCCGAGCTTCGAAAGTGCTTTCTGAACTCGCTCCTCCAACGCCTTCAGCTCTTTACCGGCCTCAGTGGTTTCAAGGAGCGTACGGCGGAGGCTGACCAGCGCTTCATGCTGCTCGGTCTGACCTTCGGCGGCCACCGCGTTGATCACCTGCCCCAGAAGGACAAAAAAGCTCGAATCGATCAAGGACTTGCTTCGTTCAACGACCATCTGCATCGCGCTCAAGTCGCCGCCGAGCCGTATCAGGTTGCTGATCAACTCCGACTGCTCACGGCGCCGGCGAAGCATCTCCGGTGTGACTCCCTCGAATCCCCACAGCTTCTCAATCAATGAGTCCCACTCAAAGAACTGCTGCGCCTGAAACATGTAACCCTTGCGCTGGTCCGAAGGAAGCCGCGCCATGAGCGCCTGGCTCAGCTCCCCTATCATCTTCTGCGTCTGCATGTCGTCCAGCTGAGCCTGGCCGGGAACGACGACCCCGAGAAACTCATGCTCCGGTTCGTGGACCATCAGGGGCACGCTGAGCGGGCCTCCCGCGCCGCAGGAATTGCAGATGGCGGTATTGATCTGCCCGCCCAGCAGGGGACCCTTCAGCTCAGGATTGGCGCCAAAATCAACAATCGAGAACACGGCCGTTGTATAGGCTGCGCCACAACCGGGGCACGTGACTTGCGCCCCGGTAGGCGGAAAGAGTAGATTCAACTCTGGTTGTTGGCCGGCGCCCGCCCCGGCAGTAGCTTGCGGCTGCGAAGTTGACTGGGCATCTGCTTCACCTGTCTTCTCCTCTGCCTCCGACGTTGACTCCGCCTCAGCCTCAGGTTGGCTCGGCTCTTGCCGCCTGGAAGTGGAAAACCCTTTCGGGAGCTCGATGCCGCCGGAAGGTTCTGACGGGGGTGGGCTGCCAGGAGTCCAGATTTCACTCATGATGGTTAGTCCAATTCCTCATGAAAACTCAGCTTTGTGTGTAAGGTCTCTCTTACCAGGGCAGCCAGACCCCAGCGCCTCTTTGTCATCGCATCCACGAGCCAGGCCTGATGTGTGGCCCGCGCCGCCAGGCTGCGTCGTCCCGGCGGTTCCAGATCAGGCTCCTCGGCCATCACGCCAAGAGGCGTAAACACGCCGGCGACTGTCGCTGCCAGCTCCGCGAAATCGCCCAACTCCGGCAGCCGACCACTCTCTGCGCTCTCCACGCCTTGAGCCAGCGCCGCGCCTAGAGGAAGCAGACCGCCAACCTGGTCTGACTCGACCAGGTATTTTGCTGCCGGGACTACCTGATCGAGCGTCGATAGCACCAGCCGTTCATCCAATTGCAACGACAAGCTAAGCGCCTTCGCAAAGCAGTGAGCTGCGGCGGTGTGTTCTCCCCTTCGAATGTTCAGGAACCCATCCACACGAAATGTCTGCACGAGCCCTGCGCCGTCGCCAATCTCAAGGAAGGCTTCCTGCGCCTCTCGATTGTGATCAGACGCCGCCTCAGCCTCTCCGCGGGACTCTTCCAGTGAAGCCAGCTGCGCCAACGCCCTACCGTACCCGGCCCGGTCATTTGCGTTTGCGGCTTCCCGCGCAGCAGCCGCAAACGTTCGCGCGGCTCTGCTTTCCTCGCCCTGCGCAAGCAAGGTTGCGCCCTCGTCCAACATCCTCGCCACGCCTGCCGACGGCCTGAGACCACCTTCCTCTGTGCCGCTGTTTGGCGAGAGCTTGTTTTTTGACTGTGTATCGAAAGCCAATGTACTGAATTCTATCGGATTACACCTGATTCGGCTATTCTTCCCTGCAGCGCGCGTGGTGGACTCACAGGTCCTCTTCCGGGCCAAATTCAGCTCTGCATGGCACTGCCCTGCAGCAGATCCTCCTCCGAGAGGATTGAAATCCCCAATTGCCGGGCCTTGTTCAGTTTACTGCCCGCCTTCTCCCCAGCCAGCAAGAAATCTGTCTTGCTGCTGACGCTGCCGGTTACTCTTCCACCCGCCGTTTCAATGTGGGTCTTCGCTTCAGCGCGACTCATCGTTGGAAGCGTGCCGGTAATGACAAACGTCTTGCCCGCGAACGGCTGTACCTCTTCAGCGTCCTCCTGCTCACTGCGCGGCATCGTTAAATCGACGCCCAGCTCGCCCAGCGTATGCACCAGCCTCCGGTTTGGCTCGACACTGAAGTAGGAGACGATCGCTTCGGCAATCTTTGGTCCCACGCCTTCTATTTCGCCAAGGGCGTCCGGCTCCGCAGCCATCAAGTCCAGGATGGAGTCATACTGCGCCATCACCAGCTCGGCAACCACGGAACCCACAAACCGGATGCCCAACGCTGTCAGCAGACGGGTTGCGCCTCGGGTCTTGCTCTCCTCCACCCCGCGCTGCAGATTCTCGATCCGCTTCTCTCCGTACCCTTCGAGCTCTTCGATCTTCTCCCAGGGCAGCCTGTATATGTCGGCAAGCGTGATGACAAATCCTTCATCAACGAACAGCTCCGCCTGTTTGGTACCCATGCCAACGATATCCATCGCGCCCCGGGAAACGAAGTGCTCGACTTTGCGCGTCAACTGGTCCGGACAGGCATTGTTGACGCAATAGGTCGCTGCCTCCTCGGGCGAGCGCTCCAGCGGCTCAGAGCAGGAGGGGCAAACCGCAGGCATTCTCCACGACCGTTCGGCGCCGTCGCGAAGCTCCTTTATCGGCCGCAACACCTTGGGGATAACGTCACCCGCCCGCTTGACCAGGACGGTGTCGCCAATGCGGATATCAAGCTCCTCGATGTAGTCAGCATTGTGGAGCGTGGCGGCTTGAACCGTCACGCCGCCGATGGGTACCGGCTCCAGCACTGCGTTCGGCGTGACCGCGCCTGTCCGACCAACCTTTACGCCGATATCCGTAAGGCGGGTGGTTGCCTCTTCGCCGCCCGTTTTGAAAGCGATGGCCCAGCGGGGGTCTTTGCCCGTGAAGCCTAGCTGATCCTGGTGGGCCAGCAGGTCCACCTTGACGACCATGCCGTCCAACTCATAGGGAAGTCTCGCCCTCAGCTCATGCCAGCGCCCGACAAAACTGATCAGATTGTCCCACTCGTCGTCGCCAAAGCGCCGCGACTCCCTGCACACCGGAAGACCATAGCTTTCCAAATGCGCAAGCGAGTCCCAGTGCGAATCAGGAGAATCGTCCTCCCCCTCCTCCAGAAAGATCTGATAGGTCCACAGTTTGAGGGGGCGCCCCGCGCTGATTCCGCTGTCCAGCAGGCGAAGTGAGCCGGCAGCGAAGTTTCTCGGATTTGCATAGGTTCGCTCGCCTTTACCGGACTGTTCCCGATTGAACGCCTGGAAGTCATTCTCCTCCACATAGACTTCGCCGCGCACAATCAGCCGGCTCGGCGGCGCTCCTGCCCTGTGGCCGTCCTGGTCCGACGTCGGAATTCGGAGCGGAAGCTGATGAACGGTTCTAAGATTGGGGGTGATATTCTCTCCGACTTCACCATCGCCGCGCGTCGCGCCAAGCGTGAACCGACCATCTTCGTACTGAAGCACGACGGTCAGGCCATCGAATTTCGGCTCCACGACATAGGCGAGTCGGGCGTGCTCTTCCTCGGGAAGCAGGCGCAGGAGACGGTCTCGCCAGCGCTGAAGGTCCTCCTCGCCGAAGGCGTTCGCCAGACTGAGAACGGGGACCTGATGCCTGACCTTCTCAAATCGATCGGCAACGCCTCCTCCCACACGTACGGTTGGACTATTGGGGTCCCTTAAATCGGGGTATTGCTCTTCGAGTGTCTGAAGCTCGCGAAAGAGAGTGTCAAACTCGGCATCGCTTATCTCAGGATCGTCCAGCACATAGTAACGGTACTGATGATGAGAAACGCTCTCTCGCAGCTTCTCTAACCTCTCTTGCGGCTGTCCAATTTCGGGAGACTCGACTTGTGCCGCCATTGTCATGGGGCATCCACAACAAAGAAGTCGGAGGCGCTCCACCCAACGACCGGCGTTCCGTTCCCATCTGTCATCCCCGGCACGCGCATCCGGTACCAAAGGTATCCGTCTTTCGGCACTGGATATTCGGGATGCGGGGAATCGGGCTCGGCTGCCAGAACGACCATCAATGTTCCCTCGTCAATAATTTCAATCAACTCGCCATCAAGTCCGGGGCCGGCACGCAACTTCACGCCCTGTCCGCCGGTATCTCCGACAGTGACATTTGCGTTGATCGGCAGCAGTATCGGTGAGTCGGTTGGCGTGGGCCCCGGCGTGCTGGTGGGCGGCGCGGGCGTCGGGGCCTCAGCCGCCACTTGCTGCACGGTTGGCTCACTTGCTGCCGCAGGCGTCTCCTCTGCCGAACCCATCAGCCGTGAAATGCCCAGCCAGCCCAGCCCAACAATCAGAACCAGGACGAGCCCGCCAAGTACCCAGACCGGACCTGTCCGCCCCAATTTGCGCGTCGGGGGAGGTGAAGCAGCCACCTCGGCGGCCGGAGTCTCCTCGAAGTAACTGTACTCCTTATCGGTGAAGGTGTCAGTTGCCGCCTCAGAGTCCGGCGAAACCTGCACCCAGTTCGTACCCGTCTCAGACACGGTCTCAGCGGCGTGTTTTTCGCTTTCGACAGCCTCCTCCAGTGAATCCTGAGACGCTGTTGCGGGGCTGAACGATGCTTCGTAGTCGTGCTCCGTGCCCGACGGCCCGTAGCCTGATTCAACGACGTTTTCCTCTGAATCGAAATTTTGCGGCTGAGCCGTCACGCTGTCCGAACCAAATACCGGCTCTTCGGCTCCCCTGCCTGTCTCCACTTCCGTCGGCGGAAGGGGGCTCGATTCCGAACGAAACGCCGGTTCCTCCGATGCCGGGGAGTAAGTCGCGGGCGTCTCCAACTCCTTCTCGCCGGAAGAGGGTCCATTCGATCCAAAGACCGGCTCGTCTAGCTCGGTTTCACTATCCGAATGCCGGGTGTCATCAATCACTTTATGCTCCTCCCGGATCTATTTCGCTTCAGCATCGCCAGCATTTCGTCCAACGGCCTTGCGTTCAACACATCTTGCGCGCGCAGCCATGCCCTTCGCGCCGTATGGATACCGTACGGCAGTAGATCGAGCTGGCCAATGCTATGCGCGTCGCAGTTGATCACGATGGCACAACCCAGGTCTGCCGCCATGCGCGCATGTTCGGCAGAAAGGTCCAGCCGCTCCGGATTTGCATTGATCTCGACCGCCGTCCCGGTTGCTGCACAGGCCAGGAAAACCTGCTCCAAGTCGATTTCAGAAGGCGGCCGCCGCCCCAACAGCCTGCCCGTCGGGTGGCCGATTATGTCCACGAAAGGGTTTTCGACCGCCCGGAGACATCGCTCCGTGATGCGCTGGCTATCTTGCCGCAGGCCGCTGTGGATGCTGGCCACCACAATGTCCAACGAGGCCAAAACCTCGTCTGACAGACCCAGCGTTCCGTCACCCAGGACCTCAACTTCAGTCCCCTGTAGCAACCGGAAGTCGACGCCTCTGTCGGAATAGTACGCGTTGGTGGCATCTATCTCTTTACGCTGCTCAGCCAGCGCCGCGGCGTCCACGCCCTGTGTTACCCCCAAGCCGACGCTGTGATCAGTGACCGCCCAGTACCGGTAGCCCTTTCCGCGTGCGGCCTCTGCCATATCGGCGACAGGCGACTTGCCGTCGCTCCACGTCGTGTGGCCATGCAGTTCGCCGGCGATCGCGCCGGCCGAAATCAGTTCGGGAAGCGCGTCGCCCATCGCGGCCGCAACCTCATTGCTGCCTTCCCGCAACTCCGGCGGCACCCATTTCATTCCCAGGAACTTGTAGAGCGCCTCTTCACTGTCGAAGCAAAGTCGTTCATCTGCCGTCTCTTGAGGAGGTGGTGTTCCGTTGCCGGCCCCGTCCCTGCCATGAACTGAAGCGAAGCCGAACTCTCCAAACTGCCAGCCTCTTTCTTCTGCCTGCGCGCGCATTCCGTCGAGGTGCGAATTGCTGCCGGTGGCAACACACAGAGACGTACCCCAGTCCTCTTCTTCAACCAGCGTCAGTGTCGCCTGGGGGCCGTTCCGAAGGGAGACCGTCACCGCAGATGGCTTACTTTCTGTCGTATCCGTTACGTGCGGCAACTGGCTGAACTTTTGCAGGGCGCGTTCCGGGAACTCGCTCGTTGCCAAGAGCCTGATTTCGCCGGTCGTCTCCCGCCAGCGCCGGAGGCTTCCGACAATCTCGATCCGTTCGAAAACGCCCTCCTCTTCATCTTCTTCCAGCGCCTTCGCCAGCGTCTCTGCCAAGGGACGGGAGGCGCCAATCGGCGTCCGATCATCAGAGCGCCGGTTGAGCAAGTCGATGCTCTTGAGTATGCGTTGTTCGGTTTTGGCGCCGAACCCTTTCAGCGCCCTGAGCTTGCCCTCCTGCGCGGCGTCCTTCAACATGTCGATGCTGGTGATATCCAACTCTCGCCAGAGGCGTTGCACCGTCTTCGGTCCAACATCCGGCACCTGCAACATCGCCGCGACCCCTTCGGGCACCTGCGACGCGGCTTCATCATGAATTGGCAGTGAACCAGTGGCCAGCAGAGTCTCGATCTTTTCGGCAATCGCCTTCCCGATCCTGGGCAGATCCTGAAGTCCGCCGGCCTCGGCAACTGCATTGATGTCCTCTTCCAGACTGTCAATTGTCCTGGCTGCATTCTGGTACGCCATCACCACAAATCGGCTCTCCCCCAGGATCTGCAAGAGGTCCCCTGTCGCCTTGAAAAGGCGGGCTGCCTGCCGATTGTCGATCGGAGAACGCTCGTTGCTTTCGACCACTTCCTCATCCCCAAGAAAAGTTGGCACAGTTTTCAAGATAGTCCGGACATTTAGGTTACACTGATAGTCAGGATCAACGCAAATGAACTATATAGTACTGCAATATAGATTCCTCGAATTTGGACACTGAAACACGCCCCTGCCCCTCCTCCGGCCATCGCCCGGACATTCGCCCATAACGCGTTTCGCCGGTACAATATCGTTGCGCTTGGCGTTGAAGATTTGAGTGCTTCTGTCGCAACTAAATTCGGCGCCTCCTCAGTAGAAGGCCGCGAGGGAGAAGGTTCTTCCTGGCATGGGCATATCGCTCGAAAAGGGCACATTCCTTGGCTACAATTCGTTTGAGCAACGTTTCCAAAGATTTCGGGTCGCACAGCAGGATCGCGCGCGAAAGCCTTATTCCCTGGATGCGCTCTTCGACACCTGTCCCGCGTGAAGACGAAGGTGAAGGTGAGCAATCCGATCGGATCATGGCGCTCGACGGTGTCGACTTGACTGTGCCTGACGGGCGGACCATGGCAGTCCTGGGACCGTCGGGCTGCGGCAAAAGCACGCTCCTGCGGGTTGTCTCCGGCCTGGAGCCCGACCACGACGGCTCGCTCTTCTACGACGACCAGAATATGCAGGATGTACCCCCAAGAGACCGCTACATCGGCATGGTCTTCCAGAACTACGCGCTCTACCCCCATTTTGAAGGGCACGGCAACCTCTCCTTCTTCTTTCGTCTGCGCAAGGCCCCCGATGAAGAGACCGAGGAAAGGATACGCATCACATCCGAAATCATGGGGATCGGCTTCCGTTCCCTGCTCCAACGAAAGCCGGGCACTCTTTCCGGGGGGCAGCAGCAGCGAGTCGCCATCGCCCGCGCCATCGTGCGCAGGCCGCGCGTCTTCCTGTTTGACGAGCCGCTCTCCAATCTGGACGCTAAACTGCGCTCCCAGACTCGAGTCGAAATCAAGAGGCTCTTGAACCGGTTCGCCATCACCTCCCTCTACGTAACCCATGATCAGACCGAGGCAATGGCCCTCGGTGATCTGGTTGCCGTGATGAGAGCCGGACGGATCGAGCAGGTTGGGCCTTTCCACGAAGTCAGCAGGCGGCCCGCCAATACCTTTGTCGCCGGCTTCCTCGGGATACCCCCGATGAGCCTGGTGACAGACGCCGTAGTAAGCGATGGCGGAATTGACACCAGCAGCGGGCTCCGTCTCAGACCCCCGGTTTCCCAACTGCAAGCGCTCACATCCGGACAGAATGCTACGGTCGGGATCCCGTCGGAATCAGTGAAAATTATCGTTGACGAAGGGAAGGATCCAGCGAACGAAGGTCCGCTCGAGGATGCCGGCGCCAACCTCTGGCGCGGGATTGTGGAGTCAGTTGAGCCTGACTTTGGAAGACAGATTCAGTTTGTACAGTTTCGTGTGGGGGATCTGCTCTTGATGGGACAGGCCAGTGTCCGCGACCGAATTACCCAGGGGGAGCGGATCGTGGCCCGATTTGACGAAGAGGGATTTCACTTCTTTGACGGCGAAAGTGGATCTCGCATCGTCTGAACTTTCATTCAGGTCACAAGCGCGTCTTCTGGCGCCGGCCCGGCCCCCGTCACCCGCATATACTGGCTCATATACAGGTCATGGTAGAAGCCCTTCATCGCCAAGAGCTCATCATGCGACCCCCGTTCAATAATGCGATTGTCATTCACGACGAGCACCTCATCGGCATTGCGGATGGTACTGAGCCGGTGGGCAATGACAAAGGCAGTTCGTCCCTCCAGGAGGCGCAACAGCGCCTGTTGCAGGTGAACTTCAGTGCGCGTGTCGACACTGCTGGTCGCCTCGTCCAGGATTAATATGCGGGGATCTGCCAGGATCGCCCTGGCAATCGCTATCAACTGGCGCTGCCCTTCGCTGAAGTTGTTGCCCTGCTCCGAAACTTGCGATCGGTAGCCGCCGGGCAGCAACCGGATGAACGAGTCGGCGTTGGCCAGCTTCGCCGCGGCCACCACCTCTTCGTCGGTTGCGTCCAGCTTGCCGTAGCGAATGTTCTCGCCCACAGTGCCGGAGAACAGGAACGTGTCCTGAAGGACGATGCCCAGCTGTCTTCTCAATGATGCCTGCTGAATGTCACGGATGTCGTGGCCGTCAATGCGAATGCTACCCTCGTTCACGTCGTAGAAGCGGCTCAGCAAGCTGACGATCGTCGTCTTGCCGGCGCCGGTCGGGCCAACCAACGCGATGGTGGAGCCGGGCCTGGCATGAAGGCTAATATTCTCAAGGACGATCTCCGGTTCCCGTTCCGCCTCTTTCTCGCCGTTTTCGGCCGCCCTTGGCCTGGGCCCTCGTCCGTTCCACACAGGTTCCAGCGACGGCGGCGGCGCGTCGTAGCTGAAGCTCACATTCTCAAATACTACTTCGCCCTCTATCTTCTCCAGTGGCGGGGCGCCTGGCTTATCGGTTACGACCGGCGCCACGTCCAATGTCTGAAAGATCCGCTCCGCGCCGGCCAGCGCTGACTGCAGCTGGTTGTATAGCATCGCGATACCGCGCATCGGCCGGAAAAAGTTCATGATGTAGATGATGAATGCAGCCAGAACTCCGACTTCCAGAACGCCCCTGATCGCCAGCCAACCTCCCAGAAGAGCGGCCACCGCAATCGTAATCGTCATCATCGTCGTAAACATCGGACCGAGCGCAGCTGTGATGATGTCAGCCGTCATCCCGGCGCGGCGGTACCTGGTGTTTACGTCGTGAAAGGTGGCGTATACCTCCTTTTCGCGGGCAAATGCCTGCACGACCCGCGCCCCGGCAATGTTCTCCTCCATTACAGCATTCAACGCTCCAAGGTTCTTCTGCACGGTTCGGAATGCCGCACGGCTGCGCCTTGTCACCTCGCCGGTAATGAACAGCATCAGCGGCATCAGAATCAGCATCGCCAGACCCAGCTGCCAGTTCAGCAGGAACATGGCGACAAACGTGCCTCCCAGAAGCAGAATATTGGACGTAAACTCGATCAGGCCGTTCGTAAGCGTGCGGTTGATCGCCTCCGAGTCATTTGTGATCCGGCTCATCAGATCCCCGACCTGATTGCGGTCGTGGAACACCATCGACAACCCTTGAATGTGGTTGAACAGTCCGGCCCGAATGTCGGACACAAACCGTTGCCCCAACACCACCATGATCAGGCCCTGCACAGCCGATGTCGCGCTGGCAGTTACATAGACGGCGATGATCATGAAGACCAGGTTCCGGAGCCCGACCGCGTCGCCGGGCGCGATGAAGTTGTCAATTGCGCGGCCAAGCAACATCGGGCCTATGAGCCGAAGCACAGTGCTGACGGTCACGAAGAGCGCGACGACGATCAGCTGATTTCGGTAGGGCCGCAAATAGCTGGCCATGCGCAGAAGCGTCTGCCTCGTGTTGGCCGCGGCTTCGCCCGTGAGCATGCCGCCCCCGCCGAAGCCGAGACGCATAGGTTGACGTTGAGGGGGTCGCATTACTGACATTGGTAATCGGCTCGCACATGGCCGCGGAATCTCCGCGGGCAGATAGCAGTCCTATGCCTCTTCAAACTGCGAATAGTAAATCTCCTGGTAAATCTCGCTGTTCTTCAGGAGTTCCTCGTGAGTGCCCCGCGCCGCGATCTTTCCGTTGTCGAGAACCAGGATCAGATCCGCGTCGACAACGCTGCTGATTCGTTGCGCAACAAGGAAGGTCGTTGTGTCCGCCAGCTTCTCTTTGAGCGCTTCCTGCAGCCGCAACTCGGTATCAAGGTCGACCGCGCTGGTGGAGTCGTCAAGAATGAGGACGGCCGGCTTTGTCAGCAGGGCCCTGGCAATGGCGATTCGTTGCTTCTGGCCGCCGGAAAGATTCGCCCCGCGCGCTTCCACCATGCTGTCGTAGCCGTCCGGCATCCGCATGATAAAGTCATGGGCCTGCGCGGCCTCTGCCGCCCCAACAACCTCTTCGATGGAGGCATCGGGCCGTCCGTAGGCAATGTTCTCGTGGACAGTTCCCGCAAACAGGGTCGTCTGCTGCAAGACAACCCCGACATGTTTCCGCAGCAGAGTGGGTTCCAATCCCTTTACATCGACGCCGTCCAGCTTTACTTGGCCGCCAATAGCATCGTAGAAGCGGGGAATGAGGTTGACGAGAGTACTCTTGCCCGAACCGGTTACGCCCAACAGGGCTACCTTCTGGCCGGGCCTGGCGTGCAAATTGATCCCGTCAAGTACCTCTTCGCCGACGGCGCCGTTGCGGCCGTTTCTGGTCAGCGGCGACTGCAGTGCCGAATCGCCGCGGGCCGCTCCGTTCGAAGAGGCGCCGACCGCTGCGGCCTGGCCGTTTCCTGTTGCCGTCCCGCCTAAGCTCCCTACCGGTTGCGAACCGGAATAATGGAAGGAAACGTTTTCGAAGCTGATTTCACCAGTTGGTTCCGTGATCATCTGCGGTTGTGCCGGCGCCTGGATGGCAGGCTCTGTGTCCAGCACCTCGACGAGGCGTTTTGACGAGGCCTCGGCCCGAGAGATCATCGACAGAATGTTGCTCAGAAGCAGCAGAGGCGACATCCCGATCAACATGTAATTGCTGAAAGCTACGAGCTCGCCTATCGTCAACCGCCCGCCGATAACGTCCATCCCCCCCCGCCAGATCGCTACTGTCGCGCCCAGGTTGGTCAGGACCAGTAACACCGGCATCACCAGGGCCAGGTATCTGCCGACCTTGATGTTCTCATCCATGTATTCCACATTCTGCGCGCCAAAGCGGTCGATTTCATATCCTTCGCGCACAAATGCCTTGACAACATGGACGCCGGCCAGGTTTTCCTGTACCAGCGTATTCAGTTTGCCCAGCTTCTGCTGAACGATCGTGAAGAGCGGCCCAACGACTCGCAGGAACCAGAAAATCACCGACCCTGAAATCGCGAGCATCACGATCATAACCAGGCTTAGCTGCCAGTCGATGAAGAGCATCATAATCAGGCTGCCGACAACCATCAACAAGGATCGAAGCAGAAGAGCAAGGCCTGCGCTGAGGAACATCCGCGCAACATCCACGTCGCTCGAAACGCGAGTCATCAGTTGCCCGGTCTGCATTCGGTCCAGATTGGCGAATGAGAAACGCTGGATGTGCTGGAACAGATCATTGCGCAGGTCGAAGGCGATGCCCTGCGAAATCTGTGCCCTGGCAATCCCCTGCCCTATCGTCGTTGCCGCGCCGAACACAGCCGCAAGAAGCATCACCGCGCAGCCTTGCCAGACGACGGTCATGTTTCCGACGCGGATGCCCTGGTCGATAATGAACTGGACCATACGCGGCGTTACCAGCTCCATCACCACCGGCAGGATCGTCGTTACGATCCCTAAGACCGCCATCCAGGTATAGGGCTTCACGTAGCGTATAACTCTGGATAATCCACGCATCGGCAACAAGCCTCTGAAGCTAGAATGAACGAGACGGCAATCTGTTTAGTTTTCAGCTTACTAAAGCGGTTTCGAAAGTATAGACTGAAATCTGCGGAACCGCAAATGAGGATTGCCAGAGGGTACTGCCAGGAATTGGGGCACGGATTTTGTCTGAACGGGGATTTGGGGGGATTTTTGGGATTAGGGGGATGGGGAACTGCAGTGGTGAGTGGTGAGTTGGCAGTGGGGGGTTAGAAGATGCCGGGGAGGTCGAGGCGTTTGGCGAGGCGGTCGGCGAGGAGGACGAGGACCATGCCCACGAGCCCGTTGAAGAGGCCGGCGGCGGTGGTGAAGTCGAAGCGGGCCTGGCGGATGCCGACTCGGTAGATGAAGG